>NZ_NPKJ01000019.1 GCF_002284575.1 Mesorhizobium temperatum
ATGATGCGTGCAGGCTGGAACGATGCTTATCTCTTCCAGCTCATGACTCAAATGCGATAGCCCTGCCCACAAGGGGGAGGGTAAGGCTTTACTCGGCCGCCTGCTTGGCGGGTTCGGAGTGCAGGCGGCGGACACGGCGCACGCCCCACCAGACCAGCAAGATGGCGAGCGGCACCGAGGCGGCGGTGACGACCTCGGGCGCGAAGGCATGGCCGAAGATCGAGGCGCCCTTGGCGACATAGCCGATCAGGCCGACGACATAATAGGAGACGGCGGCGACCGAGAGCCCTTCCACCGTCTGCTGCAGCCGCAGTTGCAGGCGGGCGCGGTTGTTCATTGACGCCAGCAGATCGCGGTTCTGCTTCTCGACCTCGACGTCGACCCAGGTGCGCAGCAGCGTGGTGGCGCGGGTGAGCTTCGTCGACAGATTGGCCTGACGCTCCTCGACCGAACGGCAGGTGCGCATGGCTGGGGCGACGCGGCGCTGCAGGAAACCGCCCCAGGTATCGTAGCCGGGCACCGCCTCTTCCTCCAGCGCCTCCAGCCGTTCGCCGACGATGCCGTCATAGGCGCGGCTGGCGCCGAAGCGATAAAGGCTGGAGGCCGCATCGGCCTCCAGCTCGGCGGCAAGCTCGGTCAGATCGGCAAGCAGCGTCTGGTTGTCGCGGGTTTCGGCGACTTTCATTTCCAGTGTGGTCTGCGCCAGCCGGTCTTCGATGCGGCGCGCGCGACCCGACAGCATCAGCGCCAGCGGCAGGCCAAGCATGGCCAGCGTGCGGTAGGTTTCGATATCGATCAGCCGCTGCGCCAGCGCGCCGGTGCGTGCCGGCGTCAGGCCGCGGTCGAGCACCAGCATGCGGGTCATGCCGTCACCGTCCTGGCGGAAATCGGTGACGATGGCGGCGTTGCCGCGCTCGACCAGCGAATAGCACAGGCTGGTCGGGTCGAAGCCGGCGATCAGCTTTTCGCTCGCCTGCGTCCATTTGCGGATTTCGAGCCTGATGCCGGAAATCACCGTTCCCGGCGGCGAAAAGCCGTTGCCGAAAGGCGAACCTTCCTGGCGCTGGCCGCTCTCGGAGAGCGGTCCTTCCCACAGATAGGTGGAGAATTCCGTGTGCCGTTCCCAGCGCAGCGAGCCCTTGCCCCACTTCATCGCGTGATGGCGGGCATGAGGGTCAGGCGCGGCGATGCCGAGGCGCCGCGACAATTCGGAAAGCACGGCCTGGTCGACGCCGGACCCAGCTTCGGTCATGAACGAAAGCTGCACCAGCACGCGCGGTTTCTCGACCAGCGGATGCGGACGGGCGTGAACCTCGCCGAGCGCGCCAGGCCGTCCCTCATGCGCGGGAAAGCCCATCACGCTGCCCTCGACGCGCGGCTGAAATTCGAGATTGGACGGGTCATCTGCCACGGCTGGTCCCCCGGGCTCGGTGCACTCGCGTCCCTCTAGAGCCAATTGCCGGGGGACGCAAACGACAAGTTAGCCGAAAGCGATATGCCGCGACGGCGTTGGACTCGGCCAAGCGGGCGAATTGGATAAATAATTTGACCAGTTGCTGACGCTGGCTTAATCCTGCGCGGCACCGGTTCAATCCCCAGGCATCCCCGTTGAGCGACATTTTCTCCAGGATCGAGCATTCCCGCACCGCCGACGAGGTGGTGCAGCAGATCGAGAGCCTGATCCTCGAAGGCGTTCTGCGCACCGGCGACAGGCTGCCGGGAGAACGCGAGCTGGCGCGCCGGTTCGAGGTGTCGCGGCCGATCCTGCGCGATGCACTGAAGGCGCTGGAGGGGCGCGGGCTTTTGACGACGCGGCCAGGCGGCGGCACCCATGTCGCCGATGTCATCGGCCAATTGTTCACCAAGCCGGTGACGGACCTGATATCCATGCACCGCAAGGCGGCGACCGACTATCTGGAATACCGCCGCGAGATCGAGGCGGTGGCGGCCGAGTATGCGGCGCGGCGCGCCACATCAGACGACCTGGCGCTGCTCGACCGCATCATGGCGCGCATGGACGAGGCGCACCGGACCGGCAATTTCGACGACGAGGCGGAAATCGACGTCGAGTTCCACCACGCGATCTGCGAATGCGCGCACAACATCATCCTATTGCACACGCTGCGCTCGTGCTACCGGCTGCTGTCGGAGGGCGTCTTCCAGAACCGGCTCCTGGTGTTCAACGTGCCGGGCGCGCGCGAAGCGCTGCTTTCGCAGCACCGGGCGATCTACGCGGCGGTGAAGGCCGGCGATCCGGCGGCCGCACGGCAGGCGGCGATGGACCACATCACCCATGTCGAACGCACCATGGCCGAGGCCGAGCGCAGCGGCGACTGGCAGCGTGTGTCGCGCCTGAGGCTGATGCAGCGCTCCGAAGCCGGCGACGGCGAGCCGGCAAGAAGACGCTCGTGAGCGCCGGCTAAGAATTACGACGAATTAGCGAACAACCAGCGGGAAGCCCATGAGCATGATCCTTACCATCGCCGATCTCAAGGACCTGGCGCGCCGCCGCGTGCCGAAGATGTTCTTCGACTATGCCGATTCAGGTGGATGGACCGAAAGCACCTACCGGGCCAATGAGGAGGATTTCCAAAAGATCAAGTTCCGCCAGCGCGTGCTGGTCGACATGAGCAACCGCTCGCTGGAATCGACCATGATCGGCGAGAAGGTGGCGATGCCGGTGGCGCTGGCACCGACGGGCATGACCGGCATGCAGCACCCCGACGGCGAGATGCTGGCGGCGCAGGCGGCGGAGGAGTTCGGCGTGCCGTTCACGCTGTCGACGATGAGCATCTGCTCGATCGAGGATGTCGCATCGGTGACCAAGAAGCCGTTCTGGTTCCAGCTCTATGTGCTGCGCGACAAGGATTTCGTCCTCGATCTCATCGACAGGGCAAAGGCGGCGAAATGCTCGGCGCTGGTGCTGACGCTCGACCTGCAGATCCTCGGCCAGCGCCACAAGGATATCCGCAACGGGCTGTCGGCGCCGCCGCGCTTCACGCCGAAACACATCTGGCAGATGGCGACCAGGCCGGGCTGGTGCATCGGCATGGCGGGGACCAAGCGCCGGACCTTCCGCAACATCGTCGGCCACGCCAAGGGCGTCGGCGACCTCACCTCGCTGTCGTCATGGACGACGGAGCAATTCGATCCGCATCTGTCGTGGAAGGACGTTGCCTGGATCAAGGAGCGCTGGGGCGGCAAGCTGATCCTGAAGGGCATCCTCGACAAGGAAGACGCGCTGATGGCGGCCAAGACCGGCGCCGACGCGATCATCGTCTCCAATCATGGCGGACGCCAGCTCGACGGCGCACCGTCGTCGATCGAGGTGCTGGAAGAGATCGCCGACGCGGTCGGCGACACGATCGAGGTGCATATGGATGGCGGCATCCGCTCTGGCCAGGACGTTCTGAAGGCGCTGTGCCTCGGCGCCAAGGGCACCTATATCGGCCGGCCTTTCCTTTACGGCCTCGGCGCGCTAGGCAAGGAAGGGGTCACAAAAGCCTTGGAAATCATCCGCAAGGAGATGGACATAACGCTGGCACTGTGCGGAAAGCGTCTGGTAACCGACATGGGCAAGGATCAGCTTCGGCGTTAGACGCCCGTGACGGCATGATCACGGAGATGGACGCATTGACCACCCCCGGCATCCACTTTCTCGACGCGCGCGGACCGGAAGGCATGCGTATCTATGCGGTCGGCGACGTGCATGGCCGGCTCGACCTGCTCGCCGCCATGTACCGCCGGATTACGGCCGAGATCCGCCAGGCGCGGCCGGCCGACTGGCGTGTCATCCATCTCGGCGACTATGTCGACCGCGGCCCGGACTCCAAGGGCGTCATCGATTTCCTGATCGAAGTGAGAAAACGCGACCCGCGCCACCTGATGCTCGCCGGCAACCACGACATCGGCTTTCTCGACTTTCTCGATAGCCCTGATCCAGACGGGCTTTTCATACGTTATGGCGGCATCCAGACCGCGCAATCCTATGGCGTGGCGATCAATGAAGGCGGCGGCGCGTGGTTCGGCAGGTCCGAGGCGGCGCTGCGGCAAGGCCATGCGGCGCTGGTCGAGGCCGTGCCGAAAAGCCATGTCGACTTCCTGCAGTCGCTGCCGTTTTCACTGACGCTCGGCGACTTCTTCTTCTGCCATGCCGGCATCCGGCCAGGCATTGCGCTCGAAAGTCAGAGCACCCAGGACCTGATCTGGATCCGCGATGTCTTTCACAACCATTCCGGCCTGCATCCGAAGATCGTGGTGCATGGCCACACGCCGGTGCCCGAGGCGGAGGTGATGGTCAACCGCGTCAATATCGACACGCTCGCCTACCAGACGGGAAACCTCAGCGCGCTCGTCGTCGACGGCGCCGACAAGCGTATCCTGGTGGTGTCAGGCGAGAGGGCTTAAAGGGCGTCGCACCTCAAGGCTTTGTTTTAGCGAAGCGCGGCGGTGACGCCGTAGCCGTCGACGGCGTTGTGGTTGTTGGCTGCGTCGCCAGCATAAGTGCCGAGGCCGCACAACACGATGGCCGACAACATGACAAAGGACAGAAGCGCTGCTTTCACGGACGTCATCTCTTGTTGAGCTTTCTGCATCTGTGCACGAGGCGGGTTACGATTGGGTTGAAACGGGAAAATGCGTCTCAAAGTTTCGACGATTTGGCGCTTCTAGGCAGTTTCTGTATCGGCGATGTGTCGCGCGAGTGACCCAAAGGGTTCATCGCGTTGCATGGAAGATGCAGAGCGCGTGCCTTCTAGGGTGGCGGGCGGCCACAAGCCAAGGACGAAACAAGCTGTCCACAGCGGATTTTTGCCGGCGTGCCAAATATGCAACGTCGGTACTGACAAGCCGTCAGATCGTCGCCACCCAGGCGCGGGCAATGGCCAGCCCAGCGGCATCGGCATCCGGTCCGTGATGGGCCATTTCGTCGTCGAGCCGATCGCTCCATGCCGGGTGCCGTTCGGCAATGAGCGATGCGAAGGATGTGCTCCAGTCGCGGACCATCGGCCGGTCCGCCTCGAAATGGAACTGAAAGCCGTAGACGGCGCGGCCGATGCGAAACGCTTGGTTCTCGGCGATTTCGTTGCCGGCGAGCCGCACGGCATCTTCTGGCAGCACAAAGGTGTCGTCGTGCCACTCGAAGATGGGGAAATTTTCGGGCAGCGCGGCGAGCACTGGATCGGCCTTCGCCGCCGGAGTGAGCGAGACCTTGTGCCAGCCGAATTCCGAGGCGCCGCCGATGCGGTTCTCGGCGCCGAAGGCGCGCGCGACCAGTTGGCTGCCAAGGCAGATACCGAGCACGGCGCGATCCTTGCCGGCGAAATCGCGCGTCAGGTCGAGCAGTTCAGGAAAATACGGGCAAATCTCGTCGTCCAGCGCATTCTGGGCGCCGCCGAGCACGACCATGGCGTCGTGCGCAGCGCTGTCGAGCGGCAGCGTCTCGCCACAATAGGGGCGGCGCAGGTCGATATCGGCGCCCGCCTCGACAAGCGCTGCGCCGATCTGGCCAAGGCCCTCACTGTCGAAATTCTGGACCACCAGCACCCGCATCGAAAAACCTGCTGACATGAAAACGATGCGACGAGCGATATCATGCCGCCGTCATTCCGGCCAAGATACGTATTCGGGGAGAAAGCTATGCCACTGCAGAATCGGGTCGACCCGTTCGGCGTCATCCACGCCGTGCCGGAGCGCGGCCTGTTCATGGGCAATCGCGGCATCATTCATGACCCCGAAACGAAGACGCTGCTGAAAAAGCGCTGGGCGCTGCAGGCCTGGATCATCTGCGTCTGCGAATTCCGCGATGTGCGGCGCGAGCCGATGGGCCGCAACAGGAACGGTGGTAAGGCCGGCTGGACCGAGCTGTTTTTCCTGGACGAGGTGACCGCGCTCTCGGCCGGGCATCGGCCTTGCTTCTTCTGCCGGCGCGAGCGGGCTGATGATTTCGTTCAGCGCTTCGGCGTGGTCTTCGGCATTGCCGAGCCGCGTGCACCGCAGGTCGACAAGCGGCTGCATAAGGAGAGGCTGGCGTCGGGTGGGCCGGCACCGGTCGTATCCGCAGAAGAGCTTGCCGGGTTGCCGGACGGCGCCATGATTGCGGACGGCGGCGACGCCTACGCGATGCGTGGCGGCAAGGCGCTGCGCTGGTCGTTCGCAGGCTATGGTGATCGCGTGGGCGGCGATCCGGTCGGGTTCGGCGGTTTTGCCGACCGTCCAATCCGTCTGCTCACGCCAGCAACCACCGTTTCCGTGCTGAGGCAAGGCTACGAACCGGTCTGGCACGCGAGCGCTGAGGCTTGACGTCAATGTTTGGCTCGCCCATTCCTCGGCGATGCGCGCCAATTACAAGATGCAGCGGCTGTTCGTGCCGGACGACCTCGGACCGGATATCGAGTTTGAGGCGAGCCCGCAGCATAGCCACTACCTGATGCATGTGCTGCGGCTCGGCGAAGGTGCCGAAGTCCTGTTGTTCAACGGCCGCGACGGGGAATGGTCGGCGGCAATCGCCGCCAAATCAAAAAAGGCGGTACGCCTGAAGGTGCTGGCCTTGCAGCGGCCGCAGCCGCCGCTGCCAGATCTCGTCTACTGCTTTGCGCCGATAAAGCAGGGTCGGCTCGATTATCTGGTGCAGAAGGCGGTCGAGATGGGCGCCGGCGTCCTGCAACCGGTCGTCACCCAGCACACGCAAGTGGCAAGGCCCGGCATCGAACGCGTGCGTGCCAATGTCGTCGAGGCAGCCGAACAATGCGGCATCCTGGCGGTGCCGGAGGTGCGCGAAGCGGAAAAATTCGAACGCCTGCTGGCCGGCTGGGACAAGGAGCGGCGGTTGATCTTCTGCGACGAGGATGCCGCCACCAACAATCCGCTGCCGGCGCTGCAAGCGGTGCGGGAGAAGAAGCTCGGGCTGCTGGTCGGGCCCGAGGGCGGGTTTTCCGACGAGGAACGAAGGATGCTGAAGGCGCTGCCTTTCGTAACCGCCATTCCGCTCGGGCCGCGCATCCTGCGCGCCGATACGGCTGCGGTGGCGGCACTGGCGGTGATACAGGCGACGGTCGGGGACTGGTGACGCACTTCCCTTCTCCCCTTGTGGGAGAAGGTGGCCGAGCGAAGCTCGGTCGGATGAGGGGTGCTGGACCGAACGCGGCGATGCCAAGCTGGAGCACCCCTCATCCGTCTCGGCGCTGCGCGCCAATCCACCTTCTCCCACAAGGGGAGAAGGAAGAAGCAGCGTCAATCAATTCCAGTTACCCTGTGGCTCAGGATTTTTCGCTTGATCGCCTACTGACATTTCGTCCATCTAGCGCCGGCGGTCGTCCGGCCGCCTGCAGCGCCGCGCGTCCTTTCGGACGCGCATAGGACGCTGTAGCACTTGGTTTGGCACATGATCCCCAGCGAAAATCGATGCCGATTTTCGGGTCATGCGTCGGAGGGCTGTTCATGGCGCGCGACACAACCGATTTCCGGCCGATCGAAGGCGTCGACGAGCTTGTCGAGCATCTGGCTGAAGGCAACAAGCCGCGCGACAAATGGCGCATCGGCACCGAACACGAGAAATTCCCGTTCTATGTCGACGGCAATGCGCCGGTGCCCTATGGCGGCGATCACGGCATCCGCGCCATTCTCGAAGGCATGCAGGAAAAACTCGGCTGGGATCCGATCATGGATGCCGGCCGCATTATCGGCCTGGTCGAGCCGACCGGCCAGGGCGCGATCTCGCTGGAGCCCGGCGGCCAGTTCGAATTGTCCGGCGCGCCGCTGGAGACGATCCACCAGACCTGCCGCGAAGGCAATGCGCATCTGGCGCAGGTGCGCGAGATCGCCGAGCCGATGGGTATACGCTTCCTCGGCCTCGGCGGCAGTCCGAAATGGTCACTGGCCGAGACGCCGATAATGCCGAAATCGCGCTACGAGATCATGACGCGCTACATGCCCAAGGTCGGCACTAAAGGCCTCGACATGATGTACCGCACCTGCACCATCCAGGTGAATCTCGACTTCGAGAGCGAGGCCGACATGCGCCGCAAGATGCAGGTGTCGCTGAAGCTGCAGCCGCTGTCGACGGCGCTGTTCGCCAACTCGCCGTTCACCGAGGGCCGGCCCAACGGATTTCAGAGCTGGCGCGGCGACATCTGGCGCGACACCGACAACCAGCGCTCGGGCCTGCTCGACTTCTGCTTCTCGCCCGATTTCGGCTTCGCCGACTATGTCGAATGGGCGCTCGACGTGCCGATGTACTTCGTCATCCGCGATGGCCAGTACCACGACATGACGCACGTCACCTTCCGCCAGTTCATGGCAGGTGCGGCCCGCAACGAGATCCCCGACGGGCTGCCGACGATGGGTGATTGGGCGAACCACCTGTCGACGCTGTTTCCCGACGTGCGATTGAAGCGCTTCCTTGAAATGCGTGGCGCCGATGGCGGACCGTGGCGGCGCATCTGCGCGCTGCCGGCCTTCTGGGTCGGGCTGCTCTATGACGCGGCGGCGCTCGACGCGGCCGAGGCGCTGACCTCGAGCTGGACCTATGAAGAAGTGCTGGCGATGCGCAACGCCGTGCCGGAACAGGGCATTTCGGCGCCGTTCCGCAACACGACACTGCGCGAGATCGCCCGCGACGTGCTCGTCGTCTCGCGCATGGGGCTGAAGAACCGCGGCCGCAAGAACCGCGACGGCTACGACGAAACGTCGTTCCTCAGCACGCTGGACGAAGTCGTCGCGCGCGGCACCACCAGCGCCGAAGAGCTGCTCTCCGCCTATCATACGCGCTGGGGCGGCTCGATCGAGCCGGTGTTCATGGAGTATGCGTATTAGCTGCTCGCTATCCGCTTCGTCGACAGCTCAGGAAAGTCGCTGCAATCAGAAATGGAAGCGAATTAGGGCGCCGCGCGTCCGTTTGGACGCGCAAAGGACACTCTAGCTCTCTTTGAGCCTACGCATCGGTGCTTTTCCGAAAATCGATTCCGATTTTCGGGTCGATGCGGTAGGCTCTCCTGCGAGGACCTTCCCGGAGGAGAAAACCAATGCCTTCCTTGTTCGACATTCTGGCGCAGGCGCAGAACGGCAACGGCATGCAGGCCCTGGCCCAACAGTTCGGGCTTTCGCAGCAGCAAGCGCAATCGGCGGTCGAGGCGCTGCTGCCGGCCTTTTCACAGGGGCTGAAGCGCAGCACCTCCGATCCTTACGGGCTCGGCGCGTTCATGACGGCGATGGCCAGCGGCCAGCACGCCAAATATTTCGAGGACGCAAGCCGGGCCTTCTCGCCGCAGGGCGTCGATGAAGGCAACGGCATTCTTGGCCATCTGTTCGGCTCGAAAGACCTGTCCCGCGCCGTTGCCAGCCAGGCTGCGCAGGCGAGCGGCGTCAGTCAGCAGGTCTTGCAGCAGATGCTGCCGGTCGTAGCTTCGATGATGATGGGCGGCCTGTTCAAGCAGACCACAAATCAGATGCAGGCAGCAGGCGGATTCGGCGGCGGCGGCAATCCGCTCGGCGAGATCATCGAGCAGATGATGCGGCAAGCCGGCGGCGGCGCACAGGCGCCGGCACCACAGCAGCGCCCGGCGCCGCAGCCCGGCCCGATGGACAATCCGTTCGGCAAGGTGCTGCAGGACATGTTCGGCGGCGCGCAGCAGCCGCAGCAGACACCAAACCCCTATGGCGACAATCCGCTCGGCAAGGTGCTGCAGGATATGTTCGGCGGCGGCGCGCAACAGCCGCAGCGCGAAGCGCCGCAGCAGCGCGAAGCGCCGCAGCCACAGGCCAATCCGAGCGGCAGGCCACGCAATCCGTTCGACGATTTGTTCGGCAAGATGTTCGAGGCGGGCGCGAAGCAACACGACGATTATCAGAAGGGCGTGGAATCGATCTTCGATCAGTTCAAGCTAGGCATGGATCGGCGCTAAACCGACGAGGCGGCCGCAACCTGATCTTGAGCGCGCCCAAAGAAAAATGCCCGGTCCTTGTGAGAACCGGGCAGTGTGCAGGCGGGCCGGCGGGGAACCGGCAGGGAGTGGGAGCCTGCGAAATCCTATAACGCCGCGCACCCCAAGGGCACGCAACCAACGCGATCAGGTCACTTTGCGGGCAAGATCCTCGATCGTGTCTACGCGATCGGCCGCGATGACGCGAAGCCTCTCGGTTGGATCGCGGCCGAACGGCACCTCGATGGCGACGTGGAGATCGGCGCGCGTCAAGCCGATGTCGGCAAGTTCGGCATCCGACATCTCGCCAAGGCGATAGAAGGCGCGGCGGTTTTTCCAGGCGCGATAGACGTTGGAGATGGTGTTGACCACGCGCGTCGCAATAGCCGGACGCGACGTGATGCGCGAAGTCTCGGTGGCGAAATCAAACGTAGCCATGTCAGTCTCCTTCATTCGAACGGGCGAAGACGAGTGATCGGCGCTGGCAACAGCGGCCGTTCCGGTCCCGATTCACATGCCGTCATGTGGACAGTCGTAAATTTGCCATCGTTCGATTGATTAATCCAACGAATGTTTCTAATCTTTAGCATCAACAGCAGTGATGGATGGGAACGATGAAAGCGCCACTCGATCTCGATCAGTTGCAGACCTTTGTCTCAATCGTCGACACCGGCAGCTTCACCCGCGCGGCGGAAGCGGTGCATCGGACCCAGTCGGCGGTGTCCATGCAGATGCGCCGGCTGGAAGAACGGATCGGCAAGCCGCTGTTCGAAAAGGACGGGCGCACCAACAGGCTGACCGAGGAGGGCGACAGGCTGCTCTCCTACGCGAGACGGTTGCTGTTCCTCAATCGGGAAACGCTGGCCGCCTTCGACGACCGGCGGCTCGAAGGCACGATCCGCATCGGCACCCCGGACGACTATGCCGACCGCTTCCTGCCCGAGATCATGGCCCGCTTCGCCCGTTCCAATCCACGTGTCGAGCTGACCGTCATCTGCGAGCCGACGCCGGGGCTGGTCGAGCATATCAAGCGCGGCAATCTCGATCTGGCGCTGGTGACGCACAGTGACGCACACGGCCAGTCGGAAGTGGTGCGGCGCGAACCGCTGCTGTGGGTCACTTCGGCCAACCATGCGACACACGAGCAGGACACATTGCCGATGGCCTTCGGCCGGCCGAACTGCATCTGGCGGCGGGCCGCGGTCGACGTGCTCGACCGGCAGAACCGCGACTACCGCATCCTGTTCACCAGCTTCTCGGCAACCGTCATCACCGCCGCGGTGCTTTCCGGCCTGGCGATCTCGGTGCTGCCGGAATGCGCGCTGCGGCCCGGCATGCGGGTTCTGGGCGAACCCGACGGGTTCGGCGCCCTGCCCGATTGCCGCATCGGCATCATGCGCGGCCAGACGTCGCGGCCGGAGATCGTCGACGCGCTGGCCCGTCACATTTCGGAAAGCCTCGACAATATTTCCGTGCCGCTCGGCGAAGATACGGGAAGCTTCGACTTCCCGGCATTTGCTTTCTCTAAGACGAAGCGGACCAAGCCGAACCAGATCTCGCCGGGCTGGTGAAAAACCCCCGCAATTGGCCGGCACCGGACACACCCGTCTTGACGCGGACGGACAACCGCCCCCCAATCGGCCAATGAGCGACGCAGTATCCGAATCACGCACCAACGCCACCGAATACACGGTGAGCGAGATTTCCGGCGCGCTGAAGCGCACGGTCGAGGACGTTTTCGGCAATGTGCGGGTGCGCGGCGAAATATCAGGCTATCGCGGGCCGCATTCCTCCGGCCATGCCTATTTCTGCCTCAAGGACGACCGTGCGCGGCTCGACGCCGTGGTCTGGAAGACCACGATGAGCCGGCTGAAGTTCCGCCCCGAAGAAGGCATGGAGGTGATCGCCACCGGCCGGCTCACCACCTATCCCGGAAAGTCCACCTACCAGATCGTCATCGACAATCTGGAGCCAGCCGGCGCCGGGGCGCTAATGGCGCTGCTGGACGAGCGCAAGCGCCGGCTGCAGGCCGAAGGCCTGTTCGATGCCGGCCGCAAGCGCTTGCTGCCGTTCATGCCGCGCGTCATCGGCGTCGTCACCTCGCCGACAGGTTCCGTCATTCGCGACATCATCCACCGGATCAAGGACCGGTTTCCACTGCATGTGCTTGTCTGGCCGGTGCGGGTGCAGGGCGAGACTGCGGGCGCGGAAGTGACCGCCGCCGTCAACGGCTTCAACGCACTGGCGCAGGATGGCATTATTCCGCACCCCGACCTGTTGATCGTGGCGCGCGGCGGCGGCAGCCTCGAGGACCTTTGGGGGTTCAATGACGAGGCGCTGGCCCGCGCCGTCGCCGCCTCGCGCATTCCGGTGATCTCCGCCGTCGGCCATGAAACGGACTGGACGCTGATCGACCTGGCGGCGGATGTGCGGGCGCCGACGCCGACGGGTGCCGCCGAAATCGCCGTGCCCGTGCGCGCCGACCTCGAAGTAACGCTTGCCGGCCTTGGTGCGCGGCTCAAGGCCGCGGTATCGCGCAATTTCGAGCGCAAGCGCCAAGCGGTCCGTGCCGCCGCCCGGGCGCTGCCCTCGCCCGACCAGTTGCTGGCGCTGCCGCGCCGGCGCTTCGACGAAGCGACGAGCCGGCTTGGCCGGGCGTTGTCCGTCAGCGTCCAACGCAAGCGAGCCAGGCTTCAGGCGCAGCGGCTGACGCCGGCCACTCTGTCGCGACGCATGAACGAGGCCCGCACACTGGCCGGCCGCGACCTCGCCCGCGCGCAAGCGGCGTTCTTCGCCATAGTGCGCGAGCGGCGAACGCGGTTTTCGCGCACCGCGGCGCGGCTGTCGCCCGCGCCGATCGCAAGGCGGCAGAAGTTGCAGGCAGATACTTTGGCGGCGTTGTCGCGGCGACAGGACCGGGTGATTTCCGTACGGCTCGAACGCTTGCGCGGGAAACTGACCCAGGCCGATCGGCTGCTGGCAACGCTGTCGCACAAGGCGGTGCTGGCGCGGGGCTTTGCCTTGGTGAAAGACGCCGACGGGGCGGTGATCAAGCAAGCGGCGGAGGTGGCGCCGGGGATGGCACTTTCGCTGGAGTTTGCCGACGGGACCGCCGATGCGGTTGCGACCAGCGGTGCCGCACGACCGAAAACAAATGCAAAGCCGGCCGCCAAAGCCAAGGAGCCTGGCAATCAGGGCTCGCTGTTCTGAGTGGCAACGATTTCCGCATGACCGACAATCATCACCAGACGACGCCTTCCGGCAGGCCGCGCGCGCGAGCCTTCGGCATAAGTTTTGACGGCAAGCCTGGACCGTTCAACGCCATCACCGATGTGGCCGGCGTTGCGGTCGGTTATTCGACGCTGATTTCGGGCGATGGTGCGCTGGTGGTCGGCAAGGGACCGGTGCGCACCGGCGTGACAGCCATCCTGCCCCGACCGCGCGCCGATCTGGCCACGCCGGTCTTTGCCGGTGTCTTCAGCCAGAACGGCAATGGCGAATTGACCGGCTCGCATATTATCGAGGAAACCGGCGCCTTCAATTTGCCGATCACCATCACCAACACGCATTCCTGCGGCGTTTCGCGCGACGGAACGCTGCGCTGGATGCAGCGCGTGCTGCCGGCCGCGCTCGACAGCGGCTGGGGGCTGCCGGTGGCGGCGGAAACCTATGACGGCTTCCTGAACGACATCAACGGCCACCATCTCAGATCAGAGCATGTCGCCGCGGCACTCGATGGCGCGACCGGCGGATCGATCGAGGAAGGCAGCGTCGGCGGCGGCACCGGCATGATCGCCTTCGGTTTCAAGGCAGGCTCCGGCACGGCATCGCGGATCGTCGAATGGCACGGCCGGCGCTACACGGTCGGTGCGTTCGTGCAGGCGAATTTCGGCAAGCGGAGGAATTTCACCATTCGCGGCTTGCGCGCCGGGCCCGATCTCCTGGAACCGGCGATCCGCGAAAGCACGCCGCGCGCCGAAAAGGGTTCGATCATCGGGGTCGTCGCCACCGATGCGCCGTTGCTGCCGCATCAGATGAAGCGGCTGGCCCGCCGGGCGCCGCTCGGCGTCGCCATGACCGGCGGCTTCGGCTATCATAGCTCGGGCGATATTTTCCTCGCCTTTTCGACCGCCAACCACGAGGCGGCGCTGGCGCCGTCAGGCCGCATCGCCAGCGCCGATTTTATCCCGGATACCGACATCGATCCGTTCTTCGACGCCGTGATCGAAAGTGTGGAGGAAGCGATCCTCAATGCGCTGGTCGCCAATGACGACATGACCGGGCGCGACGGCAATTTCGTGCCGGCGCTGCCGAAGGCATGGCTCAAGGGCAAATTCGGTGCAAGTCAGGGAAAGTAGGACTGTGTGGCGTGTCACGCGTCGCACAGGTCTTGGAAACGGTTGAGCCTGGTAAATAGATGCCTTTCGCCGGGTCGGCATGTCACTCGCTAAAGCGCGTCGCGTTTGAAGGGATTCATGCGACGCTCTTAAGTTCTTGTTTTATGCATGTCGTTATCCCAAAACCGCTGCGCACTTTTGGGCGACATGCATTAGTCCGAATTCTTTTCGTCCTGGTCGGCCTCAGCCGCCTCTTCCAGCCTCGACGCTATAAGTTCCTGAATGTCGCCGACCTCTTCCTGGATATCCTCCAGCGGTATGCCGGCCTCAGCCGCCTTGGCCGCGCATTCCCTGGCGAGGGTCTCGGCCTGCTCCTCGATCCTGTCAAGCGAGGACTGGCAGTGGACCTTTTCGCCGATCCACTCCTGCAAGAACTCGATCGCGTGTTCGCTCATGCTGCTGTTCCCTGGCGGCTGCGCCGGTTGGTAATCATAAACGCCGGCATCCCGAAAAGATGCACGCTCCTATTCCAACCGAGTCGCCGTCACCCGGCAAGCCGATCTTGCCCAAGCTCCACAGGGCTGACGGAAAATCGAAGGTTCAAGGAGCACATTCTAATTCTTGAGGAGATTCTATTTTCTTGAGGAGACTGGCACCGTTGGCTGGGATTATGTCCCGGATCGCGCCATTGTTTCTACTTGCTTTTTTCCGGCAATCCAGTCAATTTGTATGACAATAGGTTTCACATACGTGGCACGTTTGCGGCGCCATTCGCTGCGCGATCCTAGGGGTACGCGGCCAAAGCCGCCGCTATATAGTGACATCCTCAGGCAATGTCGACCCTGCTCGCCATCCTGCTTCTTTCCGCCGCGCCGAGCGTATCTGGATGGCATTTTGTCATCGTCGGGGGCGAGCATATTTCGCCGGGAATCGACTGCAGCTAGCGGCTGTAGCTGTGCCGGCGGTCCTGCCGCGGTCGCTTGTCGCCGCAGAATTGCCGTGGCGGCCCGCTTTGCCAGCCCGCCACTCGGGAAGCTCACTCCCTCGGGGCGCATTGCTTCAGCGATCGAAAAGCTCGGCCTAGCCGCCAACCATGAGCTTGACGACTTCGTCATGGTTGGTCTCCGAGATCTTGCGCTCGCCGGCTTGAACGCCCCGGCGCAGCACGACGATGCGGTCGGACACGGCGAAAATATCCTGCAGATTGTGCGAGATGAAGATCACGCCCCGCCCTTGCGCCTTGAGCTGGTGGATGAGCGAAATGACCTTGCGCTGCTCCGGGACCCCGAGGGCCGCGGTCGGTTCGTCCATGATCAGGATCTGCGCGTCCCAATAGACGGCCCGGCCGATGGCAACGGCCTGCCGTTGACCGCCGGAGAAATTGCTGACCGGGGCGTCGAGCCGGCTGACATGGAAGTCCAGCCGTCCCATGGTCTGCTTGGCGGCGACGGCCATGGCCCTGCGATCGAGCACCGGCAAGAAACCGAAGGCCTTGCGCATGGGTTCACGGCCGAGGAAGATATTGGCGCCGATGGACAAATTGTCGGCGAGAGCGAGATCCTGGTAAATGGTCTCGATGCCTTTTTCGCGCGCCTCCTGCGGCGTCGCGAACGTCACCGGCTGCCCTCTCAGCAGAATTTCACCGCCGGTCGGCTGAAAGACGCCCGATATCGCCTTGATCAGCGTCGTCTTGCCGGCGCCGTTGTCGCCCGCCAGGGCCACCACTTCGCCCGGCCGCACGGCCATGGAGAAATCGTTCAGCGCCTGCACCGCACCGAAATGCTTGGAAAGGTGTCGGACTTCGAGAAGGGGGGTGGTTTGTTCGGAACTATTCATCCTGGCGAGCTCCACTGAACCGGCGCTGCGCCTGGTCGATAAGGACGGAGATAATGATGACAAGGCCGACGGCGATGAACTGCCAGAACGGCTCGACATTGACGAAAACCAGCCCGTATTGAATGACCGCGATCACCAAGGCGCCGGCAACCGTCCCGAAGATGGTGCCGGAGCCACCGAACAGGCTGGCGCCGCCGATCACCACGGCTGCGACGCTGTCGAGCAGCAAGGGTTCGCCGGCCTGGGCGGCGCCCGCGGTGAAGCGCGCTGCATAGAGCGCGCCCCCGAGGCCGGCGCACATCGCGGAAAGCACGTAGAGGCGCAGGATGTGGCCCCTGATGTCGATGCCGGCGCGACGCGCCGCCTGCACATTGGCGCCGATGGCGTAGTTGTGCTGGCCGAACCGGGTCTGGCTCAGGATATAGTGCATCACGACGACAAAGACGGCGGCAATGATGACGAGATAAGGCACACCGTAGAACCTGCCGTTGCCAAGCAGCGCGAACCAGGAATTCTGGACCGGCACCGTCGTGCCGCCGGCCAGCAGGAACGCAGCGCCACGCGCCACGCCAAACATGCCAAGCGTGCCGATGAAGGGTGGAATTCGAAGCCGCGAGATCAGCAAGCCGTTGATGACGCCAGGTACTCCGGCGACGATCACGGCCGCCAGAATGCCCAACATCATGGCCAGAGGTACCGGCATGGCGGCGCCAGCCATATTCGTGGCGTGGGCCGCAACGACGGCCGCGAGACCCATGATAAAGCCCAGCGAGAGGTCGATGCCTCCCGAAATGATGACGAAGGTCTGCCCGGTCGCCAGCAGCAGCGGCGCCACGGCAAATATCGCAATGGACTGCACGTTGAACGGGTTGAGCACGAAGGTCGCGCCGAAGGAGAGCCTCGACCAGACCTCAAAACAGATGATCAGGGCGGCGAGGAACAGCCAGGCGCGTCCTTCGGCGATGCGTGCGAGCCAGCTCCTGGCCGGATCACCGTGATCCGCCTGAGGAGCGACATGCGTTTCGATTGGCGATGTTGAAGTCATGAATGGTTCCGATCGCAGCGCGGCCTCCGTCAAACAGGGTCAAAAAGACCCGGCGCAGGTCTCCTTCCGGCCTGCCGGAAGGAGACCTGCTGGACTTATTCGGAATAGAGGTACTTCGAGATGTTCGGGTCGGCGATGTTGGCCTTGTCCATGATCGTAAAGCCGGTGCCGACCGCAACCGGGATCGACTGGCCGGTCAGATGGGCATAGGCCGACATGACGCCGAAGTAACCGATTTCCGCGGGATGCTGGGCAATCGCCACGTCGACAAGGCCAGTGTTGATGTTGTCGACAATGCTTGTCGGCGCGTCGAACGCCACGACCTTGACGGTGCCGGTCTGCCCGGCCTGCTGGACGCCATTCGCCGCGCCAAGCGCCGAGAACAGATTTGCACCGAACACCCCAACGAGATCGGGATTGCGCGCGAACACAGCTTGCAGTTGCGAGGCGGCCTTGTTGGCGTCGTTGTCGTTGAACTGGGTCTCGAGCACGGTGATGCCGGGATGATTGGCCGCCATCTCCTTCTTGAAGCCCTCTTCGCGCTGGTCAGTGGTCGAAATGCCAGGCTTGACGTTTGAAACGTAGACCTTGCCCTTGTCGCCTATGGCCTTGGCCAATGCCCGCGCGGCGATCTCGCCGCCCAGAACATTGTCCGAAGCGATATAGGACAGTGGGAAATCCGCCTCGCCGGCGCCGGTCTGGTAGACGCCGCTGCCGATGAAAGTGTCGACGGTGATCACCGGAATGCCGGCATCATTGGCCTTGCGGAGCGGCTCGACCAATTGAACCTTGTCGGTCGGCGCGATCAGGATGGCGTCCGGCTTCTTGGCGATGACCGCGTCAAGCACGGGGACTTGCGTTACCGGATTGAAATCCGGGGCGCCCTGGAAAACCAGGGTCACACCAAGGGCATCGGCTGCCGCCTGGGCCCCCTTGCGCATGGTGATATAAAAGCCGTCGGTGGTAAGACCCGGAATGAGCGCAATGGTGAACTTTTTGTCCTGCGCCAACGCCGGCGTGACCAGCGCCGCTGCGCAGATGGCGAGAGCCGCCAGGGCGGCAACAATCTTCTTCATAACATCCTCCTCATGGTGTTGGCAGATTTGCCGTTGCGATCGACATTGAAATGGCCGTCAATTCGTTCCGGCTATGTGAAGTGCTGGCGGCGAGAAACAGGTTTCGCCTGCTTGCTGTTATGGGCAGCTTTCCTCCCGAGCGCCCCCAGTCGTTAGGTCCAGCCAGTCGAAACCGACCAGCCTGATGCGCAGTCCCGTTCCTAGCCTCCGCAAGGTGCAGGGAACAGCGCCGCTCGGCGCGCATGCTTGCCTAGCCGCAAGGTTGTAACACTTTGCTGAAAGAAATTGCAACAAGGTATTTCCGGGATCGAAACCGCTTTCAAGCCGGACACTATCTGTCTGCTCCGCAGAGCCCCCTCACGCAGACTATTGCCCCAACTCTTTGACGACACAACAGATGATTTCGCGGCGGCGGGCTCGTGATCCCGTTTGGTGTCAATCAGTTTGGGATCGATCAGCTGTGCCGATGTCACACATCGGCGTGCCCACCATTATCGGGGCAAGAGAGCCTCGAGGATGGCCTGGGCCGTCTTCGTGTCCGTAACCAGCGCGTTGATAAGCCCGGCGCGGACGGCACCGATGATGGCCATCGCCTTCTCCGGCGAGGCGGCAACGCCGATCGACAGGGGGACGGCTCGAAGCTGGGCCGGCGACATTGCGATCATCCGGCCCTCCCCCTCCCACGGGATGAGCGTGCCTTCGGCGTCGAAGTAATGACGGATAACGTCTCCAGCCGCATGAAACAGGGCCTGTTCGCTCAGCGTGGCCGCACTCGCTTCGGGCGGATTGATGGCATGGGGCAGGCCGATGCCGACGATCGCAACGTCGGTCCGGTCCCAAAGCGCGACGCTGTCGCGGATGGCCGCATCGCCGAGGAAGACCTCACGCAATTCGGAGGACGGCAGATAGGGCGCATGGATGAAATGCGGCGTCCCGCCGAACTCTTCGGCGGCGAGCCGGACAAACTCGTTGATCTGAAAATGCGGCGCCTGCTGCTGCATGCCGCCGGTGGCAGCGACGGTAAGAACGCCGGGAATGCGCGGCAGGCCTGCCTGGATCACCTCGCGAATGGCTCGCCCCCAGCCAATGGCGACCACCGAGCCGGCCGTCAATTCCGCTTGCTTGAGCAAGGCGCCGAGCGGCGCAGCGAGGGCCGTCAGCGCGCCGGCCGCCGGCGTTTCGATGACCGCCGCGTCGCGAAGGTGGAGTCCCTCGACCAATTGCGTGGTGATGCCCTCGGGCGTTGCAAGATCGAGAACCTCGATCCGCACAATGCCCTCTGCTCTCGCCCGCTGCAGGAGACGCGATATGGTCGCGGTGGAGACACCAAGCCGCCGCGCGATATCGACCTGCGACATCTCCGCCTCATAGTGCAGTTTGGCGACCGTAT
Organism: Mesorhizobium temperatum; assembly: GCF_002284575.1. Classification (GTDB taxonomy): domain Bacteria; phylum Pseudomonadota; class Alphaproteobacteria; order Rhizobiales; family Rhizobiaceae; genus Mesorhizobium; species Mesorhizobium temperatum. The sequence goes on from NZ_NPKJ01000019.1 coordinate 19,602, forward strand.
GCAGCATCGTCCGCGATGCGGCTGCATCTTGTGCGGGAGGGACAGCCAGCTTGCAATTCCTTTCAGCAATGTGTTACAGACTCGACCGATGGCAGTTATCGCGCAAATTCGGCTGACTCGCAACGTGGGCTCGTTTCCACGGCAAATTGCGGCCAAAGGCCAAATTTCTCGGTTCGATAGCGCATCAAAGCGGCAAATTCTCCTCCGACAGGCAGGTAACAACTAAACCTTTCTTGTTCCACGGATCTGCGCCCTGGTGAATGGGCGCCAACATCGGACAGAAGACCATGGCAAAGATGACGACCGCAGAGTTGCGCGGCTACCAGCAGATATGCGGCCAGGACGGGGCCATCATGGCCATCGCCTGTGACCAGCGCGGCGGCATGCGAAGCTTGCTTGCGGCGGACCCTGCGGAACAGGCCAAGATCACCAACGACATGCTCGGCGACACCAAATCGGACATCACGCGATACCTCGCCAGCCAGGCGTCCTGCGTGCTGCTCGACCCGCTCTGCGCGGTGCCGCGGGTTGTCGATGAAGGGGTGCTGAACCGCGATACGGCTCTGCTCATCGGCCTCGATGCCTCGGGCTTCGACGTCTCGCCCGCCGGTTACCGCCTGTCGCGCCTCGCTCCCGGCATCGGCGCGCGCCGCGTCCGCGAGCTCGGCGGCACCGGCGGCAAGATCATGGTCTATCTCAGGGCCGACAGGCCTGAGGCGAATGAGCACAATGTCGCCATTCTGCGCCAATGCATCGCCGACTTCGCGCAAGAGGACCTCCTGCTCGTCGTCGAGTTCCTGACCTATCAGCTCGAAGGGGAAAGCCTTGAGGACTATACGGCCAAGATCCCCTGGCTCGTCGAAGAGGGCACCCGGATTTCGCTGGAATGCGGGGCAAAGGTGCTCAAGCTTCCTTATCCCGGAACGCCGGAAGCCTGCGCCAGGATCAGCAGCATGGCTGGCAAGGTGCCATGGGCGGTCCTCTCCGCCGGCGTCAACCACGCAACATTCCTGGGCCAGGTCGAGATCGCGATGAGGAACGGCGCGTCAGGCGTCATCGCCGGCCGGTCGCTGTGGAAGGACTGCATCTCGCTTGACCGTGACATTCAGCGGGAAAGGCTTAAGACCATCGCAGTGTCGAGATTGCGCGAGCTTCAGGCGGTGATCGGAAACTACAGCCAGAAAGCCGCTTAGCGCACGACTCGATAATCGGCATCGATCTCGGAAAGGATCATGCGCAAAATCAAAGTACTACAACGTCCTTGCGCGTCCAAAAGGACGCGCGGCGCTGTAGCCATTCGGCGTTCACACCAGGCACGCACAGGACGTCATGCCTCTTAGTTCGATGGCCATAGGAATCGATATCGGCGGCACCAATCTGCGCGCCGCCCGCATTTCCGGCACGGGCGAAATCCTCGATCGCATTTCCGAGAAAAGCGCGCCGGACCCGGAGCTCGTGCTCTGCCGGATCGCCGAAATGGTGCGCCGGCTCGATTCTCCCGAAGTTGCGGCCATCGGCATCGGCGTCCCCGGACGCGTCGATGCGCGGCTTGGCGCGGTCTTGTCCGGAGGCTATGTCAACCTTGCCACGATCTCCCTGGCGCAGCGACTGGAAAGCCTGACGGGCAAGCCCGTGGTGATCGACAATGATTGCAACATGGCACTGGTCGCGGAAATGGCTCTCGGCGCCGCCAGAGGCCATGAAAGCACCGTCATGTTCACGATCGGGACCGGAATTGGTGGTGCCGTGGTCCAGGACCGGCGGATCGTCCGCGGCAAGGGGACGGCGGGGCAGCTCGGCCATATCACGGTCGACATATCAGGCGAAGCATGCGTCTGCGGCCGGCGCGGCTGCGTTGAAACCACCAGCTCAGGCACAGCGCTTGGCCGTCACATCGCGCGGGCAGGCCTCGGTCCGGATGTTTCGGTCGATCAGCTTTTTGCCCGGGATGCGGGCGGCGATCCCTTGGCGCGCGGCATACTGGAAGCCTGGGCCGGCCCGCTGCGTGCGGCAATTGATACGACCGTGGCCATGTTCGATCCCGACCTGGTCCTGCTCGGCCGCGGACTTGGCCTGGCGGCCCATCGGGCGCTTGCCAGGGCTCCCGCCCTGGCTCCGTGGTACCAATGCCCGGTGGAAGCGGCGCAACTTGGCGACGACGCCGGCGTCATCGGCGCCAGTCTGCAAGCGCTCGCGACGAAGGCGGCAGTCGCGCCCGTGTCCTTGCCATCTGCCCGGCCTAACCCCGGCCGGCGTGCCGTGCCCGGCAGGCGCGCCGTGCCCGGCAGGCGCGCCGTGCCCAGCCGGCGCGCCGTGCTTGTCAACGGCATCCCCGCCAGCGGCAAAAGCACCGTCTCGCGCGGCATCGCCGAGCGCATGGGTTGGCCATTGCTCGCGCTCGATACGATCAAGAACCCGTTCCTCGAAGTGCTCGGCGGCGGCGATCGCGAATTCAACCGCACGCTCGGCCGCGCCAGTTACCAAGCCATCTGGTCGGTCGTCGGCGAGGCTCCGGCGGGCAGCATATTTGTCGTCGACGCCTGGTTCGGCTTCCAGCCGCGCCAGATGCTCGAGGATCATCTGCGAAGGGCCGGCGTCGAGCAGACCGCCGAAATCTGGTGCCATGCTCCCAGCGGGGTTCTGGCCGAGCGCTATCGCGCACGGCTCGACCAGCGTCCCGCCGGCCATCCCGGCGCGGCCTACATCCCCGAACTGATCGAACTGGCCAAGCGCGCCGAGCCGCTGCGGCGCGGACCGCTGTTTGATGTCGACACGACCAAACCGATCGCCTTCGATGCTATCAAGCAATGGCTGCAGGCGACGATTGCGGCTGACAGATAGGCAGCGCGGCCGCCTGGCTGGGATCGAACCAGCGACCTCCGGATCCACAATCCGAGAGCATCTGTTGATTTCGTTGGAGTTTTTTTTGCGGCATGTTGCATTTGTGTTGCGTTCAGCCGAGCAAGAGCTTTTCCGCAGCCGCCATCTGCTTCGCCATCGTCGCCCCTTGGGAACAGGTAGCTGTAAACGTCCATGATGACGATCGAAGAGGAGGCGCTGTGCTGGCTGGGGCGAACTATAGGCCATGTCATGCACCACTTCTAATTTAGTGTCTTCGATGCTATCGATCGCGGTGGGATCGAGGGGCGGGAAAAATGCTGAGCCGAGAATTGGGCTGCTTGTTTATTCACATACCGAAGAATGGTGGCACCAGTATCGAAGATGCCATTTGGCCGGATCGGTTAAGCCGAACGGCTGACCAATATTGGAAGAATCCAGAACTAAACCGTCACCAGAAAGAAGGCCTGCATCATCTTACCGCCGCCCAAATCCGATCAGAGATAGGGGCGGAGACTTTTGATCGTATGTTCAAGTTTTCCCTCGTTAGAAACCCATGGGACAAAGCTGTTTCACAGTTTCTCTACACCAAGACTTGGCGCCGTGATTTGCGCAAAATCCTTGGTCTGAACCGCTTTATGTCTTTCCGCTCGTATCTGAAAGCTATCCAGCGCGTCGATCATCCTCAATGGCGGGCACAACACCTGTTCATTGATGACCATGATGGAAGCTTGCTAGTTGATCACGTCGGGCGCTTTGAGCAGATCCGTGAGGAATTCACCCACGTTTCCGAGAGAATCGGGTTAGCAAACGTCGCTTTGCCGCATAGCAAGAAGTCAATTCGAAAGGCCGACTACCGCGACTACTACACGCCCGAGACAAGGAACATGGTGTGGACTATCTACAGGACTGACATAGAGCGATTTGGATACGAGTTTTAGGCAGTGCGCTAGAACTGGACGCGGGTAGGAACACCCAGGCCCGCCGCCAGAGGCCATGAAGACGTGGCCGGCAACGCAGTGGGTCAACCCGGGCACACGTCATTGCCGGGAATTCGTGAGCTGAAATACATTGCGGCGTCCTCTGGACCGCCAGCCGCTACAAAGATCGTTTCAAAGCTGTCCTGGATTGTTTTCCAAATCTCGGCGGTCTTCGCGCCGGTTTTGATCTCGATCTTCTTCCAGATTCAGTTTGCCCTCTCTATGTCGCGCCAATGTCGCGTGGACCTGCCAAGTGTGACAGGGAACCCTTGGAAATCAACGGTAGCAGTTGCGACATGACGCGACACAAAATGCCTGCAAGCGACAATTGGTCGTTTTACACAACGCATTGAGTTTATTGAGGAAATCGATGGTACCGTTGGCTGGGATCGAACCAGCGACCTCCGGATCCACAATCCGGCGCTCTAACCATCTGAGCTACAACGGCACGCTTGCCCGAGCGGGATCGAGATGGACCGTTCATTCTCCCGGGACCCGCTCTATCGTTCGGCGATGCGTCCATACGGGCTATCGGAGTTTAATTCAAGGCTTTTGGCAAGGCAAAGATCGTCACCTTTCGCCGGGCAAAGAAAAAGGCCGGCGGGAGGAGGTGCCGGCCTTTTCCTGTTACGAGCCAGCGGGAGGAGGTGCTGGCTGGTCACCCCGGAGAGCAGAGGGAGGAGGTTCCACCCGCCGGGTATTCGCTTGACCACTATATCTCACATAATCCTGTTCGAAGAAATGCGACCTTTTGTTGCATCTTCGAAATATGCGCAAATATTAGGCGGCCTTAATTTCGCTCATCGCCTTCTCGAAGGCGGACTTGATCGGCTTGGAGACGTCCTCGGCCGCCTTGGAGGCGACGGCCTGGAAATCCTTTGCCTGCTCGACGGTCATCTCGACGCGCTGGCGCAGGAATGCGGTCTGCAGCTCGACGACTTCCGACAGCGACTTGGCGCCGATCAGCGCTTCGAAATGCGAAAAGCCGGCTTCGGTATTGGCGCGCAGAGCGGCGATGGTCTTGAGCGACAGGTCGTTGGAAACGGTCTTGGCGGTCTCAAAGGTCGACTCCAGAGCCTTCTGGGTCTCTTCGGCGCCGGTCTTCAGCTTGGCATAGGCCTCTTTCGACTGCTCGACGCCCTTTTCGGCGAAAGCGCGGATCTGGTCGGTGGCCTTGGAAGCGTCGAAGCTCGGGAATTCGACGTTTTCAGCGGTCTTGGTCCTGGACATATTCCATCCTTTGCAGTGGCAGCGGCTTCGACAGAAAGCCGTCTCGTTCATGTATGATGGCAATATAAAGGCAAATTTTGTGCATTGCAATATCTTTGTTGCAGCGCACCATATAATTTCTCTCCCAGCGTTAACCACGAGCCCAGAGATTCCGGCGGTTGCACGCTATGGCTTGTGGACCTTCGCGCCGTCGGCTTTTATTAACAAAGCGTTAACCGCAAACTGCCGCTGTGTGAGGGTTCCCAAAGCGCATGCCGTCCGAAAACTACTCCTTCCTCGACGTCGCCGTGCTCGACGCGGTCCGCAAGCGCTTTGCCGCCGGCGACGCGATCGCCCTTCTGTCGGCAGACCTCGAACAGGTGATCTGGGCAAACGGACCAGGGGCAGCGGTGTTCGGCTATCCCGACATCGAGGCCATCATCGGCGCCTCGACAGGCTTGCCGCTGATCGCCAGGCGCCAGATCATGGCGACAAGCGGTTTTCCACAGATCGGCCGCGACCGCGCCATCGCGGTGCGGCTGGCAACCGGCCTGACCAGCCGCGCGGTTGGCTTTCTGGCCAGCGCGGTGACAATGCCTGACGGCGAGAACGCGATCATGCTGGCGGTGCCGGCGGCGCAGACCGGCTCGCGCAGCGCCGCCGAGATCGCCGCTCGGGCCATCAGCGGCTTTACCGAAGACGGTCATTACATCGCCTTCCTCGACGCCAAGGGCAACATCGAGGCCGCTTCCGATGGTTTTTCGGCGCTCGGCATCTTGCCCGAAACGCTGGCAGCGCTTGTGGTCGATGTGGCGCACGAGAGCGACCGCATCGTCAAACGCCTCGTTCCAGGCGGCACCACTTCCTATCCGGCCGGCCTCGCCCGGCTGACGGACGAGCGGCACCTGCTGGTGGTGATCGACGAGGACCAGCTTGACTCCGAAGAAGCCTCTGCTGGCGAGCGCAGCGCGGGGATGGAAACCGCAACCGGTGCGGCGGCGGCCGATGCCGCAGTCCGGCCAAATGCAGAACAGGACAATGCGCCGGCAGCAGTCGCGAAGACGGGTGCGGCAGCGCAGACAGTCCGGGCAGCCGGCGAAGACACATCGGTGTCGGCGGAGCATGAGATTGCCGATTCCATCGGGCCCGATCCGACCGGACCTGATTCAACCGCGCCCGATTCGACCGAGCAGGGTCCGGAAGCGGCCGGCGGAATGCCTCCTCTGCATGACCATTGGTATTTCAGCGCCAGCGAGGATGAGGCGCAAAAGCCGGGACCGGATGCGTCCGGACATGTCGAGGCGGATGCTTCGGCGGAAAGTTCCGCACAGGATGCCATCAGGGCCGCCTCCCCGACTGAGCGTGCCATCCCTTCGATCGACCGCGCGGCGCCGCCCCTGCGTTTCGTCTGGCGAACCGACGCCGAAGGCAGGTTCAGTGCGCTGTCGCCGGAATTCGCGGAACTCGTCGGCAAGCCTGCCGCCGATGTGATCGGCCGGCGCTTCAGGGACGTCGCGGCCACCTTCGACCTCGATGCGTCCGGCGAGATCGCGGGCCTGCTTGACCGACGCGACACATGGTCTGGCCGCTCCGTGCTATGGCCGGTTGCCGGCACCGATTTCAAGATACCCGTCGACCTGGCGGCGCTGCCTGTCTACGGCCGCAGCCGTGCCTTCGAGGGTTTTCGCGGCTTCGGCGTTGCCCGCACCAGCGATGCGGTGGTCGATCCCGAAGCGATCGGTATGGCGCTTGTCCCCAATGCCGAGGCCACCGCAGCCGTCGAACCGGAAGTCGCCCAAACGCCTGACAAAACCGACCCGTTCCAGGGCGAGGTACCGGCGCTGACCATCGTGCCGAAGCCGGAGCGGCGCTTTGCCGACAAGGTGATCCGGTTGGCCGAGCACAGGCAGCCGGCCAACGACAAAGGCCTGTCGACGCTGGAACGCAGTGCATTCCGTGAAATCGGCGAGCGGCTCAAGAAGGACAATCCCCCGACCGAACAGCCCGATGCTGCAAAACCGGCTGCGGCGGCACCGACCGAAACGGATGCCGAAGACGAGAAGGATGTCGCAAGGCTCGACGGCGAGCAGCCGGAAGCAACCGTGCCCGGCGTCTCAGGCTCGCTGCTCGATTACGCCGACCGGGACTATGTCGCCGACAACAGCGACGGTGCGCCGCATTCGGAGCCGGACAGGGCGGCGCGAGAGGTAGTCGAACCCACCGACACGGGCAGTCGATCGACCGCCGCCGAAGACGACGACAGCATGACGGCTGCCGATTTCCGTGACGCAGAAGACAGCGAGGATTGGGCGCCTTCCGAGGACGACGAAGCCCGTTCGTCAGCCGATCACCTAGGCGATGCCGGCGACGTGGAGCCGGCGCCGGTCGAACCGCCACGCCTGCAGGCGCCGCCGCTCAAGCTCGAAGGCTTCGTGCCATCGGCTTTTTCGACCGCAGATGACAGCAAGGCTCCGGACACTTCGATCCTCGGCAAGCTGCCGGTGCCGCTGCTCATTCATTCCGGCGACGATCTCCACTATGCGAATGAGGAATTCCTCAGACTGACCGGCTATGACACGCTCGACGATCTGGAGGATGCCGGTGGCCTCGGCGCGCTGTTTGCCGATCCTTACGACGACAGCGCCTCCGACGGAACCGATCACGCGCTACGGTTGAAGACGCATGACGGTCAGGAGTTTCCTATCGAGGCCATTCTGCGTTCGGTGCCGTGGCGTGGCGGCAAGGCGCTGATGCTGGTCGTGCGCCGTTCCGGCGACGATGAGGCAGCAGCCATTCCGCATGGCGCCGCCGACGACCAGACGCAGCCGGACACTTCCGAGCTCAAGGCACGCATCGCCGAGATGCGCACCATCATCGACACCGCGACCGACGGCGTCGTGCTGATCGGCCGGGACGGAACGATCCGCTCGATCAGCCGCCCGGCGGAAGCGCTGTTCGGTTTCGACAGCGACGAGGTGACCGGCAAGCCCTTCGTCTCGCTGTTCGCGATCGAAAGCCAGCGCGCCGCGCGAGACTATCTCGACGGATTGTCCGAGCCCGGTGTGGCGAGCGTGCTCAACGACGGCCGCGAGGTGATCGGACGCGAGGCGCAGGGGCGCTTCATTCCACTGTTCATGACCATCGGCAGCCTGCCCAACGACAGCGGCTTCTGCGCGGTGGTGCGCGACATCACCCAATGGAAGCGGGCCGAAGAGGACCTGACCCAGGCGCGCGCTGTGGCCGAGCGCGCCTCCTCGCAAAAGACCGACTTCCTCGCCCGTATCAGCCACGAGATCCGCACGCCGCTCAACGCCATCATCGGGTTTTCCGAGCTGATGGTCGACGAGAAATTCGGGCCGGTCGCCAATGACCGCTACCGCGACTATCTGCGCGACATCAACCGGTCGGGCAACCATGTGCTCGACCTGGTCAACGATCTGCTCGACATTTCGAAGATCGAGGCCGGCCAGCAGGAGATGGCCTATGAGGCGGTGTCGCTCAACGACACACTGGCCGAGACGGTAGCGATGATGCAGCCGCAAGCCAACCGCGAACGTGTCATCATCCGCTCCAGCTTCGCCTCACGGCTGCCGGAAGTGGTGGCCGATCTGCGCAGCGTGCGCCAGATCGCGCTGAACATCCTGTCGAATGCCATCCGCTACACGCAGGCCGGCGGCCAGGTGATCGTATCGACAGCTTACGAGATCTCCGGCGACGTCGTGATGCGCGTGCGCGACACCGGCATCGGCATGAGCCAGTCGGAGATCGAGCAGGCGCTCAAGCCATTCAAGCAGATCAACGCGCTGAAGCGTGGGCGCGGCGACGGCACCGGCCTCGGGCTGCCGCTGACCAAGGCCATGGTCGAGGCGAACCGGGCCCGGTTCACCATCAACTCGACGCCCGGCGAGGGCACTCTGGTCGAAGTCGCTTTCCCGTCGACCCGCGTGCTCGCGGATTAGAGCGGCGGACTTTCAGTCCGTCCGTGTCGCCGCTCTATCTTTTAGTTTGAGCATCGGATTCTCCCAAAACCGGCGCCCACTTTTGGGTCCGATGCTCTATCTTTTAGTTTGAGCATCGGATTCTCCCAAAACCGGTGCCCACTTTTGGGTCCGATGCTCCAAAAGAAAAGGCGCCCAACAGGACGCCTTGAATGATTTGATTGCTGTTACAACGGGGCTTGAGCGAATTCAGATCCTCTGGGATTTAGAGGAGCGGGATTTCTCCCTCAAGTTACGCACGACTATCGATGCCGGCCCTTAACAAAACCTTACCGGCGCCGCGAAAAATTTACCAATGTGTACCACTCATGAAATCTAGGTAAATTCGAGCGAGATATTTCGTTAACCATGCCGACCGGGCCTATCAAGTCGAATAGCGCCGCCGGCCTGTTTGCTCAGCTGGCCAGTTCCGGCAGGTCGCGGAACAGCTCGAGCGCTTCGGGATTGGCCAGCGCCTCCTTGTTCTTGACAGCGCGGCCATGCACCATGTCGCGCACCGCAAGCTCGGTGATCTTACCCGATTTGGTGCGTGGAATGTCGGCGACGGCGACGATTTTAGCCGGCACGTGGCGGGGGCTCGCGCCGCTGCGGATTTTCGCGCGGATGCGTTTTTCCAGCTCGGCGTCGAGTTGCACCCCCGCTGCCAGCCGCACGAACAGCACAACCCGCACATCATTGTCGAAATCCTGGCCGATGCACAGTGCTTCCAGGATTTCCGGCATCTGCTCGACCTGGTTGTAGATCTCCGCCGTGCCGATCCGCACCCCGCCGGGGTTGAGCGTCGCGTCGGAGCGGCCATGGATGATCAGGCCGCCATGAGCGGTCCATTCGGCGAAGTCGCCGTGGCACCAGACGTTGTCGAAGCGCTCGAAATAGGCTGCATGGTATTTCTTGCCTTCGGGATCGTTCCAGAAGCCGATCGGCATCGCCGGAAACGTCTTGGTGCAGACGAGTTCACCCTTCTCCTGCCTGAGCGGGTGGCCGTCGTCGTCCCAGACATCGACGGCGAGGCCGAGACCAGGCCCCTGGATCTCTCCGGTCCATACCGGTTCGGTCGGCACGCCGAGCACGAAGCAGGAGACGATGTCGGTGCCTCCGGAGATCGAGGCGAGATGCACGTCCTGCTTGATGCCGTCATAGACGAAGCGGAAGTCCTCGGGCGACAGTGGCGAGCCGGTGGAGGAAATCGTGCGCACGCTGGAAAGATCATGCGTTTTGATCGGTCTGAGGCCGGCCTTGCGCACGGAATCGATGAATTTGGCCGAGGTGCCGAAATAGGTCATCTTCTCGGCGTCGGCGAAGTCGAACAGCACGTTGCCGTCGGGATAGAAGGGCGACCCGTCATAAAGCAGAAGGGTTGCGCCCGACGCCAGGCCGGACACCAGCCAGTTCCACATCATCCAGCCGCAGGTGGTGAAATAAAAGAAGCGGTCGCCGTCGAGCAGGCCGGCGTGGAGCCGTTCTTCCTTGAGATGCTGGATCAGCGTTCCGCCGACCGAATGGACGATGCATTTGGGAATGCCGGTCGTTCCGGAAGAAAACAGGATGTAGAGCGGATGCGCGAACGGCAACCGTTCGAAGGTTACGAACTTGGCGGCAAAGGATGAGAGCGCCTCGTCCAGCGCAGTCGCCTTCTCGATGGTCGCCGCCACATCGGTCGACGTGCCGAGATAGTCGACGATCAGGATCTTGCCGACGGTGGGAAGCTTTGCGGCAACCGCCGCGATCTTGTCGGCGACCTCGATCGCCTTGCCATTGTACCAGTAACCGTCGGGCGCGATGAAGACGACAGGCTCGATCTGGCCGAACCGGTCCAGCACGCCTTGTTCGCCGAAATCGGGAGAGCAGGACGACCAGACGGCGCCGATCGAGGCTGTCGCCAGCATGGCCGCGACCGTCTCCGGCATGTTGGGCATCATGGCGGCGATGCGGTCGCCCTGTTTCACCCCGAGCGACAGGAAAAGCTGCTGCAGCCGCGAGGTCAGCGCATGCAGCTCATTCCAGGAGAGCCGGCGCTCGACCTTGTCTTCGCCGCGAAAGACGATGGCATCACCGAGCTCGGTTTTCTTCAACAGGTTCTCGGCGAAGTTCAGCTTCGCGTCGGGAAAGAAGGCGGCGCCGGGCATTTTCTCGCCATCGACAAGCACGCGCTCGCCGCCACTGATCCCGCCACTGGCGCCCTTGTCGCCCACGATCCCGCAAAAATCCCAGACCAGGCTCCAGAATGCCTCGCGATCGTCGATCGACCAACGATGTAGATCGGCGTAGGAGGAAAAATCCTTGCCGGTTGCGGCCGCGGCAGCCTGCATGAAGGCAGTCATCGGCGCGGCGTCGACCTGGTCTTTCGTTGGTGCCCAGAGCGGTGCGTCGCCGGCCATGATCGTTCCTCCTTGAAGCACGTCACGTTTGAAGAGATTCACGCGACGCGCTTTAGACTTTTGTTTTTATGTATGCGTTATCCCAAAAGGGCGCGCATTTTGGCGACATGCATTGGCATCGCTTATGCATATCGCGGCGCAGCAGAGCAAGATTTTGTTCGGTCGAGCGACGTGGATGTGCGCAAATGCCATCGCTGGGCCATAAAGACTTGAAATGCGTCAGCCGTGGGTTACACCCGTCGGGCGATTCTTGTCGGAACGGAAGCATACGGGGCGACATGTCATCACCTTTGATCCGGCGCGGAATATGGGCGATCGGCGTTGCCGTGCTCGTCATTGCGCTGGCCGTTGCCGCCCTGCCGCTGGTCGCCTCGACCCGCATCGTGCGCGACCGCATCGCCTGGGAAATGAGTGCATGGAGCGGTTTCAGGGTCAACATCGACGGGGCCCCGCGGATTGAGGTCTGGCCGAATTTCCGGGCCATCCTGTCCGACGTGACGCTTTCGCAATGGACAGAGAGCGACGCGCCGCCTGTGATCGAGGCCGAACGGGTCGAGGTCATTCTCTCCGCCATGGCGGCGTTGCGTGGCAACGTGGTGTTCTCGACGGCGCGGCTGATCCGGCCGACGATCAGGGTTCAACGCGCAGCACATGGGCTTTTCCTGCCCGCCCTGCCTTCAGGCGGGCGCATCACGCGTTCCATCGACATCGCTCGCGCCGTGGTCAGCGCCAATCCAGCCAAGCCGGACCTGAGCAAGCTGCCGGCAGACCCGTTCGGCACCGTGGAGTTCAGGAACGGCCGCGTGCTGACCTCCGTCGATGGCAAGGACGCTGAGATACTGAGCAGCCTGAGCGGGCAGGCGAACTGGGCCGCAATGAACAGCAATGCGACGCTGTCGGCGACCGGGATCTGGCGTGGCGAAAGCGTCGCTGTGGATGCCGCATCGTCGAACCCGCTGGTGCTGTTTGGGGGCGGTGCGGCGCCGATGACGCTTTCCTTCAAGGCGGCCCCTGCCAGTTTTTCCTTCGACGGCGTGGCCAGCATGTCCGAGAACGCCTATTTCGACGGCCAGGCGAAATTTGCCGCACCCTCGCTCAGGCGCGTGCTCGAATGGTCGCGGGCCGGCATCGCGCCGGGCGCGGCAATCGGCTCGGTTTCCGTTTCCAGCAAGGTCACGGCGACCTCCGGCCGCATTAAATTCGAAAACACCGAGATCGCTCTGGACGACAATCCGGGAATGGGTGCGCTGGACTTCTCCTTTGGCGAGGCACGGCCGGTGATCGCCGGTACGCTCGCCTTCGAGACGCTCGACTTGCGGTCGTTTCTCTCCGCCTTCACGCCCCTGGCGCCTACGGACGGCGCTGGCCCCGGCGAAATCGACATAAGCGTCGCCGACCGGATCAATCTCGATCTCAGACTGTCGGCAGCGCAGGCCACCGCAGGCGCCATCCAGCTTGCCGACGTCGCCGCCGCCGCCCAGGTCAAGGACGGTCTTGCCGTCTTCGATATTTCCGATGCATCGGCCTTTGGCGGCAACATCCAGAGCAGTCTTCGTTTCGACCGCAAGCCGGGAGGCACGCAGGTCGAGATCAGGCTGCTCGCCTCCGACATCGACGGCGGCGCTTTTGGCACCGCAGCCGGAATGACGCGACTGGTGCCGATCGGCACGGGAACCGTTTCGGTCATCCTCAAGGGGCCGGGCAGAACCTGGGATTCCATTTTCGAAAACGCCGACGGCTCGGTTTCGGCGAAATTCGGCCAGGGCGCGTTGAGCCGGTTCAATTTGCCGGCGTTTCTCAAACACAACGAACAGGGCGGGTTCTTCGCGCTCGACGATGTCTCCGACGGAACGCTGCCGATCGACGGGGCCGAACTCAAGGCGAGCATTTCGAACGGTGTGGCGAAGATCGACAAGGCCGAAGCGAATTCGGCGAAGTACAAGATCTGGCTTTCCGGCATCGCCTCCTATGCCGGGCGCGGGCTGGCGCTGTCCGGCGGCATCATTCAGGCGGACCATCCAGCCACGCAGACAAATGACCAAGGTCCCAACCAGTCTTCGTTCTTCGTCGGCGGAACGTGGAGCACCCCGTTCATTTCGCCGATAAGCCGCGGGGTTTCCGGCGAGTAGGCAACGAGGCTGCTGCGGTCGTCGTCAGAAGCGCTTCCTGCCGGCTTTTGCTGCTGCCGCCCCTTTCGTCACCCGCGCTGCGCGGCCTGCTCGTCGCGCTGGCGCTGCACCTCGCGACGCTTGTTGGCGAGCGACGCGATGATGACCCCGACCGCCACGACCGCGATCAGGATGGTGCAGGCGGCGTTGATCTCCGGCGTCACACCGAGACGAACCTGGCTGTAGATCTTCATCGGCAGCGTGGTGGCGCCGGGCCCTGAGGTGAAGCTGGCGATGACCAGATCGTCGAGCGACAATGTGAACGCCAGCATCCAGCCAGACACAATCGCCGGCATGATGACCGGCAGCGTGATCTGGAAGAAGGTCTTCACCGGCGGCGCGCCAAGATCCATCGCGGCCTCTTCCAGCGAGCGGTCGAACGTGATCAGGCGCGACTGCACGACGACGGCGACGAAGCACATGGTCAGGGTGATGTGGGCAAGCGTGACGGTGAGGAAGCCGCGGTCGAGCCCGACGGCGACGAAGAGCAGCAGCAGCGACAGGCCGGTGATGACTTCCGGCATGACCAGCGGCGCAAAGACCATGCCGGAAAACAGCATCCGGCCCTTGAAGCGCGTGTAGCGCGTCAAGGTAAGAGCCGCCAGCGTGCCGAGCACGGTCGCCACGGTGGCCGAGATGACGGCGACGCGGGCCGTTACCCAGGTGGCGTCCATGAGGCCCTGGTTGTGGAACAGCGAGACGTACCATTTGGTCGAGAAGCCGCCCCAGACGGTGACCAATTTCGACTCGTTGAAGGAGAAGACGACGAGCAGGACGATCGGCAGGTAAAGAAAGGCAAAGCCCAGCACGATCGAAGTGAGGTTGAAGCGGCTCCAGGTGGCGTTCATGGGTTACCGATCCTGTTCCTGGGCGCGGGCCTGGGCCCGCTGGAAGAGCATGATCGGCACGATCAGCAGCAACAGCAGGATGACGGCTACGGCCGACGACACCGGCCAGTCGCGATTGGCAAAGAACTCGTTCCACAGCGTCTTGCCAATCATCAGCGTCTGCGAGCCGCCGAGCAGGTCGGGAATGACGAACTCGCCAACGGCGGGAATAAACACCAGAAGGCAGCCGGCGATGACGCCGGGCAGCGACAGCGGAAAGGTGATCTTCCAGAAGGCGCTGGTCGGCGGGCAGCCGAGGTCCTTGGCCGCCTCGATCAGCGAATAATCCATTTTCTCGAGGGCGGAATAAAGCGGCAGCACCATGAACGGCAGATAGGAATAGACGATGCCGATGAAGATCGCGGTGTAGGTGTTGAGGATGATCAGCGGCTGGCTGATGACGCCGGTGGCGAGCAGCAGCTGGTTGAGCAGCCCCTCGGGCTTGAGGATGCCGATCCAGGCGTAGACGCGGATCAGGAACGAGGTCCAGAACGGCAGGATCACCAGCATCAGCAAAATCGGGCGCAGCGTCGCCGGCGCGCGGGCCATGCCATAGGCGATTGGGTAGCCGACAAGCAATGTCAGCACCGTCGAAATGGCGGCGACGATGACGCTCGTCACATAGGCGTTGACGTAGAGCGCGTCCTGCGTCAGCCACGTGTAGTTATCCATGCTGAGCTGTTTCAGCTGGGCGAAAAAACCGGAAAGGCCATCACCGAAGCCAAGAACCGGCGTGTAGGGCGGTATAGCGATCGCCGTCTGCGACAGCGAAATCTTGAAGACGATGACGAACGGAATGAGGAAGAAGAAGACCAGCCAGAGATACGGAATGATGATGACAAGACGGCCAACGAAGGCCTCTCCCAGTCTGGTCAGGGCGGATTTGCCCGCAGCGGCGGCCCGAGAGCTTGCTGCGGCGGTGACAGCGGCATTCGACATGACAGCCCCTATCGCGTCAGCACGACGCCGGCGTCCGGCCTGAACGATACCCAGGCACGGTCGTTCCAGCTCAGCGGATCCTCGGTGATGCGGGCCGCGTTCATCGTGCTGGCCCGCACCACGTGGCCGTCGTCAAGCCTGACGTGATAGACGGTCATGTCGCCGAGATAGGCGATATCGTAGACCTCGCCCTCGATGGCGTTGACGGCACCGGCCGGCTTCTTCGACGATATTCTGATCTTCTCCGGCCTGATGGCGAAGGCGACGGCCGCGCCGGTGGCGGCATCGCCGGCATTCTCGGTCCGGATGGTGATGCCGTTGCCCGCGTCGATGCTTGCAGCGCCGGCCTCGCCATGCGCAATCTTGCCTTCGAACATGTTGACGTTGCCGACAAAGCCGGCGACGAAACGGGAGCCTGGCGCCTCGTAGACTTCCGCCGGCGTCGCCACCTGCATCACCTCGCCCTTGTCGATGATGGCGATACGGTCGGCCATGGTCATCGCCTCTTCCTGGTCGTGGGTGACGACGACGAAGGTAAGGCCGAGTGACTGCTGCAGATCCATCAACTCGAACTGCGTTTCCTCGCGCAGCTTCTTGTCCAGCGCGCCAAGCGGCTCGTCGAGCAGCAGGACCTTCGGCCTTTTGGCGACCGAGCGGGCGAGCGCGACGCGCTGGCGCTGACCGCCGGACAATTGGTGCGGCTTGCGCTTGGCGAACTGCTCGAGCTTGACCAGCTTCAGCATCTCTCCAACGCGCGCTGCAATGTCGGGCTTCGGCATGCCGTCCTGCTTGAGGCCGAAGGCGATGTTGTTCTCGACCGTCATATGCGGGAACAACGCGTAGGACTGGAACATCATGTTGACCGGCCGCCGGTATGGCGGGATGCCGCGCAAATCCTGGCCATCGAGCAGGATACGGCCGGCGGTCGGCTCCTCGAAGCCGGCGAGCATCCGCAAAAGCGTCGACTTTCCACATCCCGACGCCCCGAGCAGGGCAAAGAACTCGCGCTCGAATATGGTCAGCGACAAATTGTTGACGGCGGTGAAGTCACCGAACTTCTTGGTGACCTTGTCGAACTGGATGTATGGCTTGGCGTTCGGATCGTTCCACGGCGCGAAATCCCTGCGGATGCTGCCAAGCGATTTCATATCCCACTCCGTCCTGCGTTCTATCCCCAGAAGACTTGACCCCGGCAGCACCTGCCGGGGTCGTTGATTGTCGCTTACTGCCCGGTGACGATCCTGGTCCAGGTGCGGGTGACGACGCGCTGGGTCTTGGAATCGTAGGGGGCGATGGTGAACAGCTTCGCCAGCGTCGCCTCGTCCGGGTAGATCGCCGGATCCTCGAGTATCTCCTTGTCGATGAACTGCTGCGATGCCTTGTTGCCGTTGGCGTAGAAGACGTAGTTGCTCGACTTGGCGATCACTTCCGGCTTCATCATGTAATTCAGGAATTCATGCGCCTCGGCGACATGCGGCGCGTCGGCCGGGATCGCCATCTGGTCGAACCACATTTCGGCACCTTCCTTCGGCACGGAATAGCTGATCTCGACGCCACGGTTGGCCTCCGTCGCACGGTCGCGCGCCTGGAACACGTCGCCCGACCAGCCGACGGCCAGGCAGATGTCGCCATTGGCCAGTGCGTTGATATATTCCGACGAGTGGAACTTGCGGATGTAAGGCCTGATCTTCAGCATCAGTTCTTCCGCCTTGGCGAAATCGTCAGGCGACGTGGTCTCGGGATCGATGCCCAGATATTTGAAGGCGTTCGGGAGGATGTCACTCGGGGAATCGAGGACATAGACGCCGCAATCCTTCAGCTTGGCCAGCTTTTCCGGGTTGAAGAACACGTCCCAGCTATCGATCTTGTCGGTGCCGAGCGCTTCCTGCACTTTCTTGACGTTATAGCCGAGGCCGACCGTGCCCCACATGTAGTTGATCGAATATTCGTTGCCGGGATCGTACTTGGCTGTGCGCTCCGAAACGATGTCCCACATGTTGGAAATGTTGGGCAGCTTCGACTTGTCGAGCTTCTGGAACACACCTGCCTGGATCTGGCGTGCGAGGAAATTGGCGGTCGGCACGACAACGTCGTAGCCGCTGCCGCCGGCAAGCAGTTTCGTCTCCAGGAGCTCGTTGGAATCGAAGGTGTCGTAGGTGACCTTGATGCCCGTCTCCTTGGTGAAGTCCTCGATGATCGAGCTGTCGATGTAATCCGACCAGTTATAGACGTTGACGACGCGGTCCTGGGCATGAGCGCCGAGGGTGAAAAGCGTCAGAAATGCCGAGGTCGCCGAAAGCCAGAATGCTTTGCGGGTCATGCGTCTCTCCTTTGATGAGTGTTCCATCGCCAGCTCGTCGCGGGGCTGCGCGGCTGGGCGTTTGCTTCAGATTATTGGGCTTTCCGACAAGCGACAAGCGCGAACCGCCGACACCTTGGTGGTTCGATGTGCAGCGGCCGAGTCCCCCGTTCCCATGTCGTGATCCAGGTGGCATTCCGGCGCCGTCAAAGGCTCTCGCCACGGCGCGGGCAGGGATACGACGATGTTGTCCGGTCTCGGTCGGCCCGGAGGGGAGACTTGGCAAGATGAGCCTGTCTTGTTGTTGCCGTATTGGCAGCCTGCCCGCGCGGCTGCGCCATTGTCAATGGCTCATCTCGCTTTGGCGCGTGCGCTGCAATCAATTAGGCGACGGCATGCCGGTTACACCCGGCCGCACCGGCCGCGCCTGACGCTTGAATTCGAGCCCGATATGGACGAGCAGCGCCGTGACCACCACCGCGCCGCCGATGATGGTGCGTCCCGACGGCACCTCGGAATGGATGAGCCAGACCCAGATCGGGCCGAGGATCGGCTCGAAAGTGCCGAGCAGTGCTGCGACCGCCGCCGGAACGAGCCGGGCGCCGGTGGCGAAGAAGGCAAGGCCGAGACCCAGATTGACCACGCCGAATGCAAACAGGAAGCCCATGTCGCTGCTGGAAACGCCGAATTGCGATGCCTGCGAGGCCGCGAATGCGGCGGCAAGCATCGTGCCGAGGCAGGTCGCCGGCGTCATGCGCACATGGGCAAAGCGTCGCGTGATGACGGTGGCGATCGAAAACATCACGGCGATGAGCAGCGCCAAGCCGTCGCCGATGGGCGACACGGCGCCATCGAGCGACTCCGATACCATGATGGCAACGCCGGCAATGACGGCTGCAATCGCCACCCAGGTCGCCAAGGCTACCCGTTCGCGAAACAGCACCCAGGCAAACAGCGCCGCCAGGAGCGGCACGCCTGCCTGCATCAAAAGGATATTGGCGACGGTGGTGTAGGCAAGCGCCACGACGAAAGAGGTCGATGCGGTGGCGAAGCAGAACGCCACGGCAAGACCGGGCAGGCCCATGCCGCGGAACAACCTTACCGTGCCGTGCCAGCCGTCGCGCCAGATCATGAAGCAGATCAGGAAGGCGGCGGCCCAGACCGAGCGCCAGAACACCACGGTCCAGCTGTCGCCGGTGTCGATGAAGCGGGCGATGGCGCCGCCGAAACTCCACATCAGCGCCGACAGGAAAATCAGCAGGAACCCGACACGCTCGTCACGCGGCGCGACAGCAGGCGAAACAACTATCGGTGATGACGAATCGGTCATGAATGCGACTGTCGGCGATTTCGGGGCAGCACGATGCACAGCGGACGACAGAAACGTGCCTTAATCGCGTAACGCAAAGACGAAGATCTGGCGTGATCCAGCACCATGTTCCCTTTGGCGCACTGACTAGCGCAGAGACGAGACAAGACGGTCGTGCGGTGCTGGCAGGGATAGTTTACAGTGCGAGACTGGACGGCTACTGCGTGACAAGAGACGCCCCGTGACCGACAGTAAATTGTGAAATGTATAGGGGGATCCATGGATGAGCCATTCTACAAGACGGCTGCGATTGGCTATGACGAGCTGTTCGCCCGCGCAACGAACTCGTTCATCCCATCCTTGCTGAAGGCAGCGCAAATTGCGCCTGCCCATCGGGTGCTCGACGTCGCAACGGGTACAGGAGCAGCAGCGCAAGCTGCAGCGATCATAGTAGGGCCATCCGGCTCTGTCACTGGCGGCGATATCTCGCCGGCCATGCTCGAATCTGCTAGACGCAATTTGAAGAACCAACCAATCACCCTCGCAACGTTTGACGCTCATGCGCTCCCTTACGAGGATTGTCGGTTCGATGCGGTGATCTGTCAGCTTGGGCTCATGTTCTTCTCAGACCCGCTTGGCGCGCTTTCGGAGTTTCGTCGGGTTCTGCGCCCCAACGGCTGGACTGCAGTTAGCGTGACGACGACGCCGGAGCGCTCGCTGTTCGCCAGAATAGGCGCGGTAATCGCCCGTTGCGCACCTGAAAAAGCTGAAAAGCTAAATCGCTTCTTCTCCATCCCTGACGCGACATGCTTGCATTCCTTGCTCCACCGCGCCGGGTTTCAAGAGATCTATGTCCAGCTTGAAACTCGGCCCATCAAATTCTCATCTTTCGACGATTATTTCAGCGGAATCACCAAAGGAGCAACATTGAGCGGTCAGGAGTATGTCCAGCTTCCTCCAGACATGCAGGTTACAGTGCGCGAGGAAGTCTGGCGCGGGCTGGCTTCGCCGAGCGTTGGAGAGCCGCTGACGATTGAGATGGACGTTCTGATAGGCAGCGGTGGGCGATAGAACAATGCGCCGAGCGCAATTTGATGGAAACGCTGTGCCCGTCACTGGAAATCGAACGCGCTTAGTCCGGTCACCATCTCGTCGAGGCCGAGCGGGCGCGTCACCGGCGGCTCGGCGCGGGCAAGGCAGCCGATGCGTTCGCACAGCCGGCAGGCGGGGCCTATCGGCGTGGCCGGATTGGTGCCCTGTCCGGCTTTTCCGGTCGCAGCGGCAGCCGGCCCCGGCAGTGCCGCGCCATAGACGATCTCGTCACGAAAGCCGATGTCGCAGCCCAGCAGAAGTGCAGTACGGCGCGGGCGCTCCGCAAACGAGCCTTGCGGTCCTTCAAGCGTGCGGGCGACGCAGAGGAACTCGGCGCCGTCGGGCATTTCCACCGCCTCGACGAAGATCTGGCCGGGCTGGGTGAAGGCGGCATGCACGGGAAGCTTCGGACAGCCGCCACCGAAACGGCTTTGCGGAAAACCCTGGCTGCCCGCCTTGCGGAAGCGGTTTCCGGCATTGTCGACCTCGAGCATGAAGAACGGCACGCCCGGCGTGCCCGGCCGCTGCAGCATGGTCAGGCGGTTCGCCGCCTGCTCAAAGGAGACGCCGAAACGCGAGCGCAGCACGTCGACGTCATAACGTGCGCGTATCGCTGCCGCGTGAAAGGACTGATAGGGCATCATCAGCGCATGGGCGGCGTAGCGGCCAAGCTCGAAGCGGGCGAGCCGGCGGGCCTCATCCGTGGTCAGCTTCAGCGCCTGGATCTCGCTTGCCACCGCGACCGTCATGCGGATCAGGCAGGCCTCCATCGCCACCTCGCGCAACTGGTCGAACGGCGACAGGCGCTCGGACAGAAACAGACGCTGCGAGTGGCGGTCGTAGCGGCGGCGCCAGTTCGGCATGGTGGCGACCGGCAGCACCTTGACGACGATGCCGTATTCGCGCTTCAGCCAGGCCTTCAGCGCACCGAACAGATCGTCGCCTGGATCGAGAACCGACGTGAATGCCTCGGCCTCCTCTTCGAGCACGGCAAAATGGTTCGGCCGGCGCTCGAAAATCTCGTGCACCTCGTCGATCGGCAAGCGGGCGCCGGAGAGTGCCGTCGCTTTGCCCTCACGCGCGAGAAGCTCGTTGAGGTCGGAAAGGCGTTCGGCCTGCTCGCGATAAGCGCGGAACAGTTTTATCACCGCGGCGGAAGCATTGGGCGCCGCCTCGGCAAGCTCGATCAGTTCCTGGTCACCAGGCAATTCGCCGACCAGCAGCGGATCTGAAAACACTTCCTTCAAGGCGGCGACCGACCCTCTCGCCTCGCCCTGCAATTCATGCGGGTCGATCTTGTAGACGGATGCCAGCTTGAGGATCAGCTGAACCGTCAGCGGCCGCTGGTTGCGCTCGATGAGATTGAGGTAGGACGGCGAGATGCCGAGCCCTTCGGCCATCGCGGTCTGGGTCAGGCCCTTGGCGCTGCGGATGCGGCGGATGCGCGGCCCGGCGAAGATCTTCTGATCGGCCACTCGACTGTCCTTGACAGAAATTTACATGACTTCCGTGCGGCGGTGCCATATCCGGCTTTTACAATCGTGACAGATTTACAGCGTCTGCCTGTCAAACGCAACACAGGTTTTCTCTTATTTTCCAGCCAATCCTCCGGTTTTTCTCGCCTGCTTCGCGCCAGAATGTAAATGCTGTCACATCAAAACGACGCAGAAATCTCCATGAGGCGGCGTTTCCATCCCAGCAGCGATTTACTTGGAGTGACCAATGACCGATTTTTACAACCTCGTCCCCTCGGCGCCGGAAGGCCGCTTCGACGGCATCGAGCGGCCCTATTCGCCGGACGACGTGAAGCGGCTGCGCGGTTCGGTCCAGATCCGGCAGAGCCTCGCCGAAATGGGCGCCAACCGGCTTTGGAAGCTTATCCATGAGGAGGACTTCGTCAACGCGCTCGGCGCCATGTCTGGCAATCAGGCGATGCAGCAGGTCCGGGCCGGGCTGAAGGCGATCTACCTGTCTGGATGGCAGGTCGCCGCCGACGCCAACACCGCATCCGCCATGTATCCGGACCAGTCGCTTTATCCCGCCAATGCGGCGCCCGAACTGGTCAAGCGCATCAACCGCACCCTGCAGCGCGCCGACCAGATCGAGACCTCCGAAGGCAAGGGGCTTTCGGTCGACACCTGGTTCGCGCCTGTTGTCGCCGATGCGGAAGCCGGCTTCGGCGGACCGCTCAATGCCTTCGAGATCATGAAGGCCTTCATCGAGGCGGGTGCCGCCGGCGTCCACTACGAGGACCAGCTGGCGTCGGAGAAGAAATGCGGCCATCTCGGGGGCAAGGTGCTGATCCCGACCGCCGCACACATCCGCAACCTCAACGCCGCGCGACTTGCCGCCGACGTCATGGGCACGCCGACGCTGGTTGTCGCGCGCACCGACGCGGAAGCGGCAAAGCTGCTCACCTCCGACATCGACGAGCGCGACCAGCCGTTCGTCGACTATGGCGCCGGCCGCACGGTAGAGGGCTTCTATCACGTCAGGAACGGCATCGAGCCTTGCATCGCGCGGGCCATCGCCTACGCGCCCTCCGCCGACCTGATCTGGTGCGAAACCTCCAAGCCCGATCTGGCGCAGGCCAAGAAGTTCGCCGAGGGCGTGCACAGGCACCATCCCGGCAAGCTTCTCGCCTATAATTGCTCGCCGTCGTTCAACTGGAAGAAGAACCTCGACGACGCCACGATCGCCAGGTTCCAGAAGGAACTCGGCGCCATGGGCTACAAGTTCCAGTTCATCACGCTGGCCGGTTTTCACCAGCTCAATTTCGGCATGTTCGAACTCGCCCGCGGCTACAAGGCGCGGCAAATGGCTGCTTATTCCGAGCTGCAGGAGGCTGAATTCGCGGCGGAAGCCCACGGCTACACCGCGACCAAGCACCAGCGCGAAGTCGGCACCGGCTATTTCGACGCCGTGTCGATGGCGATCACCGGTGGCCGGTCTTCGACCACGGCGATGCATGAATCGACCGAGCACGCCCAGTTCAAACCAGCGGCGGAATAGCAGCAACGCAACAAATAGAGGAGAAGACCAATGGCATCGATAAGCCGCGTCAAGGAACGGGCCGAAGAACAGGCCACCACCATGACCGTCGACCAGCAAGCGACCATCCGCATGCTGGCGAATGACCTGCACAGGCTCAACCAGTCGGTGATGAAGGCGGTCGAGGCCGGTGTGTCGGTGGAGCTCGTGCGCTCGGCACGGCACCATGGCGGCGACGGCAACTGGGGCGACCTGCTGATCCCGGTGATCGTCACCCAGCGGAGCCTCGGCTGACCGAAATCCGACCAAAGCCTGTCGGTGGATCCAGCATCACCTGCGCAATCTCTGTGCAGGTGATCTGCGTCTGCAGGACCAGTTTGCATAGGGGCAAGAACAGAACTTGCTTTAATTTTTAACGTTTCTTGCGATATTCTGGATATCCACCATTTCAGCTTGACACAGGCAGCGATCTCACTGCAATTGTTTCTAAAGTTTCAACCCTGCATTGAAACCAGACGAGTGCCCCCACGCTCATGCGCCCCATGAACCGCGATACCAAGACTGTAAACCACCTGACTTTCGTGAGCCGGAATGTGGACCCCGAGATGCTCACGGACTTCACCCGCGTGCTCGTCGTCGGGAAATCGCCGGTTAACCGGGTGGTGGTTTCGAAAATCGTCGAACGATCCGGGCTCAAACCGATCTCGGAATCGCCCGAAACGGCAGCAACGACGCTCCGATCGCTCATTCCCGGAGCTGTCGTCCTCGATGGCGGAGCGGACAATAGGGACTGCGACGCGCTGATGTCCGGTATCGATGCGCTGCGGCGCACCTTGGGCAGATCGCTTCCCTCGGTGATCCTGCTTTCGACCAAGAACGGCACACCGGAGAGCCTCGGCCTGTCGAGCGTCATCGATGCGGTGGTCGTCAAACCCATCACGACCGAACGGCTGCAGCCGGTGATCGACCATTTGATCGGGCTCGGACGCAGCTAGCCGGCGTCCTATCCGGCTCACACGCCCTCCCTCGTTTCTTGCGATCGGATCTGGATATCTTTATGTTCAGTAGGTGACCGCCTGACAGCGAACCCAGTCCGATGTCCTTTTGCAATTGCGACGCATCTGGGGTAGCAGCTTCGAACAAATCCGCAGGCATGTTCCGACTTCGCGACATGGCTGTCGATATTGGCGGATCATGACATGTCCTCAGAACAGACCATCGCCGCGCTTTGCAGGAAACTCGGACTGCGCATCACCGGTCCGCGCCGCGTCATCATGCGTGTTATATCCGAATCCAGCGACCATCCGGATGTGGTGGAACTCCATCGCCGCGTTGTCGCCATTGAGCCAACGATCGCGCTCGCCACTGTCTATCGCACCGTCAGCCTTCTGCGCGAAAAGGGCATTCTGGAGCGGCACACCTTTGGCGATCGGCGCGCCAGATACGAAACCGTCCCCCGTGAGCATCACGATCATCTCATCAACATCGAGACGGGAGACGTCGTCGAATTCCAGTCGGCGGAGATCGAGCGGCTCCAGGAGGAAATCGCTCGACAGCACGGATTCACGATCATCAGCCACAGACTGGAGATCTACGTCAAGCCGATCCAGAAAACGCGACGCTCTCGTCAATCCGGAGAATGACCGCCAGTTTCTAGCTTTCCTCGCCAATCTCCATTCGGCTCACTTTGAGTGTGGTAACGGCGAAGGCCGCGATGAAGGCGGCGGACAGCATGAGAACGATGGTCGGCGCCGGTGCGCTGTCGATGAAGAAGGACAGATAGACGCCGAGAAACGACGCGACGACCGCGATCGTCACCGACAGGATCAGCATGGCGCTGAACTTCCTTGTCAGCAGGAAAGCGATGGCGCCAGGCGCGATCAGCATGGCGATGGCCATGATGATGCCGACCGCCTTCAGCGCGCCGACGATGGTGAGCGAGATCAGGCAAAGCAGGCCGTAGTGGAGCAGGTTGACCCGAAGGCCAACCGCGCGAGCCTGAGCCGGATCGAAGGCGTGCAGCAGGAAGTCGCGCCACTTGATCCCGATGATGCCGGCCGTGATCGCAGCAATGAGCCCCGTTTCGACGATGTCGCGCAAGCCGATGCCCAGCACGTCACCGAACAATATGTGGTCGAGATGCACGTCGGATTGGATCTTTACGTAGAGCACCAGGCCGAGGCCGAACATGCCGGAGAAGACGATGCCCATTATCGTGTCCTGCTTGATGCGGCTGTTATCCTTGAGGAAGCCGGTGGCGAGAGCGCAGACCATCCCGGCGGCGAAGGCACCGACCGAATAGGGAAATCCAACGATGTAGGCGATGACCACGCCGGGAAAGACGGCGTGGCTGATGGCGTCGCCCATCAGCGACCAGCCCTTGAGAACGAGGAAGCAGGAGAGCAGCGCCGTCGGCACAGCGACCAGAACCGAAACAATCAGCGCATTGACCATGAAGTCGAACTGGAACGGGGTAAGCAGCGTATCGAGGACGCTCATAGGCTGGTCTCCAAGACCCTCGCCGCGCGGCGGCGGGCTGCCAGCATTCCATGCTTGGGAGCGAAGAAGAAGGCGGCGAGAAAGATTAGCGTCTGCAGGACGACGATGATGCCGCCGGTGGCGCCGTCGAGGAAATAGCTGGCATAGGCGCCGCTGAAACTCGTGGCCGCGCCGATTACAACCGCGATGACGAGCAGGCGCGGAAAGCGGTCCGTCAGAAGATAGGCGGTCGCGCCGGGCGTCACCACCATGCAGATGACGAGGAAGGCGCCGACGGTCTGAAGCGCGGCGACCGTGGAGGCCGATAGCAGCATGAAGAACATGATCTTGAGCGCGCTCGGGTTGAGGCCGATCGAGCGGGCATGGCTCTCGTCGAAGAAGACCACCATCAGATCCTTCCATTTCACCAGCAGGATGGCGAGCGAGACGAAGCCTATGATGGCGAGTTGAAGCGTGTCTTCCGGGGTGATGGCCAAGATGTTGCCGAGCACGATCGTCTGGATATTCACGGAGGTCGGTGACAGCGACACCATGAACAAGCCGAGGCCGAAGAAGGAGGAGAAGATCAGGCCGATGATGGCGTCTTCCTTCAGCTTGGTGCGCTGGTTGAGGAAGAGCATCGCTGCAGCGGCGAGCCCGCCGGAGAAGAAGGCGCCGATCGAGAAGGGAAGGCCCAGCATATAGGCGCCGGCGACGCCCGGCACGATCGAATGCGAGAGCGCGTCACCGATCAGCGACCAGCCTTTCAGCATCAGATAGCAGGACAGGAAGGCGCAGACACCGCCGACCAAGGCGGACACCCACATGGCATTGAGCATATATTCGTAGCCGAACGGCTCGAGCAGGACATTCATTCGTCCGGTTCCCGCTTCTTGTGCTGCATGGCTCCGTCCTCTCCGTAGAAGACCAGCGGCCGTTCGTCGTCGGTGATGACGGCAAGGCGGCGCCTGTCGTCGTCCTCATGCAGCCCGGCGCCGCCCAGCACGAAATGACGCAAGACGCCGCCGAAAGCCTTTTCCAGGTTCGCCTGCGTGAAGGTCTGGCCTGTCGGCCCGTAGGCAAGGACCGTGTTCCGGAGCAGCACGGCACGGTCGCAGAACTCCGGTACGCTACCCAGATTATGCGTCGAGACCAGCATCACCCGGCCTTCGTCCCGGAGCGCGCGCAGCAGTTCGACGATAGCGTCCTCGGTCCTGACGTCGACGCCAGTGAAGGGCTCGTCGAGCAGGATGACGCGCCCGTCCTGCGCCAGCGCCCGAGCGAGAAAGACGCGCTTCTTCTGCCCGCCCGAAAGCTCGCCGATCTGGCGCTTGCGGAAATCGCTCATGCCGACACGCGCAAGCGCAGCGGTAACCGCCTCGCGATCAGCCGCCTTCGGAAGGCGCATCATGCCCATATGGCCGTAGCGACCCATCATGACGACGTCCTCGACCAGTACTGGAAAGTTCCAATCGACCTCCTCGGCCTGCGGCACATAGGCGACGACGTTCTTCCTCAGCGCGGCCGCGGCCGGCTGTCCGAGAACAAAAATCTCTCCCTTTGCCAGCCGCACGAAGCCCATGATGGCTTTGAACAGCGTCGACTTGCCCGAGCCGTTGACACCGACAAGTGCCGTGATCGTGCCTGTCGGAATTTCAAACTTCGCATCCCGCAGCGCCGTGTGGCCGTTGCGGTAGGTGACGGTCGCGCCGCGGACGGCGAGACCGCCTCCCGCATCCTCGGACGCGGGGGCAAGAGGCGGAACGGCTTCGTTCATTGCGACAGCCCTGCGGCGAGGCCTTTCTGAACCGTATCGGATGTCACACGCAGCAGGTCGATATAGGTCGGCACCGGGCCGTCCGCCTCGCTGAGAGAATCGACGTAGAGCACGCCGCCGTAATGCACCCCCGTCTCGCGCGCGACCTGCCGGGCCGGCTTGTCCGACACGGTGCTTTCGCTGAAGACGGCAACGATCTTGTTTTCCCTGACGGCGTCGATCACCTTGCGAACCTGCTGCGGGGTGCCTTGCTGGTCAGCGTTGATCGGCCACAAATAAAGCTCCTTCAGCTCGAAATCGCGTGCGAGGTAGGAGAAGGCGCCTTCGCTCGACACCAGCCAGCGCCTGTCCTGCGGGATCGAGGCAAGCTTATCGCGGATCGGCGCGACGGCCGCCTCTATCTTTGCCTTGTAGGCTTCTGCATTGGCCTTGTAGGTCTCGGCATGCGCTGGATCGTGCTCGACGAAGGCGTCGCGGATGTTGTCGACGTAGATCAGCGCGTTTGTCGGCGACATCCAGGCATGCGGGTTCGGTTTGCCCGTATAGGGCCCCTCGGCGATGCTCATCGGTTGGACGCCCTCGGAGATGATCGCGCCGGGCACGTCGCTGAGGTTCTGGAAGAATTTTTCGAACCAGAGTTCGAGGTTGAGCCCGTTCCACAGAATGAGCTGTGCGCCCTGCGCCCGCTGAATGTCGCCCGGCGTCGGCGCGTAATTGTGGATCTCCGCTCCCGGCTTGGTGATCGATTCCACGATTGCTGCATCGCCCGCCACATTCTTCGCCATGTCGGCGATGACGGTGAAGGTCGTCACGGCCTTGAACTTTTCCTGCGCTTTCGCTGGACTTGAAGCCACTGCCGCAGCGAAAACCGTAACCATCAACCCGATGACAACCCTTCGCCCGTATCTCTCAATCATCAATTTCTCCTGCCGCGATTTTTAACGTCCGCCGGTGGCCGCCATTATGCGACTGCGACGCGCGCTTTTTCGCATATTCTGCAATTGCGACTGATTTGCAAGTAGAAAGCGGTTTTGCATCGTGGATTGTACACGGCCGCGCGATGGAGGTCAGCGACGGCGCGGCCCTTGGCGGAGCGGACAACAAGGATTGCGACGCGCAATGTCCGGCATCGATACGCTGCGGTGCACGTCCGGTTCGACGCCGAGACACGCGATCAGCCGGCTTTCCCGATGCTTTCGACCAGCCGGGGCAGTTCCGAGAGATCGGCTATCTGGCGGAAGCGAGGCGCGGTGACCGGCGGCTCGACATGTTCCAGTACCCAGGTCAGCTCATGCGGCACGTGGATGCCCCAACTGCCGGCTTCGATGGCCGGCACCACGTCCGACTTGAGCGAATTGCCGACCATCATGCTTTTTTCGGCGCCATCACCGTGGCGGCTGAAGATGCTGACATAAGTAGCGGGGCTCTTTTCGCTGACGATCTCGACGGCCTCGAACAGGTCACCGAGGCCCGATTGCGCCAGCTTGCGTTCCTGATCGAAAAGGTCGCCCTTGGTGATCAGCACCAGGCGATACGCGCCCGCCAGCTTTTCAACGGTTTCGCGCGCATGGGGCAGCGCCTCGATCGGATGGCCAAGCATCTCGCGGCCCGCCGCAAGAATCTCGGCGATGACCGAGGCCGGCGCGCGGCCCTCGGTAATCTCGATCGCCGTTTCGATCATCGACAGGGTAAACCCCTTGATGCCGAAGCCGTAGACGGCGAGGTTGCGCTTTTCCGCCTCGAGCAATCTTGCCGAGATGTGCTCCTCCTCGGCATGGTCGGCGAGCAGCGCGGCAAAGCGCTTTTCGGTGATGCGGAAGAACTGCTCGTTCTGCCACAGCGTGTCGTCGGCATCGAAGCCGATCGTGGTCAATTCATGATTGTTCTGCATTCGATGTCTTCAACCGAGGTCATTGAACTTGCGTCGAACCTAAGCTGCTTGGGGCGGTTTTCAACTGGGCAAGCGAACGCAACCGCGCTCCCCTTCCCTTCCATCGCCGGCCCCGGCTATACTCCCAAATCCGCAACCCAATCTGGTGAATGATGCCGCCTGCAAAAAAGGAAGTCCGTCCGTCGAGCCGCGGAGGACGTATCCGCACGCCTGCCTTCGTGAAAAATCAACGTGGTGTGAAAAACTGGAAGGAAGTCGGCGCCTGGCTGGCGTGGCGCGGCATCGAAGATATCGAATGCATCACGCCCGACCAGGCCGGTGTTGCGCGCGGCAAGATGATGCCGTCGAAGAAATTCACCTCCAACACCTCGCTGGCGCTGCCTTCGGCGGTGTTCATGACGACGATCTCCGGCGGCTACCCGGAAGACGGCAACGGCTTCCACTATCCGGAGGACGACGGCGACCTCAAGCTGATGCCGGACCTGTCGACACTGACCGTGGTGCCGTGGGAAGAGGATCCGACGGCGGCGGTCATCTGCGACCTCGTCCACCAGGACGGCCGCTCGGTCGAGTTCACGCCGCGCAACGTGCTGAAGCGTGTGCTTGCCGCTTACGACAAGCACGGGCTGAAGCCGGTGGTGGCGCCCGAGATCGAGTTTTACCTGGTGCGCAAGAATCCCGATCCGGACTACCCGCTGACCCCGCCGGTCGGGCGTTCGGGACGGGCGATCGGCGGTGGCGCCGGCTATTCGATCGCCGGCGTCAACGAGTTCGACGAACTGATCGACGACATCTACCATTTCTCCGAAAGCCAGGGCCTGGAGATCGATACGCTGATCCACGAGGAAGGCGCCGGCCAGCTCGAGATCAATCTGCGCCATGGCGATCCGATCGAGCTCGCCGACCAGGTGTTCATGTTCAAGCGCACCATCCGCGAGGCGGCGCTGAAGCATGAGATCTATGCCACCTTCATGGCCAAGCCGATCCAGGGGCAGCCCGGGTCGGCCATGCATATCCACCAGTCGATCATCGACAAGAAGACCGGCAAGAACGTCTTTTCCGCCGAGGACGGCTCGGAAACCGAAGCCTTCTTCCATTTCCTCGGCGGCATGCAGAAACATGTGCCGAACGCGCTGGTGATGTTTGCGCCCTATGTCAATTCCTATCGCCGGCTGACGCAGTCGGCTTCGGCGCCGGTCAACAACAAATGGGGCTACGACAATCGCACCACCGCCTTCCGCGTTCCGCGCTCCGACCCGGCAGCCAGGCGAGTCGAGAACCGCATCCCCTCATCCGACGCCAATCCCTATCTGGCGCTGGCCGCATCGCTTGCCTGCGGGCTGATCGGCATGACCAACAAGATCAAGGCCGAACCGCCGGTTCTCACCACCGCCAACGAGGCAGAGATCGACCTGCCGCGCAGCCTGCTCGAAGCCGTCGACCTGTTCGAAGCCGACGAGGAACTCTGCGCGCTGCTCGGCAAGTCGTTTGCCGCAACCTATGCGGCGATCAAGCGGGCGGAATTCGAGACCTTCATGGAAGTGATCAGCCCGTGGGAGCGGGAGTATCTGTTGTTGAATGTGTAGGAGGGGAGTAGGGCAGTAGGGGGCGGCACATAATGGCGAAGATCGAGTCCTATAGGGATCTGATCGTCTGGCAGCAGGCAATGGACCTGGCAGTATCAATCTATGAAGTGACACGAGCTTGGCCGAAAGACGAGCTCTATGAAATGACAGGTCAGGTGCGTCGGGCAGCTGCCTCCGTGCCTGCCAACATCGCTGAGGGTTACGGCCGAGAGAGCCGAGCTAGCTATCAGCAATTTCTCAGGATCGCCCAAGGATCCCTAAAGGAACTGGAGACGCATCTTATGATTGCGCACCGTGTCGGAATCGCCTCGCACGAGGCGGTCGAACCTTGATGAACCGCAGCGAGAGCGTAGGGACGCTATTGCGCCTTCTGATCCGCAAATTGTCACCTGAATAGCTTCTACTGCCCTACTGCCCTAACCGAGCATCATGCCCTACCAATCCCCAATCTCCCCCGGCCGCTCCTGGTATGAGGACACGGCCGGCCCACGGCCCGAATACCCGGCGCTCGACGGCAACCGGAGATGCGACGTCGTGATCGTCGGCGGCGGCTTCACCGGCTTGTCGGCGGCGGCGCACCTCGCCAAGGCCGGCAGCAATGTCGTGCTGATCGAAGCGCATCGTTTCGGCGACGGCGCATCGGGCCGCAATGGCGGCCAGCTCGGCACCGGCCAGCGCGCCTGGGCCGAGGAACTGGAGGCGGAATACGGCTTTTCCCGTGCCAAGGCGCTGTTCGACCTCGCCGAAGAGGCCAAGGCGCATCTCCTCGAGTTCGCCGCTGCCAACAAGATCGAGATCGACTACATGCCCGGCCAGATGTCGGTGGCGCACAAGCAGCGCTATGTCGACGATTACAAGGCGCATGCCGAGATCATGGCGAACCGTTTCGGCTATCCGCACATCACCTTCATGGACGCCAAGGAGACGGCGGAGCGGTTGGGCTCGGCGCGCTACTTCGGCGGCACCCGCGACACCGGCACCGGGCACATTCATCCGCTGAAGCTGGTGATCGGCACGGCAAAGGTGGCGGCGCAGGCGGGCGCGCAGCTGTTCGAGCAGACGCCGGCGACCGGCATCGCGTCCGTTAGCGGCAAGGTCAGGGTTACGACGCCGAAAGGCACGATATCAGCCGAGAAATGTCTGATCGGCGTCAATGCTCATGGCGGCACGCTCGAGCCGATCAGTGCCGCGCACATCATGCCGATCGGCTCCTTCATCGGCGCGACGGTGCCGCTGGGGGCGGACACAAACGTGCTGCCGGGCGGTGAGGCGGTCGATGATTCCCGCTTCGTCGTGCGCTACTTCCGCAAATCGACGGATGGGCGGCTGCTGTTCGGCGGGCGCGAGATCTATGCCGTCAACGATCCGAAAGACATCCATGTCCACATCCGCCGGCAGATCGCCGAGCTTTACCCAGCGCTGAAGGACATCGAGATCACCCACGGCTGGGGCGGCTATGTCGGCATCACGATGCCGAGAAAACCCTTCGTGCGCGAGGTGATGCCCAATGTGATCTCGGTCGGCGGCTATTCCGGCCACGGCGTCATGCTGTCGAACTTTTTCGGCAAGCTCTATGCCGAAACCGTTGCCGGCAACCGGGACCGGCTGAGGCTGATCGAGGACCTGAAAATCCCGGCCTTTCCCGGTGGCCGGCGCTTCCGCGCGCCTCTGCTGTTTCTTGCGCTCAACTGGTATGCCTTAAGAGACCGTATCTAACCATAGGTTGCAAAATCCCTTGCAAGTTGCAGAATCTCTCGCAAAGGTGCAGAATCCGCCCGGCAAGGGCGCAGTGATGCCACAATCGCCGGCAAAGGATGCGCGCTCAGGGCAGTTGAATGGGGAGTTTGCGGGCCTGCCCGCGTTGGTTTGGGACCGATGCCGACCAAATGCCGGTTTTCCCGGCACAGGTCGTAAGAACGTCGGCCCGCAAATGGAGGTTGCAAGAGTGAGAGAGCCCTTCAGTTTCGGCGCGCCGGAACGACGGCGCTTTGCGGTGCAGTTTGGCTACGACATGCAGCCCAGGTTCTGGCGGCAAATCCGGTCGAACCTGCATCTGGTCATCGCCGCGTTTGGCACAGCAGCGCTGCTTGGCGTGGCAGCGGTGGCGCTATGGCTGGCATTGCCGGCCACCGAGAGACAAGCGGTTGCGAGTCCCGAGCAGATCGTTTCAAGCATTGCGGTAAAGACGACAAGGATCGTGCCGGCCGCGGCCTCGAAGGTCGCCGCGGTGCAGCAGGGCACGGGCAAGCCCGATGCGGTTTCGCCGGCGGTGGTTGCGGCGAAGGCCGAGATACCGGCGCTGGCGCCCAATGATCCTCGCTGGGCAGGATCGGGACCGAAGACCACATCCGGCCAGATGGCAGGCCAGGCTGAAAAAACGGCAGACAAGCCGTCCGCTGCGGCGGCATTCCCCGATCCGGCAGCGAAAACCAAAGTGGCAGCATTGCTTGCCAAGGTCGCTGCTCCCACCAAGACGGCGACGGACGGTGCGCAAACCGCCGCCATCCCCACCCCGAAGCCGCTGCCGGCCGCGACACAGAAGGATGGCACCCAGACCAAAGTCGAGGCCAAGCAAGCAAGCGCGGCAGATACCGGACGCATCCTCAGGGGCGTCACCATGCGCACCGGTCCGAAGAACAGTGCGGCCGCCATCGTCACCATTCCCGCCAAGACCTCGGTTCAGGTGATGGGCTGCAAGAAATGGTGCCAGATCGTCTACAACGGCAAACGCGGCTGGATCTACAGGAGCTTTGTCAAGACCGGCGCCTAGGGCTGGTCAGGCGATCCTTTGATGTTGCCCACGGCTCGGAGGGCCGCCGGGGTGCGAAGAGCGGTCAAATTAAGCTTGAACCCGACAGGGCCGGTTGGCTCAGATGCACCGTCCACCGTCGACTTCCAGCGCCACGCCAGTGATGAAAGCCGCCTCGTCCGAAGCCAGCCAGAGCGCCGCGTTGGCTATGTCGAGCGGCGTCGAAAGCCGGCCAAGCGGGATCGACGCGCGGAACTTCTCGCGGATTTCGGGTGTGTCGGCGCCCATGAATTTTTCCAGCATGCCGGTCTCGCCGGCGACCGGGCAGAGGCAGTTGACGCGGATGTTCTTCGGCGCGAGTTCCACCGCCATCGACTTGGTTGCGGTGATCGCCCAGCCCTTCGACGCATTGTACCAGGTGAGGCCGGGCCGCGGCCTGATGCCGGCGGTCGAGGCCGTGGTCAGGATGACGCCGCCGCCTTGCCGATCCATGACCGGCACAACCGCCAGAGCGGCGTGGTAGATCGCCTTCATGTTGACGGCCGTGATCAGGTCGAAGGTCGTCTCGTCGATCTCGAGCATGTCGCCGTTACGATGGGTGTAACCGGCATTGTTGACCATGATGTCGATGCGGCCGAATGCACTCGTTGCGGCATGGATCATCTCGACGAACTCGGAACGCGACGAGACGTCGGTCTGGGTCCAGATCGCCGCCCGGCCGATTTCGTTGGCGACGCGTTCGGCGCCCCTGGCGTTGAGGTCGGCGACAACGACGCTCGCGCCCTCTTCGGCAAAGCGCTTGGCGATACCCTCGCCGAAACCTGACGCGGCACCGGTGATGATGGCAACTTTGTTTTTCAGGCGCATGGCTTTCTCACTCATGATTGAAGACGATCGCTCGGGCAGCCGCGGGCAATGGCTGCCGAAAGATCAATACACCCTCGATTTCTCTTTTGGCTTTCGCCTCGATCCCGCTCTATGCTGCAACTGCGAAGGCCTCCCGGAACACCTCACCGACAAGCCGCCGGGTTGCGCCAGTGTCAAGGGCACACCTCAGGACCAATCGGAAAAACCCGATTGGCCTTGGGGTGTGACGCCATGGCACTGGAAAATCTAAATCGATTAGATTATATCGACCGCGTCACAGCGACCGGCGTCAAAGCGGACAGACCATGACCAGCCAGATCATTCCCGTCGACCCTTTCGACTTCATCATTTTCGGCGGCACCGGCGATCTGTCGGAACGCAAGCTTTTGCCGTCGCTCTACCATCGCCAGCGCGGCCATCAGTTTTCCGAACCGACGCGCATCATCGGGACCTCGCGCTCGAAAATGACCGACGAGGAATTCCAGGCGTTCGCCAGGCAAGCGATTTCCGACCATGTGAAGCCGGCCGATATCGACGCCACGGAGCTGAAGACGTTCCTTGCCCGGCTTTCCTACGTCTCGGCCGACGCGACCACCGGCGCGGGCTTCGACAAATTGAAGAAGGCGATCGGCGACAGCGAATGCATCCGGGCCTTCTACCTGGCGGTGGCGCCGGCGCTGTTCGGCGAAATCTCGCACAAGCTGAAAGAGAACGGGCTGATCACGCCGAACTCGCGCATCGTGCTGGAGAAGCCGATCGGGCGCGATCTCGCCTCGGCGCGCGAGCTCAACGATCTGGTCGGCGACGATTTCCATGAAAGCCAGATTTTCCGCATCGATCACTATCTCGGCAAGGAGACGGTGCAGAACCTGATGGCGCTGCGCTTTGCCAATGCACTCTACGAGCCGCTGTGGAATTCTGCCAATGTCGACCATGTGCAGATCACCGTGGCCGAGACCGTCGGCCTCGAAGACCGCGTCACCTACTACGACAAGGCCGGTGCGCTGCGCGACATGGTGCAGAATCACATGCTGCAGCTTCTCTGCCTCGTCGCCATGGAGGCGCCGTCGTCGATGGACGCCGATGCCGTGCGCGACGAAAAGCTAAAGGTGTTGCGCGGGCTGAAACGCATCAACGGCAACGAAGCGCCCAAGCACACCGTACGCGGCCAGTACCGTGCCGGGGCCTCGGCCGGCGGGCCGGTGAAAGGCTATGTCGAGGAGCTCGGCAAGAACAGCAACACCGAGACCTTCGTTGCGCTCAAGGCCGAAATCGGCAACTGGCGCTGGGCGGGCGTGCCGTTCTATCTCAGGACGGGCAAACGGCTGGCGACACGCGTTTCGGAGATCGTCATCGAATTCAAGCCGATCCCGCATTCGATCTTCGGCGACAGCGCCGGGCCGATCTCGGCAAACCAGCTGGTCATCAGGCTGCAGCCCGACGAAGGCGTCAAGCAGTTCATCATGATCAAGGATCCGGGGCCTGGCGGCATGCGGCTGCGCCAGATCCCGCTCGATATGAGCTTCGCGCAATCCTTCGACGGCCGCGCGCCCGATGCCTATGAGCGGCTGATCATGGACGTCATCCGTGGCAACCAGACGCTGTTCATGCGCCGCGACGAGGTCGAGGCAGCGTGGAAGTGGATCGACCCGATCCAGGACGCATGGGAAAGCGCCAGGCAAGAGGCGCAGGGCTATACGGCCGGCACATGGGGCCCCTCGGCTTCGATTGCGCTGATCGAACGCGACGGGCGGACATGGCACGAGAGCAATTGAACAGCGCCGCCTATAGCTGGCACGCGTTTGCCGAACGCCAGGACCTGGCGGCAGCACTTGCCGGGCACGTCGCAGGCCGCTTGACCAATGCAATCGCTGAGCGCGGCACGGCATTGCTCGCCGTTTCCGGCGGCACGACGCCAGCGAAATTTTTCGCATCGCTTTCGAGTATCCCGATCGCCTGGAACAAGGTCACGGTCACGCTGGTCGACGAGCGTTGCGTGCCGGCATCCTCTCCGCGCTCCAACGCCAGGCTGGTCGCTGCCAATCTTTTGCAAAACGCGGCCGCAGCCGCACGTTTCGTGCCGCTCTATCAGGAGGCAGCAAGCATCGGCGATACGTTGGAGGCCGACGGCAGGATGTTGCGGTCGCTGCCATGGCCGCTCGATGTGGTCGTGCTTGGCATGGGAGCCGATGGCCATACCGCATCGTTTTTTCCGGATGCCGACAATCTGGAAAAACTGCTCGACCCGTTCTCGGAAAGGGTTGTGCTCCCGGTTCACGCAGCAAGCGCCGGCGAGCCGCGCCTGACGCTGTCGCTGGCGCGGATCGTCAGGGCCGGCTTCCTCGCACTGCACATCGAAGGTGAAGACAAGCGCAAGGCTTTCGAAAGCGCGATGGCATCGGAAACGCGAAAACCCATTCGTGCCGTGCTCGACGCAGCCGAGAGGCCCGTAGAGGTTTTCTGGGCACCCTGATTTCAACTTGCCGAGGGTCCCGGCAGATAGCCGGAAGATGTTTGCGGGACCTCGCCTGAAAGGACCGACGCCATGACCGCGAGACGCGACATCGAAGCCATCACCGAGCGCATCCGGCAGCGCTCCAGACCAGGGCGCGAGGCCTATCTCGGCCGCATCGCCGAGGCCTCGAACCGCACCGCCAACCGGGCCGTGCTGTCCTGCGGCAACCTCGCCCATGGCTTTGCCGTCTGCAGCCCTTCGGAAAAGGTGGCGCTGGGCGGCGACCGGGTGCCGAACCTCGGCATCATCACCTCCTATAACGACATGCTGTCGGCGCATCAGCCTTTCGAGACGTTTCCAGCACTGATCAAGGACGCGGCGCGCGAGGCCGGCGGCATTGCCCAGGTCGCCGGCGGCGTGCCGGCGATGTGCGACGGCGTCACGCAAGGCCAGCCCGGCATGGAGCTGTCACTGTTCTCGCGCGACGTGATCGCCATGGCCGCGGCGATCGGCCTGTCGCACAACATGTTCGACGCGGCCGTCTATCTCGGCGTCTGCGACAAGATCGTGCCGGGGCTGGTGATCGCGGCCCTGACCTTCGGCCATCTGCCGGCGGTGTTCATCCCGGCCGGGCCAATGACGACGGGCCTACCCAACGACGAGAAGGCCAAGGTCCGCCAGCTCTATGCCGAAGGCAAGGCAGGAAGGGCCGAACTGCTCGAGGCCGAGTCCAAATCCTATCACGGGCCGGGGACCTGCACCTTCTACGGCACGGCGAACTCCAACCAGATGCTGATGGAGATCATGGGCCTGCACACGCCGGGCGCCTCCTTCGTCAACCCCGGCACGCCGCTGCGCGACGCCCTGACCAGGGAGGCGACGAAGCGGGCGCTGGCGATCACCGCGCTCGGCAACGCCTACACGCCGGTCGGCCGGATGATCGACGAGCGCTCGTTTGTCAACGGCATCGCCGGCCTGCACGCCACCGGCGGATCGACCAATCACACCATCCACCTGATCGCCATGGCGGCCGCGGCCGGCATCGCCATTACCTGGCAGGATATTTCGGACCTTTCGGAAGCCGTGCCGTTGCTGGCGCGGGTCTATCCGAACGGCCTTGCCGACGTGAACCATTTCCATGCGGCCGGCGGTCTCGGCTTCCTGATCCGCGAACTGCTCGACGAGGGCATCCTGCACGAGGACATCCAAACGGTCTGGGGCGAAGGGCTGCGGCCTTATGCGGTCGAGGCCAAGCTCGGCGCCGACGGCGGCGTCGTGCGCGAGGCCTCGCCGCGCGAAAGCGGCGACGAGAAGGTGCTGGCGCCGTTCAAGAAGGCGTTCCAGCCGACCGGCGGGCTAAAAATGCTTTCCGGCAATCTCGGCCACGCCGTCATCAAGACTTCGGCGGTGAAACCGGAGCGGCGCATCATCGAGGCGCCGGCAAAGGTTTTCGACAGCCAGCAAGGGCTCAACGAGGCGTTCAAGGCCGGCACATTGACCGGCGATTTCATCGCCGTCATCCGTTTCCAGGGGCCGAAAGCCAACGGCATGCCGGAGCTGCACAAGTTGACCACCGTGCTCGGCGTGCTGCAGGATCGCGGCCAGCATGTGGCGCTGGTCACCGACGGCCGCATGTCGGGCGCCAGCGGCAAGGTGCCGGCGGCGATCCATGTGACGCCGGAGGCAGTCGAGGACGGGCCGATCGCCAGGATCCATGAAGGCGACATCATCAGGCTCGACGCCAACGCCGGAACGCTGGAAGTGCTGGTGCCGGCAGGCGATTTCGCGCTGCGGCGAGCGGCGGACAGCGATCTTGTCGCCAATGAATTCGGCTTCGGCCGCGAGCTTTTCGCTGGGTTCCGGCAAATGGTGGGCCGTGCCGACCATGGCGCCAGCGCATTCGGAAACAACGCAGCGGAATTCGCGCTGCAGTGAAAAAGGGCGGCTCGTGGCCGCCCTTTTGCCGGCGTCGAGCTGCGTCCCTACTGCACCGTCAGCTCGGCTCGCTCGCCGGCCTTGATGGTCACCGTGCTTTCCTTTGAGCTGTTGTCCAACTTCTCCGAGACGACCGCGTAGTCGCCGGCCGGCAGCGCCGCCTGATATTTCTCGTCATAGGCGTAACCGAGCGATTTGCGGTTGCCGTTGATGTCCTTCTTCGGATCGAAAATCTCGATCTTTGAGGCCCCCGGCGCGGTGATCGCCAGCACGCCGGCATTGATGGCGATCTTCAGATCCTGATGCTCACCGGCCTTGACGCTGAACGGCTGCTCGACGACGGCAAGGTCGACCGTCGCCGTCAGCACATAGTCATCGGGCGGCAGGTCGAACTTGCTGTCGGGACCATAGGCATAAGCCACCTCCTGCCTCGTCCCGTCGATCTTCTTTTTTGCCTTGAACACCTTGAAGCCGATGCCCGAACCGTCGGCCTTGTCGCCGCCGGCAGTGTAGTAGGCGTTGGCAACGACATGGCCGACGCCGACGATGATATCCTTGTCGACGATCCTGCCGGCAGTGAGCGGGATGGTTTCGGTGACCTCGCCCTGCCCGATCCTGACCGTCACTTTCTGGTCGCCGGCCGGCAATACGACCTTCGTGTCGCCGTAATAGGTCGCGGGCGTATCGACGCCCGGATAGGCGATCACGACAGCCGCGCCATCGGCCACATCCGCGCCCTCGCTTGGCCGCGGATGAATGATGAGCGTGCCGGCATTCAGCGTAAGGAGGGGTTTGTAGACCTGGCCTGCCTCGACCGTGATCTTCTGTTCGGTCCTGGCCTCGCCATAGCGTGCGACAATTATGTAGCCGCCCGGCTCCAGATCGCCCTTGTAGGCTCCGTATTCGGTGGTGACGTAGTCGCCGCGCGTGCCGTCGGACTTTGCCTTGTAGATCTCCCAGGAATTGCCGTCAGTGACGGGATCGCCGCGCTCGGCGAGCACCACGGCCGGCATGAAGTTGAACTCCGGCTTTTCCGGCTCGGGAGCCGGCTGCGGCGCAGGGGCTGGTTCGGGTGCAGGTGCGGCGGTGATGGTTTCGACCAGCGCGTCCCGCAGCGCTTGCTCGTCGGACGCCTGGATGTATCTGCCGCCGGTGTTGTCGGCGAGGCAAGCAACCTGCCTGCCCTCGTCCGCGCTCAGACCGAAGCCGACGACGTCTACGGTGAAGTCGACGCCGGCAGCCTTCAGTTCCTTGCCGAGCGCACACGGATCGCCATTGCAGGTCTCGAGCCCGTCGGTGATCAGGATGACGGTGGCCTTGTCCTCGGTGTATTTCAGCGCCTCGGCCGCTTGGCTTACGGCTGATGTCAGCGGCGTCTTGCCGAGGAATTTCAGGCTGTCGGCGGCAGCGGAAACAGCAGCTGCCGAACCGGCCCGCGGCGGCACGATGAGCTCTATATCCTCGCAACTGCCCTTCTCGCGATGGCCATAGGCCATGAAGCCGATTTCCCTATCGGCGGGGACCGATTGCAACACCGTTCGCAGCGATTCGCGGGCGATTTCGAGCTTGGGCTTGCCGTCGATCTGCGCCCACATCGAACCGGAACCATCGAGAATGATGATGACTCGGTCGGCAGCGAGGCCGAGCGTCGTCATCCACAACAGGAGGATCGCCGCAGCGATGCTCCGTGCAAGTCCCGCCATGAAAATCCCCCCAATCAGTGGCCGCGAGTCCGGGGAAGCTATTTGACGCCGCGTCAGGACACAAGCCCGGACGCCGGGCGTGGAGGGTTGGCCACAACCCTTGAGACAAACCACTCAGTACGTCGTGCGACGCTCTTCGGAAGGCGGCCGGCCGAATTGCAGCCGATAGCTCTGGGCAAAATAGGAGTGTGAGGTGAAGCCGGTGGCGATCGCCACGTCGAGGATCGGCATGTTGGTCTGGCGCAGCAATTCGCGCGCCCGCTCGAGCCTGAGCCGCATGTAATAGCGGCCGGGCGTCACCGTGAGGTGACGCAGGAACAGGCGCTCGACCTGGCGCACCGACAGGCCGGCCGACTTGGCGAGCTGCACCGCCGACAGCGGCTCGTCGAGATGATCGGCCATCAGCTCGACGATGCGGCGCAGCTTTTCCGATTTGCCGGTCAGGTCGCGCTCAGGACCGACGCGCTGGCGGTCTCCGGCGGAGCGGATGCGCTCGTGCTGGAACTGGTTGGCGACGCCGTTGGCGAGGCCCGAGCCGAAATCGCCGCGCACGATCTCCAGCATCAGGTCGATCGAAGTGGTGCCGCCGGCGCAGGTGTAGCGTTTGCGGTCGATCTCGAAGACATTGCCGGTGCAGTTGATGTCGGGAAACCGCTCGACGAAGCCGGCGCGGTTTTCCCAGTGGATGGTGCAGCGATAGCCTTCGAGCTGGCCTGCCTCGGCGAGCAGATAGGAGCCGACCGACAGTGCGCCGAGCGCGTTGCCGCGCCGGCCCCAGCTGCGCAGCGCCGCCAGCACCTTGCTCTTGCCGGGAAACTCCGTCGTCAGCCCGACCGAGACGAAAAGGATATCGACCGGCGGCAGATCGGCGACAGCGTAGTCGATCTTGAGCGGCAGGCCGTTGGAGGCCATGACGGCATCGCCGTCGGCCGATACCGTCGTCCAGCCATAGAAGTCGTGGCCGAGCAGCCGGTTCGCCGACCGGAACGTGTCGATTGCGGCGGCCAGCGAGAACATGGAAAACTTGTCGACCAGCAGGAACCCGAACTGCCGGCCGCCTTGAACGGGATCGTTCGTGATCAGCCGCTCTGAGGGAACAGTGAGGTTCGGCAAAGCTGAGGCTTTCCAGGTTCAGAAAGACGGCCGTTTCAATCCGGCCGCGAGATAGGCGGAAGCTAGCGTGTTGGCCATCAGCATGGCAATGGTCATCGGTCCGACGCCGCCAGGCACCGGCGTAATGGCGCCGGCCGTCTTCGCCGCTTCCGCATAGGCAACGTCACCGACGAGACGGGTCTTGCCTTCGCCCTTTTCGGGCGCCGCGATGCGGTTGATGCCGACGTCGATGACGGTGGCGCCTGATTTGACCCAGTCACCCCTGACCATTTCAGGTCTGCCGACAGCGGCAACGAGAATGTCGGCGGTGCGTGCCAGTGCAGCCAAGTCCTTCGTGCGGCTATGCGCGATGGTGACAGTGCAGTTGGCGGCAAGCAGAAGATTGGCCATCGGTTTGCCGACAATGTTGGAGCGGCCGACGACCACCGCATTGAGCCCGGAAAGATCCTTGCCGCGCACACGCTCGATCAGCAGCATCGAGCCAGCCGGCGTACAAGGCACGAACGCCGTCTCCAGTTCGCCGGTGCCGAGCTTGCCGACATTGATGAAGTGGAAGCCGTCGACATCCTTTTGCGGCGCTATTGCCTGGATGACCTTGCCCGCATCGACATGGCCAGGCAGCGGAAGCTGCACCAGGATGCCGTTGATGCCGGGATCGGCGTTGAGTTCGCCGATGATATCAAGCAGTTCCTGTTCGGAGGTCTCGGCCGGCAGCGTGTGCTGGACCGAATGAAAGCCGCATTCCTTGGCGGTGCGGGATTTGGAGGCGACATAAACCTGGCTCGCCGGATCCTCGCCGACGATGACCACGGCAAGACCGGGCTTGTGCGCGCGCTTTTCCATCAGTTCGATCGTCAAGGCCTTGACGCGCCGCACCACGTCTTCGGCGACGCTCTTTCCGTCAATCAACTCGGCCATGAACCACCCTCAACATCGTTCTACTTCGGGCGGCATTTTCACGAAAATCCGACCGGGCAATCCCGTCAAAGCGCCGTCTTATGCCGCTAACTCGAAACCGATGGCTTTTATTCTATTCGGCGCTCAGAAATAGCGCCGCGATCGGCTTTCGGTGAGTTCGCGAACCGCTTCGCGGAATTCGCGCAGGCTGGCTCGGATCTCCTCGATGGAGGCTTGCTGTTCAGCGGCTTCCGAAGCCTGATTTGCCTCGTCCGACGAGGCTCGGGGATAGACCGGCTGCTGCTGCGGGTAAGGCCCGGCATGGGGCGTCATGGCCGG
This sequence comes from Mesorhizobium temperatum, assembly GCF_002284575.1. GTDB lineage: Bacteria > Pseudomonadota > Alphaproteobacteria > Rhizobiales > Rhizobiaceae > Mesorhizobium > Mesorhizobium temperatum. Next base: position 62,480 of record NZ_NPKJ01000019.1, read on the forward strand.
CGGATAGGGAAAGCCGGCCGGCGGCTGCATCTGCCAGGGATAGCCCATAGGCGGTTGCGGATAGGGGTACGCCTGCGTAGTGGCGGCCGGGTACATCCCCTGCTGCGGACCATAGGCGCCTTGCTGGACTTGCGGCTGCCTGTAGCCGGTAGTTTCCGGATCCCGCTTTGCGCCTCCGGCGACTACCGATGCGCCACTGGCCGGTGAGCCACTGGACCGCGTAGTGGCAGAGTCTTCCCTGCGCGCCCTGCGCGGCACGATCCTGCTCACCGCCGACAGCAGCGCACTGATCGGACCTGAACGCCTGGTGGCCTCGACTGGCGGAACGGGCGGCGAGGCCTGGTATGCCTGGTCTCCAAAACCGCGTTCGTCCGCCCGGCGGAGCGGCCGCGAATTGGCGGTTTCGCGCAGGCTCGCATAGGCGCCGCGCATGGCGCCCAGACCGACACCAGAGGCGAGGCCCGCCAGCAGGCCGGCAAGCACCGTCACGGCGCGCGACGGTCCGTTCGGCTCGAGCGGGGCGAAGGCCTTGGAGATCACGTTGATATTGGCGGTGTTGATGTCCTTCTGCTCGCCGGTTTCCTTGGCGCGCAGAAGATATTGCTCATAGACGGAGCGTTTGGCGGCGGCCTCGCGCTCCAGTTCGCGCAGGGTAACCAGGTCGCTGTTGACGTCGCCACTGCGGACCTTCAACTGCGCCAGTCGGGAGGCCAGATCCTGTTCGAGCTGCACGGCGCGCCTCAGGTCGACCTGCAGCGACGAGGCGATGCGGCGCAGTTCCCCGGCGATACGCTCGCGCGACCCGGAAAGCTGGGCATTGAGCGCCTGGAGCTCGGGATGGCGCGGCCCGAACCGGATCGCAGCGCGGTCGGCCTCCTGCTTGAGCGTCGCATATTGCGAGCGCAGCTCGCTCATGGTGTTGGAGTTGATCTCCTCCGGCAAGGTACCGCTCAGAACCGAATTCACGTCGATCGAGCGCGCCGACGCAGCGCGGGCGTTGAGTTCCAGCGTGCGCGCGCGGGCGATCGCAAGCTGCTGGTTGAGCTTGAGCATCTCGTCGTCGCTGATCAGATGGCCTTGTGCGTCGACGAGGTCGTGCGCGGCCCTGAAATCCTCGACCTTGCGCTCGGCCACTTCCACGCCCTTGCGCAGCTCGTCGAGCCTGCCCGTCAGTTCGTTGGTCGCGCGGCCAGCGGTGTCGGACTGGATCTGACCGAAGGTCTGCAGGAAAACGTCCGTCATCGTGTTGGCGATGAGCGCCGACTTCTCGCCATTTTGCGTGGTGGCACTGACGGAGATGACGAAGGTCTTGCCGCCGCGCTCGACCGAAAGGCTCTCCGCCAGATTGGCGACGGCCAGCGCACGGCGGCGGCCCTCATCGGCACCCGGCCCGTCATTGCGCGACAGGATCGATCGGATGAGCGTCATCACGCCCAGGCTGTCGGAACCTTGCCCGTTGAATTCCGGATCGTTGACCAGATTGAGCTTGTCCACGACCTTGTTGAGAACGGTGCCGGAGGTGAGCACGCGAACCTGGTTTTCGACGATGGCCAGCGTGGCGTCGGACGCAACCACCGATTGGGTGAGATCGCGGTCGGTGAGCTTCAGGTCGCGCGGGTCGACGATCAGCTCTGCGGTGGCTTCGTATTTCTTCGGCGTCGACAATGCGATCGCGACGCCAAGCGTGGCGCCCAGGATCGTCATGGCGACAATCAGCAGCTTCGACCGGGCAACGCCGCGGACGACCTGCATCGGATCGATCAACGGCTTCCATCCGCCGTCGTCCTCATGGGAAGACCGCTGCTCGTCACCGGCGTATTGAGGCTCGAACGTTGCATATCGTGGATCGGACGCGGGATACCGAGGTTCGAATGCGTATCGCGGATCGAATGCGGCATGTCGAGGATCGGCATCGGAACGGCGGTCCTCGGAGGCACCGGCAGCAAACGGCTCCTCCCGCAGCCTGGCGTCCGCATAGCCCGCTTCAACGGCATCGTCGGTCTCAGGCGGTATCCGGGCGGTCGAAGCGGATGCATGATCGGCTTGAAACTGGCTTGTTTCATCGCTTGCCGAGAATTCCGGGGTTACCGGGCGTTCCGGGATCGCTGAGGACTCCGGGATTGCCGAAAATTCCGGATGCGCTCGCCCCTCGCGGCGTGAGCGCGCGAGACGATGGCGCGTTGCGGCGTCTTCGCGCCATGACGGGTCCGCCCGATCCCCGATCGAAACCAGCGATGGTTCTTCGCCGCGCATCGCATGGCCGAGCGCTAGCAAGGACCGCTCGCGCTTCCAATCTTCACGGTTTTGCCTGTCGACCATTGTCGTGGAGCTTGCCCTTGGCGGCGTTGGACGCGCGGTCAGCCATTCGTTAAGCCACGCTAAACAGGCATAGGAAACAAAAGGTTAATTTCCCTGCCTAGGAGACAAGGTTTCCCTCTTCGGTTGTGTCTTTCTTGAACGCACCGAAAGCGTCCAGAACCGCGCGTTAAACTTTCCAGCCTATGCTGTCTCCGACACATGACCCAGGCTGGCAACATCCCGCAAAGGCGGCCTCTCGCCCGGATCGGCGCTTTCGTGGCCGAGCGACGGGGGCTGGTTCGCGACTATCTTTCGGCGATAAGCGGCGCGGGCGGGCGGCTGGTGTTTTCGCTCGCCTATTTCATCGCGCTGGCCAACACGCTGTCGATCGCCGAGTTTGGCATGTTCGCCACCGCTTCGGCGGCCGGCGTGATGCTGTCGCGCATCCTGGCCTTCGGCTTCATCTCGGCGCTTTACCGAACCGCAACCATCCGCCCCAATCTGATCGGCACCTTCACGGCCGGCTTCCTGCTGCTCGGCGTGGTATCGCTGCCGCTGCTGGCTGCCGCCTCCTACGGCGTCTACCTGGTCTTCTTTGCCGGCACCGTGCCGCTGTCGGTCTTTGCGGCGATCGTGTTTGCCGAGGCGCTGTTGTGGCGGCCGGTCGAGGTGGCGCTGATCGTCAACAACGGTCTCGGCAAATTCGGCCGCGCCGCCCTGCTGACGATCATGGCGACGGCCCTGCGGGCGCTCGGCGCCGTGCTGTTCATGTTCGCGGCGCAGCCGACCATAGGTGTCTGGTCCTGGTATTATATCTGCGCCAACGCCGCCTCGCTGCTCATCGCCTTCGGATTTTTCTATCCGCGCCAGAGGCTGCGGCTGCGGCTGGAGCTCTATCTGAGGCGGCTCGCCGATTCCGTCTACGTGGCCGGCGCAGAGGTGCTGTTCTACCTGCAGATGGAATTCGACAAGCTGCTGGTGCTGGCGATCGGCGGGCCGCACCTCGCCGGCATCTATGCCATCATCATGCGGCTGGTCGACCTGACGGCGATCCCGATCCGCACCTTCTCGATGATGCTGGTGCAGCGCATGATGCGGGCGCCGGAACTGCTGTCGCGCCTTTCGGTCAAGAGCGGCATCGAAGGCGGCGTGTTCCTGGTCTCGACGCTGGCGCTGGCGGCGCTCGGCATCGTGCTGCATTTCTTCCCCAACGCGCTCGGCAAGAATGTCGCGGAGGCCGCCCCGTTGGTGGCGCTGGCGATCTGCGTGCCGGGCCTGCGCAATCTCGTCGAATACCAGGCCGAGCTTCTGTTCGCGCGCGGCCAGACGCTGGTGCGGGCGATCAACCTGGCGCTGCTTGCCGGGCTGAAGGCGGTCCTGCTGACCTATGTGCTGACCACCATCCTGGACACGCCCGATCTGGTGCTGTCGCTCAATATCGTCTTCCTGCTGCTCTATCTCGCCTCGGCGCTGCTCACCTATTCGGCGATGCGCAATCCGGCCAAGCCGGTTTAGGGAAAACTCGATCGGCCCGGCTGCCACCAATGGCCGAGATGGGATGGAAAGTTGCCCTCTCGACATGCAATATCGGTGCATGACCTCGTTATCTTTCCGGCACCTGAACCCTAACTGGAACGCCGAGCCTACCGCTCCTGACGTAGAGCTAACCGTCGAGGGCGATACAGTTCAGCTTTCCTTTCTTTTGAACCCATTGCGCTAACTTGGGTTCTTCACGCGGTTTGTTTTGCGCCACTCCTCGTACTCCCCGCGGGCATCGTCATGCAGCGGATAATAGCGTTGCAACGGCGCGCCCTCCATGAGCTTCACTCGTGAGAACTCCTCCCAATCGTGATGCTTCTGTGATTCTTCGATCACCTTTGCGGCCATTGCGACGGGAAGCACCACCACCCCGTCGTCGTCGGCGACGATGATGTCGCCGGGGATCACCGTGACACCGCCGCAGGCAATCGGAACGTTGACGGCATTGGGATAGATGCTGGTTTGCACATGATAATTTGGAGTCCAGCCGCGCAGCCATAGGGGCAGATCGAGCTTTTCAACATTGGGCCGGTCGCGCATGCATCCATCGATGACGATGCCCGCCCCGCCCCTGCCTTTGAAATACGTCGACATCATATCGCCGAAGACGCCCGAGCTCATGTCGCCGCGCGCGTCGACCACGACCACATCGCCCTCCTGCGCGTGGTAGAGCACGTGCCGGTGCAGTTGCGTCTCTGGATCGGCATATTCTCCCTCGGTGAAGAGGTCTGGCCGCTGCGGCATGAACTGCAGCGTCAGCGCCGGCCCGACGATCGACTTCCCGTGGTTCTGCGCCACCGGACCGACCATATGCGGATTGCGGAAGCCCATATGGCCAAGCGTGCCGGCAACCGTCGCGGCGCCGATCTCCCGGAGCGCGTCGATCAGGTCTTTAGGCGGCCGCGTGATGTCGGAAGTATGCGTCATTATGGACTCCGCTTGAAAGGAACTACCAGTTCGTCACAGAACCGTCGCGGCGCTTAAGGTGAGGCGCTTCCCAGAAACGCAAACTCTGCCCTTGGATCGCCTCCTCGTTGACTTCGACGCCGAGCCCCGGCAGATCGCCGACCGGATAGTTGGTCCCGTCGAGCCATGGTTGCACGGGGAAGAAGTCGGAATTGTCGAAGCCCAGCTTTGTTTCGGGTTCCCTGGTCTCGAGCCACGCGAAGTTGGGTACCGCCGCGGCGAGATGCACGGTCGCGGCCGTGCACACCGGACCAAGGGGATTGTGCGGCATCAGATCCACATAGTGCGCCTCGCTCCAGCCAGCGACCTTCATCGCCTCGGTGAGCCCACCGACATTGCAAACATCGAGCCGGTTGAACTGATGGATGCCGCGCTCGATGTAGGGCAGGAACTGCCATTTGCTGGCAAATTCCTCACCGATGGCAAAGGGGATGTCGGTCATCGTACGCAGGGATTCGTAGGCCTCCGGTGTCTCGTCCCGTATCGGCTCCTCGAGGAAATCAAGAACGCCGCGGCCGAGCTTGTTGCAGAAGCTCGCCGCCTCGGCCACCGACAGCCGATGATGATAGTCGATGCCGAGGACGACGTCGTCGCCCAGCGCCTCGCGCGCCTTGTTTAGCATACTCGCGGTAGCGCCGATCGACTCGCGCGGCTCGAAGATGTCCCTGCTGTTTTGCCCGACGGGGAAGAGGCGGATCGCCTGCCACCCCTGTGCGCGTAGTTCGCGGGCTCGTTCGATGGCAGCATCGCCCTCGGCCTCGTCCCCGGTCGAGGCGAAGGTGGGGATGCGGTCGCGCTGCTTGCCGCCTAGCAGCTCGTAGACCGGCACCCCCAGCGCTTTGCCCTTGATGTCGTGAAGGGCGATGTCGATGGCGGAAATCGCCGCCTGCAGAACTCGCCCGCCTTCGAAGTACTGGCTGCGATAAACCTCCTGCCAGATCCGGCCAATCTGCATCGGGTCGCGGCCGATGAGAAACTCGCGGTAGTGCTCGATCGCGCCGGCCACGGCCCTCTCGCGACCGCTCAAGCCGCTCTCGCCCCAGCCGAAGATGCCCTGGTCGGTCTCGACCTTGACGAGCATCTGGTTGCGCGTTCCTACCCACACCGGATATGGCTTGATCGCGGTGATCTTAAGCTTCGTAGTCATCCGCGCCCACGTTCCAAACGCATCCGCCCTGTCTCAGTTCGCCTTGAGGGCCATTTCGGTTTCGCCGTCGAACAGATGCATCCGCTCCTGGTCGAACTCGAGCCAGATCTGTTCATCGGGCGCGACGGCAATGTTCGGCGGCACGCTGACGTTGACGATGGCGCCGGACAGGAACGCCTGCACGAAGGTAACGTCTCCGGTCGGTTCCACCGTGTAGGCCTTGGCCGGAATGGCACCGGGGACCGCGCTGTTGTGTAGCTTGATCGTCGAGTGACGTGCGCCGAGCACGACTTTCTTGGTCGTTGCGTTTGCGACCTTCTGGGCGTTGCGCGGCGAGAGCTCGAAGCTCCAGCCCTCCGCTCCGGTCAACACAGAGTTGCCGTTTGCCGTCGATGCCTGCAGCGGAATAAGGCTCATCGCCGGGCTGCCTATGAAGCTGGCGACGAACATGTTGACGGGATGGGCAAAGACCTGCGCCGGTGAATCGTATTGCTGCAGGTAGCCGCCGTTCATCACCGCCATCTTGTCGGCCATGGTCACGGCTTCGAGCTGGTCGTGCGTCACATAGATGATCGTCGCCTTGAGGTCTTGGTGGAAGCGCTTGATCTCCGACCGCATCTGCACGCGCAGTTTGGCATCGAGGTTAGAGAGCGGCTCGTCCATGAGGAATACGGCGGGGTCGCGGACAAGCGCACGGCCCAGCGCCACCCGCTGCTGCTGCCCGCCCGAAAGTTCGCGTGGCTTGCGCTCGAGCAGGTGCGTCATGTCGAGCACTCGCGCCGCTTCCTTGACCTTCTTGTCGATCTCGTCCCTGGGCAGTTTGCGCATCTGCAGCGGGAACGCCAGGTTCTTGTAAACCGATTTCTGCGGATAGAGCGCGTAGTTCTGGAACACCATTGCGATGTCCCGGTCCTTGGGGTCGAGGTCGTTGACCACCCGGTCCCCGATGACGATGTCGCCCGATGTGATCGGGATCAGCCCCGCGACGAGATTGAGCGTGGTTGTCTTGCCGCAGCCTGAAGGGCCGACGAGCGCAACGAACTCGCCGTCATTGACCGTCAGCGACACGTCGTTGACAGCTTTGAAGCTGCCATAGGTCTTGACGAGATCTTTGAGGACCACGTGGGCCATCGGCAACTCCCTAGTGCTTGACCGCGCCTTCTGTAAGGGCGCGTACGAAGTATCGTTGCAGGACGAGGAACAGCACCACGACGGGCACGCTCATCATAAAGCTGGCCGCCATCAGGCCCGGAAAGTCCGTCGTATTTTCCGAGAAGAAGCGCTGGATGCCGACCGGCAGTGTCAACTGGTCGTTCTTGGTGAGGAAGGTGTAGGCGTAGATGTACTCGTTCCACGCGCCGATGAACGAATAGATCGCGGTGGCGATGATCCCCGGCGTCGAGAGCGGCATCACAATCAAGATGAAGGCCTGGAACCTCGTTGCCCCATCAATGCGCGCCGCCTGCTCGAGCTGCACCGGAATGTTGTCGTAAAAGCCCTTGAGCAACCAGATCGCCAGCGGCAGGCCGAAGGTGAGATAGGTGAGAATCAGCGAGCCATGCGTGTTCATCAACCCGAGCAGGCGCATCAGGATGAACAGCGGCACGAGAAAGATCACCGCCGGGAACATATTGCGCAGCAGCACGGCGAAGAACAGGAAGTTCCGGCCGGGGAAACTGAAGCGCGAAAATGCGTAGGCCGCTGGGACAGCGACGATCACCGAGAGGATTGTCGTGACGGTCGACACGAAAAGGCTGTTCCAGAAGAAGCGGAGGAAGTCCTGGCCGACGCTGTTCTGGGGATCGAGCAGCTTCTCGTAGCTGGCGAGGGTAGGTTCGTCCGGCCACCATTGCGGCGGGAATTGCATCGCCGCGAACCCGGACTTGATCGAGGTGATCAGCATCCAGATCATCGGCACCGCGGTGTAAAGCAGCATGAACACGAGGAAGATGCGCCCGGCCCACCGCCATCCGTCGACGCGCATGCGGCGACGGCTCAGGCCTCGAGGGGCTATCTCGGCAGTCGTGCTCATGCGCTCCCCTCCTTCCGCTCATTGCCGCTTAGCGCACGGACGTAGAAGTAGCCGAGCGTCATCAGGATGAGGAACAGGAGCACCGAATAGGCAGATGCCACGCCCCAGCGCTGTCGTCCGAAGGCGAGCTCGTAAATGTGGGTGATCCAGATATGCGATGCGTTGGACGGCCCGCCGCCGGTCATGATCCAGGGGATGATGAAGGAATTGAAGTTGGCCACCGCGAGCAGCAGGATCGTCACCGTCGAGACGTTGCGCAAGTGCGGGAAGGTGACGTGCCAGAAGCGCTGCCAGGCGCTGGCGCCGTCGACCTGCGCGGCGCGCAGCAATTGCTCGGGCACGGTCTGCAGGCCGGCCATCATCATGATCATGGCAAACGGAAACTCGCGCCAGATATTGACGACGATCAGGGAAGGCAGCACCGTGCTGACGCTGTCGATGAAATTCGGCGGTCGGTCGGCCAATCCGAGGCCGACCAGCGCCGCACCGATGATCCCGAAGTCCGAATGATAGATCCACTTCCAGATATAGGAGGCGGCGACCGCGCTGATGACCCAGGGAATGATCAGGATTGCGCGCAGGACACCGCGGCCGATAAAGGCGCGGTGGAGCGCCAGCGCGGTGGCAAACCCCAGGACAAAGGAGATCAAAGTGGATCCCAGTGTCCAGATCAGAGTGTTCCAGGTGACTTTCCAGAACACCTCACTGGTGAGGATGGCCGTGTAGTTGTCGAAGCCTATGAAGGTCTTGTCGCGGAGCTGCAGGCCAGGCGGCGTCTTAAAGAACGACAGCTCGATGGTGTAGTAGATCGGATAGGCGATGACGATGAGCATCACGGCGATCGCAGGGAGCACGTACGCGTAGTCAGCGCGATGCTCCCCTATCTTCCGTAGCGCGCCGGACCTACCGGATTGCAATCTTCGGCGAGCCTCGGCCTTGCCGGTCACGATCGTCACTGTGGCGCGCCCTTATTTCTTCTGAACGAACCGGCTGCACTATCGGTGCAGCCGGTCAGGCTTGGACTAGAGTCCGCCCATCAGGTCTCTTACCTTCTTGGCCGCGTCGTCCGCTGCCTGGTCGACGGTCATCGCTCCGGTCAGGGCATTCTGCAGCATGTCCGGGACGATGATGTTCATGATCTCGGGGGCCTGCGGCAGCGCTGGGAACGGGATGCCATATGGTAACATCGAGGTCGTCACATCGAGGAACTTGATGTTGTCCAGGCGTTCCTTCATCCATTTGGTCTTGAAGCCGTTGAGGTTGCCCGGGTTCGAGCCTGCGTAGGCCATCTTCAGCGACCATTCAGGGCTCGTCCACATGCAGATGATAGCCTTTGCAGCCGGCTCGTCGACCTTGCCGCCCTCGACATATTCAGGCTTCAGGATGTGAATGTTCGAGCCGCCGAACACGACTGCGCGCTTGCCGTCGGGGCCAGTGGGAATCAGGCCGTAGCGCATGTTGTCAATGACGGTCTGCGCCTTATCCTTGTCGGCGCCCGTCGCCTTCTTCTGCAGGTCGAGCATGACGTCGTAGTCCGACGGATGCGAGATCATCATGCCGAGCTGGCCGGCGAGGAACAGGGGCTGGTTATCGGCCTGCTGGTTGGTGAGTGCCGAAACCGGAACCGACTTGTCGCGAACATACATGTCGTACGAGGCTTGCAGCGCGGCCTTGCTCTGCGGGCTATCGAGCTTGACCTGCTCATAGGTCGGGTTCGCGGTGGCTTCGTCGAAGACGCCGCCGCCATAGGCCCACAGCTGCGGCATGAAGCGGTACGGCGTATTGCCAGCATTCTTGCGAGCCACGAGGCCGTAACCGGCAATGCCGAGCTTGTCGTGGATCTGCTTGGAATACTTGACGACGTCGTCCCAGGTTGCCGGAGCCTTGTCCGGATCGAGGCCCGCACGCTTGAAGATGTCGGCGTTCCAGATGAACGCCATCGTCTCGTTGTTGGTTGGAATGCCGTAGGTCACCCCCTCCCAGGTCACGGCCTTCATGGCGCCGGGCCAGAAGTCCTCGGTGGAATACCCCACATCCTCGGGTTTGAGCGGCTGCAGATAGCCTTTTGAGGCGAACTCGGTACCACCCAGGATTTGCAGGCGGACCGCCATCGGCGCGGCATTGCCCAGGAGCGCCGTGCGGAACTTGTCAAGAAGGTCGTTATAGGTGAGGGCTTGTTCCTCGAGCTGGATGTTCGGATAGGTCTTGCGGAAGGTCTCGAAGAAATCTTTGTAGTACTGGCGCAAAAGGTCGGGGTCGCCCTCGAACACGCCCTGATACCAGAAAGTCAGTCGCCCCTTGTAGTCGAGGGGGGTGACCTTGGCGCAATCGGCCGCCGTGTCAAAATCCTGTGTGCCCGCAATGGAGCGCACATATTCCGGCGACCACTTGCTGAGGTCGACCGGCGGCGCTCCCAGCGCCGATGTGGACATCAGCGATGCCATCAAAGCCGTGGCGACAGTGCCGCGCAGGACCGCACTGCCGAGCGTAATCCTCGTCATAGGTATCCTCCCTGGTTCTCCATGCCGCCCTGCGCCGAGGCAAAGCGGTCTAGCTCGTTCGACCGCGGGACGCCTTTCTGTTCTATGTATCCCTTCGATCATCTTGTACGTTTTCAGATCGTGGATTGCCTGTCAACGCGTTGGATCGTACATTGTTTGTGAAAACCGTGTGTGATATCGGGCAGGGTATGTATTGATTAGGGGAGCCGGCCTTGGCCGAAATAGGTGATTTTAAAGCCAAGCCACCGGTGGAGACTGACCCCATGGGGGCCTCCAGCGAGGGCGCCTCGCTTTATCAACTGATTAGGGAAGACATCATCGAGGGACGGCTCGCCGCCAACGAACGGCTTGTGGTCACCGATCTCGCCCGGCGTCACGGCACCTCGACCAACCCCGTGCGCGAGGCCCTGCAACTCTTGCGCGGGGAGGGTTTTGTCATCTTTCTCCCCAACCGCGGGGCGCGCGTCCGACCCATAGATCAGGATTTTGTCCGGGATATCTATGAAATCGGTGTTCTGATTGAGCCGGCCCTGACGCGATGGTTTGTGAATATGGCGACCGGCGAGGACATCGCCGAACTCGAACGTCTCGAAGGCCTGATTGAAGAGAACAACTTTGCCGACACCTTCAGGCACAGTGAGCTTGATACCGCTTTCCACACCGTGATGTACCAGCGGCACTATAACCGCCATGCCGCCGAACTTTGGTGGAAGCATCGCGAAGTGCTGCGAGCCGTCAGCCGGCGTTTCAATTTCACGCTCGCGCGGCGTGCCGCGATCATTCGCGAGCACCGCGAACTCATCGCGCACGTAAAAGCGGGAGAAGCCGACAAGGCGGCCGAACTCGTTTCCCGCCATGTCGAGGGTTCCGGCCGGCATATTCTCGAACAGATGCGTGCGCGCAACGCCGCTCGGGCCGGATAGGAACGAAGGTCCAGTCTCGAACATCGTTAGCCTGACCATTTCAGATAAAGGAATTGAGATGAAAATCACGAGCATTCGGCCGTGGCTGATCAAGTCCGATGCTTCTTATTGGGGAGAGTTCCTGTTCGTCGAAGTGACGACCAACGAGGGGGTGAGTGGCTGGGGAGAGATCACCACCACTACAAGGCTCGCCAACCGCGCTCTCTGCACGATCCTGCGGCAGATCGGTGTCGCCGTGACAGGCGAGGATCCAGCGCGTATCGAGCATCTCTGGCACAAGATTTTTCGCAGCTTCACCTACATGGGCAGCCGCGGCGCCGCCGTCGAATGCGTGAGCGCCATCGATATAGCCCTCTGGGACATCCGCGGCAAAGTCCTCGGTAAGCCGATTTACGAGCTGCTGGGCGGACCAGTACGCGATGAAATCGCGCTCTACACCCATCCCAACCAGGCCAAATTTACCAGCAAGGAGGCTGTGGTCCGCGAAATTCTAGACATCGTCGAGTCCGGACACACTGCGCTCAAGTTCGATCCTTACCCCCACCAGGGCCGCAGCTCCGATGGCCTGCCCCGCGAACAGCGAGACGGCTACCTCGATGGCAGCATGACCCGCAAGGACGAGCGCGAAGCCGCCGAACTCACGGCTCTGATCCGCGAAACGGCGGGGCCCGATGTCGACATCCTCATCGATGCGCATGGCCGCTTCGACGTTCCCACCGCCATTCGCCTCTGTCGTAGCCTCGAGGAAGCCGGCCAGATCGACTGGTTTGAGGAGCCCTGCCCGCCCGAGAGCCTCAACGCCCTCAAGCAGGTGCGTGAAAAGGTCAGTGCCGCCATCTCGTGGGGCGAGCGCGGCCACACGAAGTGGGACTTCGTGCCGGTACTCGAGAACAGGCTCGCTGACTACATCATGCCGGACGTCACCTGGACCGGCGGCATTACCGAACTCAAGAAGATTTCTGCCCTATGCGAAGCCTACTACGTCCCGGTCTCGCCACATGACGCCGCGGGACCGATCAACGTGGTTGCGGGAGCGCAGGTGATGATGACCGTTCCTAACTTCTACAAGCTCGAAACGTCGGAGTGGAACCTGGGCAAATACGATCACCTGATTGACAGACCACTCGACAATTCGAACGGCAGCCTCAAGCTGACGTCGAGGCCTGGTCTCGGTATTGAGATGAACCGCGACTACCTGCAGGCCCATGAGATTGAGCTGGGCTAGCAACGCTCTATGCCGGCCCGGCGTGCGGGCGACAAGCCCCATCCACCAGAACGAGGATAAGTCATGGCAAAGACGGGTGGCGCCGACGAGGCGCTCAATCGGGTGAACGCGAACTCTAAGCCATCCCAGCTTCGCATCACCGACATGCGGGTAGCCGAAATCATCGGCGCGCCGTTCACCTCAACGCTGCTCAAGATTTACACCAACCAGGGCATCGTCGGACTTGGCGAGGTGCGCGACGGCGCCAGCGCCACCTACGCGCTGATGCTGAAGAGCCGGCTGCTTGGCGAGAACCCTTGCAACATCGACCGCCTGTTTCGCCGGATCAAGCAGTTCGGCGGACACGGCCGGCAAGGCGGCGGCGTCTCGGCGATCGAAATCGCGTTGTGGGATCTCGCCGGCAAGGCCTATGGCGTGCCTATCTACCAGATGCTCGGCGGCCGGTTTCGGGAGAAGGTGCGCCTCTATTGCGATACCGACGCCACCGTGCCGAGCGGCACCGAGACCGGCAAGCGCCTCAAGCAGCGCATGGCGCTCGGCTTCACCTTCCTCAAGATGGATCTGGGGCTGATGCAGATCGCGGATGTACCCGGTGCGGTCGTGTCTCCTGCCGGCTCACTTGAAGGGTACCGCGTCCACCCCGGCCGCGGCCCGGTCAAGACTCTTGAAGAGCGACGCGCCCGCAACGCCGCCTACGATTTGCATAACGTCCCCCACCCCTTTACCGGTCTCCACTTTTCCGACAAGGGCCTCGACCTGCTTGAGCAGTACATTGCCGAGGTTCGCGACGTTATCGGCATGGATATTCCGCTCGCCATCGACCACGTCGGCCACATCTCGCTGCAGAACGGGATTCGCCTCGCCAGGCGGATTGAAAAATACGTGCCAGCCTGGCTCGAGGATGTGATCCCATGGCAGTACACCGAGCAGTACCGACAACTGCAGGACGCCACCACGGTGCCGATCTGCACCGGCGAGGACATCTACCTCAAGGAGGGCTTCGAGCCTCTGCTCAAGAGCGGCGGCCTCTCCGTTATCCACCCAGACCTGCTGACCAGCGGGGGCATCCTCGAGACCAAGAAGATCGGCGATATGGCGCAGGACCACGGCGTCGCTATGGCCATCCATATGGCCGAAAGTCCAATCGCCGCAATGGCCGCGGCCCATGTAGCGACCGCGACCGAAAACTTCATGGCGCTCGAATACCACTCTGCCGATGTCGACTGGTGGGACGATATCGTCACCGGCGTTCCCAAGCCGCTCGTGAAGGACGGCTTTATCACTGTTCCCGACAAGCCGGGCCTGGGGATTGACGACGTCGTCGACGAGGTGATCTCGCAGCATCTGCAGCCGGGTGTCACCGGCATCTGGCAGCCCACGGATCACTGGGACAACGAGTATTCCTGGGATCGCACCTGGAGCTGAGGCGAAGAGAACCGAACATGAAGATCACCGATCTCCGCTGTGCCGTCATCGGCAAGCACCCCATCGTTCGCGTCGTCACCGACGAGGGCCTCTATGGCCTGGGCGAGGTCGAGTACACCAAGCCCTACCTCAAGCCCTGGGTTCTGCATTTTCGCGAGGCGCTGATCGGCGAGGACCCAACCGACGTCGAGCGGGTGATGCTGAAGATCCGCCAACGCGGCTCTTTCAAGCCCTATGGTGCGGCGGTAAGCGCTATCGAGCATGCGCTGTGGGACATTGCCGGCAAGGCCGCAGGCGTGCCGGCCTACAAACTGCTCGGCGGCAAGGTGCGCGACAAGGTGCGCGTCTACAACGGCTCGATCCGCCAGAAACGCACGGGCGACCGGCCGGAGGATTACGCCGCTGACGTCAAATGGATGATGGAGCAGCCGCAGAACTTCTTCATGATCAAGCAAGGAATCTCGTTCCACTCCAACATGAAGGACACCATTGAGGGCTTCCATTACGGCGTGACGCAGAAGAAGGCCGGCTATCACGGTGCCATGGATCAAGGCGTGATCAGCGAGCGCGGTTTCAATCACATGCTCGACTGCGTGATCGCGATGAAGGAAGTGCTGGACGACAAGGTCAGCCTGGCGCTCGACTGCGGCCCCGGCTGGATGCTGCCCGATGCGATTAAGTTTGCTCGCGCGGTCGAGAAGTACAATTTGATGTGGCTCGAGGACATGCTGACTGGCGACTACGTGCCGTGGGTCAATCCGCAGGCCTATCGGGAGCTGACCACCTCCACCTCGACGCCAATCCATACCGGCGAGCAGATCTACCTGCGCCATAATTTCAAGGAGCTGATCGAAACGCAGGCGGTCCGTATCATCGGTCCGGACCCGGCCGATATCGGTGGCATCGCCGAGCTGAAATGGGTAGCCGAGCACGCCCATATGCACTCGATCCTGATGGCGCCGCACGGCACGGCGAACGGCCTGCTCGGCCTCGGCGCGTTGATCAATGTCTGCGCCTCCTTGCCCGCCAACTACATCGCCTTCGAATACCCGAGCGCCTCCGACCCCTGGTGGGAGGACCTCGTAATCGGCCTGCCGTCGCAGATCGTGAAGGACAGCATGGTGGACCTGCTGGAAGCGCCGGGGCTGGGCCTCGATATCGACGCCGAAGCAGCCAGGAAGTATCTCAGGGAAGAGGATGCGGGCTTCTTTGACTGAACCATCCTTCTTGCCCCACCCTGCACCACGCGGACCGCTTCACGCAAATTGGCATCCGGAATGACCGTTTCGGGCCAAGCCGGACATCCATTCGGGCGAAGCAAATGATCGCTAAGGGTGTGGGTTCCGGTCATTCTTAAAGTCAAAGCCAAGGCCGGTGTGGGATCAGTTCAGTATTCCGCGGCGGCATCGCGATGGTGCGGACCGCGGGCTGGTGGCGGGTGGGGTCGCCATCAGACCACGAAGCCGCAGGCGGGCGGGGGGGTGCGGGTGTCCATGTTGCGGCCGCGGTTCAGGTGGTCGTCGATCTCGGCGGCCGCGCCGATCATGCGACCGTATAGGAAGACGGTGAAGGCAGCGGTCTCCAGGTCGCGCTCGGTCAGGGTGCCGGACTTGAAGTCCTTCCACAGCAGCGCCAGCAGCAGCGCCGCAATTACCGCGTCAACGTTTACGCAGAAAACGTAAGGCGAGGCCCCCTGATCGTGGAGTGCCTGGACGAGCTCGCGGTAGAAGGCGTGGAAGACGTTGTACTTTCCTTGCCGCGCCATGAATTCCGCGATGAAGCGCTCGCGCGGATCGTGGTTGACGGGCTTACCTTTGAAGACCGGGTGATGGACGCCGGGGAGCGCGCGGACCTCAGTGCCGAGCTCCTTGGCCTGGGCCTTCTCGCGGCGGTACGTGCGCGCGAACGCCGTCGCCATCGCCTTCAGGTCGAGGCCGTGGGCTGGATCGGAGGGGTCGGTCAGCCCGGCGTCCTTGAATTGCTCGAGCAGGAAGGCCATGCCCTCGAAGCCGTTGCCGCCGTGGCTGTAGCCGGTATGGGTAAGGAAGCCGACCATCGCCTTGTTGATCTGCACGCGCGCGGGCGTCTGTGGCCCGTCCGCCGAGACCGCGCCCTTGGCACCCTGAGCCGAGATCGACCCAGGGCCGTTCGAAATCAGGAGCCCGACGAGCATCTGCAGCGGCAGCGCCTCCTCGGGGGTGGGCTTCTTTCCAGTCATGGCGAGGAAGCAGAGGTCGGCCATCGTCCATTGCCCAAAGCGCTCGTCGCGTGGGATGCCCCATAGCGAGCCCGACCGGTGGTGCTCGCCGGGGATTGTCGCGCCGACCATGACGCCATAGAGCCTCAGGTACCAGGGCAGTGTCTCGGCGGTAAGGCGCGAGATGCGCTTGCGCATCAGCGGCCCCCAGGCGATCGTCGTGGCGATGGCCGCGAGAATTGCGTCCCGCGACAACCGGCCGCCCAGGCCTCCAAGGAACTTCAGGAACGCCGACCTGCCGCCGCGGGCTGCGATCGCCGCGAGCATCGCCTCTGGACGCGGGTCGGCGGCCTCGGCCTCGGTGGCCAGGAACAGCGCCCGAGTGGCATCGTCACAGACAATCCCCGAGGCGTCGAATTCCTCGTCGCGCCCGTCCCTGAGGCCCGAATGGGCGAAGAGCCCGATCAGTGCCCGGGTGCAGCCGAGCGCCCGCTCCACGCGCTTCGGCCCGACGATGGCGGCGGCGGTTGCCATCACCGCATTCGGAGCATTGCCGGCCTCCCGCGCCGCGTCGGCGGCGACGAGGATCGGGTCGCCGACGAGGTTGACCTCGGCTGCGACCGCGACGTCGAGCATCGCCCGGTCGTTCTCGGTGGCGATCTCGTGCACGAGCGGCAGGGCGAAGGTCGCCTCCAGCGGCTCAAGCGCGAGATCGAGCACTGAATGGCCGTGCACGCTCGTCACCTGGGTTTTCGGGTCCATGACCGACGCGCCGGACTTGTCCTTCATGTTCTGCCGCGCGACCACCGCCCCGACCTGGGCGCCGAGCGCGGCGATCTGGCCGGCGTAGGGCTCGGGCGCGGTGACGGCCGGCATGGCGAGTTCGGGCGGCAGCCGCAGGCCCTGGTCGTTGGCGACCCAGGGCTTTAGCGCGAGGTCCCCACGCGGCGCGAAGTCGGGCGCGGCGCCGTTGAGCGCCATCACCGCGGTGAGGGCGGCGGGGATGTCGGCGATGTTGGTGACGACGGCGCCCTTCGCGGACACGACCGGGTTCTCGGGCGTGAAGAGGCCTGGCACGCCGAAGGCCCCCATGAACCAGCGCTCCTTGTCCTCGGCGCTGTCGCCCGAGCCGGCCATAGCGCCGGCATGCCCGACGGCACGGGTCAGCTTCGACTTCCAGCGACCGACGACGCAGGCGACGACGGGCTTCGTCCAGTCGATGCCCTGCTCGTAGTAGCCGCCGGGTTCGGCATAGAGCACCGCCGCCTTGGAACGGTCGTCGTTGCCGAAGGCGTGGGCGAAGTCGGGCGCGGCGTAGTGGATGTAAACGTCCTTGCCGGAGGAGACGAGCGTCGTCGTGCCCCAGCCCGCAGTGGCGAGATACTGGGCGATCGTCGTGGTGAAGCCGCCGGAGTTCGAGAAGATCGCGACCGAACCTTTGAGCAGCGACTCCTCTGGCTTGTCGCCGCCGAGCGCGCCGCCGATGCGCACGCGGTTCCACGAATCGGCGACGCCAAGGCAGTTGCCGCCGATGATGTCGATGCCGTTCGCCTGAGCCATCGCCCGAATCTCGCGGGCGTCGTGCACGGAGATCTTCTCGGTGATGATGACGATCTTGCGCAAGCCCGGGTTCACCCGCACGAGCTCGGCCACGCCGTCGCGCACGCCCGACGGCGGCAGGTAGACGACGCCGGTATCGAAGGCGTGGCCGGCGTCGAGCCCCTCGCGCACGTTGTTGTAGACCGGGATGTCGCCCACGGGCGTCTTCAGCACCTGCCCGCCGCGGCCGGGCGAGGTGCCGAAGACCACGTTGCCGCCGGAGAAGGCGTGGCTGGTCGGCGTGACCGTGCGCGACTCGCCGCCGAGGACGTTGAGTACGCAGACCCGGTCGTCGCGGGTCGCGATATCGGCCAGTGACCGGAGGCCGAGGAAATAGGGAAAGCCTTCGATGCCCTTGTGATACATGTCCGTCCTCCCTCAGGCCGCCGCGGCCTTGAGCCCCAGGGTAGCGGCGATCTCGTCGCGGCCGCCGGCGCGCATCCACGTGTCGACGCGCTTGGCGTAGTTCACGACCTCGGAGATCGCGCTGTCGAAGCCGAAGAAGCGGTAGGGCAGGCCGAGGGACTCCAGCGTCTCGGTGAGGTTGCCCATACCGCGCACCAGGTTCGGACCGCCGCGTCCTACGACGACGTAGAGCGGCGTCGGCCCGTGCGCGGCGAAATATTCGCGCAGCGCGTCGCCCATGCCGCGGAAGGTCTCGAGGATGTCGGTGTTGTTCGACTTGCCGCCGATGATGAAGAGCACGTTGGTCTGGGGGAGGAAGTGCCGGTAGCAGATCGAGGCCACCGCCTTCATCTTCTCGTAGGGCGGGTTGCCGCCGAAGTCCGACGAGATGATCGCCGCCTCGCCCAGCACCTCGGTGACGAGGCTGTTGGCGCCGCCGCCGAAGGTCGGGGCAAGGATGGTGCCGCTCTCGTTGATCACGAAGACGTCCGACTGGCCCTGATGGGTGCGGAGTTGGTTCACCTCCTGCTCGAAGGCAGAGATGTCTGCCGCGAACAGCTGGTCTGGCAGCCCGAGCCGACCCACGCGCGGATCGTCGCGGTCGAACCCGCACTTGAAGTCGCAGGCCACCGGCGTCAACCGCCCGTCGCGCCCGGGACGCATGCGGATCGGGTTCAACTCAAGCGTCGTCATGCCGTAGTGGTGCATCAGCTCCCAGAGCTTCGGCAGGTGCTGCACCAGCGGCGAGATGATCTCCCGCGGCGCGCCAATGTCCGTCAGCGCGTTCGCCACCACGAAGGCCTTGAGTCCCGTGAGCGCCTCGAAGGGCACAGTGGCGATATCGGATTTATCGAGATCCTCGATTTCCACGCCGCCGCGGTGGGTCAGCGTCATGGTCGGCGCGCGGAAATGCGTGTCGTCGGTGATGGCGAAATAGACCTCGTGCTCGGCGGGAATGCCGGCCTCGAAGGTCACGCCGTTCGCCTTGGCGAAGGCGTTGCCGTGGCGGTGCTCGGCGAAGTAGAGCCGCTCCTTTTCGGCGAGCGCGGTCTTGAGGTCCCGCGCCTTGCCGATTAGTCCCGCCTTGCCCTTCTTGCCGACGCCGCCGCGGAAGACCGGCTTGACGAAGATCAGGCCGTGGCGGGCGATCAGGTCCTGGATCGCGTCTTCGCCAGCGTCGGGCCCGAGCACCTCGGACGCGGGGAAGTCGACGTGGCCGAGCAGCCTCGACCCATAAAGCATGCCGTTGAGGTGCATAGCCGTTCTCCTCAATGACCGAGGCGTGGTTCGGTCGTTTGACCTGATGGGCACTCAATTTACGAATCTGCCGAGGTCGATGGAGCGACCAGGTTAGGCTCAGACGCTCGCGGCAACAAGCGCCCGGCTAGCCTCAGTTCCGTCGTCACTTGGTCGCCGGCCGGCATCATTGCCGACCGGCCTTCGGCACCCGTCAGGTGGCCCGGCTCTCGGTCGAATGCGGGCTCCACTTGATCAGACGGGCCTCGGCGATGTCGAGGATGCGGTCGATGATCAGCACGAACATCGCGAGGATCATAATGCCGGCGAAGACGCCGACCGCATCGAAGTTGCCTTCCGCCTGGGCAATCAGATAGCCAAGGCCGGCGGAGGCGCCAAGGTATTCGCCGATGATCGCGCCGACTACCGCGAAGCCGACCGAGGTGCGCAGCGACGATAGGATCCAGCTGGCCGCGGCCGGGAAGTAGACGTGGGTCAGCAGGCTTGAGCGCTTGGCGCCGAGGATCCGCGCGTTCGCCAGCACCACCGGGTTGACTTCCCGCACGCCCTGCATGGCGTTGAAGAAGGTGATGAAGAACACCAGCGTCACCGATAGCGCCACCTTCGACCACAGCCCGAGGCCGAGCCAGAGCACAAAGATAGGAGCGAGCACCACGCGGGGGATGGCGTTCAGCGCCTTTATGAACGGGTCGAGGATGCGATAGGCGCCACGGCTAAGCCCTAGCCAGACGCCGGCCGCCACGCCGAGGGCGGTACCAATCACGTATCCGAGCACCGTCTCGGTGAGCGTGATCGACACGTGCCTGTAGAAGCCTGGGTCGATGATCCAGGCCACGATCTGCTTCATGATGTCGAAGGGGGCAGGGAAGAAGAAGACATCGATCACTCCGGCTTCCACGCCGAGCTGCCACCCGCCGACAATGACGACCAGCAGTCCCAGCTGGATCATACGTTCAGTCATGGCGTTCATAGCTTTTCTCCACTTCGCCGCGCAGGGACGACCAGATATTGCGGTAAAGATCCATGAAGCGCGGATCGAGTTTGATTTCCGAGACGTCGCGCGGCCGGGCGAGATCGACGGGGAAGCTGTCGATCACGTGGCTGCAAGGCCCCGCAGCGAGGACGACCACGCGGTCGCCGAGCGCGATGGCTTCCTCGAGATCGTGCGTGATCATCACCACCGCGCGGCGCTCCTCCTGCCAGAGCGCGAGCAGCTCGTTCTGCATCAGGTGGCGGGTGTGGATGTCGAGCGCCGAGAAGGGCTCGTCCATCAGGATCACCTTCGGGCCGGTAATCAGCGCCTGCGCCATCTGAACACGCTTGCGCTGGCCGCCCGAAAGCTGGTGCGGGTAGCGTTGCTCAAAGCCCTTCAAGCCCACCTTGGCGAGCCATTTCATGGACTGTTCGCGCCTTTCGTTCGCGCCTGTTCCCTTGAACATCGGCCCGAGCTCGACATTTTCGAGCGCCGTCTTCCACGGAAGGAGCGCATCCTGCTGGAAAAGGTAGCCGATGTTGTTCTGGACGCCATGCACCGGCGCTCCGTCGATCGAGACAGTCCCGCTCGCCGGCTTCAGAAGTCCGGCGATGGCGTTGAGAATGGTACTCTTGCCGCACCCCGTCGGACCGACGATGGCCAGAAACTCGCCATCCGCAACAGTCAGGTTGACATTCTGGACGGCGATGAAGGTGCCAAAGGACATGGTGACCGAATCGATCGACACCATCGGCCTTGGCTTGTCCGGGCTCATCATCGTTGTTGCCGACTTCACTACGGCCAGTGCCATGACTTCCTCCTTGTCAGTTGGCGACGTTGCGCGGCGCCTTGCCAACGAAGTCGTTCGTGTAGGTCTTGGAAAGGTCGATTTCAGCCGCCGCGACCTTTTCGTTGAAGCTTTTCAGAACCGCGAGTGGGGTTTTGACGTTCTCCTCGCTGATGAGGCCATCCGTCGAGAAGATCGCCTTGGCGTTTTCGACGGCCCTGATGTAGGTCTCGCGGTCGCCGGAGATGAATTCCTTTGGCAGTTTTTCGACGATTTCTTCGGCCGAATGGCTGTCCATCCATTCGAGCGCCTTTACCGTTGCGTTGGTGACCTTCTGGATCGTTTCCGGATTGGCGTCGATATAGTCCTGGGTGGCGTAGAGAACCGATGTCGGATAGATGCCACCGTAGATTTCCTTGGCACCTTCGTCGCTACGTGCGTCTATCAGGATCTTGCCCACGCCCTTTGCTTCGATGAAAGTGGCCGCCGGGTCGTAGTTGACGAGCAGGTCGACCTTGCCCTGTTCGAGGGCTGCGACAGCAGCAGATCCGGAGCCGACGCCGATCAGCGACACGTCGTCGGCCGACAGGCCGTTCCGCTGCAGATAGTAGCGGACAAAGAAGTCGGACGAGGAACCAGGCGATGTGATGCCGACTTTCGCGCCTTTGATCGTTTCCGGCTTAGACGGGTCGAAGGTGCTATCCTTGCCGCCGGCCAGAACGAGGCCGGAATTGCGGGCGAGCTGGATGAATGCGACGACCGCCTTGTTCTGCGACTGCATCTGGATCGTGTGATCGTAAAAGCCAACGGCGATATCCGTCGAGCCAGCCACGAGCGCCTGAAGGGTCTTCGAGCCGCCCGACGCGAAGTTCTCTACGGTAACCTCCAGACCCTCCTTCTCGTAAAGGCCGAGGCCGGCTGCGACCGGGAAAGGCAGGTTGTTGAGGTTGTAGGAACCGACGCTGATGCGCACGGGTTCCGCCAGGGCGGAGCCCGCAAAGGCAACGGTTGCCGCAAGGGCGAGCATGAGCTTACGCATGATTTTCCTCCAAGTTATGTGGCGCCCTCCCGGCGGCCACGGTCATTATGCCGCGCAGACGAACTGCGTGACAGGTTTTGCGAAAACATGTCCTTCGAATAGGCGGCGGGCGGTGCGCAGGATGCCCGCGACGATCTTGCCGTTCCTGTCCTGAAGCTTGACATCGAGATGGCCGCTCGGATGCTCGATCGACAGGACCACCGGTGGTTTGCGAGTGCCGATCAAGCGGGATGCCACCGTATTTTCGGTGATGCAGGCCGTCGCAATCCCAACAGCACCTGTCGTGGCAAGCGAAGGATGGCACTGGTGCGGCATGAAATAGCGCACATTGATGTCGCCGTCTGCCCTTGGCCGGGAAATCAGCACCGGCTTCGGTATCACCTGGTTGCTGACATCACCCATACCCATTCGCTCACCGGCGGCGATGCGCAGGCTCTCCAGCCGTTCCAACAGCGCCTTGTTTCCGTTGAGTTCGGCGGCGGTCTCGAATCCGCTGACGCCGAGGGCCTCAGCCTCGAGGAGTATCATTGGCATGGCGCAGTCGATGCAAGTGACGCTGACGCCGTCGATGACCTCGTTCGGTTTGCCTGTGGGAAATAGCTGGCCCGTGCGGGCGCCTGCTGCATCCATGAAGGTAAGCGCAATCGGCGCCGCGCTGCCTGGAACGCCGTCGATCGCCGCGTCGCCGAGATAGGAGACGCTACCGTTGGGCGTCGGGACTTCTGCCTCGATCAGCTTTCCGGTGTTGACGTTGTGAATCCGGATGAGCGTCGTAGGACCCTGCACCGGCACAAGCCCCGCTTCGATGGCGAAGGGGCCGACGGCCGCAAGCATGTTGCCGCAGTTGGGTGAGATGTCGACGATCTGCTGGTCAACGCGCACCTGCGCGAAAAGGTAGTCGACGTCCGCGCCCTTGATGCTTGCGGGCCCGACGATGGCCACCTTGCTTGTGACCGGATTGCCGCCGCCAATGCCGTCGATCTGCAGCGGATGCCCTGATCCCATGACCGAAAGAAGGATCTGGTCGCGAAAGGCCGGATCGGACGGCAGATCGGAGGCGAGGAAGAAGGGCCCCTTGGAGGTGCCGCCGCGCATCAGAGCGCACGGAATGCGGATCAGATCGTTCATCGTGCGACATCCTCCCTTTCATGCGCTCGGTGGCTCAATCGTCTTGTTTGTTACGCGAATCCGATTAATATGAGAAATGCTAAAATCGGAGATTTTGATGCGTTATGAACATCAACTGTGAAATTCTGGACCTGCGCGCCTTTCTCCTTGTCGTGGAGCTTGCGAGCTTCCATCGGGCAGCGGAGTCGCTCAACCTCTCTCAGCCGGCGCTGAGTCGTCGCATTCAGAAACTCGAAGGCTCCATCGGCGCCCCCCTCTTGGAGCGGACGACGCGCCATGTGGCGCCCACCGCCGTCGGCGGGGAGCTGGTCCCGCTGGTGCGCCGGATGCTGGAGGAGTTTGACGGTTCGCTATTCGCCTTCCGCGAGCTGGGGGAGCGGCGAGGTGGTCTTGTCACCATCGCCTGCTTGCCGACGGCGGCTTATTACTTCCTGCCCTCAGTGATCCGGCAGTTCGATGCGCAGTACCCCAACATCCGCTTCCGGATTCTCGATCTTCCGGCGACCGACGGGCTTCAGGCGGTCGCGCGCGGGGAGGTCGAATTCGGGGTCAACATCATGGGTTCGTCCGATCCCGACCTGACCTTCGAACGTCTGATCGAGGACCCGTTCGTTCTCGCCGCACGAAAGGAGCATCCGCTGGCATCAAGGGATGTCCTGACCTGGCAGGATCTCGTCCCCTACCATCTCATCACCGTCCATCGGTCGAGCGCGAACCGGATCCTCTTGGATGCCGCGCTGACGAAGTCGAACCTCGCGCTGCGCTGGTCCTATGAAGTGACGCATCTCTCGACGTCACTCGGTCTGGTCGAAGCCGGTCTCGGGATATCGGTCCTGCCGCGCATGGCGACCCCGCAGGGCGACCATCCGTTCCTGGTCACAAGGCCCATCCGCGATCCCGAAATCTCGCGCACGATCGGGGTCGTGCGTCGACGCGGGGCATCGCTCTCGCCGCCCGCCGAGAGGTTCATGCGGATGCTGATTGAAACCTGGGGTGAAGCTTCAACGCCTCGAATGGCAACCTGAAACAGCATTTGGCGGATGCAGCCTGCGGATCGACAATTCGCCTGCGGAAACCGGCGAGGCCGGTCTAGGGGCAAACGCAATCAGCTGGCTGCCGCCAACGGCCGAGATGGAACGCGAGCCTAATGCTGCTGACAGCCTCATTGCTGCAACGGCCCTCACCTGCAAACCACGCGTGGTCGATGGCGGATGAATCACACGGAGACGACGGACAGCTGCCTGTTCGCCGTCTCCGTGAGGTGTGGTCGAGTTGATCAGCGCAGCTTTGTCAGCATCGACTTCACGCCATCGAATACAAAGGCAATGCCATCGATCAGGTGGACTGAGGAAGGCGCGCAATGACCTTGATCTCGAAATCAAAGCCAGCCAGCCAGTTCACGCCTACCGCGGTCCAGTTCGGGTAAGGCTGTTCACCGATCGCCTTCAGTCGGACGGTGTTAACAGCCTCCCACTGCGTGGCAGGGTCGGTGTGGAAAGTGGTCACGTCAACGACGTCGTCGAACGTGCAGCCAGCGGCCTTCAGCACTGCCGCGAGATTGTCGAAGGCAAGCTGGACCTGCTTTTCGAAAACGGGCTCGGGCGATCCGTCCACGCGGCTGCCGACCTGGCCAGAGACGAACAGAAAGTCGCCCGAGCGGATCGCCGCCGAATAGCGGTTGATCTCGTAGAGCGCCTGCCGACCGGCAGGGAAGATCGCGTCGCGTTTGGGCATTTTTTTCTCCTGTTTAAACAAGGCAGGCTAGATCGCCCAATTGTCGCTCAGCTCCAGGGTTTCAGGTCCTCGGCACTTCACAATCCGGGACGGCCATTGATATACGCCCCGTATGTCGGCATATCGGGACATACGGGCCGTATGTTAATACGCATACGCGGCGTATATTGTGCAAGGGATGGCACTGGTCGCCAAACGACGCGCAGATGTTGTGGAAGCCCGAGCGACCTTCGCGCCACGACTGCTACCGTCCCGTTGCACCGTTTGTCGTTTAGCCCGCGTCTGTTAGGCATTGCGCAGCAGTGTGCTATCGGGCAGGTGAGCCCGAGCCAACAGAGTTGAGCCCGGGCCAACAGAGCGATGAGATGCGTCTGAGGAACTGCCACAACTTCCATGATTTCCGCAGCATGGCCAAACAGCGCCTTCCCCGACCGATCTTCAACTACATTGACGGTGCGGCCGATGACGAAGTCACCTATCGGCGCAACAGGGCTGCCTTCGATGACTGCGACCTTGTGCCGAACGTCCTGCGCAGCGTGACCAGTGTGGACATGTCGGTGACCGTCATGGGCCAGAAGCTGGCGATGCCGGTCTACTGCTCGCCGACGGCGCTCCAGCGCCTGTTCCACCATCAGGGCGAACGTGCGGTGGCGGCAGCGGCGGCGAAATACGGGACGATGTTCGGCGTGTCCTCGCTCGGTACCGTCAGCCTCGAAGAGGCGCGCCGGATCAGCAATGGGCCGCAAGTCTACCAGTTCTACTTCCACAAGGACCGTGGGTTGAACCGCGAGATGATGGCCCGCGCCAAACAGGCGGGGGTAGAGGTGATGATGCTGACAGTGGACAGCATAACCGGTGGCAACCGCGAGCGTGACAAGCGAACGGGGTTCGCTATTCCCTTCAAGCTCAATCTCGCTGGCATCGCCCAGTTCGCGATCAAGCCATCGTGGGCGATCAACTACTACACACATGAGCGGTTCCGGCTGCCGCAGCTCGAAGGCCATGTCGACATGGGCGCCGGCGCGATGTCGATCAGCCGCTATTTCACGGAGATGTTGGACCCCGCCATGTCGTGGGACGACGTTGCCGAGATGGTGCAGCACTGGGGCGGACAGTTCTGCCTGAAAGGCATCATGTCGGTCGAGGATGCCAGGCGTGCGGTCGAGATTGGCTGCACCGGAATTGTCCTCTCCAATCACGGCGGTCGCCAACTCGACGGCTCGCGGACCGCGTTCGACCAGCTTGCCGAGATCGTCGATGCGGTGGGAGACAGAATCGATGTGATGATGGATGGTGGCGTGCAGCGCGGCACCCACGTGCTCAAGGCCCTCTCGCTGGGCGCAAAAGCGGTTGGATTGGGCCGCTACTACCTCTTCCCGCTGGCGGCGGCCGGGCAGGCCGGTGTCGAACGCGCACTGGAATTGATGCACATCGAGATTGAGCGCGGCATGAAGCTGATGGGCTGTGCCTCGGTCAACGAGCTCACGCCACGGAACCTGCGCTTCCGTCGGTAACAGGCGACTTCCCACCCTCAATCAGTTGGCCGCCGCCAATGGCCGCAGCGCAGTTCCGTGAGATGATCGGCGACGACCGGTCAATCGACGAGCTCGATTGGGAGGTTCGCCAGACAGTCCGAATTCACGGTATTTGTTCTGTTTTCGAGACGATACCATCGAGGTTGCGGCCCGAGATCGGTCGCTCACTCGAAAAAATGTCTGACGTCGGGTAAGGTGGAATGTTGCCGTATGGCGTGGCCGTCGGTACGACTTGGTTTGCCAGAAGCTGTCCGCGACAAGCCAGTCTCGATATGTCGTGTTATGGGCCGACCCGGACCTTCCTCCCGACAAATTGAAGGGCAAGGCCCGACCCCATCCCGGGCGTTGCGGGGGGTACCCAACTCCCCGCCAGCATCATTCGGCCGGATCGGCATCGGGTTTTCCGGTCGCTGACATGAAACAGCACCAAGATCGTCGCGGTTGCCACTTCGAGATTTCGGCGGTTTCCGCGCGTCGGACGGCTCTACGAAAACCTCGCCGACCGATGCTGACGGGCTCGCCTTCGTCCAGCTCAAGTGTGAATGCACCTTCCAGAACGTAGACCGTGACCGGAAAGCGATGCGAGTGGTAGCGTGTGCGGTCGCCCGGCTCGAGCCCGGCGAACAGGACACGTATCCCCTGCCGATCCACCTTGGCATCGGTTCCACGGCTTCGCGGTGAATCGCGTTTATTGCCTTCCTCGCAATCGCGGTGGTTGGGATGCCGCGACGGCCGCATCGGCGGTGCCATCGACAGCGGAACCATCGACATCAAACCGGAGGGCGCGGAATGAACTGCAAGGAGTTTGGAGACAATGTAGCGGTTTTGACGGCCGGAGGTCCGCTCATGGCGGCGCGATACAGAGGTTCCTGTTTCTGATATCCATTGAGGCTGTGAAAAGTGCCCGTGCAATGACGTGGATTGGTGTGTTGTTACTTCCTGCGCTTGATCAGCTCTGTTAGGCGTCGGAAGGATTTTATCAGAGCGCAACGGCATGCCGACGGCCTTCTTTATCACTCACCCAGAAGTTTCCGTCGATCCCGCCCTGCCAGTCCCGGCTTGGCGGCTTTCGGACCGTGGTATCACCCGGATGAGGGCTTTCGCGGGGAGTGCGGTGCTGTCCGGCCTGACGTCCATCTGGTCGAGATCTGAGGCCAAGGCAATTGAAGCGGCTGGCCTGCTGGCCGCAGGATTTGGTTTGCCCGTCCAGGTGGATGAGCAGCTTGGCGAGAATGACCGCTCCGCAACAGGCTTCCTTCCACCCGCCGATTTCGAACGAGTTGCTGATTCCTTCTTCGCCAATCCACATGAGAGTGCCCGCGGATGGGAGCGTGCGGTCGATGCCCAAGAACGGGTAGTGCGGGCCGTGTTTCGCATTCTAGGGACCCATCACGATGGCGACATTGCGTTCATCGCGCACGGCGGAGTCGGCACGCTCCTGCTCTGCAAGCTGTTGGATGCGCCGATTTCGCCCAGTCACGATCAACCGTTCCAGGGACATTTCTTCACTTTCGAGTTGCCGGGTTACAAGATCATCCACGAGTGGCAGCCGATCGCCGACCGGTAATCTCAACCTTTCCCTGCAAAAAATGGCCATGATTACAAACAGACAGCTAACGAAACGAATGGAAGCAGAAACAATGGCAGAATTAACTGCGTGAATGACATGATCCTGATAAGCGTAAGGCGATCGCATCTGCTTTGACCAAGAGGTGGATCAAACACAGAGCGAGTGCCATGGCCGGTGACAATAACGATCGGATGCTGTTTGCGACTGCGTTGGCGCGGCGCGGCGGCGAGCTCGGCCTGCAATATTTCCGGCAACTGGAGACACTCACAATCGAGAGCAAGGGTCATCAGGACCTGGTCTCCGAGGCCGACCGGAACGTCGAGACGTTCATCCGGCAGGAGCTTGCGGCGCAATATCCTGAAGACGGCGTTATCGGAGAGGAACACGCCGCACTCGCGGGCGGATCGGGTTACACTTGGGTGATAGATCCGATCGACGGCACTGCCAACTTCCTGCGCGGCATCCCAGCCTGGACCGTCGTCATCGCCTGCGTCAAGGAGGGTGTGACGGTCGTGGGCGTCATCCATGAACCGTCAACCGGCGAGACTTTTTATGGACGACGCGGCGGCGGAGCTTTCCTCAACGACCGGCCCATCAAGACAAGCCCGACGACCAGTCTGACGCAAGGCTCGGTCGGAACCGGCTTCTCCAATCGTCGTGAAGCTCGTGCCGTCGCCAAACTGATCGATCTCCTGCTTCAGGAGGGCGGCGTCTTTTTCCGCAATGCATCTGGTGCGCTTATGCTTGCCTACGTCGCGTCGGGCAGGCTGCTCGCCTATGTCGAGGAGCATATGAACGCTTGGGACTGCCTCGCCGGCATGCTTCTGGTCGAAGAGGCCGGCGGATTGGTCATCCCTCCCGATCCGAAAACGGTCCTGGAAGAAGGAACACTGGTCATCGCGGGCGGTAAGGGCGTGTTCGACAAGGTCCACGCGCTTTGCAAAGAGGCGTTCAGTCTGTGATCAGCACGGGTCCGCGTTCGGGAAAGCCGATGCTCACCGGCTGCCCCGCTCGAAACGCCGTATCGACATCCGGCGAGATCACGAAGACTTCGCCGAATTCCGTGGCGACTACGAATTCGAGGTGGCTGCCGACATAGGTCACTTTTTCAAGCGTGCCGGGCAAAGTGCCGGGTCTATCCGGTTCGCCAATCTCCAGGCGGCCCGGTCGCACCGCCAGCTTGGCTGGCCCTGATTTGCGGCCGCGAGCCGGCAGCTTCAGGACGGCGGATCCCAGATGCACGGTGGCGCCGTCGCCCTCGACCGACACCACCTCGCATTGGAACATGTTGGCTTCGCCGATAAAGTCGGCCACGAAAGCATTTGCGGGCTGCTCGTAGAGCTCGCGTGGCGTGCCGTCTTGAGCAATCACCGCATTGTTCATGACAATGATGCGATCGGAGACGGCGAGCGCTTCCTCCTGGTCGTGGGTGACATAGACGACCGTAAGGCCGAGCTTCTGCTGGATCTCGCGGATTTCCTCGCGCACGCGCCGGCGCAGCTTGGCATCCAGGTTCGACAAAGGCTCGTCGAAGAGCAGCACCTGCGGCTCCAGAACCAGCGCCCGCGCCACCGCGACACGTTGTTGCTGTCCGCCAGAAAGCTGGCTCGGCAGGCGGTCGCCGAAATTGGACAGTCCGACCAGCTCGAGCCCTGCTCTGGCCCTCTCGGTCGTCTCCTTCTTCCCGAAGCCGGAAAAGCCCAGGCCGTATTCGACGTTTTGGGTCACGGTCATGTGCGGGAAAAGCGCGTAGGATTGAAAAACCATGGACACATCACGATCGGTAGCCGGCAAACGGGTGACGTCGGCGCCCCCGATTAGGATCTGGCCGCTCGTTACCATTTCCAGTCCAGCGATCATGCGCAAGGTGGTCGTCTTGCCGCAGCCCGACGGTCCAAGCAGGGTGACCAGCTTCCCGGCCTCAATGAACAGCGAGATGTCATTGACGGCAGGCGCCGTGCTCTTGCCGTAGATCTTGGTGACGTTCTTGAATTCGACTGAGGCGGCATTGCTGCGAATTTCGGCCATCATCCGCCTCCCGAGATCGCCGGCTGTGGACGCGCTGAGACCGCCTGGCTGACATTGGTGCGCGACTGCGCCAGATCGCCGTCGAGACCACGCCTGCCAATCATGCGGCTGCCAACCGCAAGCTGCATCAGGCCGATAACCGCCAGCATCACGCCGATCAGGACTGCGGAATAAGCGATGGCGATGCCATATTCGTTATTCTCGACGCGGCCGACGATGTAGCTGGTCGACATGTCGTACTGGGCGCTGACTAAAAAGATAATGGCGCTGATGGCGGTCATGGCGCGAACGAAGGAATAAACCAGCGCCGCGAGGATGGCCGGCCGCAGCAGCGGCAGCACCACCTTTCGGAAGGTTTGCCAGGAGTTAGCCCCGAGAGTCAGGGAGGACTCGTCAAGGCTGCGGTCGATCTGCGACATCGATGCGACACCCGCACGGACCCCGACCGGCATGTTGCGGAAGATGAAGGAGAGCACCAGGATGATGCCGGTGCCGGTGAGCTCGATCGGCGGCACGTTGAACGCGATCACATAGGACACGCCGATCACAGTGCCGGGAATGGCGAAGGACAGCATCGTTGCAAATTCGAAGGTGTCCTTGCCGGCAAAATTCTGGCGGACCAGCAAATAGGCGGTCAAGAGTCCGACGGCCGCGGTCAGCGGCGCGGAGATCAACGCTATTTCCATGGTGGTCCAGAACGAACTCCAGGCCGAGCCGCGCCAGTGGATGCCGAACTCGTTCCACCCGATGGAGAATGCCTTCACGTAGTGTTCAAAGGTCAGAGAGAAATCGACGCCCCACAGCTTGACGAAGCTGCCGTAGAAGATCGTCACATAAATCAGCAAGGTAAAAAGCGTCCAGACCGCGGCCGCCGCGAAGACGAGATTGCGGAACGTTGCCGGTAGATGCGGGTGAACGCCGGCGTCGCCTTTGCCGGAGACGGTCGTGTACGACTTTTTGCCGAGCCAGAATCGCTGGGCGTAGAAAGCCCCGAGCGTAAAGAACAGGAGTACGAGGGCGAGGATCGCCGCCTGCGCCTGGTCGTATTGTGCGCCGACGATGGCGAAGAAGATCTCGGTGGACAGCACGTCGAAATTGCCGCCGAGCACCAGCGGATTGCCGAAGTCAGCCATGCTCTCGATAAAGCCGAGCAGAAAGGCGTTGGCCAGACCCGGCCGCATCAAAGGCAGAGAGACGGTGATGAAGGTCTGCCAGCGATTGGCGCGTAGGGTCTGGGCGGCCTCCTCCATGGACGGGCTGACCCCCTCGACCACACCGATCATCACCAGAAAAGCGATCGGCGTGAAAGCGAGCACCTGGGCGATCAGCAGGCCAGGCAGGCCATAGACCCATCGCGTCGGTTGGACGCCGATTAGCTCGGCGAAACCCAGGTTGATGGCGCCCGAGAGGCCGAACAGAAGAATGATGGCGAGGCCGATGACGAAGGGTGGTGTGATGATCGGCAGCACGGTCAGCGCGCGCAACAGCGCGCCGTAGCGAAAGCCGGTACGCGTCACCACCAGGGCAAAGACCAGGCCGAGTGCGGTGGTCATCACGCCGACGAGGATGGCGAGAAAGAGCGAATTCCAGGCGACGCCGCAGCGCGGGCCGCCGAAGAGGCAACCGAGACTCCAGAGCCGGTCGCTGGAGAGTTTCGCGAGAAAGATCGGAAGCGAATAGTCGCCCTCTTGTGTGAGCAGCGCGCTCCCCAGCATCTGGCCGATCGGCATGAAGATGAAGATGGTGACCACAGCGACGACGAAGCCGATCGAGCCAACCACGAATTCGTCGCCGGCCACCGCGCCGCGCGCCGCAAGCCCGAGGGTGAACAGGAACAGGAACGCGCCGCCTACCAGCAGTGCTCCCCAGCCCATGCCGAACTGGCGGTTGTCAAGCTCGCCAAAGAGCGAGGTCAGCCATTGCCACTGGAAACCACGCAGACCAATGCCGAAACCTTGAAGCAGGAAGTAGGTGACGCCGGTCGCGCCGACGACGATTAGCAAATTCCCAAAGAAAGGATCGGACTTCCGGCGCCCCCATAGCAGGAGCGGTGCGAGAAGCAGCGGGCCGAGGGGTGCGAGCCAGAGTTTCTCGCCTTGCAGCACAAGGAAAAGCGCCGGCGCGACGTCATCGTCAAGCGGATAGCCGTCCAACAGCCAGGACAAGGTGAACAAGTTGCCGTCCAACCCGTACCAAGGCAGCAGCGTATAGCCGACCAAGCCGACCGCCGTCCACAGGACGACGGTCGGGTGAAGCGCGCTCGTGGCAGTGCGGACGCGCATGATTACTGCGGCAGGGTCGAGACCTCCGTATCCCACTTCTGCAGCAGGCGCTTGCGCTCGGCGCTCGATCCATACTTCTTGAAGTCGTAGTCGATGAGCTTGATGGTCGACAGGTCGGGCGACAGTTCGGACGCGGTGGCGTTCTTATTCGAAGGCAACTGGAACTGCTTCACGTCCTTCGCCCTCGACTGCATCTCGGCGGTCAGCGCCCAGTCGTAGAACTGCTTTGCTGCTTCCGGGTTGCGGGCGCCCTTGATCAGCGACATCGAGCCGATCTCATAGCCGGTGCCTTCGCAAGGCGCCACCGTGACGACCGGGAAGCCGGCTGCGGTCTGCGTCACCGCGTCATGCATGAAGACGATGCCGATGGTCGTTTCGCCGAGACCCGCGGCCTTAATCGGAGCGGAGCCGGACTTGGTGTACTGGTTGATGTTGGCGTGGAGCGCCTTCAGGTATTCAAAACCCTTGTCCTCGCCCATCAGCTGAACCATCGTGGCGAGCATCGTATAGGCGGTGCCCGATGAGTTCGGGTTGGCCATCTGGATGTGGCCCTTGTATTCCGGCTTGGTCAGATCGGCCCAGCATTTCGGCTCCGGCAGGTTGCTCTTAGCCAACAAATCCTTGTTGTAGCCGAAGCCGAGCGCACCGGAGTAAACGCCGATCGTCTTGTTGTTGGCGGCTTCCGCCTGCTTGATCGCCCAGTCATGGAGTTCGCCGCGCATCGGGGACGTATATTCCTCAGTCAGCCCCTCCTCGGCGGCCTGGAGATGAGGATCGCCGGTGCCGCCCCACCAGACGTCGCCCTTCGGGTTTCCGGCCTCGGCGCGCAACTGGGCGTATGTCTCGCCGGAGCTCTTGCGGGTCATGTCGACAGTGATGCCGGTCTTTTCCTCGAAGGTAGTCTTGATCTGCTGGCACCAGGCCTCGTCGGCGGCGCAATAGAGGGTGAGGCTGTCGGCGTAAGCCGAGGTGGCGGCAGAGACGAGCATTGCAGCCGTTGCCGCCAGACGGACATAGGTCTTTTTCATGTGCGCATTTCCTCCCATTGTTTCGCCGACTAATAAGTATAAGGCTCTGCTGCGGCGGCAACCAGATTGGGAGCTTTTGTGCCGATTTGCAAATCGAGTCGGTGGCGGCTGGAACAGGGCTGTCCATATATCCTCCCGCAACGACGGTCGATGTTAGAGTCAGCCGCGTCGTCAATGAGATCCAGGATTTGATGGTCAAAGAAAAGCGGATCGTCCGCGTGGCGAAGAAGGGCAAACCGATCAGGCAGGTTGCGGCAGTTCCGTTCCGGCTTGACGGCCATGGTAACGTAGAGGTGATGCTGATCACCTCCAACACGACCAACCGCTTCATCGTACCGAAAGGCTGGCCGATGAAGGGCATGAGCGGAAGGAAGGCAGCAGTCACCGAAGCATGGGAAGAGGCCGGCGTTGTTGGCGAGGCGTTGAAGGAGCCACTGGGCGTCTACACCTATTGGAAGCGCCTTTCCGGCCACTTCGTGCGGGTGACCGTCAAGGTTTATCTGCTATCGGTCGTCGATGTGCAGCCTGACTGGAATGAGCGTTCCCAGCGGCAACGCGCCTGGCTCTCGCCGGCCGACGCAGCGGCCCTAATCGATGAACCGCAACTGGCCAGTCTCGTTAGATCGATGACTCAGGCTCGTGTGCTCTGAACCACCCGTCGGCTACATCTATCGGCGAAAGTCCGGCGGATGCCGCATCTCGCCCACAGAGCGGACCCTTGCCGCGTTTTACGCTAACGTCGGCAGATGGCGCAACCGCGACCTGCTGGGGCCAGGGTCGCGAACTGACCCTAAGCTGCCGTTTCACGGAACCACCTTGGAACGCCGGCTCGGGGGACAGCGGACGTTCAGCGATATCCACGTCAGACCTTGCACAGGGAAATGACAAAAGCCCCGGTCGACCATGTCCTTGTCTGATCAGGGATTATGATGACATCGCTGCGTCGGCCGCCTCGGCGGCGCGACGTCTCAGCAGGTCATGTTCCCGCTTGTTGCCCGCCAGCGCCGCGGCCGCTTCGAACGCGGCGCGCGCCTCCTCGTAGCGGCCGAGCTTGTGGAGTAGGTCGCCGCGAACGCTCGGCAGCAGGTGATAGCCTTTGAGCGCCGGCTCGCGCGTAAGGCGGTTCACGATCACCAGCGCCACTTCTGGGCCCTCGGCCATGCCGACGGCAACCGCGCGGTTGAGGTCGATGATTGGCGAGCGCACGACAGCCGCCAGTTCCGCATAAAGTCCGGCGATGCGCGACCAGTCGGTATCGCCCGCCGTCCTCGCCTGGGCGTGGCAGGCGATAATCGTCGCCTGGAGGACGTAAATGCCGCCGGCTCCACCTAATTCGCGTGCTCGCCCGAGCGCCTGCATCCCGCGCCGGATCTGGAGCTGGTCCCAGAGTGCGCGGTTCTGGTCCAGCATGAGGATTGGCTCGCCCCCTGCATCAGTACGCGCCGCCGTGCGCGAGGCGTTCAGCTCCATCAGAGCGAGCAGTCCATGGGCTTCAGGCTCGTGCGGCACGATGGAGGTGAGCACGCGGCCTATGCGAAGCGCTTCATTGCAGAGCTGGGGGCGCAGCCAGTCCTCGCCGCGCGCCGCGGTGTAGCCTTCGTTGAAGATGAGGTAGACGACCTCCAGCACCGAGGAGAGCCGCTTTGAGAGCTCCTCGCCGCTTGGGGTCTCGTAGGCCAGCCCCGATTCCGAAAGAGTCCGCTTCGCGCGCACGATGCGCTGGGCGATCGTCGCCTCCGGCAGCAGGAAGGCCCTGGCGATCTCCTGGGTTGTCAGGCCGCAGATCATCCGCAGTGCCAGCGCCGCGCGCGCCTCGTGCGACAGTCGCGGGTGACAGGCGGTGAAGATGAGCCGAAGCAGTTCATCGCCTATGTCGTCGTCAAGAGCCGAGTCAAGGTCGGGCATGGCCTGCTGCTCCTCCTCCATGTCCCAGGCGACAATGTCGTGCTTGCGCTCGAGCATCCGGCTGCGGCGCAGATGATCCAGGGCCCGGCGCTTGGCGGTCGCCATCAGCCAGGCGCCGGGTTTTTCGGGAACGCCTGTGGCGGGCCACCGCTCAAGGGCGGCCAGCAGGGCTTCCTGCGTCAAATCCTCGGCCAACGGCACATCGCGCAGCATCCTCGCCAGACTGGTGATCAGCCGGGGCTGCTCGATCCGCCACACGGCGAGGATCGTGCGATGGGCGTCGGCGACCGTCATGGCCGCCGACCACGTCTGCAGGAACGTCGCCTCAAGGGCCGGCAAACGCGCGGACCTCGCACGTGCCCTCCCAATCCGGCATGAAATCCTTGTGGAGCTGCATGAACTCGACCGCCGACGCCACAGCCTCTTCCTTGTTCCGGAACTCCATGATCGCGTAGCCGCCGATGACCTCCTTCGTCTCGACGAACGGGCCATCGATGACGCTGAGCTTCCCATCGGCGATGCGCACCTGCGCGCCCATCGCGACCGGCGTGAGCCCGCCCATGTCGACCATGCGGCCGGCCCTGATTTCCCGGTCGGCGAGCTTGTTCATCGCCTCGATGAGTTCCGCCGTTGGCGGTCCGGCGTGGGCGGAAGTGACGAAGGACATGAAGCGCATTTGAGAACTCCTCCTGAGGCGAGCCGCGGACGTGATGGCCGCTGAACAGTCTCGCTAATAAGTCGACGAACCAGCCCTCGGCGGATCGACATGCGCTTTGAATAAAATCACGCCCGGGCTCTAAAGACGATGGGAGAGTGAACAGGTCCGATTGACCAACCCCATCTAACGTCGACAACTCGTCCAGCGTCGTGAGTTGCGTTGCCGTGTCAATTTTGGCGGCTAGGAGGCTGCTTGCGCATTCTTGAGGGGCAGTGGTTCTAACTTCCGCTAAGAGGTCAACTCCCGCCGATGGACTTGTGTCAACTGAA
The DNA here is from genome assembly GCF_002284575.1 of Mesorhizobium temperatum. Lineage (GTDB taxonomy): Bacteria > Pseudomonadota > Alphaproteobacteria > Rhizobiales > Rhizobiaceae > Mesorhizobium > Mesorhizobium temperatum. The sequence goes on from NZ_NPKJ01000019.1 coordinate 98,990, forward strand.
TGGCCGGTTCTGGCGCAACCACGACCTCCAGCGTGGTCCCCGGCAAGGTCTGCTTTCAGGAAGAGGCAAACCTGATCTCTACGGCTGAGATGCGGCGCACAACGGCCGTTCCGTGAGTGGAGTTGTGAGAGTCGTCTTCGGGTCAGATCGCGTCATGCGACGCTCCAACTAAACATCTGCGAGGGATCGAACCCGGTCGTTAGAGTGATCGGGTTTTGACCTTGCTAATCGAGCCCGATCAGACGGCGGATGCGGCCGATATCTGTGCCGATGAAGGATTGCATCCCGATGGCCACCTGTTCGCCCGCCATGGCGGCGACGAAGCGGCGGAACTCGTCATCCGACAGCGCTTCGCCCGTCCAATGGACGCGGCAGAACTCCTCTGGGCGGTGGAAATGGCCGGCGCCGTCGAGCACGTCGTCGACATAGCGGCCGTAGATCATGCATTCGGAGAATTTGCGCGCCGCGCCGACGATTTCGACCCAGTTGCGGCCGTGGACCTTCTCGATCCGCGCGCACATCGCCGTCACGGTTTCGCGGCGCCAGGCAATCAGCGTCGAAATGTAGTCGTGGGTCGAAACCTCCGATGGTTCGATGCCGAGCGCCAAACCGGCATTGCGCGACCAGATGCGATGCTCCTCATGGCCTTCATCCGACAGCACGCCGTCGCGGCGGAACAGACGCACCTTGCCATCGCGCCAGAAGGCGCTGCAGTCGAAAGGTTTGAGGAAGGCCACGTCGGAATCGCAGAAGACCAGCACGTCTTCGCCGGCATGCGCTGATATCGCGATGCGGCGAAGCTGCTGCACATGCCAGCCGCGCAGCGGCATGGTCTTCAGGCTGAGCCAGATGCGCCGGCGGAACAGGCTGAGCGGATCGTCGAAGGCATGCAGCCAGCGCGGCAACAGGTCCCGCTCATCGACGACCGTGCGGCGGGTGTTCTCCAGCTGGCGAAACAGCGCCATGTCGCGATGCTCGACAAGAATATAGTGGTGCGCCACGCCGGAAACATAGCGGTCGAGGGTCTCGCACAGCAGGCGGCAACGCTCCAAATCCGGCGCATAGCTTGCCGTCACGACCGCCGCCGTCGGCGTCCGGCGAAGGACATCGGCTTCGGCATCGGGGCTCGGTATGAACCGGCTGTTCAACGGTCTGCTCCGCGGCCTGCTCTGGCAGGAGCGGGCCTGCGCAAGAATTTCTGGCCGATGACGCGCCACAGGAACAGGGGATTGCCGACCACATAGCGGCGCCAGAGGCGATCCGGTTCGATCCACAGCCGAAACAGCCATTCGAGCCTGAGTCGGCGCATCCACAGCGGCGCCCGCGGCACCGTGCCGCTCAGGAAATCGAGCAGCGCGCCGACGGCGATCGGCAGCGTGCAGTGGCGCGCATCGATGTGGCGTGCGATCCACAATTCCTGGCGCGGCACACCCATGGCGACAAGCAGCACGTCCGGCCGCAATCTGGCGATGCGATCGACGATCGCCGGCTCCTCGGCGGGGGAGAAATACCCGTCATGGATGACCACGAATCGGTGCTGCAACGCGAGCGCCGCCAGCTTCTTCGACGCCGCTTCGGCGTTGACCTGCGTCGCGCCGAGCAGCCCCACGGTCAGCGGCCTGGCGGACGCCTGCAGGAAAGCAGGGATGAAATCGGTGCCGTTGAGATTGTCCGGAAACGACGCCCCATAAAGCAGCTTCGCCGCCAGATCGACGCCGACACCATCCGGCAGGATTAGAAAATCGTCGAGCGCCTCGGCAACCACCGGGTCCGTATAGGCGACATTGGCGTTGTGCGCGTTGAGAAAGCTGACCTTGGTGAAGCGCCGCTCTGCAATCAACCGGGTCAGCAGCGCGACCGCGTCGTCCCAGCGGATGGCGAGGACCGAGATGCCCAGGATCGATTTCAAAGTGTCGACCCCGAACGCGACGCGGGCGGTGTGCATATTCATGCAAACACCTCCTGGCTGACGGGCTCGAGCTTTTCCAGGCCGAGCCTGATTGCGGCATCGAGCGCCTTCACCTGCCGGCGATGGAAAGCGCTGCCGTCGACGTCCCTGACATCAGCCGCTGCTGCTTCCAGGGCGCCGGCGAAGGCGACCGGATCATCGGTCACGACGCAATTGACCGGGCGATGGTCGATGCCGCGCAGCGAATGGCTGGTGGCGACGGCAGGCAGGCCGAGTTCGAAGGTTTCGATGGTCTTGAGTTGCACGCCGCTGCCGGAGGTGCTGATCAGCGGGATGACGGCGGCGCTGCGCACGAAAGCCTGCGCGTCCGGCACGCGGCCGACGAGATCGACGCCGGGATGCGCGGACGTGACGCCCGACGGCACGCCGCCGGCAATCCTGACCCGGAAATCGGGCCTGAGATGCGGCACCACTTTTTCCAGGAACCAGTCGAGGCCGATGCGGTTCGGCTGCCAGGTCCAGGTGCCGATCAGCGCCGCGTCGCAGTCGATACGGCGCGGTTTTTTTTGCACGGGCGGCTCGCATGTCACCAGCGGCAGCACCGCCGAACGGTTGTCGGAGGCGACGCCGAGTGCTGAGCGATCTTCCTCGGCCAGCGTGAAGACGAAGCGTGCCCGGCGGCAAAGCCGTTCTTCCACGGCCTTGAGCAGCCTGGCCTCACGGCCAAACAACCGGCGCTGGAAAAGGCCGCCCGCGGCAGCGGCGTTCTCCTGCGCCGAACGATGCTCGACATTGTGGGCGACGAAGATCGACGGCCGGTCGCCGAACAGCCTTTCGAAGGCACCGGCGAACTGCACGGAATTCAAGACATAGCCATCGAACGGGCCGGCGCGTTCGACGGCGGCGCGGACCTCGCTGTCGGCGACCACGCGCAGCTTGACCGACGCGAAAGTGAGGCCTGAGAGCATCGCCTTTGCAAGCCAGCCAAGCTTTTGCAGCGATGATGCGCTTTCGGTGCGCACATCGACGGCACCGAGCACGATGGTGTTTTGCGGATCGCTCGCAGGCTTGCCCGGCCAGGTGAAGCCGATCACGGTGACGCGCGCGCCGGCGCGCCGCAACGCGGCGATGATCGCGGCATTGGCGATCTCATAGCCCGAGGCAAGAGCACCGTCGGGCACGATCGATGTGGCGAACAGCAGATGCATCTCACCTATCCAGTGCTGACCAGCTAGCAAAGCGCGGTGAAGCCTTGATTAAGTGAAGGTATTTGGTGGCCCGGCGTTGCGGATTTGCGGGCTTGTCCGCCAAAGGTGATTAACGAAACGTTATCGTCGCGATGCTATCGAGAGCCAAACTCACCATCCCGGGCTGGACACGGATGATCCCTTTGCCATCGGACGGTTCGGTATCGATCGAGGGGCGGTCGCCGGGACTTGGCGCGGCGGCCGTCGAGGTCGTGGTCACGCTGCCGACCTTCAAACGGCCCGAGCAACTGCTGGCGACGCTGGCATCGCTCAAGGGCCAGCAAACCGGCAGACGCTTCGCAATCATCGTCATGGAGAACGAGACCGAGGCACGCGCCGGCGCCAAGGCGGCGCTGCCGCTGTTCGAGCGCGGCGACATTCCGGGCATGGTGATCGTCGCGCATGACCGCGGCAATTGCAGCGCCTACAATGCCGGCTGGCAGATGGCGATCCTGCACTTCCCTGATTTCAGGCACCTGCTGGTCATCGACGACGACGAGATCGCCGATCCGCAGTGGCTCGAGCGTATGTGCAAGGCGGCCGAGACGCTCGGTGCCGACATTGTCGGCGGCCCGCAAAAACCTGACTTTGCCGATGCGGCCCATGCCAGATGGGCCGAGCACCCGGTCTTTGCGCCACCTTACCGGGAGACCGGGCGTGTGCCAGCGCTCTATTCCTCCGGCAATCTGCTGGTCGGCCGCAACGTGCTCACCGCCATGGGGCCGCCCTTTCTCGACCTGAAATTCAACTTCATGGGCGGCGGCGATTCCGATTTCCTGAGCCGTGCCGCACAGGGAGGCTTTGTGCTTGGCTGGTGCGCGGAGGCGCAAGTGCGGGAAACAGTTCCTGCCCGACGCGTCGAAGCTGGCTGGATCCGCGCCCGCAGCCTGCGCAACGGCGTCATCTCGACATTGGTCGAGAAGAAGAAACGGGCCGGCACGCCGTTCGCCGGCACCAAGGTTTTCTTGAAGAGCCTGGCGCTGCTTGCCGCCTCGCCGTTTCGCGCCGCGGCCAGGCTGGCGCGGACGGGGTCTTTGGCGACGGCCTTATACCCAATCCATGTAGCTGTCGGCCGCGTGCTTGCCGAATTCGGATATGCCAATGAGCAATACCGGCAGCCTGAGAAGAACTGAACGCGCGCCGCTCAGCGCGGCGTTCACACGCGACGGCGTCGCGACCGCGATCGCGGCGCTGCTGTTCACCGCCATCCTGGTGTCGTTCCGGCCCTTCCAGCCGGCCGGCGCCGAAATGCCCGGCGACGGCGGCGACATCGTCAACCAGCTCGGCTTCGGCTCGCTTGGCGCCATCGCGATCTTCTCGCTGCTGGCTTTCGCCGACCCGCGTGTGGTGCGCTCGCTGCTCTGCCCGTCGTGGCTGCTGATGCTGGGCTTCTTCATGCTCTCGGTGGTGATGGCAACCGACCCGCCGTCGGCCATGCGCGCCGCCTCCTTCACGCTGATCGGCATGTTGACGATGGCGACGATCCTGGCGCTTCCGCGCGACGCCGAGGCTTTCTCGAAAGTCATCATCTTCACCATCGTCGTCGTCATGGGCCTGTCCTATATCGGGCTCATCGCCTTTCCAAACGAGGCGCTGCACACCACCGATTCGCTCGAGCCGGAACATGCCGGCCTGTGGCGCGGCGTGTTCACCCACAAGAACATCGCCGGGCCTGTCATGGCCTGCTTCAGCTTCGCCGGGCTGTACCTCTACCGGCGCGGACGGCGGCTCTGGGGCGCATCAATCTTTTGCGCGGCGATGATCTTCATGCTGCACACCGGTTCCAAGACGACGGCCGGACTGGTGCCGTTTTCGATTCTGATCGTCGTGCTGCCGAGCCTGATCGGCATGCGTCTCGGCACGCTGATCCTGTTCGCGCTGGCCATTATCGCCGCGGCGATCAGCACGCTGGGCATCGTCTTCCTGCCGCCGGTGAAGCATCTGGCGGCAATCTATTTCCCCGACCTGACCTACACCGGACGCACGACGCTGTGGGAGTTCGCCGGCGAGATGCTGGCGAAGCGGCCGTGGACCGGCTACGGCTTCGAGAGCTTCTGGGGCACGCCGCTGCTGTTGAACCAGGATCAGCCCTTCGACCGGGCCTGGGACATCAGGACCATCGTGCACGGCCATAACGGCTATCTCGACATCGCCGTGCTGATGGGCATCCCGGCGCTTTGCGTGGCGGTCTACACATTCCTGATCGCGCCGCTGCGCGATTACATGCGCATCCCATTGCGCAAGGAAAACATCTATCTCGGCGACTTCTTCATGATGGTGGTGCTGTTCGCCGCGCTGAACGCCTTCCTCGAAAGCTTCTTCTTCCATCGCGCCGATCCGGTCTGGCTGTTCTTCGTGTTCGGCATGTTCGGCCTCAGGCAAGTGTCGCTGCGGCCGATCGCGGTTCGTGGTCCATCCTGATCCTCCGTCCCAACAGGGCTTCCCTGCCCCGCCACGAACGTCTATGGGAAGCCATCTTGTTGTTTGAGCATCGGATTTTCCCAAAACCGGTACCCACTTGGGGTCCGATGCTCTGCGGAGGCTCCAATGACGATCAAGCTTGTTCTCGCCGGTTGCGGCAATATGGGTTACGCCATGCTCTCTGGCTGGCTGAAATCCGGCAAGCTGCCCCCGGCGGCGGTTTTCGTGATCGAGCCGAATGCCGATCTGCGCAAGCGCGCCGAAGCGCTGGGCTGCAGTGCTGCGGCGGATGCCGGCGGCATTCCGGCAGATGCCGTTCCGGCCCTCGTCGTCTTTGCTGTGAAGCCGCAAGTGATCCGCGACGCGACTGCCGCCTACAGGCGCTTCAATGATGGCCGCACCACCTTCGTCAGCATCGCCGCCGGAACGCCGGTCGCCACATTAGAGGCCATTCTGGGCGATCGCGCGCCGGTCGTGCGCTGCATGCCCAACACGCCGGCGGCCATTGGCAAGGGCATGATGGTGGTGTTTTCCAACCGGCTGGTCTCCATCGATACGAAGCGTTTCGTTGCCGATCTGCTTTCGGCGAGCGGAGAAGTGACCGATATCGAGGACGAAGGCCTGATGGACGCGGTGACGGCGGTGTCCGGGTCTGGACCTGCCTATATCTTCCATTTCATCGAAGCGCTGACCGTGGCTGCCGAAAAGGCCGGATTGCCGGCCAAAACCGCCAGGCTGCTGGCCATGCAGACGGTCTATGGCGCCGCCTCGCTCGCCGCCGAAAGCGGCGAAGATCCGGGCGTGCTGCGCCAGCAGGTGACCAGCCCCAACGGCACCACGGCCGCCGCATTGGCCGTGCTGATGGGCGAGGACCGGCTGACAAAACTGCTCACCGAAGCGGTGGAAGCGGCGCGGCTGCGGTCGATCGAGCTGGGAAAGTAGCGGCTTGAGGCGTTGCAAGCCGGTCGCGGCGAAGGTCGACGATCAGTTGCAATAGCAAATGTTCTGTAGCGATCCTTCGCGCCCCCTCAGTCCTGCCCTCTTTGCCAAAACTTGGCATCTCCCCCACAAGCGGGGAGATTGGCAGCTTCGGCGGTCCACTCACCACTTGCGATGTTGGAGATTGGCGAAAGCCGGCGTGACCTCCGATCTCCCCCAGGTGGGGGAGATGTCCGGCAGGACAGAGGGGGGCGCTGTCCCGCCGGCATCAAATTTCTGCACCGCACTACCCCGCTCCGTACAGCATCTCGTCCTGCAGCCGGCGCAAGGCGAACAGCCTGGTGCTCGGGTCGGGTGCGGCATTGCCTGATGTCAGCAGCTCGCCCTTGCTGACCGGTCTCAGCACCTTGCCGCCTTCGAGCAGGCCGACCGGCACGGCGCGGTTGGCGCGGGCCTCTTCGACGGTCATGGTCCAGGAGCGGTAGCAGGTCTCGCCGATCGCGTCGAATGTCTCTCCCGCCGCCAGATCGCGCTTGGCCACGGCGCAGACCTCGGCAACCGGCCTCGGCAGCGGCACCATGTCCGGCTTGCCATAGAGCGCGATGCGCGCGGCGGTGAGCGGCACTTCCAGCGAGGTCAGATGATACGGCCGGAAGAAGCTGTAATAGGGCCCATGGCCGATATGCAGGTCGTCCATGCGCTCGATGATGCGCGGATGCGTCGCCTCGACGACGACGAAGACGCCGGGCGCCACGCCCTTGCCGATGGTGTAGTCGACGACGCCTTTTCTCGACAGGATGCCGCCATCGGCGCGCGGGATGAGCACCTTGGCCAATTCATCGCGGTTGGCCTTGGGCCCGTGCATGCCGGCGATGTCAGGCACCAGCCCGGTGGCGTTGGCGATGGCACACATCTCGACCATGGTCTTCGAGCCGTCGACGAACTCGACCAGCATGCGCGGGTTCATGTTGCGGCGCAGCGCTTCCGCGCGATAATCATCGGGAACCGCGTCATGGTTGAGCGGGTTGTTCTTGCCCTTGCCGGCCGAGACGATGGTGTAGCCGAGCGCAGAGGCGAACTCGATCAGCTCCATGCAACTCGACGGCTCGTCGCCGGCGCCGACCGAATAGACGACGCCGAGCCGGTCGGCCTGCTGCTTCAGATAGCAGCCGATGGTAACGTCGGCCTCGACATTCATCATCACCAGATGTTTGCCGTGCTCCATCGCCATCAGGTCGAAATCGGCGGCGACGCCGGGCTTGCCGGTGGCGTCGATGACCACGTCGATCAGCGGATTGGTGACCAGCATCTCGTTCGAGGTGATGGCGATTTTTCCGCTCTCGATCGCCTCGCTGACCTTCGACGGCGTATCGGCCTCCCGTGCCATCGCCTCGTCGCCATAGGCGATGCGGACGGCATCGCGCGCGGTGTGGGGGCGGCGGGTCGAGACGGCGCACACCGCAATGCCCGGCATCAGCATGCCTTGCGTCACCAGGTCGGTGCCCATTTCGCCGGAGCCGATGACGCCGATGCGCACCGGACGGCCTTCCGCGGCGCGCTTGGCGAGATCGCGGGCAAGCCCGGTCAGGGCGACATTGGTCATGCGCAAGTCCACTGCTCTTGATTTGAAGGGGGAATAGCAGGTAACGGTAACCTTTTGCCAACGAAACCGGACCTCGTCGGCAATTTCTTGCGCATGACCCCGGGAACTGGAAGAAGCTGGTTCAGCGTCGGCGGATGGCGAGGAGCGCAGCTAACAAATCGAGTGAAATTCTTAGTCATTTCTTTATGCATCGCTGCTTGAATAGGCAAATGGGATGGGGTGGCGGTACCTTCAGGCGTTTTTTCAGACGAAATAGCGAGAGCGGCAACGTTGCTATTATTTTTGCCCTGTCTTTGCCGATTGTTGTCGGCGGAGCGGGCCTCGGTGTCGAGACTTCCTATTGGTATTACAGCAGCCTGAAGCTACAGGCGGTGGCGGATGCGGCAGCCTATGCTGGCGCTTTGGAAAAAGCTTCGGGATCCGACAAGCCAACGATTGTCTCGGCCGCGACGCTGTCAGCGACCACGAACGGCTGGGGACCATCGACAGGCACAATCGAGGTCTTCACGCCTCCATCGTCCGGACCGAATGTCGCAAAAAAGGCGGTCGAGGTCATCGTCCATCAGACGCTCGATCGATTTTTCACATCGATATTCAGTCAAAGCGCGGTCGGCGCTCAGGCAAGGGCCGTGGCTCTTATCACGGACGCGTCAAAAGCCTGCGTTCTGGCGCTCAATCCTTCCGCTTCGAGAGCGGCGCTCTTTTCCGGCAGTTCGAACCTCAAGCTGACCGGCTGCTCCGTCATGTCGGATTCAATCGCCGCAGACGCCCTTAAGCTTCAAGGGTCGGCATATCTGGAGGCCGATTGCCTGATATCGGCAGGCGGTGTTTCATTGAGCAACGTTGTAAAAACCGTTTGCGCGAACCCGCTTACCCAGGCGCTGCCCGCTGCGGATCCTTTTGCCGACTTGCCGGCGCCGCCAGCCACGTACCCCTGTCAAAACGACAATCAGTCGACCTTGGAACCTGGAACATACTGCAAGGGGCTCAGCTTGAGCGGCAGTGTAACGCTCTCGCCTGGGGTATATGTCGTTGAGGGGGGCGATTTCAAAGCAAGCGCGAACGCAAATATTTCCGGCGACGGAGTCATCATCTATCTGGCCGGCAGCTCCGGCGTCAGCATGAACGGCACGGCCACCGTCAAGCTTAGCGCCCCGACGTCAGGCACCTATTCGGGTGTGCTGTTTTACGGCGACAGAGCAAACCTGGCGGGATCGAACTCGTTTAATGGCACGGCGGATTCGCTTTTGACCGGTGCTCTGTATTTTCCAACGCAAGAGGTTAAATATCTCGGCAATTTCTCGGGCCAAGATGGTTGCACACAGGTCGTCGCCGATACGATAGAGTGGTCCGGCGCTACAAGCATCAAGCAGAATTGCACGAGCCTCGGAATGCGAGAGATTCCGGCCGCGCAATCCGTTCAGCTTGTCGAGTAACCGTCATGGAACGGCGGTCAGGTCGGATTTTCCGGAACGATTCGGGTGTTGCTGCGGTGGAGTTTGCCCTGATTGTGCCGATCCTTTGCCTGGTGCTTTTCGGCATCATTGACGGCTGGTCTTTCGTATCAAGCTCGCTGTCGATGCGCGCAAGCGTCAAGACGGCGGCAAATCTTGTGATGGAGGGAGCAACCGACGACGCGGCCACCCAAGCCGTTGCCCTTTCGAGTTGGGAAAACCATCCCGAAGGCGCACAGGTTACACTGGGCCGGAAATACATGTGCGGAAGCACCGTGGTCGATGCATCGAGCCTGTGCAACGGGGGGACGAAAGCTCCCTCGGTCTTCGTGGAAATAAAAGCGACGGCGACCTGGTCCCCGCCCTTCATTTTTGGCGCGTTTTCTCTTTCTCGCGAGATCGGCCATCAAGAGGTGATCCGTGTCCGCTAAGCGGATCGCGAGAGCGTTCAGCCGTGATGCATCAGGTGGGACTGGGCTGGAATTCGCGCTGATCGCACCTTTTCTGATAATGCTTTTGTTCGGTATCTTCGCATTCGGCTGGGCTCTGAATGCCATGTCCAGCGTTCGCTATACGCTGGAAACGTCCTCACGTGCGCTGCAGTTGAAGAACTCGCTGACCGAGGCCGAAATAGAGGCCATAGCCACAGAAAAATTGCTGGGTTTGGGATTGAAAGATGTCGATGTGACGATAGCAATCGACCCTCCCAGCGGCGGCTTCCGCATGGCGCATCTCACGGCCAGATATGCTTTCGTGATCGAGTTCCCGTACTTCGATCAATATCCGATCAATTATGCGACAACTGTCACAGTTCCGTTGGTTGGATCGTGAGAGCGTCCAACAGCGCCTTTACGCAACAGGCGGTGGGGTGTCGATCGATTAACACCGCCGCAGGGTCGATGGCGGCGATCGGTGGCGTGAGCGAACGGGTCGTCGTCGCTACACAGACACGTTTCTGGACAGGCAGCCATCACCGCGCTAGGCCGGACCAGGCTCGTCCACGCTTGCGCAGTCATGCCGTCAGAGCGCCGGCAAGCGGCCGGGCATAGGGCGGCATACGGAGCGGCAACTTGACAAAGGCCCAATCTTTCAAATTGAGTGAAATCACGATCAATAGAGAGTCGGTGCGACAGACATGGGCGAGACAGATATGGCGTGGAGCGAAAGAAAGACCGGTTACGGCAAGGGCCACTATTTCAATCAAATGGGCCTTGCCCTGCTGGTGCTCGTCTTTCTCATCGCCCTGCCGCTCGCTTTCTTTCCCGAAGACATACGGAAGTTTTACCTCAGCGAGGGCGGTCCAATTGAAGTCTTCTCGGCGGCCGGCTACTTGATCGTCGTGGCAACGCTTGTCCGGGAAATGTCCTATCGGGACCTGCTCAAGCGGTGGTATCTCGTCGCCGTCCTGATCGCGATGTGCCTGCGCGAGCTGGACTTCCATGCGCATTTCACCACCCACAACATCACCAAGACCACCCTCTATGTCTCGCCTGACGTTCCGCTGTTGGAAAAGCTAATCGGCGCGACGGTCGTTATTGCCCTCGGCGTTGCCTTCTATTTGCTCCTGAAGAACGGCTTCCGCAGCTTTGTGCACGGGCTTCGCCACGGCGAGGCGACTGCCGTTGCCATTGCCGCCGCTATCGGCTGCGCCGTCCTCTCCAAGGTCATCGACGGGGCGCCATCAAATCTCACATTTCTCGGCATCCACCTCACCCGGATCTATACCTCCACAGTGTTCGAAGAAATTCTCGAACTGGGGATTCCGATCTTTCTAGCCATCGCGGCATTCGCGGCCTTTCCAACGCAGGATGGTCTCACAAAGAGGGCCTCGGGACAGGTCACGCCAAACAACCCAAGATCCGTCACCTAGTTCCTCTGCACAGAGGATTTGGTTCTTAGACTGAGCCTGAAGGGACTGTCGACGGACGCTGCCGGCCGGCCTCCAGCCGCCAATCCTAGAGGTTTCCGACCCGCCTCGCTCTGGTCCGCCACCGTGTCGCCTCTACTTGCTTGCGAAGCAGGTGAGGCAAAACATGTGGAATGTGGCGAAAGAGGGCTGGGCGCTGCTTGCGGAGAGCATTGTCGGCTTCATCAATGACAATGCCTTGAGCCACGGGGCAGCGATGGCGTTTTATGCCACGACCTCGCTTGCGCCGATCCTGCTCATCGTTGTCGCCATCGCTGGCATGGCCTTCGGAAACGATGCGGCGCAACTGGCGCTTTCGGCCCAGCTGTCGGGGCTGATGGGTCCGCAGAGCGCCGAGCTTTTGCAAGCGACACTCGAGAACGCGTCACACAAAAAGGCGGGAACTCTCGCCAGCATTTTGGGGCTCGTCACGCTGTTGGTCACCGCATCCGGCGTGTTCGGCGAAATGCAGGTTGCCCTGAACGAAATCTGGAAAGTCAAACCGGGTAAGACATCGATTTCCAGCCTTGTGCGGGCCCGCGCCGCAAGCCTTGGGCTCGTTGCAGCGCTTGGCTTCCTGCTGCTAGTGTCGCTGGTCGCGAGCGCTGCAATTTCGGCGCTTGGCGAAATCATCAACGCATACCTGCCCTTCGGCGCCCTTATCCTGAGTGCAATCAACGAGATCGTCTCGTTTGCGCTGATCGCGCTGTTGTTCGCGGCGATCTACAAGGTCCTGCCCGACCGCACGCTGCGATGGCGCGACGTTGGCGTCGGCGCCGTGCTGACGGCGTTTCTCTTCACGGTCGGCAAGTCGCTGATCGGCTGGTATATCGGGGCCAGCGCGACCGCGTCGTCATACGGCGCAGCCGGCGCACTGCTCGTCGTGCTGCTGTGGGTTTTTTATTCGTCCGAGATCTTTCTGTTGGGCGCCGAATTTACGCGAGCTTACTCGGTTCGACACGGCAGCCGATCCGATCTGGAGGCGATCATCCAAGCAAGTGATCGCGAACAGCAGCTGGCGACGGCGGCCAGGATTGAAAAGTCTGAGAACGAAGTCCTCGGCTGGATTGTTTTCAGCAGTCTCCTCACCGCGTTTCTAAGCCATTTCTGGCATCGACGCCGGCGCTGAGACGTCCGGCGCGGTGTCCCGAGGCGAGCATGGTTTTGGGAACATCCGGCCGAAGCGACGTGCGAAGTTCCTTCGCCGCAGCCACCAGCCTGGCGCGGTTGCTTCCATATCTCTTGATCAACTGATGGACTTGCGCTGGGGTGATGCCGTTTTGCCGGGCAAAATGCCTTACCACGTAATCCTCGCTGCCGGAGATCCGATCCCGGTGGCGGGGATAGAGCTTCGCCGCGTCGGCTGTCATGCTTACTCTCCTTTGGTCACGTTTGCCCACGATGTATGATTGGCCAACGCAAAACTGGCGAATTCGTTGCCGCATGCGACACCAAAGCGCTTTTTCGCCGCAGGCCCGAACACATGGCCAAAGCAACCGGACCGGCGCACGCTTTGGTTAAGTCCATACGTCGATTTTTCGAGACTCAGCCCCCTGGCACGCGCATGATATGAGCAGGGAGGAAAAGCCATGCGCGAATTGCCAAAGAGCATTGACGCAGACGTTGTAATCGAAATCAGCAGGTTGCTTGACGACCGTGCGAAGTCGGCACCAGTGCCAGTCCACAAGCTTGCCTCGATGATCTCGAATAGTGTCGAGACCGATCTGCCGACAGCTTCCATCGAAGAGTTGATCGTTGAAATGGCCATGACCCGCCAACTTCCGATGCTGTTCGATCTACCGGGGGCAGATGCAGACAACGTCATATCGATCGCCTTGGCGCGCGCCAGCTGATCCGGCTGAGGGACCTTTCTGCCGAGTGTGATTTCTAGACGCGGATCGTTCCCATCCTGCTCCAATTCGCCCGCTGGCTCCGGCCGGCGGCCTTTTACTGCGTCGCCAATGATAATCGTCATGGGCAATAATCGTCATGGGCGATCCGCTGTCGGGAACATGTGGTGTCCAGTTGCATTTCCTCTAGACAACAAAGGAGGAATTCATGAACTGGGATCAAATCATGGGAAAATGGATGCAGTTCAAAGGCAAGGCCAAAGAGCAATGGGGTGACCTTACCGACGATGACCTTGATCGCATCGAGGGCAATCGTGACCAACTCGCAGGACGCATTCAGGAGCGGTATGGAATCGCCAAGGAAGAGGCAGAGCGCCAGGTAGACGACTGGTCGAGGAGCCTTACCTGAGCGTTCAGAACCAAGGCTGCGCCGTCGATCGGCGCAGCCTTGACACCGTCCAAAGCCTGCCGCTCCGAATGAGCGGCGGGCGATGTGTAGGCGACGGTGGCGGGGTGATCTGTGCCTCCCGTCGCTCCAGGATTTTCGGAACGAGAGCTAGCGCGCCGATTGTCGCTTGGCTTGTGCGGCGACGGCCGTGAGGAAAGCCGTTGCGGCAGTATCGCACGCCGCTCGGGACGGGCTATAAGCGAAAAGGATCAGCTCGGCAGCGCGTAGCGTAAGGCCGTGCTTTTTAGCGAAAGCAGCTATTTCGTAAGGCTTGTCGTGGTCTGTGGCCAGATCGTAGTCTTCGTTCATTTTGCTTCCTCCCGTTGCGACGTTCCTCGCCTTGGCCCCTCCTTGGCGCAAAGATTAACTTCCCTGGCGTCGAGAGAGTCTACCAATTGGAGATTGCAAAAGGCCTACCGGGCCTGATGCGGCCGTGGCGAGGCGGAAGCCCCCATTTTGTCCGCTGCACATCGAAAAAGATTATATGATTGCGCTGATATCGCAGGTGGTCGACGCAAGCCAATGCCGATTTTTTCAGTCAAGCACACGACCGTCTATCGCTACACGCAACCGGTGACGTTCGGCGAGCATCGGCTGATGTTCAGGCCGCGCGATAGTTTCGATCAGCGACTTCTGGATCACGCCCTGTTCGTGGACCCCGAGCCGAAAGAGGTTCGCTGGATCCATGACGTTTTCGGAAACTGCGTTGCGGTAATCGACTTCAAGGGCTCGGGTGACGAACTGCGTTTCGTGACAGATATTCGGCTCGATCACACGCCGCAGCATGCGCCTGATTTCCGCATCGATGAAGCAGCGCTCAGCTATCCCTTTTCCTATGATCCGGATGAGGCAACCGACCTCACCCAAACCATCGAGCGCCATCATCCCGATGACGGCGACGAGATCGGCAAATGGGCACGACAGTTCGTGAGTGCCAGAGGCCACACCGAGACGGGCAAACTGTTGATGACGCTTTGCTACGCCATCCACGAGAGCTTTGTGTATTCCCGTCGAACTGAATCAGGGACGCAACCGCCTCTCATGACCTTGCACCTGCGTCGAGGCACATGCCGGGATTTTGCCCTGTTCATGATGGAAGCGGTTCGTTCGCTCGGTTTTGCCGCGCGTTTTGTGACCGGCTATGTCTATGTGCCGAACCGCGACAGTGCTTCTGTCCTCGGCGGCGGTTCGACGCATGCCTGGTGCCAGGTCTATTTGCCTGGCGCGGGTTGGGTCGAGTTCGACCCCACCAATGGCATTGTCGGCAACCGGGATCTGATCAGGGTGGCTGTGGCCAGGCATCCTGGGCAAGCCATCCCTCTTTCCGGAAGCTACTGCGGCAGCGCGTCGAGCTTTCTCGGTATGACGGTGGAGGTCAAGGTGGTGAAGGAAGCCGGAACTAATAAAATTAGTATCTTCTAATGTATTTCGGTTCGCGGCAATCCGGAGTTTGCTCGCCGGTGTCGGTCGTGATTTTGCACATCTGGCAATCACGCTGCCGTTGTATGCACATTCCGGCGCGATACTGCACCGGCTATCTCGGCGACATCGGCACACCGCCGATGCCATATCCCATGGATTTCAACGCACGGTTGCAAGCTTAACTCAGCGGCCATTGGTTCACCTTTGATGCACGGCACAACCAGCCTCGCATAGGCAGAATCGTGATGGCGAAGGACGTCGCCCGTCTCAACGAGCTTCGGTCTTTTCGCGGCTCACCCTTTCGAAGTCATCACAGAAGAAATCCAAGCCGCGCTTGAGAAGGCGCCAGCCCGCCGCACCTTTCGGCATGACGGGCTTCAGCGTGAGGACTCACGTCAGTCGTAGACCTTCACAATCTTGCGGGTACCTGGATCGACCAGGACGGTTCGGCCGTCGATGACGACGTAGCGGTACTGAACATCCGGCACCTCGTAGAGCTCGACTGTTTCGGGCACCGCAGTGCCGATGTTGAGCTCCACGCCGGGAAGGCTGAGTGATGCCACCGGTTTCTTTTTCACGTATTCGCGGATCACAACGTCCTGCTCGGGTTGAATAATGACGTCCTGAGCGGCGGCGGCGCTGACACCAACGAGCAGAAGGATGCCTGCCGCAGCCGATGTAAGTTGCTTTCTCATATTAGCCTCCGAGCAACCTTCAGCTGCGGTGCTTGATTGCTGCCGCCACGGGTTGCTTACTACCTGAACGGTGCGGAGCAATTCTTGGTTCCACTGATTGGTGGGGTCGGTTTCTTTTGTTGATCGGTATCGGGCTGCCCTGCATCATGGCCGCCTACTATTATGCTTGGGACAAACAAGTTTCGCAAAAGTGACAGGCAGCCTGCAGAGCGCGAACTGGTGCTGGGTCAATCCTAAGCGGGATCCTGCTATAATCCCGTATGGCCGCTCGAATAGTGATTATCCTGGCGCTTCTTGCCGCCTTCGCCTACGGATTCGCAAAACTCGTGGAACGTTATGGCGACGCTAGCGACAAGCCCTCTCCCTGTGAAAAATGGCCCCACCCTGATTGTCCGGTTCCAAACGCGCCTCCTCAGGAAGAAAGTAAGCTGTGAGCGGGCGCGTTCGCGGGCGGCCTCATGCCATGCGCCCGCAGCCGCCCCACAGGTCGCGTCAGGTTAAACGAATGCGGGATTAGTAAGCCTCCAATTTCGCTGATCGGAATGGCAGGCCGTGAACCTGCGACCCCATCGTCCCGAACGATGTGCGCTACCAGCCTGGTTCCGCCGTGAGAGACCGAGGCGACTGCGCGAAACCGTAACGCCACTATGCTGCTGCAGGCGTCTAGGGGGCCGCGTCAAAATCGATTGCAAATCCCGCGTCGATGGCGCTTCGCGCAATGAGATCGCCAATTTGCCAATCCGTGAGTTCGCAAAGTGGAAACATCTTCCTCACGGCGCTGGTCACTTCGAATATCGAAACGCTCGGGTTGTCGACATGATCGATCAGGTAGCGGACAATCGCTTGCCGAACATCCAATGAATTTGGCTTCTGCACCAGCCCGGACATTTCCGGCTACGAATGGAGCCGTGGTTCTAGGCCATCGGCTGTTTTGGCGTCGAAAGCGACGGGCACGCCGTGAACCACGCATGCTGCCGCCAGCATCTCCTCCAACTCGTGATTGGTGGCCTTGCAAGTCGGCATGAGTGTTCGAATGGCGCGGATCGCCTGTGCGATTGAGAGATACCGAGCCTTGCCTCTGGAAAGGACGTAGGCCTCCGCCGCCCCTTCAACCGTGACTGTGTGAAAAGTGTTGCTCATCAACAGTTCCTCCCTGCCAACCAATACGACTTTCGTCTAACATGCGGCGGCCTTCAAGCTTTTGTCTGATATCGGACAATCAGGCGGAGGCCAGCCCGAAGTGACGTTGCTCCTCGTCGCCATAGGCACCATGTGTGAGCTTTATCATTCCGGCACGGTCGACGATCGTGATCTCGCCGCGCCTGGCGTGAACCAGCCCCCGATATTCAAGCATTTGGAGGGCGGTGGTAACCCCGGGGCGCCGAGCGCCGAGCATGGTCGCCAGAAATTCATGCGTCAGGTAGATCTTGTTTCCTTCGGTCCGGTCGTGGACCATCAGCAACCAGCGGGCCAGCCGTTCCTCGATTTTGGAATGGCCGTTGACCAGTGCCGTCCGGGACGACTGGACAAGGAAGGCGTGGGCATAGCGAAGCAGTGACGCGCGAAGGGACTGGCTTTCTGCAATCACAGGGCGAAGATTTTCAACCGGCAGGCACCAGCCATTGCCTGCGACCTGGATATAGGTCTCATTGGGAGAGCTGTCTTGGCCGAGAATGACGGCAACGCCTGTCATGCCATCACAGCCAACGATCCCGACTTCACTCTGCCGCCCTCCAGTCATGGTTGCGACCACCGAAGCGATACCCGCCTCTGGAAAATACACATGCTCGATTGGCTGATACGGGACCTCCAGTTGGGCTTTGATGTTCAGTTGGACATGATGCATTGACGGCCGTAACAGCGCGAAATCCTCCGGGGCGAGGGCTTTCAATACATGATTGCGAGGATGGGACTGGGGCACGGCTCTCTCCCGGACGGGCAAGAGCACGTACCCTCTCACTGTCGGCTGCATCCGCAGCACTGGCGGCCGATATCGAAGCATAGGCTTCAAACGCGCGATTGGCAAAACCTTCGCCACCCGTGGCCGAACTTAAAACTGAGACGCGGCCCCGACAGCGTCGATCCGGCGCCGGCAGAACACCTGGCGAACATACTGTGCGGATTGTGCCACAACCGGGCGCGCAACCCTGCGCAGCTGTGCACAGCGCGGCAAGAAGCCCTTCTAGAAAATCTTCTAGGAAAACTGGTGCTGCGAGAGAGGATTGAACTCTAATTCGCATCAATGAAATCAATAACTTGCAAGGCACTTTGTAACATTGTGACGCCCAACAAATGACCTCGTTCGCCATCAGTTGGGAAGGTCACAACCGAGAAAGACTCCTTGGGGAGCGCGACCCCCCGTGCAGCCGATTTGCCTCTGAGTGTCTATCGGCGACTTTCGCCCTGCGCCGTGGCGATGTGACAGAAGCCATACTAACCAGCCGGGGCGAGTCGGCGGGCACCTTCTGGAGCTTTTTGCACCGTCTGCCCCGTCCAAAGCCTCCGCCTTTGCCTCGGTCCCTTGTTGCGTTAGGATAGACGCAAATTAGCTATACCTGATGAATTGGATTCGCTGAGGGGGGCGAGAGTTCATGGAAATGCAGCAGGTCCGTTATTTCCTGGCCCTGTCCAGCACGCTGAACTTCACCAGGGCGGCGGAAGAATGCAATGTCACGCAACCGGCGTTGACGCGCGCCATCAAGACACTTGAGGACGAGCTGGGTGGAGAGCTCCTTCGGCGCGAGCGCCAGCATTCTCACCTGACCGAACTGGGCCGGCGCATGCTGCCTTTGCTGCAGCAATGTTATGATGCCGCCACGTCCGCCAAATCACTCGCCAAAGCAGTGCAAAGCAGCGACGTGGCACTGCTTAATGTCACCATTTCCAACAGCGTGAACATAGCGCTGCTGGTTTCGCCGTTTACGGAGCTTTTTCGGGCTTATCCCGGTGTGCATCTCAAGATCAGTCGCGGTTCGCCGACCGCTGTCGTCGATGCGCTCAAGAATGGTGACGTCGAGCTGGCGGTGGCGGGCCCGCTGGGGGCGGCTTGGGATCGGCTCGACACTTGGCCGCTCTTCCAGGAGGAGATCGAGCTGGTGGTGAATTCCGATCATCCGCTCGCCCGTCGCAACGAATCCGACGTTGCGCTCGATCAGCTTGCCGGAGAACCGGTGCTCAGCCGGATCGATTGGGAAACAAGCGAGGAGCTGTCGCGTCGCCTCGCTGCGAAAGGGTTCACGGCTCAGGCCGCCCATGAGGTCGAGACTGACCACGATCTGCTGGCGCTGCTGGAGGCCAACGCCGGTGTGGGCTTCGTCTCCACGACAGCGCCGCGGTCGTCGAGTGTCCGCAGACTCAAGCTGCGGGATGTCGACATTTCGCGCGTGGTCGCCGTATACGCGGTCGCCGGCCGGCATCGTTCGCCAGTCGCCACGACGCTGCTCAACCTGTTGCGATCGACGGACTGGTCGCCATTTGGCGTTAGCGAGCCCGCCTAAGCGCCATAATCAGGTCGTCGATGTCCATTCGCCGGCGGTAGTCCGGATCGACGAAGCGCTCTGTAATCCGCCCATCCGTGCCCACGATGAAAGTCGCCGGGATCGGCAGGAACCAGCTGCTGTTGCCCTGATAGCTAGGGAGATCATAACCAACTCCCATCAACCGTTCCATTTCAGCCCCGACCCAGATAGCGAGGTTGAGTGAGAGCGCATAGCCATTGTCCATGTCGGTCAGGAATGGAAACTGGGCACCTACCGTAGCCTTCATCGCCTTCGCAAATTTGCGTCGTTCGGGCATGATCACCGCCACTTGGCCACCCAGTGCGGCAATCTCCTCCTGGACCTCTACGATCCCGATCGCATTCAAGCGGCAATAAGGGCACCAGTGACCCCGCTGGAAGATTATTACTGCCGGCCCCTGCTTCAGTAGGTCCGCCAATCCGATCAGTTTGCCGCTGTCGTCAGGCAGGAGGAAGGCTGGCATGAGATCGCCAGGCGCCGGCGCCATCGCCCCTGCCCCCTGCTCCTGCAAGCGTGACACCAGGCGGTCGACCGCATCGGCAAAATCGCCGTTGAGGCGGCGAACAGCCCTTGCGACCACCTCCAGCCGCTCATTCAACGGCGCATCGAGTTCGACGGCAGCCTGCACGGACTGTTCAAGTGTCATTGTCTGGTCGTCGGCGGCCATTTCTGCTCTTTCATAGCTTGCATGCAGTTTATCATCGAAACCCATCGGCCACGGCCATGCTTTTCTTGCATGGATTCGATGTCCTGTGTGCATCGAGCACAAGCGAGGTTCATATTCTGTTCGCTGCCTCCGCTCAATTCGTTACATCATGTTCCTGATATCCGAGGCGAAAGTAGGGAAGCCGTAGACCATGTCCGATAGCTGCGATGCCGTGATGCCGTGTTTCATGGCAAGCGCGAAAAGATGGATCAGCTCTTCGCCGGCATGGCCCACCATGTGGGCGCCGACGATCCTGTCCGCGGTCTCCTCGACGATGACCTTCGACCACGCGACGGTCTCGGCATAGGTCCTCGCGGATAGCCAGCCCTGCATGTCGTTCACATGGACCCTGACGCCAAGGCCTTGCTCTTTCGCTTTGGCCTCGGTCAGCCCGACGCTGGCCAGGGCGGGGACCGTGTAGAGACACGCCGGTATCTGGCCATAGTCCGGCCGGTGTCTCGGCCCATCGACGATGTTTCGGCCGACGATGCCGCCCTCATAGGTCGCTACAGGCGAAAGCTGCGGAGAATTCCACACCGCATCGCCGCAGACGTAGACGTCAGGATTGGAACGCGAGCGCAGATGATCATCGATCTCGATGCGGCCTTCGCGATGCGCGATGACGCCGGCGCCAAGATCGAGCCCCTCGACGTTGGCGACACGTCCGGCGCAATTCACAACCCTGTCCGCATCCACGGCGCACTCGACGCCATCCGCCACAAAGGTGACGCGCAACCGTCCGTCGACCTTGTCGATCCTCTTGACCCAGGCCAGTGTGCGGATACGAATGCCTATGCGTTCGCTCGCGCCACGGATCCGGGCAACGGCATCGGCGTCGAAACCTCCGAGCAGATGCGGCAGGGCTTCAAGGATCGTCACGTCGACGCCGGCGCGCGCGTAAACGTGGCCCAGTTCGAAGGCAATGACGCCGCCGCCGACGAACACCACCGCGCGGGGCAGCATCGGTTCGTTCAGGACATCGTCCGAAATGGTCAGGTGCTCGGCGCCTGGAATTGACAGTGATCGCGGCTTCGAACCGGTTGCGATGACGATGTTCCTGGCTTCAAGCTCGCGACCGTCGACGCTGATGGCATTGCTGCCGATGAACGCGGCCTCGCCGACGATGACATCGACGCCGCGCTCGGCCATCAATCCGGACAGGCGGGAGGGAATGTCCCTGATCATATCCTTTTCACGGTCGATCAGGGCTCGCCAGTCGAGCCTCGGCGTATCGACCTTGATCCCGTGCCGATCGGCCTGTTCGATCTCATGGAGCGCATGGGCAGCCGCGACGAGGACCTTCTTCGGCGTGCAGCCACGATTGGGGCAAGTGCCGCCGAGGTCGCGTGCCTCTATCATGGCCACCGACATCCCGGCAGCGCGCGTGGGCACCGTCACACCCATCCCGGCATTGCCGCCGCCGAGGATCACCACATCATATTTTTCCACCGTCTTGCCCTCCCGGGATTCAATGTAGTTTGACTCGGGGTTTGGTGCGGTGCGCCAGGATCCCGGCGATCGTGTCCAGCGCGGTCTTCAAGGTCCCGTCCACAGCCTTGCGATGCAGCTTGTAGAGCGAGCGATACATCAGCCGGGCGAGCATACCTTCAATCTTAAGTCCGCCAATCAGGTTGCCAAACGAGCCGTAGTCGGCAAGCGAAACAAGGGATCCGTAGTCGCGGTAACGGAATGTCGGTGCGGCCCGTCCCTCGAGACGCGCGGCAATCACCTTGACCAGATGATCAGCCTGCTGATGGGCTGTCTGGGCGCGCGGCGGCAAGGGATTGTCCTCGCCGGGCAAGACACAGCTCGCGCAGTCGCCAATCGCAAATACGTTTTCGTCGCCCTTGGTTTGCAATGTTTCATCCACGACCAGGCGGTTGATGCGGTCAGTCTCGAGGCCATCGAGATTATTCAGGAAATCCGGCGCCTTGATCCCAGCGGACCAGACGACGAGCTCGGCCGGCACAAACAGCTTCTCGCCGAGCCTGACGCCGTCTTCCGTCACTTCAGTGACCTTGATCCCGCACCGTATCTGGACGCCGAGATGACGAAGCAGGTGCGCCGAGGCAAGCGCCAGGTGCTCAGGCAAGGCCGGCAGGATGCGCGGCCCCGCCTCGACGATGGTGATGCGGATCAGTCTTTCGAAATCGATGCTGTCGAGGTTGTGCGACGCAATTTCCCGCATCGACTTGTGCAACTCCGCGGCCAGCTCCACGCCGGTCGCTCCGGCACCGACGACGACGCAATGGAGTTGGCCTGGCGACAGCTGTTCGTATTGCGCATTGGCGCGCAGACATGCGTCTATCATGCGCTTGTTGAATCGGGCGGCCTGATCGGCCGTGTCGAGCGCGATTGCGTGACGGGCCGCCCCTGGCGTGCCGAAATCGTTGCTGACGCTGCCGACGGCCAGCACCAGTGTGTCGTAGCCCAGCACACGTGGCGGTATGATCTGCCTGCCATCGTCATCGAAGCTTGGCGCGACAAAGACCTGACGTCTGGTGCGGTCGGTGCCGACGACCTCGCCGATACGGTATCGATAGTGGTGGCGACTGGCGTGGGCGATGTATTCCACCGCATCGTTGGATGCGCTCAGTGCGCCTGAGGCGACCTCGTGCAGAAGCGGCTTCCAGACATGGGTGCGATTGCGGTCGACGAGCGTGACGGAAAGCCGCCGCTTGCCGAACTTGCGACCGAGGCGGGTTGCCAGTTCGAGTCCGCCCGCACCGCCACCGACGATGACCACGCGATGGAGCGATCTATCCGCATGGGATGGTGTCTCCGGTATCGTGCGGAACAGCGCGGCGTCGTTGGCGAGCACTGCTTCCGGAACCAGCCGCATCCCCGGAGTGATGATCTGCATCGATGTTCTCCCTGTCTTTCCTCGGCCTCGCCGCGCTCGAAAAATCATTCTTGCGATTCGTGGATGACGATGCCTTGCAGCATGTCGACGTCGCATTCCCACGGCTTCTCGGAGAGAACGCGCATTCCATGCTCGTGCCCTGCCAGCCAGCGCGTGCGGATGCCTGCCCGGGTGAAGTCGATGTCCTTGGTGTGGTCCTCGCCGTCGAGGCGCGGTGAAAGCAGCCGAACCAGGTGCATGACCGAGGGGCAGCCGTAGGACGCGAGTTCCTTGAACATCGGATCCTCGCGCCGCTCCTCGGGGACCAGCTTTCCCATTTCGCGAACGACGTGCCGAAGACGATGCAGTTGCTCCTGCCGGGCCACGTGGCTCCGGCCTCGGCTGGCGTATTGAAGGTCCTTTTGCCGCCCCATCACCTGCCAGATCGATTTCGGCTCGGTGGCGCGGGGCTGCCACATGTTGACGGCAAAGATCAGTGCATCGCGCCGCGGCCGGGCATCGAGCACGACTTCAATGGGCGTGTTGGAATAGATGCCGCCGTCCCAATAGGGCTCGCCGTCGATGCAAACCGCCGGAAACGCCGGGGGCAAGGCGCCCGATGCCATGATGTGCGCTGGCGACAGCGTCATCTCGCGGCTGTCGAAATATTTGAGTTCGCTGGTGTTGACGTTCACCGCGCCGACCGTCAGCCGCGTGTGGCGCCGATTGAGATAATCGAAGTCGATCAGGTTGCTCAGAGTCCTTTTGAGCGGATCGGTGGTGTAATAGGATGCATTCTCCACACCAACTTCGCGATTCACCCCGAACATGGCGCTTGGGTTCGGTTCGAAGAACCCCGGTATGCCGCGCATCACCGTGCCCATGTTGGCAAAGATGTTGCTTGGAACCATCATCCGGAAAAACTCATCGAACGGGCTGCTTCGGCTGACGCCGTCCCAGAACTCGCGCAGCCTCGGCAGGCGGTCTTGCGGCTCGTTTCCGGCAATCAATGCCGCGTTGATGGCGCCGATCGAGGTGCCGATGACCCAATCCGGTTCAATCCCGCCTTCAACGAGCGCCTGATAGACGCCGGCCTGATAGGCTCCGAGCGCACCACCGCCCTGGAGGACCAACACGGTCTGGCGCTGGATGGAACCATCGGCCACACGGCCGGCCTCCGGCGCAGGTTCCGACGTCGAAGGATTTTGCGTGAACTTGTTCATTGTCTTTTCGCTCCTCGTTGCAGCATTCAATGGGCGGTCCAGCCGCCCTCGATCGGCATGATCGCACCGGTGATCGAGGCCGCGTCATCCGAAGCCAGGAACAGGCAGAGCGCCGCAACCTGGGAAACGGTCACGAACTGCTTGGTCGGCTGGGCCGCCAGAAGCACGTCCTTGATGACCTGCTGCTCGGTGATGCCGCGGGCCTTGGCTGTGTCCGGTATCTGCTTCTCGACCAGCGGGGTGAGGACGTATCCGGGGCAAACCGCATTGACGGTGATGCCCTGCTCGGCGACTTCCAGCGCGACCGTTTTGGTCAAGCCGGCGACGCCATGCTTGGCGGCGACATAGGCGGACTTGAATGGCGAGGCGACAAGGGCGTGAGCGGACGCAACGTTGATGATGCGACCCCATTTGCGCTCCTTCATCGCCTGCAGGGCGCGCCGGATCGTGTAGAACGACGACATCAGATCGATCGCCACGACCGCCTCCCATTTCTCGATCGGAAAGTCGTCGATCGGCGCGACATGCTGAATGCCGGCATTGTTGACGAGGATGTCGACGGCGCCGAACTCGGCGATTGCCTTGTCCATCATCGCGGTGATCGCGCCGCCCTTGCTCATGTCAGCATTGTCGTAGCGAACAGTCACCCTATGGTCGGCAGCAATCCTGGCGCGCAATTTCTCGATCTCTTTGGCATCGCCGAAACCGTTGAGCACAATATTGCAGCCCTTGGCCGCGAACGCCTCGGCGATGCCTTGGCCGATGCCGCTCGTCGAGCCTGTGATGAGTGCTGTCTTTCCTCTGAGCATCGTTGTTTCCTTCGGTTGGACTGCGGCCGGAAGTGCCGGCAAACGGCTGCGAGCAACGGGCTTCTGCGCCCCGCTCTGGAGTTCTGGAGCAAGTATGGCGAACCGCTCGAAGCAGCGGAAATGCCGTTGAGACATGGATTCGATAGCCGACGGTCAGATCATCAGCTCTACGCCGGCGACGCTGTCGACCCCATCACCCGGGCGTGGAGCTTCATCTTTGCGACGCGGATGCCACGAGCTTGCGGCGACGGCTGCTCGAGCGCGATCTCGAGGCCGCCATCTATGCATTGCCGTCGAACGTGCCCGACGAGGAAGTGCACTCGTTGCCGCTCGTTCGCGAGCAGATGGTGATGGCCGTCCATCTGACCCATCGGCTCGCCAACCAGCGCTGTGTGCGGGTGAAAGACATGAGCAATGAAAGCTACATCCACCGCAACAACTGTGAATTCGCCGGTTATGCGGATGCCATTCTTGCCGAGAAGGGCGTGACCGTCAGCCCCGTTTACTGGAGCGATCGTGACGATTGGACACTCGCGATGACCACAGCCGGGCTTGGTTTCGGTTTCATGCCAGAGCATACCGAAAAACACCTTGGACTGGTGGCCTTGCCGATCACCGAGCCGGAATTCTGGCGCGAGGTCGATCTCGTTACGGTGCGCGGCTGCAGGCATTCGCCGGCAGTTGGCGCGCTGGTGCGCGAGGCCACGCAAGAAAGTGGTTCGGCGAGCGGGCGAAGGCGTTGTCCGCCGCCGAGCAGCCTTGTCGCGAGAAGCAACCTGCCTCGCATGCCCGGGCGGCGGCTCTCTGGCACATGTCCACCCTCACTTCTTTCTGATCGTCGAGGTCACGGACTGAATGACCTCGGTCGCCATCTTGAACTGCGGCGCGCGGTCGGTAATTCCATGCCGCTTGGCGATCCAGTCGAAATCGCTGTAGGCGGCATAAACTGAACCATCTGCGGCCTGGTAGACCAGCACGCGCACCGGCCAGTCGAGACCGGCTTGTGGATTGGACGTGATGAAGGTCGTGCCGAGCGCCGGATTGCCGAACACCACCAGCCGCGACGGCCTGACATCATTGCCGGCATTCTGGCCAAGGCTTGCTTGGTCGATGACGCCAAAAAGCTTGATGCCCTTCTTGAGGACGTCCTTTTTGATGCGGGCAACTGTCTCCGCGATGGAATAGTCGCTCTTCACCGTGACAACGCCATCCGAAGCGGCAGCCGGGACGACGATCGCCATCAGCATGGCGGCGCCCGCAATCAAGGTTTTCAGGTAGGTGGTCATGTCAGTCTCCTTTGGTTTGGTGGGTTGCATTGATTTTTGCTATTGCGTTGATATCCTTATTCATTCCCGCCAGAGATAAGTCGCCTTGCAGTCGACGAATTCCCGATCGTCAGGGGGTCGGCGACTTCAACGACCGCGCGACCGCGATCGCGCCGGCGAGGACTGCGGCGAGCACAGCCACGCATGCGGTCCAGCCGATCCGGTCATAGATCTGTCCAATGACGAAGCTGCCGGCGAGCCCGCCTGCATAGTAGGAAGCAAGGTAGATGCCGCTTGCGGCGGCGCGGTCGCGCGAGGCGGTCCGGCTGACGTGTCCTGTCGCTATTGCCTGCGCCAGGAAGGTGCCAATGGCGACCAGCGCCATCCCGCCGAGAACGATGGGAAGGCGGCTCGTGAGCAGCAGAAGCAAACCCAGGATCGCCAGCGCAAGCGTTGCACCGGTTCCGATCCTTGGGCCGAGGCCCGCAGCGACACGCCCGGCGAGCGGCGTGGTCAGCATAGAAGGGAGGAAGACGAAATACACCAGTCCCAGCGCCATCGGCGACAGCGATAGCGGGGCGGCGACGAGCTGGAAGTTGACATAGGTGAAAGTGCCTATGAAGACGAAGAGGATCAGGAAACCGATCGCGAAACAGGCGCGCAGCTCGGCGTTCTTCAGCGGGCTCTTCCAGGCCGCGCGGGCAGGCTCTCCGGTCGCGTCGGCGCGCATCATTGCGGATGTCTTCTGCAGCGTGAGCCAGACAAGAGCCGCGCCAATCAGATTGAGGGCGGCGAACGTCAGGAAATTAGTGGAGATGCCAAACGTATCGGCGACGGCGGCCGACATAAGCCGTCCGAAGAAGTTACTGGCAACATTGCCGGTCACATAGGCCGCAAGCGCACCTGTCGTCTGCCGCGCGGAAAAATGCTCGGCCAAGTAGGCCATCGTCAGTGTGAACGCGGTCGACATGCACAAGCCCTGGACGACACGCAGCAGGGCAAAGACGACGATGCTGTCTGTTTGTGACAGCAGCGTAGTCGGTATCGCCAGCACCGCAAGGCTGATCCAGATGCCGTTGCGGCGATCGAGATTCCTGCCAAAAAGCGCCACCCCAATGCCGGCCACAGCCATGCCGAAAGTGCTGGCATTCACAGCAAAGCCCATCGTGGCGCGGCTGACGCCGAACTTTACCACCAGCGAAGGCAGGATCGCCTGGGTGGCAAAGAGATCGACAAGTGTCAGGAAGGCGATCACAGCGATGATGCCGAAGCGCCAGCTGCCCGCGGCAGCGATGCGGAGCCGCGTCGAGGAAGTCTGTTCCGTCGTTGTCATCATAACGAGGCTCCTTGGCCACACGTCCCCAGGTGATTACCTGAGGACGCGCTTTCAGTTGCTGATGCTAGGAAACGGTCACCGCAACGCGTGACTCACATCGTGTGATCTTCGCGCATTTCCGGCGGCAGGATGTCGGCCGAATAGAGCACCGCCGGGACCTTGCCGTTGTTCTTCCACCAATGAGCGAGCTGGCCGAATTCGACGCTCACGTCGCCAGCCTGGTGGTCAATTCCCACCTTGCAGGTGCTGCGGTATTCGGTGATTGAGCCCTCCACCACGAGGATGTTGGCCGGACGAACGGTGTGCTCATGCCAGGGCACGACACCCCCCGGCTGCACGACGAGTTTGCGCAGGCGCAGCATGTTACCTTTCCAGGCCTCGCCCTTCGGGCTCAGATCGATGGCCGAAAGGACATCGTCGGTAACGCCAACCGGCTTGCTGGGATGCTCCTGGATGTCGATGGTCGCGGCCTGGCCGGCTGGGCAGTCTCCTGCAAAAGCCGGTGCGACGGAAAACGCCGCGGTTGCGGAAAGAAGGCCGAGCGCCAGCGCCACGTTAAGTGGCGCGCAGAATGCGATTGCTTTGGAAGCCATATCTTGTTTCTCCTTTGTCGGTGCCCAAACGCGGGAGGCGGGGCATGACAAGGAGAGTGACGAGGTCCGGGAAGAAAGAGAAATGCTGCCTGGCTCTCAATTCGATACCTGAAAACTATAGTAATCCACTCGTGCCGACACATAGGAGGTGCATGAAAGCATGTCGCGAGAATGGAAACTCTTCGACTATGCTTCAGGCCGCTGTCTTGCGGGTTGCCAAAGGTATGGCACTCTCCGGCCAGCCATGCGCCTTCACGCTGTTTACGAAGGCCAATGCCGCGGGTGAGAACCGACGTCCCGCCACAACGACGAGGGATACCTCCCGCCAGACTTCGGGGTCGATGACGGGCCGGACCTGCAAGCCCGGGATCACCGCGCTGAACTCCGGGATGAAGCAGATTCCGAGCCCTCCGGAAACCAGGTTCTGGATCCAGTCCTCGCGCTCGCTGGCGTAGGAGATCCTAAGCTTCACACCCCGATCGTTGCACAGGCCGGCAAGATGATCGCGATACTCGCAGTTGAGACGCCTGAGATAGTTTTCACCGTTGAGTTCGGAAATGGAGACATTGTCGTTGCGGGCCAATCTATGGCCGTTGGGAAATGCCAGGACGAAGCGCTCGCGATAAAGCGGCGTCACTTCGAAGCGTTCCGGAAAGCTGTCGCTGGATGCCATAATGGCGACGTCGATCTCGCCTGATTCGAGCAGTTGGGAAAGCGATGCCGGCACGCCCTCTACCAGTTGAAGCTGGATTCCCCGCTGACGTCTGTTGAAGTCGGCCAGCAGCCCGGTGAACCGGCGCGGACCGATGGTGCACATGACACCAACCTTGAGGTTCGCATTTTCCAGACAGAGAAACCTTGATGCCTCTTGGCGAACGCCGGTCAGTTCGTCGAGGATCTGCTGGAAACGGGGTCGCAGCAGAGCGCCTAGATCCGTGAGATGGGTGAGGTTTCGCTCGCGGCGAAAAAGCAAGCCGCCGACCTCTTCCTCAAGCTGCTGAATTGCTCGCGACAGCGCCGGTTGAGTGACATTGCATTTTTCGCCAGCGCGCGTGAAATTCCGTGTCTCGCAGACAGCAAGAAAATAGCGGATGTGATGAATGTCCATGCCGATTGTCCCCGAACTGCATACGGTTCATATGCTGGCTTCGGAGCCTGCCGCAAAGCGTCCCGTCGTGCCAATGCGCTGCCGCTATAAAGTCGATAACGGCCCGTCATGATGCCTTCTGAGGTCAAGGTGCGGATCGCTTCGCTACGGCTAAAGCGTCGCTCAGGCTGACCTAAAAACAATGATGGCGAGCATTTGCTCGCCATCATGCTCTTATTGCAGCGAAATAGGTCAAGCGGCGATTAGCTGTTGCCGCCAAGCTGATGGACCTTGACGCAAAACTCGGCATACGGCTTGCTCATCGCCGCGTCGTTGCATTCCTTCTTCATCGCGTTCCGCTTGTCCTTCGACATCGCATCCCAGGCTGCTTTGAACTCTGTATCTGACTTCATCGTCTTCATGCTCGCATCGGTGAAGAACGGCTGCATGTTGTAGGGTGAATCCAGTGCGCCGGCAAACGCCACGCCGCCGAGAACGGAAAGGGCAAAGGCGCCGAGGCAGATAGCTTTGATATTCATGCTATTGTCCTTCTCTGAGGGCTGGGCGATCGTCCCATCGACGGCCGCGGTAATGATCGGCAGCAATCAAACAACCTGCGGTTCCTGCTTGCCGAGACGAAACTTTGCTGCAATCGACCGCCAACTTGCCAATGCCATCTGAGTATGGAGTTTATGCCGGTTCTGCATCCCGCGGATGCCTGGCGGCAGAACCGCCAGTTGGCACCACGCAAAGCGAGCACGTTCGCGCAGAGTGCGGCATGACGCTTGCTCATTATCGGGTCGTTGCACGCGGATTTTTGCCTGCCTTGCGAAAACCTTCCGCCGCGCAGGCGATTGCAGCCAATGCAATCTGCCTATGGAGTTCATGCCACCTTGGCATTTCGCCAACAGGAGATGATACGGCAGTCTCTTCGTCAAACGCCCTGGCTGGCGTTTTTGGGATGGAGACTGAAAGATGCATGTCCAGACCGGAATCAGAACCGAAACCAACCAAGCAGTCGTTGCCGGCGCAAGGGCTGCTACCGAAAACCGGCAACTCCTCGACATTGTTCTGACAAACGACGCACGCGGCGCATTTGTCTGGGGCGTGCTCGACCGCTTGCTGGATGAGTCCGGCCTTTCCTTCGGCAACATCACCGCGTCCGGTTTCGGTGCGATGGAGGCGGCGGTTCTGGCCTATGGCCTGGCTCTGGGCAATCGGCGTGGCGCACGGACGGCGCTCACCAACTTCTGGCGACGCGTCAGTCACGTGTCGATGTTTCCAGCCGATTCAGCCAATCCGCTGAGATTGATTCTGGAACAGTCAATCGACATTGCGGAGATCCGCAGGAAAAGTTGCCCGGTGAAACTCAGCATCGTGGCTTCAAACGCCCGCACCGACGCGGTGAAGATCTTCGCCAGCGATCAATTGTCGATCGACGCGATCGTGGCGGCGGCCACAATCCCATTCCTCTTCCCGGCCGTGGAGATCGACGGCGACACCTATTGGGGCGACGGCGACCTTTCGGGTTTACCACCGGCCCAGCCGGCTGATGCCGGCCATCGGCTGATCATCGCCGGCAAGCCCGCCATGTCCATGACACCGTGCGGGGCTTGCCGCCTCGCCGCCAATCATGCTGCAATGAAGCCCGCACAGATTCACACCGTCTTCGACGGTCGGCACCGGGCTGGAGCAGCGCTGTTAACGAGGCCCGGGACCGACTGGGGTGAGCTGACCGACATGCGCGACAGAGGACGGCAACGAGCCGAGGATTGGCTTCTGGCCGATCATCTTTTTGTGGACGAACGCTCGGCCGTCGACAGCAAAAATCGATACATCTAGGCGCCTCCTCCCGCCTAGCCGCGCCTGCTCACGACCGCAGGCGCCAAGCCCTCCGGTTCCCCCGCCGGAGGGCTTTTTGCTTGGGGCCCCTTCAACATAGTGACCACGTATCAAATCCATGCCGAGACAGCATTTCAGCTCGGCCGTCTGATCGGGGACACTGCTTGCAGACAGGCCGCAAGGTCAGTCTTTCCCTCGAAACGCAACCAGGAGACACGACCGTGATCAATACCAAAACCCTCATTAGATCGGCCCTCGCGGCTGCCACTTCGCTGGCCGCCACGGCCGCCCACAGCGGCCCCGCCGCCCAGCCCAACTTCGCCTTCGAGAAGTGCTACGGCGTCGTCAAAGCCGGCCAGAACGACTGCCAAACCGCAACACATTCATGTGCCGGCACCGCGACCGCCGACAACCAGCCGGATTCCTGGCTTTACCTGCCTGCCGGCAGCTGCGCCAAAATCACCGGCGGCAGCGACAAGCCGAAAGCCTGAGCGATCCAGACTTCGAGCCAACCCCTTTGGAATGGAGCAGACCGATGTGCCGTGCGTTTCAACCCCTCGCGATCCCCGCAACCGCAGGTATCGGTCTTCGCTCTCCTCACATCAGCGAGATGCTGACCCGCAGGCCGTCCGCTGGCTGGCTCGAAGTGCATGCCGAGAACTATATGGGAGACGGCGCCGGCGTCGAGGCGCTGGAACGGCTGCGCCAGATCTATCCGCTGTCGGTGCATGGCGTTGGCCTGTCGCTGGGCAGCGCACAGGGATTGGACCGCAATCATCTGGAGCGGCTGCGCAAGGTCTGCGAGCGCTTCCAACCAGATCTCGTCTCGGAGCATCTCGCCTGGAGCGTAGCCGACGGCGCCTATCTCAACGACCTGCTGCCGCTGCGCTACGATGAAGAGGCGCTGGTGATCGTCGCGCGCAATATCTCGACTGTCCAGGAAACGCTGAAGCGACGCGTCCTGATCGAAAATCTGTCCGCCTATGTCGCCTTTGCGGACTCATCGATGAACGAGGCGGAATTCCTGGCCGAACTCGTAGCGCGGACCGACTGTGGCCTGCTGCTCGACGTCAACAACGTCCAGGTCTCGGCGCACAACCTCCAGTATGACGCGAAGACCTTTATCGACGCGCTGCCGGCCGAGGCCGTTGGCGAGATCCACCTTGCTGGCCATGCCACCAATCAGGTCGGGGCCGACACAGTGCTCATCGACGATCATGGCTCGCGCGTGCCGCCGGTCGTTTGGACGCTATACCATCATGCCATAAGCCGGCTTGGACCGCGCCCCACCCTGATCGAATGGGATACCGATGTCCCTATTCTCGATGTGCTGCTTGGCGAAGCCATGTGGGCCGACATGCTGTCCGCTTCGATCATGTTCAACCGCAAGCAGGCCGCGAGACAAGCTGCGACAGCCAAGCCCCGGCCGATATCCACGCTCCTTTCCTTCGAAAGTGACATGAGGAGCGGCATGCCCGTGCTTGCGGCATTTGCTGCCGCCAAGGCTGGACAGGCCATGCCTGCGGCGATGCCGCCAATAGAGGGAGGATACCATGCTGCCGCTTGAACACCTGCAGACCACCATGGCGCGATCGGTGCTGGCCATGGAACCAGCGGTCACCGCGAGAATGCTAACCGCCGGCAAGGCCGATCCATTGGCTCGCCTGCGTATCTACCAGAACAACACGCGCAGTTCTCTTACCGCTGTGCTGATGGCGGTCTTTCCAGTCACGGTTCGCCTAGTCGACGAGCGGTTCTTCCGTTTCGTGGCGAGCGAGTTCATTCGACGGCATCCGCCGATGGAGTCGCGGCTGGCGCGCTATGGCGCCGGCTTCCCGCGCTTCCTGAAGACCATCGACACGCTGTCAGACATGCCGGTCGTGGCCGAAACGGCGCGACTCGAATGGGCCATTGCCGAGGCGCTCGATGCGGCATCTCTGCCGCCCCGCGCCCTCGCGGAATATGACAACACCGATCTCGGACCTTCGCCCGATATCCTGCTGCAGCCATCCCTGCGGCTGATCGTTTCGCGCTGGTCGATCCTGTCCGTGTGGACGGCGCATCAGCAGGAGACGGCAGTCGACCAGCAAAGCGCCTGGACAAGGCGCCCAGAACGCGTGGCGTTGTGGCGGGCCGGAGAGAGCGTCCGCCTGGTTCTTCTCGATCGCGCGAATTTTGCGTTCCGGCATTCCCTGAAGCACGGCTTCGGCCTGGAACACGCCACAACCCGCGCCTTCGCTCTCGATCCGGCGTTCGATCTCGTGTGCGCGCTCGTGCGTCTGTTCGATGACGGACTCGTTACGGACGCGCGGATTCCGGCGCACCCCCGCTCAAACTGATGGAGACAGTCATGACCGCGATACCTGAATATTCCTCGTCCATCCCGGCCGGCCTTGTCGGCTTCTACAGGCGTATTATCAAACTACCCGAACGCATTCCGCTTTCGCTGGTCCAGCTCGCCTCCCGAATAGCGGTCGCACATGTCTTCTGGCAGTCCGCGCGGACGAAGCTGGCATCCTGGCCGGTAACGCTGCAGCTGTTCGCCAACGAATACAATCTGCCCTTCGTTGAACCTGCTATTGCGGCACCGCTGGCTACCGCCGCCGAGATCACAGGCTCGGTGCTGCTTTTCCTCGGGCTGTTGTCGCGGTTAGGCGCGCTCGTGCTGCTCTGCGTCGTTTCGGTGATCCAGATCTTCGTTTTCCCGGAGAACTGGGCCGAGCACCTGCTGTGGGTGTCATTGCTTCTTCTCGTATTGACACGCGGCGCCGGTGTGATCTCGCTCGATCGTTTGGCTGATTGGGCTTTCACACGAAAGAGCCTGAAATCCTCGTCGGGGCGCGAGCACACGGCCAACGTCTTCCGCGCGTAATGGCAGCTCCCTGTCGCTGCCAGGCAGCTCGTCGTCAGAACAGAGCCCTTCAGCGAATTAAATGGGATCAACTGGTGCTGCGAGAGAGGATTGAACTCTCGACCTCTCCCTTACCAAGGGAGTGCTCTACCACTGAGCTACCGCAGCCGCTGATGGCGGGGCTTCTGCCATATCGAACCGGCAAGCGCAAGGCCAAGCGCAAGCCATCTGTGAAAGCCCGCTCCGACGGGTTTTGCGGACATGGCAGCGCCACATTGTTGGCTATCCCTGAATAGCGGGCTGGCGCATCGGCCCGAAAATCGTAATCGATTTTCGGAAAGTATGAGGCGTAGATAAGTTAGAGCGTAGTTGTGCGTCCAGTCGGACGCACGTCGCTCTAATCGTCAGCCGGGACGGGACCATGGACGACAAGAACAAAGGCGGGCCCTCGAAAAAGGACAGCCAACCGAAAAAGCCCGACCGCAAGAGCCGGCTCGCCGAGCAATTGCGCGCCAATCTGCAGAAGCGCAAAGCGCAGTCGCGCTCGCGGCGCGTTGGCGGGGCTGACCAGCGGCCGGAAGGGCTCGGCGCTTTAAAAAAAACGCAAAAGGATTGACCTATATCAACAGGCTGGCCAGGGCGGGAATCCTGTTTCTTGAACCAAGCCGGCCAATGGTCTAGACCGGCCACAACAGACTCAACCGATTGAAAACCGGCCTTTCGGCCGAGGGGACGCTCTTCCATGGATCGCATCAGAATTGTCGGCGGCAACAAGCTTGCCGGAAGCATTCCGATCTCCGGCGCGAAAAACGCCGCGCTGCCGCTGATGATCGCTTCGCTGCTCACCGACGACACGCTGACCCTGGAAAACGTGCCGCATCTGGCCGACGTCGAGCAGCTTATCCGCATACTCGGCAACCATGGCGTCGACTATTCGGTCAACGGCCGCCGCGAAAAGCAGCAGGAGGGCTATTCGCGCACCGTCACTTTCTCCGCCCGCAACATCGTCGACACCACCGCACCCTACGAGCTGGTGTCGAAGATGCGCGCCTCTTTCTGGGTGATCGGCCCGCTGCTTGCCCGCATGGGCGAGGCAAAGGTGTCGCTGCCCGGCGGCTGCGCCATCGGCACGCGCCCGGTCGATCTGTTCCTGGAAGGTCTTCAGGTATTGGGCGCCGATATTGACGTCGACACCGGCTACGTCATCGCCAAGACCAGGAACGGCCGTCTTGTCGGCAATCGCTACGTCTTTCCAAAAGTGTCGGTCGGCGCCACCCATGTGCTAATGATGGCGGCGTCGCTGGCCAAGGGCGAAACGGTGCTCGAAAACGCCGCCCGCGAGCCCGAGATCGTCAACCTCGCCGAATGCCTCAATGCCATGGGGGCCAGGATTT
Organism: Mesorhizobium temperatum; assembly: GCF_002284575.1. Lineage (GTDB taxonomy): Bacteria > Pseudomonadota > Alphaproteobacteria > Rhizobiales > Rhizobiaceae > Mesorhizobium > Mesorhizobium temperatum. Next base: position 134,350 of record NZ_NPKJ01000019.1, read on the forward strand.
ATGGCGCCGGCACAGAGACCATCACCATCGATGGCGTCGAAGCGCTGTCGGGCGCGCGCGTCCGGGTGATACCCGACCGCATCGAGACCGGCACCTATGCGATGGCCGTCGCCATGACCGGCGGCGACGTCATGCTCGAAGGCGCGCGGGCGGACCTGTTGCAGACCGCGCTCGACGTGATTTCCCAGACCGGCGCCGAGATCACGCAGACCAATTCCGGCATCCGCGTCAGGCGCAACGGCGCCGGCATTGCGCCGGTCGACGTGACGACAGCGCCGTTCCCGGCGTTCCCGACGGACCTGCAGGCGCAGTTCATGGGCCTAATGACGATGGCCAAGGGCAAGTCGCGCATCACCGAGACGATCTTCGAAAACCGCTTCATGCACGTCCAGGAGCTTGCCCGGCTCGGCGCCCACATAACACTGTCCGGCCAGACGGCGATCGTCGACGGCGTGCCGAAGCTGAAGGGCGCGCCGGTCATGGCGACCGACCTCCGCGCTTCGGTGTCGCTGGTCATCGCCGGCCTGGCGGCCGAGGGCGAGACCACGGTCAACCGGGTCTATCATCTCGACCGCGGTTTTGAGCGGCTGGAAGAAAAGCTGTCCGGCTGCGGCGCGGTGATCGAGCGGATTTCCGGCTAGGTTATTTCGCAGAACCGCAGGGCCTCAGACCAATTATCGATCTCGCCGCCCCTCATCTGCCTGCCGGCATCTTCTCCCCGTATAGTGACGGGGAGAAGGGGCTGACCGCAACCTCGGCTCCCTTTTCTGCAACTCTGGAGATTGGCGAAATCCTTTGCGAAGGCGTCCTTCTCCCCGTCACTCTACGGGGCGAAGTGCCCGGCAGTGCGATGAGGGACAGCGCAAAGCTGAAGCGATTGCGCTGGTCAGAGTCCGTGGCGCGGTTGCACGGATCGCCAAGACCGCCTAACAGAACGTCGATTGTAAACCTTCGCAGGGTGCGAAAATCCGCATGAACCTTCTCAAGCTTGTCGCGCTCGACGATCAGGATCTGAGCATCGTCTCGGCCCATGTCCAGGACGCCGTGCTGAAGGTCGGCGACCTCGAATACATGCCGGCGGTCAAGCGCTTCGTGATGACGATGAACCGCTTCGTCTGGGAGGCGAAACCGGGCCTGTTCCGCCAGCACAATGAGCGGCGGCAAAGCGTGCTGCATTTCGACCGGGTGCTGGGCGCCAAGACCAGCGGCATTGCCCGCAACAAGCCGGATGAGGTGCTGTCGCTGCTGGCGATCAGCTTCCTTGCGCTCGACAAGCCGGCCGGCATTGTCGAGCTGATCTTTTCAGGCGGCGGCGCGATCATGCTCGATGTCGAGTGCATCGAGGCGCGGCTGGCTGACATTGGCGGCGCATGGGAAGCGACGTCGCGCCCCTTCCACAGAGCCTGAGCGGCACAAGATGGCCATCACCCTTCGTCTGTCCGATGCCGATTTCGAGCAGCGTTTTGCCGCGTTCCTTTTGACCAAGCGGGAAGTGTCCGCCGACGTCGACGCCGTGGTGCGCGCGATCATCGCGCGGGTGCGCGCCGAGGGCGACGCGGCGCTCATCGAGTATACGCAGAAATTCGAAAAGGCCGATCTGAAAGACCTCGGCATAGCGGTGTCGCAAGACGACATCGCCAAGGCCTACGATGCGGCCGACCCGCAGACGATCGAGGCGCTTAAATTCGCCCGTGACCGGATCCGTTCCCACCACGAGCGGCAGCGGCCAAAGGACGACCGCTATACGGACGCAATCGGCGTCGAGCTCGGCTCGCGCTGGACGGCGATCGAGGCGGTCGGGCTCTATGTGCCGGGCGGCACGGCGAGCTATCCAAGCTCGGTGCTGATGAGCGCCGTGCCGGCCAAGGTCGCCGGCGTCGAGCGGATCGTCATGGCGGTGCCGGCGCCCGGCGGCATCATCAATCCGCTGGTGCTGGTGGCGGCGGATCTGACCGGCATATCCGAAATCTACCGCGTCGGCGGCGCGCAGGCGATCGCAGCACTTGCCTATGGAACCGAGACGATAAAGCCGGTCGCCAAGATCGTCGGCCCCGGCAATGCCTATGTCGCCGCGGCCAAGCGCCAGGTGTTCGGCACGGTCGGCATCGACATGATCGCCGGGCCTTCGGAAGTGCTTGTCGTGGCCGACGGCAGCAACGATCCGGACTGGATCGCCGCCGACCTGCTTGCCCAGGCCGAGCATGACGTGTCGGCGCAGTCGATCCTGATCACCGACGATCCCGCCTTCGGCGCGGCGGTCGAACAGGCGGTCGAACGCCAGTTGAAAAACCTGTCGCGCGCCGAGACGGCGGCGGCGAGCTGGCGCGATTTCGGCGCCGTCATCCTTGTTCCCCGAATCGAGGCGGCACTGCCGCTGGTCGACCGTATCGCAGCCGAACATGTCGAGCTTGCCATCGACGAGCCGGAAAGCTTCCTGGCGCGGATGCGCAATGCCGGTGCCGTCTTTCTCGGCCGCCACACGCCGGAAGCCATCGGCGACTATGTCGGCGGCTCCAACCATGTGCTGCCGACGGCGCGCTCGGCGCGCTTCTCGTCCGGGCTTTCGGTGCTCGATTTCGTCAAGCGCACCTCGATCCTGAAGCTCGGGCCGGAGCAATTGCGGGCGCTGGCGCCGGCGGCCATCGCGCTGGCCAAGGCGGAAGGCCTCGACGCGCATGGACGCTCCGTCGCCATACGGCTGAATATGTAGACTGACATGGCGGACTACGATCGAACCCGCGCCAGGCTGATCGATGTCGAACTCGACGAAACGATCGGCCGTTCGACGCCCGATGTCGAGCATGAGCGGGCGGTGGCGATCTTCGACCTGATCGAGGAAAACAGCTTCCAGCCGGTCAATGACGACGGCGCCGGACCCTACCGGCTAAAACTGTCGCTGGCCGAATCCCGCCTGGTCTTCGCGGTGACGCGTGAGGACGGCGCTGCCGTGGTCACCCACATCCTGTCGTTGACGCCGCTCAGGCGCATCGTCAAGGACTATTACATGATCTGCGAAAGCTATTACGACGCCATCCGCACCTCGACGCCCAGCCAGATCGAGGCGATCGACATGGGCCGGCGCGGCCTGCACAATGAGGGCTCGCAGACATTGATGGACCGGCTGGCCGGCAAGATCGAGATCGATTTCGACACGGCGCGCCGGCTGTTCACGCTTGTCTGCGTGCTGCACTGGCGAGGCTGACCTGCCAGCCCCTCTGCCCCGCTCGATCCTGCCCCGCTCGATCCTGCCCCGCTCGATCCTGTTTGTCTGCGGCATGAACGCCGTGCGCTCGCCGATGGCCGAACTGCTGGCGCGCCAGCTGCTTCCGACGACAACTTTCGTGGCGTCGGCCGGGGTGCGCGGCGGCGAACGCGACCCGTTCGTCGACGCCGTGCTGGCCGAGGACGGGCTTTCGCTGGGCGAACGGCACCCAAGGACACTGGACGACCTCGAGGACGACTATTTCGACCTGATCGTCACGCTGTCACCGGAAGCCCATCACACCGCGCTCGAGCTTACCCGCTCGCTTGCGGTGGACGTCGAATATTGGCCGATGCCGGACCCGACGGACGTCGGCGGCACGCGCGAGCAGATCATGGCCGCCTATCGCGAGGTGCGCGAACGGCTGAAGGCGCGGATCGGCGGCCGTTTTCTGGCGCCGGAAGGCAAAAAACCGCGCTGATTAAGCATGTTCACAAGCGCACGATTATCATATAGGTTCCGCGCAAATTCCGGCCGGGCGCTGGGAATCCCATCCAAGCAAAGGTATCGAATGCCGAAGGAAGAAGTCCTCGAATTTCCGGGTGTCGTCACGGAATTGTTGCCCAACGCGATGTTCAGGGTGAAGCTCGAAAACGAACACGAAATCATCGCCCACACGGCCGGACGCATGCGCAAGAACCGTATCCGCGTGCTGACCGGCGACAAGGTCCTGGTCGAGATGACACCCTACGACCTGACCAAGGGCCGCATCACCTACCGTTTCAAGTAAGATCGTCAGAGCTCCCGGGATCGCGATGAGCATTTTGCCGAAGCTCGTGCTTGCCTCGGGTTCGCCGCGTCGGATCGAGCTGTTGCAGCAGGCCGGCATCGAGCCGGACCGTGTGCTGCCGGCCGGTGTCGACGAGACGCCGCTGCGCGCCGAGCATCCGCGCTCGCTGGCCAAGCGCCTGTCGAAGGAAAAGGCCGAGAAGGCGCTGGCCTCGCTGCAGACGGAAGCGGATTATGCGCCGAGCTTTGTGCTGGCCGCCGACACGGTGGTCGCCGTCGGCCGGCGCGTCCTGCCCAAGGCCGAAACGTTCGACGACGTCGTCAATTGCCTCGGCCTGCTGTCCGGCCGTTCGCACCGGGTCTATTCCGGCATCTGCCTGATCACGCCGGGTGGCAAGCTGCGCCAGCGGCTGGTCGAGACCAGGGTGCGTTTCAAGCGGCTGCCGCGCGCCGAGATCGACGCCTATGTCGCCTCGGGAGAATGGCGCGGCAAGGCCGGCGGCTATGCCGTCCAGGGGCTGGCCGGCGCTTTTGTCGTCAAGCTTGTCGGCTCCTACACCAACGTCGTCGGCCTGCCGCTCTATGAGACGGTGGCGCTGCTGACCGGCGAGGGGTTCAAAGTGCATGCCAACTGGCAGTCAGCTCGGCCATGAGCTCGGGACGGCGATGAGTTCGGACGACAAGGTCACGCCATTGCGCCCCAAGCGGCCCTGCCCCGAATGCGGCAAGCCGTCGGCGCGCGAGACCTACCCGTTCTGCTCCGTGCGCTGCAAGGACATCGACCTCAACCGCTGGCTCAAGGGCGCCTACGTCATTCCGGCCCGCGACGACGAGGACGAAACGGACAACGATCCTCCCAAATGAGGCTGTTCGGAGCAGCCTGCGGGCCCCGACCGCGTCCCATGAATCCGCCCGTCGAGCAACTGCTGGTTTCCCGCTTGAAATCAGCGCTTAAGCGCTGGACAGGCCGGATTCCCGTGCTATAACCCACCCGCTTTCAAGGGGCGCCTGCGGCGCTTTCAAGAAATCCGGCGTGCAGAACTGCCCGCGTGCCGGAACAGGCCCAGATAGCTCAGTTGGTAGAGCAGCGGACTGAAAATCCGCGTGTCGGTGGTTCGAATCCGCCTCTGGGCACCATCCCCTCTTCTCCTGACACTCCCTTTCGCCGAATCTTCTACGCTTCTGTTTCCCAAGCCGCTGAAATCGTTCATCTTTTCGGGAAAGATGGCGCGATTGAGCGCGTTTCATGGAATTTCGGCGTATTTGATCCAACGTGGCGGAGGGCTGGTATTTCCGTTGGTACTGGACATCCTGATGGTATCGAAACAGCCAAAGGGAGGTGTCCCACAAATGGCCCTTTCCGACGTGAAATGCCGAAATGCCCGTCCTGCTTCCAAGCTATTGAAATTGTCTGACGGTGGCGGGCTCCAGCTCTGGGTGCAGCCCACAGGATCCCGCCTATGGCGCCTCGCCTATCGATTTGACGGCAAGCAGAAGCTTCTGGCGTTGGGCAGCTATCCCCTCATTTCGCTCGCCGAAGCACGCCAAGCGCGCGATGACGCCAAACGTCTCCTCCTAACTGGCATCGACCCCGCACAGGAACGCAAGTCGCGAAAGGTCGGTTCGGCAAAGGACACCTTTCGATCAATCGCCGAGGAATACGTCGACAAACTGAAGAAAGAGGGACGTGCCGACCGGACAATCACCAAGGTCAAGTGGCTGCTCGACTTCGCCTATCCCACTTGTGGGCACAAGTGCATTCGGGACATCGATGCGGCCACTATCCTTGCCGCCCTTCGTAGCGTGGAGGTGCGCGGTCGATACGAATCGGCCAGGCGGCTGCGCTCGACTATTGGCAGCGTCTTTCGATACGCCATCGCCACTGCACGCGCCGACACTGACCCAACGTCCGCGCTGAGGGGCGCGCTCATCAGACCAACGGTCACGCCGCGTGCCGCCATTACCGATCCGAAGGCATTGGGCGGCTTGCTGCGTGCGATCGAGACATTCGACGGACAGCCCGCAACCCGAGCGGCTCTGAGGTTGATGGCGCTGCTGTTTCCCCGCCCCGGTGAGCTTCGCGCTGCCGAATGGGAGGAGTTCGACTTCGAAAGTTCGGTATGGACTATCCCGGAAGCGCGAATGAAAATGCGTCGACCGCACCGCGTTCCTCTTTCAAGGCAGGCTTTGAATATCCTGGCCGAGCTTAGAAAAATGTCCGGCGCCGGGACGCTGCTGTTTCCAAGCGTGCGATCGCCTTCCCGTCCGATTTCCGACAATACGCTCAACGCCGCCCTGCGTCGCATGGGCTACAGCAAAAAAGAAGCAACGGCGCACGGTTTCCGAGCGACGGCATCAACTCTGTTAAATGAATGCGGCAAGTGGCATCCAGACGCCATAGAGCGACAGCTGGCGCATATTGAAAAGAACGACGTTCGGCGCGCCTACGCCCGGGCAGAGCACTGGGAAGACCGCGTCAGGATGATGCAATGGTGGGCAGATTATCTGGATAAGATTGAGAACGCGAAACCGGGAGGTTGAACTCAGACGAGTACGAGCGCAACCCCCATGTCCGCACCTATCATGAACATGAACGTCTGCTTTGCGCCGCATGGCAGTCATTCCAACGGCCCCGACCGTTCACCAAAAGCGGACGGCGCTGGCACCGAGGCCAAAGTCGCTTCGGACTGAAATGGGCCTCACCTTGGTCATTCTGCCGGCCCACCCGTCCTCCCAAAGCCGTCATCGCTATTTCCAAAACTGGCAGCGATGTCCCGCCTCCAACCGCACATAGACCCTGCTGCGGAGTAGCAGACCTTCTAGATACCATTCTAAGGTCCAAGTCTCCGTCGATCGACATTCTACCCGGGAACTGGTCGCCGAGGTGGGACATTGTTCGCCGATGGGCCATCATTCTTGAAACGCTGCCGCCCAGTTTTGGAACTGAATTTCAGCAGTGCGCCGCTTTTTGGTCATTCACGCCTCAGTGCGAAGTCGCCAGAACCCGCCAATCGTTCATGAAGAACACCATGCTAGATCGGAGAGTGCGACCGTCCTCTATTGGGCACCCGCGGAGAGCTTATTGTCGGGCGCCGCGCCCCGGCGTGTCAGCGTAGTGCCGCGCGCCGGCATGGTCATCTGCCCCGAACTTTGAGCTGGACAGCGTAGCTGGCCCCGCCAGTCGATCGTCACTGGAAGCTCGATACCCGCGACCGGGGACTCGGTGTCGAGGCAGGCCCGAGCCCGTGAGCGCGGTCGCGCCGACCAGGCGCGAGGCAGTAAGTGACAGGAATTATACTGATGAAGATTACCGGAACGAAATAGAGCAAACGTCACCATTTTGACTTGGATTGTCGAATTGCGTTGACAAGTGCAAGGAAAAATATTCAATTTCAGCGAAAGCGCGAGCTTGGCTGTCATGGGGACTGACATTGCGCAAGTTACTTCTCCTTAGCGTGCTATTCTCGCTGCCTGTGCAAGCTCAGGTCACAGTCTCAACGGACACGCCAGTAGATGGCGATCGCGTTGTTGTTGCACGCACTACCTTAGAAGGAAGTTACTGCCGCGCGCCGCTTGGGGTTCTGACATATTTCAAGCTTGACGACGGCGGCCGGCTATTCATCGTGCAGCCTGGCCTCAACAGATCTGCCGAACTGAATTCCGCGAGTATTGGCGCCTATCGCGATGCGCGCGAAATGGCGCTACGTCGCGTAGCCGAAAACAATCGGGCTCTGATCGCGTCGACCGCCGTTGATCCCAAGATGAAGGCCGCTCTGGCGCGCAATACCAATGCGCCTAGCCCTCCACTGACGGTTCCCTTGCTCAAAGCGCAGTCAACTCCCGGAAAGAGCGCTCATGCCAACCCGCGACTTATTGCCCTCGATCAGGCCCTCGCCGCGGCGCGCCGCGACATTGAAAAAGCGGGTCTCAGAAACACGATCCTGGGTGGCATGACCACTTGCATCATTGACGTTACGCGCCTGCCGGTACTGGCTGCTGATCCATCGACTGGTGCAACGCTGACGTTGAGCGAGCGGCCCGCGGCACCAAAGACCGATGCGCTCGATAGCTCATTCGAGACCATATCGCTTTACGACCTGCTGGAGAATTTCGGCATGCCGCCCCCAAAGGAACCTGGACGATGAGCCGCATGGGCCATCGGTGGCGAACAGCGGTCGTCCTGGTCGCGATGTCGCTGCTGTTGTCCGGTTGTATCACAACTCGCTTGAAGCGGCTCGAGATCCGGCAGCTCGAAACTCAGCTTCAAGGCATGAAGGATACCGAGGCGTATCTTCGGACTAAACCCACGCTAGGCTCAAGTTACGACGCCAGGCTCTTCCTTCGGGGCGATGTATTCAATAGATTTCTCGCTGGTCTCGACAACTACAAGGTGCCGCTGCCAAGTCCGCGCGGCGCCGTGCTGACGGTTTCGCATACCGAATTGAAGTTCGACGATGGACCGCCACAGGTTACGATCAACGCTAGTGCCGTTGACCGCTCCGGCAAAGTCGAGGTGCGAGTTCGGATCCGCGCCGACCTCATCATGGTGGCCTATCCGGCAAAGGGAGAGATCGCCACTCGTTTTGAGATCAGGGAAATAGTGCCAGATGTTCGGATCAGCATCTTCCGGCTCCGCCAATTGCTATTCGTCGGCGCGTTGCTTCGACTAAAAGGCCAGGAACTCGCGGACGCTCTTCCGGCAATAACTATCCCTCTGAAGGGCGATCTTCCGATCGCGCTCGATCCAAGTCCGACATCCCAGATCGCGATGGGGAACAACGGAACCCTCTATGTGCGCCAGGACCTCCCGCACTTGTCACTCGGCTATCATTATCGTGCTGAGCGCGTCATAACCCTTGCCGACGGAATTCATGTATTCTTCAAGCTGGATCGTACGTCATGATCCGCGCATCGCTTTTTCGCACCGTCAAGAGTGTCGCTTGGGGCTTAGTAGCGCTGCAATTGGGCGCCTGCGCCACGCCGCAACTGGATCGCAGAATCGCCGACCTGAACCAGCAGATTAGCGCTGAGCGCGAGACACTCGCACCACTGGCGGCACCGTACCGCGGGCGCGCAGGCCAGGATGTCCAGTTCGACGTAACCGGAAGGCCAATCGAAGACACGATCGAGGCATTCAACAATCTTGGATTTAACGATCGCACGATGACGATCAAATCGTACGGCTACTCGGGCTATATCGCTCGAACTTGGACCGATTGCCCTTGGCCGCTTCCAGGTCGCATTGGTTTCGAGGTTGTCCCGGCATTCAACGAAGCTTTCTACGGCGCGCTCCACGTCGATCATATCGATCACAGCTGGAATGAGAATGACGGCCTCGCTTTTCGCATTCAAAACACACTTGGCCTTGCCGGTTTAGTGGTCGGCGGCAAAGTAGAGTTCTGCAAGATAAGCGGCACCATTCCAATCGGCGGCGCGCTGGTTACCTTGGGCGCGAAGTCGGCGACGGGGTCGACATCGCTTGATACGCCCAATGGCGACAGCACAACCTACCATGTGCGGCTCACGCAGCCGATCTACATGCTCGCCCATGTCGTCACGCCGGTGTTTTCAGGTACGGTCCCCCTGTGGTTCAAGATGGAACTGACCAAGGGCAAGATCCCGACAACGCTGGGACAGAAGGGGTCGATCCAGATCACGCCGACAGGACAGCGCCGTGACTACGTCCTTGTCGTTAGGCTCGATCAGGCCGCCTTTCTCCCGCAAGGGCTGACCGCGTCGGGCAAAGTCGACGTTAATTGGCAGGCACCGACCACGCTGCCGCCGACCGCGGCCGGAATCACGACGCCGCACCAGTAGCGAATTTCTGGCTGTAGCGGGGTTTGAGCGCAGCAAGCGATCTATTCGTCGCACTGCAATCGGCCTATGGCGAACTGAGTGCGAGGCCCTTTTGGAGGGCTTTTCCGTGTTGGCCGAAACGGTAGCTTTGGGTCAGGTCACGACTATGCCAGCGGGGTGCCTTAACGTTCGTTTCCGACTATTTGTGCATTAAGGCTGCCATTCTGCAACGGCCCAACGCCGCCTGGCAGCTTGCGCCTCGTGTCGGCCATAGAGGCGAACTTTACCTCTGCCCGGAAGCAGACATTTCGGTTGACAACGCGCGCCGTCGCGGTCGCGCCATGAACAGGCATGGAATGTGGGTTCAACTGAAATGGGTAGCTGGAGACTAGAATTGGCAAAGGTGCTTGCGTCGCGGTGCGATCTGACGCTCTCTATTAGCTAAGGTAAGATCAATTGGCTAAACCTAGTGCCATGGGCGATACTGACATCAACGCCGCGTTCGCGGGGGTGGACCTAGCGCGATTTGCCCCGAGGGGGCATGAGCGTTTTGATGGTCCTATTCGAACGTTCTCAGACGCAGATGGGACAACTCTCTCAGCAATATCAGATCGAACGTTTCTTAGGTGGATAATCAGAGAACTCGGCGATCTGAGGGGGAAGCGCATATACGAAATTGGAACAGGAACTGGTTATCTGGTGTCAGTACTCTCCTTGCTAGCCGGCAGCGAAGGAGACGTCCCACTGATATTTGGTTGCGAGATTATTCCCGACCTCTTCGATCAATCACAGCGCGCCCTCATCGGCACTTCTGGTGTGCGCGTGCAATTGGGTGATTGGGTCGATCGACTACCCGAGCTGGGTCTCTTCGACGTCATAATAGCCACTTCTGCGTTTCGTGGCATCCCGCGACTGCTTCGCGAGGCGTTGCGGGTGCCGGGAGGCATGCTCGCTATGCCTGTAGCGATTCCGGGTGGCGGGGACTGCTTTACGATCTTCCGTGCAACCGAGAAAGGACTACTCACGGTCGGCGCTAGGATGTCCGTGTCCGTGCCTACAACCGGTTCCATTGCAGATGAGGACACATGGTACATCCCGCTTGAAAAGCTTATTGATCCGCGACCGAAGTCCTTCTTGCATATTGAAATGGGCCGAGGCTTTGGTCACCCTGTTTTAGATTCTTTGGCATTCCGGAGCTACCTTTTTGGCGCTGAACCGAATTTCCGCGCTGTGAACCTAGGCGTCGAGCGTACATTCGACCTCACACACTACTCTTTCGGTCTCATCGATAGCGAGCGCCGCTCGGGCGCGCTTTATCACGGCCGCGACATAGTCGTGTTCGGTGATCTGGGCCTCGAATTTGCCGGCACCTTGGCAGCCCATCGGGAACGATGGCAAGCAAATGGACAGTCGGATCTTAGCCGAGTGCACTATCATATCCCTTGGACCGCGTTCGATGCTGACCAGTTGCCAAGCGGATATGTTGCTGCCCTTGGAGGCTGAGGATGTTGCAGACGGCTCCTCCAGACCTGTCATACGTTTGTCCCGATGTGAGATTTCGGGAAATAGGTTGCATCCCCATCATCGGAATGAAGTGCGCAGCAAAGCTGATGGAAACTCCCTGGATGTCGCGAGACGTTTCCGCTCTGGATGAACTTGCTGCCCTCCTCACACCCCAGCGTATCGCGGCACGGCATGGGACGCGCTTGGTCACGCTCGAGCATAAGGAACGATGGCGGAACCTCCGGGCGCAACAGAGATTGGGCGATTATCTCGCTGGTCTCGACACAACTGAATTTTATCTCAGGCAGAGTGACGCGTCCTTCGTCGACATCGCGCATCGATTGCCTGTTTCACCTCGATCGCGCAAGCCGGCCTACTTCGACAACATATGGATCGGTCCGCCAGGAACGGTGCAAACCTTTCATCAAGATAACCACAACGACTACGTCACGAACCATAATTACTTCATTCAGTTGTTTGGGTGGAAATATATTGCAGTCTGCCACCCACGGGATACCTTCGCGCTCACGGACGGCGCCACAGTGCGAGGGCACCATTGCGATGCCTCGCCGACGGACCCCAATGTCTGGCAACGCGTGCCGTCGTTACGTCATGCAATCGTCGGTCCATGCGACCTCCTGCATATCCCTCCCAGTTACTGGCATTACGTCCAATCCCTCTCAGTTAGCATTTCGGTGTCGCGTTGGTGGTTCGATAACCACTTGGCAGAGATCATTTACAGCGTTGGGCAAGGGCGTTGGGAGCGTCCTGCAATCGTTGTGGCGGATACTAGGACATTCTTGGCTGACCTTGAAGAGTTTGGCGGCGCTTCTGCTTTGAAGCGTGTCCTTTTGCAATTGTCTCCCATCGCAAGATTTGCAATTATAATGGCGTTCAGTGAATTCTATGGCAAAGGAGTTTTCGACTATGTCTGAAGCACCGCTTTCCTTCGAACTGAGTGAAGATCAAGCTAAGGCCCTCAGGTCCCTCGCTGGAGGTAAAGGCATACGCATTTCCGGTTATGTCGATGGGACAACCCTGAAGGTCGACAACATTGCCATCAACGCAGGGATAATCGGTGTCAGCAGTTCACCCTTCAAGGACGGCATGGCCCCTTTTATCGCTTGCAATGGCCCGCTCGAAGTTGAAAAATGACAATGGACTACGTCGCGCGTTTTGTTGAATCTGCCCTCGACGAACAAGCCGACATAGCAACGCGCGACTACCTTCGGCTGTTTGGCGACGCTGTTGCACGTCACGTGCCGCCATACTTCCTCGCCGACTACGGCAACAGTTTTAGGTCGCATATTGAGAACCCGGTATGGGTGCTGCAGTCGCTTGTCTCGAATGCGATCAAAGAGGGCGAGGGGTCCCGCGACTTAGCGAAGATTGCCAACGCTTGCACAAGTGCCGGGCTTGTTGACGATCTGAGCCAGCATGTCGAGGATGAGGCAGGTCATTGCCGAATGTACCTTCGTCTCGCCGATCTGGTATTTCCAGACGCATTGCCAGATGATGTGCGCGGGGCCGTTGAGACCCAGTTTCCCCCCATGCAGCACAGCCAGGTCGAGGCCGCTAGCCTCGAACCCTGGAGGGTGCTCGACTATTTGATTCAGGTGAACCTCGGTGAGGTGAGGACCCGCATTCACCAGAAGTTGTTGGAGCCCGTGCTCGAGGCATATTGCCCGCACCGTAACCTAGACATGCTAGGTCGAACGCTATGCAAGTTAAGTGGCGACGAGTGTAGCCACATCCGCTACACCGCAAGACGCATCGGAGAACTGTCCAAAGAATTTGCCTCGACTCGGGTTGAAGAACTCTTTTGGCAGCGATTGCTACAGTTCACCGCATACACAGAGCGCGAATTGGGTAGCCAGAGGGCTGGAGGGTTTGCGACGTCCCTAGTTAGGGATCGATGATTGCTCCGTGGGGATCGTGTTGGCAGGCACGCTCTTATTCAGGTCGCCTTCGCCGTTGACCCGCGCCGTTAGATCTGTCGACCTCCGGCATGAAAATTCGCTTGCGAACCGCGGGGAGTCAACCGGACAGTTCTCAGGTCGGCTGTTGGCGCCAAGCGGTCCGCGCTATGCTGGACGTGTTAGTCCGCTTCTAGACCGGCCAACCCGAAAACGGATAGTCCGCTTGCGGCCCAAACGCGACGTCTGAGTAGTGGCTCGCTGATCGCCACTCCTGTGAAGGGTTGCGGATGCCGGCCATCCACGTGGTGCTTGGCGCCGGGGCCGGCGTCCGGAAGCCTCCAGGGAAAGAACCCGCGGGATGGAGGGCGCGGTTTCGGCGCTATGGGGATTTGACGGTTCCGCTTGGTCGGCTGTGGCCGCATTGATGCGTCTGGCGGATGGGAAGGGGTACGTCGGAGGACTGGGGATGGCGGTGCGCATTGCGATGCGGCCCTTGAAGAGCGGGCGGTTTCGGCGCTGCAGATGGTGCGGGACATGCGATCAGCTGGAGACGCACGATCGCGTCGGGCCGCCGACGATCAGAGCCCTCGGCGGGTATGCAGAGCGATGAAGAGCGGTTTGTGGTCATAGCGCTGTCGTCCATGGCGGCGCGCGGGCGCGGCCGCCGCGTTCGAAGGTCTCGATGATGATCATCCTGCCTCCGCAGCATGGACATGGCGGCCGCCAGTCCGACGGCGCAGCGGCATCGCCGCCCGTTCCGTTGCATTCGGCCTTGGGCTGCGGCGCGGCGAGAAGTTCGCGGACGTGCGCGATGTTGGCCGTGCGGCCGGCGCTGGCGAGCAGCCCGTAGTGACGGATGCGGTGGAAGCCCTTGGGCAGCACGTGGAGCAGGAAGCGGCGGATGAACTCGCCCGGATCGAGCGTCATGGTCCGATAGCGCTCGCGCCCGTTGCAGCGGTAATCCTTGCAGCGGAACGTCACGCCGGCTTCGCCGAGGGCGATCAATCGGCTGTTGGAGATCGCGACGCGGTGGGTGTAGCGCGACAGGTAGGCCAACACCGCCTCAGGTCCGGCGAAGGGCGGCTTGGCATAAACGAACCAGTTCTTCCTCCGAAGCGGTGCCAGGAAGGTAGCAAAGGCGCTGTGCTCACTCAGACCGTCGTGATCACCGAAGAACTGCAGGCGCCCAGCAGCATGGGCGTCGGCGAGTTTCGCTAGGAAGAGCCGTCGGAACAACTTCGACAGAACGCGCACGGGCAGGAAGAACCCCGGCCTGCAATGCACCCAGCGCTCGCCGTCGAGCGAGATGCCGCCACCGGGCACGATCATGTGCACATGCGGGTGATGGGTCATCGCCGAGCCCCAGCTGTGGAGTACGGCGGTGATGCCGATGCGCGCGCCGAGGTGCTTTGGATCGGCCGCGATCGTGAGCAGCGCCTCGGAGGCGGCGCGGAACAAAAGGTCGTAGATCACGGCCTTGTTGTAGTAGGCGATGTCGGCAATCTCGGCCGGCAGCGTGAACACGACGTGGAAGTAGCCGACCGGCAAGAGATCGGCCTGGCGCGCGGCGAGCCAGTCCGGTGCCGCCGCGCTCTGGCATTTGGGGCAGTGCCGGTTGCGGCAGCTGTTATAGGCGATGCGGCTGTGGCCGCAGTCCTCGCAAGCCTCGACATGGCCGCCGAGGGCAGCGGTACGGCAGCTCTCGATCGCCGACATCACCTTCATCTGGCCGAGGCTGAGATGACCGGCATGCGCCGCGCGCCAGGTGGCGCCATGGCGATGGAAGATGTCGGCGACCTCCAGTGACGGGCGGCTCACCGCCGCGGCGTCATCTGTCCGGTCGCGTCTCGTCCTGCGTCAGCAGCTTGATCCGATCGAGCGGGCTCATCACGGTGCGGATCGTGTTGGTGGCGACGCGGGCATAGAGCGCGGTGGTGTCGAGCTTGGCGTGCCCGAGCAGGACCTGGATGACGCGGATATCGATGTCCTGCTCCAGGAGATGGGTGGCGAAGCTGTGGCGCAACGTGTGCGGCGTCACCCGCTTCCTGATCTCGGCCGCCTCCGCAGCGGCATGAACAGCGCGGTTCAGCTGGCGGCTGGAGAGCGGTGTGACCGGATTGCGTCCTGGGAACAGCCAGCCCCGCGGCAACATCACGCCGCGGCGCTTGCCCTCCCGCCACCAGGCGCGCAGCAGTTCGAGCAGATGCGGCGACAGCATGGCGTGGCGATCCTTGCGGCCCTTGCCTTGTTCGACGCGGATCAACATGTGCGCCGAGTCGATGTCGGTCACCTTGAGCGCCGCCACCTCGGAGACCCGCAGCCCGGCGCCGTAGGCCGTGCCGAGCGCGGCCTTGTACTTCGGCCCCGGCGCCGCTTCGAGCAGCCGCGCTACCTCCTCAGCGCTCAGCACCAGCGGCAGCTTGCGCGGCTGGTGGACTATCGCGAGACGACGAGAGAGATCGGGTCGGTCGAGCGTGACGGTGAAGAAGAAGCGCAGCGCCGAAACCGAGCTGTTGATGCCCGGCGGCCGCATGCCGCTCTCGGTCTGGTGCACTTGGAAACGGCGGAGATCCTCAGCCGTCGCCGCGTCGGGCGAGCGGCCGATGAACGCCGCAAATCTCTTCACGCAGCGGATGTAGTCACGGCGCGTGTCCTCGGTGAAGCCACGCACGTTCATGTCTTCGATCATGCGCTCGCGAAGCGCGCTGCCGGACGGATGCGAAGGGATGGTCATCGGATGCTCCTCTCAAGCTGAAGGTTGACCCTTCATGCTCGGAGGCCGATGCCTGTCCGTCACCCCTCGTCGATTACAACCTCACCGGCGCTGCCGATAAACCAGCAAGCCTCGAACCTGCGCCCTCCCGCGCGAGCGGGTTCGTTCAATGGCGCAAAGCTGCCAATCGTTGTGCGGCCATCGTCGACTTCGATCGACGAGCCGAAATTGCCTTGGTCCATCTAAAGTTTGAGGGATGAGTTAAAACCGATAGATTAGAAATATCGGTTTCAGCACCTAAGAGAGCACTCTGTGACGGCGGTTTTCGACGGCCCTCGGGATAACGGCTCCGAGTTCGACACTAAGGGAGGCTGCGCGAGAGGGCCAGCGGGGCACTCGCAGGTGGTTAGCCCCGTTCGTGCACGATGCAACGTAGCCGTCCACCGACTTGCCCCACGGTCCGCTTAGAAACGCTCTCCTGCCGTGATCCATCCCGTTCACACGTTGCTGCCAGTTTGCGCCGAACGGACGTAGTCAGGCCGCTTCCGCTCAACGGGGCTCCTCTTATTTAAGTGAGCACGATCTCGTCGCTTCGAAATGGCAACCAGGATGCGGCTTTGTGCTTCGACACCAACACGCCCCGGAGCATCAGGGACGAGCCAGCGTCCATGAAGAGTGACGCATTCTCGTATCCGCCGCGAGGTCTCTCTCGTGAGGAAGCAGCTCGTTATATCGGTGTCGGATCAACGCTTTTCGACGAAATGGTTGCCGATGGGCGTATGCCGAAGCCTAAGCGCATCAACAGTCGCGCCGTCTGGGATCGTGTAGCTCTGGACATCGCTTTCACATCGTTGCCGGACAAAGACGGCGGTCTCCAAGAGCTGTTAGAGCGAAGCAAGCGAGACGGGCAAAAAAGATAGTGCTACGTTCATTGCGTATACGCTAAAGGCGTAGTAGGCCGGTGGGCTGTGGGGGAGGCGTGACGTGAACGAGAATGAGAAGATTGCCCAAGAAGTGAAAGTCTGGCGGGCCAAGGGAGGATTCACTGCCGAAGCCGCAGCTAAGGTGCTGGGAATACCGAAACGCACGTTCGAAGGCATAGAGCAAGGCAGAGGCTTCCCTTACCCGGTGCTCCTGCGCGTTGCCATCGAAAGCAAAACCCTCGCTACAGGCGATGCTGGAGAACTCCCCGCGCGTTGAGCACCGGCGGCAGAAGTCTGGAAGGAGCGTTTGATGGCTAGGCCCTTCAAGGATGCGCGATACCCTGGGGTCTCTTCGCGTCTCAAGAACGGCAAGCTAGCTTATCGCTACCGCGCAAAAGGCATGCCCGAAATCCGCCTTCCCGGTAAGCCCGGCGATCCCGAGTTCGAGGCGGCTTACGAGAAGGCCACGCAGGGTCAAGGCAAGAAGGCAGTTATCATCGATTTGCCCGGTCGGGCACTGCCAAAAACCTTTGGCCATGCCGCGCGCCGGCTTGAAACGACAATGGAGTGGCTGGATTTTGATGAAGCCACGCAGCAGAAGAATGCGCGACTGATTGAGCGTTTTCTCAACCTGCGGGTCGATCCCAAC
Organism: Mesorhizobium temperatum; assembly: GCF_002284575.1. Lineage (GTDB taxonomy): Bacteria > Pseudomonadota > Alphaproteobacteria > Rhizobiales > Rhizobiaceae > Mesorhizobium > Mesorhizobium temperatum. The sequence goes on from NZ_NPKJ01000019.1 coordinate 151,844, forward strand.
TACCCACTCACCTGGCGCGATACTCCTGTCGAACATCTCGACGCGGATCGGCTTCGCGCCATCATTGAAGGCATCTTCAGGACAAACCGCACAGTCGCCAAACACATGTTGGTCGCCATCAAGAAGCTTCTATGGGTCGCGACCGATGTCGAAAAATGGATCAAGCCGCAGGATGATCCATCGCTATCTATCCGTGTGCGGGTGCCCAAATCGACCAAGAACCCAGCTTGGCCAATTGCGATGCGCGAAAGGTTCGAGGAGCGACACCCAATCGGCACAGCCGCACGCACCTGCTATGCACTCGGCTTCTGGCTTGGAAATCGGCGCGGCGATATCGCTGCTCTTGAGTGGGACGATCTTTTAACGGAAGAGATCGAACTGTTCGACGGCTCGCTGGTGCTAATCGAGGCCTTTGATTTCCGCCAGAAGAAGAACCGCAACCGCCATGGCGGGCGGGAGATGTTCATTCCAGTCGTAGACAAACTAGCATCGGCCTTGGACCCGCTCGATCGCTCGAAAGGCGGCACTGTCTTAAAGAACGCCTATGGCAGGTCATTCTCGGAAAAGAGCCTGACCGGCATGATGCAGCACTGGACGCGGCAGGCGGGAATTCCTAGCGGCTACACGCTCCATGGCCTGCGCCGCACCTTCGGCACCTACCTCGCTGAATGCAACATCCAAGCGCGGGCCATTATGGAGGCGATGGGCCATTCCTCAATGGCCGTGACGGATGAGTATGTCCGCGAGGCCAATAAGAAGCGGATCGCGGTTGATATTGCTCGTGCCATCAACGAGCGCGAGGCCAAACGCGACGCCATGAAGCGGCGGACAAACCTCCGCATTGTCAAATAACCAAATCGAGTCGGAACAAACCGGGGCCACGGCCTTGCCTTGGGCCCATAATGGGCCCAAAACGTTTTGGGCCGATGGCACTTTTTATCAATGAAATCAAAGGTTATGGTGGGCCCGGAGGGACTCGAACCCCCAACCAAGCGGTTATGAGCCGCCGGCTCTAACCATTGAGCTACAGGCCCCACACGCGGCTGGATTAATGTTTTTCCCCGAATCGCACAAGGCTTTCCGAACTGGCTGGCCGAGATCGTCCAAATCAGCCCATATTCAGACAGTAGAGCGACGTGCGTCCACTTAGACGCGCAAAGTACGCTCTAACGCTTTGAATCTACGCATCGTGCTTTCCGAAATCGATTCCGATTCTTGGGCCGATGCGGTAGTCGACAGCGCGACTGGATCGCAGACCGAGGAGATTTTTATGACCAGACATCTTTTGCCCTTGGCGCTCGCCGCCGCAATCGCGTTTCCGGCGATGGCCGGCGCGACCGATTCGCCGCCCCCGCCCCGTATCGTCGTCACCGGCGAAGGCGAAGCGACCGCGGCCCCCGATCTGGCACTGCTGACGCTCAGCGTCATGCGCGAGGCCAAGACCGCGCGTGCCGCGCTCGATGCCAACAACGACGCCATGGCCTCCGTGATCGCCGCTATGAAGTCGGCTGGCATCAAGGAGCGCGACCTGCAGACAGCCGGCATCCAGATCAGCCCCCGCTACAACTACACCAACAAGCCGGACGGCAGCCAGGAAGCCGAACTCATCGCCTACCAGGTGACCAACACGCTTTCGGTGCGCATCCGCGACATCGACAAAACCGGCGAGATTCTCGACAAGGCGGTATCGCTCGGCGTCAACCAGGGCGGCGGCATCTCGTTTTCCAACGAGGATCCGGCTGCAACTCTCACCGAAGCCCGCAAAAAGGCAGTCGCCGACGCCATGGCCAAGGCAAAGACGCTGGCTGAAGCCGCCGGCGTCAGCATCGGGCGGGTGCTGGAAATCACCGACCAGAATGTCGCGCCGCCGCCGATACCGATGAACGCCAAGGCCTTCGACGCGGCCCGCGAATCGGTTCCGGTGCAGGCCGGCGAGAATTCCTACACGGTGCAGGTCACTGTCACTTTCGAGTTGAAGTGACCGCCGCCGCCTGAACGGTTCGGCATTTGCTGCATCAAAAAACCCCGGAGGACTGGTCCTCCGGGGTTTTTTCGAGCCGCACCCTTCCGCCCTGGCGGAAAGGGGCTCTGCTACTCCAGGCCGTTGCCGGTAGGCAACGTGCCGAACGTTTATCGGTAGATAACCGGGCAGCCGCGCTCATTGGCGAACACGACCACCACGCGGTCGCCGTACTGGCGGCCCGCGACTTTAACCGTGCGGCGGCTGACGTCGATAATACGGGCGCGGCGCAGACCCATGCGCTCTGCCTTATTGAGGGCACGGTTTGGCGAGCAGGACCGGCGCCAGTCCCGTTCGCGGCGACGTTCGCGGTAGAAATCATCGTCGTCGCCGGTATAGACGCCGACGCGCGGATCGTCGTTATTGCCAAAGCCGAGATAGATGCTGTCTGCCTGGGCAGTGGCGGGGATAGCGGCAAGCGTGCCGAGGCCGATAAGCGCCGAAAGGGCCGCCGTCTTGATCGTGTTGAACATTGTCTTCTCTCCTTGTTCAGGGCTTCCGCCGTCTTGATCGAAACCGGTGTGTCTTGATCGAAACCGGTGTGTCTTGATCGAACCGATGTGTCTTGGTCGAACCGATGGGGAGGAGAATGCGCCTGCGTATCTGAACTTTTTGCGAACCAGCCGTTCATATTGGGTTCATGTGGCAACAAGAGGTAATTTCGCAGTTTTCTCCGCTTTCCGGTTCTGAACAACTTTCCGGTTCTGAATAACTGGCCGGTTCTGAATAACTGGCCGGTTTTGAACAACTGGCCGGTCCTGAACGATCTAGCCGGTTTTGAACAATCTGGATAGAAAACGCCATGTCGCGCAGCCGGTTCCGGGCCCTGGCTCGAGGCACCCCCTAAGGCTCGTCGTCCAGCATGTGCTCGAAATAGTCGTCCGGCTCGGCAAGATCGGTCTCGCTGGCGCTGACCCGGCCGCGCATCGAGATGCCGGCCTCATGCACCGTCTCGGCACTCCCCGACACCAGTCTGTGCCACCAGTAGAGATCGTGGCCCTCGGCGACCAGTCGATAGGCGCAGGTCTTGGGCAGCCAGCTGATGGTGCGCACATTCTGCGGCGTCAGCCCGACGCAGTCCGGGACGCGCGCCAGCCGGTTGGCATAGTCCGAACAGCGGCACGTTTCGGCGTCGAACAGCCGGCAGCCGACGCTCGTCCAGTAGATCTCGCCGGTGTCTTCGTCCTCGAGTTTCGACAGGCAGCATTTACCGCAGCCGTCGCAAAGCGATTCCCACTCGGCCGGGGTCATCGCTTCGAGCGTCTTGGTTTTCCAGAACGGCGTTTCCATTGACGGGATGTGGCCCCCGCCGGCGTCAAGGTCAAGCACCGCAACAGACGCAAATCCGGCCGGCACCATAGGCCGGCACCATAGGAATGACACGAAGTCGCCTTCAAAACGCCGGCCAATCGCCGTTCGTCGCCGTTAATGCCTGCTAACCGGAACCAATCCGGTTGATGAACAGTTTGGGCCGGGATGGGACGCCAAAAGGAGGATTTCTAATGAAACGCCAACCACGGATTCTGGCAGGCACGGCACTTGGCCTGCTGATGGCGTCCGCGCCGTTGGGCGCATTCCCGCTGCAGGGCAGCGCCGCGTTCGAACCGCCGCAGCGTACCGCAACGCCCTTGATCCTGGCGCAATCGAATTGCCCCGAAGGCGAGTCGGCGGAAGGCTGCCCACAGCAGGCGGAACCGGAGCAGAAGCCGCGCAAGAAGCGCGAGCGGCAGGCTGAATCGGCTCCCACGGAGCAGGCCGCGCCTTCCGGGGACGAGCAGGGCAATCAACGCAGGAAGAAGCGCGAGCAGCAACAGCAGACCGAACCAGCCCCTGCCGAACAGGCGGCCCCGGCCGAAGAGCAAAAACCGCGCAGAAAAAAGCGCGACCAACAGCAGATCGAAGCAGCCCCGGCCGAACAGGCCGCCCCGGCCGAAGAGCAAAAACCGCGCAGGAAGAAGCGCGACCAACAGCAGATCGAAGCAGCGCCGGCCGAACAGGCCGCCCCGGCCGAAGAGCAAAAACCGCGCAGGAAGAAGCGCGAAGAACAGCAGATCGAAGCAGCGCCGGCCGAACAGGCCGCCCCGGCCGAAGAGCAGCCGCGCAGAAAGAAGCGCGACCAGCAACAGCAGATCGAAGCCGCACCCGCCGAAGAACCCGCCGAACAGGCGGCGCCGCGCGAAAAGGCCGCACCTGCAAATGACAACGAGCAGGTCACGCCGCGCCGGAAGAAGCGGGACCAGGATCAGCAGATCGAAGCTGCGCCAGCTGAACAGCCGGCCAGGAAGGAAACGCCCGCCGGCGAGCAGGCCGAACCGCTTCCGACCGACCAGCAAACGGCTCCCGCCGAGCGCGAAAAGCCCCGGGATCAGGCTAAGGACCGTCGCAAGAAGCCTATCGGCGAACAGCCGGTGACGGGAGAGCAGCCGACAACCGGCGAGCAGCCCACCGAGGACCAACAGGCCGCGCCCGCCGAAGGGGAAGGTCCGGCCCAGGGCGAGGCTCCCGTGTTCGACAGCCAGAAGGATGTCGTGCGCAAGCGCAGGGGCGGCAGGGACAACGCGCAAGAGCCGGGCGGCCAGGACGCGGGTGGTCAGCCCACCCAGCAGAACGGCGAGCAGGCGGAAGCCCCGAAGCCGGCTCCGGTCGACCAGGGACCGCCGCCCACCGACGACAGGGCGGCCCAGCAGGAGCTCAAGCTCGAGAGGATGGTTCCGGTGACCGAGGAAAAGGGCAAACGCGTTGAGCGTGCGCCCGACGACGAGGACGTTCGCCGCCGTCCACGCCCGCGAGGGGTCGACGTCGTCAGGGAACTCGGCGACCGCGTTATCCTCCAGTTCAACAACCAGACGATCGTCGAAAGCGACGATGCCCCGCGCATGCACCGTGGCGCGAGGAACGTCTACTATGAGGAGCTGTCGGGCGATCGCACCCGGGAAATCGTCGAACGTGACAACGGAATCCAGATCGTCACCATCCGCAACCGCTACGGCGACGTCATCCAGCGTTCACGCATCGCGCCCGACGGACGCGAATATGTGCTGAGCTATGTCGACGAGCGGTACTATGAGGACGATGGCGACTGGCGCGATCCGGGTGACGACCTGCCGCCGATTCGGATCGACATTCCGCGCGAGGAGTACATTCTGGATTCCGAAGAGGTCGAGGATCCGGACGACTACTATGCCTTCCTCGAACAGCCGCCGGTGGAGAGGGTTCAGCGCCTCTACTCGATCGACGAGGTCAAGCGCTCGGCCCGCGTGCGCGACATCGCCCGCCGCATCGACCTCGACACGCTGAACTTCGAATTCGGTTCAGCCTCGATCCCCGACACCGAGGTGCAGAAACTCGAAGGCGTCGCCAGTGCCATGGAGAAGCTGCTGGAGAAGAATCCGGCGGAAACCTTCCTGATCGAAGGCCATACCGATGCCGTCGGCAGGCCGGAGGCGAACCTCGCCCTGTCCGACCGTCGCGCGGAGGCTGTCGCCGAAGCCCTGACCAATGCCTTCAGCATCCCGCCGGAGAACCTGACGACACAGGGCTATGGCGAGGAGTATCTCAAGGTCAACACGTCGGAGCCTGAGCGCGAGAACCGTCGCGTCGCCATCCGCCGCATCACCTCGCTGGTGGCGCCGGTCGCCAGTACGAATTAGGCCATGGCCCCGAACCGAAGGTCAGCGAAGCAAAAAGTGGAAACCGCTTTCGTAAAGACCATGGCCAACTTAAAAGCAACAATTCCAGAAACCTGAACTGGTTTCTGGAATCTATACGGGAAGAAAGAGCCCACCCCGGTTTCACCGGGATGGGCTATTTCCGGCAATGAGCCGAGGTTGAAGGAGAATGTACGTCGCGATTTAACCAGGCATTGAATCGCGAGGTCGTCCACCCCAGATTCTGGCTAGGGCTTCCCTGCCCTGTCCCGACTCCAGCGGGACACATGAGCCCCGCCGGTACCCCCTCGCCGGCGGGGTTTTGTTTCCGGCTTCGGTGGAGAACCGAAGCCTATGCGAGGCCCAGACAATTCCTCACGTGGCCCTCCGCCTCAAACCCTTCCAAACGAGAGCGACCCGCCCGAAATACGGTGCTCAGACAGCAGCGCGATTCTCGCTAATAAATCCCCTTTATGTTCGTAACCGAATTCGCAAACACCTCGTCGGGCACGAAGAAGTCACCGGCGAGCGGACCTGTCGCGCCCGGCGCATAGATCGAAAAATCGCTAACGCCCTCGGCGCGCAGCACCTCCTCGTCGATGTAGAAATTGCCGGTCGCTTCGCGCGACGGCCTGAGCAGGATCGCATGCGCGGCATCGGCCATGATATCGGGCGAACGGCTCATCGCCGCCACTGTCGCCCCGCCCAGAAGATTGCGCACCGCTGCCGTATCGATCGTCGAGATCGGCCACAGCGAATTGACGGCGATGCCGTCCCTGGCGAACTCCACGCTCATGCCCAGCGTGCACATCGACATGCCGAATTTGGCCATCGTATAGGCGACATGGTTCTTGAACCATTTGGCCTTCATGTCGAGCGGCGGCGCCAGATTCAAGATGTGAGGATTGTCAGCCAACTTCAGGTGCGGAATGCACATTTTGGAAACCAGGAACGTCCCGCGGGTGTTGATCTGGTGCATCAGATCGTAGCGCTTCATGTCGGTTTCCAGCGTGCCGGTGAGTTGGATGGCGCTGGCATTGTTGATGCAGATGTCGATGCCGCCGAATTTTTCGACGGTCCGGGCGACCGCCTCGGCCACCTGCCCCTCCTCGCGTATGTCGCACAACATCGGCAACGCCTTGCCGCCTGCCTGCTCGATCTCCTCAGCCGCCGTGTAGATCGTACCCGGCAGCTTTGGATGCGGCTCGGCGGTCTTGGCCGCGATCGTCACATTGGCGCCGTCGCTCGCAGCGCGCAGCGCGATCGCCAGCCCGATGCCGCGCGACCCGCCGGAGATGAACAGCGTCTTTCCATTGAGCGACATGTCTTGCGCCTCCCTTGCAACATTACAGGCGTGATCCTTGCGCGGCGGTTGCGTGCCGCGCAAGGCCCAACACGCTGGATGTTGATTACGCTGCGTAGGCTCGGAGGTTAGACGAGCACCAGGCCTTGCCGCATGGCGATGGCGATCGCGTCGGTGCGGTTGGCCGCACCTAGCTTGATCAGGATCGCCGCGACGTGGAACTTCGCCGTGTGCACAGAAATGTTCAAGCGCCGCGCGATCACCTTGTTGGGCGCACCCTCGGCCAACAGCGCCAGCACTTCGCTCTCGCGCGGCGAAAGCGCCGGCCGCTCGGCCCTATCGTCAACCGGCTCCTCGTCGGAGAGGTCGTCGTCATGGAAGGCGAAATCGTCATGCCGATCGGACAGGGGGCGGCCCTCGCCCGAGATCCGATAGCCAGCCGCCGCCAGCCGCGCGGCGGCAGCGATCAGCAGATCGTCCGCTGCCGCCGGCAGCACGGCAAACACGATATCGGCCGGCCACTGCCGCCTCGCTCGTTGAGACAAGAGCACCTGGGGTATCGCTGGATCGGTAGCCCCGCCCTCGATGCCCCCTCTTTCCAGGCTATTCTCATCGACAACCGCGACATCCGCTCTGTCGCCGCTATCGCTGTTGCCGGCCACAATCGGCAGCAGATCGTCAGTCGCGGCAAGGGCCGTTGACAGGTGTTCGGCACGCACGGCGTCATCGAGCGCGATCAGTACCGTCAGCCGCCGCCTCGTGATCCCGTGACTTGCCATCGATCTTCTCAGTTCAGCGGCTTTTCGCCGATGGTCAGCACGACATCGCGCTGCTCGCCGCCGCGCACCACGCCGAGCGTCACCGACGCGCCGGCGCTGTCCGGCCCGAGCCTGCGGATCAGCTCGCGCGGACCATGCACGGCCTCGCCGTTCCACGACACGATGATGTCGCCAAGATGCAGGCCGGCCGCCTTCGCCGGGCCATTGTCGTCGAGGCTCATCACCATCGCGCCATGCGTGTCGCCATTGCGGATCGGGTGCAGGCCGGCGCCGAGATAGCCGCGCGCGACATGGCCCTTCTCGCGTAGCGTCGCCACCGCCCGTTCGATCGTCTCGTAAGGCATGACCAGCGCCCGCCGGCGCGGCCCGAACAGCAGCATGCCGATCAGTGCGCCCTTGGCGTCGAGCACAGGGCCGCCCTCGAAACGGCCGCCGGCATTGACGGCCAGATTGATGCGCCGGTCGATCGTGCCGCCGCGCATCGAGCGCCAGGTCGGACCGACCTCACCGACCGTGCCGAATGCGGCGAGCCCCGCACCGTCACTATTGCCGACGGCGATGGCCAGATGGCCCGGCCGCACCGTGCCTGCCTTGGCCAGTGGCGGCACGTCCGGCACGCCGGTCGGCTTCAGAAGGGCCGTCCCAGTGGATGGATCGCGGCCGACCAGCTCAGCCTTCAGCCTGTCGCCCGAAGAAAGCGTCAGCTCGATCTCCTCGCCGGCCTCCACCGCCTCCTCGGCAGCGATGAAATAGCCGTCGCGCCAATGGAAGGCGGTCGCGGTGCGATGCTGATGCGCGGCGAAGCTCGCGGTCGCCGGCGCCGCTGCGGCGGCGATATCGGCGATGGCGTCGGAAAATGCGCTCAGATTGAAGTCGCTCATCTTGGATCTCCTGGGTTTTTTCATACCCTAGATATCGCTCGGCATCGCGTTGGCGGGTACTCGCCTGACGGCTAGTTGGGCGTTGGACTGGCCATCTGGTCAGGTCGCGACCGATCCGGCCGCTCCGCACATATAGGCATCCTTCATCTTGCTCTAAAGACACGGAGCCCTGCCATGTCCCTCCCCGCCCAGCAATTGCAGTTCGACGATGCGCTGCTCGATGATTATTCGGCAACGGTCGCCGATGCCGTGGACCGCATCGGTCCCGCCGTCTGCCGCATCGAGCGCATCGGTGGAGCCGGCGGCCAAGGCTCAGGCTTCGTCATCACGCCGGACGGGCTGGTCGTCACCAATTTCCACGTCGTCGGCGATGCCCGCACCGTCCGCGTCACCATGCCGGACGGCATCTCCAGAGAAGGCCGTGTTCTCGGTCGCGACCCCGACACCGACATCGCGCTGGTGCGTGCCGACGGCAGCTTTGCCGATATCGCGCCGCTCGGCGATTCCAAGCGCCTGCGGCGCGGCCAGATCGCCATTGCCATCGGCAACCCGCTCGGCTTCGAATGGACCGTCACATCAGGTGTCGTCTCGGCGCTCGGCCGCTCGATGCGTGCCTCCACCGGCCGGCTGATCGACGATGTCATCCAGACCGACGCAGCGCTCAACCCCGGCAATTCCGGCGGACCGCTGGTGTCGTCGGCGGCCGAGGTCATCGGCGTCAACACCGCCATGATCCACGGCGCGCAAGGCATCGCCTTCGCGGTTGCCTCCAACACCGCCAACTTCGTCATTTCGGAAATCATCCGCTTCGGCCGCGTCCGCCGCGCCTTCATCGGCGTCTCGGCCGACACGGCAAACCTGCCGCGCCGCGCCGCCCTTCTGTCGCAGGTGTCGAGCAGCACGGCGGTGCGCCTGCGCAGCGTCGAGGCGAACAGCCCGGCGGCCAAGGCCGGGCTCAGGGAAGGCGACATCATCGCCGCCATCGACGGACGCCCGGTCACCGGCGTCGACGATCTGGTGCGCCTGCTCGACGCCGAGCGCATCGGCCGCGAGACGCTGTGCACGGTCGTGCGCCGCTCCGGCATTACTCAGGTCACGGTGATGCCGGTGGCGCGGACCTAATAACTATCGCATCGGCCCGCAAAATCGGAATCGATTTTCGGAAGCACGATGCGCAGATTCAAAGTGTTAGAGCGTACTTTGTGCGTCCAAGTGGACGCACGTCGCTCTAACGCGGCGCATAGATCCGGCCAAGCAGCGAAACCAGCAGCACTGCCAGCTCGCCGGTCGGATCGAGATCCGGATCGAAAATGGTCATGTCCATTCCGATGCAGCGCGGATCTGCCACCAGCGCCGCGAGGATGGCGACGAGATCCTCGGGATCGATGCCGGGACTGCCTGGTGAATCCACCGCCGGCATCACCGTCTGATCGAGCGCATCGACGTCGAAATGCACCCAATAGGGCCAGCCGGTTCGCGCCAGCGTGGTCCAGGTCTTTTCCAGGACCTTTGCCGCGCCAAGCTCTCGCACGGCAAAGACATCGATCAGCGTCATCGCGGTCGAATTGATGTCCGGCCAGGCAAAGTCGGGGTCGCGGTTCTCGCGTTCGCCGATCTGAATCACCTGTTCGTCCGCAACAAGAGGGCTTGCGATGTCGGGCCAGTCGGTCAGCAACGGCTCGCCACGTCCGGTGGCGAGCGCAAGGTCCATGCCGGCGGCCGAGCCGAGCGAAGCGTTGATGTCGTAATTGCCCGGATGGTGGAAATCGCTGTGACCGTCGACATGGACCAATGCCACCGGACCGGATCGCCGTGCAGCAGCCAGTGCGCCAAGCAGGACCGCGCAGTCGCCGCCGACGACCAGCGGGAACTCGCCTCGTCCCATCGCGCCGGCAACAACTTCGGCGAGTTCGAGATTGAAGCTGCGGATCGCGTTGCCGTTGCGCAGCCGGGTGCCAGGCTGCGGCTCCGTGCTATAGGCGGGCCGATCAAGATCAACCACTTTGAGGGGCGAAAGCGTCTCGATCAAGCCGGCTTCGGTCAATGCCTGCGGCGCACGCCACGTCCCCGGTGTATGACCTGGCCTCAGTGGGCGGAGGCCAAGGTTTGAGGGTGCGCGGACAAGGCAGATTTCACGCATGGAGTGGGCCCAGGGTTGCCAGGCTCACCATAGACCGCGAATGCCCGCCCGGTCACGCGGCCCGAGCCGTCCCCTCACCTCTGCCGACAGTTCCTGCCAGGGGCCGTCGTTCAGGCTCCCCGTCACCCTTCAACAAACTGCGCCAGGAACTCCGCGCTCGGCGGGATCGGCTTGATCACGTCGATCAGCACGCCATTGGGGTCTTTGGTGATGAAATGACGCTGGCCGAAGGGTTCGTCGCGCAAGGAACGCAGGATCGGCAGGCCGGCGGCCAGGATCCGTTCGTAGACCGCGTCCGGATCCTTGACCTCGAAATTGATCAACAGCCCCGACGTTCGGCCACGCCCCTCCTCAGGTATCGTCTCGTGGTCGCCTTGGACGATGCCGAGATTGACCCGGCGATCCTCGGCGGATTGCAGATGCACGTACCAGTCGCTCGCAAACAGCGGCTTGAAGCTGAAGTGCTTGATATAGAAGGCCTTCGTGCCGGCAACGTCGCCCGTCATCAGCACCGGATAATAGCTCGTCGTCCTCATCTTTCCTTCTCCTGTCGAATAACATACAGTCTGCATGTAGATTTAATTAACATACAGGCTGCATGTATGCAACAGGAATCCACGCGCCGTTCCAACCGCGGTCGCACCGAAGCGACGCGCGCCGACCTGATCGCCGCGGCGCGAAAACTGTTCACCGAAAAATCCTATACGGAGACCGGCACGCCCGAGATCGTGGCTGCAGCCGGCGTCACGCGCGGCGCGCTCTATCATCACTTCGCCGACAAGCAGGCGCTGTTTGCCGCGGTCGTCGAGCAGGAGGCGGCGGCTGTGGCGGAAGAGATCGAGCGCGCCTCGCCGCCGTCGCTGTTTGCCCGCGACGCGCTGATCGCCGGTTCCGATGCCTATCTTGCCGCCATGCGCGCACCTGGCCGCACCCGGCTGCTGCTGCTCGACGGACCGGCCGTGCTGGGTCGCTCCGCCATGGACGAGATCGACAACCGCCACGGCAACCGCTCGTTGCGCGAAGGCCTGGTTGCAGCGATGCGCTCGCAGGCCATGATGAGATTGCCGGTGGAAGCGCTGACCGCGCTGCTCGCCGCCGCCTTCGACCGTGCTGCTCTTGCCGTCGAGGCTGGCGCTTCAGCCGAGGACTATCGCGCCGTTCTCATGGCGCTGATCGACGGACTGTCTCCGGCTCCTCCTCAGGCACCTCACCCGGCTCGAACTCGTTGAAGCAGCCGAGTTGGCGTTTGAATTGATTGATTAGCCAGGCTGCCGCGGGTTTCGGGCTGCGGTCGGTGCGATGTATGGCATAGAGCGGCGAGCGCACCTCGCTGTAGGGCTCGAGGTCGAGTTCGACCAGATGGCCGCTCGCCAGATCGTCGGCGATCAGCCAGCGCGGCAGCCCGCCCCAGCCCAGTCCTTCGCGCATCAGCGCATGCTTGGTGCGCATATCGGTCAGCCGCCAGGTGCGGTAGGCGAAGACGCCGTAGTCGCGCCCGCGCGTTCGCTCCGAAAGGTCGCTGACGACAAGCTGGATATGTTCGCGCACCTCCTCGAGCGGCACCGGTCTTGGAAGCAGCGCCAAGGGGTGGCTGGGCGCAGCAGCGGGCACCAACGTCATGAAGCCGATCCGCAACAGGTTGACGTCGGCTTCGCCCAGAATGCCGCCGACGCCGATATCGGCCTGTCCGCCGACGACATGGTCAAGGATCAGGCCGAGCGAACCGATATGCAGGCGCAGCGTCACCGTTGGAAACTGTGCCTCGAACGCCTTTAGAACCCGAACCAGTACAGGCGAAGGCAGTGTCACGTCGACCGACATGCTGACTTCAGCTTCCAGCCCTTGCTTGTGGCCATCGACGCGTGAGCGGATGCGCTGCAGCACGCCGACCATGCGCCGCGCATCTTCCAGCGTCGCCCGGCCCACGTCAGTCAGCTGCGGCTCGCGCGTTCCTTCGCGCTCGAACAGTTTCAGCCCGAGCTGCGCCTCTAGATTGGCGATGGCATAGCTGATGACCGATTGCGCACGATTGAGCTTACGTCCGGCGGCCGAAAAGCTGCCGGTGTCGGCGACGGTGACAAGTATCTGAAGCTGATCGAGCGTCGGGTTTGGCTGCATCGTTCCATCCAATGTTTAGATGGAACATATATAAAATATACCAGTTTTTCAAATGGGTCGAGGGCCCATATCTGGCGGGACAAATCATTCCAACCCTGGAGACCCGCCATGTCCATCCTTCTTGTCACATCCAGCCCGCGCGGCGCTGCCTCGCATTCGACCCGCATCGCCACTGAACTTGCAGAAAAGCTCCTCGCCGCCGATCCTTCGGCCAAGTTGGTCGCACGCGATCTCGTGGCAAACCCGCTGCCGCACATCGATCCGGACTATTCGGCTGGCATCTATACGCCCGTCGAAGCCCGTACCCAGCGCCAGGCCGAGGTCGTTGGCGTCTCCGACGGCGTGTTGGATGAACTGTTTGCGGCCGACACCATCATCCTCGCCACCGGCTTCATCAATTTCGGCATCTCGTCGACCCTGAAATCCTGGGTCGATCATGTCGCCCGCACCGGCAAGACTTTTGCCTATGGCGAGAACGGCCCGAAGGGCCTCGTCACCGGCAAGAAGGTCTACATCGTCCTTGCCTCGGGCGGCATCTATTCGGAAGGCGCTGCCGTGCAGATGGATCACGCCGTCCCTTATCTGCGCAGCGTGCTTGGCTTCATCGGCATGACCGACGTCGAGGTCATCCGCATCGAAGGCGTCGGCATGGGGCCCGAGGCCGTCACCGCCGCTCTGGCCAAGGCATCGGCCAAGGTGGATGCGGTGGTGGCTTCAACCGGGGCAGTTGCCGCTGCCGCGTAGAGCGCGAACAGCTGGTAATCAGAACAAAAAAGGCAGGCGCCGGGCGCCTGCCTTTTTTGCACTTGCCGCCTGATGCCCGACGAGGCGTCGGCGGTTCCTACAGCTTTCTGACGTCGCTCCGATGTCGCGCGACATCGCCGTTCGCCAAGCTAACCGAAGATCTTCTCGCCCTGCTCGTCGACCAGTTGGATACCCTTCTTGATCGAGATGTCGACAGCGTCGTCGAGCCCGGCAAAACGATCGGCGCGGATGAATTTGTGTTCCTTCACCACGCCGTCGATTTCCTTCGAAACCACGCCGCAGGTCTGGTACTGGCCCTCCGCCTTGTAAGGCGTGGCGCTGATCAAAAATCCCTTATGCTCGATCTGCTTTGCCGGTGCAGCACTCTTTGGCTCGCCCGCGTCACCGCCGCCACCGCCGAAAAGACGTTTCAGAAAAGACATGGGGGCGACCTCCAACGGCAATCATCCTGCATCACATAGCGTGGTGCAGGATGATTTCACTAGCGGTCCTTAGGCAAACCGGCAAGGGGCCGTTCCGGGCCGCAGAAGTCAGCCGCGCGACAGCGCTTCGAGGGCTTCGGCCGCCCCTTTCAATATCGCGATCGCCTCGGCCTGTTTTTCAGCGGGCGCGTCGACGATGTCGCCGAGGGCTGCGCGCAGCCGGTGGCGCACGGCGCGGAATTCGTCGCGCTTTTCCGAACCGCCGCGGCCGCGCCGTCCGCCATCCTCGCCGTCGTCGTTCCAGCCGAACCAGTCGCGCGCCTTAGCCATCTTGCGGCCGAAACGCTCGAGATGATCGAGCACGTGGTCGATCATCTCGCGATTGTCATTGAGATGCGCCTGCCCTGCCTCGGTAATCGAAAACACCTTCTTGTTGCCTTCCGCCGACGAGACGGCATAGCCGGCCTCTCCCAGGAAGGTCAGCGTCGGATAGACCACGCCGGGGCTCGGGCTGTAGACGCCGCTGGTGCGTTCCTCCAGCGCCTTGATGATGTCATAGCCGTGGCGCGGCGCCTCGGCCAGCAGCGACAGCGTGATCAGCTTGAGATCGCCGTCGGCCAGCATACGCCCGGCGCGGAACATGTCGCCCGGCCCGCCACGCCCGCCGCCCCTCATGCCGTGGCCGAATGGGCCGAAGCCGCCGCCACGACCGCCGAACTTGCCGGCCATATGCATGAAAACGCGCTCGGCATGCTCGCCGAAATGATGATGTCCGTGCATTGTCTGCTCCTTGAGTTATGTCTTACGATATAGCTCAATTATGCGGGTGAGGCCGTTGAGTCAAGATATATCTTACGATGTATCTGAGAACGGTGCCAACCGGATTGAATTCGTCACCGAGCCTTGGCTAATATCGGTTACCAGCGGCCCTTGCGCCGGTTCCAGGCATAGAGAAGATCGGCGAAGCGATCATAGGCATAGCGCGTCAACGGCAACGCGGCGGGGTTGCCGAACAGCGTTGCAAGCCAGCCCTCGCCCGGCGTTCTCAGCCAGACGGCAATTGCGACATCGGCGCCAACCAGCAGTTTGCCGTCCGCCTCGGTTGCGTGCAGCCGGCGGCGGATGTCCTCCAGCGACACGCCGTATCCGGCCAGTGCCGCCGGCTCGGCATTGATGTCGCGAAACGTGATCCGCCCGGCCTTGATCGCCTCGACCAGCCGCCGCTTTTGCCGGCTGATCCCGGCATCGCAAACCGGACAACGGGTGTTGTACCAGACGGTCAGTTGAGGCTTGGGCATGTGTTTCGAGACGCGAGCTGAAGGGCTGCGCTGACTATCCGGGAAATCCCTTCGGCCCGCAATATTTCGGACCAGACTGGCCGCGACGCGGCATCGTGCCGATTAATTGCGGATATCTCGAAAAAATCAAAATTCGTAGCCGAAGCGCTCGAAATCCCTGGAATAGAGCCGTCGCACGATGCTTTTCGCCTCGCCACCGTAGACGGCGCGATAGTCGTAGGGTGCATTGACGTTTGCCCGTGGAAGCTTCACCTCGCAGCGGATCGGGCGCCGTCAAGCGGCGCCTGACCGTCGATATCCGGGCTCGGCAGCTTGCGCGGATCTGTAGCCGCGCAACGCCTCAGCCGAGCGAGGCGATGATCTCGCGATAGGCCAATTCCGGGAAAGCCTTGAGCGTCCGCGTCCTCACGTTACCGCCTGACGCCAGCATCAGCGAGAAACGAGCGAGCACCGCATCGTCAGGCGCTTCGACGATCGCCACCATATCGCATTCGCCCATGGTGAGATAAAACGCCTTGAACGAGCCGCCCATGTCTCCCAGCAGCTTCTTGGCGGCATCGAGCCGCTTCGGCGACTCGCGCACATTTTTAGCGCCCTGCTCCGTCCAGTTGATCAGCACGATATAGTTTGTCATGCACACCTCCCTCCGGAGCCTCGGAGCACGGCGTCACTGCCGGGGCGGGCATCCGGGTTTGTCGCCCAAAAAATGCATCCGACATGAGATTATCCTCCCACAGCAGGTGTGCTGCAACAACAACCGCACCGTCTGGCGGGACAATCGCTTTGCCACGAAAAAGGGCGCCGCAGCGCCCTTTGAATTGCTTATCAGTCACCCGGCATCAGCTATCGAGGAAGCTCCGCAGCTTGCGCGAGCGGCTCGGGTGCTTGAGTTTGCGCAGCGCCTTGGCTTCGATCTGGCGGATGCGCTCGCGGGTGACCGAGAACTGCTGGCCGACCTCCTCCAGCGTGTGGTCGGTGTTCATGCCGATGCCGAAGCGCATTCTGAGCACGCGCTCTTCTCGCGGGGTAAGCGAAGCAAGCACCCGCGTCGTCGTCTCGCGCAGATTGGCCTGGATCGCCGCGTCGATCGGCAGGATCGCCATCTTGTCCTCGATGAAATCGCCGAGATGCGAATCCTCCTCGTCGCCGACCGGCGTTTCGAGCGAAATCGGCTCCTTGGCGATCTTCAGCACCTTGCGCACTTTTTCCAGCGGCATGGCGAGCTTTTCCGCCAGTTCCTCCGGCGTCGGCTCGCGGCCGATCTCGTGCAGCATCTGGCGCGAGGTGCGCACGATCTTGTTGATCGTCTCGATCATGTGCACCGGAATGCGGATGGTGCGCGCCTGGTCGGCGATCGAGCGGGTGATCGCTTGCCGGATCCACCATGTCGCATAGGTCGAGAACTTATAGCCGCGGCGGTATTCGAATTTGTCGACCGCCTTCATCAGGCCGATATTGCCTTCCTGGATCAGATCGAGGAACTGCAGGCCGCGATTGGTGTATTTCTTGGCGATGGAAATGACGAGGCGCAGATTGGCCTCCACCATTTCCTTCTTGGCGATCGCGGCTTCGCGCTCGCCCTTCTGCACCTGGTTGACGATCTTGCGGAATTCGAGGATCGAGATCGCCGTTTCGGTGGCGAGGTTCTGGATCTCGGCGCGCAGGTCGCGTATCGCGTCCTTCTCGTTCTTGGTGAATTCCTTCCAGCCGCGCGAGGTCAGATTGCCGATCGAGCGCGTCCAGTTGGGATCGAGTTCCGAGCCCTGGTATTCCTTCAGGAATTCTTCGCGGCGCACGCCATAGCTTTCGGCCAGCCGCAACAGCTTGCCTTCGTTCTGCACCAGGCGCTTGTTGATATCGTAGAGCTGCTCGACCAATGCCTCGATGCGCGCTGTGTTCAAGGACAGCGACTTCACCGCCTTGATCAGCTGGTCCTTCAGCTCCTTCAGCCGGCGGTCCTGGCTGGGCGACAGCGTGCCGGCGGCAGCCAGCCGGTTCTCGACCTGCTGGTCCTGCAGCTTGCGCAATTTCTTATAGGTGTCGGCGATGACGTCGAGCGTCTCCATCACCTGCGGGCGCAGCTCCGCTTCCATCGCCGCCAGCGACAGGCTCGCTTCGTCCTCGTCTTCCTCGTCGTCATCAGTCAGACCGCGCGTGTCGGCGCCGACATTGGTGATGTCGTCCTCGTCCTCGCGCGAACGGCGCGGCTTTTCCTCGGTCTTGGCTTCCTCGATCCGCTCGACCACCGGCGCCTGCTTGGCCTCCGGTCCGGCATAGGTCGCTTCGAGGTCGATGATCTCGCGCAACAGGATCTTCGATTCGTTGAGCTCGTCACGCCAGATGATGATGGCCTGGAAGGTCAGTGGGCTTTCGCACAGGCCCGCGATCATCGTCTCGCGGCCGGCCTCGATGCGCTTGGCAATCGCGATTTCGCCTTCGCGCGACAGAAGCTCGACCGAGCCCATTTCGCGCAGATACATGCGAACCGGATCGTCGGTGCGATCGGTCGGCTCTTTCTTGGTGGTCGTCGCGGCAACGGCGGTACCGGTCTGCTCGGCCAGTTCGTTGGCGTCTTCCTCGGCGTCGGCAGCCGCGTCGGCGGCTTCGGGCTCCTCGCCCTGCTCGTCGTCCTCGACCACGTTGATGCCCATGTCGGAGAGCATGGCCATCGTGTCCTCGATCTGCTCGGAGGTCACTTCCTCCGAGGGCAGCACCGAATTCAGTTCGTCCATGGTGACATAGCCGCGCTTCTTGGCGGCCTTGATCATCTTCTTGACAGCATCGTCGGAAAGGTCGAGCAGAGGGCCGTCGGTGGCGCCTTCACGTTCGGTCTCGACCTCTTCCTTTTCTTTTGTCGCCATTCTTTATTTTCTCCAAGCGGCCAAGTATCAAGCCGCGTAAGCTGCCGTGCCGGTTAAATCAGATGCGCTCGCTCTAGAACGCGCTTCCCCGGGCCAGTAACTGCATCTCTCGTTAAGTCCAGATTAACCCTGGTATCTGTGGCAGGCTGACTGCCTGTCCAGTGACCGGTACCTCACATCGCTGCATTTCCCGTCGACGCCGGTACGGGTTAACGTTTCGAATCGTCCTGATTCCGTCATTCTGCCAGAAGGTCAAGCGCCTCTCGCATGATTCGCATGAAAAAAGCGAATCAATTACCCGACTTAAAGCGCCGCGGCTGATTCGACGCGCAAGCACGGTTCTGCACTTTCACTCTTTCGTAAGCTTCGACCTACACCCGCCCGGCCCTGCCCGAAGACACGCCGAACCCTTCGATCAGCGCTTCCGTTGCCTGCACATCACGAAATTGCGCCTGGATCTCGACGAGATGCCGGTAGTTTTCGTCCGTGGGATCGCTGGCGAGCGCCGCTTCCGCCTGTTTCAGCTCCTTATGTAAGGTGCGCGCGCTGCGCTGCAAGTGGAGCGCCTGGCTGAAGGCGTCGCGGGCATCGTCAAGCCCGGCTGTTTCCAGCGCCGGCCATTGCCGCGCCCGTTTGATCAGCGCCACCACGCGCGCCCAGATCTCGCCGCAGCCGGCCCGTTCGATCGTCGCGATCACCGCGTTGCGGTCGTTGGCCATGTCATGCGCCATCGCATCGAGAATGGCCGCATGCAATCGCTTCAGATCGGTGTTGGCGAGGTCGAGGAACTCGACATGTGCGAAATTCTCGTCAATCAGCGCCGGATGATTGACAAGAGCTGCGATGATCGTCGCCTCGCGCACCGACATCCCCTCGCTGCCGCGCTTGACAAGCGCCGAGCGGCCAAGGCTTTCGGTGATCGCGGTGCGTCCACCGGCATTGCCGCCGCGTGCGAACTGTCCGCCAGGAGCTGAGCCCTTGCCCTGAAAGCGCCCGCCGGGCCGGCCATCTTGGCGCCCCCCTGGATAGCCTTGGCGCGCGCCGCGCTGGGTGCCGAAAAAGCTTAGCACCCGCTCGCGCATTTCCTGTTGGTAGTGGTAGCGCAAGCTCTCGTCACGGATGCGGCTGGTCAGTTCGCGCAGCGTCTTTTCCAGTTCCGCCCGTCGCTCCGGCGTGTCGAAGATGCCGCCGGCCGTTTCGCGCACCCACAAAAGGTCGGCGAGCGGCCGCGCCTCGGAAAGCACGGCGCGAAACGCGTCCGGCCCTTCGGCCTTGACCAGATCGTCGGGGTCCTTGCCTTCGGGCAGAAGCGCAAAGCGCACCGAGCGGCCTGCCTGGACCGCCGGCAACGCCATGTCGGCGGCGCGCCATGCCGCCTTCAGTCCGGCCTGGTCGCCATCGAAGCACAGCACCGGCTCGCCGGCCATGCGCCACAGGAGTTCGAGCTGGTTTTCGGTCAGCGCGGTGCCGAGCGGCGCCACGGCATTCTCGAACCCGGCCTGCGCCAGCGCGATCACGTCCATATAGCCCTCGACGGCGATGACCGTGCCGCCCTTGGCCAGCGCCCCCTTTGCCAGCGCCCCCTTTCCCAGCGCTTGGCGCGCACGGGCGAAATTGTAGAGCACATTGCCCTTGTGGAAGAGCTCGGTGTCGGGCGAATTCATGTATTTGGCGAGCGCATCGGCGGCCAGCGCCCGCCCGCCAAAGGCGATTATCTTGCCTCTGGAATCCGGGATCGGGAACATGATGCGGTCGCGGAACCAGTCGTAGGAGACCGGGACGTCGTCGCCATGGCGCACCAGCCCGCATGCCTCAATATCGGCCTTGGGCACGCCCTTAGCGGCAAGATGCTCCTTCAGCGCGTTGCGGCTGTCGGGCGCATAGCCGAGCCGGAACGACTGCTGCGTCGCCGGCGTCAGCCCGCGGTCGCGCAGATAGGCGCGGGCTTTTGCACCTTCCGGTCCCTGCAGCCGCTCCTGGAAGAAGGCGGTCGCCATTTCCATGACTTCGGTCAGGCTGGCGCGTTCCTTTTCGCGCCGTTCCTCCTCGGCGTCGCGAACCGGCATCGGCACGCCGGCCATGTCGGCGATCTTCTCGACTGCTTCGGGAAAGCTCATCCCGTCGAGTTCGGTGAGGAATTTGAAGTGGTCGCCCGAAACCGAGCAGCCGAAGCAATGGTAGCGGCCCTTCTTGTCCTCGCAATGGAAGGACGGGCTCTTCTCGCCATGGAAGGGACAGCACGCCCAAAAATCGCCGCGCGGCGCGTTGGTCTTCTTCCTGTCCCACGCCACGCGCTGGCCGATCACCGTTGAAATCGGCACGCGGTCGCGTATCTCGTCGAGGAAGGCAGGTGGAAAGCGCATCGGGAACGGCTCGTTTGTCCTCCATATAATCACGCCGGCGAAACCCGACGACTCCTAATGCGGACCATACCCGGTTTTCACAGGGCAAAAGAAGACGGCCGTTGCGGGGCCGCCTTCTTTCCTATCTCGGCATAGTGCCGGTCGACGTTTTGACAGTCAGTGCGTGGCGATCGCGCCGAAGATGATGCCGGAGACGACGCTGACCAAGAGATAGTCGTTGCCAACGCGGATCCATTCCTGGCCACGGCCCGGACGACGCAGGCCATAGTGGCGATAGTCGCGGATCGGCTGGTGACGCTTCCAGCTCGAATATTTCTGGCCGTTGCGCCAGTGGTTCCCCTTTACGATGACTTTCTTCTTCACCACGACGCGCTTCTTCACGTACCTGTCCGGCTTCTTCCAGTCGACCTGGCTGTAGGTCGACTGCGGTGCATTCGGTGTGTTCAGCGGTGCTGCCTGGCCCTGCAGCGACGTGGCAGCCAGCATCGAGAGGGCGACTGCGGAAAGAATGATGCGTTTCATGACGGGAGTACTCCTTGGTTGTCGATGCCCAAGCAGTAGAGCCCGAAGAATGAACCGAAACTGAACACGCGGATTACGTTTTTGTAATGATTTCATATATTTAGAATAGCTAATTCAACGCTTCGCTCAAACCGGGTCTGAAGGTGTCGCCCGCACTTGACCGCGCGGCCGTCCGGAAGCCGGCCGGCAATGCAACCATTTTGCGATCCATCCATTTCCGACACGCCCTGTCGCGCGCCAACAGCCGCCCGAATTGGGCAAAATTTATTATCCGGCTAAAAGTAATCGGAGTAGTATAGACCTTTGCAATGTCCTTGATTCGCGCCCTCTTTCGCCCCTTTGCCGTCACGGTGCCCGCATCGCTGGCGCCTGTCGGCCTGCGAGCCTGATATGAGCGGTTCGGTCGTTTTGCTGCATCTTGCCGGCGCGGTGGCGCTGATGCTGTTTGCCACCCGCTTGGTGAAGACCGGCGTCGAGCGCGCCTACGGCGATGTGCTGCGCCACAAGCTGCGCGCCACCATGCGCAATCCTTTCATGGCGGTTCTGGCCGGCTGTGGCCTGGCGATCGCGCTGCAAAGCTCCACCGCCGTTACCTTGCTGGTCGGCTCCTTCGCCGGCGCCGGCATTGTCAGCGGCATATCGGGCCAGCTTGCCGTGCGTGGCGCCGAGATCGGCTCGGCACTGGTGGTCAAGCTGCTCACCTTCGACCTGTCGCTGCTGGTGCCGATCTGTCTTGTCGCCGGCACTGTCATGTTCATGGCCACCGAGCGGCGAGATTGGCGCCAGTTCGGCCGTATCCTGGTCGGCATCGGCCTGCTGGTATTGTCGCTGGAGATGATCGGCCAGGCATCGGAGCCGCTGCGCCAGAGCACGCTGATGCCGGTCATCGTCGATTACTTCTCCAGCGACCCGGTCACCGCCTATCTCCTGGCGGCGCTGGTCACCTGGCTGTTTCATTCCTCGATCGCCGCGGTGCTGCTGATGGTGACGCTGGCCGGTCGCGGCTTCATCCCGCCCGAACTCGGCATTGTGCTGGTGCTCGGCGTCAATCTGGGCTCGTCGATCATCGCGCCGCTGCTCACCCGCAATGCAGACCCAGGTGTGCGTGTCGTACCGATCGGCAATCTCCTGATGCGCGGCATGGGCTCTCTGGCCATGCTGATCCTGTTTATGTGGTTGAAGCCGCCGGTCGCCTTTCTCGGCGCTACCGTGCCCGACCAGATCGTCAACGCGCATATCCTCTTCAACATCCTGATCCTGGTTGCCGGCCTGCCATTGGCCGGCCTCGTCTACCGAGTTTCGGAAAAGATCGTGGCGCTCGGCACCAAACCGGCGCCGGCCGAAGCGCTCGACGTCGTCGAGCTTTCCGCGCTCAACGACAGCGCCCTGGACGTGCCGAGCCAGGCGCTGGCCAACGCCACCCGCGAGGTGGTGCGGGTCTGCGAGACGGTCGAGATCATGCTGAAGCGCATCATCGAGCTCTATGAGAGCGCCGACGCCGACAAGATCAAGGCGCTGGCCGCGCTCGACGACCGCGTCGACAACAAGCACGCGTCGATAAAGCTCTACCTGGCCAAGGTTACCAGGAACCCGCTGAGCGAAGACGAGGCGCTGCGCTGCCAGGAGTTGATCGGCGCCTGCGTCAAGCTCGAACAGGTCGGCGACATCATCGTGCGCAACATGCTGGTGCATGTCAGAAAGAAGCTTGAGCGCGGGCTGGAGTTCACGCCCGAGGGCTGGCGCGAGCTTTGCGCCTTCCACGCCTCGGTGCTCGCCAACGCACGGCTTGCCTTCAACGTGCTGGTCTCGCGCGATCCGGAGACCGCCCGCCAGCTGGTGCTCGAAAAGGATCGGCTGCGCGACCGCGAGAAGGAGACCAGCGCCAGCCATTTCGTGCGGCTGCGCGACGGCACCGCCAAGAGCGTCGAGACCAGCTCCATCCATCTCGACACCATCCGCGACCTGAAGCAGATCAACTCTCTGCTCGCCTCGATGGCCTATCCCGTCCTCGAGGAACGCGGCCTGCTCACCGGCTCGCGGCTGAAAGCCGGATAGACTAGGCCTGCAGGCGGAAGCCAATTGCCCGACCATCAGCGCGGCAATTGCTTCGAGCCAGCCGCGAAAATTAGCCTTTGCTCAACCTCCCGTCTGTCGGCTAGAGCATTTCGCAGCCAAACGCCTTCATTTGGCGTCCGACAGAATGCCTCAACAAAGACGTGGGGCGCGGTTTTGGTTCCACCAAACGCAAAGCGCTCTAAGGATCGGTCAAATCCGCCGGGAGAAAAGTAAATGGATACCCACTCGCGCAGTTTCGCCAAGGCGCTTTCCTGGCGCGTCACCGGCACCATCGATACGATGATCATTTCGCTCGTCGTGACAGGCAGCATCAAGCTCGCTGCGGCCATCGGCCTGACCGAAGTCATCACCAAGTCGCTGCTCTATTATTTTCACGAGCGGGCGTGGCTGAAAATTCCCTATGGGAGGAAGACGACCATCTAGCGCTTGCCGGATGCGGCCGGAGCCTGGCTGAACCGATCAAGAAAACCTAAAGCGTCGTCGACAATTTCTGGATTGCTCGCGGCTCTCGTTCGTGATTTGAGGCCATCTCATTCAAGGATCGGCCTCCCAGCGCCATGCTTCCCCTTATCGCCCTGTTCATCGCTGCGTTCGCATTCGGCACCACTGAGTTCGTCATCGCCGGCGTGCTGCCGCAAGTTGCCGATGGCCTTGGCGTCTCCATCCCAACTGCCGGCTACCTCGTCTCCGGCTACGCCGGTGGGATCGCGATCGGCGGACCGCTGTTGACGCTCGCCACCAAGACGATTTCCCGCAAGGCCTTGCTGGTTGGCCTCGCCGCAGCCTTCACCATCGGCCAGGCCGCCTGCGCCCTTGCACCCGACTTCGCCTCCATGTTGCTGCTGCGGATTGCAGTGGCCGTGGCGCACGGCGCCTATTTCGGCGTCGCGATGGTGGTCGCGGTCGGCCTGGTCCGCCAGGACCAGCGTGGAATGGCCGTGGCGCTCATCCTGTCGGGCCTCACGGTCTCCAATGTCATTGGCGTGCCGGCCGGCACGGCGATCGGCAACATATGGGGTTGGCGCGCGACGTTCTGGGTGATGTGCGCGCTTGGCGTGGTGTCCATCGCTGCCATGACCGTGCTGTTGCCGCGCAAGACGGGATCGTCGCGCCAGTCCGTCAGTTTCGGCAGCGAGGTTCGCGTGCTCGCACGCCAGCAGGTCTGGACGTCGCTGATCCTCATGCTGATGCTGATGATCGGTCAGTTCGGCCTCTTCACCTACATCACGCCGACGCTGCTTGAAATCACCGGCCTCGACGAGAGCCTCGTGCCCTGGGTGCTCCTGCTCAACGGTGTCGGCGCGACGATCGGCGTCTTTCTTGGCGGGCGGCTCGCCGACTGGAAACTGATGCCCTCGCTCATCACCATGCTTTTCATGCAGGCGGTGACACTTGCCGTCATTCACGCCGTCAGCCCCTACCCGGTGCCGATGGTCGTGGCGATCACTGTCTGGGGCGGTCTCAGCTTTGCCATCGGCACGCCGATCCAGACACGTATCCTGACCTGGACGGCGGATGCCTCCAATCTCGCCTCATCGCTCATCCCGGCCGGCTTCAATGTCGGCATCGCGCTGGCCGCCTCGCTCGGTGCCGCCATGCTCAATGCCGGGTACGGCTATCGCAGCCTGCCGGTGGTTGGCGCCATAGCCATGCTGGTCGCCGTGGCAGTCGCGCTTGCCTCGCATGTCTGGGAGTGGCGCCGCAACACGACGCCGCCGCTGCCGGCCGCAGCCGAATAGACGGCAGACTCTACAGATAGATCCGGTAGCGCAGGCTTTCGGCGCCGGGTCGCCTGCGCGACGTCTGCCTTTTAGAGAGAAAGCCTCTGCCTGTGCGCTTGTGGGTTTGGCGGAGATCAATAGGATTCGGAAGTTGATCTTCAGGGGCGGCTTTCTAAAATCGAGTATCATCAATTAGGTCTACCACTTGGAGTGAACACAATGGCCGACCACACGTCCGAGAAATCGGCGAGGGCCCCCGCCGAGCGGGGCATTACGAAGGCGACCAAACCGCGCAAGGCGACGCCGAAGCTGCAGTCCGGCAAGGCCGCGAAGCCGACACTCCTCGTAGGCGGCAACCCCCAGATCGCGAAGGCTGAAGGCGACGCTCCCGTGCAGGCCTACATCGCGGCCATGCCGGGCTGGAAAAGCGACATCGGGCGCCGCCTCGACGCGATCATCGAGCGCACCGTGCCGGGCGTGCACAAGGCAGTCAAATGGAACTCGCCGTTTTACGGCATCGAAGGCCAGGGCTGGTTCCTGTCGTTCCACGTCTTCACCCGCTACGTCAAAGTGACCTTCTTCCGAGGCACGTCGCTGCGTCCTCTTCCTCCCGGCGAGTCCAAGCACAAGGAAGTGCGCTATCTCGATATTTATGAGGACCAGCTCGACGAAGCTCAGTTCGCCGCTTGGGTGAAGCAAGCCAGCCAATTGCCAGGCGAACGACTGTGAGATGCATCGCGAATTAGCCAAGGGCGTCTGCAAGAACCTCATTCAAGCGTGCAAACGCGGTGGGCTCGTCTGGCGCATGGGCCGGATTAACTTCTGTGACGGTCAGGCCGCGCCATTGCTGCAGGGCGGTCAACTGCTTTAGCACGAAGGCGGCTTGCTCCAGTTTGAGACCGTCGCAACGGCGCACATTCTCAGCAATCGGGAAATCGATAAAGGAGAGCACATCGACATCGAAGTGAATAAGCACGCAGTCAAAGCGCGCCGCCCATTCGGCCGCGCGCGCCGCCGCCGCCTCGATATCACTCAAAGCCTCCTCACGCGATATAACCTTGACCGCATTATCTCTGATGGCGGCGGCTTCGGGCGGAGTGATATTCTCGACGCCGAAATAGAGGAGCTGCTGAGGCACAAGCATCGGACGGGTTGGGCCGAGCCCGGCGAGCGAAGGCTCGCATCCCGGGATGTTGAGCAGATGAGCTACACCAGTCCAGTCCAAGGCGCCGTCGCTCGTGTCAGGTGTGTTGAGATCGGCGTCAAAGTCTATGTAGACGAGTCCGATCCGCGCGCTGGCCGCGTTCGCTCCAGCGACCGTTCCCAGCTCCACAGTACAATCGCCGCCTAAGACAAGCACGTCTTCCTGCGCCGAAATCGCCGTCGCCACGTGGCTTGCGACCAAGTCACAGGCCCCGCGCACGGCCTCCAGGTTCATGGCCTGCGGCCGCGAGGGATCCGGCCGCCACCGGAACGATGCAACATCGCCATGGTCCCTGACGGCTCTGCCTCGGCTCGCGAGCGCTTCTGCGAGCCCATGTCGCCGAAACGCCGCGGGGGCTCGTTCCTGCCCCGGCGAATAGGCGCCGGCGCTGGTGGCGGCGCCGATAATGTCCAACAAACGCGCCGCCAAATCGAAGCTCCATTTTCGGATGATCCTGGTTGCAAAACGTGTCCGGAGCGAGGAAGGTTCCTCCTCGACGTCGAGAGTTTGTCACCCGCGCCGGAACGGCAAACGGCTCGCCGCATCGATGCCGTCGTGAGACGCCGGACGCCGAACGTTCACAAAGCCACTGGGACCAATCATGACCAAAGCGACAACAGCCATGAAGAAGAGCGGCTCGATGGAAGGAGCAGGAGGAGGAGACACTCCCTCTCAGTTGATAGATGCGAGAATCAATGAGCTGAGCGATTGGCGGGGCGAGATGCTCGCTCGGGTCCGAACCCTCATAAAGCAGGCCGATCCCGAAGTAGTCGAGGAGTGGAAGTGGAGAGGGGTTCCGGTGTGGGAGCACGCCGGAATTATCTGCACCGGTGAGACGTACAAGAATGTCGTCAAGATGACCTTCGCCAAGGGCGCCTCGCTGGAGGACCCTTCAGGCCTCTTCAACTCCAGCCTCGAGGGCAACACCAGGCGCGCCATCGACATCCATGAGGGCGACAAGATCGATGAAGAGGCGTTGAAGGCGCTCATTCGCGCCGCCGTGGCACTGAACGTGTCGGTGCGACCTACCGCCCGCACCGCCCGCTCTCAGAAAACAAAGCGCGTTTGAGGATCATCCGCAAAGCTGGCTCCTGGCGCTCGCCTTTCGACGCCTTGAGCATCGCTGTAGCGGGAAAATCCCTACTGCAGCAGTTCCTTGACGATGCCGCTCGCCTTGGAGAAATCCATCTGGCCGGCGTATTTCTCCTTGAGCACGGCCATCACCTTGCCCATGTCCTTGACGCTGCTGGCGCCGGTCTCGGCGATGGCGGCGCGGATCGCCGTTTCGGTCTCTGCCTGGCCCAGTTGCGTCGGCAGGAAATCGCGGATGATGGCCATCTCGTCGCGCTCCTGCGCGGCAAGCTCCGGCCGCTTGCCGTCGTCGAAAGCCTTGGCCGACTCCTCGCGCTGCTTTACCATCTTGGCCAGTATCTGCAGGATCTCGTCATCGCTGGCCGGCTCTTTGCCGGCGCCGCGATTGGCGATGTCGCGATCGTGAATGGCCGCCTGGATCAGCCGCAATGTCGGCAGCCGGCGCTTGTCCTGCGCCTTCATCGCGCTCTTCAGGGATTCGGCGATTTTGCCGCGCATGATGCTTCCTCCTTCGAATGCGACGGACAATAGCCGTGCCGAAAGCCCAAGGCAATTCGACGCCGTCCGGCAAACCGCTGATATTGTTCGACGAAATAAATCGCGCCTTCGGGCGTAGCGTCATTGACCGCTCTGGCGCCATCCCCTATGTACTGGGCCTTGCATGAACTGAACTTTGTTGCGCGCGCTGGCTGCGAAATCGCCGCTGCGCGCGGTTTGCTGCGCAGAATGGTTCGCCGGACCGATTGAAGGGTGCAGCCTTTTAGGAGTGCCGCCATGGCAACGATGACCGCCGCGTCGACCCCTCCTTGGGCCACCGACAAGCCGACCGCCTTGCTGGTGCTGGCCGACGGCACCGTCATCGAGGGCCGCGGCCTTGGCGCCACCGGCTCCGCCGTCGCCGAGGTTTGCTTCAACACCGCGCTGACAGGCTATCAGGAAATCCTCACCGACCCGTCCTACGCCGGCCAGATCGTCACCTTCACCTTCCCGCATATCGGCAATATCGGCACCAATGACGAGGACATCGAGGATCTCAATCCGGTTGCCCGCGCCGGCGCTGTCGGCGCCGTGTTCAAGGCCGATGTCACCAACCCGTCCAGCTATCGCGCCGCAGCTGGTCTCGACCAATGGCTGAAGAAACGCGGCATCGTCGCGCTTTCGGGCATCGACACCCGTGCGCTGACCGCGCTGATCCGTGAAAAGGGCATGCCCAACGCCGTCATCGCGCATGCGCCCGACGGCATCTTCGACATCGACGATCTGAAGCGCCGCGCCGCCGCCTGGTCCGGCCTGATCGGGCTTGATCTGGCCAAGGACGTCACTTCCGGCCAGTCCTCGGTCTGGCGCGAGACGCCCTGGGTCTGGGACGAGGGCTTTGGCGCACAGATCGATCCGTCCATGCACGTCGTCGCCATCGACTACGGCGTCAAGCGCAACATATTGCGCCTGCTTGCCGGTCTTGGCGCCAAGGTCACCGTGGTGCCGGCCAACACCGGCGCCGAGGAGATCCTCGCCATGCGGCCCGACGGCATCTTTCTCTCCAACGGTCCCGGCGACCCGGAAGCCACCGGCGACTATGCCGTCCCGGTCATCCAGGACCTGCTGAAGACCGACATCCCGGTCTTCGGCATCTGCCTCGGCCACCAGATGCTGGCGCTGGCGCTGGGCGGCAAGACCGCAAAAATGCATCAGGGCCATCACGGCGCCAACCATCCGGTCAAGGATCACACCACCGGCAAAGTCGAGATCGTCTCGATGAACCACGGCTTTGCCGTCGATGCCGACTCGTTGCCCACGGGCGTCGAAGAAACCCACGTCTCGCTGTTCGACGGCTCGAACTGCGGCATCACGCTGACAGGAAGGCCGGTGTTCTCGGTCCAGCATCATCCCGAAGCCTCGCCCGGCCCGCAGGATTCGCACTATCTGTTCCGCCGCTTTGTCAATCTCATCCGCGAAAAGCGCGGCGAGCCGGCGCTGGCGGAGCGCGCCTAATTCAGGTTCGCACCGTCGCCGTCATGACGTCTTTCACCGCGACTGGCCTTTCGACCCTGAGCACGAATGCGATCAGCGACAGAGTGAGAAAGATACCGCCGAGCACAAAGGGCGCGCCGCCGAACACCACCGGCGCGCTCGGCCCGGTGAACCAGGCGAAGATTCCCGTATAAAGCAACGGCGTGATGATGCTGGTGATCGAAAACACGCTCGTCATCGCACCTTGCAATTCGCCTTGCGCGGAGGGCGGCACCTTGGCCGCCGCCAGGCTCCGCAGCGGCGGGTCGGCCAGCGCCTCGAGGCAGGTCGCTACGATCACCGCATAGATCATCCAGCCCTTCCAAGCCGCGGCATAGCCGAAGGCGGCGAGCGCGGTAAAAGCAAGGCCGATGGCAGCGGTCCGCCATTCGCCGAGCCGTGGAATGACGCGCGGCAGGACAAAACCCATCACCAGTGCCCCGCCGAGGCCGAAGACGCCGAGAGAGAAGCCGATCTGCTGTTCGCTCCAGCCGTAGCGGTAGCTGCCGACGAACGACCACACGGCAGGGTACATCATGTGGCCGAGCGTCATCAGGAAGAACACCAGCCCGATCCAGCCGATGCCATGATAGTTGCGCATCTGCTTCAGGGCGCCGAGAGGATTGGCGCGGCGCCACTCGAATCGCCGACGGTGGTGCTGCTCCAGGGTTTCCGGCAGGAAGAACCAGCCAACGATGAAGTTGATGAGAGCAAGCACCGCCGCGCCCCAGAACGGCACGCGTGGCCCGAATTCGCCAAGCAACCCGCCCAGCACCGGGCCGATGATGAAACCGACACCGAAGGCGATGCCAAGCAGGCCGAAATTCTTCGCCCTGTTCTCGTCGGTGCTGACATCGGCGATAAAGGCGGAGGCGGTCGAATAGCTGGCGCCGCTGATGCCGGCCAGCACCCGGCCGATGAACAGGACCGAATACGACCAGGCCACCGCGCAGATCAGATTGTCGATGGCGAAGGTCAGCACCGAGGCCAGCAGGATCGGGCGCCGGCCAAAGCGGTCGCTGAGATTGCCGACCAGCGGCGCGAACAGGAACTGCATGGCCGCGTAGACGAAGAACAGCCAGCCGCCTTCGATTGCCGCTTCGCTGACGCCGACGCCGGTCAGCTCCTGCAGATAGGCCGGCAGCACAGGCATGATGATGCCGATGCCGGTGATGTCGAGCAGCAGCGTGGTGAAAACAAGCGCAAGGCCCCGCCTGGCGGTTTTGGCTTCGATCATGACGGTATCGACTCCTGGAGCCGCCTCGGAGCGAAGGCGGAAGGGCTCGTTATAGGCGAGTCAGCCGCACAGAACAATAAGGGAACACGCCAGGAATTTTTATGCTGACATCGACTCGACATGAGCGCGGCCACATCCGGCATCACCGCCCGCGCTTCAACGGTCATTCAACGAAAGTTCGAACACCTCAGATCGGAGTGTTGAACGTATCGCAGTCCGACAGCTTACCGCTCCTGTAGCCACGCGCCAGCCAGGTCTGCCGCTGCTGCGAGGTGCCATGGTTGAAGCTCTCCGGCACGATATAGCCCTGCATCTTCTTCTGCATCGTGTCGTCGCCGATCTGCTGGGCCGCGTTCAGCGCCTCGTCCATGTCGCCCTGCTCCAGGATTCCCTTCTGCCCGGTGAAATGCGCCCAGACGCCGGCGAAGCAATCCGCCTGAAGCTCGACCTGCACCGACATGTGGTTGGCCTCGGCCTCGCCCATTTGCTGCCGCATCTGATTGAACTTGGGCAGGATGCCGGTGATGTTCTGGACATGATGGCCGACCTCATGCGCGATCACATAGGCCTGGGCGAAATCGCCAGAGGCGCCGAATTGCTGGTCGAGCTGCTGGAAAAAGGTCGTGTCGAGATAGACCTTGCGGTCGCCGGGGCAGTAGAACGGGCCGGCCGCGGAAGAGGCGAAGCCGCAGGCTGAGCGGATCTGACCGCTGAACAGGACCAGCTTGGGGTCTTCGTAGGTCAGGCCCTCGGCCTGGAAAATGCCGGTCCAGGTGTCCTCGGTCTCGGCCAGCACCGTGGAGACGAACTGCTTCATCTCGTCGGAGGCCGGCGCACCGGTGCCCTGCCCGCTATTGTCGGTGATCTGACCGCCGCCCGGCCCCACGCCACCATCGCCGCCGGCCAGGATCTGCAGCGGGTCGATGCCAATGGCCTTCAGACCGAAATACAGAACCACGAGAATGACGATGGTCGACAGCGACATTCCGCCGCCGGAACGGCCGCCGATCGGGATGCGGAGACGGCCGGGGCCGCCGCGCGGCAGGTTGAACCCGCCGCCCTGGCCGCGTTGGTCCTCGACATTGTCACTCTGACGACGACCCTTCCACAGCATGGCAACTCTCCGCGACGCGCGTATCGGTAACCTGCCGATCTCATGGCCCGATCCGACCCAACAAACAATTATCTCAATGGTTGCGCCAAGTCACAGTATTTTTCGTATGAAGGGCCGCAGGCTCTGGGGTGGATCGATGCACGACACCCGCGGCTGAGAAGCCTGCCGGCGCTTTTTTTGGTCCGGACTTGGCGGCTAGCTCAGATCTTCTGCTTGGTACCCGCGCCCTTGCCGTCCGAGCTTTTCGAGCGCTCCTCGAAGCGGGCCTCACCCTTCTTGAGCGGGCGTCCAGTATCCGCTTCGGTCTTGCGTTCGTCCTTCGCCGCAGCCTGCTTCAATCCCTTGGCCGCTTGCTTGCCCTTCGCTGTCGGTGCCTGTTCAACGCCCATGGTATCCTCCTCGGTCTCGCGCCAATCGCGTGGCACGATCTCAAACGCAGCGGCAACGCGGCGGTTCCGGCAGGACTGTCGGCAATGGCGGTTAGACTTAGCGTGTCGCCGTCATTGCCTTGCGAAACGCTTCTAGCGTCTCGGCGCTGACATGGTGCTCGATGCCATCGGAATTGATACGCGCCGTTTCGGCGCTGACGCCGAGCGAACGCAGCAAGGCTTCCACCTTCTGATGGCAAATGCGGCGCTCTTCCGCTGCCTTGCGGCCGGCGGCCGCCACTGAAGGGATCCAGAACAAACCGCAAAGCGTCGGCCAGAGGCGATCTGGACTGACGCGACAAATCGGCAGTCTGCGCTATCTTGATGCCATGACCGATCTTGCCGATGTGCGCCGCTTTTATGCACGACTGATGGCTGCCAATGCAGGTTGGGCCGATCCACGTCTCGAAGCAGCTTTCGCCGCGGTGTCGCGCGAAGCCTTTCTCGGGCCTGGGCCGTGGACGGTCGTCGCCGGCAACGGCAAGGTTGAAACGCCGAGCGCCGATCCTGTTCACGTCTATCAGAACGTGCTGGTGTCACTCGACGCCGACAAGGGCATCAACAATGGCGAGCCGTTCCTGCACGCCATGTGGATCGGCAGAGTGGCGCCAAAACCCGGCGAGACGGTCACCCATGTCGGCGCCGGCACCGGCTATTACACAGCTCTGCTGGCACAGCTGGTTTCGCCGGGCGGCGCAGTCACCGCCTTCGAACTGGAGGCCGATCTTGCCGCCCGCGCGAGAAAGAATCTCGAAGCCTATGGCAATGTGACCATTATCCATGGCGATGCGGTCATCGGCGGCCTGCCACCGTCCGACATCATCTATGTCAATGCCGGCGTCGCGGCACCACCAGCCGAATGGCTGAAGGCGCTGAAGCCCGGCGGCCGCATTGTCTTTCCGTGGCGTCCGGCCGAGCGCGTTGGCCTTGCGGTGATGGTAACCCGCATGGATAAGGGCTTTGCCTGCGACCCGTTCATGCGGTCATGGTTCATTCCTTGCATCGGTGCCTCGGCGGCAACTCCCGCACCGAAATTCCTCAACCGCGACAAGGCCGCACGCAGCCGTTCGATCTGGCTGACGGCCGACAAGACGCCGGACCGCACCGCTACTGCTGTCATCGGCGACGTCTGGTTCTCGTCGCAAGATGTTGGCGGCAGGCGGTCGCAATGACATCGCCGAGGCGAGGCATCCGATTGCTTGCCCGCCGGCTGGAGCGCAGGAAGTTTTTTCCGGCCCTGTCGGACCGGCGTCCGCTCGCACGTCCTTTGGCCGAAATCCGGCGGCAACGGCACGGATGATGAAAAGGGAGAATCCAATGAGGAAGATCATCACTGCGACATTCGTCAGCCTCGACGGCGTCATGCAGGCGCCTGGCGGTCCGGAAGAAGACCCGACCGGCGGTTTCGAATTCGGTGGCTGGACGTTCCATTACTGGGACGACGTCGGGGGCGCCTTTATTGGTGAGACCTTCGCAAAACCCTTCGCGCTGCTCCTCGGCCGGAAGACCTACGACATCTTCGCCGCGCATTGGCCGTACCAGAAGAGCGGTCCGATCGCCGACAGCTTCAACGCCGCCACAAAATATGTGGCCACCCACAGGCCCGATACGCTGTCGTGGCAAAACAGCCAATCGCTCGGCGACGACGTCGTGGCCAGACTGCGTCAGCTCAAGCAGGAGGACGGCCCCGACCTGCTCATCCAGGGTTCGAGCGAACTCATCCAGACCTTGCTCGCCAATGACTTGATCGACCAGATCAGCCTGCTGACCTTCCCGCTGGTGCTGGGCAAGGGCAAGCGGCTGTTTGGCAGCGGCGCAATTCCGGCGGCCTTCAAGCTGAGCCGCTCACAGGTGTCGACCACCGGCGTCATCATGGCGACCTATGAACGCGCCGGTGAGATCAAGACCGGGTCCTTCGCCCAGCAACAGCCGTCCGAAGCCGAGATCGAGAGACGCCGAACCTGGAAATAGGCGACCGCCCAAGCGCGCACCGCGTTAACAACAGGGATGGCCGAGCACCGGCTGTCCCCTTGCTATTTTGCCGATCACGCCGCCTGTTGCCGCCGGGCCAGTCCGTCGCGGATACACGCGGCAAATTCCCGCGCCGCCGGCCCGACCCCATGCTTCGGCAGATGCAAATTGATCGAGAAATTCGGCAAGGCCGGCAGCTCCGGATCGGCGGACAGAATATCAAGATCGCTGGGCACTGTGGAGGCCAGCCAGGTCGTGACGGCCAGATCCGAACGCACAGTCGCCGTCGTCGCGTCGAGGTTGCCGTTCTCGAATACGGTCCGCCATTCCAGCCCGTGCTCGTTGAGCGCCGCCAGCACCGCAGGACGGAAGGCACAGGTGTCGGCCACCATCGAAACCGGCAAGGGCCGCTTGCACTGGGCTATGCCGCCTTTGGCGCCGACCCAGACCAGCCGGTCGATGGCGAGACATTCGCCGGCGGACGGACCGACCGGTTCCTCGATCACGGCAAGGTCTATCGTGCCAGCTGCCAATGCCGCCGCAAGCTCCGGCGACGAGGCGCAGACCAGCGAAATCTCGACCTGCTGATAGGTCTCAGCATAGGTCTTCAGCACCGGCGCAAGCATGGTGCCAACCAGATCATACGGCACGCCGAGCCGCACCTCACCCGCGACCGCGCTGATCGCCATCTCGGCCCAGATCTCGTCATTCAGGGAGAGCAAGCGCTTGCCCTTGCCGAACAGTCGTTCCCCGGAACGGGTCAGTCTCAGGCCGCGCCGGTCGCGCTCGAATAGGCTGCAGCCGAGAACCTCCTCCAGCCGCTTGATCTGCTGGCTGACGGCACCTTGCGTCAGATGCAGCGCGTTCGCCGCCGCCGTCATGCTGGCCGTGGCGGCGACGGTGACGAAGGTCCGGATCAGGGACGTGTCGAGATTGCGGATCATTGTTGCATTATATTCTCTAATGCCAACCATGACAAACATTTCATTTACTGATGCATTCCCATGCTTAGCATGCTGGTTCCAACCGAGGAAACAACATGTTTGAGGCCATCTTTCCGCTCTTCCTGTTTGCCTTGGTCTCGACCTCCACGCCCGGCATGGCCACGACCTTGTCGACTGCATCCGGGGCACAGTTCGGCTTTCGGCGCTCTGTTCCGCTGATGGCTGGAAGTGCGGCCGGCCTGGCCACGGTGGCTGCGGCAGGTGCGGCCGGGCTCGCCGGCCTGTTGGCAGCCGCTCCGTCACTGCAGCTGGCGATGAAGGTAGCCGGATCGCTCTATCTGATCTGGCTCGCATGGAAGATCGGCCGCAGCGGTCCACCCAATCTGGACGTGGCCATGTCCAAGCCGAACAGCTTTTTCGGTGGCGTGGGCCTGCAATGGATGAACCCCAAGGGTTGGGCCATGGGTCTGGGAGCGGCGGCATCCTTTGCCGCCCTCGCCAACGGACCGTTGCAGCTCGCCTTTCTGCTCGGCACGGTCTTCGGCCTGGCAGCCGCGCTGTCACTGTCGGCGTGGTGCGTGGCGGGCACGCTGCTCGCGCGGTTGCTCAGAACCGAGCGGCAGTGGCGCGTGCTCAACGCCGTGCTTGGGCTGCTGCTGGCCGCCTCGATCATTCCGATGTGGCAGCCAGCATAGATGCTGATGCTCAGGCGGCGTAGCCCAGCAGCGTTTCGAGGACATGGTCGACAAGGAGCAGGCGGCAAGGCTGCGCGCGCGCTGAATGACATCGCCGCGCTGGATTTTGGTATACCGCCGGCAGCGCCCTGAGGTCTCGGACGGCCGGCGGTAGCCAGACTTACTCCGCCGGCATGGCAATCGGCCGCGCCGCCCGGTGGCCGGCCAGCATGACGCCAAGACCCAGGACCGGGAACACTGCTGCGACTAGGCCGAGATCGGCTGGCGCGCCATAGCGCAGCACCGCGCCGCCGACGACGGCGCCCAGCGCCACGCCGAGATAGAGCGCCGAACCGTTGAGCGACAGCACGATGGGCGCTGCGTCGGGCGCCAGCCTGATGATGCGGCTGGCCTGCGCCGGCGGGAAGGCCCAGCCGACGATGCCCCACGGCACCATCATGGCCATCAGCGCCGGCCCGGCGATGCTGTGCGGCAGGAATGCCGGGATGACCGAAAGCATCACCAGCATGACCGCACTCAGCGCCAGCGACCAGCTGACGGTGCGCGTCGCACCGAAGCGGTCGGCAGCCTGCCCGCCGGCAATGTTGCCGATGACGGCGCCGACGCCGAAGGCAAGCAGCATGCCGGGCAGCGCGATCGGGCTCAAGCCGCCACCTTCGATGGCCAGCGGCGCGACAAAGGCAAAGACCGTGAAGGCGCCGGTGAGCGCCAGCAGCGTGGTCAGCAGGATCGATGGCACGCCGGGGCGAAGGGTTGCGGCCAGCCGCTGCCTGAGCGGCAGCTTGGTGCCGACGATGCCGCGCGGCAGCCGGTAC
Source organism: Mesorhizobium temperatum (assembly GCF_002284575.1). Lineage (GTDB taxonomy): Bacteria > Pseudomonadota > Alphaproteobacteria > Rhizobiales > Rhizobiaceae > Mesorhizobium > Mesorhizobium temperatum. The sequence continues at coordinate 188,270 of NZ_NPKJ01000019.1, forward strand.
CACAGGATTGAGCCGGCCAGCGCGCCGAGCCCGGCGATGGCAAAGAACGTGCCGCGCCAGCCGGCAACGGTCGCGACAAGCGCGCCGAGCGGTGCGCCGACCGCCACCGCCACCGTAGTGCCGCCGACGACGACGGCAATGGCGCGGGCGCGGTGATGATCATCGACAAGCGCCACGGCCATCCCCTGCGCCGTCGCAGCAAACAGGCCGGACGACAGCGCCATGACGATGCGCGCGATCAGCAGCAATTCGAAAGAGGAACTCAGCGCCGCCGCCAGATTGCCCAGAACGAAAAACACCAGCGTCCACAAGATGACGCGCCGCCGGTCCCATTCGCCGGTTAGCGTCGCCAGGATCGGCGTGCCGAGCGCATAGGCGAGCGCGAAGGCGGTGATCAGCGCGCCGGCGAGTGGAACGGAGATGGCGGCGTCGGCCGCGATGTCCGGCAACAGGCTTGAAATGACGAAACCTTCGGTCGCGATCGTGAAAGACCCGAGCGCAAGCCAGATGAGGCGCTTGTCCATGGCAGCAAATCCTTAGTTCAAAAGTTATTGAACAATTGTACATAATGGGGCATGGTGTCAATGAAGCCACCCGAGAATAGCGGAACCCTCCTGACAGCTCTATGTCAGGACAAGGTGGCGGGAGGTAGAAACTGCGTGCATCCGCCAGGAGAGATGCGTTGAAATCGGCCCTGATTGCGCTTAGTTCTCCGGCATGACATTGCCCCACCCCGCCGCCGACCAGATCAGCCTGTCGAACGTGCTTGCCGTGCTCGGCGATCCGACGCGGCTGGCCATCGTGCGCTATCTCGCCAGCAAGGAAGGCGTGCCGCTGAATTGCAGCCAGTTTCTCGATCTCGGCTCGAAGACCAATCTCAGCTACCACCTGGCCAAATTGCGCGAGGCCGGCGTCACCCGCACCGAGGTGGTTGGCACCAGCCGGCTGATCACGCTGCGCCGCGACGATCTCGATACCCGCTTTCCGGGCCTGCTCGATAGCGTCATTGCCGCTGCCGTCAACGATACGGCGCTGCCGGCTGTGGGCGCCTCCGAGATCGAAGTCCGCGCCTGAGGCTGTTCCTCGCCCCCGTGCAACGGGGGAGAGGTGGCCGCGAAGCGGCCGGAGAGGGGGCCTCCGAAGCGAACAAACGATCGCTTTGAGGGCTCAAGGGTGGCGTGCAGTCCCCGTCTCGGCTTCGCCGAGACACCCCTCCCCCACTTCCGTGGGGGCGAGGAACCAAAGTCCTGCAAGGTCCGCCCTTCCCGACCAGTAATTCGTCAACCTACGGAGCTTCCCATGCGCATTGCCGTCCTCGCCGATATTCACGGCAACATCCTCGCCCTGGATGCCGTGCTCGACGATCTCAGGCAGCGCGGCAATGCCGATCTCATCGTCAACCTCGGGGATTGCGTCTCCGGCCCGCTCTGGCCGCGCGAAACCATGGACCGGCTTGAAGCGCTCGCCTTGCCGACGGTGCGCGGCAATCACGACCGCCGCGTCGCCCGCGACGCCGCCGATGAAGCCATGTGGCCGTCCGACCGCTATGCGCAGGAGCGGCTGACATCGGCGCAGCGCGAGGAGCTGTTCGCCTTGCCCCTCACGCTGGAGATCGCGCCGGGGGTGACCGCCTTCCATGCCCGGCCCGACCACGACGAAAAATACTTGACCGATACGATAGAAGATGGCGCGGCTGGTGCGCGCACCACTGGCCGCCATCAAGCGGCGGCTGGCCGCGCTCGATCCGGCTTGCTGCGTCGTACTGTGCGGCCACAGCCACCGCAGCGAACTGATCCGTATCCCCGACGGCCCGGTCGTCTTCAATCCGGGCAGCATCGGCTGCCCCGCCTATGAGGATTCGACACCGCCGGCGCATGTTTCCGAGCAAGGCTCCCCACATGTGCGCTACGGCATCGTCGAACTGGGTGAGCCGGGCCGCCCCGACCGCTTCGAGGCCATCGCCGTCGACTATGATCACGAGGCGGCAGCGCAGCAGGCCGAACAGGCGGGACGGCCGGAATGGGCCTACGCGCTGCATACCGGATTCATGCCCGGCTGAACGAGGCACGGGTTCATGCCCGGCTGAACGCGGAACGCGTTCATGCCGCCCGGCTGAGCTTGCTCACGCTGGCTGAACTTTGTTCATGCCGAGGTCGCATTTTCGGGCTTACATAGCGCCATGTCGTCCCTTATAAAATCGACTTGGCCTGCGGTCTCGTTTCCGTGCCTGGCCGCTGCCTTCGGTAATGAATTCTATCGCCACGGCCAACATAATGAGGCGCACAGTTACGCTCCAAACGACACTGTACGCGCTCACTGCCGCCCCTCTCCTGCTGACGGCGCTACTGCCGGCCAGGGCCGAGGAGGCGCCGGTCGTGTCCATCGTGACCGACCTCGCTCCAGGCGATCTCCTGAACGTCCGCGCCACGGCATCGGCGATGGGCAAGATCAAGGCTCGGCTGCCGAATGGTACGAGCGTGAACAATCTCGGCTGCAACGACGTCGATGGCTACCGCTGGTGCAAGGTTGCAGAAATCGACAACCCGCAACTGGCCGGATGGGCTCCTGCGCGCTACCTGAACCCCGAGAATCCGGCGGCCGTTTCGGATGCGGATACTGATCCGACCGGCGAAGGCGCGGCCTCTGCAGCCGAGGCCTCGAACCCGCCAACCGCAGACCAGCCGCTGCCCGACCTGACGGCGCGCCTGGGCGCGACCGGTCCCGAAACCACGATGACAGCTGCTGAGGCAATCGGCAGGGCCGCCATCGAGGACGCTTACCGCCTGGCGCTCGCTGCCAGCCGAAATCCTTCGACCGGGGAGATGCCGACGCCCGCGGCGGCGGAAGCCAGCCAAAATCGCGCCGCCAATGCGGCGGCTCCGGCCAACGCACAAACCGTTGCGCGGCTGCAGCCGCCAGGGCGGCCCGCGCCGGCCCTGGGTGCCCACAACGAGATTCCCTGTGCCCGCTATGTCGGCCAGCCGATGACCAATTGCAAGGCGGGCGTTGTCCACACGGGCGACAAAGCCGAGGTGACCGTGACCTGGCCCGATGGCGGCACGCGCGTCATCAGCTTCCAGGCCGGTCGGCCCGCCGGTTCGAATGCATCAGGCGAATTCCGCTATACGCGCGAGGGCAGCCTGAACCTGATCCGTGTCGGCGTTTCCGAACGCTTCGAGATCACGGATCAGTTGGCGCTGGGAGATGAGTGGCTAAGGGGAATAAGGCAGTAGGGCAGTAGGGCAATATGTTTAAAGGGCGCTCGAACCTCTGCCCTACTGCCCTACTGCCCTACTCGCATTTTAGGGGGTTACATCAGGCAAAACTCTTCCCTATAAGGCCCTCCTAGCCTGATACCAGAATCGCGAGCACAACCGGCCGGGTCTTCCCGTCCGGTTTTTCGTGCAAGCCGCCTGCCGAACGGACCCTCGATATGCCAAGACGCACCGACATCAAGTCGATCCTGATCATCGGGGCCGGCCCCATCGTCATCGGTCAGGCCTGCGAGTTCGACTATTCCGGCACCCAGGCCTGCAAGGCGCTGAAGGAAGAGGGTTTTCGCGTCATCCTGGTCAATTCCAACCCGGCCACCATCATGACCGACCCGGAACTGGCCGACGCCACCTATATCGAGCCGATCACGCCGGAAGTGGTGGCCAAGATCATCGCCAAGGAGCGGCCGGACGCGCTGCTGCCGACCATGGGCGGCCAGACCGCGCTCAACACCGCACTGTCGCTGCGCCGCATGGGCGTTCTCGAGCGCTACAATGTCGAGATGATCGGCGCCGACGCCACGGCAATAGACAAGGCCGAGGACCGCGCTTTGTTTCGCGAGGCGATGAAGAAGATCGGCCTGGAAACACCGAAGTCGATGCTGGCCAACGCCACCGACGTCAAGAACGCCGACCGCAAGACGCACGAGGCCGAACGCGCCGCGCTGAAGGCCGAGAAGCCCGAAAACCTCGACGCCGCGCTCGACGCGCTCGAAACGCGCTGGAACCTCGGCGAGGGCGACCGCAAGCAGCGCTACATCAGCCACGGCATGGCGATCGCCGCACAGGCGCTCGACCATGTCGGCCTTCCCGCCATCATCCGCCCGTCCTTCACCATGGGCGGCACCGGCGGCGGCATCGCCTACAACCGCGCCGAATTCTACGAGATCGTCCAGTCCGGCCTCGACGCCTCGCCGACCACCGAAGTGCTGATCGAGGAAAGCGTGCTCGGCTGGAAGGAGTACGAGATGGAGGTTGTCCGCGACAAAGCCGACAACTGCATCATCGTCTGCTCGATCGAGAACATCGACCCGATGGGCGTGCATACCGGAGACTCGATCACCGTCGCCCCTGCCCTGACCTTGACCGACAAAGAATACCAGATGATGCGCAACGCCTCGATCGCGGTGCTGCGCGAGATCGGCGTCGAGACCGGCGGTTCCAACGTGCAGTTTGCCGTCAATCCGGCCGACGGGCGCCTAGTGGTGATCGAGATGAACCCGCGCGTCTCCCGCTCGTCGGCTCTGGCCTCCAAAGCGACCGGTTTCCCCATAGCCAAGATCGCAGCAAAGCTCGCCGTCGGCTACACGCTGGACGAGTTGGAGAACGATATCACCGGCGGCGCGACGCCCGCCTCGTTCGAGCCGAGCATCGACTATGTCGTGACAAAGATCCCGCGCTTTGCCTTCGAGAAATTCCCCGGCGCCGAGCCGGTGCTGACCACCGCGATGAAGTCGGTCGGCGAGGTCATGGCCATCGGCCGCACTTTTCAGGAATCGCTGCAGAAGGCTTTGCGTGGGCTCGAGACAGGCCTGACGGGTTTGGACGAGATCGAGATCCCCGGCCTCGCGCACGGCGCGGCCAGCCACGCCGACGACCGCAACGCCATCCGCGCCGCCCTCGGCACGCCGACGCCCGACCGGCTGCGCATGGTGGCGCAAGCAATCCGCATGGGCACCTCGCTCGAAGACGTGCACGCCATGTGCAAGATCGACCCGTGGTTCCTCGAGCAGATCGCCGGCATCCTGGCCATGGAAGACCGCATCCGCGAGCACGGCATTCCCGAAGACGCCGCCAATCTGCGCATGCTGAAGGCAATGGGTTTTTCCGATGCCCGCCTCGCGTCCTTAGTCAGGAAAGACGTCGAAGAGATTCAAAAGATACGCGAAAAGCTCGACGTTCATCCGGTTTATAAGCGCATCGACACCTGTGCGGCCGAGTTCGCCTCGCCCACTGCCTATATGTATTCGACCTATGAGACGCCCTTCGCCGGCGCGCTCGCCAACGAGGCGCAGGTCTCGTCGCGCCGCAAGGTCGTCATCCTCGGCGGCGGCCCGAACCGCATCGGCCAGGGCATCGAGTTCGACTATTGCTGCTGCCACGCCGCCTTCGCACTGCGCGACGCCGGCTTCGAGGCGATCATGGTCAACTGCAACCCGGAGACCGTCTCGACCGACTACGACACGTCAGACCGGCTCTATTTCGAGCCGCTGACGCCGGAGGACGTGCTGGAGATCCTGCGCGCCGAACAGACTTCAGGCGAGCTGGTCGGCGTCATCGTCCAGTTTGGCGGCCAGACGCCGCTGAAGCTGGCCGATGCGCTGGAGAAGGCCGGCATCCCGATCCTCGGCACCTCGCCCGACATGATCGATCTGGCCGAGGACCGCGACCGTTTCCAGAAGCTCTTGCACAAGCTCGGCCTCAGCCAGCCGAAGAACGGCATCGCCTATTCGGTCGAGCAGGCCCGGCTCGTCGCCGGCGAACTCGGCTTCCCGCTGGTGGTGCGCCCGTCCTATGTGCTCGGCGGCCGCGCCATGCAGATCATCCACGACGAGAGCATGCTGCAATCCTACCTGCTCGACACCGTGCCCGGCCTGGTGCCGGAGGACATCAAGCAGAAATACCCCAACGACAAGACCGGCCAGATCAACACGTTGTTGGGCAAGAACCCGCTGCTGTTCGACACCTATCTCAGTGGCGCCATCGAGGTCGATGTCGATTGCCTGTGCGACGGCAAGTCGACCTTCGTCTCCGGCATATTGGAACACATCGAGGAGGCCGGCATCCATTCAGGCGACAGTGCCTGCTCGCTGCCGGTGCACTCGCTGCCTTCGGAGCTCGTCGACGAGCTGGAGCGCCAGACGGCGGCGCTTGCCCGCGCGCTCAATGTCGGCGGGCTGATGAACGTGCAGTACGCGATCAAGGACGGCACCGTTTACGTGCTGGAGGTCAACCCGCGCGCGTCGCGCACCGTGCCCTTTGTCGCCAAGACCATCGGTCGGCCCATAGCCAAGATTGCCGCCCGCATCATGGCGGGCGAGAGCCTGGAAGACGCCTTCGCCCATTACGGTGCCATGCCCGACCCGCGCAATCCCGGCCACATCGCCGTCAAGGAAGCGGTGTTCCCCTTCGCCCGTTTCCCCGGCGTCGACATATTGCTCGGTCCGGAAATGCGCTCGACCGGCGAGGTCATGGGCCTCGACCGCGACTTCGCGCTCGCCTTCGCCAAGAGCCAGCTGGGCGCCGGCGTCGACCTGCCACGCTCCGGCACGCTGTTCGTCTCGGTGCGCGACGAGGACAAGAAGGGCATCTTGCCGGCGGTCAAGCGCCTCGCCGGCCAAGGCTTCAAGGTGATGGCCACCTCAGGCACCGCCCGCTTCCTCGCCGAAAACGGTGTCGCGGCCGAGAAAATAAACAAGGTGCTGGAAGGCCGCCCCCACATCGAGGACGCCATCCGCAACCGCCAGGTGCAGATCGTCTTCAACACCACCGACGGCCAGAAGGCGGTCTCGGACTCCAAGTCGCTCCGCCGCGCGACACTGATGCAGAAAGTGCCGTATTACACCACGCTGTCGGGTGCGGCGGCCGTGGCGGAGGCCATTGCGGCGCTGAAAGCGGGCAGCCTCGAGGTCAGGCCGCTGCAGGAGTATTTTGCATAGGCGACTAGCCAATCTCCCTCCTTGTGGGGGAGATGGCCGGCAGGCCAGAGGGGGGCGCTGTCCCGCCAACGCTGCGATTCTGGGCTCGCCCATACCGCACGGATTGTGATTCCGTTACGCGACTTGTGCTGCCTTTAGCGGGTAACTTCGACCGACTGGAGATCCGCCAGCGGCCCAGTCACGGATGCAGCGAAGTAAGCTCGTCTGCAACAAGCGACTGCAAACGCCACAAATTGCGATCCCGAATACCCAAGGCCTCCAATTGCGAGATTGTGTTGTAAAGATACTCAGCGCACGATCCTCCGTGGCCACACGCCGTAGCCAAAATAGTCGCCGTCTCATCCGGCGTAAGGCCCCCCATGTAGTTGACGCCCTTTCGATTGACGACGAAGGCAAGGGCTCGAATGAGTCCTTGGACCGTATGAACCTGCACCCAACGGGGAGTGTGGGTGAATGGCTTTCTGGACGGCCTCACTGGCATTTCGCGCCGGACAAGTTTTCCGAGTTGGGCCTCAACCGTGTCCTCGGCCAGCCGTAAGGCCATCCCCCCGCACTGCCCACCCCTGTCGAGCCCCATCATCAGACCTGGCTGGTCGACTGTTCCGCGCCAGTCTCGCATACGAATGCAGAACGAACGGTGCCACCCCCGCACCACGCCCGCACGCTCCTCGACGTGCTCCGCGGCCGGATTCCAGAGAAGTGAGCCGTAGGCGAAAATCCACGCATCCTGTCCATCAGGACGTGACACCAATATCTCCCGAACGGTGGCGTTCCACTCGGTTTCGGTATTACGAACCATATGCGGCGCTGGGCCTGTGTTCTCAATCGCGCGATATGCGCGTGCTACCAAATCTACCGTCAGCGCCATTCCGCGTTGCGCTCGGGGCATACGACACCTCTCGAAATCCGTGTGACGTTTAACTTACCCGGGCAGGATTTGAGGACGAGTTTACTTCAAACACAAGCGGAAATTGTCGTGTCGCTCTACGCCGCGATCACCTCTCCTAGTCGCAACGCCCTTCCTGCCTGCACGAGATTGATCGCGAAATCGGTCGCCGCCGCCCTAGTTGAGAAACCCAATGAATCGTCCGGCGAAAAGCACGGACGTCCACAGCACCAGCGAGAGCACGGCCAGCACGGTGACGACCCCACCAGCCGGCACCTCAACGCCTCTTGCGCGGCAGACGCGCATGAAGACGAGGAAGTTGGCGCCGGCGAGAAGGATGAGTGTCATCTTGGTGAGGAAAATGGGCATCGCCGCATATTCGCTCGCCCTGACTGAAAAGAGCAGCGATCCCGTGACAAGCGCGCCGGCAAACGCGGCAAATGCGGTGCGGCGCATCAGCGCGACGAACGCCGCGTAGGGCAGCGAACAGAAGGCGCCGAGGACCCTGAGGTCCATGAGCCAGACGCTGGTCAGCAGCGCGCCGATCGACATGATGTGCAGCGCGTTGACTATGGGATAGGCGACGAATGAGGCCTTCAGTGCCCGCACCAAGACGAGTTGCTCGATGCCGGCGAGGAGCTCGTCCATTCAGGCCGGCGGCACGCGGTCGGGATAAACATCATAAGTCTTGCCATTGACGATGATGCGGGATGCTTTCATCCACTTCTCGGTCTCGTCGCGCGAGCGGTGACCGATCGCGGTCACCTCGTCGCCGACCTTGGCGACCTCCTCGGTGAAGCCGGCGGCGATCGTGCGGGACGGCGGCGCCAAATCCACCCGCCAGACCTCGCCCTCTGCGTCGACATCCAGCGTGGCATGCGGATTACCGATATAGATGGCCGTGATCTTGCCCCGGAGTTCGAAGAACCCGTCCTGGGTCCACGACCAGCCGTGATGTCCATAGGCTGCGGTGGCGGCGGCAAGAATCACTGCCGCTGTCAGCGCGACCCTCCGAATCCCGTTGAAAGGTGACTGCATCGCTCGCCTCCTCGGGTCCATCCCACCATTCGAGAGTAGGTCACGGCGCGGCAACGTCAAATCACATCGGTGCGAAGGTCGTTGGCCACGCTATCGGTTGTCGATGTCGGCGCTGCCCTCAACCCCCTCGGGTTCCTCGGCCCCGCTAGAGCGGGGGAGAGGTGGCCGCGAAGCGGTCGGAGAGGGGGCTTCGTAGGGCGAATGCGTTGTAGAAAACTTGGTCACGGTCACGGCAGTCCCCCCTCTCCGTCTCGGCTGCGCCGAGCCACCTCTCCCCCACGTTCGTGGGGGCGAGGAACCCAAGTTCTGCTCGCGGGCAATATGGACAGCGTAAACCTGAAGCGATTGCCCTGCGGAATGAACGGTCCGGTCTTGCTTCTGACATCTATGCGCGCCATGTTCGGCCCCTACCCGCCGCTCTTCTTCTCCATCGAATGAAGGTCGGAGACTCACACCTGAACGAGGCAAACCATGAGCAGTATGAGAGACCGTCAGGAAGGCTTCGAAAAGAAGTTTGCGATGGACGAGGACACGAGGTTCAGGGCCATGGCGCGCCGTAACAAGCTGCTCGGTCTATGGGCGGCCGAAAAGCTCGGCAAAACCGGTGAGGACGCCGACGCCTATGCGAAAGAGGTGGTCCGCGCGGACTTCGAAGAAGCCGGGGACAACGATGTGCTCCGCAAGATACGCGCCGATTTCGACGCGGCGGGCATCGCCCAGTCGGATGTTCAGATTCGCAGCGTCATGGACGAACTGCTGGTGACCGCGGTCGAGCAGATCAAAAACACCTGACAGCGGCGCCAGTTTAAAGCGCGTCGCGACGCGCTTTAGGCTCTTGTTTTATGCATGTCGTTTTCCCAAAACCGCTGCGTACCCTCGGGTCAGGCCCGAGGGCTTGCTTTTGGGCGACATGCACTAGCTGTGGGCGGCCACCAGATCCTTTATGCGCCTTTCGTGCGTCCGCAGCGTCGGTAGCGTCTTCTTGGCAAATTCCTTCAGCGCCGGGTCTTCGCCCGACTGCGCATAGGTGGAAAACAGCGCCAACGCCTGCTTGTGCGCCTCGGTCTGCAGGAGGATGTATTTCGCCTGGAATACATCGCCGTCCATGCCCTTGAGCTGGTCGAGCATTGCCTTGTCGTTCGGCAACAGGGCGGGGCCGCTCGCCGTCACCGAGGCCGTGGTCTGGCTCTGTTCGAGAGCTGCCTTGAAATCCTCACCAGCCTTGGTGTGATCCCTAACCATCAGCGAGGCGAATTCCTTCACATCGGCGGCGACATTCTTTTGTTCGGCCAGCTTGCTGCTTTCAATCTCGAACCGGTTGGCGCTGGAGACGGTTCTGGTGAAGGTCTCGGTCTCGATCTTGGTTTCGCCGACAGCCGGTATATCCGCCGGCGTGGCGGATTGGGCGAAGGCCGCCGGCGCGCCGGCCAGCAATGCGACCATGGCCATAGTGAGATGCGTTTTCACAGGAAATCTCCGGGATTGCGTGTCCTCGGAGAGTCAACGCGACACAAGCGGCGAAGTTGCGCGGTGCCCTTCCCTTCTCCCCTTGTGGGAGAAGGTGGCCTCGCGCAGCGAGGTCGGATGAGGGGTGTTCCAGCTTGGCGTTACGCCCACTCACAACCGCCCATCAGCGCCGAGAGGACGCACAATTGCCAACGCCTCATTTCTTCCAGCACCCCTCATCCGTCTCGGCGCTGCGCACCGATCCACGTTCTCCCACAAGGGGAGAAGGGAAGGCCCACTCAGTGGCAGCACGCGCCGTCATACTGCAACTGCTCGTCCCAGTTCGGCCGGCCCTCCGGCGTGAAATCCATCAGGTTCCACAAGGGCTCGCAAGTGCCGATGGCGCGCGGGTCCTGGCCGGGTTCGGACGGCGCGAAGCCAAGCTCGGAGCTCCAGAAATGGCGGATGCCGTCGGCGTCACGATGGAACACCGACAGCATCGGAAGTTGTGCGCCGTCGTCGGCCTCGGCGTGATAGTCGCGCTTGAAGCTGTTGCTGGCCGACGAGAGCAGCCGCATGTTCGTCCAGCCGCGATCGCGGCCAAGCGTGATCAGGTTTTCAAGCGCGGTCTTGCCCACCACGGCGAAATTGAAGCCGGCGGCCTCGAGATGGGCAATGGCACCGTCGAACTGGTCGAGCAGCGCCGTGCAGGACGGGCATGGCTGGTCGGCCCGTGCGAGCTTCGCCGTGCCGCCGCTTGTCGCCACGTCGCGCGTCTCCTGGGGATGGCGCGGAAACATCATCGAGTAGACGATCAGCGTGTCCTTGCCGGGCGAAAACAGCTCCGACAGTTTTATCCGGGCCGGCTTGCCATCGTCGCCAAGCCCGTCGAACACATAGTCCTCAGGCACCAGCCCGCCCGGCGGCAGCGCACGGCGGGCGACTGCTACATCCTCCATGGCGCGGCGCAGCTCGATTTCCTTTTGCAGCAGCGTTTCGCGGGCGGCGCGGTGTTCCTGGGATTCGTTGGGAAAGGTGATCATTGTCATCTCCATCAGCCGTGCTTGTGGCGGCGCGCGCCCTACGCGGCAACGCGCCTTGCCTCACAAGGACGCAGGGCGAAGGACGGTTCCGACATTTTTGCGCACACGGGCGGCAGAAGCCCCCTCACCCGGATTGCCAACCGAATTGCGAAGAGCAATTCGGGGCAATCCGACCTCTCCCCGAGGGGAGAGGAGGTTGACGCCGTTGATGCCAGCCTCTTCTCCCCGGCGGGGAGAAGGTGGCCGCAAAGCGGCCGGATGAGGGGGCCTTCTATGCGATTGCCAATCGGCCGAAGCTATGGCGCTGTTGGTACCGGGCAGCTCGTGTCGCCCTCCTGGCAGTCGAGATAGCCCTGAAAATCCTTCAGCCGGTTGTTCGTGAGGCTCTCCTTGCAACCGGCAATCACCATCGGATACATGCTGCCGGCCATATCGGGCGGGCCGCCCTGGAAAGCGCATTCGGAATCGCGGAAGGCGACCCAGGCGCGCTGCGCGCTCACCAGCAGCTTCTTCGTCGCAGCATCGTCCTTCAGCCGGCCCTCGATCTGCCTGTAGGCGTGGTTGAGCTTCTTGTCGGCTTCGGTGAACGACTTGCCGGCGCATTCGTTCATGGTCGCCTGGTCCTGCGCGTTGGCACAATCCTCGGCGCGCGCAACACCCGCAAGAAGCGGAATGGCGAGGATCACCAGACCCGTTTTGGCCAGACCCGTTTTGGAAAGCAAAAGCCGCATCGTCTTTCTCCGGTTTCGGTCGAGACCCCGCCCGCGGCGCGAAAGCCGCAGGATCGCAGCTTAACGCCCGAGCGGTTGCCGGCAAGATGCAGCCTGCCGCCTTGGTGGACACTTCCTTTCCGCCGGGTGCCCTCGGCGCTATATCGTAGCGTTCGTGGTTGGCGAAAGCCGAAGCATCATCCGATCTCCCCTTGCGGGGGGAGATCTCCGGCAGGACAGGGAAGGATCTCGGCTTCATTCCAGCCTGGGTTCCTCGCCCCCACGAAAGTGGGGGAGAGGTGGCTCGGCGAAGCCGAGACGGAGAGGGGGAACCGCGCTCTACGAAAGCCCCCTCTCCGGCCGCTTCGCGGCCACCTCTCCCCCGCTTCGCGGTGGGCGAGGAAACCAGGTCCTGAGAATTCGAGGGACAGGGAAATCGGCAGTTTCGCCGACGGCGCCTACCCCGGAATATAGAATATATAAGATGCCCGGCAGGGCGGCGCCGACATCAATCAATCAATCGGCCGGTCGAGCGCTAGCTCTTATCTGGAGCGCTCGCCGACCGCCCCTCACCCCGCCCAATCGACTTCGAACATCCCCAGCCGCTCGTAGAGCCTGACGGCGGCGGCGTTCTCCACCGTGTTGGTTTTGAGGTCGACATGTGCAGCGCCTCGTGCGCGAAAGACGGCGAAGACGTGCCACATCAGCGCCTCGGCGATGCCCTTGCCGCGCGCTTCGGGGTGGACGGCAAGGTCTTTGACGAACGCCCTCGTCCAGCACAGTGCCGCGCCCGCCAGCCGACCTTTGCTGTCGATAACCAGGAAACACAAGGCAGGGTCGAATTCCGCGTCGCTTGAAATGCGCGGCCACCATTCCTCGAACGGCCCATCGGCGCCATCGTCGAAGACGGTGGTCAGCAGCGCATGCAAAGCGAGCGCGTCGGCGGCCTCGAAGCCGCGCATGACAAAACCTTCCGGCCAGCGTGGCGGGGCAAGCGTGTCGTCGAGGATCTTGCGCAGCCTTATGTCGTTCGGCGCCGGCGGGCGCGGCTCAGGCATGGTGTTCAGGCATCAGGCTGAAGGCGGCGCCGGCCACGATCGCGGCCCAGGCCGGTTTGTTCCAGCATGCCCTTGCGCTTGGCGTCGTAATAATAGCCGCTCTGGTAGAGCCGGTCGGCGCGCTTGGCGTTGCCGCCGGCCACCAGCCAGGCGCCGCGCAGATATTTCACCGCATATTTCAGGTTGGTCTCGGCGTCGAACAACCCACTCGCCGGCCCGTCATAGCCCATGCCGCGTGCCGTCGCATGCTTGATCTGCATCAGCCCCCAATGGCCGCGATTGTAGGCCTTGGGATTGAAGGTGCTCTCGCGCTTGACGACGCGGCGCACCAGATCGACAGGCACCTCATAGAGGACGGCATATTTCTCGATCAGCCGTTCGATCTCGCCGCGCGGGCCCGCCGAATACTCCTTGGCAGGGCTGGTCGAAAGCAGGGCGGACGGATTCTCAGGCACGACATAGGCGGCCTGCTGAACGCCGGGCATCGTCTTGCCTGTCTCGCCGGTGACCGGCATGGCGACAGCGGCCGTCGCATAGACAGGTGCTGCGCTGGCTGGCGCGGCATCGGCCGTCATGGCTGCAGGTGCAGTTGCGGCCAGCGGAGTCGGGCCGGCAAAGGCGGCCGGCTGGGCAGGCATCGCGGTGGGGTCGACAGCCAGCGCCGCCGTCTGGACAGGCGCGATGCCGGACGATTCGGGCAGCACCGAAACCGTGTCGGGCAACGCCAGCGCAAAGCCGGCATCAGCGCCTGCGGCGGCGGTTTCAGTCAGGGAAGGCACGGCCTTCGTCTGCGAGGTCGATGTGCAGCCGCTGAGACCTGCCGCAGCGAGCATCACGCCGATCGCGGGAAAGATGATTTTTGCTGGCAAGCCGCGCTCGGGTCCGGTTCGTCTGTTAAGAAAGTCCTTACACCAGCGCCTTTGCCCCGGCAATCCGCAGCCAGTTGGGACCTCGAATGGTTTTCGGGTGGCAACAGATCCCTGAAAATGCGATATCTCGTTCTCGATATGTACTGGATTCCCATCCGTTTCTGCGGAAAGGAGCACATCATGGAAAGCACCTCTCAAGCCGTCGCCGGCCACGCGGTCTTCGAAACCGTGATCGGCTTCATGGGCATCGCCTGGAGCGAGGCCGGATTGACCCGGCTCTGCCTGCCCCAGCGCAACCGCGACGCCGTGGAACGCCGGCTTTTGCGTCATGCCGGCAGTGCCGCTTCGAGCGCCCAACCGCAATGGATTAGCGAGCTGATTCTGTCGATACAGGCCTATGCAGCCGGCGAGGACGTCGATTTCTCCGGTGTGCCGGTCGATCTCACCGGCGTCGACGATTTCCGTCTCGCCATCTATGACGCGGCGCGAAAGCTGGCCTTTGGCGAGACCACCACCTATGGCGAACTGGCCAAGCGCGCCGGCCATGCCGGTCTGGCGCGTGAGACGGGTGCGGCGCTCGGCGCCAACCCGGTGCCGCTGGTCATCCCTTGCCACCGCATTCTTGCCGCCGGCGGCAAGATCGGCGGTTTTTCCGCGCCCGGCGGCTCGACCACCAAGGAAAAGATGCTGGCGATGGAAGGCGTGCGCGTCGGCCCGCCGCCGCCAGCGCAGGTCTCGTTCGGATTCTGAGGCCGGACCTAGCTAGTCAGGAAAGATGCGCCGGCGGAAACGCCGGTCTGTGTCCACCCGCTTGCATTTGTAGACGATGCAGGACTTCGTGTCGGCGCTCGGCACTGAAGCGCGTGCCCTGACCTCGCCCATGTTGCAGAAACGCTGGCTCCGCACATAGCGGTCGTAGAGCGGCAGCCCCGGCGTGCGCGTCGACTGGTAACGCAGGATGACCGCGCCCTCCCGCGCGATCGTCGCCCGCACCATGCCGCAGGCCATGCGGCTCGGATCGTAGCGCGAGATCGCCTGCGCCTCGGCGGCCACCAGCGTCAGGCAGGCGGCAAGCAGAACAGTTTTCATGGTCCTCTCCCCAAACGGGACCGGACGCTCGAAGGCGGCACGATCCATCCCGCAACGTGCGCGATAGGCGATGCCACCCTCCGCAACGCGCGACGTTGCAAGGCTTTCACGCGATTGGGGCGGCCATTGGGCAGCGCCGCAGCAGCGCCTTTTTTCGCGCAGTCTTGTTTTTTGCGGAGAAGCAGACTATATGAGGTCCATTGATATTTCGGCCGATCGATCCGGGCCTCGCGATATTCGCGTTTGCTGACGTCTATCTCCAAAATCTCGATACAAACCGGCTGGACTTCGGTTCGGTCAATCTAAAGCAAACGTATAAGGACTATCGAAATGGCAACAGGTACGGTCAAGTGGTTTAACTCCACCAAGGGTTTCGGCTTCATCCAGCCTGACAGCGGCGGCGCGGACGTTTTCGTCCACATCTCTGCAGTCGAGCGCGCTGGACTGTCGACCCTGGTCGAAGGCCAGAAGATCAACTTCGAGATCGAGCAGGACCGCCGCACTGGCAAGTCGTCCGCTGGATCTCTGAGCAAGGCAGCCTGATTTTGCGAATGGCGCGCGCCGGGCGATAGCTCGGGGCGCGCGGCAAGTCACGGATGTACTGACGGTCGCGCGAGAAGCGCACCGGAGCGAAAAACCCCGACAAGCCGAAGCAGCAGATTGCTGCCGGCCCGGACCAAACGCTCCCGATCAGGCTACCAAGCATGGGAAGGCGGGATTTTGTCCCGCCTTTTTGCTGTCCGGATTTTAGACACCGACAATTGGCGAAACCGGCGATGCGGCGTCCTTCTCCCCGTCACTATACGGGGAGAAGTGCCCGGCAGGGCGATGAGGGGCAGCGCGACGCATCAGGACCACCATCGCAGCCAAGCACGACATTGCGACAAAGGCTGGCGCTGCCCCTCATCTGGCTGCCGCCATCTTGTCCCCGTATAGTGACGGGGAGAAGCACGCTTTCGCCTAAGCTTTCGCCAATTGCCGACGTTGCTCAGGAAATCGGCGACCGGGATACACTATGTCCACGCCAAGCGGCGCCTCGAAGGCAACACATCAAGGCAGCCACTCCATCGGCACATGCCCCGGATCGGCCTCGACTCGTTTCAGCCAGGCCGCCACCGCCGGATAGGCGTCGAGTTGGAAGCCGCCCATCTCGGCCGTATGCGTATAGGCGTAGAGCGCGATGTCGGCGACGCTCAATGCCTCACCGGCAAAGAACGCACTGCCCGCCAGATGCTTGTTCATCACGCCGAGCGCCTTGTTGCCACGCTCCAGCGTCACCGCCAGCCGTTCCGGCGTCGCATCCTTGGCCCGTTCGGGAAAGGTGAGCAGCGCCTTGCGCACTGCGATATAGGGTTCGTGGCTGTACTGCTCGAAGAACAGCCATTGATAGGCCAGTGCCCGCTCGTATTTGTCGGCCGGCAGGAACCGCGTGCCTTCGGCGAGGTAAAGCAGGATGGCGTTGGATTCGGCAAGCCGCCTGCCGTCGTCGAGCTCGAGCAGCGGCACCATGGCGTTCGGGTTCTTGGCGACATAGTCGGGCTTGCGGGTGTCGCCGGTATGCGAACTCACCTCGACATTGGTGAAGGCCATGCCGAGCTTGGCCATCAACAGTCGCGGCTTGTAGCAATTGCCGCTGTCGATCATTCCATAGAGTATGGTCATTGGCGCTCCGCTCGCTCGTGCAACGACAGCCCCTGGGGCCTGAGTCCGGTCTCAAGGCTCTATCCCGGCAGCAACAACTTCATCCAGTGATTTGTTTTGGCGCAACCATCAGCGCCGCTGATAGATCACCCAAACAGAGGCACGACGTTGTTGTCCCTGCCAAGCAGCCTATCGATCGATAGCGGTTCCTCGTCGAACAGCGTGCCGGCCAGCGCCGGCCGGGCAAGGTAAAAACCCTGCAAAAGATCGACGCCGCCATCCAGCGCGACGCGCAGATGCGTGGATTGCTCGATGCCTTCGACCAGCACCTTGGTGCCGTGGTCGTGCAGCGCGGAGACCAGCGGCCGGAAAAACCGCTCGGCGGCGGCATGGCGGCAGAATTCCGCGAACCAGGTGCCGTCGATCTTGACGATGTCGGGCTGGACAAGCGCGACCCGTTCTTCCGTCGAATGCCCGGTGCCGAAATCGTCGATGGCGATGCGGATGCCGTCACGCCGCATCTCGCGCGCCAGGCTGACGAGCACCTTGTCGTCGGCCGCCTGTTCGGTGATTTCGCAGACCAGCATGCCGGGGTACAGATCGAACTCGGCGAGATGCCTGGTCATCAGCCTGATCTCAGCCAGCGCTCGCCCGGGGGCATCGTTGATCAGCGGATTGTAGTTGAAGAACAGGTCGAGCCCGTCGACGCCGATGTTGCGGAAGTTCCGGAGATGCAGCATCCGGCACATCGTCTCGACGAACAGGCGATCCACCACGGGGACGCCCTCGAAAAATACGCGCGGCGCGACCGACCTGCCGGCGCGGTGCGGCTCGATCAGGCCCTCGACCGCGACGGCCTTCAAAAACCTGCCGCGCGGGGCAAAAATCGGCTGATAGGCGCTCCTCAACCGGAACGCGCCATAGACGCCGTATTCGATTCCGACCTCATCGGCAAAGATTGCTTCACCGACATTGCGCCGCCTGTCGGGTCGCCCGGTCATGGCACCGCCTTGCGCCCGAAAGCCCGTTTCGGCCGCGGCGAAGGCGAGACAGTCGCAGGCGCCTCGCCGGCATCGGGCACTGTCACCGGCATCTGCCTGTCCTTGCCGAAGACGTGAAAGCTGGTCGGTGCAAGCTCGGGGCGTGCCAGCGCGAATCCCTGCACCATCGAGGCTCCCGATTTCTCGGCCAGTTCAAGCTGCCAGCCCTCCTCGATGCCCTCGAACACGGTGCGGATGCCTTGCTGTTCGAAACTTGCCACCATGGCGGTCAGCAGTGCGAAACCGGCGCCGGACTCCATCAGCTGCATGACCCAGTGGGCATCGAATTTGACGATGTCCGGCCTGAGCTCCTTGATGCGGTTGATGTCGGACTCGTCGGCGCCGTAGTCGTCGACGGCTATGCGAAACCCGTTGGCCCTGAGTGCCTCGACGAAATTGTAGAGCGTTTCCTGCGACGCCGATTTCTGCTCGGTCACCTCGCAGACAACGCGGCTCGCATCGATCTCAGCCTCATGCAGCACCAGCCGCATGTCGCGCAGCGCCTTGTCGGCGATGCTGCGATCGGTGAACACCGACGGATCGAAGTTGATGAAGATGGATGCCTCTTGCGGCAGGCAGGCGCCGGCGTTTAAAAGATGCAGCGTCCTTGTCAGCGCCTCGATATGCAGGCGGTCGACCGTCGGACAGGTGTTGAAAAAGCTCACCGGCGACTGCGGCTCGCCGTCGCGGAACGGCCGGATCAGCCCCTCGAATGCGGTGACGGACAATTTGCCGTTGCCGAAGGCGAAGATCGGCTGGAAAGCGCTCTGCAGCTTATAGATGCCCCAGACACCGCTGGCGGTGCCGTCGTCATGACGGACGATATAGGCATGCTCGATGCTGCGCGACACGGTTCCTCGCTCTGCGAGACTGGCGGAATGGGTCGTGATCCAGCCACTCGGGGTTTTACCGCCGGTAAGTGAATTTATTGTTGCCGGATTTGCCGGGTTCGAGATCTGGCTCATCCGACAATGCTTGCGCTTGACGGAATGATGCGACATGAGAAGCGCCGCGGTTGGATGGACCGTCTGCATCCCCAAGGAGATAACATCGTCATGGCCTTTCTTGCCGACGTCCTTTCCCGCGTAAAGCCTTCCGCGACCATCGCGGTGACGCAGAAAGCGCGCGAGCTGAAAAACGCCGGCCGTGACGTGATTGGGCTGGGTGCCGGCGAACCGGACTTCGACACGCCGGACAACATCAAGAACGCTGCGATCGAGGCCATCCGCCGCGGCGAAACGAAATATCCACCGGTTTCCGGCATCGTGCCGCTGCGCGAGGCGATCGCCAAAAAATTCAAGCGAGAGAACAATCTCGACTACCGGCCGGAGCAGACCATCGTCGGCACCGGCGGCAAGCAGATCCTGTTCAATGCCTTTATGGCGACGCTGAATCCCGGCGACGAGGTCATCATTCCGAGGCCGTACTGGGTCAGCTATCCCGAGATGGTAGCGATCTGCGGCGGCACCCCGGCATTTGCCGACACCTCCATCGACAACGGCTTCAAGCTGACGGCGGCGGCGTTGGAAAAGGCGATCACGCCGCGCACCAAATGGCTGTTGATGAACTCACCGTCGAACCCGTCGGGCGCCGCCTACACCGAGGCTGAATTGCGCGCGCTGGCCGACGTGCTGCTCGAACATCCCCATGTCTGGGTGCTGACCGACGACATGTACGAGCACCTGATCTACGGCGATTTCGTCTTCAGGACCATCGCCGAGGTCGAGCCGAAGCTTTATGAGCGCACGCTGACGATGAACGGCGTGTCGAAGGCCTATGCCATGACCGGCTGGCGCATCGGCTATGCGGCCGGGCCCATGGCGCTGATCAAGGCGATGGATATGATCCAGGGCCAGCAGACCTCCGGCGCCTGCACCATTGCCCAGTGGGCATCGGTGGAGGCGCTGAACGGTCCGCAGGATTTCATTGCGAAGAACAAGGCGATCTTCCAGGCTCGGCGCGATCTCGTCGTGTCGATGCTCAATCAGGCGCGCGGCATCACATGCCCGTCGCCGGAAGGCGCCTTCTATGTCTATCCGTCCTGCGCCCAGTTGATCGGCAAGAAGACCAAAGCCGGCAAGGTGATCGACAACGACGAAGCCTTCTGCTCGGAGCTGCTCGACGCCGAAGGCGTGGCGGTCGTGTTCGGCTCGGCCTTCGGCCTCGGCCCGAACTTCCGCATCTCCTACGCCACATCGGAGGCGTTGCTCGAAGAGGCCTGCACGCGCATCCAGCGCTTCACCGCCTCGCTGACCTGATCAGCCGCATCGTTCCAGAACACCAAAAAACCCGGCTCGCGCCGGGTTTTTTGGCGATAGGCGCCCGCCTCATCCTTGCTGATTGGTTTCGCGTGCCGAACGTGCCTCGGCCGGCGCCAGAACGGCGACCAGAAGCCCGGCCGTGACTAACGAAACGATGGCCGCCGTCAGCATCGCCGCATGGAAACCGCCGGCATAAGCGGCTGCGAACAGATCGCGCAGGCCGTCCTCGCCCATCGCCGCATCGGCTGCGAAATCGTGCCTTGAAACGGCGGCGCGGGCCACCGCTCCGGCATTGGCGACACCGGCATTTTCAAGATGCGCCGTCAGCAGGGCTGTTGCCCGCATGCTCATCAGGGCGCCGAGCAGGGCGATGCCGATGGCGGCGCCGCCCTGGCGGGTTGCGTTGATCACAGCCGACACCATGCCCGAACGCTCACGCGGCGCAAATGACATCGCGGCAGCGCTGCCGGTCGGGATGGACAGCGCGTTGGCAAGGCCGCCGACGGCAAACAGCAGGCCAATCGTCACGCAGGGTGTCGAGGGTCCAACCCAACACATGCCCAGCATGGAAAGACCGCTCGAAAGATAGCCCGATGTCATCAGCGCCGAGTGTCCGTAGCGCTGACTGAGCCTGCCAATCGCCGGCGACACGACCATTTGGACAAGGAACAGCGGCGCCATGCTCAGGCCGGTCTGTGTCGGCGACCAGCCCTGTGCTTGCTGCAGGAACATCGAATAGAGGAAGACGCCGGTGTAGGAGGTGAGGCCGAGCGCGAACGAGGCGACATTGGCGACGGCAAAGCGAATGTCGCGGAACAGGCCAAGCGGCAGCATCGGCCGCGGCGTGCGTGCCTCGAAGACAAGGAATGCCACTAGGCCGGCGAAGCCGACGACAAGGGCGATAACAGCCTCTCGATCGCCCCAACCTTTTTCGCCTGCCGATATCAGGCCGAAGGTCAAGGCGCCCAGCCACAGAATGCTAAGCGCCAGGCCGACAAGGTCGAGATGGGCATGCTCGGGGTGTGAAGTCTCTACGATCGAAGCCGCACCGAGCACGATCGTGGCCAGGCCGAGCGGCAGATTGATCAGGAAAATGCTCTGCCATCCGGCGGTTTCGACCAGGATGCCGCCGAGGACCGGGCCGGCGAGCAGCGAGACAGCTGCGAACGACGCCCAGCCGCCGATAACGCCGGCACGCTCGCGGCGTCGGGAAACGCCTGAGTCAGGATCGACAGCGCACCCGGAATGATCAGCGATCCGGCTATCCCTTGCACCACCCGGCCCACCAGCAGCACCGGCAGGTTGGGCGCGATTGCACATATGGCGGAACCGGCCACGAAGATGCCGATGCCTGCCAGCCAGGAGCGCTTGCGCCCGTAGCGGTCACCGATCAGGCCTGCCGACAGCATGAAGGCCGACAGGCAAAGCGTGTAGGCGTCGATCACCCATTGCAGCCCGGCGAAATTGATGCCGAGCGCAATCTGGATCGTCGGCAGGGCGACGTTGACGATGCTGATGTCGAGCAGTGCGACGAATGTGCCGAGATAGACGGCGGCAACAAGAGGCAAGCGACGCTTCGACATGTCGACCCCAAACCTGAGTATGGAAAATCACCTATAATGATCAGACGCGACGCGCTTTTAGGTCCGATCAACGCCGCCATACTGCTCGTCCGTCACCTTCTCCAGCCAGTCGGCATGGACGCCATCGAGCGCCTCCTGCATGGCTATATGCGCCATCGCCGACTTCGGGCCGGCGCCGTGCCAGTGCTTTTCATCAGGCGCGAACGAAATGACGTCGCCGGCCCTGATCGCCTGTACCGGCTCGCCCCAGCTTTGCGCGAGGCCGGAGCCTGATATGACATACAGCGTCTGGCCCAGCGGATGCGTATGCCAGTGGGTACGCGCGCCGGGCTCGAAACTGACCATGATGGCGCGCAGCCGCGCTGGCGCTTCCTTCTCGATGATCGGCGTCTGCCACACACGACCGGTGAAGTACTTTTCCGGCGCAATGACGGTCGGCACGCTGCCGCAGGCAATGATCTTCATCGTCGCGAGTCCTCAAGCTGATGGCGGATCGGTCGGCGACGGCCGTTCCTTTTTGTCGCAAGAAGCGGGCACTTTCGTCCGATAACCATCATGGCGCAACCGCTTTTGCGGCTGTTCGGCGACGGGCTCTGTCGCGGGATTTGATGGGAGGCTAGGCTCGCATCCGACGGCTTCGCCGATCACGGCTCAACATTCGCGACATCAGGCGATCCTCAAATCCCTTGCCCTCCCGGCTAACCCGTGGGACGATGCCTTTGGGTAGGTGGCAAACTGAAAAAAGCCCCGCCCGCGACGGTCGACAGGCCGGCCGCCGCTCCCAGGGAAACGCCTGAGTGGAGGTCAGTCATGGGAACTCGCGCCGGAGGACGACGCACGGGACCGAAATGCATTGCCATAGTCGGTCCCTTTGCAAGCGGTAAGACGACACTTCTCGAAGCCATATTGGCCCGCACGGGCGCCATTCCCCGCCAGAATCCCGTTTCCTCGGGAAATACCGTTTCCGATCATTCGCCCGAGGCACGCGCCCACGCCATGAGCGTCGAGGCGACCTTTGCGACCACCGAATTCATGGACGAGCAACTCACCTTCGTCGATTGTCCCGGTTCCATCGAATTCTCTTTCGAGGCAGAGCCGGTGCTTGCCGCCTGCGACATCGCCGTGGTCGTCGCCGAAGCCGACGCGAAGAAGATCCCTGCCCTGCAGCTGATCATGCGCAAGCTCGACGATCTCGGCGTGCCGCGCATCATGTTCCTCAACAAGGTCGACAAGGCGATATCAGGCGTGCGCGACACGCTGAAGATGCTGCAGCCGGCAAGCTCGGTGCCGTTGCTGCTTCGCCAGATTCCGCTGCGCAAGAACGGTGTCGTCATCGGCTCGATCGATCTCGCTCTGGAGCGCGCCTACATCTATCGCGAATATGCCGAAAGCGAGGTCGCCCAGATTCCCAGCGACGACAAGGCGCGCGAGCTGGAGGCGCGCTTTTCCATGCTGGAGACACTTGCCGACCATGACGACCAGTTGATGGAGCAGCTCCTCGAAGAGATCGAGCCGCCGAAGGACGCGATCTTCGACGACCTCGCCGCCGACCTGCGTGATGGCGCGGTGACACCGGTGCTGATCGGCACCGCCGAGAAGGGCAATGGTGTGCTGCGGCTTCTAAAGACGATCCGCCACGACGCGCCTGATGTTGAAGCAACGCGCAAGCGCCTCGGTGCACCTGACGGCAATACGACCGTAGTCCAGGTGATGAAGACCATCCATACTGCGCATGGCGGCAAGCTGTCGGTCTCGCGCATCCTGTCCGGCCAGCTTGCCGACGCCTCCGAGCTGTTCCTTTCGAATGGCGCCACGGCAAAGGTCTCCGGCATCTACAGGATGCTCGGCAAGGACCAGACCAAGCTCACCTCGGCCAAGGCCGGCGACACGGTCGCGCTCGGCAAGCTGGACGACGTCACGACCGGTCAGACGCTGAGCTCGGCCAAGGGCGGCATCAAGCCGCTGGTGACGCTGGCGCCGTCGCAACCGGTCTTCGCCTTCGCGCTGCGGCCGAAGGAACGCAAGGACGAGGTGAAGATGTCGGCTGCCATCCAGCGCCTTGCCGAAGAAGATCCCTCGCTCAGCCTGCGCCACAATCAGGATTCGGCCGAAACCGTGCTGTCGGGCCATGGCGAGATGCATCTGCGCGTCGTGCGCGAGCGGCTGGAAGGCAAGAACCAGATCCCGGTCGAAGGCCATCCGCCGGCCGTGCCTTATCGCGAGACGATCCGCAAAACGGCGCAGCAGCGTGGCCGCCACAAGAAGCAGTCGGGCGGCCATGGCCAGTTCGGCGACGTGGTCATCGAGATCAAGCCGCTGCCGCGCGGCTCCGGCTTCCAGTTCACCGACACCATCACCGGCGGCGCCGTGCCGAAAACCTATATCCAGTCGGTCGAGACCGGCGTGCGTGATTATCTGAAATCCGGCCCGCTCGGCTTTCCGGTGGTCGATGTCGCGGTCAATCTGTCCGACGGCTCCTATCATGCCGTCGATTCGTCGGACATGGCCTTCCAGATGGCGGCGAAGCTGGCGATGAAGGAAGGCATGGCCGCCTGCTCGCCAGTGCTGCTCGAACCTATCATGAAGGTCGAGATCGTCACGCCGTCCGACGCCACGTCGAGGATCATCGCCCTGATCCCGCAGCGGCGCGGCCAGATCCTCGGCTACGATGCGCGGCCCGGCTGGCCGGGATGGGATGTCGTCGAGGCGACCATGCCGCAGGCCGAGATCGGCGACCTGATCATCGAGTTGCGTTCGGCCACCGCGGGCGTGGCCAGCTATCGTGCCACCTTCGACCATATGGCCGAACTCACCGGTCGCCTGGCCGATGAGGCGTTGAACGCCAATGGCAAGGCCGCCTGATACTGGATTTTGACGCCAGTATCGCAGGCCGCAGAACACAGGGAAACGGCGTCCGGAGTGATCCGGACGCCGTTTCCTTGCGGACCGTCTTCGTGGGAGGCGAAAACGGCAGGTCCGCCGCACATGCCGCCAGCGCCTGACGGCCTCAGCGGAAGAATGGTTCGGACGCGGTAGCCGCCTGAGCCCGGATCGTCCGAGTGATGCCCCCATCTCCCGCACGAACCACACCGCGTCCTATGATCTGCTTAGTCGATGCTGGGCGCCTGCGATATGTTACCTGAGGTTACATGTCACTGTTACGTGACAATTTCGGTCGGCTTTCCCTCGGCGCCAGCAGGTTTCGGGCAACAAAAAAGCCGGATCAATGAAGATCCGGCTGAGTTTGATTGGAAGTGCCTGTTAAGGCTAACCTCCAGAGGGGAACACTCAAGGGCGCTAATGGGAGGAGAACGCGCCCAGGAGATGATCTATATATGTGCTCATCATGCCCAAGAAACAAGCATCTATTTTGCAACACACGCATGCAAAATGACACAGGCTGTGGTCTAACCCATTCCTTGGCCCCATAGGACCAGCAGAATCGTCGAAATGCGGTGCACAGCCAGGCAAAACCATTGCGAAATAGCGAATCAGAGCCAAATCTCGGCCCGGAACGCAGAAACAACGAATGACGTCGAATCAGGCAGCACGCGTTTATTTTTGCAGCAGCCGCGCAGCGGCCCGAAAATTGGCATCGATGTTCGGAAAGCACGGTGCGCAGATCCAAGTGCTAGAGCGTATTTTGTGGGGCCAAGTGGGCGCACGCCGCTCTAATGCATGTCGCCCAAAAGCATGCCCTCGGGCCCGACCCGAGGGTGCGCAGCGGTTTTGGGACAACGACATGCATATAAAACTTAAAGCGCGTCGCAGACGCGACGCGCTTTAGAAGGAAGCCTCGATGAGGACCCGTCAGGCGATCGCCGGCAGCGCGCTATTCTTCATCGCAGCGCCCGGCGTGGTCGCGGGATTGCTGCCCTGGCTGTTGACCGATCGCTATCGTCTGCCCTGGTCTACCCGGCCGGGCTTGGTCCCGGTCGGCTGGGTCCTGATTGTCGTCGCAGCGACCTTGCTGCTTCATGCCTTCGCCCGTTTTGCCCTCGAAGGCCGGGGCACGCCTGCCCCGGTCGCGCCAACCGAGCGACTGGTTGTCGGCGGTATCTACCGCCATGTCCGCAATCCGATGTATGTGGCGGTGCTGGCGATCATCCTTGGCCAGGCGCTGCTGTTTTCGAGCTGGGCTCTCGTCGCCTATGCCACTATCGCCGCCATCGCCATGGTCTCGTTCGTGAAGTTCCATGAGGAACCGACGCTTGCTCGCCGCTATGGCGCCGACTACGAAGCCTACCGCCATGCCGTTCCAGGCTGGCTGCCCCGCCTGACGCCATGGCGCGGGTGACCCGGAAAACGGCGATGGCGCCGTTTCAGGTTGTGTTGAGATTCAGGTCAGGCCGAGTCGAGAATGGTGGGTTCCGAGAACCGGAACGGAGCGGACATCGGTTCCGTGAAGTACCGGAAGCGCAGGAACCCGCCGTTCGCAGGCCCACCTGAATATCGACACACCCTAGAACGACCAGCTGCGCGCCTTGGCGATGATGAAATCGCGGAACACGTGCAGTTTAGCCTGGTTCTTCATCGCATCGGGATAAGCGAAATAGGTGTCGAAGGACGGCACTTCGGTCTCCGGCAGCAACTGCACCAGCCCTGAGTCCTTGCTGACCACATAGTCGGGCAGCATGGCGATGCCGGCACCACCCTGTACCGCGCGCTTGATCGACAATATGTCGTTGATCTGCAGCGTCGGCACCCTTTGCCCGCCTTCGAAATCGCCGACCGTTTCCAGCCAGTTCAATTCCGACAAATGCGCCGGCACCGGCACGCCGAAGGTGACGATGCGATGGCTCTTCAACTCGGCGATCGACGCCGGCTTGCCATACTTGTTGACGTAGGAAGGGGCGGCGTAGAGATGGAAATGCACGGTGAACAGGCGGCGCTGGATGAGATCGGGCTGCTGCGGCTGGCGCAGCCGGATCGCGCAATCCGCCCGGCGCATGGTGAGGTCGAGTTCCTCGTTCGCCAGGATCAACTGCAGACTGATCTCGGGATAGAGCTCGATGAATTCCTGCACGCGCTCGGTCAGCCAGCCGGCACCGAGCCCCACCGTGGTCGTCACCCTGAGCACGCCGGAGGGCCGGTCCTTGGCCTCGGTCAGCCGCGATTTGATCGTCTCCAGCTTCATCAGCACGTCATGCGCCGTGCGGAACAGCATCTCACCCTGCTCGGTCAGCACCAGGCCGCGGGCATGGCGATTGAACAGCGGCACGCCGACATCATGTTCGAGCGCGCTGACCTGCCGTGAAATCGCAGATTGCGACAGATGCAGTGTCTCGGCGGCATGGGTGAACGACCCAGCTTCCGCCGCAGCGTGAAACACGCGTAGCTTGTCCCAGTCCAACGCCATGATGCCCCCGTTCTGTTTTCTGGCGTCTGAATGAAAAATCAGGCTTTTGCGCGGCTTTTCTCGGCCGCTTCCTTACTCCGCCGCTTCGCGGTGAACTTCGATCCCGGCGAGGTACTTTTCCGCCTCGAGCGCGGCCATGCAGCCGAGCCCCGCCGCCGTCACCGCCTGGCGGTAGATGTCGTCGGTCACGTCGCCGGCGGCGAACACGCCTGGCACGTCGGTGCAGGTCGAATCCGGCGCCGTCCACAGATAGCCGTTCGGCTTCTGCTTCAGCTTGCCGGCGAACAGCTCGACGGCCGGCGCATGGCCGATCGCCACGAACACGCCGTCGATCGTCAGATGCATCTCCTGGCCGGTCACCACATTGCGCAGCTTCAGCCCTTCCACCGACGGCGGCAGCGGCGTCTTGCCGGACTGGCCGGTGATCTCGTCGACGACAGTGTCCCAGATGACGCGGACATTGTCCTTCTTGAACAGCCGCTCGCTGAGGATGCGCTCGGCACGGAAGTCGCTGCGCCGGTGGATGACCGTCACGCTCTTTGCCAGGTTGGAAAGGTAGAGCGCCTCCTCCACCGCCGAATTGCCACCGCCGATCACCGCGACATCCTTGCCGCGATAGAAGAAGCCGTCGCAGGTGGCGCAGGCCGATACGCCGAAGCCCATGAAGGTCTGTTCGCTCGGGATGCCCAGCCATTTCGCCTGCGCACCGGTGGCGATGATCAGCGCGTCGGCGGTATAGGTGGTGCCGGAATCGCCCTTGGCGCGGAACGGCCGCACATTGAGGTCGACTTCGGTGATGATGTCATTGACGACGTCGGTGCCGACATGCTCGGCCTGCTTCAGCATTTGTTCCATCAGCCACGGACCCTGGATCGTATCGGCGAAGCCGGGATAGTTTTCGACATCGGTGGTGATCACCAGCTGGCCGCCCTGCTGCAGCCCGGCGACAAGCATCGGCTTCAGCATAGCACGGGCGGCGTAGATTGCCGCCGTATAGCCGGCGGGGCCGGAGCCGATGATGAGAACGGGTGCGTGCTTGGTGATCATGGACAGGCTTTCACAACAACCGGACGCGAATGAAGCGTCCGGCACAGGGTTCGATATCGGCCCTAATCTAGGTGTTGCAGGCGACGCCAGCAAGACGACCTGGCCTTCGTCCCCGGAAAGCTTCCCCGCAAACAGACGATCCATGAACATCTTGCGCGGCGACTGTCCGAAAATCAGCGCTTGAAGGGATGGAATGGACACCAAAGTCGTTTAATTACAAAATCACGAAAGATTCTTGCGTGAAGCGCCGAAAGATATCCATGCCCCTCAAAGCCGATCTCGACGCCATCGACTGGAAGATCCTGCGCGAGCTTCAGCAAGACGGGCGCATGACCAATGTCGAGCTGTCCGGCCGCGTCGGCATTTCGGCGCCGCCATGCCTGCGCCGCGTCAGGCGGCTGGAAGAGACCGGCATCATCCGCGGCTACCGCGCTTTGCTCAATGCGCCGGCGCTCGGCCTGGACGTCGTCGCCTTCTGCCTCATCGGCCTGCATCACCAGGCCGACGCCGAGCTGAAAACCTTCGCCGAACGCACCCGCGGCTGGCCGATCGTGCGCGACGCCTGGATGGTGTCGGGCGAATCCGACTTTTTGCTGCATTGCGTGGCGAGCGACCTCGGCGCCTTCCAGACCTTCGTCATCGAGGAACTGGCCTCGGCGCCGAATGTCGACACGGTGCGGACGGCACTGACCATCCGTCGCGTCAAGGATGAGGGCCTGGTGGCTTTCAGCGAAGTGAGAATCTAATCCCGGCCGAGTTCGGCGATGGCGCCGCAGAGTTTGCTGTGATCGTGACCGGTCGTCAGTTTGCGCGTCGTGAACATGCCATCGCCAGAAGTCCGATTGAATCTGCCGCGCACCAACCAGCCCTCGCATAGCCCGGCTCGCCGTCCGGCTTCCATGTCATCGGCCTTGTCGCCGACGATGATTGACCGGCTGATATCCACGCCCAGCAGATCGCGGGCGCGCAGAAGCATGCCCGGATTGGGCTTGCGCATCGGATGATCATCTGCTGCCAGCTCACCCGTCCCGCTCGAATGGTAGGCGCAGGCGAGCACCAGATCGATCCGGCAACCCTGCGCTTCGAGAAGCGCCAGCAGCCGGGCATTGACTGCGGCGAAATCCGGCCAGCCCAAATAGCCACGGGCTATGCCTGACTGGTTGGAGACCACGATCGCAGGAAGGCCTGCAATGTTCGCCGTTCGGATCACCGGCAGCATCTCCGGCCGCAGCACGATGTCAGCCGGATCGCTGGGGTAGCCGCTATCGACATTGATGGTGCCATCGCGGTCGAGGAACAGCGCCGGCGTGCCAGCTGGAAAAACCGAGCTAGCGATCCGCTCGACCCACAGGCCCGGCTCTTCGAGCGGGTAATGATTCGACCTCACGACAGGGCCGACGTCAGCCATCACAGAGGCGCGCTTCGACCATTTCGCACAGATGATGATAGAGGCACAGATGCCCCTGCTGGATGATCGGCGTCGAGGTCGAGGGCACGTTGAGCAGGATGTCGGAGAGCGGCTTGAGCTTGCCGCCGGTGTCGCCGGTCAGGCTGATCACTGTCATGTCCATCGTGCGCGCTTGCTCGGCAGCGGCAAGGATGCTGGCCGAGTTGCCGCTGGTCGAGATGGCGAGCAGCACGGCACCCGCTGAGCCATGTGCCTCGACCTGGCGTGAAAACACCGTGTCGAAGCCGTAATCGTTGCCCCAGGCGGTCAGTACCGCCGCATTGGCCGGCAGCGCGATGACATTGTAGGCCTTGCGCTCCTTCAGGAAGCGGCCGACCAGTTCACCGGCAATGTGGATGGCGTCGCTGGCCGAGCCGCCATTGCCGCAGATCAGCAGCGCCTTGCCGTGCGAAAGCGCGGCGACGACGGCGGTAACCGCCCGCTCCATCTCGCCGGTGAGGTCGCGCTCGACCATCGCGGTGATCGCGGCCGCCGAGCGGACTAGGTATTCGTTCAGTTCGGACATGAAAACCTCAGTTTGTACTGCCGGCGCGCAACTTGCCGATGGTGCCGGTGGTGCTCTTGCCGGCGACGAGATCGACCAGCACGACGCGGCCGCCCGCCTTTTGCACGATTTCGGCGCCGACCACCTGATCGATCGTGTAGTCGGCGCCCTTGACCAGTATGTCGGGCTTGAGCGCCTCGATCAGCGCGAGCGGCGTGTCCTCCTCGAAGACGACGACGGCATCGACCGAGGCAAGCGCCGCCAGCACGCAGGCCCGGTCATGCTCGTCGTTGACCGGGCGCCCTGGCCCTTTCAGCCGGCGCACCGAGGCATCGCTGTTGAGGCCGAGAACCAGCCGGTCGCATTGGCTGCGTGCCGCATGCAAAAGGCTGACATGGCCGGCGTGAAGGATATCGAAGCAGCCATTGGTGAAACCGACGCTCAAGCCTTCGTCCTTCCACGTCGCCACCAGCCGTGCAGCGGCAGCGGCATCGAGAATTGCATCCTTGTGGGCAATCGGTCCATGCGAGCGAAACAGCGCCCCGGTAAGTTCTTCGACCGTCAGCCGCGCGGTACCGCGCTTTCCCACCACCACGCCACCCGCCGCGTTGGCGATGGCGGCGGCCATGATGCGGTCGGCGCCCGCGGCAAGAGCCAACGCAAACGTCGCAATCACAGTGTCGCCGGCGCCGGAAACGTCGAACACTTCCCGCGCCTGCGTGGCAATGTGGCGGGCATCGTCCGCGCCGACGACGCTCATACCCTTTTCGCTGCGCGTCGCGACCACGAAATCGAAGCCATGTGCCGAGATCAGCTCACGCGCCGCGGCCACGACCTCGTCATCGGCAAACACCACGCGTCCAACCGCCTCGCCAAGTTCCTTGCGATTGGGGGTGATCGCCGTCGCCCCGGCATAGCACGCATAATCGCGGCCCTTGGGATCGACCAGCACCGGCTTTCCCGCCTCGCGGCAGATCGAGATCAGCTCGCCGGCGACGCCGTCGAGCAATATGCCCTTGCCGTAGTCGGACAGGATAACGATGTCGGCTTGCGCGAGCGCGGCGCGGAAATGGCGGACCAGCGTTGCCCGCTCAGCGTCGCCCAGCGGCTTGATTTCCTCTTCGTCGAAGCGCAGCACCTGCTGGTTGAGCGCACTGAACCGGCTTTTTGACGACGTCATCCGGTTCGCGTCCTGCGCGAGGCCGCCAGTGTCGACACCAAACTCGGCGAGCATGCGCATGAGATTGTCGCCGGCCTGATCGGCGCCGATCACCGAGACCGGTATCGCGGCAGCGCCGAGCGAGACGATGTTGGCGACGACATTGCCGGCGCCGCCCATCGCCGACGTTTCGCCACGCCCGCGCAGCACCGGAATGGGCGCTTCAGGCGAAATCCGCTCGATGACGCCGTTGACGAAACGGTCGCGGATGAAGTCGCCGACCACCAGGACGGTGACGTTGCCGAACCGCGAGATGGCGCGGTGAAGGGGTTCGGGAGAAGGCAGGTATTGCTCGCTCATGTCATCCGCGACGTGCAATGAGAGCCGGTCCCGATGCTGTGAAAACGCTGGACTGGCAGGGCTGGTCGTTCATGGCGAAGCCGATATACCGCAATTCGGCTCAGCGCAACGGCAGGCACCGAACGGCCCACAGCCAACGCCGGTCGACGGATCAGCTTTTCTGCAAAGCCACATGAACGCCCAATCCGACGAGCACCGCACCGCCCGCACGCCGCATGAGGCGCTGCGCGTGGCTCGAACGCCGCAGCCTGTTGATCAGCGCACCCGCCAGCACCACGCACATGACATCCGCCGAGGAGAACATCAGATTGACGATCGTCCCGAGGACGAGGAATTGGAGCCAGACGGGAAACGTCGCCGACGCGTCGATGAATTGCGGCAGGAACGCCATGAAGAAGATTGCAGTCTTGGGATTGAGCACCTCGACGGTGATGCTCTCGAAAAAGGCGCGGCGGGCGGATTTCGGCTCAATGCCTGAGATAACAGCATCGTCTTGCGCCCTGGCGCGAAACAGCGACACACCCAGCCAGATCAGATAGAGTGCGCCGGCCAGCTTGACCGCGATGTAGAGCGTCGGCACGGCGTGGAAAAGCACGGACAACCCGGCAGCGGCGGCGACGACGTGCACATAGCCGCCAAGATGGATACCCAACGCCGCCGTCAGGCCGAACCAGCGGCCGCGCGCCATGGTTTGCGCAGCAGCGTAAAGCATCGCCGGACCGGGGATGTAGGCAAAGATCGCCGTGGTGGCGAAAAAGGCGATAAGCAGTTCGGTCGACGGCATTACCCTTGCTCCTGTCGTGCTTCGCCGGTGGATCGCCGACTGAAGCGAAAGCTTTGCGGCGGCACTGTGGCGCTCACCCAACCGCCGGATTGCGACCTGCTTTATCGACAGTCCCGCAAGCCTCCCCTATAAGGGCCGGAATCGGCACAAGACACCAGAGGCTTTGATGATCATCGTCACGGGCGGCGCCGGCATGATCGGCTCCAACATCATCGCCGCGCTCAATGCCGAAGGGATCAGCGACATCGTCGTCGTCGACGACCTGACCGACGGCCACAAGATTGCCAATCTCGCCGACCTGCAGATCGCCGATTATCTCGACAAGGACGATTTCCTGCCGCGGATGGAGGCCGGGGACCTCGGCCGCATCGAGGCCGTCTTCCACCAGGGCGCCTGCTCGACCACCACCGAATGGAACGGCAAGTTAATGATGGAGGTGAACTACGCTTATTCGAAGCGGCTGCTGCATGCCTGCCTGGCGCTGCGGGTGCCTTTCCTCTATGCCTCCTCAGCCTCGGTCTATGGCGGCGGAGCCGAGTTTCGCGAGGAGCCGGAATGCGAACGCCCGCTCAATGTCTATGCCTATTCAAAGAAGCTGTTCGACGACTATGTCCGCCGCACCGTCTTCGATACCGATCATTCGCCGGTGGCGGGCCTGCGCTATTTCAACGTTTATGGGCCACGCGAGGCGCACAAGGGCACCATGGCCTCGGTCGCCTTCCACCTGTTCAACCAGGTCGAGCAAGGCCAGAACCCGAAACTGTTCGGCGCCTATGACGGTTTTGGACCCGGCGAGCAGAGCCGCGATTTCATCCATGTCGGCGACGTTGCCGACGTCAACCTGTGGTTGTGGAAACGGGGCTCAAGCGGCATCTTCAACTGCGGCACCGGCCTTGCCCAGCCGTTCCGCGCCATTGCCGAAACGGTGATAAGCACGCTCGGCAAAGGCGAGATCGAGTTCATCGACTTCCCAGACCATCTCAAGGGCAGCTACCAGAGTTTTACGCAAGCTGATATGTCCCGGTTGCGCGCCGCCGGTTACAATGGTCAGTTTCGCACAGTGGAAACCGGCGTCAGAGACTATGTCGAATGGCTGAAAGCCCAGCGATCCTCGTGATCGGCCCACGCTGGGTGGGCGACATGGTGATGGCGCAGTGCCTGTTCTCGGCACTGAGAGAACTTCACCCGAACGCAGCGATCGACGTGCTGGCCCCGGCATGGGCGGCGCCACTGGTCAAGCGCATGCCCGAAATACGCCAGCAGATCGATCTGCCGCTGAAATCCGGCGCGCTGGAATTCCGCATCCGAAGGCGCTTCGGCCGCCTGCTGCGCGGCCACTACGACATCGCCTATGTCATGCCTGGAAGCTGGAAGTCGGCGCTTGTCCCGTTCTTTGCCCGCATTCCGCGCCGCGTCGGCCATCTCAAGGAAATGCGCTACGGGCTGCTGACCGATATCGTCCCCTTGCCCGACAATGTGAAACGGCGCACGGCGCAGGCCTATTTCGGCCTCGCGCAAGGGGGCACGTTCCGTGCTCCCAAGCTCGCTGTCGACACGAAAAACCAGGCGGCATTGCTGGGTCGCTTCGGGCTGGAGGCGGAAAAATTCGTCGCGCTGATGCCCGGCGCCGAATTCGGCCCGGCCAAGCGCTGGCCGAGCGAACGCTATGCCGGCCTTGCCCTCGACATGATGGCGAAAGGTTTTGAGGTCGCGCTGTTCGGATCGAAGAACGACGCCGACGTGACGGCGGAAATCGCCACGCTTGCACCAAGCGTTGTCGACCTCGCCGGCCAGACGCGGCTGGAGGACGCTATCGACCTGATCGCCGCGGCCAGGCTTGCGGTGTCGAACGATAGTGGGCTGATGCATGTTGCCGCCGCGGTCGGCACGCCGATCGTAGCCGTCTACGGCTCGACCTCGCCGCAGAATACGCCGCCACTCGCCGAGCAGCGCGAGCTGGTCTGGCTCGGCCTGTCCTGTTCGCCCTGCCACCGGAAAATCTGTCCGCTCGGCCATCTCAACTGCCTGAACACGCTCGAGGTGGCTCAGGTCGCGGCAGCAGTGGAACGGCTGCTGGAAATGCCGGCCGCCGCATGAGGGTGCTCATCGTCAAGACATCGTCGATGGGCGACGTCATCCACACCTTTCCGGCCGTCGAGGATGCGCGCCGCAACCGGCCGGATGTATCGTTCGACTGGTGTGTGGAAGAGGCTTTTGCCGGCATCGTGGCGCTGCATCCGGCGATCGCAACCATTCACACCGTGGCGATCCGGCGCTGGCGCACAAGCTCGCTCGGCCCCAGCACATGGCGCGAGGCGGCGGCACTGCGCCGCGCCTTGCGGGATTGCCGCTACGATCTCGTCATCGACGCGCAAGGATTGCTGAAGTCGGCCCTGGTGGCGAAACTGGCTGCGGCGCCGATCGCCGGCTTCGACCGGTCGAGCGCCCGCGAGCCTTCGGCGACTTTGTTCTACGACCGCCGCCATGCCGTATCGCGCGATCTGCACGCCATCGAACGCACCAGGCGGCTGTTCGGGCTGGCGCTCGGCTATGAACCGGATTTTTCCGGGCTCGAATCCGGCATCGTGCCGCCGGCCAGCGGCACGATCTTTGTCGGCGAAAAAACCGCTTTCCTGCTGCACGGCACCAGCCGCGAGGACAAGAAATGGCCGGTCGGCGACTGGATCGAGACTGCCCGGCTTCTCGTGGAAAGAGGAATGACGCCGGTCACCACCTGGTCGAATGATAGGGAAAAGGCGGTTGCCGAGGCAATCGCCGAGGCCGTCCCGCAAACCGTGCTGGTGCCGAAATCACCGCTTTCTGAGATCGCCGCGATCATCGGCCGGTCGGCGCTGGTCATCGGCGCCGACACCGGCCTCGCCCACCTCGCCAGCGCCTTCGGCCTGCCGACGGTCGCCGTGTTTCTGGCGACAGAACCCGGCCTGACCGGCCCGCGCGGACCGTTCTCGTCAACGCTGCTGGCCGCGCCCGGCAGCCGCATCACGTCGGTGGAGGTGGTGGCGGAAGCTGAGAGGCAGCTGGCGCTCAAATGGCAGGCCGCGACATAGGACCTTTCAGAATTCGCTCTGGCGAGACGAATAGAGTGGTTTTCGAGAACCGGAGCGGAGCGTACTTAAAGTACGTGAGCTTCGCGCATGACCCCGAAAATCGGAATCGATTTTCGGAAAGGATCCATGCGCAAATCAAAAGTCCTACAGCGTCCTTTGCGCGTCCAAAAGACGCGCGGCGCTGTAGGAAGCGCAGAAAACCGCGTTAGTCGGCCGCCAGAGTAGAATTATCAAAAGGTCCTCAGATGAACTGCACCTGGACGATCTCATAGCCCCGTGCACCGCCTGGCGCGTTGACCTCGATCGCATCGCCGACTTCCTTGCCGATCAGCGCCCGCGCGATCGGCGAGGAGATTGAGATGCGGCCGGACTTCACGTCCGCTTCCTGGTCGCCGACGATCTGATAGGTCTTCTTCTCTTCCGTGTCCTCGTCGACCAGCACCACGGTCGCGCCGAACTTGACCTTTTCGCCGCTGAGCTTGGTGATGTCGATCACTTCGGCACGGGCGATGAAGTCCTCGAGCTCGTTGACGCGGCCTTCATTGAGGCTGTGCGCTTCTTTCGCCGCGTGGTATTCGGCATTTTCGGAAAGATCGCCATGCGAGCGCGCTTCGGAGATCGCTTCGATGATGCGCGGCCGCTCTTCTTGCTGGCGCCAGCGCAGTTCTTCCTTCAACGACGCGAACCCCTCGCCTGTCATCGGGACCTTGTTCATGATGCCTGACCTTTCCTGCCGCCGCCCCCGCATTCCGGGAGCGACCTTGTCGATGGGTACAAAAAGAAAACGGTCCGGCAGCCTCGGGCTAACGGAACCGTGTCACCGCAATTTCCCCCAATATAGCAATCTTCGCGGGTTTTTCACGCCAAAAAATCAGTTTTGAAAAATTCACGCGCCATTTGTGGAAATGCCGTCACGGCAGCGCGACAGGCAGGGCGAGCGGCAACAAAAAACCGGCTGCGATTGCTCACAGCCGGTGTGAGGCGTGTTTGGGCTTCGAATCAGCTCTTCATGAAACGGTCTATCTGCTCAGACAGCATGCCGTATTCACGAGATCCCTTGCCGGTGCGCTTCTCGATCTCGCGGAGCTGTTCCTGGGCACCGTCGAGATCGCCGATCTGCAGATGCGCCTCGCCGAGATATTCACGTACCAGCGTGTAATCAGGATCGATGCGCAGCGCTTCTTCGTAATAGCCGAGGCCGACGGTGACACGTCCGGAATGGCGATGCGAGTAGCCGAGATAGTTGAGGATGCGAGGGTCTTTCTTGTCCGCAGCCAGGCTCAGTACGGCGATCGCCTCGTCATAACGTCCGGCCATCGCCAGCGCGCGGCCGGCTTCATAGATATTGTCGTCGTCCAGCATGCCTTGTTTGGGTGCCACGCATTTCTTCAGCTTCTTGTCCCAGACCATGCCTTTCTTGCACTGTGTCGTCTGGCTGCCATCGCCACCGCCTCCACCTTCACCGGCCGAAAACACCGGAACAGCAAACAGCGGCAGGGCGGCAACCGCCAGAACCTGGATCAGCAATCGTCTGCGCATCGAACCCTCCTTGAGCATGACATTGCAAGACTAACGCCGGGCAAAAGCCGTTTCATCCCGGAAAAAAGTCATGGCCACTGAAAGCTTTTTGAACGATCCGCGCCAGCGAAAAATAGAAGCGCCGAACATGACGTGACGAGCGCTGCAAATTCGCTATCATCCAGCAAACGGCAACGGAGTATGCGGAGACGGCCAGTGCAGCGGCGCCTTGAAAAAGAATGGGAGCTTTCGATCGGTCCCGACACCGTGCGCCTATTCATCCTCAAGGCGAAGGCGTTGAGCGCTGCCGTCAACGAAGACTATGCCGATGGCGCCGAGCACGAGGTAGAACTCGATGGCGAGGCGCATGACAACCATCATCACGACGGTCTCGTCGAGGAAAGTTCCGAAGACCTCACCGAAGAAGAACTGCGCGAACTGATCAACGACCTCAATGTCGACGAGGCGGCCGAACTCGTCGCCCTCGCCTGGGTTGGACGCGGCGACTATGACGCCTCGGAATGGGCGGACGCGCTGACGGCCGCGCGCGAGCGCGCCAACAAGCGCACGGCGAAATATCTGCTCGGCATGCCGCTCTTGGCCGACTGGCTGGAGGAAGGGCTGGAAGCGATCGGTGCGTAACGCCGCGGTTACCGTTCGTGATCGGCCAAAACCCTCGTTCAGGCAACTTCCGCATTCGCCCGCCGTTAACGGCGAATGGCGGCGCTGACTCCTCTCTTATTCATCAGATTGGCCGGATTTACCAGATTGGCCGGATTGAACAGATTGGCCGGATTGACCAAATTGGCGCTGCCTTTGGCGGCGGCGATGCTGGCGGCAGGAGCGGCCCTGGCCCAAGCTCCGGAATTGCCTGAAACCGTGCCCGTCCCGGAGCTCAATCAGTCGCAATCAGCGCAAGAAGCCGTACCTGCCGACGTGCCGATCCCCGAGCCGCGCCCTGCGGATGCGCCAAAGCCTGATCAACCTGCGACCGACAAAATGGACCAGCAGACGTCGGACCAGCATCAGGAAGCCCGGCCGGAGCCGCCGGCAATCGCTCCAACGCCGAGCGAAAAGCCCGCCGAGGCGCAACCGCCGGCCACCGTCCCGAAACCACCGGAGAAGCCGGCGCAAGCGCAGGAGAAAGAAATCCCTGCCGACCCGCGCTCGGCCTTTGTGCCGCAGGAAAAAATGCCGGACGAGGAACTTGCCTGCCGCAGGCGGCTGAAGTCGATGGGCGTCGACTTCGAGGAACGCAAGGCCGAGCACGATGCGGCGATCGGCTGCTCTATCCCCTATCCGGTCGTGCTGAAGACGCTGGGCAAGTCATTGGATATCAACCCCGAAACCGAGCTTAACTGCCAGATGGCCGAGGCCGCCGCGCGCTTCGCTGCGAACATCATCCAGCCGGCGGCCAAGGCCGAGCTCGGCGCCAATCTCAAGTCGGTCGGCCAGGCATCCGCCTTTGTCTGCCGGCCGCGCCACGGCGGAGGGAAACTGTCGGAACATGCTTTCGGCAACGCGCTCGACATCGCCAGCTTCACGCTTTCGGACGGCAGGAAGATCGACATCGGCCCGGCGCCGCCGGAAAAGGACGCGAAATTCCTGAACGCGGTGCGCAAGGCGGCCTGCGGACCGTTCAAGACCGTGCTCGGCCCGGGCAGCGATGCGGATCATTCACTGCATCTCCATCTCGATCTTGCACCGCGCCGCAACGGCGGCACCTTCTGCCGGTGACATGATCCCGGACCGACATGCGCGCCGCAATTTGGCCGCAGCCGTAAACGCACCGCTGATTTTTCCTTTACTCTTGGCGGGTAAGCTCCGTCTCATCTGATCATGATCCCGAAAAGTGGGATCCGGTTTTCGGAGAAAGGTCATGATCAAACAACGACACAGAGCCTGATCGGCTCGGGGACTGGGAACCTGCCAATGGTCGGGATAATTCGCGCCGCGTTCGTCGCCGTGCGGCAAACCAGACGCGCGCGCATGATTGCCGGCGGCCTTGCCATCGCAGCGATCTCGGCATGCACCACCGGCAGCGTGCTTTCGCTGGAACCGGCCGTCGATGTCGGCAGCCAGACATCAGCCGCTCCGAACTACGCCGGCCCGAAATATGCCGGCCCAAAATACGCCGGAATGCAGAGCCTCGTCCCGTCCAACCCATACCTGACCGCCGCCTATCCGCGCATGGACGAGCCGATGGCGCCGACCGAACAGATGCCGGCCAGCGAGGTCGACTGCCGCAACGAACTGAAAAGCCTGGGCGTCGTCTACACCGATCTTGCGCCGATCCGCGAAGGCCAGTGCGGCATCGACTATCCGGTCAAGATCTCGGCCATCGGCAGCATCGGGATGAAGCCTGCCGCGACGCTGACCTGCGACATGGCCGCCACCTTCGCCGGCTGGACCAGGAATGAACTGGTCCCCTCCGCCCGCTGGCGTTATTTCTCCGGCGTCAAGACCATTCGCCAGGGATCGAGCTATTCCTGCCGCAGGATCGCCGGCGAAGGCGTGCTGTCGGAGCACGGCAAGGGCAACGCCCTCGACGTCATGAGCATCGAGCTCGGCAATGGCAAGGAAATCGACGTGCGCAAGCCCGGCCTGTTCGCCTTCCGCACGCGCGGCTTCCTCAATACAGTGCGCGCCGACGGCTGCCAGTATTTCACCACTGTGCTCGGCCCCGGCTACAATTACGACCACCGCAACCACTTCCATTTCGACATCAAGAACCGCAGGAACGGCTACCGCGCCTGCCGCTGAGCCCGAGCGCATGCCCACTGCCCAAGGTCTGCGCCGCCGCGTAGAATGACGCCACATAAGGTGATGCCGTATCGCCTGGGTGGTATCTCGTGAGCCGACGAAGCCTTCGACGACGCGCAACGATCTGGCTGGTGGCGTTCTGTGCCGGCTATCTCGTGCTCGCCTATTTCGCCGCGCCGGAATTCTGGACCCTGCGGGACCGCAACTTCCGTGCGCAGCGCTTCGCGATGCTGACGCACACGCCGCAAGGCATTGCGGGCGATCCGATCAATGTCGGCCTTGTCGGCACCAAAAAAGAGCTGGTCCACGCCTTCGCCGTCGCCGGGTGGGACACGGCCGACGCCCTCACGCTGAAGACCGCGATCGAGATCGGCGAAAGCGTGCTGTTCGAACGGCCCTATCCCGACGCGCCGGTCAGCCGGTTGTTATTCGAAGGCCGTGCACAGGATCTGGCCTTCGAGAAGCCGGTCGGCGACAGTGCCGACCGGCGTCATCACGTCCGCTTCTGGCAGACCGATGCGACCGGAGACGATGGCCGGCCGCTCTGGCTGGGGTCGGCAAGCTTCGATCGCGGCGTCGGCCTCAGCCACGACACCGGCGCGATCACCCACCATATCGGTGCCGACATCGACGCCGAGCGCGACTTCCTGATCCGCGACCTGTCTGCCGCAGGCATGCTGATCTCGACCAGCGAGATATCAGGCATCGGTGCGACAAAGACTGGGCGCAATGGCGGCGGCGATCCCTATTTCACCGACGGCAAGGCGGTGGTGGGCGTGCTGCTGCAGTTGCCGTAGGCGCAAGGCGAACGGCCGGTCTTCCGCCTCATCGCTTAACGGCTGCTATCGGGAGCCGGCTATCACGACCTTGCCGAACGGTCCCCTCTCCAGATGCTCGAAAGCCTGCGGCACCGCGTCGAAACCATAAACCTTGTCGATCACCGGCTTGATCGCAAGCGTCTCGATCGCCTCGTTCATCCGCTCGAAGGCGCGCCGCCATCGGAGGCCGCATGAGATGGTTGCGCCCGCCGGCATGAAAAATGACCGCGATCTATTTTCGAAGGCCGCGCCACAATGCTATTGACCCCGCATGCTCTATGCTGAAATCGCCATCGTGGCCGCCCTCATCTGCGTGAACGGCCTTCTGGCCATGTCCGAACTTGCCATCGTCTCGTCACGGCCGGCCCGCCTCAGGGCGATGATCGACCGCGATGTCAAGGGCGCCGGCCGCGCCTTGGCGCTCGGCTCCAATCCCGGCAAATTCCTGTCGTCGGTGCAGATCGGCATCACTCTGGTCGGTGTTTTATCCGGCGCCTTTTCCGGCGCCACGCTCGGCGAGCGGCTGTCCGTGTTCCTGGCATCGACCGGCGTCCGCGAAAGCCTTGCCGACCCGATCGGCGTCGGCATCGTCGTCGCCCTCATCACCTACTTCTCGCTCATCATTGGCGAACTGGTGCCCAAGCAGATCGCGCTGCGCGATCCCGAACGCGTCGCCGCCAGGGTTGCTCCGGCGATGACCATCCTCGCCACCGTCTCGGCGCCGCTGGTCTTCCTGCTCGACATTTCCGGCCGCGCTATGCTGTGGCTGCTCGGCCAACGCGGTGAAAGCGAGGAGAAGGTCACCGACGAGGAGATCAAGATGCTGGTCGCCGAGGCCGAGCATCACGGCACCATCGAATCCGACGAACGGCGCATGATCGCCGGCGTCATGCGGCTCGGCGACCGCGCTGTCCGCGCGGTGATGACGCCGCGCACCGAGGTCGACTGGATCAACCTGCAGTCCGACGACACGGCGATCCGCAAACTCTTGATGGAGACCCAGCATTCGCGCCTGCCAGCCGGCGATGGCAGTGTCGACGCCATGATCGGCGTCGTCCAGACCCGCGACGTGCTGGCCGCGATGCTTGGCGGTCGCGCACTCGACCCGCGCCGGCACGTGCGCACCGCTCCCATCGTCCATGACCAGGCCGACGCGCTGGATGTCCTTTCGACACTCAAGGAGTCCAACGTGCCGATGGCGCTGGTCCATGACGAATACGGCCATTTCGAAGGCATCGTCACCCCGGCGGACATACTGGAAGCCATCACCGGCGTCTTCCGGGCGGACCTCGACGCCGGTGATGAGGAAAACGCCGTCAAGCGCGAGGACGGCTCATGGCTGCTCGCCGGCTACATGCAGGCCGACGAGATGGCAGACGTTCTCGGCATCGACCTGCCCGAGAATCGCGACTACGAGACCGTCGCCGGTTACGTGCTGTCGCACATGCACCATCTGCCGGCGACCGGCGAATGCGTGGATGCGCAGGGCTGGCGCTTCGAGGTCGTCGACCTCGACGGCCGCCGCATCGACAAGCTCATCGCCACCCGCCTGCCCGGCGGTCACCGCGAAATCGTGCGGTAACAATCAACACGATGTGTGGGGCCCCTTCGAATGTCAGCTCTTGACCGATATTGTTGAAAGGTCAGAAGCGCCACGAAGCATGCGCCGACGATAGAATTCTATTTCTTGGCGAGGCTCTTCTTGGAAACAGGATTCAATAATCCGACCTCTCGTGAAAGTGTTCTGCGCAAGCCGCTTCAATGGTTTGGCCGAGGACGTTTTCAACATATTTACCCAATGCTGCCACCGAGTTGCACGACTTGCCGAGATTGATATTGCCATCGGCCATGCGGATGCGCGAGCGGCCGTCGCCAGTCGGAGCATTTTGTGTTCCCCAAATTGGCCTCCGGCCGCCGGCTATCCACGCCGGCCGTCGCGCCACCCAGCTGGCGAGACGCCCGCGAGCTTCTTGAAGCTCCGGCTGAAGGCCGCTTCGGACTCGTAGCCGACATCACGCCCGACCGCCGAGACTTTGGCCAGCCCATCAGTGAGCAGTCGTGCGGCCAGTTGCACGCGCCATCGCGTGAGATATTGCATCGGCGGGCAGCCGACGAGACGCGTGAAGCGGGCCGCAAGGACGGACCGCGAGACGCCGGTTTCGCGTGCAAGTTCTTCAATTGTCCAGCCACGCGCCGGATTCTCGTGAACAAGCGCAACAGCCCGGCCGACGGCGGGGTCGCGCAAGCCGGCCAGCCAGCCGGTCTGCTCCGGCGGCAGTGCCTCAAGATAGCGGCGAACGACCTCAACGAACATCAGCTCGCTGAGGCGCAGGCGGATGCATTCAGCGCCAGGCCGTTGAACGGACACCTCTGCCAGCGTTAGCTCGATCAGCCGGTCGAGCAGATCGCTCGGTGCGCCGGCCGCGCGCCGAATGCGTATCAGCGGAGGAAGGGCCCCGAGCAGAGGATTGAACGGCCGTGCATCGCAACCAAGAAAACCGCAGACATATCTTGTCAGGAGGGGGCCGTCGCCACCTTCGTTGACCACGAAAGGCAGTTGTCCAGCCGCCATGGCGCGAAAGAAATCGAGCGAATCTTCCGGGCTCAAACCTGATCGCACTCCGGACGCACTGCACATCGCGTACGAATCCTCATGCGGGATCACAAGTATGTCGCCTTCGGCAAACTCCATCGGCGAACCCTCATCGATGCTGACCGAGCCCGATCCTTGGGTGATGATGTGGTAGGAAATCACGTGTTGGGCGCGCGGCAGGATGAGATGGGCAAATGAATCCGCCCGCGGCACTTCCACACTCCAGGGCGAAGAGGCATCGACCCAGAAGAAAAGCGCGCCGGTAAGCTTTATCACGCGCAGCACATCCGAAAGCACATCCTTGTCCGGCGTCGCCGAAGGTGCGGCATCGGCAACGACCTCTTCCGGTGGCCGCCCAGGCGATGGCGCAAGAACGGACGCTGCGGCAAGCGATTGAGACGCTGGGTCATGGAGCGTGCCCATGGCCAAGTCTACTATGCGCCGAACAGCATATCCACCGCGCATCCCGTGCAGTCCATGCGATCAACGGAGGTCGGCCATGTCTACTTATTGCTTCTTCGACGTGCGTGAAATCACAGACCAAGCCAAAGTCGAGCAGTATCTGGCATGGGTCTTTGCAACGGTTGAACAATATGGAGGGCGCTATTTGGTGCTGGGCGGGAAATCCGACCTTGTCGAAGGAGACTGGCAGCCGGTCTATCCGGTCATCGTCGAATTTGCCGACGCCGAGCATGCCAAGCGCTGGTATTCATCGCCCGAATACGAGCCGCTGAAAGCGCTTCGCGTCGACGGAACCCGATCCAACGCAGTGTTCCTTGAAGGTGCCACGCCGGGATCTGAGGACGCGGCGGTCCAGATCCTGCGGAGTAGGACATCGAAAACTCCGGCTGAAATCTACGATTCACTGTTCGTTCCAGCGCTATTCCGACAATGGGGACCCATCGTCGCCGCCGAGGCGCGAATAGGGAGGGGCGACCGCGTGATCGACATCGCCTGCGGTACGGGTGTGCTGGCGCTCGCGGCCCTCGATCGCGTTCGCGCGGAGGGCAAGGTGGTCGGGCTTGACCCCAATCCCGACATGCTTTGCGTTGCCCGCCGCAAAAGCACTCGCATCGAATGGCGAGAAGGGCGCGCCGAGCAGATTCCGTTTCCGGATGAAAGCTTCGACGTCGCAGTCAGCCAGTTTGGCCTGATGTTCTTCGAGAATCGAGCAGCCGGACTGCGGGAAATGATGCGCGTGCTTAAGACCGGCGGCCGGCTCGCCGTCGCAGTCTGCGACTCGCTCGACCAGTCGCCCGGCTATGCCGCAGTGGCGGATATGCTTGAACGGCTGTTTGGAAGCGACGTTGCGAATGCGTTCCGCGCCCCCTTTGTGCTCGGCAATGCGGAGTTACTGCTCTCGCTCTGCGCGAAGGCAGGCATAGAGCGTGCCGAGGTGAAGCGGCACCGCGGAACGGTCCGTTTTGCCTCGATCGAGTCGCTGATCTCGACTGAAAGAGCCTGCATCTGGACGTTGGGCGGGCTTTTGGACAACGAGCAGTTCAAGCGG
Source organism: Mesorhizobium temperatum (assembly GCF_002284575.1). GTDB lineage: Bacteria > Pseudomonadota > Alphaproteobacteria > Rhizobiales > Rhizobiaceae > Mesorhizobium > Mesorhizobium temperatum. The sequence goes on from NZ_NPKJ01000019.1 coordinate 232,796, forward strand.
CTTCTGGAGGAGGCCGAGCGGGCACTTATGCCTTTCGTGACAGCGGTCGGCGCCGTCGCTTTCGACATGCCGGCGCTGGTCATCACGGCATCCAAGGACTGACGATGGGGCTGATTCCAGTTATTTCGGCCGTCCGCGGTTCACGTGAACCTGCCGAAGGTCCGAGAAGGGTCAACTCGAGCGCGAAGGGCAAGTTGTGTGCGTCAAGTTCTGCAAAAATGGCGTGGCATTCAGCGGCGACGTTGGCAACGCGTCACCCCAACGGAAATACCAGCTCGACCTCGTAGAAAACGATGAGCCCGGCCAACACCAATAGGAGAGCAAGCAAGCCTGCGCCGAGTAATGACTCGAACTTGTTTCCGTCGCTGCGCATTGGAACGCCAATGGTTGACAAGTTGCTAATCTTTATGTGACACTTTTGTGACAATTGCAAGTGTGGAAAAGAAAGCCCCGCTTCTGTTCAGCGAATGGAGACCGACACTCGCCATTGTTGCAGGATTATCTCTGCTGATTCTTTGTGCAAGTTTTGCACAAGATTTAAGCTTGTACGCTGGACAGGAGCCGGACCTGTCGACAAAAATATGGCTCCTTGATGTCGATGTGGAACGGAGCGCGTTCACTTGGGTCTCCGTGCTGGTGCTTTTTTTCTGTAGCCGTCTTCTATTTCAGTGCGGAGACGATGCGGCGGGCCGTAGCAGTCAGTTCACCTGGCATTGGTACTTCTTAGGCTTCCTGTTCCTGCTTCTTTCTTTCGATGAATTCACGGGCCTTCATGAGAAGCTATCCGCTGCGTTGGCTGCGAGGTCAACCAATACGGGCCTGCTGTATTTTGCATGGGCAGCGCCGGCAGGCATCCTTAGCTTGGTGGGGCTAGCTGCCTTTGTTCCATTCATCCGCTCTTTCCCGACATCGCTCGCCGTGCTGTTGGCGGTTTCGGCGGCGCTGTTTCTTGGCGGAGCGGTCGGGCTTGAAATGATCGGCGGCAGCGTTGCAGAGGCGGAAGGTATGGAATCCTTGCGCTATCGCATGCTGGCGAACATCGAAGAAGGTCTCGAACTTGTCGGGACACTGACTTTTATCTACGCACTACTCTCATACCGTGAGATAACATCACGCAAGTGCTGAGGGTATGCTAATGATGGTGCTCGTCTTGCTCCGGCAAGGATATCCCGAAAACCCGCACCAAATCGGCGACCTGTTCCGGCGACAGGTAGCGGGGGTTGAGGCCGCGTAACAGCAGATAGAGCCTTGCGGTTTCTTCCAGCTCCTCGGTAGCGAATACGGCGGCCTCGAGCGTTTCGCCCGCGACCACGGGACCGTGGTTTGCCAGCAGCACCGAGGAGTAGCGCCCGGCAAGGCCCTTGATCGCAGCGACAACCGCCGGGTCGCCTGGCCGATGGTAGGACACCAGCGCGGTTTGTCCGGCGCGCATCAGATAGTAGGGCGTCATCGGCGGCAGCACTGCCTTAGGATCGATTTCCGGCAGCATGGAAAGGGCGACTGCGTGGGTCGAGTGCAAGTGCACAATGGCGCGCGCCTCTGCCCTCGTCTGATAGAGCGCAGTATGCAACGGAATTTCCTTGGTCGGCGCATCGCCAGAGGTCAGCCTACCGTGCGCATCGAGGCGGGAAATTCGGGCAGGATCCAGGAATCCTAGCGAGGCATTGGTGGGTGTGACCAGCCAGCCGCCATCATCGAGCCGCAGGCTGATATTGCCTGATGATCCCGGCGTCAGCCCGCGCTCGAACAATGAACGTCCGAAGCGGCAGATATCGTCCCTCAGCTTGGTCTCAGTCACGTCGTCGCCCCTTCAATCAGCTCGAACCCTATATCGACCACCGCGGATGGTCCGTCGGAGCAGACGAGCCGTGCTCCGATCTCACCGACGGTCACTCGCGGCGTCAGGATGGTCGAAAGCGGCTGCGGCGCACTCCTGGCTACATCGAGACCGTTGTAGCCGAAGATCGCCAGCCGGTCGGGTATCGTGATGCCGCGAGCGAGACAGTGGAAATAGCCGCCGATCGCCATGTCGTCGTTGGAGAAGTAAACCGCATCCAGATCGGGACAACGCTCCAGCAATCGAGCCAGCCCGTCGCGCCCGGCTTCGATCGAGGATGCGGCAGGAATGATTTCTTCTCCAATGACGCTCAGCCCGGCTTCGCCCAGGGCCGCGCGAAACGCTGCGAAGCGCTTGGCCGCGCGAAGGTCCAGGCTGAGGTCGTGGCCGACGTAGCCGATGCAGCGATACCCGCGCGACATCAAATGCTGAGCGCTTACCCGGCCTGCCTTGCGGTTGGAAAAGCCCACCACGATGTCGATGCCCTCGCCATCGGTATCGAGCAATTCGGCCACTCTGATGCGGGCGTTCCGAAGCATGGCGCCGGTGCGCTCGGTGTGCTCGAGCCCCGCTACCATCATCCCGGCTGGACGCCAGCTGAGGAGTGACTCGACGACGCTCTCCTCCCGCTCCGGATCGTAGTCGGTCACCGCGACGACAGGTTGGAAGCCGGCGCCGACCAGTACCGTATTGGCGCCGCGCAGCACATCCGGAAAGACGATATTGCTTAGCGAAGGAATGACGACGCCGACTAGCTTGGACCCCATGGAGGCCAGGGTTCCCGCGATCCGGTTTGGCACATAACCGAGGCTCCGCGCGGCAGTGAGTACACTCTCGCGTGTCTTGGTTGAGAAGGAACCATGCCCGCGCAACACGCGCGAAGCGGTGCTTTCGCCGACGCCAGCCGCGCGCGCAACGTCAGTGAGGGTTATCATCGCGCCGGTTTGCGTACCGTCTCCTGCTTCGCTCTGCATTCCGGTTTCTCGGCTCGATGCGTCGGTACGACTCTAGTTCCTGACGCTTCTTTTGTCACATTCAAGCGCCGCACTCAACAAAATTTGGCAGCGCTGCCATTTATCGTTTGGCAGCGCTGCCATTCTCGTGTTATTGGGCTATGCAAGCGCTGCCAAAATTCAGCTAGGGCGTGAGACCTGAGGGACCACCGCTACGTTATGGAGGAAACAGATGACGATACTCACCCCGACGCTTCCGGCTGAGGCCGGAGCAGAAGACGACATCAAAAGGATTGCCTACAGCAAAGTTTTCTGGCGCATCGTGCCGTTTCTGATGCTGTGTTATGTCGTTGCCTATCTCGATCGGGTCAACGTCGGCTTTGCCAAGCTGCAGATGTCGACCGACCTTGCCTTCAGTGAAACCGTCTACGGCCTTGGCGCCGGCATCTTCTTCATCGGCTATTTCCTGTTCGAGGTCCCGAGCAACGTCATCCTGCACAAAGTAGGGGCACGCGTCTGGATCGCCCGCATAATGATCACCTGGGGCCTGATTTCAGCCGGTTTCATGTTCACTGCATCTGCCCCAATGTTCTACCTGCTGCGCTTCCTGCTCGGTGTCGCCGAGGCTGGTTTCTACCCGGCATCATCCTCTTCCTCACCTATTGGTACCCCTCGCACCGCCGCGCCAAGATCATCGCGATATTCATGTCCGCGATCCCCATCTCCAGGATTTTCGGCAATCCGCTTTCCGGCTGGATCATGGATTCGTTCCATGGCAGCAACGGTCTTGCTGGCTGGCAGTGGATGTTCCTGATCGAAGCCGTTCCCGCAATCCTGCTCGGCATCGCAGTCTTTTTCTTCCTTGACAACGGCATCCGTCACGCCAAGTGGCTGAGTGAAGCGGAGAAGCAGGCAATCGAGCGAGAGATCGCCCAGGAAGAGCACGGCAAGGAACGCTCACACTCCGTCGCCGGCATTTTCCGCGATCCCCGGATCTGGCTGATGTGTCTCATCTATTTCTGCTTCGTGATGGGCCAGTACGGATTGACGTTCTGGATGCCCACGCTGGTCAAGACGACGGGCGTCGCCGGCAACCTCAACATCGGACTGATCAGCGCGATCCCGTTTATCTGCGCTGTGATCGCCATGAACTTTTTTGGCCGCAGCGCCGACAGATATCGCGAGCGCCGCTGGCACCTGGTGGTTCCCGCTCTCTTTGGAGCAATCGGCTTCGTGGTAGCAGCCACCTCGCCCGATCCCACCATCGCGATTGCCTTTCTGTCGCTGGCCGCAGCCGGTGCGATCACGTGTGCGCCGCTGTTCTGGTCACTGCCCACAGCGTTCCTCGGCGGAACTGGTGCTGCGGCTGGTATTGCGCTCATCAATTCGGTCGGAAATCTCGCCGGCTTCGTCAGCCCCTATCTGGTTGGCTATCTCAAAGATCTGACCGGAACGACCCAGGTCGGCATGTACGCCCTGGCCGCAATCCTGGTGATCGGCGCGATCCTGGTGCTGACAGTCCCGCCCAAACTGGTCAACCGCTAGCCGAACCGCCTCATGCAGGGAGTTTCCATTATGACCATGAACGACGAGCAGAAGGATATCCCAGCTGCAGCCACACTGCGGGTCGCGGTTATCGGCCTCGGTTCGATGGGGTTCGGCATGGCGACGTCGCTTCGCCGCGCCGGGTTCGAGGTGACGGGCTTCGACGTCAACGACCAGATGGTGGCGCGTTTTGTCGCCAACGGCGGGCGGGGGGCACAAACCCCCGCCCAAGCCGCCCAAGCTGCGGACGTCGTGGTTTCTGTCGTCGTTAATGCGGCGCAGACCGAAGCGATCCTCTTTGGCGCCGATGGGGTGGCCGAAACCCTGCCGGAGGGCGCGGTGTTCGTCTCCTCAGCCACCATGGATCCTGACGTTGCACGCAATCTGGCCGCCCGGCTGGAAACCACCGGACGGCTCTATCTCGACGCGCCAATCAGTGGCGGGTCGGTACGCGCGGCGGAAGGTGCCCTCACCGTTCTGGCCTCCGGCAGCGCTGCCGCCTTTGCCAAGGCGCGGCCCGCACTCGACTCGATGGCAGCCAAGCTTTATGAGCTTGGAGATGAACCGGGCGTCGGCGCGGCATTCAAGATGATAAACCAGTTGCTCGCCGGTGTGCATATCGCGGCAGCGAGCGAAGCCGTCGCCTTTGCCGCTCGGCAAAGGCTCGATATTCGCAAGGTCTATGAGGTCATCACCGCCTCGGCCGGCAATTCATGGATGTTCGAGAACCGCGTTCCGCACGTGCTTGACGGCGACTATGCCCCACGCAGCGCCGTCGACATTTTCGTCAAGGATCTCGGTATCATCCAGGATATGGCGCGCAGCGCCAAGTTCCCCGTGCCGGTGGCGGCCGCAGCGCTGCAGATGTTCCTGATGACCTCGGCGGCCGGGATGGGGCGCGATGACGATGCCTCGGTCGCCCGACTCTACGCACGGATCACGGGCACCGACTTGCCCGGCGAACCGCAAACCTGACCAGGACCGGACCCAGCCAATGCCCCGCTTCGCCGCCAATCTCACCATGATGTTCAACGAATGGCCGTTCCTCGACCGGTTCGCTGCCGCCGCCGATGCCGGCTTCGAAGCGGTCGAGTTCCTTTTCCCTTACGAGCATAGACCCGATGCGATCGCGGAACGCCTCGCAAAGAATGGTCTATGCCAGGTCCTGTTCAACCTGCCGCCCGGCAACTGGGCTGGCGGCGAGCGTGGGCTGGCCTCCCTGCCGGGACGGTTCGACGAGCTCCGGGTCGGCGTTGAAGCAGCGCTCTCTTACGCAGAGGCGACCGGCGTCAAGCGCCTCCATCTCATGTCGGGGATTGCCTCTCGCGACGACAAGGAAGCTGTCGAGGCCTACCGGAAGGCCATCGTCTGGACGGCCGGGAAACTCGCCGACCGAGGCATCGATCTCTTGATCGAGCCGATCAACGGCCGTGACATGCCGGGTTACTTCCTCAACGACTTCGGCTTCGCTGAAGCTCTCGTCCGCGACCTGGCGCTACCCAATCTCAAGCTGCAGTTCGACATCTACCATCGCCAGATCATGCATGGTGACGTCACCATGGCGCTTCGGCGGGTGATGCCGCTCATTGGTCACATCCAGATCGCCAGCGTGCCATCGCGGCATGAACCGGCGACCGGGGAACTCAATGATCACTTCATTTTCGACGAGCTGGACCGGCTAGGATATGCCGGCTTTGTCGGCTGCGAATACCGGCCGAGCAGCAAGACGCTCGACGGGCTCAGCTGGCTCGCTCCCTATACCGGCGAGCGCCAGCGCCCAATTTCAGGTGCCAAGCGTGGAGCTCTAACATGACGCTCTCGCTCGGCTGCATCGCGGACGATTACACCGGTGCCTCGGACCTGGCGAACACGCTGGCCAAAGAGGGTCTGCGTACGATCCAGACCATCGGAATTCCCACGGACGACCTGGCTTTGCCCGAAGTCGATGCGATCGTCGTTTCGCTTAAGATTCGGTCGATCGCCGCATCTGAGGCGGTCGAACGTGCCCGTGCCTCTGATCGCTGGCTGCGCGAGCGCGGCGCCGATCATGTCATGTACAAGATCTGTTCCACCTTCGATTCGACCGACAAGGGCAATATCGGCCCGGTGCTCGATTCCTTGCGCGCCGATGCCGGTGAAACAACGGTGCTGGTGACGCCGGCCTTTCCGCAGACCGGTCGCACCGTCTATCAGGGCAATCTGTTCGTCGGTGCGGCGCCGCTCAACGAAAGCCCCCTTAAGGATCATCCGCTCAACCCCATGCACGATGCCAACCTGGTCCGCGTTCTGGCTCGGCAGAGTGCTGCGGCGGTTGGACTCGTCGATCTCGCAATTGTTGCGCGCGGCGCGGAGGCGATCGTCGAGCGGCTGGCACGGCTGGCCTCCGATGGGAACGGAGCGGCCATCACCGATGCCGTGTTCGAGAGCGACCTCGAAGCAATTGGCGCGGCGGCGCTTCGTCAGCGATTGTCGATCGGAGCCTCGGGTTTGGGATTGGGTCTTGCCCGCGGCCTGATCGCAGCGGGCACCGTACGTCGCCACCAGAGGACCGCTGTTTACGGCAAGCCGGTCGCAGGACCAGCAGCTGTTCTTGCCGGAAGCTGCTCGCAGGCGACCTTGAAACAGATCGCCAACGCCGAGCAGACAATGCCCGTCCTGCGGCTCGATCCGGAAAAGCTTATGAACAGGCGGGACGAGGCACAGCTTGCCCTCGATTGGGCGGCCGAGCGGATGGCCCGAACTCCCGTCATCATCGCCAGCAGCTCCAATCCGGATGATGTATCAAGGCTCCAAACTCGCTACGGACGCGACGCGGTCGGCCAGGTCATTGAACGATCCCTCGCGGCGATTGCCGAAGGCCTGGTGGAACGGGGCGTGCGTCGGCTGATCGTCGCGGGTGGAGAGACATCCGGCGCAGTGGTTGACCGGCTTGCAATTCCCGCATTTCAACTCGGGCAGGAGATCGTTGCGGGCGTGCCCGTCTTGCACAGTATCGGAAGTCGCCACGGCGACATGGTGTTGGCTCTTAAATCTGGAAATTTCGGCGGCGAAAGCTTCTTCGCGGACGCTTTGGCCATTATGGCGTAAGCGCCGTGGCAGCTCTGGGCCGATTCCGGTCAGGCAGCTTTCAAGAACCGCCCTGCTAAAGCAGACGTTTAGGTCGGCTGGTGTGATGTCTGGGTCTGACCCGATGGGGGCTTCTGCAGCGGCTTTTCCACGCTCGATAGTAGACGTTCGACGGAACGGGTGATCCTGCCCCGGCAAACACCGATGATGTCAGATAAAGTGCGGCAGACAATGTCATGAGGAAGCGAGGCGACATTTCGCGCTCCGCGACAGCCGGAAGTGATCGACAACCGTTCCAACGTTTTCCTTCGCGATTGACCCATCCTGGTCAAACACCCCAAACCGGTGCGGCTGCATCACCGTTCCTCCGGCGGCTTGAGGTGCCGAAACTGCATCAGCAGCAGCAGATCGTAAGCGATCTTCAGTGCACCGCAGATGAGGAGGGGCCAAGCCCGGAACGAGGCAGCGAACAGAGCGCCCGCCAGCGCGGGACTGGCTGCGGCGGCCAGGCTGCGCGGGACCGATGTGAAGCTCGCGGCGGCTGCCCGCTCCACCTCGGTGACAACCGCCATCACGTAGGAAGAGCGCGTGGGCACATCCATCTGCGAAAGTGCGGCGCGAATCAGCAGCAAAGCGAGCGCCAGAGGGAGCGTCGGCGCAAGCGCCGCCAGCATCAGGGCCAGGCTGGACGGAATATGTGTGAACACCATCGTGTTGATGAGTCCGATGTGCCGAGACAGCCAAGCTGCAACGGGGAATGAGAACGCCGAAAGTACGCCCGACCAAAAGAAGAAAAAGCCCGCTTCCGAGAGCGACAGGTCGAATTTTTCGAAAAGCCATAGGGCAAGCAGCGACTGGACGACAAAGCCGCCGGCGAAAGCATCAAGGCTAAAAAGTGCCGCAAGCTTGAAAACAATATTGCGCGAGGGCCCGAGCGCGGACGCGGTGCCGGCGTCCGACGTCGGACGGCGCCGCGGGATCCGCGCATAAAGGAGGCCCCCGAACAGGCCGAGCAATGCATAGAGCACGAACATCGCCTTGATACCGGTGAGTTGGTCGAGGCCGACTGGAGCCAGAAGATCAGGGGTTGCCGAAGCGAGCGCGCCAACGGCGCCTGCGAGCGCACCCACAAGGCTGTAACGCGCGAACATCTTGGTCCGCGCGGCGTCAGTGACCTCACGTGTGAGCGCGGCATGCTCCAAGGGCACGAAGACGCTGACGCTGCCGGCCGATGGGTTGATTGTGCCTGCGAACGCGATCACCAAAAGCAGCGCGTAGTCGTGGACCACAGCAAAGGCCGCACCCGTGGCGACCATCAGACTTGCGGCGGCAAGCAGGAGTTGGCGGTGATCGTACCGGGCGCCAAGGAGTCCGAAACCGATGGTCAAGAGCGCGGAACCGAGAAGCGACGCGGTCGCGATGACGCCGACCTGCAGAGGTGCAAAGCCTAATGCGAGGAGATAGACCGGCAACAGAACGGCCACGAAGCCGTCACCCATGTCGCGCAAGGCTCGAGCCGCAAAAAGGAAAGTCGCCGGGTGGATCCGCTGCACTGATCTAGCCTGCCCTCATCACCTGCGTCGGCACCACGGGCTTGGGGCAGCGTCGATCGACAGGGCTGGGAGATCATGACGGAGTCGCGTTAGACATTCCAGCGAGGCGAAGGCCATGCAGTTCGGGAAGTGGGTCAGAATTACCCGTGGTCTTGCTTTGGTAATGTCCAGGAAGGGGCGCATTGCCGCCCGCCAGCCTTGGGCGCCGAAAGCGGACGGGCGGCTTCTAGTGTGAGATGTAAGTGAGCAGACATTCAGCTCGGCGCAGGCTCGGTCCTAACCTGACCCAATCGAGACTTTGCCCGAGGGTAGACGATGGGCAAATCCTGACTCCAATCCGGACCTTGAAGCGGTCTTAAGCGACCTCGGAACCGGACCTTTGCCGCTGGTCGAGAACGGTCGCAGCCTGATAGCCGAGCCCAACGATGGACATGGCGGTGGCTAAGATCGTTCCGGTTCGATCCGCCCTTCCCCTTTATTTCTACGCGGCCGAGGGAGCGCCCGCGGCCGCGGGCGCGAATGCAATGCTAAGTGGCCCCGCTGGCCGCCACCGTCCCGGGGGGCTGGTATGGCTGCGATGCGGGAAGCCACATTAATAGTGTCGCCTAGAGATCGAACACGCGTTGCCGTGCCCGATGGTTCCCGCCACCACTGGCCCGAATTCGACGCCGATTCGAATCTTTGCGTTCTTCATCTACGACCGCTCACAAGATTGTCAACAATCTGAAAAAGTTTTGTTGACAGGTTATTGATTTGAGCCTTCACTCACAAAAGTCCGCGTATCGGTCGAGTTCTGTCGCAACAATGCGCGGCCTCCAAAGGGGAAAGAACAATGATCAACAGACGTTCAATAATCACATCCGCGGCGCGCGGCGCCGTCTCCGCGCTGGCAATCATGGCGGGCGGCACAATCACGGTGCACGCCGCCAACAAGGAACTCAAGATCGGCTTTGTCGGCGTGACGAGTGGCGCGGCCGCTGCGTGGGGCACATCCAACGTCCGCTCGATGCAGACGCGCGCCGCCTGGATCAACGAAACCGGCGGTGTGAAGATTGGTGACGAGACCTACGACATCAAAATCGTCACCTTCGACGACCAGAAGGACCCGAAGCGGGCGATCGCCGGCATGGAGAAGATGGCCCAGGAGGGCATCCACTATGTCGTCGGTCCGAATGTCGACGACGGCGCGGCAGCGGTGCGTCCCGTGGCTGAATCCAAGGGCATCATCTATTTTCCCTACGCGTTCCCGAAGGAACTCTACACCCCGCCGGCGTCTAACGCCGTGCTCGGCATGATCGCCAACTACCAGTCAGCTCCGGCGATCTACAAATATCTCATGGAAAACAGGGGCGTGAAGAAAGTTGCCTTTGTCGCCGCCAACGAATCCGATCCGCTGAGCCAGCGGGATGGCGGTGTTGCCGCGGCAAAGGCGCTCGGGCTCGAGGTTGTGGCTGCCACGGATGTCTACCAAAACGATACCCGCGATTTCACGCCGGTACTGACGCCGATCGTTTTGCAAAAACCGGACCTGCTGGTGCTTTCGGGTGTCGCGCCCGGCAATGCGCCGCTGCTGATCCGCGCCGCGCGCGAGCTCGGCTACGAAGGCCTGATCTCCACCGAAACGGCGCAGGATGCCAAGGTGCTGGAGGAGGGCGCGGGCGAGTTGGCCAACGGCTTCCTCTCGGTCGGCGGCGCATCGACGCCCGAAATCGCGTCCGACACGATGAAGGAATTCGTCGACCGCTATACGAAAATGTTTGGCGAATACAATGACGAGTCCAACACCAAGGTCTACGCGCTCGAATACATCATCGAGACGCTGAAGGCGAACCCGGCCGCGATCGACAATGTCGAGGAATTCAAGAAGACGATCGACACTTTCTCGGCGCCCAATCCCTACCTGAAGGACGATGCCAAGCTGACCTATGTCGGAATGACGTCGTTCGGCCAGAAGCGCCAGCTTTCGGTCCCGATGGTGGTCACGGAATACCGCGACGGCAAGTTCGAGACGCTCTTCGTCGCTCAAGTCGATTGACGCAACTGCACTGAAGCGGATTGCCGCAGAGGCTCTCGTGCATTCGTCTTGAGCCTCTGAACGGCCGGAACCATCCTGATGGAACAAGTCATCGCTAACGGGCTCTATCTTGGCGCGCAATACGCCTTGATCGCGCTCGGTCTGACCCTGATCTTCGCGCTGATGAACGTGCTTAACTTTGCCCATGGGCAGATGTACGTTCTCGGCGGCTTCGTCACCTACACCGTCTATGGCCAGCTCGGCATGCCTTTCGTCGTCGCGCTCGTCGCGTCCGGGATCACGCTGCTGGTCATTGGAGCGCTGGTCGAGAAATTCCTTTTCAGAACGGTGATCAAGCGAAGCGTGCGGGAGGAAAGTACGATGCTTCTCGCGGCGGCGGTCGCATTCTTCCTCGACGCCGTGATCCTTCTCCTGTTCGGTGAAAAGCAGCGCGGCGTGCCGAAGATCGTCAACGGCGTCTTCGCCTCCGACAGCCTCATAATGCCTTACGACCGGCTGCTGGTCGGCGCTCTCGCCATACTTTTCATCGCATCCTTCGTGCTTTTCATGCAGTATAGCAAGCCGGGACGCGCCATGCGGGCGCTGGCGCAGGACCGGGTCGCGGCGCAGCTTATGGGCGTCGAGGTCGACCGCTATTCGATGATCGGCTTTGCGCTTGGCGCCATGCTTGCCGGCATAGTCGGCGGGCTGCTGGTCGCCACCACGGGCGTCAATTCGGGCATCGGCGGGCCGATCTCGATCAAGGCGTTCTTGATGGTGATGATCGGTGGGGCCGGCGTCGTCAGCGGAGCGATCGCCGGCGGCTTCATCCTCGGCATGATGGAATCGGTCGGCCTGACGGTGCTACGCCACTATGGCGACGTCACCTATCTCGTCATCTTCGCCGCGCTGATGGTCTTCCTCAGCATCCGCCCGAACGGGCTCATGGGCAAGCCGTGGGGATGATGGACATGAAGCGTACACGCAACATCCTCGCCGTCGCTGTCTTCCTGCTGGTCGTACTCATCGGCGTGCCCTGGCTGATCGAGGCGACCGGTCGGCTCGATCTCTACTACACGCTGACCTCAGTCGCGCTGCTCAGCATCGCCAGCGCCGGCGTGTGGGTGACCTTCTACATCGGCCGCATCAATATCGGCCAGGGTGCCTTCGCGCTTATGGGCGGCTATGTTTCGGCCATCCTTGTTGTCCAGTACGGTGTGTCGTTCTGGCTGACACTGCCGCTGGCCGGGCTGTTCTGCGCCGCTGCAAGCGTGCTGATCGGACTGCCCATCCTCAGGCTCCGCGGCGTCTATTTCGCCATGGTCACGCTGGTTTTGACCGAAGTTGCACGGCTGCTGGCGCTGGCGCTGCCGATCACCAACGGCGCCAAGGGCATGGTGAGCATTCCGCTCCCCGGCGGCATTTCGATCTTCGGCCTGACCATCCTTCCCGATTTCGCGACGCTCGCCAATCCGCGCCCGGCGTTCTATCTCGTCTCCGTGGTGCTGATGGTGCTGTGCTTTGCCGGGCTTTACCGCCTGGTCCATTCGCGCATCGGCAAGCTCTGCCAGTCTCTGCAGCAGAACGAGGAACTGGCCTCCTCGATCGGCGTCAACATCGCCTATCTGCGCGTCATCGCCTACGCCATCTCCTCGTTCCTCGGCGGTCTCGGCGGCGCGATGTTTGTCGCCATCTCGCAGTCGATCTATCCGTCCAGCTTTACGGTCACCGACTCGGTGAACTTCATGCTGAACTGCTTCCTCGGCGGGCTCAGCTACGTCTTCGGGCCGATGATCGGCACCTTCGTGCTCTATTTCGGCTGGGATTTCCTGTTCGAGACCGGCGAGTTCCAGTTGCTGATCTTCTCGTCGGTGCTGATCGCGCTGATGCTGTTCCTTCCCAACGGCCTGCTCAGCCTCCGGCTGTTCGGCAAGAAGCAGGGCTAGGACCATGACTGAGCTTCTCCAGATCAAGGCAGTGACCAAACGCTTCGGCGGGCTGGTCGCGGTCAACAATGTTTCCTTCGCCGTCCGAGAACGCGAAATCCTCTCCGTGATCGGTCCCAACGGCGCCGGCAAATCGACGTTGTTCAAGCTGATTTCCTCTTTCCTCAGTCCGACCTCCGGCGAGGTGCTGTTTCGCGGACAGCGGATTTCAGGTCTCGCGCCGCATATCGTCGCCCGGAAGGGCGTCGTGCGCACATTCCAGGAGACGACGATCTTCAAAAGCATGACCGTGCGCGACAACGTCATCATCGCGCATCACCTGCGTTCCAATGCCACCCTTGCCGGCTTCTATCTCGGCACGAATACAGCGCGGCGCGACGAGGCTGAATTCGGGCGATCCGCCGACGAGATCATCGACTTCCTCGATCTCGGCGCGCAACGGCATGAGATCGCCAGCACGCTGCCGCACGGCCATCTGCGCGCGCTGGGGATTGCCATCGGCCTCGCCACCAACCCGACCGTGCTCCTGCTCGACGAACCCTTTGCCGGCATGAACCACGACGAAACCGTGCGTGCGGTGGAAATGGTGCGCGGCGTCCGCAAACGCGGCGTGACCGTGCTACTCGTCGAGCACGACATGCCTGCCGTGATGAACATTTCCGACCGTATCGTCGTCCTGAACTTCGGCGTCAAAATCGCCGAGGGAACGCCGAAAGAAATCCAAGAGAACGAAAAGGTCATCGAAGCCTATCTGGGCGCCGAAGACGAGACGATCGGATTTTAGCCATGACCGAACTGCTGAACGTCTCCAATGTCGAACTCTACTACGACCACGTCTATGCGCTGAAGGGCGTGTCGCTGAACGTCAACGAGGGCGAGACGGTAGCGCTGATCGGTGCGAACGGTGCGGGCAAATCGTCAGTCCTGCGCGCCATCACCGGCCTGAAAAAGGTCCGCAGCGGCGAGATCCATTTCCAGGGCCGTCGCATCGACAAAACGCGGCCGGACGAGCTGGTCAGGATGGGCATCGCCATGGTGCCGGAGGGCCGGCGCGTCTTTTCCTACATGACCGTGCGCGACAATCTGATGATGGGCGCATTCACCCGCACCGACAAGGCCGACATCGCCATGACGCTGGACATGGTGCTCGGGCGTTTTCCGCGCCTGAAGGAACGCTATTCGCAGATGGCGGGCACGATGAGCGGCGGCGAACAGCAGATGCTGGTGATCGGGCGGGCGCTGATGGCCAAGCCGAAGCTGCTCTTGCTCGACGAACCCTCGCTCGGCGTCGCGCCGAAGCTCGTGCAGGACATCGCCCGCTCGATCGTCGCGATCAACCGCGACGAAAAGGTCAGCGTGCTGCTGGTCGAGCAGAATTCGCGCATGGCGCTGCGCATCTCGCAGCGCGCCTACGCACTGACGACCGGAAAGATCGCGCTGGCGGGAGATTCGGCTGAGCTGCTTGGCGACAACCGGGTCAAGAAACTCTATCTCGGCGGCGAAATATGAAAGCGCAAATGGACATACTCGTCGTCAATCCCAACACCACCGCGTCCATGACCGAGAAGATCGGCGAGGCGGCACGCGGCGCGGCTTCGGCCGGCACCAGGATCATCGCGATCAATCCGAAGGATGGGCCGCCGAGCGTTGAAGGCTATTTCGACGAGGTCTTCGCCATCCCGGGAATGATCGGCGAGATCCAGAAACATCCGGCGGCGAGCGCCTGCGTCATCGCCTGCTTCGACGACACCGGCCTAGACGCAGCGCGCTGCGTCGGGGAGATGCCGGTGGTCGGCATCGGCGAAGCGGCGTTTCATATGGCGAGCCTGATTGCCGGCAGGTTCAGCGTCGTGACGACGCTGTCGCGTTCGGTGCCGGCGATTGAGCACAATCTGGTGCGCTACGGCCTCGCCAGCCGTTGCGCCAGGGTGCGGGCAAGCGACGTTCCCGTTCTGGAGCTCGAAGTGCTCGGCTCCAACGCCCGCCATCGAATTTCTGAGGAGATCGAGTGCGCCATCCGCGACGACCGGGCCGAAGCGATTGTGCTGGGATGCGCCGGCATGGCCGATCTCGCCGCCGCGCTCAGCCGCGAACATGGCCTTCCCGTGCTCGACGGCGTCGCCTGCGCGGTTAAACTCTGCGAGAGCCTCGTCGGCCTTGGCCTGTCGACCTCGAAGCGCGGCGGCTACCAGGTTCCACTCGAAAAATCCTTCGCCGGAATCTTTGCGCCCTTCTCGCCCTCCGGCCGTGCATCCTGATGCGTGCAAATTTGTTGACATTCCCGCACAGGATGTTCGATGTCCGGCCTGAAGCGCGGTGTTCGCGCCGCTATGCGATCCGGCCGCTGGGACAATGAGACGATGGACCTGCTTCGACCAAAGACACGGGACGGCAAGCCGGCGATGCGCTGGTTTCCGGTCTATGCCGGCCTGCGCGACGCCATCGTCAGCCACCGCCTCGCACCGGGCACAAAACTACCCGAGGACGAACTCGCCTCGATCTATTCGGTGAGCCGCGCGGTGATACGCGCGGCGCTGCAGGCGCTGTCGCATGACCGCTTGGCCCGGCTCGAGCCGAACCGCGGCGCGTTCGTCGCCCAGCCGACTAAGCAGGAAGCGCGCGAGGTGTTCGAAGCGCGGGCGCTGATCGAGCCCAAGGTCGCGGCGCTTGCCGCCGACGTGGCAAAGCCGGCCGAGATCGCGCAACTGCGGCTTCATCTCGAAAAAGAGCATGAGGCCCTGCATGCCGGCCGCGACAGCGACGCCATCATGCTGTCGGCAAAATTCCACGTCGGGATCGCCGAAATCGCCGGCCATTCGATCCTAACCGGCTTCGTCAAAGACCTGCTGTCGCGGTCGTCGCTGATCATCGCGCTTTACTGGCGCCGCCGCGACACCACCTGCGAAAGCCAGGCCCATCACGCCCTTGTCGATGCCATCGAAAAACACGACGCAAAAGACGCGTCCGACCTGATGCGAAGTCATCTCGTCGACCTGCTGTCGGGCCTTGATCTGTCGCTTGGCGAGAAGAAGCCCGAGAGCCTGTCGGACATCTTGCGCTGATCTCCGCTGGCAAACTCTTCGCCGGAGTTCGCCGATGTCCGCGCCATGCTGGGCGTGATTGAAGGCATAGCTTCGGTCCATGACTGCTGCTTCTTCGTTCCTGCCGTCATAACAGTAGCGCTCGTAGAGTTCGCGGCGCTGCCCCTCCAGCCGCCACTGCTGCTGGGCCATAGAGTCAATATCAGTCCCTCCCGCACAACGAGCCGGTAGGGTAACGCGCCCGGATCAGAGCTTGAAGCGGCAATCCTAAAGCGTGTGTATGCCAACCAACCCGCGACGGAAACAAAGCAAATCGCTACGAAGATCCGCTCACCCACCCCTAACGAGACCTCCACTGCTGTGTCGGCGAAAGCCCTGAAATGGCGCAAACACGTCGGCCAGCGTGGTCGTTTGGAAGTCGGCTTTCAGGAAGCGCCAAAGGCACCCTCAATGACCGGTATCAGGCGCAAAAGCGGACCTAACATAGCAGCGCACTTTGTGCGTGCGCCATTGCGCCGGTACGGGCTGAAGTAGATCAGCAGTGGTCATCGTGGCTGGTTGGTGCCCGTCGAGCACCGTCTCGACGATTGCCGGAGAAAGCAGCGTCAGTTGTAAGAGACGATTGACGTATGAGGCGCTGATTTTCTCTGCCTTGGCGATATCCTCGGCGCTCGCGTAGGCGCCCTGCTTCAGCATCTGATGCCAGCGATAGGCGCGGGCAATTGCTTTAACGAGCGTGTTGTCGACGCGGGGCCGAGCAGAGGCCCATTGTTCCTGGCCAAGCGGCGCGACGATCAGCTTGCGTTCTCCCCGCTTGCGAAAGCGTCAGCGGAACCTCAATGGTGATGATGCTTGCGTTGCCGCTGAGCTCAGCATCGGACATCACGCGGCGCTCCTGACATCGTGACGCTGGTTAAGGTCGGCCGCAAGACCGGCCAACCCCTCGGTGCGCAGGCGCATGGAAAGGCTGTCCATTGTCACGTCCACGCGCTCGACCAGCAGCTGGACAATGCGCGCCTGCTCGGCGGGGAAGAGTTCATTCCAGAGCGGATCAAGGTCGAGCAGCGCCGCCCTCACCTCGCTTTCACTGATGCCGGCGTCCGTGAGGCGTGCTGCCTTCCAGGTGGCGACGATGATTTCGGGCGAGCGGAGGAGGATTCGCAACTGATCAATGACGGCTGCCTCGACCTCGGCCGCTGGCAGGCGCCCAACCGGGCATGCGCCAGCACCGTGCTTCAGTACCGATTGGCTAACATAGTAGCGGTAGAGCTTGCCTGCCCTGACGCCGCGGCGTGGCGGCAATCTCGTATCGTGAACGCGGTTGAAGAAGTGCGAAGCTGGACGGATGAGCAAGGCCGGCACCCCTTGTCTGATGACGCCAACACCATCAAGAAGCGAAAGGCGGACAAAGTACTCCGCGTGCTGCGGACATACCGTGTGGTTGTCACGACGGAGGAGGCCTTCCTGCATTTCGTGAAATCATGGGCCGATTGGATGGGGAGCCTCGACCTCGATCCGCGGCTGGTGATGGCCGCATGAGCGGGCGCTTCTCCAATTTCGTCATAAAGGCCTTGGTCGACACCATCACCGGAGGCGCCGGCTGCGACAGCGCCGATTGCCGCGCCCCGGGCCCGGTGGCGGCACGGATCGCACCGCCGAAACCTTCTTCGTGCGGTGCTGCCAGCCTCCGGCGACGGCGACGAGCGGCTCTCCGCACGCGATGTCTGCTTTTGGTGCGCAACCAAATCACTCGTATGACCGATATGCGGCGCAAAGCCGCCTGTTGCCTCGGCACTAGTGATATCCGCTTTTGGTGAATGGACAAGATCTTTGTAACGGCCGTCATCGGCGCAAAGCAGCCATGCCGCCGTCGCGTGTGAGACTCTGCTTCGGGTCACAAGCAGAACAGCAGCCCCCTACGGCTCGTCCCTCTCATCGCGCAAATTAGACACAACGCGGCGGTTCTGCGACCTGCAGGCGGTGTCGGGGCAGTCGCGGACGAGCCTGTCCTTGCCGTAGCCCTTGGCCCACATGCGGTTGCGGTCTATGCCGCCGGCGGCGAGGTAGTCCATCACCGCATCGGCGCGCTGCTGCGACAGCGCCGTTTCACTTGCGCCGGGATCGTCGGCGAAACCCTGCAGCTTGAGCAGCCAGCGCGGATGCTTTGCTAACCAGGCGATCTGGGTGTCAAGGGTGGCCTTGGCGACAGAATCGAGCGCGGCCGAACCTTGCGTGAAATAGGTGCGGCGGCCGACATTGAGGATAAAATCCTCCTCGCTGCCCGGCTGCACGTTCTGGAAGCCGGCAACCTCGGTGTTGGTGATGTCGGGCGTGGAAGGGGCCAGCGTGTTGCTGGTCGAGCAGGATGCGGCCAGCACCAGCAGGCTGGCGGCGAGCAGCCGGCGCGTGTTTTCAATCATGCGGTTCATAAGGCGCCAATCATTCGACAGTGGTGGAAGCGGGCACCTGGTCGGCGATGTGCGGCAGGACCTGCACCGCGGTGCCGATCGGGCAGCGCTGGTAGAGGTCGATGATGTCTTCCGGGAACATGCGGATGCAGCCGCTGGAAGCGTCGGTGCCGATGCTCCATGGCTCCAGCGTGCCATGCAGGCGGTAGCCGGTGTCGGCGCCGTTGCGGTGCAGATAGAGCGCGCGCGGCCCGAGCGGATTGTTGGACGCGCCGCCTGCGACCATGTGCGGTAGGTCCGGCTTGCGCTTACGCATTTCGGGGGGCGGGACCCATTGCGGCCACAGCGCGCGGCGGTCGATCGTCGCGCGGCCGTACCATTTGAAGCCGTCCTTGCCGACGCCGACGCCGTAGCGGATGGCGGTCTTGTTTTCCATGATGACGTAGAGGAAGTGGTGGCGGGTATCGACCACGACGGTGCCGACCGGCTCGCTGCTGAAATACTTGACGATCTGGCGATGCCATCTCTTGTCGATCTTGGCGAAGTTGGTCTTGCGATAGACAAAATTGTTGTCGCTGGCGGTACCGGCGAAAAAGGATTTTGCCGCCGCGGCTTGAGCAATATTGCTGGTTGCACCCACCGCGACCAGCGCCAGGCCGCCGAGCACGACACCCCTGCGTGATAAAACCATCGGCAATATTCCCCCCCATGCCAAAAGCCTTGCGAACCATAGTTGAGAATTACTTCGCCTCAAAGTGGAAAATGCTGCGTTGCTTCAGTCCGCCGTGTCCGGCATTCGGCAATTTGGCGGCGAGTGACCGAATTGTGACAATCTTGCCGAGGACGAACGTCTAACCTAAACCCCATCCAGGACCTTAACCAAATTGGCGCGACTGTTTGGGACCGGGCGTAGTTGCGACATTTGCCCTTTCCGGACGTGTGAGCGATGCCGTGGGCATGATGCATGCTTTTTTTCGTTCGGTTGCTGCGATGATCGTGATGTCCGGCGTGGCAGGTTGCACCAGCATTTCCTACTACGCACAATCCTTGAAGGGTCACGTGGAGATCATGGCGGCGCGCCAGGATGTCGGAGAGCTGATCGACGATCCTTCGACCCCTGGGACATTGCGCGCTCGAATGGCATCGGCGAGCGCCATCCGACAGTTTGCGATAGATGAACTAGTGCTGCCGGACAACAATAGCTACCGCAGCTATGTTGACGTTGGTCGGGACGCGGTGACATGGGCCATCTTCGCAGCGCCGGAATTCTCGCTGACGCCACGAACATGGTGCTTTCCGGTGTTCGGATGCGTTCCGTACCGAGGATACTTTTCCAAAAGGTCTGCGATTGAAACCGCTGTCGAACTTCAGAGACAGGGCCTGGACGTCTATGTGACGGGCATCACTGCATATTCCACGCTCGGCTGGTCAAGTGACCCGCTGCTAAGCACCATGCTCAGCCAAGATGAAGCGGGTCTTGCAGGGCTGGTGTTCCATGAGCTGGCCCACCAGCGCGTCTACATACAGGACGATTCCGCGTTCAACGAAGCGTTCGCTGCCGCTGTCGAAACAACCGGTGTAAGAAAATGGCTGCGCGCGAATGGGGATACTGCCGGTTTGCGCCGTTACGAAGCCGACCGGAGGCGCAGAGCTCAATTTCTTGCGCTGGTGTCGCAGATCCGAGACGAGCTAAGGCACGTCTATGACGACAGCGCTACCTCTGAGCAGAAGCGGGCCGCAAAGATAGCCGCGATCGAACGGCTGCGGATGCGCTACCGAGAGATGCGCGACAGTCGCTGGCGTGGATACCGGGGATACGATGTCTGGTTCGATTCTCCGATTAACAACGCGAAGCTCGCCGCGACTTCCGTCTACGGCGATCGGGTGGCGACGTTTCTCCGCTTGTTCGATTTGTGTTCGGGCGACTATCCACGATTCTTCGCGTCGGTTCGACGGATAGGAGCGTTAGACAAATCTGACCGCGCCGAAGCGCTCAAGGCGGCAGATTCATGCGATTGAGCCGGTCAATCCGAAGGCCAGAAGCGGCGAATCGGTCGCTGATGTACTCGGCAGCCGGCGCAGGTGATTGAATTGACCATTTGTCGGCCGATTTCCTAGGTACTTTGACGTCGGCGGGGCCGGAAGTCGCATGTCGGCCTACAGAAGCCAAAGCGGACTTGCCTGAACTCCCCGCGGGATCCTGGACCACAATGATTGCCGGCGGGCCGTGGCGCCTCAGCGTGCGCCCCTACGAGGCCGAAAACCTCACGCTCACGCCGCGCTGCCGAAAATAAGCCTGCATTAGCTTGCGGCCCGAACGGTTGTTCTGCGCCAGCCTGGTCGGGTCGAACACCGCTTGTTCTATCCCCTCTCGCGTCAGCGCTGCTTTGAGCGCCGCAATATGTGCGTCGATGTCGGCATTGTTCGCCCGGAGCGATGCATAGATGCTGTCGGTCGCCTCGGCCACGGTCGGCTCGCTCACGGGTGTACTCCTTTGGCTATTCGGGCGGCGGCTTAGCACAGATCAGCGGCTTCGCCGATACCGATAAGACGGCTAGATGGGCGGCAACAGTGTTCCTTGGGACTTAAAAAGGATGCCGATGACGCGCGGCCTTGGAAGCCAACGGCTCGCCGCTTTCGGGAAATGGTGTCGCCCGTTGTGAACGGCCGATATGGGCATACTGTCGCCTACCTGCTGGCACGGCTGGCCTCCGATGGGGACGGAGCGGCCATCACCGATGCCGTGTTCGAGAGCGACCTCGAAGCAATTGGCGCGGCGGCGCTTCGTCAGCGATTGTCGATCGGAGCCTCGGGTTTGGGATTGGGTCTTGCCCGCGGCCTGATCGCAGCGGGCACCGTACGTCGCCACCAGAGGACCGCTGTTTACGGCAAGCCGGTCGCAGGACCAGCAGCTGTTCTTGCCGGAAGCTGCTCGCAGGCGACCTTGAAACAGATCGCCAACGCCGAGCAGACAATGCCCGTCCTGCGGCTCGATCCGGAAAAGCTTATGAACGGGCGGGACGAGGCACAGCTTGCCCTCGATTGGGCGGCCGAGCGGATGGCCCGAACTCCCGTCATCATCGCCAGCAGCTCCAATCCGGATGATGTATCAAGGCTGCAAACTCGCTACGGACGCGACGCGGTCGGCCAGGTCATTGAACGATCCCTCGCGGCGATTGCCGAAGGCCTGGTGGAACGGGGCGTGCGTCGGCTGATCGTCGCGGGTGGAGAGACATCCGGCGCAGTGGTTGACCGGCTTGCAATTCCCGCATTTCAACTCGGGCAGGAGATCGTTGCGGGCGTGCCCGTCTTGCACAGTATCGGAAGTCGCCACGGCGACATGGTGTTGGCTCTTAAATCTGGAAATTTCGGCGGCGAAAGCTTCTTCGCGGACGCTTTGGCCATTATGGCGTAAGCGCCGTGGCGGCTCTGGGCCGGGAGCGGACTGGCCGCTTCCGGGACGAGGTTACCGACAAGCGGCCATTCCGCTGACGACCCCTTTGCCTTTGCGGAAGTTCGCTCACCCTCGGTCGAACTCACGCCCATGACCCGAAGCCGTTATCCGCCACACACACGTGTCCGTCCTAAGATCGGTGCAGATCTGCCGGCACCGTTCGGGCAAGATACGACCGCCCACCGTGTAGGTCCGGAATGGCGCAACCACATCATCACTGCCTAATGGCCGCGTGCAA
Source organism: Mesorhizobium temperatum (assembly GCF_002284575.1). GTDB lineage: Bacteria > Pseudomonadota > Alphaproteobacteria > Rhizobiales > Rhizobiaceae > Mesorhizobium > Mesorhizobium temperatum. Next base: position 254,851 of record NZ_NPKJ01000019.1, read on the forward strand.
GTCTGGCCTTCCTAATGTGCGACAGCTTGATGGTTAGCGGGATTGGCGTGAAATCTCAGCAAAACGCTGCAAGCAATTCCTTTATTGTCGCCGACTCAAGTGTCAAAGTGCGAGCGGCGTAGCTTGCGGGAGGTCCTCATGAGAAGTCTTCAATCGACGTTGAGACGGATTCAAATCGTGGCCCTTAATCGGACACATGCTGCGACGCTGAGAGGGTTGAGCAAGGTTCGTGAACACAGGCATTGCCCCTTGTGTGGGTGGACGGGATTCCAATTTTCTGCCGGTAAACCTGGTCCATTCTTCCGGTTTGACGCTCGATGCCCATCATGCTGGTCCGCGGAGCGTCACAGGCTAGCTTACATCCTTCTGAAGGATTCCCTCCCGGCCAAGATAGATAAAATTCTGCACTTCGCTCCCGAACCAGAGATCCAGAAATGGCTCCAGCGAAGTTGCACTGAGTACCACACTGCCGATCTTATGGATCCGCAAGTTATGCATAAGGTTGACATTCAAGACATGCCGTTTGAGGACAACACCTACGATCTCATCTGGTGCTCGCACGTTCTAGAACACGTCCCTGATGACCGAAGGGCTCTGAGCGAAATCAGCCGTATCCTCGCCCCAAACGGCATCGCCGTGATTCAGGTACCTCTTTGGGGATCTAAAACCATCGAAGGCGACCTCCCAACTTCCGAACGCGTGCGGGTCTACTATCAGGAAGACCACCTTCGCCGTTACGGAATGGATATTCTGGAGCGGCTTTCTATGGATGGACTTTCTGTCAGCGTCCGCAGTGTTCAAGAACTGGAACTTCAGTTAGTATTGAGGTGCTCACTGAACGACATGGCGAGCAACGATGTTTTCCTTCTCAGGAAGCTCGCCTGACATCGCTCGGCTCTTCCAGCCCGCGGTCATACTCGGCGGCGGAGAATCTCATCTTGCTCCAGTCCCAACGGCAAGCTCCATCAAGGAGTTAAGCTGCTGCCGCTGGTGAGGTCTCAAACTGGCTCAGACAAGAGATTTTGCCGTTTTTCCATGAGCAATGCGCGATAACAACCCATCGTACAATGTTAAGCACCTGGGTGAAGCTGTCCCAGTCGACCCACCGTCCCTGCGCAAACCGTCAGCCGAATACAAGCTCCGGCAGAACTGCTTCCCAGACATCTCGGTGAAGGTGCACCCGGAACTCTTCCAGACTATCGGACTTGCGCCAGCGCACGATGGCACCGACCTCGCCGCGCAGGAAGATGAGGCCTTCGGGAGGCGACCAGCTTCTGGCCATGCGTCCGAGGGCCTGCCCTTGTTTGTCCTGTATCATCCAGAGCGGGCCATCGCGCACGATCTGAATCGGATCTCCTACTTTCGCCGCCGAGATGGCGGCGAGGGAGGGATTGCCCGGCCTGAGACGCCCTGCCCATGACAGGTCCACGGTCTTAAGGTTCGGCACCTGGTACAGCGCGGTCGGAAGAGCGACGCCGTCGGCGACAGCCGGCGCGGCTCGGCGCAGCACATGCTCTTTGTCCTGCTGGACGAACGGATGCTGACCTTGAGCAATGATCGCGAGGCTGCGTCGCGCCCGGGTCATGGCGACATAGAACAGGCGGCGCGGCGCATCGTGGTCCTCGCCTTGGGAAGGCTTGTCCCAACCGCCATTCAGGATGACGACATCCTCGAATTCCAGGCCTTTCGATCGATGCGCCGTCAGCAGCAGCAGCGCGCGCTGATCGCTGCGGGCATCATTGGCCCACTCAGCGAACCACTCGACAAGGTCCGGCACGGGCATGGTCTTGTTCGCAAGCTCCTTTGCAAGCGCGGCGATGCCTTCGGCGATCAGATCCGTCCAGCGGTTGGACGGTATCACGTTCAGCATATCCACCAGATCACGGACGGCCAGCAGACGGGTATTATCGCGGCGCAGTGTGTCGATGAACTGCTGCATCTCGCGCAGGCGCCAGATGCTGGGCAGGCTCTCGTTTGCCATCTCCACTGGGATGCCAAGCGTTTCGGCATAGGCCCGCACCGAAGCCAGCCGCCGCCAGTCGCGCGCGATGATCGCGGCGCGCGACCAGCTCCACTCCGGATCAAGGCGCGAAAGCCGGACGAGTTCATCCATCGCGGCCATGGCCTGCGCCACGTCACCGGCCCGGCAGTCCAGCACATGCACTCGCCCTTGCGCAACCGGATCGAGCGCCGCCATGTCTCCGCCGGGCGGCGCTACGCTGCGCTTGCGATCTATGGCAATGTCGTGTCCCGCTTTCATGCGGTCAGCGGCGGGCGCAATGACTGCGTTGGCCGCCGCAATGATATGTCCGGTCGAACGGTAATTCTCGACCAGGAATTGCGGTCGTGCACGATAGTCGGCCTCGAACTGCCGGATGAAGCGGATGGACGCACCGGCGAAGGCGTAGATGTTCTGATCGTCATCGCCCACCGCAAAAAGGCTGAGCCGAAGGTCCGGATCGTCCAGGGAGCGGCCCGCAACGGCCGAGATCAGCGCGTATTCCTCAGGGCCGATGTCCTGATACTCGTCCACCAGAATCCAGCGATAACCCTGGATCAGGGTGTCGCGTTGTGCCTCCGCCTCGGGCTTGCTGAGCCCTTCGCCGTTCAACTGGCGCACGGCCTCCATGACGATCCCGTCGAAGTCGTGCGTCGTCTCGTTCGCACTTCCGGCAAAGCTCGCCCCCACCAGCCGCATGGCGAGGGCGTGGCATGTGGATATGGTCACCGCATTCGCGTCATCGCCGATCAGGTGGCGGAGCCGGATGCGTATCTCGGCGGCGGCATGACGGTTGTAAGTCAGCACTAGGATGCCGCGCGGATCCTCGCGACGGACCCGGATGAGATAGGCGATGCGGTGCACCAGAACGCGCGTCTTACCTGAACCCGGTCCTGCCAGGACCAGGACGCTGGTCTGTTCGCGGTCGTCGGCGACGATCTCTTGCTGAACCGGGTTCTTCAGTGCCTCAACGATCGCTTTCCAGGAGGTGCCGGTGGTTTGACGCCGGATCTCGCCGCCCTTGCCGGGCATCCAGCGGCGCAGGAAGGCGTCGCGATCGAGCACGAAGTAGTCCTCGGACAGCCGCAGCGCCTGATCCATCGCGGCAAGGCCCTTTTCGGCATAGGCCGCCATCACATGGGTCTGGATCGTCTGCTCGGCGTAGTGTTCCTCGAGGGGTACAAAATCCTTCGCGGTGAACTGGCCGCCCGAAGGGTTCAGATGGACCGTCATCGCCGGCCGAAAGATCGTCAGCCCCTTGCCTAGCGTCACCACCTCCTGCTCGTGCAGCCACAGAAGTGCGCGGTCCATCAGCTTGGTCATGTCCTGAATGCCGCCGCCGCGCAGCAGGGCGTCTCCGGTCAGGGTGGCGAGCAGATCGCCCATCGTGGTTTCGACCTGGATGTCCTTGCCGCGGCTGCCATTCGGCAGCTTGCCCAGAAGATGACCCAGCAACAGTTCGGCGCCCTGCTGCCGCAGGCTTGCCGTCTGTTCCAGTGCCTGCCAGGTCCTTTGCAGTGTCACCATCAATGTGTTGCGCGAAGCCTTGCGCAGCCGCAGATTGCCCTTGCCACCATCCTGATCGCGCCCGTCACGGCCCATGCTGCGCAGCAGCTTTTCCACGATGTCGGGTCGCACTGCGCTGTGCCCCCGATTGCGGAGCGCCTGAGAGGTTTCGGCCAGATGCAGGGGAATGCCTCCGGCACCTTCGGCATCGGGGGCGGCCTCGCGCATCAGGGTGATCAGCGCGGTTTCAAGCCGTGCGGCCTGCGCCAGCCGCTGCTGCGAATGACCCTCGACTGCGACATGGACAAAGATCGTGACCACGACGTCGTTGCGGGCGATCCCGAGCGCCTCGAGATCCGCCATCGCCTTGTTCAGCATACCCCCTGTCAATCCGCTGATCCCGACCAGCTCATCGGTGGAAATGCCATGATCGGGGGGCGCGTTCATCAGGTGGCGGGTAATATCCAGAAGCTGCTTGCGACGGGTGCCGGTGATCGCGGCCTTGGCCAGGATCGCCTCGACTTCTTCCAGGTTGCGGATTCTAAGGCATGAGGGAAAGACCTGAACTCGGTTTTCTTCGCGGCTCAGGAGCGTGGCCTCTTCCAGCCAGGACACAGCGGTTTTCACTCTCGTGTCGTCGGTGGCGCTGTCGCGCTCGAACTCCTGATCACGTTCGGCTCGCACGACTTCGCCTGAGGTGGCGACCACGGTGCCGGTCTTCTTCGTCCGCTCGTCCAGCCGCCGCAGGGCCTTGAGGATGGCACCGATTTCGTGCCGGGCCAGGCGCGAGCGCGCCGAAAGCGAGAACTGCCGCTCGACATCCTCGACGGCGAACAGCAGGACGCAATTGGCATGCGCGCGATCGCGGCCCGCTCGGCCGGCTTCCTACAGGTAATTCTCCAATGATCCGGGAATATCGCCATGAACCACCAGCCGGATATCGGGCTTGTCGATCCCCATGCCGAAAGCGTTGGTCGCGGCGATGATGCGCAGTTCGCCGATACGGAAGCGTTCCTGAATGTCGCGCTTTTCCTCGGGCGTCAGACCGGCGTGGAACCGTTCCGCCGACAGACCCTGCTGTTTGAGGAAATCGGCGACGCGTTGCGTCTCGTTGCGTGTGGCACAGTAGACCACCGCACCCGAAGCGCCGTCCTGTGGCAGCTTGGCCTCGATCACGTCGAGGATATCGGCCAGCTTGGTGCCGGGCTGCGTCGGCCGGACCTCGAAGCTGAGATTGGTGCGCACCGCGCCGCCGTCCAGCAGCATCAGTTCGCGCTCGAGACGTGATTGGAAATGGTCGCGGATGTCGCGCACCACTTCGGGCTTGGCGGTGGCGGTCAGACAAAGCACCGGGGCAGCAGCTTCATCCCCTACGGATTCCTTGATGAAGCGGCTGATATAGCGGTAGTCGGGCCGAAAATCGTGGCCCCATTTCGACACGCAATGCGCCTCGTCCAGCACCCAGAGTCCGATTTCACGCTGTGCCAGAACCGAGCGGACCGAGTTGCTGCGCAATTGCTCGGGCGAGATCAGCAGCATTGCCGCCTCGCCCATACGCACACGGTCCAGCGCATCCTGCCGCTCGGGCATCGACAGCATTCCGTTGACGGTTACGGCCGAGGAAATGCCCGCCCGCGCCATGCCCTGCACCTGATCGGCCATCAGCGCGACCAGCGGAGAGATCACTACTGTCAGCGCCCCAGTCTTGTCGAATTTCGACAGGGCGGGAATTTGGTAGCAGACCGATTTGCCGGTGCCGGTCGGCAGAATCCCGAGGACGCTCGCCCCGCGCATCGCCTCATCGACGATTCGCTCCTGGAGGGGGCGGCCCATATCGTCCACCGGCTGCGCGCGGAAGGCATTGAACCCGAACCAGCGCGACAGCGCGCGGACCGGGTCGTTTTTCTCACTGCACCAGGCGCAATCCGGGCTTTCGCAATTGGTATCGCGCAGGTGCCGCACGATCAGTGCAGCCTCGCGGAATTGCGCCCGCACCCAGGGCGGCATGACGGAATCCCCGCCCGCGACCAGGATCCAGGACAAAGCATAGGCCATGGGCCATCCGAGCTGCGGGTTCGAAAGGCGGCTCAGCGTCTGCTCGACCCGCCTCTCGCAGGCACGCCCCGCCAGCAGCCGGGAAATCGCTTCTCTCGCCGCAAGAGGACCCGGCGCAGGAGCTCCCCGAACCTCCTGGAACACTGCGTCGAACCCACCTGGGTTTTCCATTCTCGTAGTAAGGAAATGAAAGGCTGCTACGGCATCGGGCTGGTCGGCATTCTGCTGCGTCAAAGCCGCCAGTTGATTGCGCAGCACCTGAAACACCAGTCGCGCATCCATTTCCGGATCGTTGACATGGCCCGCTTGCAGGCGCCCGTCGTGGTAGTGCTTGACTAGGTGGTGATAGGGATTGCGCGGAAATGCGAGCGGATTGAGCCATAGGGTGTCGATCGGCGATCGAAAAATGTTCGCGAGTCCAGGCCGCAATGCGACTAGATGAGGCAAGTCATGTCGAATGATGTTGTGGCCGAGCAGATGCTCGGCCGCGGCTGACTCTGCTCCCAGACGGTCAAGGGCCGCATCGAGATCGCGTTTCTTTGCAAGGATTGAGGGACGAGCGTCATCACGCACCGCCGCAAAAGCGAAGATGGTAGCGGTTGCAGGATCCACTTCCAGATCGACCGAAACGCAACGCTGCAAAAAGGGTTGGAAAGGCTCAGTCATATTGCAGCGCTGTACTCACGGGATGAAACGGTTAGCGATCATGGTCGCGCTCGACGAAAGGTCAACGTTCAACTTGAGCCACAAAGACGTTGCCCGACAGCCACCTATCCAGCTCAGTTCAATAACGCGACCCGTAATGTGCAGGTTATCGACTAATCCCGATTGTGCCTCACAGAGGGTAATGTGCGCAGCGGCAACCATCCGAGAAGCAATATCTGCCAAATGCCGCAATCTGGGGCTATAGCACACGGTGCTTTGATGCCTAGAGGTGCCGCGAAGGGTTGAGGAGGCTGAAGGTTTCGATTTGAAATTGCTCGCTGCGACTGACGGGATGAGAAAGTCGCGCGAACTCGCTGCCCGAGGATCCAGTGCCAGCCCAAGCGCGCCATAGTTCCGACAGTGGCAGCTTTTTGGCAACGACGGCAGAGCGACTACTGACCGAGTTGAGGCACATTGCTGCCGGCAGCCTTGGGGCCGAGTGCGGACCCTCCGCAATCAGCGCGGAACTGTCAGAAAGCGGAAGTAGCGACAGCAGCAGATCGCTCACCTGTCCCAACAAACGACGCGCGGTGAGACGGGCGGCACGCCAAACGTGCTGTCAGGGCTGGGCGGAACGCCGCAGAGCGGCGTCCCGTGGCTTCGTTCACAAGTCTAGTTCTTGACCACGTCTTCCAGAAAGAACCGGCCCAGCGGATTCTGGTAGAAGTTCTCGATGTTATTACGCGAGACGTTGATGAACGGGCTGTAGTACAGATCGATCCAGTTGACGTCCTCTTTGGCCATCTTCTGCAGATCGGTGTACATTTGCTCGCGCTTGGCCGGATCCATCTCGATGCGCGCCGCCGCAACCAGCTCCTTGACCTTCTCGTTGTTGTAGCGCGTCATGTAATTCATGTTCGCGTCGTGGCCGAGAACGAAGGTGGTCTTCTGGTCTGGGTCGAGGATGTCGTTGGTCCAGTAGTTGACACAGATGTCATAGTCGCCGGCCACCAGCATGTCCCATTCCTGGCTCGGGTCGACCTTCTGGATGTGGACGGTGACTCCGGCTTTGGCGAGCTGCTGCTGCAGCAGCACGGCCGTCTGCTCGACGATCTCGTCGCCGGCCCGTACGACGTAGTTGAGCGTCAGGTCCGAGGCCCCGGCGTCGGCCAGCATCTGCTTGGCCTTTTCCGGATCGTAGGGCCGCTTCAGATTGTCGGCGTAGTAATAGAGCGCGCCCTTCGGGACGTAGGAGTTTGCGACCTCGCCGTAGCCGAACGTCACCGTGTCGACCACAGCCTGCTCGTCGATGGCCATGTCGAGGGCCTGCCGCACCTCCTTCTTCGCCAGCGCGCCATGCTCGTGGTTAATCAGCAGGTGATCCTCGCGGGTCGACGGGTCGAGATGGACGGTGAGGTTGGAATCCTTCTGCAGTTCGGCGACGCGTGAGAACGGCACAAAGATCGCGGTGTCGAGCTGGCCGGCCTGCACGTTCAGCATGCGGGTGTTATCGTCCGGCACGGAGATCCACTCGACGCCGTCGAGGCTGACACGATCGGCCTCCCAGAAATGCGGGTTTTTCGCCAGGATGACACGGTCGCCGCGCCTCCATTCCGTGATGGTGAAGGCGCCAGAGCCGATGGGTGTTTCGGCATATTTCTCCGGACCGAGCGTCTCGAAGCCCTTCTTGGAAAGAACCGAGGCGATCGGGAAGGCCAGCGTCGCCAGGAACGGCGCGGTCGCCTGCTTGAGTTTGATCGTGACGGTCTTTGGATCGGTTGCCTCGACCGTATCCATCACCTTGAAAGGATCCGCCCACAGCGAGCCCTCGTCATCCCTGATGCGGGTGAGGCTGAACACCACGTCGTCGGCCGTCAAGTCGGAGCCGTCCGAGAACTTCGCGTCGCGCAGCTTGAGCGTATAGGTGAGGCCGTCCGGACTGACCTCCCAACTCTCGGCGAGACCGGGCTCCAGCTTGGTGCCCGTCTTGTCGACGCGGATCAGCACGTCATAGACGTTGGCGAACACCCACAGGTCGATGTTCTGGGCGGTCTTGATCGGATCGAAGGTGGTCGAGTCTTCGCGCCGGCCAATCGTGAGTACGCCGGCGGCTTCTGCGAGCGTCGCCCCCAGGGACAGGCTGGTCATAACGGTGACCAAGCCGATGCGCATCCATTTGCTTCTTAACATCGGTATTCCCCTTCTGGTTTGCCTTTGGTTTCAGTTTGCGACCCCGTCGGCCTGCGGGGTCGCCATCTTCGCGGGAGCAAGCAGCGGCTTGTCCGGATCGATATGTGGAACGGCGGCAATCAGCGCGGCGGTGTAGGCATGCTTCGGCCGGGAGAACACTTCCTCCGACCGACCTTCCTCGACGATCACGCCGCGGTGCATCACCACAACACGCTGGCAGAGATTGCGAACGATTGCGAGATCGTGGGCGATAAATATCAGCGTGAGCGACATACGTTCCACCAGTTCGCGGAACAACTCCACGATCTGCGCCTGGATAGTGACGTCGAGGGCGGCCACGCACTCGTCCGCAATGATAAGTTTCGGGTCGACGGCGAGCGCGCGAGCTATGCCGGCCCGCTGGCATTGGCCGCCGCTCATCGAGCGCGGCTTGCGGTCGAGGAACGCGCGCCCCAAGCCGACCAGGTCGAGCAGTTCGCCGCAGCGTGCCGGAATTTGCGCGGTCTCGATCTTGCCCTGTACCCGCAGGACCTCCGCCAGCATCTTGCCAACGGTAAGATGAGGATTGAGGGCGTTGTAGGGGTCCTGGAAAACCATGGCGGTTTGACGTCGCAGCATGCCGAGGACTGCGCGACCCGATGCGATGTCCGTACCATCGAACCGTATCGTGCCTGACGAGACCGGCGTAAGTCCAAGGACGGCGCGCGCCAGAGTGCTCTTGCCGCTTCCGGATTCGCCGACAATGCCGACCGTTTCGCCCGGCATGACACGGAGTGTGACCCCATTGACGGCATCAACCGCGCCTCGCCGGAACAGGCCGCCCGTGGCGAAGCGCACGTGCAGCTTCTCGATGTCGACCACCGGCACCGCTCCGGGTGCCCGGAGCTCCTCAGCCTTTGCCGGCATGTCCTCCTCCGGCAGCGAGGGATGACTGGCGATCAGCGAACGGGTGTAGGCATGCGCCGGCGCCGCAAGCAGACCGCGCTTCTCTCCAATCTCCACCAGTCGACCTTGCCACATCACCGCGATGCGGTCGCAGACTTGGGCGACGATGCCGAGATCGTGGGTGACCAGGATCACCGAGAGTCCACGCCTGGCGCGGATGTCCATCAGAAGCCGCAGGATTTGCGCCTGTATCGTCACGTCGAGTGCCGTCGTCGGCTCGTCGGCGATCAGGATCCTGGGATTGCTCGATAGCGCCGCGCCGATCATGGCGCGCTGGCGCATGCCGCCGGAGAATTCGTGCGGGTAGCTATCGTATTGCCGAGCCGGATCCGGAAACCCGACCTGGGCGAGGATAGCCACCGCCGCGGCGCGCGCCGCCTTGGCGTCCAGCCGCTGGTGAAAGCGGATGCCCTCGGTGATCTGGTCGCCGATCCTCATGACCGGGTCGAGATGGCTGCTCGGATTCTGAAAGATCATGCCGATTTCACCGCCGCGCACCGCGAGCATCTCGGCTTCCGGCGCGGTCGTCAGCTCACGCCCGGAAAGTGTGATCGAGCCACCGCTGATCCTGAGCCGGCTCGATGGCAGCAGCCTAACGAGTGAGCGGCAGAGCAGGCTCTTGCCCGACCCGCTCTCCCCGACCAGCCCGAGCACTTCTCCCGGGGCGAGATCGAGCGACACGGCATCGAGCAGGGTACGCTCCCCGCCGTCACCGACATGGACGACCGTCAGGTCGGTGACCTTGAGCAGCGCCGCGATCACTCGTGAACCCCGAACAAATCGGCCAGCCCGTCGCCGATCATGCTGAAGGCGAAGGCGAGCGTCACGATCGCAAGCCCCGGGAACAGTGTAATCCACCACGCGGTGGTGACGAAGGCTTGGCCTTCCGCCACCATCACGCCCCACTCCGCGACTGGCGGCTGCACGCCCAGCCCGAGGTAGCTGATGGCCGCGCCATTCAGCAGGACGAGGACCGCGTCGGACATCGCGAAGACGACCGAGCCGGCAGCGGCATTGGGCAGGAGGTGACGGAACATGATGCGCATGCGGCTGAAGCCGAGGCTGACCGCCGCAACCGCGTAGTCGTGGTTCTTGAGCACGAGCATCTGGGCGCGGATGAGCCGCGCGTAGGAAACCCAGCCGACGAGGGCCATGGCGATGTAAAAACTGGCCAGGCCAGGCCCCAGGATCGCAATGATCGACAGCATCAGTACCAGGAACGGGAAGGCCAAGATGACGTCGACCAGCCGCATGAAGATGGCGTCGACTATCCCGCCGAAGAAGCCGGCTACCGTGCCCAGCGTGGTGCCGATGAGAAAGGGGAAGATAACGCCGATGACGGCGATCTTGAGGTCGATGCGCGTACCCCAGATGACGCGCGAGAAGATGTCGCGGCCGAAATTGTCGGTCCCGAACGGGTGCAGCCAGGACGGCCCCTGGAGCCGTGCTGTCGCGTCCTGGGCGATCGGATCGTAGGGCGCGATCAGCGGCGCGCCGAGCGCGAGGACGACGAACGCCCCAAGCAGGAAGACGCCGGCCGCCAGCGTACCACGGCGGCGAAAGCGGCCCTTCCTGCCGAGCGCGGGCGCGGCCAAGGGCTCGCTCACAGCTTCACCCTCGGATCGAGAGCCACCGTGACGATGTCAGCCAGGAAGTTGATCAGCACGGTGGCGCAGGCGAAGACCATCGCCACGCCCTGCACGACCATGTAGTCGCGCGAGAAGATGGCGCGCACCAGCAGCTGGCCCATGCCGGGCAGCGCGAAGACGGTCTCCACCACGACGGTGCCGCCTATCAGCCAGCCTATGTTTACGGCGAGAAGATTGACGGTCGGCACCAACGAATTTGGCAGCACGTGGCGCCAGAACACGATGCTCTCCGGCATGCCGCGCGCGCGCGCGGCAGTCGCCACGTCGGACTTCAAGCCTTCGACCATCGCCGCACGCAAGCTGCGCGCCAGAACGGTCGACAGCGACAGCGAGACAGTGAGGCTCGGCAGCACGAGATGTGCAAGCTTTTCAGAAAGCGTGTTGCCGTAACCGGACACCGGGAGAATGGCGAGTTCGACGCTGAACAGGATGATCAGCATCAGGCCGAGCCAGAAGGGCGGGAAGCCGATGCCGAAGGTGGAAACGATGCGGATAACTTGGTCCGCCAGCCTGCCCTGATTGCGCGCCGCGATCGCCGCCACCGGCACGGCGATCAATACCGACAGCACAACGCTGCAAAGCACCAGCGTCAGAGTGGGCTCGATGCGCGTGGCGATCAGCTTCAGCACATCGATCTTGTAGAGGATCGAGCGTCCCATCTCGCCGTCGGCGAGGTTGCGCAGGAAGTAGAAATACTGGGCGAGCATGGGCTCATCGAGGCCGTACTGCGCGCGGATGCGGGCGATCGCTTCGGGGGTGGCGCGGGTGCCGAGCAGAACGCGAGCGGGGTCGCCGGGGATCAGCCGGACAAGGATGAACGTGATCACGCTGATGCCGAACAGCACCGGCAGGAACTGAAGCGGACGGTATAGAACGAACTTATAGCGGTGCATGGCCCTGACGTGTTTCCCCGTCCGATCCCTTCCCCCTGCATTCCGCCTGCATCAGCCTGCCTTGTTGCGCGAGAGGAACCCCAAAAGGATCGGATAGTATGCAGCTGGGTTCTCGTAGAAGGGCATGTGACTCGCATTCGGGATGATGTGCAACTCCGACTGCGGCAGGCCAAGCTTCATGCGCAGACCACAGGCTGGTGTCAGTTCGTCGTGCTCGCCATGCGTGATCAGCACCGGCACCTTGATCCTGGGCAGGTCGGGCACCCGGTTCCAGTCCTTGAGATTGCCGATGTAGAGAAACTCGTTCGGACCTTGCATGGTCGCGTAGGGTCCCATGTTCCAGTCGTCGAGCGAGCGGCGCAACGGCGCCGGCCATTCGGGCAGGCGGCAGACATGGCGGTAGTTGAGGATCGTCACCGCCGCCTTGTATTCCGGATGATCGTAGGTTCCCTGCGCCTCGTGCTTCTGCATCATCGATACTGTCTCGGGTCCCAGCGAGGCGCGCAGGCGTTCCAGTTCCAGAACAAGATGCGGCATGTCGGCGACGGTATCCTCGAGGATCAACGTCTGCAGGTTCTCTTGGTAGGCAAGCGCATAGTCGATCGCCAGCCAGCCGCCCCAGGAATGACCCAGCATGTGTACATTGCCGAGTCCCAGCGTCTTGCGAACCGTCTCGGTCTCCTCGACGTAGCGCGCAATAGTCCACAACGAGGTGTCCGTCGGCCGGTCGGAGGCGCCGGTGCCAAGCTGGTCGAACGCCACGACCCTGTATCCCTGGTCTACCAGGCAGGAGTGCGATTCGCGAAGGTAGTCGCAGGCCAGGCCAGGCCCGCCGTTGAGGCAGAACACCGTCTCGGTGCTGGAGCCGAAGCTGTAGGCGACGACCTTAAAGCCGTCGACATTTACCTCGATGCGATCGTCGGCCGCCATCTCACGCCACATGATACGCTCCGAATGCACAGATTTTAGGCATGCTCATATATTAAGCGAAACGTTGGGAGTGCGTCAGCTATAAGAAGTGATAGGGTGGGTCCGGGAGGATGTCGGCGGAAGAGCTCATGCTGGACGAAATCACAACGATCAGGCGGCGTTTCACTCGCCATGGCACCTTGGACGAATGCATCGACGAGGCGTTCGCCGCCCTGTCCGGCCTAGGCTACGACGCGCTGGTCTACGACTACACGCCCATCCCGTACGATCTCGACGGCGCTATCATGATCCCGTCGATGCTCAAGCTGCGTAACATCGATGACGATATGCGCGACTATTGGTGCGATCGAGGTTACTTCCGCATCGATCCGGTGCAGATCGTGGCGGCGCGCAGTTCCACCCCCTTCGCCTGGAGCTACGACAAGGCGATCGACACCGAGATAGGCGCGCTCCTCGACGAGACTACGGAACCCGTTGCGCGCTATCTGCGCGAGCGCGACCTCACTAGCGGCGTCACGATCCCTATCCACATGCCGCGCGGCGGCTATGCCACGGTTACCGGCATCCGCCTCGGCGCGGACGAGATGGTAGATCGGGATGCGGGAACCATCGCGCGCTTTAGCTTGCTGGCGCATGTCTTCCACGACACGGCCTACGCCCTCTACGACCGATCGGCTCTCAGTCCGCTCCAGCCGTCCTTGACTGAGCGCGAGCGCGAGTGTCTCCGCCATTCGGCACATGGCCTCTCTGCCAAGGAGATCTCGCGCGTCATCGGGCGCTCGATTCCTACGGTCGTCATGCACCTCACCGCCGCCGCCAGGAAGCTGGGCGCCAGGAACCGCACGCAGGCCGTCGTTCGCGCCGCGCATTTCCGCCTGCTCGACAACTGACGAAAAGACCCTATCACCCCAGCAGGCCCGGTGGTTCCTAACAGTGCGGGTATCGCTTTCTGCGGACGGACCGCTCGGCAAGTTTGCAGCCGGTTCTTCCACCTATGAGGGAGAAGCCAACTAAAGCCCCGCAGATAGCCCAAAAAGTATCTTTGGAAGAAGTGCGGGAGTTTTGACCGGCGAGGAAACCGCTTTGTTCTTGTTGAGAAGCGGCTGTATCGTGAAAGCAGCACCCATGACAATCCGCAACTAGGTCAGCGGCGTGGAGAGGCTAAGACACGGAGTCGTGCCATGTCATCGGATAACCATCCCCGGCCGAACCCGAAGCGGAGGCCTAAGGTGGCTTCCTCGGTTCCAGCTAAGCCGGCAGCGCCGGACGCGCGGGAGCCCGGGCCGGACGCCCGCAAGACGGTCACCATCCTCTTCGCCGACATCGTCGATTCCTCGCGGCTTAGCCTCTCCCTCGATCCCGAAGCGCTCCGGAACCTGCTCTCCCGGTACTTCAGCGAGTTGAGCGCCGTCGTTCAACGGCACGGCGGAATCGTGAACAACTATATCGGGGACGCGATCATGGCTGTGTTCGGCATGCCGTTCGTCCACGAAGACGACGCGCTGCGCGCGGTGCGGGCAGCGGTGGAGATGCGCGAAACACTTGCCATCCTTAACCACGAGCTCGAAGCCGGTTGGGGCGTCCGCCTTATGAACCGAATCGGCATCAACACCGGCGAGGTGATCGCCGGCGACCAAACGCAGGGATACTTGTCAGTCGCCGGAGAGGCCGTCATTGTCGCGAAGCGCCTTGAGGAGGCAGCGACGGCGAATGAGATCCTGATAGGGGAGCCGACGCACAAGCTCGTGCGCGATGCGGTTGTCGTCGAGCCGAGCGGGCCGCGCGCACTCAAGCGCGGCGCGACCATCCGCGCCCTCGTCGTGTTAGAAGTCCTCGCCCACGCCCCGGGCGTTGCGCGCCGCTTCGACTCGCCTTTCGTCGGGCGCGAACGCCAACGAGCCTTGCTTGAGACCGTCTTCCGCAACGCGGTCGGCGATAGAACCTGCCACCTGGTCACCATTCTCGCCGACGCGGGTGTGGGAAAGTCGCGGCTCGTACGGGAGTTCACGAGCGGCCTTGCCGAGGATGTCACAGTCTTGCACGGCCGCTGTCTGCCCTATGGCGAGGGCATCACCTATTGGCCGCTGGCCGAGATCGTCCGGGAGCTTACCCGCGCGGAGGGACCGGACTCCGGCAAGCAGCTCGCAGCGGTGATCGAGGCGCGGCTCACAGGCGACGAGAAGGCCGGGCTGATTGCCGAGCGTGTGACCGGGGCGCTCGGGCTTGGCGGCGCGGGACAAGGGACGACCGAGGAGACCGCCTGGGCCGTCCGGAGGCTGTTTGAGGCGCTCGCGCGAGCGGGGCCGCTCGTCGTTGTGGTGGACGACGTCCATTGGGCCGAGTCGACATTCCTCGACTTAGTCGAGCACGTCGCCGACTTCTCACGCGATTTCCCGATCCTGCTCATCTGCATCGCGCGGCCGGAGCTCTTCGACTCGCGTCCTGGCTGGGGGGCCGGCAAACGCAACGCGACGTCGATCGTCCTCGAGCGGCTCAGCGACGCGGAATGCCGCGAGCTGATCTCCAACCTGCTTGGCCCCGCGCCGCTGCCGCCCGCTGCCGAGTCGAGGATCGCGAGCGCGGCCGAGGGCAATGCGCTCTTCGCTGAGGAACTCGTGGCGATGCTCGTCGACGACGCGTTGCTCAGGCACGCGCCCGACAGCTGGGTCGCCGCGTCGGACCTCGTTGAGCTGCCCGTCCCCTCGACTATCAACGCGCTTCTCACTGCCCGTCTCGAGGGCCTCCCGTCCGTCGAGCGCGCCCTCCTGACGGCCGCAGCGGTCGAGGGCTCAGTATTCCATCGGAGCGCCGTCAGCGAGCTCGCCGGCCCGGTGCTCGACACATTCGAGGACGGCTTGCTCGCGCTCGTCCGCCGGGACCTGATCCGCCCGGAGGCGCCGTTGTTCGCCGGCGAGAAGGCCTATCGCTTCCGTCACGTCCTGATCCGCGACGCCGCGTATCGCTCCCTGCCGAAGAATGCGCGCGCCGACCTGCACGAGCGCTTCGCCGCCTGGCTCGAGCTAGCGGCCGCGGACCGGCTACGCGAGTTTGAGGAGATTGTCGGCTATCACCTCGAACAGGCCTTTCAGTACCGTGTCGCGCTCGGTCCGCGCGACGTGCGCGCGGCCTCGCTTGCCGCCCGGGCGTGCGAGCGGCTCGAGGCAGCCGGGCGGCGGGCGCTTGTCCGCAGTGACCTGCCGGCGGCGATCAGCCTGCTTGAGAGGGTTTCCCGGCTGCTTCCCACCGATGACACACGGCGGATCGTGCTGCTCGCCGACTTGAGCGGCGCGCTGATCGAAAGCGGCCGGCTGGACGACGCCGGGCGCGCGCTGGACGAGGCGGAGCGCTTGGCCGCTGCCGCTGACGACCAGCGCTTGGCAGCGCATGTGCTCGTTCAGCGGCAGTTCCTCCGGATCTTCCACGGCGAAGAGGGCGGGCTGGAGGAGGCGGCACGCGCGGCAGCTGCGGTGATCCCGGTCTTCGAGCGCCTCGGGGACGACCTCGGCCTCTGCCGCGCACGGCGGCTCGAGGCCTGGCTATCCTTCACCGCAGCTCGCGGCGAGGCCGCCATTGCAGCTTGGGAGCAAGCTGCTGCTCACGCGCGACGTGCGGGGGATTGGCATGAGTACTACGAAATCCTCACGTGGATCGCTTCCTCCTTGTGGTTCGGGCCCACCCCGGCAGCCGAAGGCATCCGCCGTTGCGAGGCGATGCGCGTGCAGGTGGGCGAAAGCCCCGAGTCCGAGGCAGCGATCCTCCGCCAGCTCGCGTGCCTCAACGCGATTGTCGGCCGCTTCGCGATTGCCCGCGAGCTGATCGCGACGAGCAACGCCACCTACGCCGACCTCGGCCTTACGCTCTACGTGGCGTCCTCAGAGCACGAGGCCGTCATCGAGCTGCTCGCCGGGAACCCCGCTGCGGCCGAGAGGAGCGCGCGCGCGGCGTATCGCGCGCTTGAGGAGATGGGCGAACGCGCGTTCCGTTCGACGATGGCCGCGTCTCTCGCCGTGGTGATCCTCGAACAGGGACGCGACGAAGAGGCCGAGGACTTTGCTAAACTCAGCGCCCAGCTGGCTGCGAGCGGAGACCTGGTGACGCAGGTCCGTTGGCGCCGCGTGCGCGCACGCGTGCATGCGCGGCGGGCAGAGCTCCGGGCGGCGGAGGCGCTCGCGCGCGAAGCCGTGACGATCGCCGAAGCGACCGACTTCGTCAACGACCGGGCGGATGCACTGGTCGACCTGTCGCACGTGCTCGAGGCCGCCCGCCGAGGCGACGAGGCGGTCGCCGCTGTGTCCGGAGCGCTGCATCTCTACGAGCTGAAGGGAAACGTGGTCGCCGCGGCCGCGACCCAGCTCCGCCTAGGCAAACTCGTCAAAATGTGACACCGTCGGAAGGCGGCAAGGGGCACCGCCCGCACCTCCTTGTGAACCGCTCTGGATCGGAGGTAATGTGATGCCACCGAACTTCGATACGATCGACGAGCATAAATATGTCTCACCGCTGGCCCCTAGAGCTGGACCGGGCGAGACAGTGCTGAGGCTCGATATTTGGGTCCTCCAGCCGGGTGGCGCCTGCATGGGCCTTTCTGCTTAATCCCAACTTGTTGAAGGCCCCCTTTCCCATGGGGTGAGGGTGCTACTTCCTGAAATCATTTTCAGAGGTCAAGCATGGTCACGAAAAAGAAAGCCCCAGCGAAACAGACACCCAAGCGCCTCGGTGGGACGAAGCCTACGAAGCGAAAAGCTGAGACAGCGAACCCAGCCGCAACTTCCGAAATTCCCGAGCCGGTCCGCGAATTTCTCAACAAGACATCAATTCCCAAAGGATTCGTCAACCCAAAGCCGATCGTGCTGTCGGAGCTGCGAAAGCGCGTGACCGAAACGAATCTGAGGCCCACCGTTTCGCTGGAGCAACTGTTGGCCAGTGCCAATCGCATCAAGCCGGCGGACCTTCCCGCGGAGAAATTACCGGAAGACGTCCAAGAGTCTATCGCCGCACTAAAGCCGGAGCTTCGACGTTTTCACGGCGTTAAAATTCCGCTCTACTGGTTCCCGTTTCCCTGGCTGAGTTCTGCCTGTGCAGATCGTTTCGGATACATGTCGTCAGCGTCCACCCGTGCGGCAACGAAGTTGCCATTCAATGCCGTGACGCAATTACTCCTCGGCGAGCTCGGTAACATGATGGCAGACTCCGGCCGTGATCCCAATCCTGCGTCTCACAATCCGGCAGACGCGGGCGTGTCTTCGCTACCAGCAGGCTTCACCTATTTTGGTCAGTTTGTGGACCATGACATCACGTTCGACGTCTCGTCGACTCTCGACGCCGATACCGGCGCGAACACGATCAATAACATGCGAAGCCCGGCGCTCGATCTGGATTCCGTTTACGGCCGCGGGCCTGGCTTAGATCCGTTTCTCTACGTTTTTCCTACATCTGGTCCAGCTACCGCGATTAAGCTGCATAGGGGCACGAACACTCCTATTGGTTCGGGCGGCCCCAGCAACAACGGTGACAAATCGGGGATGGTCCAGCAGACGAACTGGGATGTGCCCCGCATGCAGGGTACGAATACTGCCGCGATCGGCGATCCGCGCAACGACGAAAATCTGATCATCGTGCAGTTCCAGCACGCTATGCTGCGTTTCCATAATGCCGTCGTTGAGCTGCTGGTGGCAGTCGAGTTTGCGGGCGACATCTTCGCAGAGGCCAAACGAATCGTGATACATCACTACCAATGGGCCGTGGTGCATGACTTTCTGGAAAGAATCTGCGGAGTGGCTGCCGTGAACAACGCGATGGCGAGCGTATCTGCTCCCGTCGGCAGCTCGTTCCGAATGCCCGTCGAGTTCGCCGTGGCAGCGTACCGGTTCGGCCACAGTATGATCCGTGATACGTACTGGGTGAATTTCAACTTCAAGAAGGCCACTCTCGCGCAGGTGTTTGAGTTCAATCGCAATCCGCGGCTGCCGGTCTTTTCAAACTGGGTCGTTGATTTCAACGCGTTCTTTGACACGGGAGTATCGGTACCGGTTCACAACAAGGCCCGGAAAATCGACAGCTTCATGGCCAATGGACTGGAATCGTTGCCCGGATTCTCGGGAATGATGGCGATTCTGGCAACGCGAAACCTCCGGCGCGGTCTGGCTCTCGGTCTGCCGAGCGGACAGGGCATGGCTAAATCATTCGGCATCGCGCCGATGACCGCGGCGCAGCTGAAATCCGGGTTGCCGGCGGCAGAAGTGGCTGTGCTGAATTCCAGCGGCGGCTTGCTGCTGAAAAAGACGCCTCTGTGGTATTACGTCCTTCGCGAGGCTGCGGTCCTCGCCGGCGGAAATCAGTTGGGTCCGGTTGGCCGTAGGATCGTGGCGGAGACGTTTGTGAGGATGTTGAAGCGGGACGCGTCATCCTATCTGAACGTCCCCGGTGGGTTCACACCTATTCTTCCTTCGTCCATGCCTGGAGACTTCACGGTGGCGGATTTGGTGGCCTTCGCCGGGGTAACGCAACCATAGAGATCGCGTTGCGAACGCCGATGACGGACCTTCAGCCGCGCTGACTTCATCTGCGATCTGGTCCAGATCCAGTTCACCGGTCCCCCTGGCAAGCCGCTCATGCAGTATCGTCGCAACTTGACGGTCCCGCGAATTTTTCCGCTCGCCTCTGTTCGATGAATAGCCGCTTTTTGACCCGTGTTGGTCATTCCGAACCAACACCGACTGCCTTGAGCCGCCGGACCTTTACTTTTTTTTAAAAACGTCCTCTATAGCTTCCTTAGTAGATTTCCCCTCGTTAACTTGCTGCTCAACTTCCGCGAGCCGTTTTTGGGCCCTGCCGATCGCAGCCTCAATCCCCGTCTTCATGTTCTCAAGGACCTGGACCTGATTTTGGAAACTCTTCATATAAACATCGTCGATGGGCATTTCATTCCTCCATCTATGCCGCGCTCGATAGTTAGCGGCCGTTATGCAAGCCAGACTATCTCATACCACCATTCGAATTCAGTGGTATTGGGATTTGTGGCGGTATCCCGATAAGCCAAGAGCGCGATCCCCAGTGCGAATCCGCTCGTGAATTTTCCGTATGCCCACCCCGGGTCGTCTGCCTTCCACATAGTATACGGCCCCGCCCCCCAACCTGACCAATGTGGAGTGTGGCCTGAGCTTTGACTGGGGCCCACATATTTAATGAACGGTAACGCGGCTCCAGCGCCAGCCTGCACAACCCAGGCGTCGACCCACCTGGGTTCTTCGGAGGGGTTGAGGCCTGTGATCGGACCCGTCGGCCACTCGACCCGACCATTGTTAAGTGTCTGCATAAGGTCCCAATTGGCTGCCATGACATATCTCCAATCGCTGCCGGGCGACTCGCCCGGATTCATGAACAAGAGATCATATGCTCCTCAACTATGTCCCATTTCTTCGAAATCGGCTAGGTTATATATTAGGTGTAGATAATGTGTCCTAGGCACTCGTGCAGGAACTTCTGGAACGGGCCCGACTGCTACCGTTCATCGGGGATGCCTCGAACCTCCGCAGATGGCGCAACCGCGGCCTCCAGAATGGTCGCCAACAATCTGCTTTCAGGCAGTGGCAACGGTCACCTCAATGGCCGATACCAGGCGCAAAGCGGACAGGTTCCACGATCGGCCGGTACGCAGTAATCGACCACCACTCAAGGTATCAGCACGACCTTGCCGGTCGAGCGGCGCTCCTCCAGCAGGCGATGCGCTTCGTTGGCCCGGTCGAGCGGATGGCGGCCGCCTAGCGTCACGGCAAGCTGGCCGCCGGCGGCAAGTTGGAAAAGCTCCGACAGGCTGGCCCTGAGGCCGTCGGCGGAGAGCAGCGGCAGCAGGGCAAAACCTCGCAAGGACTGGTTTCGACTGATCATCGCTTCCAGGTCCGAGGCGCTGATCGCGTATCTGCCCAGCGCCGCAAAGACCAGCTCTCCGCCAGGCGCGAGCGCTGCCAGCGATGCCGCCGTCATCGAGCCGCCGACAATGTCGTAGATGATACCGACGCCGGCGCCGCCAGCCGCCTCCCGCACACGCATCGGCCAATCCGACGCGCTGTAGTCGACCGCGGCATCGGCGCCAAGCGACTGGGCAAGATCGAGCTTGGCCCTGCTGCCGGCGACCGCGATCACGGCGCTGGCGCCCTGGCGTTTGGCGAGCTGGACCAGCAACGAGCCGACACCGCCCGCTGCTGCAGTGACCAGCACCGATTTGCCGGCTGGCGGGCTTTGCCGCAGCAGATGAAAAGCCGTCAGTCCCTGCACCATCAACGCCGTCGCGTCTTCGAATGAGAGCGCGTCGGGCAGAGGCACGGCCAGCGATGCGTCGATCGTCACATAGTCGGCATAGCCGCCAAACGGGCGCTTCGAAGCGAACAGCGGCGCCGCGACGCGTCTCCCGGCCAGCGAGATGTCGACCCCGTGACCAAGCGCCTCCACGGTCCCGGCAGCCTCGACGCCGAGAACCATCGGCAATTGCGGCGTCATCGCGTAGCGGTCCCCGCGCATCAACACCTCGAAGAAATTCAAGCCGGCCACATGAACGCGGATCAGCACCTCGCCTGTTTGCGGCTCCGGCTTCGGCATCTCGACGATGTCGAGGACGTCGGGACCGCCGAAACGGTTCAGCTGAATGGCTCTCATGGCATGCACCCATCGCTATGGCATCGGCTGCTATTTGCCACTATCTGCCTGATCGCGACTACACACTCATTTGTCCACTGCTGACCAGGAGGTGACCATGGCCATGCCGACCACAAGGGGGCCGACCAAAAGGGGGCCGACCAAAAGGCTGCCAACCAAGAGACTGCCGCTGCTGCCGGCGGAACGCGCGCTGAAAGTGATCTCGGGCCGATGGAAGGCCGTCATTCTCTACCATCTCTTCGACGGCCCCCGGCGGCTGTCGGTGCTGAAGACGCTGGTGCCTGATATCACTCAGAAAGTGCTGATCCAGCAGCTTCGCGAAATGGAGGAACACGGCCTTGTCAGACGCGAGATCTTTGCCGAGATTCCCTCACGCGTCGAATATTCGGCGACGCGCCTCGGCCTCAGCCTTGAGCCTATCCTTCTGGCGCTCTGCGAGTGGGGCCAGCACCATGCGGATGAGCTGAACGAGATGAACCGCCTCGCCAACTGTATCATCAGGCCTCGGCAGGCGCGGCAGCCAGCCATCGCCTGAATCAAAAGGGGCGACGCAAGCGCCGCCCCGGAATCCTTGGGAGGATTGTTCTGGTCTGCGGTTCAGGCCGCCTTGACTTCTTCGGCCACCACGTCGGCCTGACGCGCCGCCTTCAGCACTTTGGCCCACCATGCAACGTCGTTGACCAGCGCGGCCGCCGCCTGGTTCAGGTGCTCGAGCTCCTCGAGCTTCTTTTCACCTTGTCGGACGGCAAGGAAATCGCCCCAGGCAATATGGACTGCCGACTTGACCGGCGCCATCTGCAGCTCGACGGCATGCAATCTGAGCTGCTCGACGGCACGCGCGCCGCCGACGCTGCCATAGCCGACGAAGCCGGCCGGCTTCTTGTTCCATTCATTGGCGGCGTAGTCGATCGCATTCTTCAGCACGGCTGTCGGGCCGTGGTTGTATTCGGCGGTGGTGAAGATGAAGCCGTCGAATTCCGCGACCTTCTTTTGCCAGCGCTGCGCCACTGCGTTCTGCGACGGCGCCCAGGCGGACGATGCGACCTCGTCGAAGAACGGCAGCGGGAAGTCGCGCAGATCGACCACTTCCACGTCGATGTCGGCATGCGACTTGGCGATCTTGGCGATCCACTGGGTCGGAACGTCGGCAAATCGTGCGGCGCGGGTCGAACCGACGACAATGGCGATTTTGGGTTTGGACATAGAGGGGCTCTCCTTTAGGCAAATTTCTGGTATCGTTTAGATACCTGAGCTATATGAGTGACTACGCTCACGAGGCGCAAGGAGGCACCTTTTTGTTACCAAGGCACCCGCACCGCACCGAGGACTGCCGCGCCATCTCGGAAATCCTGCAGCGCGTCGGCGACAAATGGACCGTACTCGTCGTCGGCAAGCTCGGTGACGGGCCGCTGCGCTTCAACGAATTGCGCAGCGCCGTCGGCGGCATTTCGCAGAAGATGCTGACCACCACATTGCGCGGGCTTGAGCGCGACGGCTTCGTCACCCGCACCGTGTTCCCCACCATTCCGCCGCGCGTCGACTACGAACTGACCGACCTTGGTTACGAGCTTCTTGTGCCGGTCGGCGCGCTCGGCGACTGGGCGCGCAAGAACACCGAGCGGGTCAAGGCCGCGCGGGCGAGGTTCGATGGGCTTCATGCCTGAAACTCTTGCGCTGCAAGGGTTTGCGCACGACGCGTAGCGTAGACGAATTCTACGGCTGCATCTGCATTCCGGCCTGCAGACGGCTTTCGACCCGCTTCGATTTCGGGCCCGATTGCCACCTTGCCGTCGATGGCGCAGGCCGCCCCTTTGCCGCAATTGCTCACGCTCATCGCGCCGGTTTCTTACGTCGTCGCAACGCAGATTCCGCACCCTGATCACTTGCCGCTTGAGGCTATGGTTTTCGGAGGCGCAACTGGCTGCGGCCTCGTCTCGTTTGACCCCGGTTTAGGCGGTCCCGGCCAACAGGCAGAACAAGGCTGCAAGCGCCTGCCAACGCGCCGTTCAGCAGTCGTTGACGCATTGTCTTTTCCCCATGTCCTGCCGGAATGGTCACGGAAATGTGCGAACGCGAATATGAAAACCATCACACAGCATCGCTGTTCGCGTCTCCTTGCGAGAGGCTGGCAGCGGCGTTGCCGTTCGACTTTAAGCCGACCGCATCCAGCCGATCAGCTTTCCGCTGGAACGGCCTTCGGCTTGCCTTCGCCGTCCAGCGCCACCATGATGAAATCGGCATGGGTGACCTTCTCCATCAGGTCGGAGAGGTAGCGCTGCGCCCAGGCCTCGACCTTGAGCGTCATCGAGGTGCGGCCGACGCGCTCGACATGCGTATAGATGCACAGCGTGTCGCCGATCTTCATCGGCTTGGCGAACGACATTTCCTTCACCGCCGCCGTCACCACGCGGCCCTTGGCGCGCTCGGCGGCGCGGATGCCGCAGGCAAGGTCCATCTGTGCCATCACCCAGCCGCCAAAAATGTCGCCCGCCGCATTGGCGTCAGAAGGCATGGCCAGCGTCCTGAGCGTCAGATCGCCGATGGGCCGTCCGTCCGCCTAATGAACCATGCGCCAAATCCCCTCGACATCGATCTTCTCCCGATCCCGTATCGGGATGGCACCGATGCGTCAACGCGCACTGCCAAGTGCTAAACTGCACACAGTGAGTTGAGAAGGCAGGCTGACATGAAACTTACCTCTCGCCCTCTGACATCAGATCTATGGCCCGCCCTCGAAGACCTGTTCGGTGAAAGCGCCGTCTGCAGTCGCTGTTGGTGTATGTACGGGCGGATCGGCAGTTGTTATCGAAAGCGACCAGGCGAGGAAAACAAGGCTGCGTTCCGGCAAGTCGTCGAGCATGGTCCCTCCCCAGGCGTACTTGCTTTCGACGGCGGTACTGCTGTCGGCTGGTGCCAGGTGACACCGCGCGATGCCGTGCCCTGGCTCGATCGGCTGTGGCAGCTCAAGCGGGTGGATGATGCGCCGGTCTGGTCCTTGTCCTGCCTCTACGTGCGAAAAGCATACCGCCGGCAAAGCATCACATTCCACCTGATCGCAGCGGCGCTGGAAGCCGCAAGGCGCGCAGATGCCCCTGCGCTTGAGGCCTATCCTTTTGATGCCGATGTATCGCCGAGCGCTTCCGGCAGTGGATACGCCTCCACCTTCGCTCGCGCCGGGTTCAGGGTCGTCGCTCGTAGGGTGCCAGCCCGCCCGATCATGCGTTATGATTTCAAGCAAAATTCTGATGATGGCGTATGATGCTTGGACCGCTTGCCCACGAGGCAAGGGCCGCTTCGGGCAGGGCACCGAATGCAAACGAACTGCCGGTCGCTTTTTTCACAGGCGATGCCGGAGCTCCGGTGATCGCGGCGGCTTGCGGCGTCTAGGTTGAGCGAAAATTCGGAGCCGGCCGCAGCCACCATGCAGACCTATGATTTTATCATCGTCGGCTCCGGCTCGGCCGGCTCGGTTCTGGCCGAAAGACTATCGGCCACGGGCCGCTTTTCGGTTTTGGTGCTCGAGGCCGGCGGCAGCGACCGCCGCTTCTACGTCCAGATGCCGCTCGGCTACGGCAAGACCTTCTTCGACCCGGCGGTCAACTGGAACTACAAGACCGAGCCGGACCCGGGCCTCGCCGGCAATGTCGACCACTGGCCGCGCGGCAAGCTGCTCGGCGGTTCGAGTTCGATCAACGCCATGGTCTGGATCCGGGGCGCGCGCGAGGATTTCGACGCTTGGGCGGCGGCCGGCAATCCCGGCTGGGGCTTCGACGACCTGCTGCCCGCCTTCAAGGCGCTCGAGGACAATCAGGCCGGCGCCGACCAATGGCGCGGCGTTGGCGGTCCGCTGCACATCACCGACTGCTCGACCTCCGTCCATCCGCTCACCAAGCGCTATCTGGCGGCCGCCAATCAGGCCGGCCTGCCGTTCAACCCGGATTTCAACGGCGCCTCCCAGGAAGGCGTCGGCATCTATCAGATCACCACCAAAAACGGCCGCCGCATGTCAGCTGCCCGCGCCTTCCTGCGCCCGGCGATGAAGCGAAAAAACGTCCGCGTCGAGATCAACGCGCTGGCGACCAGGATCCTGTTCGAGGGCAAGCGCGCCGTTTGCATCGAGTACCTGCAGAACGGTGAGACGAAGACTGCCCGCGCCGGTCGCGAAGTCATCCTTTCTGGCGGCTCGGTCAATTCGCCTCAATTGCTGCAGCTTTCCGGGGTCGGCCCGTCGGCCCTGCTCGGCGCTCTCGGCATTCCCGTCGTCCACGCTAGCGAGAATGTTGGCGCGAACCTGCAGGACCATGTCGGCATCAACTACACGTATCGGGGCAGGCTGCCGACGCTCAACCAGATCCTGCGTCCCTGGTGGGGCAAGCTCATGGTCGGCATGCAATACATGCTGATGCGCTCCGGCCCGCTGTCGCTGTCGATGAACAATGCCGGCGGCTTCTTCCGCACCGACCCGGCTATTTCACGGCCCAACATGCAGCTTTATTTCCAGGCATTCTCGACCGTCATCCCGAAGAGCGGAGAACGCCCGATCCTGACCCCAGATCCGTGGCCGGGCTTTTCCATCGGCCTGTCCAACTGCCGTCCATCGAGCCGTGGCGAGATCATGATCCGCTCCGCCAATCCGCACGATTATCCGAAGATCGTCGCCAATGCCTTTTCGACCGAGGCGGACGTCGCCGAAATGCTGGCGGCGGTGAAGTTCATTCGGAAGATCGCCGCCATGCCGGCAATGGCCGAGATCATCGAGGAAGAGGTTTTGCCGGGCCCGTCAATCACCTCCGACGCCGATCTCATTCAGGATTTCAGGAAACGTTCGGGCACCGTCTACCACCCGGTTTCGACATGTCGCATGGGAACGGACGCTGCGCGCGCCGTTGTCGACCCGCGCCTGACCGTTCACGGCCTCGCCGGCTTGCGCGTCATCGACGCCTCGATCTTTCCCGATAACATCACCGGCAACACCAACGCCGCCTCGATCGTGACCGGATGGAAGGGCGCCGAGCTGGTTCTGGAGGATCAAAAATGAAAATCACCGAGGTAAAAACCTGGGTTGTCGGCAATCCGCCACCCGGCATCGGCGGCAAATATTTCATCTTCGTCAAGCTCACCACCGACGGCGGCGTGGTCGGCTATGGCGAGGCCTACAACGCCACCTTCTCGGCCCATGTCACCGCGAAAATGGTCGAGGACATGGCCGAGCGCTATCTCGTCGGCCGCGATCCGCACGACATCGAGAACTTCTTCCGCCGCGCCTATTCGTCCGGCTTCACCCAGCGCCCGGACGTTTCCGGCATGGGCTGTTTCTCGGCGCTCGAAATGGCCTGCTGGGACATTATCGGCAAGGAGGCCGGCAAGCCGGTCTACAAGCTGCTCGGCGGCCAGGTGAACGAAACGCTGCGTTCCTATACCTACCTCTATCCGCACAGCGGCAGCGTCCACTCGGAGGATGCGCGCGGCAAGAACGTCTACAACGATCCCGATATGGCGGCCGAATGCGCGCTCGAATATGTCGAGCAGGGTTTTACTGCCGTCAAGCTCGATCCGGCCGGCCCCTACACCGCCTTTGACGGTCACCAGCCGCGCCTCGTCGACATCGATCTCTCCGCCCGCATGGTCAAGGCGATCCGCGAGGCGGTCGGCACAAGGGCCGACATCCTGTTCGGCACGCATGGCCAGTTCACCGCATCGGGCGCGCTGCGCATGGCCCGCGCCATCGAACCTTACGATCCGCTGTGGTTCGAGGAACCGGTGCCGCCCGACATGCCGGAAGTGATGGCACAGGTGGCGCGTGGCACGTCTATCCCGATCGCCACCGGCGAACGGCTGACGACCAAGTTCGAATTCGCCCGCGTCATCGAGAACCGCGCCGCCACCATTCTGCAGCCCGACCTCGGCCGCTCCGGCGGCATTCTCGAAACCAAGAAAATCGCAGCCATGGCCGAGGCCTACCACATCCAGGTCGCACCGCACTGCTATTGCGGGCCGATCGTCGGTGCGGCCAACATCCAGCTTGCCGTGACCTTGCCCAACTTCCTCATCCTGGAATCGCTGAAGCAGTGGGACGGTTTTCACGAAAAGCTGCTGAAGAAGAAGATCGAATGGCAGGACGGCAACATCATTCCGTCGAAGGAACCAGGCCTTGGCGTCGAGCTCGACGAAGCCGTCTGCGAGGCGCATCCCTGGACCGGTACGGACCTGCATCTGCAGATGATGCAGACGCCGTTGATGCCGTGAGCGCGCGCGAGAGGTACGCCTTCATCGTACGCTGGGTTTCCCGGCCAAGCTCGAGCTCTGACATCAGGTAATTACCACGCGATTTCAGTACATTGACCGGATCGCCGAAATCACGCCCGTAACGACCTGAATCAGTTTCTCAGCGCGTTGATTCAATACCTCAGCGTAAGCGCACCCGGCAGGATCTCGAAGGTCGCCGGTATGCGCCCTGGCGATTCACCGTCTACGTCGACCAGCGCGCCGTTCTTCTGCACATCGCCCAACGGTTCGACAACCACTTTCTTGCCGCGCAAAATGGTGATCGCCGGATGGTTGCGATGCCTCCCGCCATAGAGCAGACGGATATCCCAGATCAGGTTCAACTTGCCCGCCGCCCGCAGGATGACGATGTCGAACTGCCCGTCGTCCAGTTCGGCATCCGGCGCGATCATCATGCCGCCGCCGAAGAACTTTCCGTTGGCCACCGCCACCAGCGCCACGCGCGCCTCGACCGGGACGCCGTCATCGACGGTGATCACAACGTCCTGGAACCGGTAGCGGATGAATTCCCACACGGTGCGCCAGTAGAACAGCGCCTTGGCCGACACCTTGCCCTTGCGCTTGTCGGCGTTGACCGCCCGGTCGGTAGCGCCCGAAAGACCGAGGCTGGCAATGTTGATGAAATGACGGCTGGCCAGCGCGCCATGGTCATCAACATAGGAGATGCGGCCGGCATCGACCCTGCGAGCCTTGGCCTCGGCGATGCGCTTCAGCGTCAAGTCGACCTCGTCCGAAAGACCGAGCCCGCGGGCGAAATCGATGCCGGCGCCGCAAGGCAGCAGGCCGAGCTCGGCCGTCCGGCCGCTTTCTGCAAACGCCTGCAGCAGTCCGTCGGCCACTTCGCTGGCTGTGCCGTCGCCGCCCGCCGCGATCACCAGTTCGAAGCCGCTGGCGGCAAGGACGAGCGCCAGCCGTTCGGCGTCGCCGGTCGCCTGCGTTTCGCGCAGCTCGAAATCGCCGAAATTTTTCCTGAGCGAAGCACTGACCTCAGGCCAATGTCGTCTGAGCCGGCCACCACCGGCAATCGGATTGAGAACCACCCCGACCTTCAAGAACGCCCTCCCCAAAGGACGGCAACGACACTGCTGTCCTAAAATCCTTTGCCGGCATTGAAGCCCGCGCCGCTCCGTGGGGCAAGGGCCGAATGTTCGATCATGCTGCTCGCCGCAGATCAGGGCCGTGTCCCGCCTCCTGCATCTCGTCCAGAAAAACGCTCCGACGCCGAACTTGGTCCCCGATAATCCCGCTATCCACAGGCTCGTGGCCGTTTCGCCAGAAGCTTATCCCCCGTATGTTAAACCCATCTCAGGCGGCTACCGATCGCCAAGTCGAAAGGCAAAGCGAAACGGCGGATTTCCTGAGGCCCGTACGGCCCCGAACGAAAGCAGGCTTGCCTGATTTGAGGAGGGATGCCGAGACCTACGGGGCCGCGGAAAGCGTGCGAACGCCTACGGCGGACCGATGCTGCCATGAAGGACGGCAAACACCTTCGATGGCGCGCTGGACGAAGCTCGCAAGGGTGGAGACTGGCGAGGTCCCGAACGGCGCTGCCCTCGCGCAGTGACTGGCAGGACCGTCAACATCAAGGCCGGCATGGCGCGACGTCTTTACGGAAGTTGCTGCCGCGACCGTGTCCTGATCTGACAGGGAGGCGCTGGGAGAAATCCCGGCGCCGACTGTCGTTTGGGCTTCTCTCGCGATTTGACCGCCTGGCTCACGCGCATCGGATCGACTACGATCGCCCCGGAGGGAAACTTCCTGACGTTGATTCAGAAGCTTTGCAGCAGACGTCAAGTCGAACACAACTACGATTGGTGCGACCTTTCGGCCACAGTCAGCGACCACGTTCCGTTCCGTGGCGTACCCGTCACGCTCATTCCACAATCGCGGCCAAATCCCGCCTTGTTCCACGGTGATTGACGATGCCTGAGCGTCGCGCATCCTGTTCGGTCACGCGAAGGACCTCAGCGGTATTTTTCAAGCAACTCAGAGGGACAGGACCGTGATCAAGACCGCCCTTGTCGCCATGACCATCGTCGGCTGCGACTGCGATGCCAGGCTTTGCGAATATATCGGCGAGACGCCGGCCAAGTGGTCGTCCATCGCCGATTGCGAAGCGGCCATGAAAAGCCAGATGTTGCACGCGCGCAATTTCAACTATCCGCTTGTCTCAGGCATCTGTCGTACGACGCAAACGCCGTCGTCGCAGCTTGCCGCGACGGCCTCAATGCCCGAGTTGACGACGGCAGCGCAGACAGCCACCGACCCGCTCCCCTCGGAATTGGACCATCGGCCGAGCGTTGCTGTCGGATCGCGGGCAACGGCGACGGAAACGGAAGCTGCCACACCGGTTGCCTATGACTCTGTGGTCGATGGCGGACGGTCGGTGCTGTATCGCACAAAGAATGGTTACGGCGTCGTCAAGACCGACTTTGGCCGCGCCGCATCCGCGACCATCGGCATGGCCAAGCGGTCGGCGAACTGGCTGGCTGCGAAAATGCCCGGCGGCTAACCCGCTGCCTCGTCGTTTGCGCCGATCTTGCGCACCAGCGCCGCCGTCGCCAGCATCGCGCCGATGTCTGATATCATCGGCGCGACATGCTTGGCGTAGTCGAGCGGCACCGAGATATCAGGCAGCTCGAAAAAATCCTTCCTCTGCGGCAACAGCAGAAAACCATCGCCGCCATTGAGCGCAACCCGGGCGGGGTCATCAGGCCATGTCTCGCTGAGCCATGTCAGCGCCTGCGCCAGCCGGCCGCTCACCAGCGGCTGCGCCGCCTCGACATTGTCGGTGCGGAAGTCGTAGGCGGCATCGAGCTCGGGCACCCCGCATGACAATTCCTGCATCTTGCTGGCGAACATGCCGCGGAAGAACCCGACGGCCATGTCAGTCCGGCGGGCCGCCACCAATATGCCGGGGAACGGCACGATCGTCTCGAAGGCAACGACGATCCCCTTGAATGCTATCGTGCCGCTCTTGCCCGTGCCTTGCCGGAGATCCGCTTCGTAAAGCTCGAACGGAAATCCCTCGTAGCGGCCGGATACGATGTCGTCGAAGCGTCTGGTGTTAAAAGTGCCGATCGTCTCGCGCGGCAGCCGGTCGAACGAATTCGGCGTCACATCATGCTCGTAGCGCATATCCTCAATAAAACCGAAGATGATCGGCAGCAGCGTTTTGCGGAACGAGTGCTGCAACGTGCTCGTCGGCTTGATCGCCTGGAAATAGAGCAGGATCGCCGCCACGAACCCGACGACATAGAGGAACACATGCGGTGTCGAGAACCATCGCTCGTATGGATCGGCGATCATATTGAAAAGCCAGGCGACGAGTGCCACGAACAACAGCACCAGTCCGATGAACAGCGGCACCCGCCAGCGGACTTGCCGGTAGGCCGAAGCCCTTTCGGTCTCGTAGGCCGCGAGATTGCTCTTGATGCCGGCGATGTCAGCTTCATCAGGCATGAAATCCGCTGCTTCCATCGCCATACCACCGTCGAAAGACCGAACACCCATCTCGGACAATAGCCGATTTTGCGGAAAGTCGCGCGACGACAGCGTTGGGATGGTGGTGAGACCACACGATTTGTCTGAGCCACCAGTCGACTGTGGCCATCAATCCCGGTTACCAAAAACCGCAACGAAACGGTCCGTAACGTTTTGCCTTAATGCGCCCTCCAGCGTCTCAATGGGAACCAGCCGCTCATGGTCGCCGGCGCGCAGCCGCATGAAGGGATGCAGCCGGTAGGCGGCAATGGCGCCACGCGTGCCGGCGTCAGCGCTGATATCGACGGTCAGGATGCCCCCGATGCGGCCGGGCCACGGCTGGCGCGCAAAGGCGGTGCCGAGGAAATCGCCGAGCCCATAGGCGACGAGCGCCTTGCCGATCCGCTCCACCGGCTGCACGACATGGGCATGGTGGCCGGCGATCAGCCCGACGCCTTGCGCGGCCAAATGCCGTGCCAATGCACGCGTTGCGGCCTGTGGAAAATGCCGGAATTCCCAATCCCAATGTGGCACGGCACAGGTGAGGTCGACGGCGGCGCCGCGCGGCCATCGTGCCGGGTCGCCTTGCATCGACACACGGCCCGCGTACGCGGCCGCGCCGGCATTGCGCCACAGCGTGAAAGCGGCAAAGCCTATTGTCAGCGGCCCGACCGAAAGGCGCTCGACCGGACCGGCGGCGGCGGTACCGATGCTGCGGATGCCGAGACGGTTCAGCGCCGCCACGGTCTCGTCGAAACCCTCGACGCCTTGATCGAGCACATGATTGTTGGCGAGCGATAGCACCAGTTTCTCGCGCGAGATGCCGACGGCCGCCAGCGTCTCGGCAAGAAACCGCTCGGTCATGGCGTGACGGGTGCCAAGCTTCGTGCCCATCGCCGCGCTCGGTCGCTCCACCACCGGGCTTTCGCAATTGCCGACCACCAGATCGGCGGAGCCGAGCAACGTGGCGATCGCCGGGTCGCATTGCGGCGCACTGCGATTGGCCACCGCCGAGATATCGCCGACAAAGGCGAGCCGCACCGTCCGCCCCGGCGGCGGCTCGATCATCGTTCCTGCCGCCGGTGCAAAACCACGGGCGTCGCCGCCAAGCGTCGGCTTCAGGAAACGCGGCAGCCAAGACAATTTGTAGGAAAGCGGATAGTTCGACACGCGCAGCCTGTACCCGAATGGAACTGCCACGGTAGACGATGCGCCCGATATAGCGAAGCGCCTCTGTTCGGAATCGTGCGGACAAGGCGCGGCACGCGAATTGCGTGTATGCTTGCCGCCGAACAGCATACCGGAGGACCAAGATGACGCGATTTTCGAGCCTGCTGGCATCCGCCCTTATTCTGCTGCTGCCGGTTGCTTCTGCCGGTGCCGCAGCCCCCGAACCGGCCGCCCTGTTCGAGGCAAAAACCGTAGCCGACCGCGACAGCACGCTTACAGCGCTCGAAGCCGCGCCCACTGATCCCGCGTCGGCCTACGCCGCGGGCGCCGGCCAATTCTTCACCGCGCTGGAGATCCTGGCCGGCGGCCTGCACCGCCATGGTTTCGAGAGCCCGCAATCATTCATACTGCCGCTGATGCGGCTGCCGGTACCGGACAATCCCAATCCCGAGCCGCTGACCTACGACGACTTCCGCGCCATCCTGGTCGCCTTCCGCGATCGGTTGGAAAAGTCCGCCGCCACGCTTGGATCCGTGCCTGCCGATGCCGACATCGGCATGGAGGTCGACCTCACACGTCTCGGCATCGACCTCAACGAGGATGGCCAGATCGCGCCGGACGAAAGCGCCGCGGCGATCATGGCATCGCTGTCACGCGGCGGCGCGCCAGACCCGGCCGCACCCGCCCTCACCTTCCGCTTCGACCGCGCCGATGGCTACTGGCTGCAGGGCTATGCCGAATTCCTGATGGCGCAGGCGGATTTCTGGCTGGCGCATGATTTCAGGAACGCCTTCGACGGTTCGTTCCACATGCTGTTTCCGCGCGCCAGACTGCCGCTGCAGGACACGCTCGTTCCGCCGGACGGCGGCATGAGCGGCGGCATGCTGTCGTCCGAGTGGCGCATCGCCGACTTCATCTCGCTGGTTCATCTGGTCAACTGGCCGGTCGTCGAGCCGGAGCGCCGGCAGGCGGCGCGTCGCCATCTCATGGAAATGATCCGTCTGTCCCGCGAAGACTGGAAGGCGATCCGCGCCGAGACCGACAACGACCGCGAATGGCTGCCCGGCCCGCTACAGAAAGGCGCCAGCCCGCTCACCGGCCTGGAAGTCGGCGAGGAGCAGGTCCAGGCCTGGCACGCCGCGCTTGACATGGCAGAGGACCTACTCGAAGGCCGCATCTTGCTGCCGCATTTCCGCTTCGCTGACAAAGGCATCAATATGAAGCGCTTCTTCGACGAACCAAAGCCCTTTGACCTGGTGCTGTCGATCACCGGCCCGGCCATCGCGCCCTATCTCGAGAGCGGAAAGATCCTCACCAGCGAAGAGTTCGACCAGATCCAGCGCCAGTTCGGCGGCGCCGGGTTTTTCACGTTTGCGCTGTGGTTCAACTGAGGGCGTTTCGACATCGCTCCTGACACCCTTGTGTCAGCAGCTTGGTTTCCTCTCGCGCCCCTAGTCACTCCGCTCTTTCCATTTTGGCCGATACCTCCCATATTCGGGGCATGGCCAAACTTTCTGATAAAAAAACGCCGCAGCCGGCGCGTGATGATCGCGCTTCGCCGCCCAAGCGGCGCAGCCCGTTGACCGATTTCCTCGATGCTTCGGAGCCGCTGCACAAGTGCGGTTTTGCCGAGGCGCCGCAGGCTGAATTCTCAGGCACGCCGCTGACCGGCTCGATCGCCGATTGGGCCGAGCAGATCGAGCAGGAAGCCGAGAAGGAAGGGCGCCAAGTCTCCCCGCTTGAGGGGGAGATGTCGCCGAAGGCGACAGAGGGGGTCGGCAAAGGAAGCGCTCAACATGAGGGGTCGCCGAGCACTGCCGCACCGACCCCACCCGGCGGCTCCGCCGCCACCCTCCCCTCAAGGGGGAGGGAAGGCGCCAAGCAAAAGAAGATTCCCGAACGCTCCTCCTCCCCTGGCCGCACGGCGCGAGGCACCTCGATGGGCGGCGCGGCGTCGGCGCGGGAGCGAACCGCGGCCGGCCTCAATCCAGTTGCCGGCCTCGATGTTTCGCTGGAAGAGGCCGAGACCATGGCCTCCGGCGGCGTCACCGCCACCGTTGCGGCGCTGTCGGCGCTGATCGAATCCGGCAATCCGCTGCACAAGGACGGCGTGCTGTGGACGCCGCACCGCCCGGCCCGGCCGGAAAAATCCGAAGGCGGCATCGCCATCAAGATGGTGTCGGATTTCGAGCCGGCCGGCGACCAGCCGACGGCGATCAAGGACCTTGTCGAAGGCGTCAACGACAACGACCGCACCCAGGTGCTGCTCGGCGTCACCGGCTCGGGAAAAACCTTCACCATGGCCAAGGTGATCGAGGAGACGCAGCGCCCTGCTTTGATCCTCGCCCCCAACAAGACGCTGGCCGCGCAGCTTTATTCCGAGTTCAAGAAATTCTTCCCGGAAAACGCCGTCGAGTATTTCGTCTCGTACTACGACTACTACCAGCCGGAAGCCTATGTGCCCCGGACGGATACCTTCATCGAGAAGGAATCGTCGATCAACGAGCAGATCGACCGCATGCGTCACTCGGCGACGCGCTCGCTGCTGGAGCGCGACGACGTCATCATCGTCGCCTCGGTATCCTGCATCTACGGTATCGGCTCGGTCGAAACCTATACGGCGATGACCTTCCAGATGCAGATCGGCGACCGGCTCGACCAGCGCGCGCTGCTCGCCGACCTCGTCGCCCAGCAATACAAGCGGCAGGATATCAACTTCGTGCGCGGCTCGTTCCGCGTGCGCGGCGACACGATCGAAATTTTTCCGGCTCACCTAGAGGATCGCGCCTGGCGCATCTCGCTGTTCGGCGACGAGATCGAGGCGATCACCGAGTTCGACCCGCTCACCGGCCAGAAGACCGGCGAATTGAAGAGCGTCAAGATCTACGCCAATTCGCACTATGTCACGCCGCGCCCGACCCTGAACCAGGCCATCAAGTCGATCAAGGAAGAGCTCAAGCACCGGCTGGTCGAACTCGAACGGGCAGGACGCCTGCTCGAGGCGCAGCGGCTGGAGCAGCGCACCCGCTTCGATCTCGAGATGCTGGAAGCCACCGGCTCCTGCGCCGGTATCGAGAACTATTCGCGCTATCTCACTGGCCGTCAGCCGGGCGATCCGCCGCCGACCCTGTTCGAATACATTCCCGATAATGCGCTGGTTTTCATCGACGAAAGCCACGTCACCATACCGCAGATCGGCGGGATGTATCGCGGCGACTTCCGCCGCAAGGCGACACTGGCGGAGTACGGTTTCCGCTTGCCGTCCTGCATGGACAACCGGCCGCTGCGCTTCGAGGAATGGGACGCCATGCGCCCGCTCTCCGTCGCGGTTTCGGCAACGCCCGGCGGCTGGGAAATGGAACAGTCCGGCGGCGTCTTTGCCGAACAGGTCATTCGCCCGACCGGCCTGATCGACCCGCCGGTCGAAGTGCGTCCGGCCAAGACCCAGGTCGACGACGTCGTCGGCGAAATCCGCGAAACCACCAAGGCCGGCTACCGTACGCTGGTCACCGTGCTGACCAAGCGCATGGCCGAGGACCTCACCGAATATTTGCACGAGCAAGGCATTCGCGTCCGCTACATGCACTCCGACATCGACACGCTGGAGCGCATCGAGATCCTGCGTGACCTGCGCCTCGGCACCTTCGACGTGCTGGTCGGCATCAACCTTTTGCGCGAAGGTCTCGACATTCCCGAATGCGGCTTCGTTGCCATTCTCGATGCCGACAAGGAGGGCTTCCTGCGCTCCGAAACTTCGCTGATCCAGACCATCGGCCGCGCCGCCCGAAACGTCGACGGCAAGGTCATCCTCTACGCCGACCAGATCACCGGCTCGATGGAGCGGGCGATGGCCGAAACCAACCGCCGTCGCGAGAAGCAGATGGAGTGGAACGCGGCCAACGGCATTACCCCGGAATCGGTCAAGTCGCGCATCTCCGACATCCTGGACTCGGTCTACGAGAAGGATCATGTCCGCGCCGACATCTCGCAGTTCACCGACAGCGCCGGCGCGATGATGGGCAACAATCTGAAAGCTCATCTCGACGCGATGGACAAGCAGATGCGCGACGCCGCCGCCAATCTCGACTTCGAGAAGGCGGCCCGCATCCGCGACGAGATCAAGCGGCTGCGCGAGATGGAGCTGTCCATCTCCGACGATCCGCTGGCCAAATATGCCGATATGGAAAGCCCGGTTTCGGGCCGCGAGAAGGGCAAGCACAACAAGGGCCGCGCCATCCACCGCACGGTCGACGATGACGGCAAGGGCCTGTTCCGCAAGCCCGCGCTCGATGAGATGGGCGCCGACGGCGCCGTGCCGGTCAAGAAGCCGCTCTTTGCCAAACCCTCGCTCGACGCGATGGGTCCGGGCACCGACATGCCGACGCCGGCCGGTGCGGTATCCCGCTCGCTGTTCAAGAAACAGTCGGCCGAAGAGGCGCACGGTTCCGATTTCGGCATTCCAGGCGACTCGACCAAGCCGCTGTTCAAGAAGAACTCGCTCGATGAGATGACCGTGCGGCGGACTGAGAAACCGGTCGAAGGAAAAGTGCCAGCCAAGCCACAGCCGATCTCCCGCCAAACGGGCGCGAAGGAACGCTACGATTCGGCCAAACCAGTTGTCCGCCAGCGCGCCGGCATCGGCTCCTACGAAGACCCCGCCGACGCCCGCCGCGAAAAGCGCCGCCCCGGTAAGACCGGTCGGCCCGGACGGTAGAGAGCTTCCCTTCTCCCCTTGTGGGAGAAGGTGGATTGGCGCGCAGCGCCAAGACGGTTGAGGGGTGCTGGACGGAGCGCCGTCGGTGCCAAGCTGGAACACCCCTCATCCGACCGAGCTTTGCTCGGCCACCTTCTCCCACAAGGGTGTTTGGACTGGGGACATCGCGAACAGGTGTGCGAGGACATCGCGAACAGTTTGCCATCCTATCGAGCCAGGGCATTGAGGTCGATGGTTTCTATTTTCTGGTGTCTGAACCAGGCGTCGAAGACGCCGTCGGCAGCGGTTGGGCGAAAGGCGACGGATTTGCCGGCGAAGGCCCTGCACAGGCGCATGGTGTGGCCGAGGATGGAGACGAAGCCATGCTGCTGAACGCGGCGGACGAGATCGTCCTTGGCATAGTCGAACGGCTCGACGATATCGCGATACTGGCGCTGCGAGACGCGGTAGCGGTCGAGCGGCACAGCGCCGCCAAGCGCGTCGTGCGGACGCACGGTGTTGTAGACGTGACGCCAGCGATCGAAGGCGTCCTGGGCCTTGGGGAGATCGGCAAAGGGCGGTCCCTGCAGCGCTTCGGCTTTGAGCGAGCGATGGAAGCGCTCGTCCTTGCCGAGCGTCTGCGGGTGGCAAGGCCTGGAGTGGCTGACGGCGACGCCAGCCTCGATCAGCCAGACGGTGAGCAGCGTGAAGTTGTTGCGGCCGCCGTCGCCCCAGGGCGGGCCGTTGTCGGTGGCGATACGCCACGGCAGGCCGTATCGGCGGAAGGCGGCGATCAGCCGGGCCTTCACGGTTGCGGTGGTCTGATCGGCGCAGGCCGACAGCGCGATCGAGAAGCGCGAATGGTCGTCGAGCACAGTGAGCGGATGCAGCCGACCGCCATGCAAGGCGATGTGGCCCTTGAAATCCATCTGCCACAGATCGTTGGGAGCTTCGTGCTCGAAGCGGATGAAGGGCTGCGCCCCGCCGCCCAGCGCGCCCAGCGCGATGCCGTTGCGGCGCAGGATGCCGGTCACCGTCGAGGCCGCGGGCGTGCCGATACCATCGCGGGCGATGACGCGCGCGATCTTGCGTCCACCCCAAGCCGGATGCGCTGCACGCACCGAAAGCGCAGCCGTTTCCACCTCCGGCGCGCACTGCGCCGGGCTCGATCTCGGCCGCCGCGACTGCTCGGCCAGTCCTGCCTCGCCCTCGCTCCGGTAGCGCGAAAGCAGCTTGTGGCCGCACGTCCGCCCGATGCCGAAGCGCCGACACAACGCGCTCACATTCGACCCCTCCACCAACGCCAGCCTCACGAACTCCAACTTCTGCTTCATCGCGCTTCTGTCCTTGAGCGGCATCCCGAACCCCCTCGCGCACAATGCGCAAAACTGTTCGCGATGTCCTCGCACACCTGTTCGCGATGTCCCCAGTCCAAACAAAGGGGAGAAGGGGGAGCATAGCCACCACTGTCAACGGCCGGCCACTTGCCATCCGCCCCACCCTTGGTGTAGCCAGTTTCTACAACTCAAACGTCTTGAAAGGAGGGCTGCATGTCTTTCGACCACCACCGTCAGCGCGGCCCTGTCCCTGCCCTGCGAGCTTGCTTGCAGGGCTGACCAGAGACGGTCCGGGTTCTCCCGCTTCGATTTTCTTGGTCTGCCCTTCGTGGTGCTGCAATGCCGAGCCTGATGGCCTGCCTGCGCACCGTCAAAGTGCATCGAACCGGAGCCTCACTCCGGGCAGACCAGAGAAATCAACATGGCCCTGATCAGCCTCAAGTCCCTCGGCGTCACCGTGAGTGCGCCGCTCTTCTCCAACCTCGATCTCACCATCGGCACCGGCGACCGCCTCGGCATCGTCGCCGCCAACGGCCGCGGCAAATCCACCTTGCTGAAGTGCCTGACCGGCGAGATGGAGCCGACATCAGGCGACATCACCCACACGCGCGGCCTGCGCGTCGGCTATGTCGAGCAGGCCGTTCCCGCCGCACTGGCCGAGCACCGCTTTCAGCAGGTGGTGGCGGACGCCTTGCCGGCCGAGCAGGCCGAAAGCGAGCAATGGCGCGTCGACGTGGTTCTCGATTCACTCGACGTGCCGCAGCCGATGCGCGAGCGGCCGATGCGGGCCTTGAGCGGCGGCTGGCAAAGGCTGGCGCTGATCGCCCGCGTCTGGGTCACCGATCCCGACGTCCTGCTTCTCGACGAGCCGACCAATCATCTCGACCTTGCCAAGATCAGCCAGCTCGAAACCTGGCTGAACGCACTGCCGCGCGAGGTGCCGGTGGTGATTGCCAGCCATGACCGGGCGTTCCTCGACGCAACGACCAACCGGACGCTGTTCCTGCGCCCCGAACAGTCGCCGGTATTCTCGCTGCCCTACTCAAGGGCACGCGATGTGTTGAGCGAAGTTGACGCCTCGACCGAGCGCAAATTCCAGCGCGACATGAAGGTGGCGCAGCAATTGCGCCGGCAGGCGGCCAAGCTCAACAACATCGGCATCAACTCGGGCAGTGACCTGCTGACGGTCAAGACCAAGCAGCTCAACCAGCGCGCCCAGCGCCTCGAGGAGGTCGCGGCACCCGCGCACCGCGAAAGATCTGCGGGCGCGATAAAGCTCGCCAATCGCGGCACCCATGCCAAGGTGCTGATCACGCTCGACGACGTGGCGGTCGAAACGCCTGACGGCACGCTGCTGTTCAGGACCGGCAAGCGCCATATCTGCCAAGGCGACCGCATCGTCCTGCTTGGCCGCAACGGTGTCGGTAAGTCGCGGCTCATCAGCCTGATCAGGAATGCCATCGTCGAGCCGGAGACGGCGGCGCAAGGCGTGAAGGTGACGCCGTCGACGGTGCTCGGCTACAGCGATCAGGCGCTGTCGGGCATCAGTGGCGACGACACGCCGCTGGCGATGCTCTCGCGCAGGTTCGATGTCGGCGAGCAGCGCGCCCGCTCGTTGCTGGCGGGTGCGGGCGTCGGCATCGACATGCAGGAGCGCAGGATCGGCGTG
Source organism: Mesorhizobium temperatum (assembly GCF_002284575.1). Taxonomy (GTDB): domain Bacteria; phylum Pseudomonadota; class Alphaproteobacteria; order Rhizobiales; family Rhizobiaceae; genus Mesorhizobium; species Mesorhizobium temperatum. The sequence goes on from NZ_NPKJ01000019.1 coordinate 294,952, forward strand.
CTGTCGGGCGGACAGAAGGCGCGGCTGATGATGCTGGCGCTCAGACTCGCCAATCCCAATTTCTACCTGCTCGACGAGCCGACCAACCATCTCGACATCGACGGCCAGGAGGCGCTGGAAACGGAACTGCTCGCCCATCAGGCGAGCTGCGTGCTGGCATCGCACGACCGCTCCTTCATCAGGGCGATCGGCAACCGTTTCTGGCTGATCGAGAAGCGGCGGCTGGCCGAGGTCGACAGCCCCGAAGGTTTCTTCCGATCGGTGGCAGAAACGGGCGGTTGAAGCTTTGCGGCAAAAAATTCTGACGGTCTGTCGGGTCATGGCCGCGCGCCACGTCCTTGGGATGCCGACACGATGATGCCGGCGCCAATCGAGGAGAAAGCATCATGTCTATTCTGTCATCCGTAGGTCGTATAGCGACCCGTTACTCGGCGGCTCGCGCCCGTTACCGCAGCGAGCGCGCCCTCCTTTCATTGCCGATCGAGCTGCGCAAGGACATCGGCTGGCCGGAGATCGTCATCGACGCACAGAACAGCCCGCGGATTGCAATCTCCTTGTCCGAGGCAAGATGAAGAGACCCGCTGGCCGCAGCGGGGCCGTCATAAGCCTTGCGCGTCGCCCAGGGTCACTCCAGCCGCCGACGGCCCAGCCCATCTGGTCTCGGCATTAAAAAAACGCGTCGACGGTGTAGGATCGCCGCCGCCTCATTCGTCCTGCGAATGGCCGCAACGGCAAAACCCGGTATCAAGGAGGAACAGAGATGAACGATCAGCCCCAAACCCAGCCTGCCGCGAAAGTCCTCGGCGGATTGACGCCCTACCTTCAGCTGGACGGCGCCTTCAAGGCTTCAGAATTCTATCAGAAGGCGTTCGGCGCCGAGCAGGTCTTCTTCTACCCGCCGGACGAGCAGGGGCGGACGATGCACATCCATCTCCACATAAACGGTTCGACGTTGATGATTTCCGACTTCTATCCCGAGCACGGAATGGCCGCGGTGAAGCCGCAGGGCTTCACCATGCAGCTCCATCTCGGCAGCGACGACATCGACGCCTGGTGGAAGCGCGCAGTCGACGCAGGCTGCACGGTCGGCACGCCGCTGCAGGTGATGTTCTGGGGCGACCGCTGGGGTCAGCTGACTGACCCCTTCGGCGTGGAGTGGGCGATGAACGCGCCGGTGAAGGCGGCGTAGCGCCTTCTTTCCTTCTCCCCTTGCGGGAGAAGGAAAAATCCAATCCAAGGAGAACCACAATGTCCTATGTCGATGGTTTCGTACTTGCCGTGCCCAAAGCAAATCTCGATGCCTACAAGAAGCTGGCAGAAACAGCCGGCGCCGTCTGGAAGGAGCACGGTGCGCTCGCCTTTGTCGAATGCATAGGCGATGACGTGCCCTATGGCGAGGTCACCTCGTTCCCGCGCGCCGTGCAGGCCAAGGACGACGAGGTCGTCGTCTTCTCATGGGCCGTCTATGAATCGCGGCAGAGCCGCGATGCGGTAATGGCCAAGGTGATGGCCGACCCACGCATGAAATCCGACTGGTCGGCGATGCCGTTCGACGGCAAGCGCATGATCTTCGGCGGCTTTCAGCCGTTCATTGAGCTGTAGGCCCGCATTACGCTAGCCGGTCGAGCAGCGGCTTGAGCCGGTCGCCATAGCGCTTCCACAGATCGACCGAGCCCTGGTACATCGGCTGGCGCACCTGCGCCGCCGATGCCGTGCGCACCGGCCGGTCGGTTTCGTGGAACGACAGCACCGCATCGTCCCATAGCAGGCCAAGATGGGCGATCAGCGCCCGCGTCTGCCCTTCCTGATCGGCGACGAAATCCTCGTAGCGCACATCATGCACGACATCAGGCAGAACGGTGCGCCAATGCGCCATGATATCGGTGTAGAGATTGTGGAAATCGGCGAGCTCGCCGAGGTCGTAGCCGTAGCGGTGGCTGTCGCCGCGGAAATGCACCTTGTAGATCGACAGGCAGGTCGCCGCCGCGTCGCGCGCGCAATGGATGATCTTGGCCTTGGGCAGCATCAGATGGATGAAGCCGATCAGCAGGAAGTTGCCGGGCATCTTGTCGGTGACATGCCGGAAACCCGGATAGCGGGCGTGCAGCAGGTCTAGATAGGCCTGGCCTGCCTCGGCATAGGCCTTGTCGGGCAGGTCGGCAATCCCGCTGGGGAAACCGCCCTTCATACCAGGCGGAAACTGCTTGCCGACCGCCGTCTTCAATATGCCGAGCTCACCGGCGCCATAGACCTGGGGATGGCTGGCGATGATCTGCTCGACCAGCGTGGTGCCGGAGCGCGGCATGCCGACGACGAAGATCGGCGTGTCGTCGGTAATCCCGCTCGGTCTGTGCTTGTCGAAGAAGGCCTTGTCGAACACCGCCTTCATCGCCTCGAATTCGGCACGTGTCTTGCCCGCATCATAGTCGATGCCCGTGCGGCGGATCGCATTGCCTTCGGCGAAATAATCGAAGGCACGGCCATAATCCTTCAGATCGTCATTGGCCTTGCCGAGGCCGAACGAAAGCTGCATGCGCGCCAGGCTGCCTTCCGGCGCCTTGGCGTGCTGCGCCTCCATCCCGGCAAGCTCGGCGTCACGCTCCTGCTGGCGCTTGACCTGAGTGAGCATCAGCCAGGCCCTGGCCATACCGGGATCGACCGCCAGCGCCTGCCGGAAATGCTCCGCTGCCTCTCCGAGGTTGCCCTTCTCCATCAGCCCGACGCCCAGACCGTGCAGCAGGTCGGCGTCCTTCGGCCGGATTGCCAATGCTTCGCGGAAGACGGCAAGCGCCTCCTCCAGCCGCCCCGCCTCCTGCAGCGTTTCGGCAAGCCCGATGCGGGCGCGGACATGGAACGGGTTGCGACCGATGGTGCCGCGATAGATCTCTTCCGCGCCCTCGAACTGGCCGAGTTGCTTCAGCGAGGAGCCGAGATTGTCGCGCGCCGCGAGTTGGTCCGGCCGGATTGCCACCGCGCCACGGAAGAAATCGACGGCTGCACTGACACGGCCGAGGTCGCGCATCACCGTGCCGAGGTTGTTGAGGAAATCTGGATTCTTGGGCTGCAGGCGCACCGACTGTTCGAGGAGATCAAGTCCTTCGGCGCTGCGCCCGGTCTGGTGCAGCAGCAAGCCGAGGAAATGTGCTGCCGCCGCGTGGTTGGCTTTTTGCGCCAGCACCTGCCGGTAGAGCATCTCGGCTTCCTGCCGGCGCCCCGCCTGATGCAATTGCAGCGCCTGCTGCACGCGCTGGTCGAGCCCCAGCGGCGGCTGTCCGCCTGAGCCGAAATTAGCGCCCGCGCCTGCCGGTCTTCTCTGATCTCTGTTGATGGGAAACCTGCCGTGTTTTGTCCGCCTGCCGCGATCTAGGCCATCGGCGCGGTAGGTTCAAGGGTTCGCAGGCCAGCTTACCGGAAATCGGCCTGGGTCAATACATACATGTTCTTGCGGCCGTGCGAATAGGCTTCGCGCGCAACATCCTGGATCGACGAACGCTCCGCATCGAAGGCGCTGAGATACTCGGCTTCCGCTCCGCTTGTGGCCGTTGCCGCCGGAAGCGCTGCAATCTCCACAAAGAACGGCACTTCGAACATGCCGTCATGGCCGACGAAGCGAATGCGCCTGGCGGCAGCGTCATAGGAGCGGCTGCGGTTGGGAAAATTGAGCGTCATGATCGAGTTCCTCAGCGCATGACCCCGAACCGGAAGTTCGGAAAGGATCATGCGCAAAATCAAAGTACTACAGCGCCCTTTGCGCGTCCAAAAGGACGCGCGGCGCTGTAGGGCACTGCAAGCCGGCCATGTCAGATCAGGCGGTTGGTCTCCGCAACCTGTTTGGCCCGCCGCACCGTGCCGTCGGTGTCGGCGATCCTTCGCCGTGCAGCCTCGTCACTTCGTATCGTCAGACGCGCCGACATGACTTTCGCAGGCCCGACGGTCGGCGTGACGACGGGATTGATTGTTACGGTTACGCCACTCGGCGTTTTCACAGAGATCATGAAGTTTTTCCTTTCAAACGAAATAAAACATAGATGCCGGCACAAAAGTTCCGGCGACGTATCAGACATTTTCAGAAAGCTCTTGAATCATATCAGCATTCTGCAAATAATTATAGAGAGAGAATTTTGTGAATGGATCATGATCCGGCAGGAACCTTCTTGAATAAGCCGCAATTTCGGATTAAAGAATTGAGATCGTTTTTTGGGCCAAGCTTGGCATCTCGCGGCGTCAGAGGTTCTCGACCCGCCAAACTCATTCCAGATCGCCGATACCCAAATTGCCGACACAGGGACGCACGACATTAAAGCCCCGGTGCCGCGAAGCGGGCGCCACCTTATCGGATCCAAGCCGGAAACGAGACTTCGAGGCACGAGAATGTCTGGCCGAACTACCCATTCCATAGCGCATTTCGAGGCACCCTTCATGCTCGGCGGCCTGGAAGGAAAATTGCCGGCCGGCGACTACGACATCGACCACGATGAGGAGCTTATCGATGGCATGTCGTGGCTTGCCTGGCGCCGTGTCGCGACCTTCATCCATCTGCCGGCGAGGACGGTGAAAAGCCAGACCAGCCAATTGGTCGCTATCGACCTCGCCGAACTCGAAACCGCGCTGAGGCGCGACCAGGAGAATGCCGTATGATCCGTTTCCAGCAGAACGCGCGCCCGCGCACCGACACGCCGGCGCATCTTTTCGCGATCGGCCAGACCGTTCGCATGAAGAGCCGTACCGGCCTTGTCCAGAAGACCGCGGAGCTGTTCCAGATCAAGAGCAAGCTGCCGGTCAAGGACGGCTCGCCGCAATACCGCATCCGCAGCGACGAGGAGACCTATGAGCGGGTCACCACGGAAGACAATCTCGAAATGGCGGACAATCCGAGCGTCTAATGCATGTCGCCCAAAAGTGCGAAGCGGTTAACGACATGCATAAAAACAAAAGCTTTAAGCGCGTCGACTGAATCCTTTTCACGCGATGTGCTTTGGTTCCACATCAACCACCACCACGTTAATCAATCACGAGGACCAAGAAATGGCCAAGGGTCAACAGCGCAGCAACCGCGAGACACGCAAGCCCAAGAAGGACAAGACGGCGGCAAAGCCGGCCTCGCCCTTCGGCTCGGCCGTCAAGCAGGCGGAAGCCGGTTTGAAGCCGAAGTCCAAGGGCTAGTGGCTGACGGATGAGCAACCCTGCATTCATCCAACCGCCGCGCGGATCGGATTAAAGATCCACGCAACGTCGAAGCCATATGGTCAGGATTGGCTAGGGCCGAGTTCATCGCCCATTGCCATAAGGCGAGGCTGCCGGCGTAGAGGCAAGAGGCGCCAACTGCCCTCCCCGCCTATGTCCAGTTGGCAGATGGGCCCTCCCCGTCCGGAGACGGGGGAGGAAACCAGCCTCTCAGCAGGGACCGTCGTCGACGATACGATAGTCGGCGGCGCGAGCCTCGCAGGCGTTGGGGAAGGTGCGCAATTCGCCACGGCGGCGTGCGCAGACAGGGGCATACTCGCGCGTGCAGAATGTCTGCTCGTCACCACCGCCGCCGCCGTCGCGGCACTGGCCGTCGCGGATGATGCGGTACCCGGCCCGCTCGGCAAGGCAGGCATTGGCGAAGGTCTGGCGGTCGCCGCCGCGCCGGGCGCAGACCGGATCATACTGCTTGGTGCAGAATTGCGGCCCGGGCCTTGGCGGGCGGTACCCCGGTCCTTCCTCCACCACAACCGCGGTACAGGCTGCAAGAACTGCCGACAGCAACAGGATGGCAAAACCCTGCCGCGAGAAGATTGCCGCAAGAAATTTCATGACCGTACCTCCCGAGCCCCCGCTCCGGCGCAAAATACGCTCCACTCCAAGCCGATCCTCGCCATTCCGCTGCCAAATGCAACCCCTGTTTGCAAGCTGCCCCCGCCCGCTGGACCATGCGTGGCCGGGCTCTGGCTGATGACCGGGCGAGCACCCCGCCCTATCGATGCCACGCGTCGGAATGCGCCCATCGGGCGGCCCGCGGACGCTACCTTGCAACGATCACCTTTCCGTGCGATAAATTTTGTGTTCGGGCATTTGCGACCCGGAGAGCGGAACGTTTTGGACGACCTTTCCCCGATACTGTGAATCTCTGACGGCCCCGTTTTTCGGCGGGGGGTTTTGACCATGCGCCAATGCATGACTGCCGAAGCAACCACCGGGACTTGCCCACGGCGTCAGGCGGCGGGCAAACCACAAAGACTGACACGGGTGAAGGAGTTTCCCCAATGGCCCAGACCGGCACCGTTAAATTCTTCAACGCTACCAAAGGCTTCGGCTTCATCACGCCAGATGACGGCGCCAAGGACGTGTTCGTCCACATCTCTGCGATCGAAGCTTCGGGCCTGCGCACGCTCGTCGATGGCCAGAAGGTCACCTTCGACGTTGAGCCCGACCGCATGGGCAAGGGACCGAAGGCGGTCAATCTCCGCGCGGACTGAATCGTCGGCGCGCGCACGTCCGCGCGGACGTGCCAGGAATGTGCCCGGGGCCCCTTCAGAGGCCTTGAACCGGCTTTCAGCGCCGGACCCGAGTTTTCGAAGGCGCGGCGGTTTTCGTCGCGCCTTTTTCTTGGCGTGGCGGCAAGCCAGGGCTCGCAAAACTTTCTCTTGCCGATGACGCTAAAATAAAGGACAAATTTCCACTCGGGCATTTGCCGGCCCGAGACTGGACTTGATGGGATCAAAGGAGCTTCCCATGCCGCAGACCGGCACCGTCAAATTCTTCAATCATGCCAAAGGCTTCGGCTTCATCACGCCGGATGATGGCGCGAAGGATGTCTTCGTCCATATTTCGGCCGTGCAGGCGTCGGGTCTTCCCGGTCTTGAGGATGGGCAGAAGGTAACATTCGACACCGAGCCGGACAAGCGCGGCAAGGGTCCGAAAGCCGTCAACCTGTCGATCGGCTGAGCCGAGATCGAGACAGCGTCGGACGGTCCCGTGGCGCAGGTCCGCTCCTTGTTGAGCGTACGATATTTGTGCCTTGCGCCATGCCTGATCGATGAATATCGGCTGGCCCCAGCCCCGTCAATTTCGTTCAGCCCCCGTTCAGCCACGGTCGCCTATTAGCTTCGGTAAAGCCGGACCGCATCCCCCAAATTACCCGGGCCGGCATGAAGGAGACCGACATGAATCGAATTTTCAAGACCGCCGTCCTGTCCGCCGCAATTGCTGCGACCACGCTCGCGACCTTGCCAGCGGCTAGCGCTGGTGACTGGCGCCACCGGCACCATCATCGTGGCAATGGCGATGCGATCGCGGCAGGCGTCCTTGGCCTCGCGGCCGGCGCCCTGATCGTTGGTGCGCTCAACAACCCGCAGCCCAGCTATTACGACCCCGGCTACGACGATTACGGTCGTTATCCACGCCCCGCCCCGGTGCGCCGCTACTACGCGGAACCGCGGGTCGTCTACAATGACGGCTACGCAGAGCCATGGACCCGTGGCTGGTATGAATATTGTTCGGATCGCTATCGCTCTTTCAACGCCCGCACCGGCACGTTCACCGGCTATGACGGCGAACAGCGTTTCTGCACCGCGAACTGAGGCTTTCCTGCCCCCAAACAAAAGCGCTGTCCGCAAGGCCAGCGCTTTTTTGTTGTCCGTATGCAAAGGGAAGAGATTGAAGCGCGTCGCATGAGGCACCCCAGACGCGACGCGCTTTAAATCAGGAATGGATTGCTCCGGCGCTCCTCGCCGAAGCGGCCGCCGGGACCATGGCCGCAGATGAAGCCGATGTCGTCGCCGAGCGGCAAAAGCTTGTCCTTGATCGAGGCGATCAGCGCGGCGTGGTCGCCGCCCGGCAGGTCGGTGCGCCCGACCGAGCCGCGGAACAACACGTCGCCGACATGGGCGAACTTCGCAGCACGATTGTAGTAGACGACATGTCCGGGCGCGTGGCCGGGGCAATGAAGGACCTCGAACGCGTGCTGGCCGAACGAGACGGTATCGCCTTCGCTGAGAAAGCGGTCGGGCACGCAATTGCGTACCGGATCGGTGATGCCGTAGTGTTTCGCCTGGTTCTCGAGATTGGCAAGCAACGGACGGTCGGCCTCATGCGGGCCGATGATCTCGATGCCGAGCGCCTCCTTCAGTTCCATGGCGCCGCCGGCGTGGTCGATATGACCATGCGTGATCCAGATTGCGCCGGCGTTGATCGCATTATCCTTGAGCACTGCCAGCACCTTATCGATGTCGCCGCCCGGATCGACGACAACGCCTTGTCTGTCGTCCATATCGAAGAGGATGGTGCAGTTTTGCTGGAACGCCGTGACCGGCACGATACCGGCATTGAGCTGACCCATGATCGTCCTTTCGCTGTGTCGGCCCTGATGTAGAGACACATGTAAACGGCGTCCACCGCTGCCACGACACAAAAATGGGCGGCCGAAGCCGCCCATGCGAAAAGCCCGAAACCGCCAGGCTTACTTCTTCATCGCATTCATGACCGCGCCGATGATGGCCGTCAGAATGGCGCCACCACCGGCACCGCCGACGATGTTCTGCACATTCAGCGCGCTGCCCAATCCGCTCGTTGCCGCTGCGGCTGCAGCCGGATCGATCGTACCACCGCCGAGCAGGCTGCCGAGGATGGCCGCACCGCCGACGCCGCCAAGCGCGCCGCCCAGGATTTTGGTAAGCTGCCCCATTGCCGCTGTTTTGAGCGCCGCGCCCACCGCCTGGCCACCGATGATACCCGTAATCACCTGAACAATGATCGGAAGAAGCGTGTTCATGTCCATATTACCAGTCCCTCCATAGCTGCCAGCCTCCCGGGCCGACAGCATCATGAGACGCCGAATTGGACGAAAGTCAAATGCAGAACTGCTTAAATAAAAGGGGCGGCTCGAAAACCGCCCCTACTTATTAAAAAAGCTGTGACTTTCGTTATTCTGCGGCGATCGCATGCTTGGGTTGAACGGCTGCAGAATAGTCGTTCATCAGAGTCTTGGCGATTTCACCCACCTCGAATCGGTATGGACCGATCTCTGAAACGGGCGTCACCTCGGCCGCCGTTCCGGTGAGGAAGCACTGCTGGAAGCCTTCGAGCTCTTCCGGCATAATGGTGCGCTCGATCACCTCGAAGCCGCGATCCTTGGCAAGGCCGATCACCGTACGGCGGGTGATCCCGTCGAGGAAGCAATCGGGGGTGGGTGTGTGGATCTTGCCGTCCTTGACGAAGAAGATATTGGCGCCGGTCGCTTCCGCAACCTGGCCGCGCCAGTCGAGCATCATGGCGTCGGCATAGCCTTTGGCTTCGGCGGCGTGCTTGGACATGGTGCAGATCATATAAAGGCCGGCAGCCTTCGATTTCGACGGCGCGGTGCGCGGATCGGGGCGGCGCCATTCGGCCAGATCGAGACGGATGCCCTTCAGCTTCTGTGCCGGATCGAAATAGCTCGGCCACTGCCAGATGGCGATGGCGCAGTTGATCCGGCTGTTTTGCGCCGAAACGCCCATTTGTTCGCTGCCGCGCCAGGCGATCGGCCGGACATAGGCATCCTGGAAACCCTGCTTCTTCAACAGCGTGCGGCAGGCATCGTCGATCTCGGCAACCGAATAGGGAATCTTGAAGCCGAGCAAGCGTGCCGATTCGTGCAGGCGCTCGCTGTGGTCGGTCAGCTTGAAAATCTCGCCGCCATAGGCGCGCTCGCCCTCGAACACCGCGCTGGCGTAGTGCAGGCCATGGGTCAGCACGTGGATCTTGGCGTCGGTCCATTTGACGAACTCGCCGTTCATCCAGATAAAGCCGTCCATTTGGTCAAAGGGAACGGATGCCATGGTAACCTCCCGCGGGCGGCCGCCCGCACATTATTGTGTCGTTGCGTGTTTCAAGTCAGCCGCACCGAGCGGCCGGTATCTCGAAGCGTAGGCGGATATATAAGGTCTGGCAAACACAGGAAGTTCCGGAAAAACGGCTTTCCCTTGCCTTTTCGTTCGCAATCCGCCGAAAAGCTTGTCAAAAATTACCATTGCCGGGAAATTACGTCAATAGTACTGACATAATTTCCCTTTCGCACGGAGAAAAGATGACGGATCGCAGCCACCCAGCCGGAAAACCGATCAGGACGGCGATCACCGACGAGGACGGCATCGACTTTGCCATCATCGAATTGTTCTTCTTCGCCTATCGCGATTTTACCTCCGATCCGGACCAGATCCTGTCCGACTACGGCTTCGGCCGCGCCCATCACCGGGTTCTGCATTTCGTCAATCGCAGGCCGGGCCTGACGGTCGCCGAACTCCTCGACGTGCTGAAGATCACCAAGCAGAGCCTGGCGCGCGTGCTCAAGCAACTGATCGACACCGACCACATCGTCCAGTTGCAGGGTCCGCGCGACCGCCGCCAGCGCGAGCTCTATCCGACAGCCAAGGGCCGCGCCCTGGCACTGGCGCTGGCACGGCCACAGTCACGCCGCATCCATGCTGCATTGGAAGATTCCGGAGCCACCGAACGCGCCTTGATCGAGCGCTTCCTGGAAGCGATGGTCAATCCGGAACTAAGGGCGCAGATCGACATTGTGCCCGCAAAAACGTCAGGGAAAAGCCATGGAGACCATTGAAAGGGTTGATCGACCGGCAGCACCGGACGACGACGCGCCGCATCTGCTGGTGATTGATGACGATACCCGTATCCGCAATCTTCTCAAACAATATCTGACCGAAAACGGCTTTCGCGTCACCGTTGCCGGAAATTCCGGCGAAGCGCGGCGCAAGCTCGCCGGCCTCGATTTCGACCTGCTCGTGCTCGATATCATGATGCCGGGCGAAACCGGCGTCGATCTCGCCAAGGCGCTGCGGGCAAGCAAGAACGTGCCGATCCTGATGCTTACCGCGCTCTCCGAGACCGACAGCCGGATCACCGGGCTCGAAGCCGGCGCCGATGACTACCTGCCGAAGCCTTTCGATCCCCGCGAATTGATCCTGCGCATCAACAACATCCTGCGCCGCGGCGGTCCGGCAACGACGCCCAAGGTCGAGCAACTGGTCTTCGGCCCCTACACGTTCCAGATCGCCAGGCGGGAGCTCAAGCGCGGCGGCGAGGCTCTGAAGCTGACCGACCGCGAGCAGGAGATCCTGGCGATCTTCGCGGCGCGGGCCGGCGAAACGATACCGCGTCATGAGCTTGTCGGCGACGAGTCCGAAGTCGGCGAACGCACCATCGACGTCCAGATCAACAGGCTGCGCCGCAAGATCGAGCGCGATCCGTCCAATCCGGTCTGGCTGCAGACCGTGCGCGGTATTGGGTATCGGCTCAGCGTGGAATAGACTGACGCCCACAGCCCCTTGTTGAGTGGCTGAAGATGAGCAAAAAGGGCGAATGGCGACCACACAACTGGAACGGCCGGGAGATCGCGGCTTGAGCGCTCGCGCCACGCGGGCGCTCAAGGCGGTGCCGCTTGCCTGGAAACGGTTCTGGCGCCTCGTTTCGCTTTACATGCCGAAGCGGCTCTATGCCCGCTCGCTGATCATCGTCATCGCACCGATGATCCTGCTGCAATCGGTCCTCGCCTTTGTCTTCATGGAACGCCACTGGCAGACCGTGACACAGCGCCTGTCGCAGGCCACGGTCCGCGACATTGCCGCGATCGTCGACCTGGTAGAAACCTATCCGAACGACGCCGACTACGCCAACATCATCCGCATCGCGCAGGATCGCATGCAGCTGAAGATCGACTTGCTGCCGCCCGATCCGCTGCCGGCGCCCGGTCCAAAGCCGTTCTTCTCGATCCTCGACGAAATTCTCTCGTCCGAGATCACCCATCAGATCAACCGTCCGTTCTGGATCGATACGGTCGGCAATTCCAATATCATCGAGGTCCGTGTCCAGCTCGAGGGCAAGGTGCTGCGCGCCTTCGTGCGCCGCAGTCAGGCCTATGCCTCGAACACGCACATTTTCCTGATCTGGATGGTCGGCACCTCGCTGGTCCTGCTGATGATCGCCATCCCGTTCCTGCGCAACCAGATCCGGCCGATCCTGACGTTGGCCGAGGCCGCCGAAAGTTTTGGCAAGGGCCGGCCGATGCCGCTCGATTTTCGTCCGCGCGGCGCCGAGGAGGTTCGCCGCGCCGGCTTTGCCTTCATCCAGATGCGCGAACGTATCGAACGCCAGCTCGAACAGCGCACCGCCATGCTTACCGGCGTCAGTCACGATTTGAGGACCATCCTCACCCGCTTCAAGCTGCAGATTGCGCTGACCGGGACCAAGGCCGACACCGAGGCGCTCGGCCAGGACATCGACGACATGCAGTCCATGCTGGAAGGCTATCTCGCCTTTGCCCGCGGCGAGGCGACGGAAGACGCCGGCCGTTTCAATCTTCAAGCCTATTTCGACAAGCTCGGCGAGGAGGCCACGCTGCGCAAGCGCAAACTGTCGACCGCGCTCGCCGGTGATCCAAATGTGCATGTGCGGCCCCACGCTTTTGCCCGGCTGTTGTCCAATGTCGTCGGCAACGCCTTCCGTTATGCTAAGACGATTGAGATCAACGCCAACCACGGCCGCGGCTCGCTGCTCGTCACCATTGACGACGACGGTCCGGGCATTCCACCCGAAAAGCGCGAGGACGTGTTCAAGCCTTTCGTGCGGCTTGATGAGGCCCGCAACCTCGACGCCAGCGGCACCGGCCTAGGCCTTGCCATCGCACGCGACATCGCGCGCAGCCATGGCGGCGACATCATGCTGGACAAGAGCCCGCTCGGCGGCTTGCGCGCCGTCATCAAGGTTCCGGCCTGATTGGAGCGACGTGCGTCCAATTGGACGCACAAAGTACGCTCTAACACTTTGAACCTACGCATCGTATTTTCCGAAAATCGAATTCGATTTTCGGCCGATGCGCTGCTTTCCGGTGGTTGTAGACGGCCGTCGGCTATGCCTTCATCGGCCCGTCATGAAACCATGCTGAAGAGCGCGCATGAAGCGCGTGATCCTGATTGATTCGGCCTTGCGGCCTCGCATCAAGGAAACCGACGACCTTTCAAGCAAAGGGCTGCTATGCGCATCCTGATGGTTACCGACGCCTGGCGCCCGCAAGTCAACGGCGTCGTCCACACGCTGGAACGGCTTTCGGAAACCCTGAAATCCTTCGACGTCGAGACGGACTTCCTGACCCCGAACATCTTTCGCACCTTGCCCCTGCCGACCTACCCGGACATCCGGCTGGCGCTGACGACGCCAGGCCACGTCGCGCGCCTGATCGAGGCGCGCAATGCCGATCATATCCATATCGTCACCGAAGGCCCGCTCGGCATCATGGCGCGGCGCTATTGCCGCAAAGCCGGCCGGCCGTTCACGACAAGCTATCACACGCGCTTTCCGGAATATCTGAGCGCGCGGCTGCCTATACCGGAAGCCTGGGCCTATCGCTGGCTTCGCAATTTCCATAATTCCGGACAAGGCACGCTGGTCGCCACCCAGTCGCTGGCGGACGATCTGTCGGCGCGCGGCTTCACCAAGCTGAGACCATGGACACGCGGCGTCGACACCGACCATTTCCGGCCGGACAAGAAGAAGGATCTGGGACTCCAGCGACCGATCTTCCTCTGTGCCGGCCGCGTCGCAATCGAAAAGAACCTGGCCGCCTTCCTCGATCTGGATTTGCCCGGCAGCAAGGTGATCGTCGGCGAGGGGCCGGAGTTGGCCAGGCTCAAGGCCAGATACCCCGATGCCCATTTCCTTGGCCACCGCCCGAACGACGAACTGGCCGAAATCTACGCCTCGGCCGATGTCTTCGTCTTCCCCAGCCGCACCGACACGTTCGGCAATGTCATCATCGAGGCGCTGGCCAGCGGCACGCCGGTCGCAGCCTATCCGGTGACCGGACCAATCGACATTGTCGGCGACGGCGACGGCGGAGCGGTGTCGAACGATTTGCGTGAGGCCGCGCTCGCCGCGCTCCACGTCGATCGCGCCGAGGCGCGCCAACGGGCGATGCGCTATAGCTGGAAAGCCTGCGCGGAGATGTTCCTGGAAACGGTTGGAGAGGCACTGGGCACCCAGCGAAAACTGACACCAACTTTCGTCATTCACGGGCGAAGCGGCGGCGAAGCCGACGCGCAGACCCGAGGATCCATTCCGTGACCTGCGGGCGGCCCCTTCGGTGAAGAACTTGTTGGGTTGAGGCGGCGAGCCGCACTTGCTCCACGGGAGCGGCCAAGGAAAGAACAACGCGATTCTGGACCGTCCTATTCTTCGACCACTGCTACGGCGTGGATCCTCGGGTCTGCGCGTCCGCTTCGCCGGTGGATGACGAAGCTAGAACAATCGGCCGCCGTCAGGGACCCTGCGTTCGATTGCGCCGAGGACAACGGCACCCTCCTCGTCGGGAAAGCCAAGCGTCAGCACTTCCGACATGAAGGGTCCGATCTGCCGCGGCGGAAAATTGACCACCGCGAACACCTGCCGGCCGATCAGCGTCTCGGACGCATAATATTTGGTGATCTGCGCCGACGATTTCTTCACCCCGATGTCAGGGCCGAAATCGATCTTCAGCTTGATCGCCGGCTTTCGCGCCTCCGGAAACGGCTCGGCCTCGACGATGGTGCCGGCACGGATATCGACCCGGTCGAAATCGGCGAAGCTGATCTCGGGCTTGCGCTGGCTGCTCGAACTCATTGAGGACCTGGCTCAGGCGTTTCCGTAGGTCTCGAACAGGACGCCGGCCAGCGCATCCTTGGCCGAGGTTCCCGACCAGACGACGAACTGGAACGCCTGGAAATAGCATTCGCAGGCTTCCAGCGCCGACGACAACAGCACCTCGACCTGCTGGCTCGACGGCTCTACCCCGCCGGCGAGCAGCAGCGACTGGCGGAACATGATCGCGCCTTCCTGTTCCCAGAGGTCGAAATGGCCGAACAGCATCTGCTCGTTGATCAGCGAAAGCAGCCGCATCACTTCGAGCGCGCGCGCCTCCGGCACCTTGATGTCGAAAGCGCAGGCCAGATGCAGCGCCTCGAAATCCTCCATCCAGGAAAATGAGACGTGGTAGTCGGTCCAGCTTCCGGCAACCGAAATCGAAATCTCGTCGTCGCCGGCCCGTTCGAAGGACCATTCGTTGTTGTGCGCCACCTGCTCGATAACATCCACCGGATGGATTTCGCGCGAGAATTCGAGTTCGAGAAGTTCCATGGAATGCTTCCTGTCGTTCCTTCGCATCGGCCCGAAAATCGGTTCGATTTTCGGAAAGCACGATGCGAACGTTCAAAGTTCTAGAGCGTACTTTGTGCGTCCAAGTGGACGCACGTCGCTCTAGTGAGCGCCACACGCGCCGCGGGGCACACACAACGAACAATCTTGTCTAGAACTCGGACGGCCGGGACTTCGTCAACGCAAAGACCCCAGACCGGACCCCACCGCCCGGCGCATGACCCTGCTCCGAATCATGCAACAAATTCAGTCTATTGATCGGGAGTCGCGTGACCAGCCCAATTTTTCGCACTGCGTCATTCGCATGTGGAAAGCCGCTGTCACAAAGATTCACGCAATGCCGGTAAGCGATTCACGACAAAGCGCTTTTTGCGATTGTGCTTTGTGGAAAAGTTTAACGATTATTTTTTTGATCTGGGCTTTGCCGCAGCCGCAGGTGCGGCCTGCCCGGTCAATTCGGCGAGCTTCGCCTCAAGCACTTCGATGCGGGCAGCGAGACGGGTGTTTTCCTCCCTGGCCTTCGCCGCCATGTCGCGGGCGGCCTCGAATTCTTCGCGCTGCACCAGGTCCATTGAGTTGAGAACGCGCTCGGCCTGCCCCTTGAAGGCGGTTTCCACTTCGCGGCGCACGCCTTGCGCGGCACCCGCAGCGTCGGTCATCAGCTTGGCGAATTCATCGAGAATGCGGTTCGGTCCGGTCGACATGGCAAATCCTCGCTTGCTCGATTTGACGTAGTGGCGCGCGACACGGAATGCAAGAACGTTGAAGCCGATGGCACCGACTGTCGGTGGACTTTGGTCCACTGAGTACTGGTTTAGCAGATCAATAACTATTATTATCACCCGAGAGGCATCTCCGAGGAGCACTCCATGGCCATCAGCGCAGATTTGGGCAACCGTCTGGAGGACGTCGTAAACCAGCTTGTCAGCACCGGCCGCTATAATTCGAAGAGCGAAGTGCTGCGCGAAGGCGTTCGCCTCGTCGAAGAGCGGGAGAAGCGCCTGGCTGCGCTCGACGCCGCGCTCGCCAAAGGCATCGGCGATGCCGACGCAGGGCGACTGAAGCCCGCGGAAGACGTGCTTGACCGCCTGGAGGGAAAATACAAGGCGATGGCCGAGAAGGCCAGGTGATGCGGCTGATCTTTACCCATCAGGCTGAGGCAGATCTTGAAGCCATTTGGCGATCACATCGCGTTCGACAGCCCGCTTCGCGCGGTGACATTCATCCGGGAATTGCGTGACGATTGCCTGGAACTGCGGACCATGCCGGAGCGATATCCGCTCCTGCAGCGTCATCGATCTTCCGGCGTCCGCCGCCGCCTTCATGGCAGCTATCTGATCTTCTACCGCATCACCACCGACGCATTGGAGACACTGCATGTCTTGCACGGCGCGATGGATTTTGATGCCATCCTTTTCCCTGGGAAATGAGCATCCACGTCGCCTTGACCCCGTCAAAACCCTGCCGCATGGTCCGCGCCCGAACGTGATCGCAACCGGGAGATCCTGTTGAGCGAATATTTTATGCTGCCGTTGGCCGCCCTGCCCTTCCCCAACATCGATCCGGTCATCGTCCAGATCGGGCCGCTGGCGGTGCATTGGTATGGCGTCGGCTACATCGTCGGCATTCTCTTCGCCTGGTGGTATGCCAAGCGGCTCGTCACCAATGCAAGGCTCTGGCCCGACGGCACCGTGCCCATGAAGCCCGAGGATCTCGACGACTTCATCGTCTGGGCGGCTATCGGCGTGGTGCTTGGCGGGCGTGTCGGCTACGTGCTGTTTTACGACCTCCCGCGCTACATCGCTCAACCGTTCGATATCCTTGCCGTCTGGCAGGGCGGCATGTCCTTCCATGGCGGGCTGCTCGGCGTCATTCTCGCCATGACGCTGTTTTCCTGGTCGCGCGGCATCCGCACATGGTCGCTGTTCGACGTGGTGGCGGCCGGCGTGCCGGTCGGCCTTGGCCTCGTCCGCATGGCGAATTTCATCAACTCCGAACTCTGGGGCAGGCCGACCGACGTGCCATGGGCGGTCGAATTCCCCAATGGCGGGCCCTTTGCGCGCCATCCGAGCCAGCTCTACGAGGCGCTGCTCGAAGGCCTGGTGCTGTTCCTGGTCCTGCGCTTCCTCACCCATTCCAGGCTCAAGCTGAAGACGCCGCGCTTCGTCGGCGGCGCCTTCATCGCCGGCTACGGTCTCTCGCGCATCCTTGTCGAATTCTTCCGCGAGCCCGACCAGCAGCTCGGCTACCTCCTCGGCACCGGCTGGCTGACGATGGGCATGGTGCTGTCGCTGCCGATGCTGCTGGCCGGCCTATGGGCGATGGCGACGGCTACCGCATCGGCCCAAAAATCGGAATCGATTCTGGGAAAGCACGATGCGTAGAATCAAAGTGCCAGGGCGTACTTTCCAAATGGACGCACGTCGCCCTAGGGCGATCACACAGCCGCAGCCGGTATGACACGGCTGAAAACCCGCATCGTCGAGCTGATCGGTGCGGCGGGGCCGATTCCCGTCAACCACTACATGGCGCTTTGCCTGTTCGATCCGCTGGACGGCTATTATACGACGCGCGAGCCGTTCGGGGCTGCCGGCGACTTCGTCACCGCACCGGAGATCAGCCAGATGTTCGGCGAGCTGATCGCCGTCTGGCTCTACGAGGCCTGGCTGGCAACCGGCCGGCCGATGCCGGTCACCATCGCCGAGATCGGCCCCGGCCGCGGCACGCTGATGAAGGACATGTTGCGCACGCTTTCGCGGCTCGATCCGGCGCTGACCGCCGGCGCATCGTTCGCCATGATCGAGACCAGCCCGCGGCTGACCGATGTCCAGAAGCAAACGCTTGCCGCCACGCCTGCCGCGATCGGCTGGCACGAAAGCATAGACACCTTGCCGCAGACCCCGCTTTTCATCGTCGGCAACGAATTGTTCGACGCGGTGCCCATCCGCCAGTTCGTCCGCGCCGGAACAGGCTGGCGCGAACGGATGATCGGCCTCGACAGCGCGGACGAATTGCACTTCTTCGCCGGCGCCGGCTCGGTCGATCCAACGCTGTTGCCGAACGATGCCGAAGACGCCCCACAGGGCGCGATCGTCGAGGTCGCGCCGGCCCGAGCCGCGCTGATGGCGACCATCGCCGAGCGATTGGCCGGGCTCGGCGGCGCCGGCCTGTTCCTCGACTATGGCTATCTCCGACCAGGGATCGGCGACACGTTGCAGGCCTTGCGCAAGCACGATCACGAAGATGTGCTGGCCAATCCGGGCGAAGCCGATCTCACCGCCCATGTCGATTTCGCCGCCCTTGCCGCGATCGTGCGGGCGCATGGCCTCGATGCCCATCTCTCCACGCAAGGCGAATTCCTGGTGGAAATGGGACTTCTCGAACGCGCCGGCCAGCTCGGCGCCAATGCCAATGAGGCGGCTCGCGAAAAAATTGCAGGCGAGGTCGAACGCCTCGCCGGTCCGCAAGCCATGGGCGACCTGTTCAAAGTGCTTGCCGTCCTGCCTGCCGGCATCGCCGTTCCGCCCTTTGCAACGGCGGATTGACTTTTCGCTGCCGCCTCTCCCACTCTCCCAATTTCCGACTGTCGCCGATCTTGGACTGTCGCCATCTTTGGACTGTCGCCATCTTTCGACTGTCGCTTGACGAAATCGCTCACACGGACAACAACGCAGCCATGCTGAATCAGACCAAACCGGATCCCGTTCGGTCGCCCTTGCTGGAGAAAGCGCGGGCGCAAGGCATTCGCCACGGCTATTTCACCCGCGTCGGCGGCGTCTCCAGCGGCATCTATCAGGGCCTCAACATCGGCACCGGCTCGAGCGACGACCAGACGCAGGTCGCCGAGAACCGCCGCCGCGTCGCCGACTGGATGGGCGTGCCATCAAGCCATCTGTTGACCGCCCACCAAATCCATTCGCCCGACGTCGTCATCGCCAGGAAGCCCTTTCCCGGCGAGCGGCCGAAGGCCGACGCTGTCGTCACCGACCGGCCGGGGATTGCGGTGGGCGCCTCGACGGCCGATTGCGGACCGGTGCTGTTCGCCGATGCCGAGGCGCGAATCGTCGGCGCAGCCCATGCCGGCTGGAAGGGCGCCTTGTCAGGCGTGCTGGAAAACACCGTTGCGGCGATGGAAAGCCTCGGCGCCCGGCGCGAGCGCATCGTTGCGGTTCTCGGCCCGTCCATCGGCCCGCAAAACTATGAAGTCGGCCCGGAATTCATCGCTCGTTTCGTCGAGGCCGATGCCGACAATATCGGCTATTTCGCGCCCTCCGCGAAGCCGGGACATGCAATGTTCGACCTCAACCGCTATACGGTCGATCGGCTGACCCGGGCCGGCGTCACCGCCGATGGGCTCGGCCGCTGCACCTACGCCGAGGAGGATCTGTTCTATTCCTACCGGCGCAGCACCCATCGCGAGGAGCCGGATTACGGGCGGCAGATTTCGGCAATCGTTTTGGAGACAGAATAATGGCGCTGCATTTCGAACGGTCGGAATTTGACGCGCGGCGCGATCGGCTGATGATCGAGATCGCCGAGAAGAAGCTCGATGCCGTCCTTTTGTTTGCGCAGGAGAGCATGTACTGGCTGACCGGCTACGATACGTTCGGCTTCTGCTTCTTCCAGTGCCTCGTGGTGAAGGCGGACGGCTCGATGATCCTGCTCACGCGCTCGGCCGATCTGCGCCAGGCGCGCCACACCTCGATCATCGACAACATCGTGCTGTGGACCGATCGCGACGGCGCCAATCCGGCGATCGACCTGCGCAATTTGCTCAACGACCTCGACCTGCTCGGCGCCCGCATCGGCGTCGAATACGACACCCACGGCCTGACCGCCTACAATGGCAGGCGCCTGGACGAGCAATTGCAGACCTTTGGCCAGATCGCCGACGCGTCCGGCATCGTCAGCCGGCTGCGCCTGTTCAAGAGCCCGGCCGAAATCGCCAAGGTGGAAAAGGCCGCAAATCTCGCCGACGACGCGTTGGACGCGGCCCTGCCGCTGATCAAGCAGGGTGGCGACGAAGCCTTGATCCTCGCCGCCATGCAGGGCGCGATCTTTGCCGGCGGCGGCGACTATCCGGCCAACGAGTTCATCATCGGCTCTGGCGTGGACGCATTGCTTTGCCGTTACAAGGCTGGCCGCCGCAAACTGAGCAAGAACGACCAGCTGACGCTCGAATGGGCCGGCGTCTTCCACCATTACCATGCGGCGATGATGCGCACGGTGCTGACCGGCAAAGTGTCGAAACGTCACCAGGAACTGTTCGATGCTGCGCGCGCCGCACTTCTGGCGGTCGAAAAGACGATGATGCCCGGAAATACCTTCGGCGACGTGTTCGACGCGCATGCCCGCACGCTCGAAGCGCACAACTTGACCAAACACCGGCTCAACGCCTGCGGCTATTCGCTCGGGGCCCGCTTCACCCCATCATGGATGGACACGCCGATGTTCTATCAGGGCAATCCGGAACCCATTGCGCCAAACATGACGCTGTTCGCCCACATGATCATCATGGACTCCGAAACCGAGACGGCAATGACGCTCGGCCGCACCTATCTGACGACTGAATCGCAGCCGAAACCGCTGTCCCGCCATGATCTCGACTTGATTGTGCAATGAATCCATAATGGTACGGATGCAAAGGGCGTTCATCGCCAGGGAGTTTTGAGGGAATGAGGCGATCGCACGTGACGACCGTGTCATTGCTTGCGGCGCTGACGCTGGCCGCCTGCACCAACGCGAAGGACGTTCTCGAACCCTCGGCCATCGCCCCGCAGTCGCCAACGGCCGGAACCGGCACGGCTGCAACGCCCACCACACCTGCAACGACCGCGCAGTCTTCCGCAGCAACACAGCCGTCCGCCGCTGCGCAACCTGCAACCACGACCGCGCCGCCCGCAAAGAGCGCCGCCGTCATCGCACGAACCCGACTGCAGGTAGCGCCGATCGTCGGCGCCTCGGTGGAAGCCGCGACACCGCTGACCGCGGCGCTTCAAACGCGAGCCAAGCAGCGCGGCATCACCTTGGCAGGCAGCGCTGGCCAGACCCCCACGCACGTGCTGAAAGGCTATTTCTCAACGATGTCGGAAGGCAAGGATACCACCGTCATCTATGTCTGGGACGTCTATGACCCGGCAGGCAACCGGCTGCATCGCATCAACGGTCAGCAGAAGGCGCCCTCGGTCAATGATGGCGAAGGCTGGGCTGCTGTCGCGCCGGAGACCATGCAGGCGATCGCCGACCAGACGATCGACCAGTTCGCCACATGGCTTGGCGGCCAAGCGGGCTGACCGGCGGGCTGACATGTTGCCGGCTTCCCTCGTCGTCGACGTTTATTGAGATTAGCCGGCGGATTCCCGATCACGACGCTTGCAATACCGGCACGGGCCGCTAAAAGCCCCGACTAAGGGGCTCAAGAGAGTCTGCCAGAGTCTCCATCCTTCACCAGGAACGGTGCATGAAGCTTTTCGCGGGCAATTCCAACAGGGTGCTGGCCGAAGCGGTCGCCCGCTATCTCAACATCCCGCTGGGCAAAGCCAGCGTCAGGCGCTTCGCCGATCAGGAAATCTTCGTCGAGATCCAGGAGAATGTGCGCGGCGAGGATGTCTTCATCCTGCAGTCCACCTCGTTCCCGACCAACGATCACCTGATGGAACTGCTCATCATGATCGATGCCTTCATGCGCTCGTCGGCCAAGCGCATCACCGCGGTCATTCCCTATTTCGGCTATGCCAGGCAGGACCGCCGCGCCTCGGGCCGCACGCCGATCTCGGCCAAGCTGGTCGCCAACATGATCACGCGCGCGGGCGTCGATCGTGTCTTGACGCTGGATCTCCACGCCGGCCAGATCCAGGGCTTTTTCGACATCCCGACCGACAATCTCTTCTCGGTGCCGGTCATGGCCCGCGACGTGAAGGCGAAATACAAGAAGCTTGCCAATGTCATGGTCGTGTCGCCGGATGTCGGGGGCGTGGTCCGCGCGCGCGCGCTCGCCAAGCGCATCGATGCCCAGCTTGCCATCGTCGACAAGCGTCGCGAGCGCCCCGGTGAATCGGAAGTCATGAACGTCATCGGCGACGTGCGCGGCAAGGATTGCCTGCTGATCGACGACATCATCGATTCGGGCGGTACCTTGTGCAATGCGGCCGATGCGCTGCTTGCCGCCGGTGCCACCAGCGTCACCGCCTACACCACCCATGGCGTTTTGTCGGGCGGCGCCATCGCCCGCATCGGCGCCTCGAAACTGCAGGAACTGGTCATCACCGATTCCATCCAGCCGACCCAGGCGGTGCTCGACGCCAGCAACATCCGCGTCATCTCCATCGCCGACCTGATGGGTGAGGCGATCTCGCGCACGGCGACCGAAGAATCGGTGTCGAGCCTGTTCGACTGAAATCTGCCAGCCTACAGCGCCGCGCGTCCAGCGGACGCGCGAAGGACGCTGTAGCACTTTGATTTTGCGCACGAACCTTTCCGAACCGAAGGTTCGGGGTCATGCGCTATCCGTTCGACACCCTGATGTTGTCCCTTGACCCGCGCATGTAGCCGCGCGGCGACGCTCCCAGCATGCGCTTGAACATGGTGATAAAGGCCGGCACGCTGTCATAGCCGAGGTCGAGCGCCACCCTTGTGATCGGCTCGCCGTCGGCCAGCCTCGGCAAGGCCGCGAACAGACAGGCCTGCTGGCGCCATGTCGACAGCGACAATCCGGTCTGGCGATGAAAGGCACGGGTGAAGGAACGGCGGCTCATGCCGACGATATCGGCCCATTCGTCGATTGTCGCGTGCGGCGAGGGTGCTGCGACGAAGCGCCGGCAGAGTGCCGCAAGCCTTGGATCGGAAGGAAAAGGCAGGCCGAGCGGCCGTTCCGGCAGGTTCGGGATTTCATGCAGCAGGAGGCTCATGATCAGCCCGCCGCGCCCCTCCAACTCGGCGCCCTGCGGCAGCTTTTCCGATTCCACGATCAGGCTGTGCATCAGATCGGTGATGCCGACGACGCGCAGCCCATGCGGCAGCCCCGCAATGGCGTCCGGCATCACATAGACCGAGCGCATGCTGACGTCGCCAAGCATCTCGACGGAATGCTCGGTGCCGGCGGGAATCCACATGGCATGATCGGGAGGCACCATCCAGCGCCCATGCCGCGTCGTCACCAGCACGACGCCGACAAGCGCATGCAGCAGCTGACTGCGACTGTGACGGTGCTGCGGCACGTGGTAGCCGTCGGGATATTCGGTCGGCAGGGCCACCGCCGGCCCGACGGCCTGCTCCAGCCACTGCCAGCGGCGCTGATGCAACTGCCCGAGATCGGTGAACTGGCCGAGATCGGTGTCGCCCGCTTCGAAGATTTCGTTGCCACGTGGCATCGAGTAATGGCCCACTCGCGAAACTATTGGACCAAACCACGAAAGAAGTTGCCCGACAAGTGACTTATATAAAGCAATCGGGCTATGAGGCCGCCTGCTGCAGCGCCCGCCAAAAAGACCACGGAGCATGCCTTGACCGACACGACAGCCACCACCGTCGCTACGCCTGCGGCGGCCAGCCACACTTCGGCGCAAGCGACGGCCTTCACCGTCATTCTTGCGGTGAGCTTCTGCCATTGTGTCAACGACATCATGCAGTCGCTGCTGTCGGCAATCTATCCGCTGCTGAAGGACAATTACGGTCTCGATTTCTGGCAGATCGGCCTTTTGACCTTCACCTTCCAGGTGACGGCCTCATTACTGCAGCCGCTGATCGGCATGGTCACCGACAAGCGGCCGATGCCCTATTCGCTGCCCTACGGCATGGCGTCCTCGCTGATCGGCCTGATCGTGCTGGCCTATGCCGGACACTATTCGCTGCTGCTGATCGGCGCATCGCTGATCGGCATCGGCTCGGCGATCTTCCACCCGGAATCCTCGCGCATCGCCCGCTTCGCCTCGGGCGGCAGGTTCGGCCTGGCGCAATCGCTGTTCCAGGTCGGCGGCAATTTCGGCCAGGCCATCGGGCCGCTGCTGGCTGCCTTCATCGTCGTACCCTTCGGCCAGACCAGCATAGCGTGGTTTGCCGCCGGCTCGCTGATCGGCATCATCGTGCTGTGGCGGGTCGGCGGCTGGTACAGCCGCCTGCGCGCCTCGCTCGCCAGCCGCGAGGCGGTCGGCTTCGTCTCGCCCTTCCCGCGCCGCAGGGTGATGGGCGCGCTGGCGGTGCTGACCTTGCTGGTGCTGACCAAGAACGCCTACATCGCCAGCCTCGCCAGCTACTACACCTTCTACGCCATCGATAAATTCGGCGTTTCGGTGCAGATGTCGCAGGTCATGCTGTTCCTGTTCCTCGGCGCCTCGGCGCTGGGCATCCTGCTCGGCGGCCCGTTCGGCGACCGCTACGGACAGAAGCCGATGATCTGGTTCTCGATCGTCGGCGTGCTGCCGTTTACGCTGGCCCTGCCCTACGCCAATTTCGAATGGACGATGGTCCTGACCGTGCTGATCGGCCTGATCCTGTCCTCGGCCTTCTCGAACATCGTCGTCTTCGCCCAGGAACTGGTGCCCGGCCGCGTCGGCATGATCGCCGGTATCTTCTTCGGCTTCGCCTTCGGCATGGGCGGCATCGCCGCCGCCGTGCTCGGCGTCGTCGCCGACCTGAAAGGCATCGACTTCGTCTTTCAGATCTGCTCCTACCTGCCGCTGCTCGGGCTGCTGACGGTGTTTCTTCCCAACATGAAGGAAGCGAGGAAGCTCAAGGAAGAGGCCACGATCGGGTGAAGTCTCAGTTGGACTTCGGCCTCGCTCCGTAGAGGTCGGGAGCGCCCTCTTCCTGCCACCTTTATGCGTGGAACAGGCACAGGTCGATTTTTGGCGTCACGTGCCACAAAGCTTTCTAAACGCACTGGTCGCGGCAACCACCCTTGAATGGATATCCTTGTCTGAAGGAACGGGCAGAGTGTGAATGACCCGCCGGATCTGCAGATCACCAATCAGCAGGTTCAGGAACCAATCGGCCGCAATGCGCGCAGATGGCGCGGCCAGCACGCTGCTCTCCAAGCCGCGCTGGATCAGTTTCTCGATCAGCGGAAATACCGAATCGCGGCCGCCTGCGGCAATCGTCGCACCCAATTCGCCGCTTTCGTCAGAAGCAGCCGCGCGGTTCAGGGAGATTGCCCGCTCGCCAAGCAGCATCGAAAGCAGGATCGGAGCAACCTCTTCAAGGGTTACCAGAGGATCGGCTTCGTCCCTGATTGCCGCATCCAGTGCCGCCTTCGTCGTCCTTGCATTGTTTTCGACCATCGTCTTGAACAAACTCTTCTTGTCGCCATACCAGCGATAGAGGGTCTCGTTTGACGCCTTTGCCTCTTTGGCTATGCCAAGCATGGAAGTCCCGCCGTAGCCTCTTTCCTTAAGAAGCTTGTAGGCTGCCCTCTCGATCTGTGCCCGACGCGCAGCCTTGGTGTCTTCGCGCATTCCAATCTCCGAACTGCCAATCTTCGAAACTGCCAATCTTCGAAACTGCTTGACCAAAACCGTACACTTTTGTACGTATATGTGAAAGCGTACACGATGATACGGTTCTATGAAAGCAGTGATGCCTGGCATAGTGGCAGGACTGTCGGTCACATCGATCGTCTTTTCCGGGGCGATTTTCGGATTTTTCTACGCCTGGGTCTGCTCCACAATGTGGGGGCTCGACCAGGCCGATCCCCGAGTGGCGATCGAGGCTATGCAGGCGATGAATGCATCGGTTCGCAACGCCGTATTCTTTCCGGCATTCTTTCTGACGCCGGTCGTTCTGGGGCTCACGGCTGCCGCGATGCTTTTCGATGGCCGCAAGTCGCCTGCGTTCTGGTTCGCTGCCGCAACGCTCGTCTATCTGACATCGGGCCTTTTCCTCACATTGACGGTGAACGTGCCGATGAACGAGGCATTGGCCGCAATTCCCGTTCCCAAGGATATCGAGACTGCGCGAGAGATCTGGCAGGACTATTCACAACGGTGGCAGTTCTGGAACCAGGCGCGAACCATCGCGTCAGGGATCGCCTTGGCTTTTGCCGGCTTCGGTCTGGTGAGGTTGTGACCGGGAGCGCCCAGCAGAGCAAGGTGGCCAGCCGACATCAGGCAAGGCCGCGGTGAATGACATTGGCATGCCCTTGCCAGCAGGCGCCAGCGCGCGTCCGGCGTGTGCCGTCCAGCCTGCCGCGGGCATTGCCCCTGTGGCGGTTCCAGTTTCCATTCATATTCGGGCTTGGGCCGGCGACGCCGACTTTGGCTTCTGTCAGCCGCTCTCGTAGTTCTTGCCGTCGACATCAAGGTCTGAGGTCAGCCACTCGGGAAAACCGCCTTCGAACCGGCGTGAGGCCCGGCCTCGCGTCCTCAGGATTGCCAGCGCGTCGGCAGAAAGAACGCACTGGACACCACGGCAATAGGCGACGATGATCTTCTCTCGTGGAAGCTCCGCAAGTCGATCCTCCAGCTCACCCACGGGAATGTTGATCGCACCCGGCAAATGGCCGGCTGCGTATTCCTCCTGCGGCCGAACGTCGAGCAGCACGACTTCGTTGTCCCGCATGCGGCGCACGAGTTCCTCGCGCGAGATGTTCTCCAGCCTGTCCGGCCGGCTCATAGTGTCGTTGATGAGCTCACGGATTTGCTCGCGCCTATGGTTCGCAAGGCTTCGCAGGGCCGCGAGCACGTCTTCGATTGGCCCACCTGCCAAACGATAGAGCACGCGTTTCCCGTCTCGCCGGGTCTGCACCAAGCCGGCCCGTTTGAGGTGTTGAAGATGCTGCGAGGTGTTGGCCAACGCGATCCCGGAAAGCTGCGTCAGCTGCTCTACCGCGAGTTCGCCGTCGGCAATATGGCGGAGGAGAACCAGCCGGTGTGCATGTCCCAGCGTTCGGGCGAGATCGGCTATTTCGTCAAAGATCGGATGATGGACGTCTGCGTTTTTCATATCGCATGGCTACCATCAATCAAACGATCAATCAATACATTGAATGAGAGGTTTTAATTGACTAGTGTCTGACGCATGACAGGAGCATGGACAAAACAGGAGCATAAAAAATGAACGAGCAGGTTGAATTCGTTGTCCGCGCAGCCGCGATCGGAACGGGAGCGACGGCGGTGATGGATCTTTGGGGGTTGTTTCTGAAGCGAGCGTTCGCAATTCCATCGCTTGATTATGCCTGGGTCGGCCGCTGGATCGGGCACTTTCCGCGAGGACGTTTCGCGCATGCGAATATCGCGCAGGCTCCCCGAATTCGTGGCGAAACGCCTATCGGTTGGGTTGCGCATTACGCGATCGGCATCGTCTTTGCTGCATTGCTGATGGGAGTATGGGGCTTGGACTGGGCACGACATCCGACATTGCTTCCTGCCCTTCTCGTCGGCATGTCCACTGTTGTCGCCCCATTCTTCATAATGCAGCCAGCTTTTGGAGCCGGAATTGCAGCCTCGAAAACGCCCAATCCGAACACTGCGCGTCTGCGCGGCCTTATGACTCATCTGTCCTTCGGGATCGGGCTGTATGTCGCTGCGTTGCTTTCGGCACTCCTGTTTCCGGTCTGACACTGATCGATTGCGGTCGGCTTTCAAGATATAACCCAAATGTTTGAAAATGGGGGAGCAAGGCCGAATTCAAAGCGAGACACTGCCCACCCGCCTTTGGCTTGCACCCAGGCCCGCCTTCCGCTATAGAGCCGCCACCCGCGTAGACACCCTTGGAGGCAACGCGGCGGAAGGCTGTCCGGCCTGCGTGATCCCAAAAAAGATTTTGGACCAGATCATGTAAGGCCATGACGGCTTTCGACGTTTACGGCCCAGGCACCTCGCCGGCCGCGAACGCTCCAGAACAACGCGAAAGGAAATGCCATGAGCCAAGATTCTTACGAGCTCAAGGCCGAAGCGCGCGAACAGGTCGGTAAGGGGTCCGCCCGTGCAGTTCGCCGCAACGGTAAAGTGCCTGCAGTAATTTACGGTGACAAGCAGCCTCCCCTGGCGATTGCCCTCACCTACAAGGATATCTACTACAAGATCCATGGCGGCGGGTTCCTGACTACGATCGCCACGATCGATGTCGACGGCAAGAAGATCCAGGTCCTGCCCAAGGACTTCCAGCTCGACCCGGTCAAGGATTTCCCGGTCCATGTCGACTTCCTGCGCATCGGCAAGGACACCGAAGTCAATGTCGACGTGCCGGTCCACTTCATCAACGAGGACAAGTCGCCCGGCATCAAGCGCGGCGGCGTGCTCAACATCGTGCGTCACGACGTCGAGTTCCACTGCCCGGCCAATGCGATCCCGGAATTCATCACCGTCGATCTCACCGGCACCGATATCGGCGATTCGATCCACATCTCGGCGGTCAAGCTGCCGGCCGGCGTCAAGCCGGTGATCTTCGATCGCGACTTCACCATCGCGACCATTGCCGGCTCCGCGGCGATGAAGCCGGAGACGGAAGAAGAGACCGTCGAAGCGGCTGAACCCGAAGCGGCTCCTGCCGACGAAGAGAAGTAATCCCTTTCCGCCCGGAGGTGACGATGCTGCTGTTTGCAGGCCTCGGCAATCCGGGCGCGAAATACGCCAACAACCGGCACAGTGTCGGCTTCATGGCGGCGGACGCGATCGCCCGCCGCCATTCCTTTTCGCCCTGGTCGAAGAAGTTCCAGGGCCTGATCGCCGAAGGCACGCTTGGCGGCGAAAAGATCATCCTGATCAAGCCGCAGACCTTCATGAACAATTCCGGCCAGTCGATCGGCGAAGCGCTGCGCTTCTACAAGCTCGCTCCCTCGGCGCTCACCGTCTTCTATGACGAGATCGACCTTCCCGAAGGCAAGCTCCGCGTGAAGACCGGCGGCGGCGCCGGCGGCCACAACGGCATCCGCTCGATCGACGGCCATGTCGGCAATACTTACCGCCGCGTGCGCATCGGCGTCGGCCACCCCGGTGTCAAGGAATTCGTCCAGCATCATGTGCTTGGCGATTTCGCCAAGGCCGATCGTGAATGGCTGGAGCCGCTGCTCGACGCCATCGGTGCTCATGCCGAAATGATCGTGAGGGGTGATGAGCCCGGCTTCATGAACAAGGTCAGCGTTGCCGTCCAGCGCAAGACCGGTGCTGCGCCCGAACGCGAAAATCCCGACTCGAGACAGCAGAGCCCGAAACAGCAGAGCCACATCCGTCAGGCGCGGCCGCAGCAGCCGGCGGTCAAGCCGCCCGAAACCGGCCCGATGGCCGCCATGCTGAAGAAGCTCTTCGGCGGCAAGGATTGAGCCTCGCCACGGATCGGGGCTGGAGGGCTTGACGATCGTCGGCGCTTTCGCCCATAGCCCTCATCAAATTTCGATTTCCCGATAGGACCGGATAAAAATGGGTTTCAAATGCGGCATCGTTGGCTTGCCCAACGTCGGCAAGTCGACGCTTTTCAACGCGCTGACCAGGACGGCGGCGGCGCAGGCCGCCAACTATCCGTTCTGCACCATCGAACCGAACACCGGCGAGGTGGCGGTGCCCGACCCGCGCCTGCAGAAGATCGCCTCGATTGGCAAGTCGAAGGAGATCATCCCGACCCGCATCTCCTTCGTCGACATCGCCGGCCTGGTGCGCGGCGCCTCGAAGGGCGAAGGGCTGGGCAACCAGTTCCTGGCCAATATCCGCGAGGTCGACGCCATCGTCCATGTGCTGCGCTGCTTCGAGGATGACGACATCACCCATGTCGAAGGCCGCATCGATCCCGTCGCCGACGCCGAGACCGTCGAGACCGAGCTGATGCTCGCCGACCTCGACAGCCTCGAGCGCCGCATCGTGCAGTTCCGCAAGCGCGCTTCCGGCAAGGACAAGGAGGCGCTGACCGTGCTTCCCATGATGGAAGCCGCTCTTGAACTCCTGCAGGCCGGCAAGCCGGCCCGCATCCTGCTCAACGGCATTGCGCCTGAGTATCTGCGCATCCTGCAGGGGCTGAACCTGCTGACGTCGCACCCCGTGCTCTATGTCTGCAATGTCGCCGAGGCCGACGCCGCCACCGGCAACGCGCACACCAAAGCGGTCGAGCAGATGGCTGCCGCGCAAGGCGCCCGCATCGTGGTGATTTCGGCGGCGATCGAAGCCGAGGTCGCGCAGCTCTCGGACGATGAGGAAATGGAATTCCTCGCAACGCTGGGCCTCGAGGAACCCGGCCTGAACAAGGTGATCCGCGCCGGCTACGAGCTGCTGCAGCTCATCACCTATTTCACCGTCGGGCCGAAGGAGACACGCGCCTGGACCGTGCACAAGGGCGCCAAGGCGCCGCAAGCGGCAGGCGTCATCCACACCGATTTCGAGCGCGGCTTCATCCGCGCCCAGACCATCGCCTACAACGACTTCGTCACGCTAGGCGGCGAAGTGGCGGCCAAGGAGGCCGGCAAGGCGCGCGACGAAGGCAAGGAATATGTCGTCCAAGACGGCGACATCATGCTGTTCAAGTTCAACACCTGAGCTGACCGACGGCGCCTTCTTCCTTCTCCCCCCGTGCAAAGCCCTCTTTGTGGGAGAAGGTGGATTGGCGCGTAGCGCCAAGACGGTTGAGGGGTGTTGGCCGGAGCGCTGTTGGTGCCAAGTTGGAACACCCCTCATCAACCGAGCGGAGCCTGTCCTCGGGCTTGCCGGAGGCAAGACCCGTGGGCTCGGCCACCTTCTCCCACAAGGGGAGAAGGAGGAGACTGCACAGGCCATTTCCGCGCCGCTTGACTGCCCGCAATGCCCGGTCTAAGGGGCGTCTGCACTCAGGCCTGCTTTCGTCGAAAGCGCCCGTCCGGTGCAATCCGAAACGACGCGCCCGTTCGAACCCATCCTTTTGGCCTCAGCAAGGGAGACCCGGCGATGATCAAGGCATTCGTCGTGGACAATGATCGCCTGCGCCTTGCCGACGATCTCTTGGCAAACAGCGACAAGGTTGTCTGGGCCGACCTTGTGAGCCCGACAAAGGAAGAGGAAGCGGCCATCGAGGCCTGGCTCGGTGTTGCCATTCCGACGCGCGAGGAGATGGAGGAGATCGAGATTTCGAGCCGCCTCTATGTCGAGGACGGCGCCTATTTCATGACCGCCATTCTGCCCGCCCAGACCGAGGCCGACGATCCCTTGATGTCGCCGGTCACCTTCGTGCTGGCCGGCAACAGGCTGATCACCGTGCGTTACCACGAACCGAAGGCTTTCAAGACTTTTCCGCAGCGTGCCGAGAAAGTGGCGACCGGCTGCACCAGCGGCGACACCATCCTGATCGGTTTGCTGGAGGCGATCGTCGACCGCCTCGCCGACATTCTGGAGCGCGCCGGCCGCGACATCGAGACGATCTCACGCGACATCTTCCAGGCAAGCTCGACCAAGGCGTCCAAGCGCAACCGCGATTTTCAGGAATTGCTGAAGGCCATCGGCCGCAAGGAGGACATCGCCTCCTCGATCCGCGACAGCCTGATCTCGCTGCAGCGGCTCGCCGGCTTCCTCACCCACGCCTCGACCCAGACCAAGATGAGCAAGGATATCCGCGCCCGTATCAAGACCTTGTCCCGCGATGTGCTGTCGCTCGCCGACCACGCCACCTTCCTGTCGCAGAAGATCAACTTCCTGCTCGACGCGACGCTCGGCATGATCTCGATCGAGCAGAACGCCATCATCAAGATCTTCTCCGTCGCCGCGGTCATCTTCCTGCCGCCGACGCTGGTCGCTTCGATCTACGGCATGAATTTCAATGTCATGCCCGAACTGACCTGGAACTTCGGCTACCCCTTCGCCATCGGCTTGATGATCGCGTCGGCGATCCTGCCCTTCTGGTATTTCCGCCGCCGCGGCTGGTTGTAAAGCCTTCGGACCCTCTGTTCCCGTTGGGCGCGATGGCTTGGCGCACCAGAAATGACTTGACCAAATCCCGCCCCGCCTGCATCCGGGAACCCTATCCGTGGCGATCGTACAATCTTGAACCGGATTCCAGACCATGACCGGAAAGAACTCCAGACCATGACCGGAAAGACTTGGGCCTATGAGGATTTCGTCGAGGGCGCCTCGCTCGACCTCGGCACGAAGCTGGTGAGTGCGGCCGAGATCATCGAATTCGCGCAGGAGTTCGATGCGCAGCCTATGCATCTCGACGAGGCGGCGGGCAAGGCCAGCATCCTTGGCGGGCTGGCGGCCTCCGGCTGGCACACCTGCGCAATGTTCATGCGCATGCTGTGCGACGCCTTCCTGCTGGACTCGACCTCGCAAGGCGCCCCCGGTGTCGATCAGGTCCGGTGGAAGAGGCCGGTGCTGGCCGGCGACATCTTGAGCGGCAACACCACCGTCCTTGCCAAGCGCCTGTCCCGGTCCAAGCCCCAGCTCGGCCTCGTCACCATGCGCAGCGAGCTTTTCAACCAGCGTGGCGAAGGCGTTTTCGAACTCGAGAACACCGTCATGTTCCTCGCTCGTGATGCCGCACAGGGCCCCTCATGACATTGGACGAGTTCTTCTGCATCGGCATCACCGTCACGCTCGGGTCGCACAAATTCGAACCCGAGGCGATCAAGGCGTTCGCCAGGAAATACGATCCGCAGATATTCCATCTCGACGAAGAGGCGGCGAAAAAGAGCGTGTTCGGCGGCCTGTGCGCCTCCGGTTGGCACACAGCAGCAACCTGGATGAAATTGAACCTCGAGACCGGCGTGGAGGCCGAGGGCGTCCGCTGGGCCGTCGCTGGACCCGCGCCCGAATTCGGCCCCTCGCCCGGCTTCAAGAACCTCAAATGGCTGAAGCCCGTCTATGCCGGAGAAACCGTGACCTTCACCCGCACCGCGCTTGCCCACCGCCCCATCATGTCACGGCCAGGCTGGCGGCTGCTGACGCTGCGCTCGGAAGCCTTCGATTCGACCGGCGACAAGGTCATCGAGTTCGAAAGCGCCGTGCTGGTGAAGATGGGGTAGTTTCTTCCTTCTCCCCTTGTGGGAGAAGGTGGATCGGCGCAAAGCGCCGAGACGGATGAGGGGGGTTGGAAGAAATGATTCGTCTAAAAAATCAAATGATTTGAAGCACTTACGCCTTCGGCGCTGCGATCTGTCCAACACCCCTCATCCGACCTCGCTTCGCGAGGCCACCTTCTCCCACAAGGGGAGAAGGAAAAAGCGTATCAATGCCCTTCAAACCCGATCAGCGTCCTGACCGGCACGCCGAGTGCTTCGAGCTTGTCGCGGCCGCCGAGGTCCGGCAGGTCGATGACGAAGCAGGCGGCGAGAATGTCGGCGCCGATCTGCCGCAACAGCTGGACCGCCGCCGCCGCCGTGCCGCCGGTGGCGATCAGGTCGTCGACCAGGATCACCTTCTCACCCGGAGACACGCCATCCCTGTGCATCTCCATCTCGTCCAGCCCGTATTCGAGGCTGTAGGCGACGCGCACTGTCTCGTAAGGCAGCTTGCCCTTCTTGCGGATCGGCACGAAGCCGGCCGAAAGCTGATGGGCGACGGCGCCGCCAAGGATGAAGCCGCGCGCCTCGATGCCGGCGATCTTGTCGACTTTCTGGCCGGCATAGGGATGCACCAGCTCGTCGATGGCGCGGCGGAAGGCGCGCGCGTTGCTTAGCAGCGTGGTGATGTCACGAAACAGGATGCCCGGCTTGGGATAGTCCGGAATGGTGCGGATCGCGGCAAGCAGCGTGTCTTCGAGCGAAGGTTTCATGGGCGGCTCTCCGGGCATTCGTCCGATTCGACTTGAAGACGTGAAAAGGAACTCTGGCCGATCGTAACCCGGCGCGGCCGGCGACGGCTACCGCGATGTGGCGCCTGGAAGAAAATTGTCCGGCAAAGGACTGAGCTGGCGGCCTTAAGAGCGACGTGCGTCCACTTGGACGCACAAAGTACGCTCTAAAACTTTTGAAATCTACGCATCGTGCTTTCCGAAAATCGATTCCGATTTTCGGGCCGATGCGGTAGGAAATACAAAAAGGGCGCCTTTCGACGCCCTTTCGATCTCGTGGCTTTGCGTAGCTCAGTGCGCCACGCCGGCCCACACCTTGCGCTTGGTCAGATAGACCAGCGCGCCGAACAGCAACATGAAGACCAGCACGCGAAAGCCGGTTTTCTTGCGGGCTTCAAGATGCGGCTCGGCCGCCCACATCAGGAACGCCGACACGTCGCGGGAATACTGGTCGACCGTCTGCGGCGAGCCGTCGTCATAGGTCACCTGATCGTCGGAAAGCGGGTTGGGCATCTTCAGCGACACGCCGGCTATGAAGTACGGATTGTAGTGCGTGCCTTCCGGTATCTCCATGCCCGCCGGCGGCTGCTCGTCATAGCCGGTCAGCAGCGAGTGGATATAGTCGGGACCGCCCTGGGCGTACTGCGTGAAGATGTCGAAGACGAAGCGCGGAAAGCCGCGCTCGACGCCGCGCGCCTTGGCCAGCAGCGACATGTCGGGCGGGGCAGCCCCGCCATTGGCGGCCGCTGCTGCCTGATCGTTGGGGAACGGCGCCGGGAAATGGTCGGACGGTATGCCGGGACGATCGAACATGTCGCCGGCATCGTTGGGACCGTCATTGATCGTGTACTCGGCGGCCAGTGCCTTGACCTGCGCTTCCGAATAGCCAAGGTCTTCCAGTGTGCGGAACGCCACCAATTTCATCGAATGGCAGGCCGCGCAGACTTCCTTGTAGACCTTCAGTCCGCGCTGCAGCTGCGCCTTGTCGTAGGTGCCGAACGGCCCGGCGAAGCTCCAGTCCATCTCCTTCGGCTCGTGTATCGGGAAATGCGTCGGCTGGGCTTCGTTGTGCGCCTCCTCCTGGGCAATCGCCCCGGTGGTCGCGGCCGCAGTGCCTGCCAACACAAGGCCGAGCAGCGCCAGCGAGGTGAGAATCGTCTTCATGCCAAATCCCCTTGAGATTCTCTGCCGCGCCGTCGTCGTCTCGACCATGATCTTGTCCGAAAACCGGTCTCCACTTTTCGGGGTCATGCTCAGCTCTTGGTTTCCGGTGCGGCTGTCGCGCGAGCCGGATGCCCGCCACCGCCACCCTTGTTCTTCTCGAGCACTGCCTCGGTGATCGAGTTCGGCAATCGCCGCGGGGTCTCGATCAGGCCAAGCACCGGCAGCACGACCAGGAAGAAGGCGAAGTAAAACAATGTCGCCATCTGCGCCATGAAGACATAGCTGCCTTCGGCCGGCTGCGAACCCAGCCAGCCAAGCAGGACGGCATCGATCACGAACAGCCAGAAGAACAGCTTGTACCAGGGCCGGTAGACCGCCGAGCGCACCTTCGAGGTGTCGAGCCACGGCACCAGGAACAGCATGGCGATGGAACCGAACATCGCGAGCACGCCACCGAGCTTGGAGTTGATCGGCCCGATATTGAAGGTGATGGCGCGCAGGATCGCGTAGAACGGCAGGAAGTACCATTCCGGCACGATATGGGCAGGCGTCTTCAGCGGGTCGGCGACTGTGTAGTTGTCGGGATGGCCGAGAAAGTTCGGCAGGTAGAAGACGAAATAGGCGAAGATGAACAGGAACACGAGCATCCCGAACGCGTCCTTGATGGTCGCGTAAGGGGTGAAGGCGACGGTATCGGTCTTCGACTTGACCTCGATGCCGGTCGGGTTCGACTGGCCGACCACGTGCAGCGCCCATATATGCAGCACGACGACGCCGGCGATCATGAACGGCAGAAGATAGTGCAGTGAAAAGAAGCGGTTCAGCGTCGGGTTGTCGACAGCGAAGCCGCCGAGCAAAAGCTGCTGGATCCACTCGCCGACCAGCGGGACGGCGCTGAAGAAGCCGGTGATGACGGTCGCGCCCCAGAAGCTCATCTGCCCCCAGGGCAGCACATAGCCCATGAAGCCAGTCGCCATCATCAGGAGGTAGATGATGCAGCCGAGGATCCACAGAAGCTCGCGCGGTGCCTTGTAGGAGCCGTAATAGAGGCCGCGGAAGATATGGATGTAGACGGCGACGAAGAAGAATGACGCGCCGTTCGAATGCAGATAGCGCAACAGCCAGCCCGAATTGACGTCCCGCATGATCTTCTCGACCGAATCGAAGGCGAGAGTGCTGTCCGCCGCATAGTGCATGGCCAGCACGATGCCGGTCAGCATCTGCGCCGTCAGCATGAGCGCCAGGATGCCGCCGAAGGTCCACGCATAATTGAGGTTGCGCGGCACCGGATAGGCGACGAAGCTGTCATAGACCAGCCGCGGCAGCGGCATGCGGGCGTCGAACCAGCGTCCGATACCGGTCTTGGGCGTATAGGTCGAGTGTCCCTCGCTCATCGAAATATCCCTTAGCCTCAGCCGATACGGATCTTGGTGTCGGAAATGAACTGGAACACCGGCACCGACATATTCTCCGGCGCCGGCCCGCCGCGGACGCGGCCGGAGGTGTCGTATACCGAGCCGTGGCACGGGCAGAACCAGCCGCCGAACTCGCCTTCCTGGCCGAGCGGGATGCAGCCGAGATGGGTGCAGACCTGGACCATCACTATCCAGGCTTCCTTGCCCGGCATGGTGCGGTTGGCGTCCGTCGCCGGCGCATCGGCCGGCAGATTGGCGTTGCGGGCGAGCGGATCCTTGAGTTCGGCCAGATTGACCGCCTCGCCGTCCTTCATCTCTTGTTCGGTGCGGTTGCGCACCACCACCGGCTTGCCGCGCCATTTCACGACAAGCGACATTCCCGGCGTCAGCGAGGAGACGTCGACCTCGACCGAGGCCAGCGCCAGCGTCGAGGCGTCCGGGCGCATCTGGTCGATGAACGGCCAGGCGACGGCACCCGCGCCGACCACCGCGGCCATGCCGGTGGCGACGTAGAGAAAATCACGACGGTTGGGATCCTGGATGTCGGTTGCGCTCACGGGTGCCTGATCCTTTCGCCTCTTCCGTGCCGGTGGCCGAGGCTTGTTCCCCGCTCTTTCACGCCAAACCCGACAGCGCATGGCGAACAGGCTAGCGAATTCCTCCGGCAATTGGCCTTCGGTTTATGCGTGAAGCCCGTTTTTGTCCAGACGGGTGAAGGCACAAGGGCAGATTGTCGCGGGGACGCAATTCGGCGTCGGGCGGCATGGCGGCGAAGACGGCGAAACCACAGGAAAACAATGGCAAAACCGGCGCCGGTGTTTGCCTCGACAGGAGACCCAGCCTCGGTCTATCCTCGGCTCATGGCGCATGTCATCGACCGCGACAAATGGGCCAGGACGCCCGACCGCTGCCCCGACCATTGGCAGGGCGAACTGCAGTGCGGCGCGTACGGCTCCAGAAGCTGCCTGATCTTCAACTATCTGCCGGAGATCGGCGGCGGCCCGCGGCTGCACATGCATCCCTATTGCGAGATTTTCATCATCCGCACTGGCACCGGCCTGTTCACCGTCGGCGACCGGCAGATCGAGGCGTCGGCTGGCCAGATATTGATCGTGCCGCCGAACACGCCGCACAAATTCACCAACCTCGGCCCAGGTCCGCTGGAGACCACCGACATCCACGAAAACGGCAGCTTCATCACCGAATGGCTGGAGTAGACCCCGAACCGAAGGTCCGCGTCAGCGAAAAGCGGAACCGGTTTTCGGAAAAGACCATGGTCAAACTGGTGGTGAGAATCCGACGCTTGGTACCCGAGGTTAGACAACCGCTTTGGGTGGAATGCTGCCATTCGTCTCGTCGATTGGGAAGAGAAAGTGGCGCCATTTCCGGACTTTCGGTGTATTCGCGAGCGCTCTCAGCATCGCGCGGCTACATCACGACCACAGGAGCGACGGAGGGCTCGCGACTTGCTCACACCTGTTTATGCCCGGCTCTCACCGCGGGTCTCGATACTCGCGATCTCGTAGATGCGAAGGAATGGCTCGACCACTGCGATAGGTGCTATTCGCAAATGGTCGAGATCGTATCAAACAAGCCTACTTCCTTTCGCTAATCCGCCCCGTCGGTTTTTGCCCGCTCGATGAATTTCCCCGCAACCGCTTTGCCGAGTGCGGCACCGGCCTGATTGTCCATTTGGTAGTGGATGCCGGCCCAGACGCGGGAATCACCCGCCTCCTTGCCGACCGCGCGGATGAAGTCGGCATGGTCGGGAAACAGGTACGCCAGGACCTCGCATCTGGCGGTCGAGAGCGTGGAGTGGTTCGACGGATAACTGGGATGTGCCGGCACTGTGAACAGGGGAATGATGCTCGGGTCAAGCATGTTGGGTCGCAGGTACCAATATGCGTACTTCCCGTCGTTGCTCGCAATGTAGGCGTCGTAGTAGACCGTTGCGAGCATCGCGTAAGCCCGAGCGGCGCGGGGTGGGTTCGAATCCGTCTTGTCCTCGAACATCCACTTGCTGGCATAGTCATACCAGTCGGTGAACAAGCCGGATGGACTTTGCCAGTAGAACGCTTTGTAGCTGTTAGGGAATTTTCGTTCAAACTGCCGGATTGCATCCATCTCCGCCTTTACGGCCGGGGATTGGCAGTCGGGTGGCGCCGGCGGCCTGAATTCATCGGGTGCTGCCAGCACAATCGGCTTCCAGTTTGGCATGGTTACATTGGCGGGTTTGCTCCCGACCCACATGCACGGCCCGGTCGGAACAGTGCCGGTCCACGCTGCATCGGAGCCATCGGCCTTTGCCCACGCAATCACCTGCTCTGCTACCTGTCGCCCCAACTCCAGGCCGGCGGAAGAATCGCTCGGGAACTGGAGACCGGCAAGGACACGCGACTGTGCCGCTTCTTCGGCCATTGCCTTGAACGACGACGTCTCGTCGGGAAAGAAATAAGAAAGAACGGTCGCGGCGGCTCCGGCGGCTGCGGCATGCTCGGATGGATAGGAGGGACTCCGAGGCGGCGGCAGCGCAGTCGGCAGCGTGGCATCCGCCTCGCTCGGGCGCGGCCGATTGTAGAAGTACTTCGCGTCCCACGCCGCGACGGTGGCGTCGTACATCGCCATCGTCAAATAGGTGTAGACGCGGTGCGCATTTGGAATCTGCTGGTTTTCGAGAATGCGATTGTTGACCAGGTCGATCCATCGGTACCCGGGCGAGCCGGCGTCCCAGAAGGTGATTTTGTCGGCAGCAACCGGATCTTTCTGCGCCAGGAGATCCCGCATCTGCACCAATTCGGCTGCTGCGGCGGAGGCGTCGGGCGGCGGTGGGACTCGGAAGTCCTTGCCAGACGTGATTACCCACGTCTTCCACGTTCCAGCCTCTGGTTCTATCAGATCCGATTGGGCGAAAGCGCAGTTCCCTGACAAAAGGATTACCGCGCAGGTCCTGCCAAAACCGCTAAGCATGTGAGCCTCCCATAGTGGCCCCCGACCCAAAGACGGAAGGTGTTCCGTTTTCACGGCCCTTCCATCTTCATTTTAGCCAAGTCTAATTATACCGCGAGGCGCTGCCCAGTAAAAGGATCAAAAATGAGAGGAGGCCGCGTTGTGAAGGTCTCCGTACAACGGCTGTTTTGCGCACAAATGCAGTCGGCTGCGAACGGCTCAGCATTGACCGCTATGAGATCCAATACGCGCCTTTGAGACAACGGAGATGGGCTACGGCGTGGCCGTCGAGGTAACGTTGCCAGCCATGGGCGTTGGGCGACATCAGCTTGGACAATCGCTAACGTCGCCTTCTACGGGAAGGAAGAAGCGACGCCGTTCGCACGCGGTCAGTTCGCGTGGAACAGTTTGCTTCGCGAAATCAATGAGATCTTGGTGTGACTGAAAAACGCGGATGACGCGAGGGTCTTGCTTAAAGGACACGATCACGACCCTAGTGCCATCCGAATTAAAGGCCGCGCGCGTCAGTGCTGGTCGCTTGTTCTCCTCGTCCGGACTGACAAGTACTGCCATCTGGCGCCCCGATTGAGTTGCCCAAAGACGGACCGTGCGATCCTGGAATGAAGCCGTCACGACATAAAGGCCATTGCCACTGAATTGCGCACTATTCACTCCGCCACTGTGTCCCCTTAGAACTGTTCTTTCCGTTCCTTCCGGGACGCCCCAGGTTCGTACGGTGCCGTCGCGTGAGGCAGTCAGCACGGACCGGCCGTCCTGGCTGAAGGACACTGTTGTCAGCTCGTTGCTGTGCCCTTTCAGGATCGCGACGGTCCGTCCGTCTTTGACCGACCAGATCCGCGCCGTGTGGTCGAGCGAAGCCGTGGCAACCAGTTGGCCATCCGGACTGAATGCCGCGCCGGTTATTGAGCGCTCGTGCCCGACCAGTCTCTTCAGTTCGGTCCCGTCGGGTTTCACCAGGTGTCCCGCGCTGCCGGTCGCAGCGAAGACGAGATCGCCATCCCGGTTGAAAACAACCTGCGGTAACGTCTCGCTTGAAGGGATGGTGGCGACTTTGGCGCCGCTCGCCGCGTCCCACACCAGGGCGGTACCGCGACCCGAACCCGCCGCCAGAAGGCTTCCCGCCGGGCTGAACTGAATATGACGCAGTCGAATGGGCGATTTGATGGTCGCGAGCTGACGTTTACTCTCAACATCCCAGACCAGAACTCGGCCCGCGAGAGATACGGTTGCGACCCGAGTTCCGTCCGGGCTGAACGTCGCACTGTGGACGATCTCGCCTGTGTCGAACTTGGCAATCTCGCGTTCGGTCGTGACATCCCAAAGGTGAACTTTGGCGTCCCCGCCTCCAGTCAGAAGATGCACGCTATCGGGACTGAAGACCGCAAAGGTCGGTGGATATTCATGCAGCAGATCCGTCGTCAGAATCCCGTTGACGTCCCAGAGCCGGGCGGTGCCATCGTGCGAAGCCGTGACAAGAGTATTACTGTCGACCGGATTGAACTCCAGGTGCTCAATCAAGCCATCATGGCCGGCAATGGTTGTGAACAGCGACGCTCGACCGACGTCCCAGATGCGTATCGGACCGTCGATGGATGCGGTCACCAGGAGGCGATCGTCGGGGCTGAACGCGCTGTTCATTTCCTTGTCAGAGTTATAACCGATGTCAGCCAGTTTCAAGTTCGGCGTCTCTTGGCCAAGCACGTCAAGCAAGGTTCCCGACTTGCCGTCCCAAATCCGTGCGCTGCCATCGAGCGAGACCGTTGCGATCTGGCGGCCACCGTGACTGAAGATGACACCCTGCAGTTGGGTGTCGCTCTTGTGGCCGGCCAGTCTGGCGATCTCAGTCCCGTTCCCAACGTCCCAAAGGGCGGGCAAACTACTGAATGAAAATGTGCCCAACGAGCCTACCAACAGCCGGCTTCCGTCGGGGCTGAATGTCAGCATGGATGCCCAAGTGCCTACATACCATTCATGGATCAGAGTGCCATCCGTGGCATTCCAGACGAAGACCTTCCGCGCTTGTGAAGTCGCAAAACTGCGACCATCCGGATTAAAGTCGGCCAATGCATCTCCCATGTCTGATGCACCTCCGGTGCTGCCTACGCTCAGGAGTTTCGTTCCCGTCCGGGCGTCCCAGAGTGACGCCTGAACGTTTAATCCCTCTGTCAGCACCCGCTCGCCGTTGGGATCGAACACAGCCGTAGGATAGGCGCCGGACGGCTCGAGCACAGCACGTTGCTCACCGGACGCAGCATCCCAGATGCGCGCGGTGCCGTCCCTTGCGGCCGTAATGACCCGGCGTCCGTCCGGACTGAATCCGGCTCTCTCCACGGGTCCCCGATGGCCCTTCAAGACTGCAATCTCGGTACCTTTCGAGACGTCCCAAATGCGTGCCGTCTTGTCGTGGGACGCAGTGACAATGCGATCGCCCGTCCGATTGAAGACGGCCTGCGTCACTTCGGCGTCGTGTTTGAACACCATCGTCTGGCGGTGTGCCAACAGAGCGTTGAAAAGCGCGGCATCTGCTTCAAAGAGATATGGCCGCGCGGGCACCGATCCGCCTTTCGGCAGCGCCTCCAACGCCAACAGGATCGCGGCCTCGGTATCGCCGCTCGCCGCGGTTTGCTGCGAAAGAAGCGAAAGCGAAAGAGCGTGATTGCGCAGCGCCTGGTCGCGCGCGTCGAGGGCCTCCTTTTCGGCCGACCTGGCCAACTCCGCGTGCCGCGTCGCTTCCTGCTGTCCTTTGAACCCGAAGAACGCGCCCGCGCCGGCCATGAGCGCCAACGCGGTCGCCACGATGGCCGCATAGCGCGTGCGTCGCGCGAGCCGGCTCGCCGCCGTGGCTGCGAGAGTACGGCGTTCGGCCTCGCGCTCCAGACGTTCAGCCTCGCGCTCCAGACGTTCAGCCTCTCGCTCGAGGCGTTCGCGTCTTGCAGCTTCAGCGGCCTCAATCAGTGCCCGCTCCGCTTGCCGATCCTTCTCCTCCCTCTCGTTCTGGGCACGCGAAGAGGCTTCGATGTATTCGATGACCTGATCGTCGACTTCTTCCCGTCGCGACTGCAGCAGATCCTCGCCTTCGGCGAGACGCTTGCCGGATGGCAGGAGGAGTTCCTGGTTCCTGTTATCCGAGTGCCAGCGTTGGGCATCGGCCATGAGCCGAGCCCGCGCCTCGAGGAATCTCCTGTTTGCATTAACAATGTTGCCAGCGCGCGGCCACCGGCTCAACAAGGCTTCGTGGGCCACGCGGACGAAGACGTGGCCTGCGGCATCCTCGTCGCTGACGAGCAGGCGAGCGG
Source organism: Mesorhizobium temperatum (assembly GCF_002284575.1). Lineage (GTDB taxonomy): Bacteria > Pseudomonadota > Alphaproteobacteria > Rhizobiales > Rhizobiaceae > Mesorhizobium > Mesorhizobium temperatum. The sequence continues at coordinate 337,625 of NZ_NPKJ01000019.1, forward strand.
CGACCAGTGCTTCAACGAGAGCCAATCGTTGAGGTGTGCCCGTGACTTCGGCGCGCAAGGCCGGACGTGCCGCAACGGCTTCATCACCCGGGCGCACCGTGGTAAGGGCACGCAACACGACTGGCAGCTCCTCCTGGATGTCGGGCGGGAGCGCGTCAACGACTTCGTCGGCGCGGCGCGCGATCGCCCCTTCGAAACCGCCAAGTGCCTGATACGCAGCAAAGGTCAAAATGCGCTGCTCCCGCCCCGCCTCGTAGAGAGCGTCGAGCACAAATTCGAGAAGCGGCAAGGATCTGGGATCAGCAGCTGCCGCACCCCGCAGCACATCGTCGAGCCGCCCGCGATCAGGACTCTCCTCGAAGCGGAGCCCGGCGGCGCGGGCCGGCTCGCGGATAATCTGGGCGATCTCGGGCCCGGACGGCGGCAAAAGCTCGTAGCTGCCGAGCCCATCCTTCAATCCCGAGAAACCGGGGACTTCGCCACAACGGTGAAAGAAATCAGATCTGATCGTCGCAATCACCCAAACCAGTCCACTGCCGGCGAGAGCTGCGAGGAACCGCAGCAGCACCGCACGCGCTGCCGGCTCATCCTCCGTCGTGAACAACTCCTCCATCTGATCGATGGCCACGATCAGTCGCAGTCGCGTAGGGACCGAACCTGCTGCGGCCGCAGCTTTGGCGTGGGCCTGGCGTATCAGCGCCAAAGCTCGATCAGGCGAACTCCGACAGAGTCGAGCCAACGCTGCCGGTTCGCAGCCAAGCTCGGGGAGTGCGTCTTCCCGAAGCAGCCCCGCAGCCAATGATGTGACCGGATCAGACCCATCCGACGGGCGGACCAGACAGCGGCGCCAAAAATTGATGCCAGCCACTGCGCCGGGTCGAGTGATGGAAGGCAGCAGCCCGGCTCGAAGGAGAGAAGACTTACCGGAGCCACTCATCCCATAAATGAGCAGGAATGCCTTGCCATTGGCAGCTTGCTGCTCGAGGCGCTCAATGCAGTCGGCAATCGCGCGGGTTCGGCCGAAGAAAAGGTCAGCGTTTTCGAACTCGAAGGGGTTGAGACCTCGAAAGGGCGACGTGACCTGCTCCTCCGAGGCGAGCGGCACGCGGTAAGCGTGTACAGGCCGAGCGATGTTTTTCACCCTGTGCTCGCCAAGATCCACGAATTCCAGCGAGAGCCGATCACGTGCCTGTGCGTAGACCGCTTCCGAAATGCACATTCCACCCGGGTGTGACAGCGCTTCCAGACGGGCAGCGACGTTCACACCGTCGCCCATGAGATTGTCGCCCTCTACGACGACATCGCCGAGATTTATGCCGATGCGAAAGCGCAGCCGGCTCGCCTCGGAAAGCTCAGCGTTTTGTTTGTCGACCTCGAATTGGATTTCGGTCGCGCACCGAACCGCTTCGACAGGGCTCGCGAACTCGGCGATGACGCTGTCCCCAGCGCTCCCGAATATCCGCCCCTCATGTTGCTCGATTACCCGGTCAATGATCTGACGATGCGCCCGCAGCGTCGCAAGCGTCCCTTCCTCGTCTCTGCCTGTCAGACGGCTATAGCCAACTGCGTCGGCAGCGAGGATGGTAGCCATTCTGCGATGAACGCGATCCAAGCCGGAACCCTCCCGCGATCTCGCAACATCCTAGTGGAAATGGTGCCTTTTGGGGAGGGGCGCCGAACTAACCGCAAGGGGTCCGCTTCCGCCGTGCAACCAGACATCCCGCCCGTGTGGCGGCAATGACTGCGTTGGGTCAACTTATTCCGTAGCGCGAGCGAATCTGGACGACTGGAATGGAACGAACTCGGGTATTCGTCTTCGGTACCAAGCGTCTGATTTTCAACACTGGTATCTATTTGGCGCCGAGCCTAGCCAGCACGGCCTTGGGGATGTTGTATTCCCGGATCACTGCGTCGTGCTTGCGCAAGCCGCACAATTCGCGCTGGATGAAGTAGGCGTGAACGGCCTCCGCCGCGTCCCTGAGCAGCCGGGCACGATGTTCGCCATCCTCTCCATGTTCACGCAACTTCGCCAGCGTTTCATCCACGCGGCGGCCGGCGCGGCCGAGCGCCGCCGCCTTTTCGCCGAGAATTTCATGGCCGAGCAGGTCGAGCGCGCTCTCCCGCGCTCCCAGCGCGTCGAGACAAATCCTGCCACAGATGACAATTCCTGGTACTTCCGCTCTCCACCCCGGCCGGACCTTCCTGAGCCTCATCAAGCAATCTGAAGCCTGAACGCACCAACCGACGATGTGCGCCAGAAGCGGCTGTTCAGTTGACAAACATCCAACGGCGGGAGTCGACGCACCCCGGCCGCTCACCAATGCCCTTGCTCTAGCACCCTTGCCGCTGGCTGCATAAAACGTTGCTGATTGGCCGTCCCGTTAGACCTCCTCTAGGGCGCACGTACGAGAAGGTGGGCTGGCATAGGCTCCGTTTATCAACCGAAGATCGCTTTTTTGCACCCGGTTTCAAAATTGCGGTTCAGCAAGGCAGAATTTTTGAACGCCAGAACTGCCATTCGCTCTTAGCTCGGAATGGCTGACGCCGACCATCGCGTGGTGAGGTCGACAGCGCATTGGAGCGATATCAGCTTGGACAGTCGCCAACTTCACGTTCGACAGGAAGGAAGAAACGTCGCCGTTCGCAGGCGGTCAGTTCGCGTGGAACAATCCCACGTGCGTAGTCAATGAGGTCCAGAGGTGTTTGGAACGCGCGAATTATTCGGACGCTATCATCACCGGACACGATTGCGATCCTCGTTCCATCGGAATTGAAAGCCGCCCGCATCAGCGCCGGTCGGTTGGCCTCGTCCTCCCGGCTGGCAAGCACTGCGATCTCGCGCCCCGACTGCGCCGCCCAGAGCCTGACCGTGCGATCCTGAGACGACGTCGTCACGACATACAAACCGTTAGGACTGATTTGCGCGCTGTCCACTGCGCCGCTGTGACCCCTGAGAACGACCTTTTCTGTTCCTACCGGAACGCTCCAGATTCGAACGGTCCCATCACGTGAGGCAGTTAGGAGAGACTGACCGTCCTGGCTGAACGCGACTGCTGTCAGCTCGTCGCTGTGGCCCTTCAGCGTCGCGACACTGTTTCCGTCCTTGATCGACCAGATCCGCGCGGTGCGGTCGAGTGAACCCGTGACAACCAGTTGGCCGTCTGGACTGAAAGCGGCCGCGGTGATTCGGTTCTGATGCCCGATGAGAACCTTGAATTCAGTTCCGTCCGTCTTCAAAAGGTGGGCAGCGTTGTCGTCCGTCGCGGTAAGGACGAGATCCCCGTCCCGGCCGAAAATCGCCTGTGGCAACTTCCCGCTTGTCTTGATGGTGGCCAGTTCGGCGCCGCTTGCCGCGTCCCACAACTGTGCGGTACCGTGAGCCGAACCCGTCGCTAACAGGTCTCCCTTGGGACTAAATTGAACTTGAAGTAGCCCGTCACGAGATTTGAGCTGCGCGACCTCGCGTCTGCTTGCAACGTCCCAAACAAGAACTCGGCCCCCAAGAGATGCGGTTGCAACGCGACTTCCATCAGGGCTGAACGTCGCACTTTGGACAGGTTCGTGTGTGTCAAGCTCGGCTATCTGACGTCCGCTTACAACCTCCCACAGGTGCGCTGCGCTATCCCCGCCTCCAGTCAAAAGGTGCACATTATCGGGACTAAAGACCGCAAAGGTCGGCGGATATTCATGGGACAGCGCAGTTGTCAGAACCCCGTCGATATCCCAGAGCCGAGCGGTGCGATCGTGCGATGCAGTGAGAAGAATGCTGTTGTTAACTGGGCTGAATTCCACGTGCTCGACCAAGGCGTCATGGCCGATGATGGTGGTGAGCAGCGACGTGCGCTCGACATCCCAAATACGAACCGTGCCGTTGAGGGAAGCGGCAGCCAAGAACCGATCGTCTTGGCTGAAGACGCTGTTCATCTCCTGATCGCGCTCATCCGGGCCCATGTAACTTAGTTTGAGCCCCGAGGACTCCTGGCCGAGCACGCCAAGCAATTTACCCGAGATTCCGTCCCAGAGTCGTGCGCTACCATCGAGTGATACCGTCGCAATTCGACGGCCGTCGTGACTGAACATTACGCCTTGTAATTGTGTGTCGCTCTTGTGACCGGCCAATGTCGCAATTTCCATGCCTTTCGACACGTCCCAAAGATGCGAAAGGAAAGGGAATGAAATTGGGCCCCACGAGCTTATCAGGATCCGGCTTCCGTCCGGGCTGAATGCGACGCTGTACGGAAAAGCGTTAACCCGCAGAGTCCGGTTCAGTTTGCCATCTTCCGCATTCCAGATAAGAATGGAGCGTTGATCGCCTTGTGCGATTGCGAAGCTCTGGCCGTCGGGACTAAAGCTAGCCAGGGAGCTTCCACGTCTCTCTACACTTAGGATTTTCCTTCCGGTTTGAGCGTCCCAGAGTGATGCATCGCTGTTCTCCCCCGCTGTCAGCACCCGGGTGCCGTTTGGGCTGAAAATCGCCGTAGGAAAATTGCCGACCGGCTGAAGTAAAAAGAGCTGCTCCCCTGAGGTGGCGTTCCAGATGCGCGCGGTGCCATCTCTAGCAACTGTAATGACGCGGCTTCCGTCCGGGCTGAACTCGGCTCTCTCAACGGCGCCTTGGTGGCCCTTCAGAACCGCAGTCTCGGTACCATTCAGGGCGTCCCAAATGCGTGCCGACGCGTCATGCGATGAGGTGACAATGCGGTCGCCGGTCCGATTGAAAGCTGCATGTGTCACACTGGCGTCTTGGTGGAAGATCCTCGTTTGACGATGCGCTAACAAAGCCTTGTAAAGCGCGGCCTCCGCATCAACGATGTACGGGCGTCTGTGTTCAGATGTGCCCGTCGGCAGCGCTTCGAGCGCCAGCAAAACCGCGGCCTCAGTATTACCGCTCGTTGCGGTTTGCTGCGCAAGAAACGCAAGCGAAAGAGACTGGTTGCGCAGCGCCTGGTCGCGCGCCTCAAGGGCCTTCCTCTCGGCCGACCTGGCCTTGTCCGCGCTCATTTGCGCCAGCACCGCCTGCCGCATTGCTTCCTGCTGTCCTCTGAACCCAATGAATGCGCCTGCTCCAGCCAAGAGAGCCAACACCGTCGCGACAATGGCCGCATAGCGCGTACGTCGTGCCAGCTGTATCGCAGCAGTTGCTGCCAGATCCCGACGCTCAGCTTCTCCCGCGAGCCGGTCGGCCTCGCGCTCCAAGCGTTCGCGTCTTGCTACTTCAGCAGCCTCGATCAGTGCCCGCTCTGCTTGCCGGTCCTTCTCCTCTCTCTCCTTCTGGGCACGTGAGGACGCCTCGATGTATTCAACGACTTGATCGTCGACTTCCTGGCGTCTCGACAGCAGCAATTCCTCGCCCTCGGCGAGACGCTTGCCGGACGGCAGCAAAAGATCGCGGTTCTTGTTGTCCGAGTGCCATCGATGGGCGTCAACCTTGAGCCGAGCCCGCGTCTCGAGGAAGCTCCTATTCGCGTTGACAATGTCGCTGGCGCGCGGCCAGCGGCTGAGCAGCGCTTCATGGGCCACGCGGACGAAGACATGGCCCGCGGCATCTTCATCACTGACGAGGAGCCGGGCGGCGATCAGCGCGTCGACGAGAGCCAATCGTGCCGGCTTTCCAGCCACTTCGCTGAGCAGGACTGGACTTGCCGTAACAGTTTCATCGCCCGGACGCACCGTGGTGAGAGCGCGCAGCACCGCCGGCAATGCCTCCTGGATGTCGGGCGGGAGCGCGTCGACGACTTCATCGGCGCGGCGCGCGATCGCCCCTTCGAGGCCGCCAAGCGCACGATACGCGGCAAAGGTGAGGATCCGGCGCTCTCGGCCCACCTCGTACAGCGCATCGAGAACGAATTCGAGAAGCGGCAACGATCCGGGATCGGCGGCTGCCGCGTCCTGCAGCACATCATCGAGCCGCCCCAGATCGGCGCGCTCCTCGAAGCGGAGCCCGGCAGCACGAGCCGGCTCGCGAATGATCTGGGCGATCTCAGGGTTCGTCGGCGGCAAGAGCTCATAGCTGCCGAGGCCGTCCTTCAGCGCCGAGAAGCCTCGGACTTCGCCGCAGCGGTGAAAGAAATCCGACCGGATCGTCGCAATCACCCAGACCAGTCCGCTGCCGGCGAACGCCGCCAAGAGCCGCACAAGCCCTTCGCGCGACGCCGGTTCCTTCTCCGTCGTGAACAGCTCCTCGGTCTGATCGATGGCGATCAGCAATCGTATTTGCGAAGGGACCGAGCCAGCGGCGGTGGCTGCTTTGCCGAGTGCCTGGCGGATCAGAGTCAGCGCGCGATCGGGAGCGCTTCGACAGAGTTGAGTCAGCTCTGCCGCTGTCAGTTCGAGAGCCAACTCGGGCAAAGCACCTTCGCGAAGCAGTCCCGCGGTCAACGAGGCGACAGCATCAGGCCCTTCGGACGGGCGGATCAGGCAACGGCGCCACAGACTGATGCCTACCACTGCGCCGGGTCGGGTGATTGAAGGCATCAGCCCCGCGCGCAGAAGAGAAGACTTGCCGGAGCCGCTCATCCCGTAGATGAGCAAAAATGCTTTGCCGTTGGCTGCCAGCTGCTCCAGCCTTTCGGTGCAAGCAGTGATCGCCCGCGCTCTGCCGAAAAAGAGGTCGGCGTTTTCAAATTCGAAGACGTCGAGACCGCGAAAAGGCGACCTGACCTGTTCCTCCGAAGCGAGGGGTACACGATAGACGTGCACAGGCCGGGCGATATTCTTCACCTTGTGCTCGCCAAGATCGATGAAATCGAGCGAAAGCCGATCGCGAGCCTGCGCATAGATCGCCTCGGAGACACATATTCCGCCCGGCCGTGATAACGGTTCCAAACGCGCGGCGACGTTGACGCCGTCGCCCATGAGGTTGTCACCCTCTACGACGACATCGCCGAAGTTGATGCCGATGCGAAATCGCAGGCGGCCTGGCTCGGGGAGGTCGGCGTTCTGTCTATCGATTTCCAACTGGATTTCGGTGGCACACCGCAGCGCCTCGACAGGGCTTGCGAACTCCGCGATGACACTGTCTCCGGCGCTGCCGAACACCCGTCCCTCATGATGCACAATCAGCCGGTCAATGATCTGGCGATAGGCTCTCAGGGTCGCAAGAGTACCTTCCTCATCCCTGCCTATCAGCCGGCTGTAGCCGACCACATCGGCTGCAAGGATGGCAGCCATTCTGCGCTGAACGCGATCCACGGCCATAGCCAGCTCCCGCAATCCTGAAGCATCCTAAAGGAAATGGCGGCCGATGAGGAGGGAGGCACCAAGCTTACCCGAATTATTCCTTTTGACCTCAACGCACAGTTTCCGCCTTAGTAGCGGAGAAATCCAATCCCAGTCGGTTCTGCCACTACCAGCATAATTCTAGTTTTATTGATCGTCCCATTGGACCTCCATCCCGTGGCGCACTTGCGACAACGGGACACCGGCATAAGTCCCGCCTATCGACCGAAGATCGCGTTTTCGCAGCACCTCGTCTGACAGGTTGAAGGTATGCTTGAGGATCGCCAGCCCCGCCATCAGCCGGGTCGGCAGCGGCGGCATGCCGGGACCGTCCGAATGGACCGCACCGAAACGCTCCTCCAGCACCGGCCAGTCGATCGCCTGCGCCAGGCGCAATCGCAAGTTCACTTGACCACCGAAAACTCGAACTGGTCCCAGCGGTAAACGGCCTTGTATTCGTCGTCGCGCCCCGGCGTTCTGAACACATTGCGATAAATTGCTCCACAGCTTGTCAGCTCTCCGGGAAAGGCATCGCACAGGAAATTGCCTTGCACCCAGGAGGTTCCTGTTCGGGTCCTCAGGCCAAAGGTTTCGCTGACGGCGCCGTCGACGGAGGTCGTGCGCTGCATCGGCAGGAACTTGTCAAACGCGAATTTTCCGCGAATTTCGTGGCCGAACATGAGAGACCTTATTTCCGCGCCTGTGAGCCGGTCCTTCGGATTCATGCCTGCCCTTGCCAATGGCGGCAGATCGGGCACGCCTGCCTTGGTCAGGCCGGCCAAAAGGCGTTCGATATCGGCCGTATTCTTGAAAACCATGAAGTCCTGGGTGATCAGTTGGTTTGGTTCCCACAGTAGCCTTTGCGTAACAACCTTCCTAAACCTTTCCAAGGCAGCCGCGGTCTGGTCGGTGCGCCCAAGATGCCCATAGGCAGAAACAAGGACTTGCAGGGCATAGAATTTCGCCCGTGGGTCGGGCGATTCAAGATCCATCTTCTCGATGGAGTGAACCGCGTCCTCGAATTTCCCTTGGCCGAACTCGGCTAGTCCGGCCTGGTAGTGCCGGTAGTCCATCCACGAGATCGGGTCGACGCGCGCGGCCGCCTCGAGATAGCTCAGCGCTTCCTTCGGCCTGCCGTTGAAATTCAGGGCATTGGCCAGCGAGAGATAATTCCAGGTATCGCTGGGATCGAGCGCTACCGACTTCAGCAGAACGGTGACTGCTTCGTCCGAGTTGTGTTCACGGACCATCAACTCGGCGACGAGCTGATAGTAGCCGGGCGAGGGATGTCGGGCGGCGAGCTTCAGGGTTTCGTGGACTTTGTCATAGGCCTCGGCTCGCGTAAGCCCCATCACCACGGCCCGGGTGATGTCCGCGTCCCAGTAAGCCCAGGCGAGTTGGGCATGAGCCGCGCCGAAATCGGGGTCGAGTTCAACCGCGTGCTGGAAATGCTTCACAGCCTGCGCAAACTCCTCGGGGGTGTTGATGCGGTTATAGATGTCCATCCCTTTGAGATAGACATCATAGGCCTCGGGACTGTTTGTGCCTCCCGAGCGGGCGGCCGGCGCGACGCTCACCAGGCGGAGTTGGAGCGCGCCTGCGATGCTGCCGACGACCTTGTCCTGCAGCGCGAACACGTCCGCCCACCGGCCGTCGAAGCGCTCCGCCCAGAGATGTCGGGAAGTCGAGCTGTCGATCAGATGCGCATTGATGCGCATGTCGTCGCCGACGCGGCGAATCGAGCCTTTCAGCAGGTACCGGACGCCCAATGCCGCCGCAATCTCCTCCGGCTTCGGGTCCTTATCCTTGTAGGCGAAGGCCGCGCTGTGGGAGACGACGAAAAGACCCGGCACGCGCGCCAGTTCGGTCGTCAGGTCCTCTGTGAAGCCGTTGGCGAGATATTCTTGTTCCTTGTCATCGCTGAGATTTTCGAAGGGCAGGACGACTAGCGAGGGCCGGGTGTCGGCAGCCTCGCTGCCTGCCGGAACAGCAGGCTGTGCAGGCCTCTCCCACAGCTGCCACCATGCTGCAGCAAGGCCGAGAGCCAGGAAGAGAACACCCGCCGCGACCGGAAAACGCCAGGCGCGTGGCTGGCGGCGAGCATGGAGGGTCTTGCCCGCTGCCACGGAATCAAGCAACACGCGATACGCCTGAACTGGTTCGGCGATGTTTTTGACCCTCTGTTCGCCCATTGGCTCAAAGGCGAACGCCAGCTTCCTTTCGACCTCCTTGGCCACTTTTCCCGAGATGCAGATGCCGCCAGGTTCCGCCAACTGCTGAAGTCTGGCCGCGATGTTGACCCCATCGCCATACCGGTCGTCGCCGTCGACGATCACCTCGCCGAGGTTGATGCCGATCCGCACCAGGATCTGTTCCACTGCGGGAAGCGAGGCGTTGCGCTCGGAAAGGCCCCGCTGCAACGACACTGCACATTCGATGGCATCGACGACACTGCCGAATTCGGCCAGCATCCCATCGCCCATCAGCTTGAAGATATGGCCGTGGTGGCGGGCAATTTCGGGCTCGAACAGTTCCTTGCGTCCGGCACGTAGTCGCTCAAACGTACCGGCCTCGTCGCGCTCCATCAGAGTCGAATAGCCTACTACATCTGCGGCTAGAATCGCGGCAAGCTTGCGGTCCATTGGTGGCCTGACCCCACCATATCATAGCATTGGTTGTTCCGATAAGAAACTGACCTCGCCGGCACTCAGCAAATCCCTACTTTCCGCGCGTTCATTGATGGCTGATGCGGCGATGGTTGACCAATGTCGTATTCTACCACATTCAAGATATTTGAGCTTAGCTGCCGGAATGGGTGGTTTGGGTCATTGGCGTGAATTCGACTGAGGGCGAACGAGCTTCCGCTTAGGGTAGAAATCGGTATTTCGCCTTCGGTACCAAGCGTCTGATTTCAACACTGGTCTCTATTTCGCGCCGAGCCTGGCCAGCACGGCCTTGGGGATGTTGTATTCCCGGATCACTGCGTCGTGCTTGCGCAAGCCGCACAATTCGCGCTGGATGAAATAGCCGTGGACCGCCTCCGCCGCGTCCCTGAGCAGCTGGGCACGATGTTCGCCATCCTCTCCATGTTCACGCAACTTCGCCAGCGTTTCATCCACGCGCCGGCCGGCGCGGCCGAGCGCTGCTGCCTTTTCGCCGAGGATTTCATGGCCGAGCAGGTCGAGCGCGCTCTCCTGCGCTCCCGACCGTCCGAAATTCGATGGCATTCGCACCGACATGCTTCACTCCGGTTCTTGCTGAAATCTGGCCCTACTCCGCCGGCCGCGTCTCCTCCAGCATGCTCTCCTCGTTGAACAGGAAGCCGCCGGACTGCCGCTTCCACAGCCGCGCATAGAGCCCGTCGAGCGCCACCAGTTCGTCATGCGTGCCCTGTTCGACGATGCGGCCGCCGTCGAGCACCACCAGGCGATCGAGTGCGGCGATGGTCGACAGCCGGTGCGCGATGGCGATGACCGTCTTGTTCTCCATCAGCCTCGCCAGATTTTCCTGGATGGCCGCCTCGATGTCGGAATCAAGCGCCGACGTCGCCTCGTCGAGTATCAGGATCGGCGCGTCCTTGAGGAAGACGCGGGCGATCGCCACGCGCTGGCGCTGGCCGCCAGACAATTTCACGCCGCGCTCGCCGACAAAGGCCTCGTAGCCCTGGCGATCACGATTGTCGCGCAAGTCGAGGATGAAGTCGTGCGCCTCGGCCTTCTTCGCGGCGGCGACCACCTCGGCGTCGGTCGCGTCCGGCATGCCGAGCTTGATGTTGTCGCGCAAGGAACGGTGGAAAAGCGCGGTATCCTGGCTGACGACGCCGATATTGGCGCGAAGCGAATCCTGCGTCACCTCTGAAACATCCTGGCCGTCGATGGTGATCTTGCCGGCCTCGAGATCGTAGAGGCGCAGGATCAGATTGGCCAGCGTCGTCTTGCCGGCGCCGGACGGCCCGACCAGTCCGACCTTCTCGCCCGGCCGCACGACAAGGTCGATGCCGTTGAGCACGCCGAATCCCTTGCCATAGTGGAACTCGACCTGTTTCACGTCGATGCGGCCGCCGGCGACGACAAGCTCCCTGGCGTCAGGTGCGTCGGTCAGGCCGAGCGGCTGCGAGATCAGCGCCTTGGAATTTTCCAGCACGCCGAGATTCCGCAGGATGCCGTTGAGCTGCATCATCAGCCGTCCGAGCAGCATGTTGAGCCGCAACACCAGGGACAGCGTGAAGGCGACGGCGCCGACTGTGATCGAGCCTTCGACCCAGAGATAGACGGCAAAACAGGCGATCGCGGTGATCATCATCCCCGACAGCGTCGTCAGCGCCATGCGCACGCCGGTCAGCCTGCGGGTGAACGGGCGCAGCGCGTCGAGATAGATATCGAAGCCGCTCCTGATGTAACGGTCGTCGCCGTCGGCCGAGAACAGCTTCAGCGTCTGCACGTTCGAATAGGAATCGACGATGCGGCCGGTGATCATCGAACCAGCCTCGGCGGTTGCCTCGGCATGCTTGCGGATCGCCGGCAGATAGCGCTTGGCCAGCCAGCCGAAGGCGGTGATCCAGATCACCACCAGCACCGCCAGCCGCAAGTCGAGGCTGGCGACCAGCACCAGCGTCGTCACCGTATAGACGACCATGAACCAGATGACCGCGATGAAGCTTTCCATCAAATCGCCGGTCGCCTGGCCCGCCTGCCAGACCTTGGTCGCGATGCGGCCGGCGAAATCGTTCTGGAAGAAGGCGTAGGACTGGCGCGAGACATGACGGTGCGCCTGCCAGCGCACCAGATTGTAGAAGCCGGGGGTGATGGTCTGCTCGTCGACCAGCGCCGCCAGGCCGACGACGATGGTGCGGACGACCAGCACCACGGCGGCCATGAAGACAAGTTCGGGACCGGCGGCAGCCCATAGCGCATCCCAGCTGCGCTCGCCGGGGAGCTGGTCGAGAATGTCGACCAGCCTCCCGACGAAGTAGAACAGTCCAGCCTCGACCAGCGGCGCAATACCGCCGATGACCAGCATGGCGAAGAAGGCGACCTTCGCCTGGCCGACATAGTGCCAGAGGAACCCGCTGACGCTGACCGGTGGCCGAAGCCCCGCGGGCTCCCTGAACGGATAGACCCAGTTCTCGAACCAGCGATAGACGGCAATCATCATTCAGCGGCCATCATTCTGCTGCCCATCATTCTGCTGCTTGACCCTTGACGATGGCATCGTTGGCGGCGGCACCGTCATCGAGCAGGAAGCCGCCCGACTGGCGCTGCCAAAGCTGCGCATAGAGCCCGCCGCTGGCGACGAGTTGCTCATGCGAACCTTCCTCGATGATGCGGCCCTTGTCCATGACGACGAGCCGGTCCATCGCCGCGATGGTCGAGAGCCGGTGCGCGATGGCGATGACGGTCTTGCCTTGCATGAGCTTGTAGAGGTTCTCCTGGATGGCGGCCTCGGCCTCGGAATCAAGCGCAGACGTCGCTTCGTCGAGAATGAGGATCGGCGCGTCCTTCAGCATAACGCGGGCAATGGCAATGCGTTGCCGCTGGCCACCGGACAATTTGACGCCGCGATCGCCTACATGCGCATCGAAACCCGTGCGGCCACTGGCGTCCGAAAGCCTTGATATGAAATCAAGTGCCTCGGCGCGGCTTGCTGCCTCGAGCAGCATCTCGTTGCTGGCGTCCGGCCGGCCATAAAGGATGTTCTCGCGCACCGAACGATGCAGCAGCGAGGTGTCCTGCGTGACCATGGCGATCTGGGCGCGCAGCGAATCCTGCGTCACCGCCGCGATTTCCTGGCCATCGATCAGGATCTTGCCGTTTTCAAGGTCGTAGAAGCGCAACAGAAGGTTGACCAGCGTCGACTTGCCGGCGCCTGAGCGGCCGACGATGCCGACCTTTTCGCCCGGCTTCACCGTCAGCGACAGGCTTTCGATCATTCCTTTCTGCTTGCCGTAGTGGAAGCGGATGTCCTCGAAACGGATCTCGCCCTTGGTCACGACAATGTCCTTGGCGCCAGGCCTGTCTTCGACGACGCGCGGCAGCGAGATCGAGCTGATGCCGTCCTGCACCGTGCCGATATTCTCGAACAGGGTGGACATCTCCCACATGATCCATTGCGACATGCCCCAGAGCCGAAGAACGAGGCCGATGACCAGGGCGACAGCGCCGATCGTCACTACCTGGCCGAGCCACAGCCACAGCGAGATCGCGGTGACCGAAAACAACAGCAGTGAGTTCAGGACGTAGAGCAGGCCGTAGAGCTGCGTCACCAGCCGCATCGACCGGTAGACCGTATCGAGAAAGCCGGCCATGCCTTCCCGGGCGAAGGACGCCTCGCGCCGCGCATGCGAGAACAGCTTGACCGTCTGGATGTTGGAGTAGCTGTCGACGACGCGGCCGGTCATGGTCGAGCGCGCATTGGCCTGCTCCTCGCCGACCTTGCCCAATCGCGGGATGAAATAGCGCAGGAGCAAGACATAGCCGGCAAGCCAGACGGCAAGCGGCGCCGCCAGCCGCCAGTCGGCCGAGCCGACGATGAACAGCATGCCGAGGAAATAGACCACGACATAATTGAGCACGTCGATGAGCTTGATGACGCATTCGCGCACGGCGAGCGCGGTCTGCATCAGCTTGGTCGCGATGCGTCCGGCGAACTCGTCCTGATAGAACGCCATCGACTGCTTGAGCAGGTAGCGATGCACCTGCCAGCGGATACGCATCGGATAGTTGCCCATCAGCGTCTGCTGGTTGAGGAGCGCATGGAACCAGACCGTCGCCGGCAGGGCGAACACCACGATGAAAGCCATGCCGGCGAGCTTCCAGCCCTCGGTCTGCAGGAACGTCTCGCGGTTCTGCGCCGACAGCCAGTCGACGATCCGGCCCATGAAGCCGAACATCCACACCTCGGCAAGGGCGATAGCCGTCACCAGCATCGCATCGATCGCGATGTAGGGCCAGGCACCGCGCGTATAGTGGACGCAGAAGGCGATCAGCGTCTTCGGCGGCTCGACCGGCTCCTCGGCAGGGAACGGATCGAGCCTTGTTTCAAACCAGCGGAACATTGTCTTGGTACTCATGTGCTTGTTTTCGCTCACGCGGCGCGGAGCGCGTGGCATCCTTGGAGCGCGTAGCGTCAAAGACCGGCGTGCCGGAATCACCCGGGCCGCCGGTCCTGCTTCGCGCAATATAGGACGTCGCGGGCTTTTCGCCGACAGGCTCGTTCGCCGATCCTGACAGTGCCGTGTCGACGACCCTGAGTGTCGCGCCGGTTTTTGCGCCGGGCCGGATCAGCCTGATGATCCGGCGCACCAACGACGGTCGGCTGCGGTCGGGAACCGCGCGCGAGAAATCGACGTCCGGCAGCATGCCGCGATGCGGGCGCCGGCGGGTCTCGGCGTGAGCCGCAGACGAATAGGTTTCGCCGATCAAAAGCGCCCAGGTCGCCATCCTGCGCTCGTGCAGGTTTCTTGAGCCGGGAATCTTGCAGGGATCGAACATCGGTCCGTCCTCCATGTGAAAATACGGAAAAAAGTCAGGCCTGTTCGCGGGCGAATGGCCGGCGAAAGGCGGGGATTGAACAGAGGCGTGTTCAGGTGGGGCGTTCAGCCCCTTCGACAGCTTGAAAAACATCGCAGGATTCCTTCGAAGGCCGAAAAAGGGTTTCGGCTAAGAATCGGTGCGATCGAAGTCTAAAAAGTCAGGAGAATCGTCGTACCGAAACCGCCGGCAGGCTGGTAAGCCCACAAGAGGGGCGCTGGATGTACATGATCATCATGAATTACCCCTCCATCGGTTCGGGTTGACAATGCCCGGCGTATAGCCGACTTCGCAGAAAATGACCACCCGCCAGTCCAGCAATTTCCAAAACCGCGAACCTGCTGTGGCCGATCTGCCACTTATTAGCAGGATGCGGAAATGAACAACCGTCTCCGCATCGCGCTCTACCAGCCGGATATCGCCGGCAACACCGGGACAATCCTACGCTTCGCGGCTTGCCTCGGTCTCGGCGTCGACATCATCGAACCGGCCGGCTTCCCGCTCTCCGACCGTGCGCTGAAACGGGCCGGCATGGATTATCTCGAAATGGCGGCGCTGACCCGGCATGTCGACTGGCACGCCTTCGAGAACTGGCGCAGAGGCGAAGCGCGGCGGCTGGTGCTGCTGTCGACCAGAGCCGCGACCGCCTACACCGATTTCGCCTTCGCCGATGCCGACATTCTTTTGTTCGGCCGCGAATCCGCAGGCGTGCCGGATCCTGTCCACGAGGCGGCGGATGCGCGACTGATCATCCCGATGCAGCTGGGCGCGCGCAGCATCAACGTCGCGCTTTCCGTCGCCATGGTGGCCGGCGAGGCGATCCGGCAGCTCGGATAGCATTCGCAGACCCTCAGTGGGCGCAGCGAACACGGCCGCTTTCTGGCCGACGACCGCACCCTCTCTAGTCATTCTCACCCAGGCGCACATCGCCTTCTCCTGCGGTTTGCATATCAAGGGTTTCTTCGTCACAAGCTCAACTTAACTTGAGGTCAAGCGGAAAATTCGAATGGCGGTGACGGAACTGACGGTCGGCCAGGTGGCCACGCGGAGCGGCGTGGCGGTATCGGCGCTGCATTTCTACGAGGCGCGCGGACTGATCCGCAGCCACCGCACATCAGGCAACCAGCGGCGCTACGGCCGCGACGTGCTGCGACGTGTGGCGATCATCAGGATCGCGCAGGAGGTCGGCATCTCGCTGGCCGAGATCGGTGCTGCGCTTGAATCGCTGCCTGAAGGCCGCACGCCGACGCGCGAGGACTGGAACCTGCTTTCAACGGCCTGGCGCGACCAGCTCGATCGCAAGATTGCCCAGCTGAAGAAGCTGCGCGACGGGCTGACCGACTGCATCGGCTGCGGCTGCATGTCGATCGACAAATGCCCGCTGCGGAACAAGGAAGACCGATTGAGCGCCCAAGGCCCGGGCGCAAGGCGGTTGTTGGTCGCTCGCTAATCCGCAGCCGGCAGCCGCCTGATGGTGAATTCGATGACGTCGCCCGGCCGCTCGAACCAGCTTTCGATTTCGGTCCAGTAGGCCTGCTTGGGAAAGCGCTCGAACCACTCCTTCGCCTTGAGCCGCGCATCGGAACGCGGCAGGACGAAGGTCTCGCGCAGGAATCCGTCGCGCGGCATACGCTCGCGCTCGGCGCGCGAACGGTCGAGCCTCTTCTTCAGGCCATCCAGCGGCGGTCTTGCCGGGGTGCGCACGAAAGAACTCCATTCACACTTGACCCTTGCACCTAAGAGATTAGGGATCGCGGCCGGAAAAGACGAGTCATTTGTCGGGGTACGCGCCCCACAACCGGAGATAGCATTTGCAACGACCCGAAATACCGGCGGGGCTGCCAGCCGACATCGAACAGAAGAAGAGGAAGGCGCGGCTGTGGTTCGAGACGTTGCGCGAGCGCATCTGCGCCGCCTTCGAGCAGATCGAACAGGATCTGCAGGGGCCGCAGGCCTCATGGTCGCCCGGCCGCTTCGAAAAGACGCCGTGGGAGCGCGACGCCGGCAAGGGCGGCGGCGGCACCATGTCGATGATGCGTGGCCGCGTCTTCGAGAAGGTCGGCGTCCACACCTCCACCGTCTATGGCGAGTTTTCGCCGGAGTTCAGGAAGCAGATGCCGGGCGCCGAGGAAGACCCGCGCTTCTGGGCGAGCGGCATTTCGCTGATCGCCCATCCGTGGAACCCCAACGTGCCGGCCGTGCACATGAACACGCGCATGGTCGTCACCTCGAGCCAGTGGTTCGGCGGCGGCGCCGACCTGACGCCGGTGCTCGACCGTCGCCGCACCCAGGACGACCCGGACACGGTTGCCTTCCACCGGGCCATGCAATTCGCCTGCGAGAAGCACGCTGGCGTCGCCGACCACGCGAAATTCAAGGCCTGGTGCGACGAGTATTTCTATCTGCCGCACCGCGACGAACCGCGCGGCACCGGCGGCATCTTCTTCGATTGGCTGCATTCGGGTGAGGACAAAGGCGGCTGGAACGCCGATTTCAACTTCGTCCAGGATGTCGGGCGATCTTTTCTCGTCGTCTACGGACATCTGGTGCGGGCCAATTTCAACGACAACTGGACCGACGGCGACCGTGAAGAACAGCTCATTCGCCGCGGCCGCTATGTCGAATTCAACTTGCTTCACGATCGCGGCACCATCTTCGGACTGAAGACCGGCGGCAACGTCGCCTCGATCCTGTCCAGCCTGCCGCCGGAAGTGAAATGGCCGTAAAATCTGGGTGAGTCGGACGTGAGGCGCAATGAGGTCTAAATCGTTTGATTTTGGCGTCGAATGTGGCGCGCAGAATATCTTTTTCGTCTAATATCCACTTGAAAAAACAGGACTATTTTTCGTTCCGGGCCGGGAAACGCCGGCGGTTCATCCTCCCTAGAACCGCGACCCGACGCGACCGGACGGCCCATCATTGAGTGGGGCACCTTCCCCAAAATGGTGCCCTCATTTTCCAGGAGAGCATGCCATGCGCACGCTTATTATGTCGGTTGCGGCTGCTGCCGTTCTTGCCTCTGGTGGCGCTGCCTTCGCAGCGGTCAAGCACACCACGGGCACGGTCAAGACCTATGATGGAACGGCCATGAGCCTTGTTCTGGATAACGGATCTACCTTTACGCTGCCCAAGGCCTTCAAGAATCCTGGCCTGAAGGCCGGCGAAAAGGTCCGCGTTTCGTGGGACATGAGCGGCAAGCACAAAATTGCCGAGGCAGTCAGGATCATGAAGTGATCGCCTGCTCGCTGGGGCAAGACGAGGTCTTGCCTCCGGGGTAGCGTAAGAGGGCGGAGCAGCGCTGCTCCGCCTTTTTCGGTCTCTGCAGCAACCAAAACCATTCGATCGTGTTATGCTGGCTCGGCCAGCGCATGACCCGAAACCGAACCGGTTTCCGACAGAGATCATGCGTCGATCAAAGGTGCTGGAGCTCCGTGTCAGAGCAGATGCGACGCTCCGAGGAGGAAAAGGGAGAAATCCGATGAAAGAATTCCACTGCGGCTCGCTCGTTCCGGGTTGTGACTGGCATACGCGCGCCGAAGAGGAAGCCGAGATCATGCGTCGTGCGGTCGAGCACATGCGTGAGACGCATGGCGAGACGATCATCCGCGAGACGATGATCGAAGCCATCCGTTCGCGCATCGAAAAGCCCCGCGACGCGGCCTGATTTACCTAAGAGACTGTTTCGAAATTCGCTCTGGCGAGTCATATGGTGGTGGTTTCGAGAACCGGAGCGCAGCGGACATTTGGGTCCGTGAGCACCGGAAGCGCAGAAAACGCCATCAGATGGCCGCCAGAGCAGAGTTTCCAAACGGTCTCTAACTTTCGAGTGCTTCTGCGGCGCGCTCGAGGAGCGCGCCGCGATCCAGCGCAAAGCCGGACTCGACCCATTCGTTTTCGAGGTTCTTCAAGGTTGCGCCGAGTTTCGGTCCGGGCGACGCGCCAAGCGTCGTCAGATCGGCGCCCTTGAGCGGAAAGTCGGGCTTTTTCCACTTTCCGGTGAAGGCCAGCAGGCGCGAGAAGCCGCCGGCTTCGAGCAGCGCGTCATTGTCCTCGACGGCGCGGGCTCGAGCGGAAGCGAGCGACAGCCGCAAGCGATCGACAACGCCCTGATGATCGCCACGATAGAGCCGTTTTGCGAGTTCGGCTTCGGTCGTCTTCGGCTCGGCAGGCGCTGTCAGCGCCCACTGCCTCAGACGGCCGGCATCGCTGACGGAGAATCTCAGCCGCTCAGCGAGCGTCTTCATCCGTGCGGCGTCCGGCGGCACGATCGCTTCCAGCCTGAGCAGCGGGTCCGGCGTCCAGCCCAGATCCTTCTCGGCCCTGGTCAGCGCATGGATCGCATCGATGCCCCATTTCTCGCTCTCCGGCAGAACGCTGGTGAGCACGCTGGCCTGGCGCATCCACAGCAAGGCGCGCGATGGATCGGGGGCCGACAGCAACTTCTTCAGCTCGGACCAGACGCGCTCGACCGAGAGTTGGCCGAGCCCCTCCTTGAGCCGGGCGCAAGCCTTCAGCCCTTCGGCATCCGGCCGGCCGTCGCCATACCAGGCGAAGAAGCGGAAAAAGCGCAGGATGCGTAGATAATCCTCGCGGATGCGCGCTTCCGGATCGCCGATGAAGCGCAGCCGGCGCGCCTCGATGTCGGCGACGCCGCCGACAAGGTCGACGATCGTCCCGTCGGCCTCGGCATAGAGAGCGTTGATGGTGAAATCGCGCCGTTCCGCGTCGGCCTTCCAGTCGCGCCCGAACGACACCTTGGCCCGCCGTCCGTCGGTCTCGATGTCGGCGCGCAGCGTGGTTACCTCGAACGGCTTCCCGCCGGCGACAATCGTGATGGTGCCGTGCTCGATGCCGGTCGGCACAGCCTTGAAGCCCGCCGCCTCGGCGCGGCGGATGGTTTCATCAGGCACGGTCGTGGTGGCGATATCGACGTCGGCGACCGGCTGGCCGATGAGCGCATTGCGCACCGCACCGCCGGCGACACGCGCCTCCTCGCCGCCATCCGCCAGCGCCGCCAGCAGGCGCTGCAGGTGCCGTTCGCCGAGCCACTCGGCTTTGCCCGCGAGCGACATCCGGCCGCTCACGTATAGAGCCTTTCATAGAGCGTCCGGATGATCCCGGCGGTGACGCCCCAGATGCGTTGTCCGTCGTAGGGCATCTCGTAGAAGACCCATTCGAGGTCGTTCCACATGCGACTGTCGCGGCCGTGGTTGGCCGGGTCCATCAGGAAGCGCAGCGGCACTTCGAAGGCGGCGTCGACCTCCTCAGAATTCAGCGTCAGCGAAAAACCCGGCCGCACTATTCCCAGCACCGGGGCGATCCGGTAGCCGCTGCCGGAGACATAATCGGGCATGCGGCCGATGATCTCTACCCGGTCCCGGCCGAGCCCGATCTCCTCGAATGTCTCGCGCAATGCCGCCGCCTCCGGGCTCGGGTCGGTAGGATCGATCGTGCCGCCCGGGAAGGCCACCTGCCCCGAATGGTTGCGCAGGTTTTCCGCCCGTTTGGTGAGCAGAACCGTGGCATCGTATCCGTGATCGACCACCGGGATCAGCACGGCGGCATCGCGCAATGCCTTTGCGAGCTTTAAACGCGGATGGCCGGGGTTGAAGCGATGGTCGCCATAATCGTCGGCGGCATGCGCCAGCGGCTGTGCCGCGACGCGGGCGCGAAAATCCTCTGCGGAAAACGGCGTCGGCGTCACCTTGTCCATCATACGCTGTCCATCATGGGCTCAGCCGCTGCAGTTTTTCGGCCGGCATGATCGGATAGACCGCGCCCCTCGAACGGACGGCAAACATCCTTCTGCCGCCGACCTCGATCTCTTCGCCATGATCGACCAGTTCGTACATGACCGGCCGCGCCACCAGCGCTTCCAGCCGTCCGCGCACCAGCACATAGGGTTTCAGGCCACCGGTCGCCTCCTCGTCGACGAAGCGCAGCGGATGCTCCGGCCCGGCCTCGACCACATCGCCGACATTGGTGCGAAAGGTGATGACTTGGCCATAGCCGGTGCCGCAAACATCCATCTCGACGGCAATGAAAGGCGCATCGACGACGCGGATGCCGACCCTTTCCACCGGCGTCACCAGGTAGGTCTTGCCGTCTTCGTCCTTGCGCAGCACGGAGGAAAACAGCTGCACCAGCGGCATGCGGCCGATCGGCGTGCCCTGATAGAACCAGGTGCCGTCCTGTCTGATCTCCATGTCGAGATCGCCGCAAAAAGCCGGGTTCCAGCGCTCCACCGGCGCCGGCCCCTTGCCCGCGCGGGCGGCACGCGAGATCAGCGCCTCGAGTCCGCGCGCCCCGGTCGCGGTCGTCAAACTTTCATCACGATCTTCGGCGCGTTCTGTCATGGTCACGAAATAGTCACTGTTGTTCCGCTTGTCAGCCTAAGTCTGTGATTTAAGTTCAAAGACAGGCACCACGCGAGGCCGAATCGCGGCACTCTGTGGCGTCTAAGGTGCAAGCCGGTATTTCCAACGAGAAGGATCGATGCTGCATGAGCGTGATGATCAAGGAAAGCCCGATCAGCGAAAAGGACATGATCGCCCAGGCCGAGACGGCGCTGGCCGACATTTCCAGGGTTCGCGAGGGCGTCGGCCGCGTCATCTTCGGCCAGGAAAGCGTCGTCGAACGCACGCTGGTGGCGCTGCTGGCCGGCGGCCATGCGCTGCTGGTCGGCGTGCCCGGCCTTGCCAAGACCAAGCTGGTCGAGACGCTGGGCATCGTGCTCGGCCTCGATTCCCGCCGCATCCAGTTCACGCCCGACCTGATGCCGTCCGATATTCTCGGCTCCGAGGTGATGGAGCAGGACGAATTCGGCAAGCGCTCCTTCCGCTTCATCTCCGGGCCGATCTTCGCGCAGCTGCTGATGGCCGATGAGATCAACCGCGCCTCGCCGCGCACCCAGTCGGCGCTGCTGCAGTCGATGCAGGAATACCACGTCACCATTGCCGGTGTCCGCCACGACCTGCCGGCGCCCTTCCACGTGCTGGCGACGCAGAACCCGCTGGAGCAGGAAGGCACCTATCCGCTGCCCGAGGCGCAGCTCGACCGCTTCCTGATGCAGGTCGACATCCTCTATCCGGAAATCGAGGCGGAGCGTCGCATCCTTCTGGAGACCACCGGCATCGAGGACGCCAAGGCGCAGAACGTGCTGCAGCCGGCGCGGCTGAAGGAGATCCAGACCCTCATTCGCCGCATGCCGGTGCCGGAAAGCGTCGTCGAGGCGATCCTCCAGCTGGTACGCTCGGCGCGACCCGGCCAGGGCAATGCCGAGACCGACAAGCACGTCGCCTGGGGCCCCGGCCCGCGCGCCAGCCAGTCGCTGACACTGTGCGCCCGCGCCCGCGCCCTCTATGATGGACGGCTGGCGCCGTCGATAGACGATATCAGAGCGCTGGCCGAGCCGGTGCTGCAGCACCGCATGGCGCTGACCTTCGCCGCCCGTGCCGAGGGCACGACCGTACGCGACGTGGTGGCGAAACTGGCAAAAGGCATCTGATGGCGCGTATAGGCGAGGCCCAGGCACCGGCGGCGACGCGTGACGCGCTCGCCCGCGGCCGGTTGCGGGCGTCGCTGGTGCCGGACCTGCTGGTCGAGGCGCGCCGCATCGTCAACACGGTGATCGCCGGCTGGCACGGCCGCCGCAAGCGCGGCATCGGCGAGAATTTCTGGCAGTTCCGGCCCTATGTCGAAGGCGATTCCTCGCGTATCGACTGGCGGCGCTCGGCCCGCGACGACCACATCTATGTGCGCGACCGCGAATGGGAGGCTGCCCATACGGTGTGGCTGTGGGCCGATCCCTCGCCGTCCATGCTCTACAAATCGACCGGAGCCACCGTCTCGAAGGAATCCCGCGCGCTGGTGCTGGCGTTGGCCATGGCCGAGCTTCTGTCGCGCAGCGGCGAGCGCATCGCCTGGCCCGGGCTGACCGATCCGTTCACCGCCCGCAACGGCGCCGAGCGCATCGCGGCACAACTCACCCATGCCGGCGAATTGCCGGTGAAGCCCGACCTGTCCGCCATTCGCCGCTTCTGCGACATCGTCATCGTCAGCGACTTCCTCGACCCGGTCGAGGACACCATCGCCTGGCTCGACGTGCTCGCCCGCCACGGCGTGCGTGCCCATTTGATCGAGGTCGCCGACCCGGCCGAGGAGAGATTCCCCTATGCCGGCCGCACCGAATTCACCGATCCCGAGACCGGCGACAAGCTGACCGCCGGCCGTGCCGAAACGCTCGGCGATGAATACCGACTGCTTTACATCGCCCGCCGTCAGGAACTGACCGACTGGTGCAAGCGGCTCGGCTGGAGCTTCACCGTCAACCACACCGACCGCCTTGCCTCCGATGCGCTGGTGCGAGTCCACATGGCGATGACCGTCGATGGCAGCTCAGCCGGGAGGATCCGCACATGAGCTGGCTGCCGCTATCCTTCGGGGCACCGATGGTGCTGTGGGGCCTTCTGGCGCTGCCGGTGATCTGGTGGCTTTTGCGGTTCACCCCGCCCAAGCCGCAGACCGAGGTCTTCCCGCCGCTGAAGATCCTGGCCCGCGTGCTGAAGCGCGAGGAGACGCCGCAACAGAGCCCGTGGTGGCTGACGCTGCTCAGGCTGCTGATGGCGGCCCTTATCGTTGCGGCGCTTGCCGAACCTGTCTTCAACCCGCGTGAAAGACTGCCGGCCGAGGGCGCCGCTCTTGCGCTGGTCATCGACAATGACTGGGCAAGTGCCGCCGACTGGGGCCAGCGCGTCGCCACTGCCGAACGGCTGATCACCGATGCCAGCTCCAACGACGTGCCCGTCATCATCGCCTTCACCGCCGAGAAGCCGAACGCCGAGATCGGCCCCTTCGACGCCGCCACCGCGCTCGACCGGCTGCGCGCGGCAAAGCCGCGGCCGATCCCGACCGACCGCCCTGCCGTCTACACCCGCGTCGCGGCAACCCTGGAGACCTTGCCGGGCGCCAGCGTTGCCGTGCTCGCCGACGGTCTGGCGGCGGAAGGCGACGAGGCCGCCTTCAACACGCTTTTGTCGAAGAACGCCGCCCGTGTCGTCTGGGCCGCCTCCGACCGGCCTGGCTTGATCGGCCTGACCGGCGCCGACAACCAGGTCGACGGCTTCGAGCTGACCGCCATCCGCGCGCCGGGCGATCCGGCGCCGGCTCAGGTGACCGCCGGCGCCTTCGACGACAAGGGCCGCCGCATCGCCGACGCCACGCTGACCTTCTCACCGGGCGAATCCACCGCCACCGGCACGATGGCGGTGCCGTTCGAACTGCGCAACGACTTCGCCTCGATCGCGCTCGACGGCCAGCGGCAGGCCGGCGCCGTCCGCGTGCTCGACGAGAATTCCAAGCGCCGCCGTGTCGGGCTGCTGTCGCAGGCCGAGGCCGACCAGGCGCAGCCGCTTTTGTCGCCACTGTACTATATCCGCCGCGCGCTGCAGCCCTTCGCCGATCTGACTGAGCCGTCGAGCGCCGACCTTGCCGACGCCATCCCGCAGCTCCTCGACCAGAAGCCGGCGATGATCGTCATGGCCGATGTCGGCACCATTCCGGAGCAGGTGCGGCAAAGGTTGGTCGACTGGGTCGACAATGGCGGCACGCTGGTGCGGTTCGCCGGCTCGCGGCTGGTCGCCGCCGGCAATGACGACGACCTGCTGCCGGTCAGGCTGCGCACCGGCGAGCGCTCGCTCGGCGGCGCGCTGTCGTGGACGACGCCGCAGCCGGTCACCGATTTTCCGAAGACCGGTCCCTTCGCCGACCTCGCTCCGCCCGCCGAGGTCACCGTCACCAGGCAGGTGCTGGCCGAGCCGACGCCCGATATCGTCGAGCGCACCTGGGCGACGCTTGCCGACGGCACGCCGCTGGTGACCGGGATGAAGAAGGGAAAGGGCACGCTCGTCCTGTTCCATGTCACGCCGGAGGCGACCTGGTCGAACCTGCCGATCTCCGGCAGCTTCGTCGAGATGCTGCGGCGCATCGTGCAATTGTCGCGCAACCAGGGTGCGGCGGTTGCCAATGCCGAGGCCGCCGCCACCTCGCTGGCGCCCTACCGCATGATATCAGCCGACGGCACGCTGGTGCCGCCGACGCCGGATGCACGGCCGCTGGTGCCGGGTGCCGGCCGGCTGCCGGTGACGTTCGAGAATCCGCCCGGCCTGTACGGCTCCGAAACCGGCGTCCTCGCCCACAATCTGCTCAATGCCGAAAGCAGCTTCGCACCGCTGGTCCGTCCTCAGATCACCGTGCCGGTCACCACCATCCAGTACGCCTTCGACGAATCGCACAATTTGAAGGGGCCGCTGGTGGCGGCAGCTCTCTTGCTGATGGTGCTCGACACGCTGGCCGTGTTCTGGATGGGCGGCTTGTTCTCGCGCCGGCCGCGCCGCGCCGGCACGGCTGCTGCGACCACCGCCGCCCTGCTGATTGCGCTCGGCGCCCTGGTCGGCCACACCGACATCGCCCGCGCCGACGATGCCAAACCTGGCGACGAACGGGCGATCGAGGACATTTCCAAGACCCGGATCGCCTATGTGCAGACCGGCGAACGGAGCGTCGATTCGATCAGCCAAGCCGGGCTGGAGGGCCTGACCCGCTTCCTGATCGAAAAAACCGCGCTCGAGCCGGGGGCGCCGGCCAGCGTCGATATCTCGAAGGACCAGCTGTCATTCTATCCCCTGATCTACTGGCCGATCGACCCTGCTGCACCGATGCCGAGCCAGGCCGCGATCGCCCGCGTCGATGCTTATATGCAGCAGGGCGGCACGGTGCTGTTCGACACGCGCGACCAGTTCGCCACCGGCATCGGCGCGGATTCGGCCAGCCCGGCGACGGAGCGGCTGCGCGACATCCTTGGCAACCTCAACGTGCCGGCGCTGGAGCCGGTGCCGTCGGACCATGTGCTGACCAAATCCTTCTACATCCTGCCTGAGTTTCCCGGACGCTTCGCCGGCGGCCCGCTCTGGGTCGCGGCGTCGCTCGAAGCCAGCAACACCGAGAACCGCCCGGTACGCA
Organism: Mesorhizobium temperatum; assembly: GCF_002284575.1. Classification (GTDB taxonomy): domain Bacteria; phylum Pseudomonadota; class Alphaproteobacteria; order Rhizobiales; family Rhizobiaceae; genus Mesorhizobium; species Mesorhizobium temperatum. The sequence goes on from NZ_NPKJ01000019.1 coordinate 363,391, forward strand.
CCGGCGACGGCGTCTCGCCGATCATGATCACCGCCAATGATTTCGCCGGCGCCTGGGCGGTCGACGAGAATGGCGATCCGCTTTTGCCGACCGTGCCGTCGGACCCGATGCAGCGCATTTATGCGCTGCGCGCAGGCGTCAACATCATGATGTACATGCTGACCGGCAACTACAAATCCGATCAGGTGCATGTGCCGGTGCTGCTCGAACGGCTGGGGCAGTAAGCCATGAACTTGTCGCTCGCCTTCGAACCGCTCGTCTCCTGGCCGCTGCTTGGCCTGGTGCTGGCGCCGCTGTTGCTGCTGGCATTGGTCGGTCTGTGGTTTCGCCAGCGCGGCGCGATCTTCCGATTTGCCGCCCTGCTGGCGCTGGCTGCGGCCCTGCTCAACCCGGTGTTGCTCGACGAAGAGCGCGAGGCGCTGAAAAGCGTCGTCGCCGTCGTCGTCGACCGCAGCCAGAGCCAGGACATTGGCGAGCGCACCAAGCAGACAGACGAGGCGCTGGCCGGGCTTCAGCAGCGTCTTGGCCGCTTCAAGCAGTTCGACGTCCGCGTCGTCGAGGCCGGCAAGTCGGAAGCCGCCGAGGAGCGCACCGAAACGCGGCTTTTCGGCGCGCTTGAAAGCGCTTTCCGCGACGTGCCGCCTTCGCGCATCGGCGGCGCCATCATGATCACCGATGGCGAGGTGCACGACGCCCCCGGCGGCACACCCGACTTCAATGCCCCGCTGCACGCGCTGATCACCGGCAACGACCAGGAAAAGGATCGCCGCATCCGTTTCGAGAATGCGCCGCGCTTCGGTCTGGTCGGCAAGCCGCTCGAAATGACCTATCGTGTCATCGGCACCAACAACGAGGCCGGCTCGGTCGATGTGCGTGTCTCGGTCAATGGCGAGCAGGTTTCGGTCGAGCGCGCCACCATCGGCCAGGCCATGCCGCTGCAAGTGACCATTCCCGGCGCCGGCCGCAACATCGTCGAACTCGCCATCGACCCCGAGCCCGACGAACTCACCGACACCAACAACCGCGCCATCGCGCTGATCGACGGCATCCGCGAGAATTTGCGCGTGCTGTTGGTTTCCGGTGAGCCGCATGCCGGTGAGCGCACCTGGCGCAACCTTCTGAAATCCGACGCCTCGGTCGATCTGGTCCACTTCACCATTCTGCGGCCGCCGGAAAAGCAGGACGGTACGCCGATCAACGAACTGTCGCTGATCGCCTTCCCGACGCGCGAGTTGTTCGTCGAGAAGATCAAGGATTTCGACCTGATCATCTTCGACCGCTATCAGCATCGCGACGTGCTGCCGATCCTCTACTACGACTACATCGCCGAATATGTCGAAAAGGGCGGCGCGCTGCTGATCGCGGCAGGGCCCGAATATGCCGGCGAAAGCTCCATCGCCCGCACGCCTTTGATGTCGGCGCTGCCGGCGATGCCGACCGGCGAAGTCGTCGACAAGGCCTTCTATCCGCGCCTCACCGAGCTCGGCCAGCGCCATCCGGTGACGCGCGGGCTCGACGGCTCCGCTACCGAGCCGCCGCACTGGAGCCGCTGGTTCCGCACCATCGGCGTCGAGAACCCCGAGGGTGAGGCGGTGATGAAGGGCGCCGACAACCGTCCCCTGCTCCTGCTCGACCGCAAGGGCGAAGGCCGCGTCGGCATGTTTCTGTCCGACCAGGGCTGGTTGTGGGCGCGTGGCTTCGAGGGCGGCGGCCCGCATGTCCAGCTCTATCGCCGCATCGCCCACTGGCTGATGAAGGAGCCCGAACTCGAGGAGGAGCGGCTGACCGCCGACGGCCGCGGCATGATGCTGGAAATCCGCCGCCAGACGATGAGCGACGATCCCGGCCCGGCGCAGATCATCACCCCGTCCGGCAAGGCGATGACCGTCAAGCTAGAGAGAGCCGAACCCGGCGTCTTCCTGGGCAGCATCGAAACCAGCGAGATCGGCCTCTATCAGGTCGGCAATGGCGACCTGAAGGCGCTTGCCCATGTCGGCCCGGTCAATGCGCCGGAATTCACCGACGTCGTTTCCACCGAGAACCGGCTGAAAGCGCCGGCCGAGGCCACCGGCGGCAGCGTGCGCCGGCTGGCACAATCGTCGACCCTTGGCAACCTCACCGGCGGCGTGACGCTGCCATCGGTCGTCCCGGTCCGCTCCACGGGCGCGGCGGCCGGCAACGACTGGATCGGCCTGCGCACCACCGACGACAGCGTGCTGAAGGCCGTCTCGCGCGTGCCGTTGTTCGGCGGGTTCCTCGGCCTCGGCCTGCTGCTTCTGGCATTGGGCTCGATGTGGTACCGCGAGGGGCGGTAGCAAAGCGCCTTCCCTTCTCCCACAAGGGGCTAGCGTGCGCACACATTTGCGTCTTGGGGATGTCAAGCGGGAAGGGTCCGGCGGCTGCGAAAGGGGCTTGAAGGGTTGGAATCGTATGTGATTCTGTAGCTGCCATTGTTGATTCTGGAGATTTCGACG
>NZ_NPKJ01000074.1 GCF_002284575.1 Mesorhizobium temperatum
TTTTGTCACCGGCAAGCGTCGCGTGGTCGATGGCGACGCCGCCGGCGGAGGAGAAGCTGCCTGCCGCATCGAGGTTGAGCGAGCCGAGCCCCGCCTGGCGGGTCTGGCTGGTCTCGGCGCCGCTGAGCTGCGCCTCGAAACGAATGTCGGGGGCTGCCGACGGTCCCGTCACTTGCGCTGTTCCGCCGAGCGTGCCCGCGGCGTCGAGGCCCGGTGAAAAATCATTGGCAAGGGCGGCCGGCAGTGCGGAAAACTCTGCCGCGAGGTCGAGTGTCTGGCCGGCGGTGCCGGACACGGTCACCGATCCGCCGCCGACATCGAGCAGCAGCTTTTCGATGCTGGCCGTGCCATTGGCGATGCTCAGGGTCGACGGCTGCGCGACCGCCGCCTTGATGCCGCGAATGGTCGCTTCGCCCGAGGCGATCTCGACACTTGTCGTGCCGTCCGCGATCTTCACCCTGCCTTCGGCCGTGGCCGGNACTTGTCGTGCCGTCCGCGATCTTCACCCTGCCTTCGGCCGTGGCCGGAATGTCCTTGACGGTGGCGCCGCCGGAAAACCGGGTCCAGTCGCCGTCGCGCGTCAGGTCGACATCGATGCCGCGAATGACGGTGCCGCCGGAGGTGACGCTGTCGGCACGGATTTTTCCGGAGATCACCGGTGCGGCGAGATAGTTGGCAATCAGCGCATCGATGGTGACCGTCTTTGCCGAAAGATCGCCGCGCGAAATTGAATCTGTGGTCGCCTTGATGGCGACATCAGACGCATTGCCGGTCTTCGAGAAGGCGATCGTGCCACGCACGTCGCCGTTAGCTTTTTCCAGCGCCAGGGCTGCGAGCGGACTGATATCGGGTAGATCCAGCGCCACCGTGCCGAGCGGCAGGAATCTATCGTCGAGAGCAAGGTCGCCCGAAACTTTGTTGTCGCCCAGCGACAGGCTTAGTCCGTTTATGGACCGCTTTCCCTGGCGCGTTACCAGCGACGCCTTGAAATCGAGTGGCTCGTCATTGACGGATCCGGTGAGCGAGATATCGGCCGCCGGGCTGGCGATGTCGCCCTTCCCCGTCGCGGTGAGCTTTAGCCCGGTGATTTCTCGCGCCGCCACCGAAAGCCGGTCGCTGTCGACCGTCAGCGACAGGTCCGGCGCTGTACCGGCGCCCTGCGCGTTCAGCGCGAACGCGATGGCGCCCTTGGCATCCCCGGACAGAAGCGAGATGTCGGCCAGCGCGCCCTTGACGTCGGCGCTGACCTTGTTGTCGGCGAGGCTGGCCTGCCCGTCGGCGCTGAATGCACCTGATACCAGCCTGATGGCGTTGGCGGTAACATTGCCGTTGGCGTCGCGCTTCAGTGCCGCGCTGAGCTGCGTCCGCTCGGCGAGCACGCCGCGCATTGCCGCCGGCAGTGCTGCGGAAGCCGCAACCGCCCTGAGGTTGAGATCGATGGCGCCATCGGCCAGCGAGACCCTTCCATTAAAGCCGCTGTCCAGCGCCTCGCTCGTCACCGAGCCGCTGTCGATGACGATGGTATCGGTAGCGAGATCGCCGGCGACCTTGGCAGTGATCTTTCCGGCGAGCAGCGGCGCGATGGTCGGATTGTCCAGGCCGATCTTGTCCGCCGTCACCGTGCCGGAGATCGGCCCTGTCCGGCCCTTCAGATCGAAGGCGTCGGAA
>NZ_NPKJ01000042.1 GCF_002284575.1 Mesorhizobium temperatum
TTTTGTCACCGGCAAGCGTCGCGTGGTCGATGGCGACGCCGCCGGCGGAGGAGAAGCTGCCTGCCGCATCGAGGTTGAGCGGGCCGAGCCCCGCCTGGCGGGTCTGGCTGGTCTCGGCGCCGCTGAGCTGCGCCTCGAAACGAATGTCGGGGGCTGCCGACGGTCCCGTCACTTGCGCTGTTCCGCCGAGCGTGCCCGCGGCGTCGAGGCCGGGGGAAAAATCATTGGCAAGGGCGGCCGGCAGTGCGGAAAACTCTGCCGCGAGGTCGAGTGTCTGGCCGGCGGTGCCGGACACGGTCACCGATCCGCCGCCGACATCGAGCAGCAGCTTTTCGATGCTGGCCGTGCCATTGGCGATGCTCAGGGTCGACGGCTGCGCGACCGCCGCCTTGATGCCGCGAATGGTCGCTTCGCCCGAGGCGATCTCGACGCTTGTCGTGCCGTCCGCGATCTTCACCCTGCCTTNGCTTGTCGTGCCGTCCGCGATCTTCACCCTGCCTTCGGCCGTGGCCGGAATGCCGGCGACGGTGGCGCCGCCGGAAAAGCCTGTCCAGTCGCCGTCACGCTTCAAATCGACACCGATGCCGCTGATCACGGTGGCCCCCGAAGTGACCGTTTCAGCCTTGATCGTGCCGGAGATCGCCGGTGCCTTGAGATAGTTGGCAACCAGCGCCTTGACGGCGATGGTCTTTGCCGCCAGATCGCCGCGCGAAATAGACCCGCTCGTCAGATCGATCGCGACCGTCGGCGCGCCACCATCACTCGAGAGGCGGATGCTGCCCTGCACGTCGCCCGTCGCCGCCTGCCCGGCAAGCGCCGCCAGCGGGCCGATGTCAAGCGCTTCGAGTGCCAGCGTGCCAAGCGGCAGCAGGCTGTCTTCGAGAGCGAGATCACCCGAGACCTTGTTGTCGGCCAGCGACAAGCTAAGCCCGCTGAGGGAACGCTTTCCGTCACGCGTGATCAACGATGCCCTGAGATCGAGCGGCTGATCATCGACGGACCCGGTCAGTGAGACATCGGCAGCGGGATTGGCGATGTCGGCCTTGCCCGTCGCAGCCAGCTTGATCGTCTTGACCGTACGGCCCGACGCCGTCAGGCTGTCGCTGTCGGCCGAGACCGAGAAATCCGGCGCCGTGCGCGCGCCGCTCGCCGTCAGCGCGAAATCGACGGCCCCGCCGACCGGTACGCCAACCATCGGCGACAGCACCGAAACGTCGCCGAGCGTACCCTTGATGTCGGCCTGGATATCGGTGCCCGTCGCGCTGGCGGTGCCGCTGGCGCTGAGCGAGCCTGAAGTGAGTTGCAGCGCATTGGCGGCAAAGGAACCTTGCGGGTCACGGGTCGCGGTCGCCGAGAATGTCACGCGCTTGCCGAGAACCGGGCGGATCTGCGGCGGCAGCGCAGTCGAGACGGCATCGGCATTCATCTTGAGCGTCATCGCCAAATCGGCCAGCGTCACCCTGGACGTCACCGAGGCATTGAGCGCATCGCTGCGCAGCGTGCCTTGATCGACGACGATCTCGTCCTTGCTGACCGAGCCGGCGAGGTCCGCGGTCACCCTGCCGGTCACCAGCGGCGCCAGCGTCGCCACGTCGGTGTTCAGGCCGCCGGCTATAAGCTTGATGGTGACCGGTCCGCTGCGGTCCTGGATATCGAAGCCGTCGGAATGGATTTCAGCCGACAGATCGTCCACCCGCGTGCCGCCCGCCACCACCGAGACCAGCGACGCGCCGATGTCGACTATCGGCGCCTTGCCGCCGCCGAACGCGCGGGCCGTGGCGCCGGTGATCGCGACGGTCACCGGCTGCGCCGCGGTGCCGAGGCTCAGCACGATCGGTGGGCCCTTGGCGGCGAGCTCCACCGAAAGGTCGCTGGCGCCATTGGGGTCGATGATGCCGGCGGCCGTGCCATGCACGGCATCGCTGTCGATGCTGGCGCGCTCGACCTCGACGCCGCCGGTCACGATCGCGGTTCCGGCGAGGTCGAAGCTGGTCTTGCCGGCAAATAAGGACTTCAGATTGTCGGGCATGAAGCGCTGGAAGTCGCCGTCGCCCTTGGCCTCGACATAGTTGCCCTTATCGGTGAACTGATGGCGGCCGGTGAGCTGGGTGACGATCTGGCCGTCGACGACGAAGGTACCGATGCCGTTCCAGTTGGCGACCGGTCCAGTGCCGGTGACGACGATGTTGACCGGCGGCGCATCCGGCAAATTGAGCAGATTGGCGATGATGCCGCCGGCCGGCTCCGATGCCTTCAGATCGAGGTCGAGCTTGTTGTCGGCGGGCGCGAAATGGATGTTGGCGTCGACCTTGCCTTGCTTGCCGTCGTGGCGGGTGATGTTGAGGCTGGTTTCGAGCGCCAACGGCGCCGCATCGGCCTTGAACGCCCCCTTGGCCGCGAGCTCTGCGATACCGCTGCCGGCCAGCGCCTGCCCGACCGCGATTTCCGGCAGGTCGATCTGCTTGATGTCGAGCGACACCGGCAGGGTGGTTGCGCCACCTTGGCTCGGCTGGGTGCCGGCCACCGGCAGCCGCGCCAGCTCGATGCGATCGGCGGCGATGCGGCCGGCGCTGAAGTTTTTCGACAAAAGCGCTAGCGGCGACCAGTCGACGGCCACCTTGCGCGCCACCAGCCAGGCGCCCTGGCGATCCTCCAGCACCACATGATCGACAGTCAGCGCACCGGACCAGATGCCGTCGATGCCGCTGACTGTGACCTTCCGGTCATCGGTCGACGCCATGGTCGAGATGATGCCGGCGAGATTGTCGCGGCCGCGCTCGGTCTTGGTCAGCACGACGAGCGCACCGACCACCGCCGCCACCACGATGAGCAGCGTGAAAAGGACAATGCGGAGGATGCGCTTGACCATTGTCATCAGAACGCCTGCCCGATGCCGGCATAGATGCCGAAATGCGGGTCATCGGGACCCCGGTTGAGCGGCACCGCCGCATCGATGCGCAGCGGTCCGAACGGTGTAATATAGCGCAGGCCGACGCCGGCGCCGACCTGAATGTCGGAAAAATCCGGGAACTGCTTGGTCGAGACCGTGCCGGCATCGACGAACGGCACGACGCCGATCGTGTCGGTGATGGCGATGCGCATCTCGACCGAGGTCTCGAAGAAGGACAGCCCGCCGATCGGCTCTCCGTCGGCGTCCTTCGGACCGATGCCCTGATAGGCATAACCGCGCACCGAGCCGCCGCCGCCGGAATAGAAGCGCCGGTCGGCCGGAACATCCTGAAGGCCGGCACCGATGATCGAGCCGATGGCGACGCGTTCGGCCAAGACGAACTTCGAGGCCGCATCGAGCGACTGATATGCCGATCCTTCCCCTCTCAGCTTGACGAAGGCCGCGCCGTTCAAAATGTCGTAGCTCGGCTCGGCATAGGCCAGCGCCCTGAATCCGGTCGTCGGGTTCAGCCGGCTGTCGCGATTGTCGAAGACATATCGCAGCGGAACGCTGGCGATCAGATAGGTGTGCTTGCCGAAAGAGTCGGTGATCTTCGAATAGTCGAGCGCGACTTCCGCGGAAACCGTCTGCTGCCTGTCGAGTTCATAAGACAGGCCGGTGTTGCCCTTGACCGAGAAATGGTCGTAGGCGTCGGGATGCTCTAATACGGTGTTGACGCCGGCGAAGAATTTCGACGCCGGCCCGACGACGCCCGGCTTTTCGAACATGATGCCGGCATTGTAGTTAAGCTCGGTCAGCTCATTGCTGCCGATACCGCTGATTGCGCCCTCGATGCGCAGCTTTTCGGCACGGCCGAACAGGTTGCGGTGGCCCCAATAGCCTTCGAGGCCGAGCCCCTCGGTGTTGGAGAAGGTGCCGCCAAGGCCGAAATAGCGCGGCTTGCGCTCGCTCACTTCGACGCCGATCGGGATGTTGCCGTGGGCGTCGAGACCGTCGGCCTCCTTCAGCGTCACGCTGTTGAAGACTTCCAGCCCGAGCAGACGGTCGCGCGCTTCGTCGATCTCTTCAGGCGAATATTGGCGGCCGCGCTTCAGGCCGGTCATATATTCGGTGAAATCGCGGTCGACCTTTTCGGTGCCCTCGACCGTGGTGTCGCCGTAGCCGGCAACCGGCCCGGCCGCCACGGTCAGCGTTACGTCGAGCGTCGAGGTGGCGTGGTCGGCGACGATCTCGCGCTCCGTCACCTTGGCCAGCGGCCTGCCTTCCTCTTTGAGCGCCCGCACGATCGACGCCTCGGCCTTGAGCACGGCACCGGAACCGGCATCGCCGCCGGCGATCAGGCCGAAATCGGCGCCCGCCAGCCCCGCCGCATCGCCCTCCAGCCTGATGTCGCCAAGCGTGAATTTCGGCCCGGTCGCAATGTTGATCACCACCGGGATCGGCTGCGGACCCGAAAATTCGGCGTCGGGCGGCAAATCGTCGAGCGGCTTGCCTTCGATGGTGATGGTGACGACGCCCTCGTAGCGGGCGTCCGCGTAAAGTGCGGCGACAAGCTGGTCGCGGTCGCCACGCGCCTTGGCCAGCAGGCCGAGCGAACCAGAGACTGGACGTTCTTCGTCGTCCTTCAGCGCCGAGGCGTTTTCGAGCTTCTCGGCGAGGTCCTCGTCGGCGTCGGGGGCCTCGATGGTCACCGCATAGCGCAGCGGATCGACGATGTCGGCGTCTTCATCCTCTGACGATCCCCACAGCTTGATGCCGAAGATCTCGAAAGCGGCCGCATTTCCGCTCGCGGCAACCGATGCAGTCGAGCACAGCAAGGCGAAAAGCAGGGCGTGCGAAAGCACACGCCGTGGCGCGGTTCCTCCCGACATCTGCCTTTCATACGCCGACATTACAACTCTACACTAGCTGCCAAAGCTAAAATTGGAATGAAGTTCTGAATTGCTCGTAAAGGAGCCACAATCCAATTGTCTGAAATGGACAGGGCTTGGAATTCACACCTTCTGCGTCGCCGCAAGAATGCGTGATCCCTGTCCTATGGAGGTACTACCGGTCATCGGCCGGAAAGGAAACCGTTGGCAGGCGGAACCTGCCGCGTCCTCGTGTTGACAAGGCTGACTGAAGCTTGAACATGTCCGGACGTAACGTAAAGCAGTGTCTGGAGGGGTTTATGGCAATGCGCGCGGCTCGTGGTCTGTCGATTCTTTTCCTTCTCTTTTTCACCTGGAGCGGTGTCGCGCAAGCGGCCGAAGCGCGCCGGGTGGTGACGTCAGACAATTCCGATTATTTCGGCTTCGATCTCAGATCCGACCAGAATGTCAGCCTCGACCAGTGCAAGGCGACATGTCTCGGCGATCCCGCCTGCCGCGCCTTTACCTATAACCCCAAGGCCAAATGGTGTTTTCTCAAATCCGACTATAACACGCTGAAACCGTTCAAGGGCGCTGTCGCCGGCAAGGTCATCAATGTCGAAGGCGACCCCGATATCGGCGCGCCGCCGGAGCTCGCCTTCTTCCCCGCCTGGATGACCGACCAGGCCCAGCAATACCGCAACAGGCTCACCGGCCCGGCCTACACCAAGCCAACCGAAGGGCTGACGGCGCTGAGGGAGGCGGCCGAACAGGCGTCGCTGACCGGCGACCACCGCACGGCCATGCAGAGATACGAGGCTTTGGTTTCGGTATTGCCCGACGACGGCCAGCTCTGGTTCGAACTGGCGCAGGAAACACTCGCCGTGCAGCCGAGCGCCAACAGCGCGGAGGCATCGACCCTGCCGGCAAACGCCACCTCCGCCGGTTTCAACGCCTACAAATTGCTGCGCACCACCAAAACGCGCGCCGACGTGCTGGCGCTGCTTGGCGCCGCGCTTGATCGACGCGACCTCTCCCGCCCCGCCCTGCAGGCTTACGAAGCGAGCCTCGCGCTGGTCAATTCTCCGGCGGTCAAGGCCGACTATGAAGATTTGAAAGCCCGCAAGGGCTTCCGCGTCGTCGATCACACGGTCGAGGCCGACACCAGCGCGCCGCGCATCTGTGCGCAGTTTTCCGAGGACCTGGTCAAGACCGGTGTCGACTACTCGCAATTCGTCACCGTCGACAACGCCGCCCCCAAGGGCGTCGAGGCCAAGGACAAGCAGATCTGCGTCGAGGGGCTCGTGCACGGCCAGCATTACGACGTGACCTTCCGTCCCGGCCTGCCGGCCGCCATCGGCGAGGTGATCACCACCCCCGTGGTGCTGTCGATCTACGTGCAGGACCGCGCCCCGTCCGCCCGTTTCACCGGCGACAGCTTCGTGCTGCCTGCCGGCGCGCGCCGCGGCATTCCGGTCGTCACCGTCAACATGAGCGCCGCCGAAATGAAGCTCTACCGCATCGGCGACCGCTCGCTGACCCAGCTTCTGTCCGGCTACCAATTCCTGCGCCAGCTTGACGGCTACGACATCTCCAACATTTCCGATCAGATGGGCGAGCCGGTGTGGCAGGGCCGGCTCGGCATCGCCAACGACCTGAACAAGGAAGTCACCACCTCCTTCCCGGTCGACGAAGCGCTGCCGCAGCGCAAGCCCGGCGTCTATGTGCTGACCGCGCAGCCGGTCGATGAGAATGACAACGACTATGATTCGCGCGCCACACAATGGTTCGTCGTCTCCGATATCGGCCTGTCGACCTATACCGGGCAGGATGGGCTGAACGTCTTTGCCCGTTCGCTCGGAACCGCCAAGCCGATATCAGGTGCTGAACTGACGCTGCTGGCCAGGAACAATGAAATCCTTGGCACCGCAACCACGGACGCGGAAGGCCGCGCCGTCTTCAACCCTGGACTGACGCGCGGCGACGGCGGCATGGTCCCAGCCGTGCTGACAGCCAAGCAGGGTGACAGCGACTTCGTCTTCCTCGACATGGGCCGCGCCGGCTTCGATCTTTCCGATCGTGGCGTCACCGGGCGTCCGGCGCCGGGCGCGCTCGACGTCTATGCCTGGACCGAACGCGGCATCTACCGCGCCGGCGAGGACGTCCATGTCGCAGCACTTGCCCGCGATGGCGCCGCCAAGGCGGTCGAGAACCTGCCGCTGACCTTCATATTCACCCGTCCCGACGGCGTCGAGAACCGCCGCATCGTCAGCGATGGCGTGTCGGCTGGCGGCCATGCCGTCGACCTGCCGCTCGAACCCAACGCCATGCGCGGCACCTGGACGGTAGCGATCCACACCGACCCGAAGCAGGCGGCGGTCGCCAGCCAGATGTTCCTGGTCGAGGATTTCGTGCCGGATCGCATCGAGTTCGACCTGTCCTCCGACAAGCAGGAGATCGCGCAGGGCGAAACTGCCAACGTCACCGTCGACGGCCGCTTCCTTTATGGCGCGCCAGCCGCGGGGCTGGCGCTCGAAGGCGAACTGACGCTGTCGACCATCCGCGACTGGGACCGCTTCAAGGGCTATTCCTTCGGCCTCGCCGACGAGCAGTCAGCGGAACCGTCAGTCACGCCGTTCACCGGCCTGCCGGTGGTCGGTGAGGACGGCAAGGCGACCTTCCCGGTTTCCGTCGACCAGTTGCCCTCGACCACCAAGCTGGTCGATGCGAAGGTTACGGTCAGGATGCGCGAGACCGGCGGCCGCGCCGTCGAGCGCTCGCTCAACATCGGCATCCGGCCGCAGGGCCACATGATCGGCATCCGCCCCGATTTTGACGGCGACGAGGTGCCGCAAGGCGGCACGGCGAAGTTCGGCGTGATTGCCGTTGACCCCGACGGCAAGCGCGAGGCGCTGCAGGGCGCGCAATGGTCGCTGGTCAAGGTTGAACGCAATTACCAATGGTACCGCTCCAACAATTCCTGGAACTATGAGCCGGTCACCTTCACCAAGTCGGTGGCCAACGGCCAAGTCGACCTGACCGCCGACGGCGAGGCCACTGTGTCGCTGCCGGTCGACTGGGGCCGCTATCGGCTTGAGATCGAGACCTCGGACCCGGAAGGCCCGGCGACCAGCTACGAATTCGACGCCGGCTGGTATGTCAGCTCCACCACCACCGAAACGCCTGATGGCCTCGAGATCGCCCTCGACAAGGACAACTACGCCGCGGGCGAAGTGGCCAAGCTCAAAGTGTCGCCGCATTTTGCCGGCGAGCTGCTCGTCACTATCGGCGCCGACAAGCTCTTGAAGACCGTCACCGCCAGCGTGCCGGCCGGCGGCAGCACCATCGACATCCCGATCGGCGACGACTGGGGCGCCGGCGCTTATGTCACGGCAACGCTGTTCAGGCCGGGCGATGCGCAGGAAACGCGCATGCCGGCGCGCGCCATCGGCGTCAAATGGCTGAAGGTCGATCCGGGCTCCAAGAAGCTCGCCGTCACCTTGACGCCGCCGGACAAGACCATGCCGCGCCAGCAGCTGTCGATCCCGGTCTCGGTGGCCGGCGTGCAGCCGGGCGCCAACGCCTATGTCATGGTCGCGGCCGTCGACGTCGGCATCCTCAACCTGACCAATTACAAGATGCCGGATCCGGAAACCTGGTTCTTCGGGCAGCGCATGCTCGGCCTTGAAGTACGCGACCTCTACGGCCGTCTGATCGACGGCTCGCTGGGCACGTCAGGCAAGCTGCGCACCGGCGGCGACGGCGCCAACATACAATCGCAAGGCAGCCCGCCGACCGAAAAGCTGGTCGCCTTCTTCTCCGGTCCGGTCCAACTCGACGCCGACGGCAAGGCGCGGATCGACTTCGACATCCCGCAGTTCAACGGCACCGTGCGCGTCATGGCCGTCGCCTGGACCAAAGACGGGGTCGGCCATGCCCAGTCCGACGTGATCGTGCGCGATCCGGTGGTGATCACCGCCGGCTTGCCGCGCTTCCTGGCGCCCGACGATTCGGCCGTCATGCGGCTCGATGTCACCGACGCCGACGGTCCGGAGGGCGACTATGCACTGTCGATAAACACCACCGGCAATCTTTCGACCGGCAGTGCCACCCTGCCCGAAAAGCTGACGCTCGCCAAGGGCAAGCGGCAGACGCTGACCGTGCCGCTGATCGCCGAGACGCCGGGCAACGCCTCGATCACCATCAAACTCGCCCATGTCGACGGCACCGCTGTCGAGCAGACGCTCTATGTTCCGGTGCGGCCGGCGCAATTGCCGGTGACCACCCGCATGGTGGTCGACCTCAAGGGCAACGGCGGGTCGCTGCGCGTCGACAAGGAGCTGCTGGCGGCAAGCCTGCTCGACGGCGCTTCGGTCAGCGTCGGCGTTTCGCAGGCCGCGGCCTTCGACGTGCCGTCGCTCCTGATGACGCTCGACCGCTACCCCTATGGCTGCGCCGAGCAGACCACCAGCCGCGCCATGCCGCTTCTCTATGTCAACGAGATGGCGTCGGGCGTCGGCATGGCCAGCGACGCCGACCTGCACGGCCGCATCCAGGACGCCATCTACAAGGTGCTGAGCTACCAGGCCTCGGCCGGCAGCTTCGGCCTGTGGGGCCCGGGCTCCGGCGACCTGTGGCTCGACGCCTATGTCACCGATTTCCTGACCCGGACGCGCGAGCAGAAATACGACGTGCCGGCCCTGGCGATGAACCAGGCGCTGAGCAATCTGCAAAACGCGATCGGCTACGACCAGGACGTCAAGGATCGCGGCAGCGAGATCGCCTATGCGCTCTATGTGCTGGCCCGCAACAAGAAGGCCTCGATCGGCGATCTGCGCTACTATGCCGACACCCAGATCGAAGCCTTTACCAGCCCGATGGCTGTCGCCCAATTGGCGGCGGGCCTAGCGCTCTATGGCGATACGCAGCGCTCGGAAGCCACCTTCCAGGCCGCCCTGCAACTGGCCAGTTCAAGCTCGGCATACGACGACTACAGGTCCGATTATGGCTCGCCGCTGCGTGACGGCGCGGCGATGCTGGCGCTTGCCGCCGAATCGAAGCCGGTGCCGACGATCGTGCCGGCGCTGATCAAGCTGGTGACGCAGGAACGCGCCGCCGTCAGATGGACCAGCACGCAGGACGAGTCCTGGATGCTGCTCGCGGCCCGCGCACTGAAGGCCGGCAACGATTCGATCGCGCTGACTATCAATGGCGCGCCGCATGCCGGCGCCTATTCGGACCAGATCGCCGGCAGCGACATTGCCGACAGCCCGCTGACCGTCGCCAACACCGGCAGCAACCCGCTGCAGGCGGTCGTCACCACGGTGGCCTCGCCGATCCAGCCTCTGCCGGCCAGCGGCAACGGCTTCACCATCGGCCGCACCTACTACAAGCTCGACGGCACCGAAGCCAATGTCACGGAGGCGACCCAGAACGAACGTTATGTTGTCGTGCTCAAGGTCTACGAGCAGAACAAATGGCCGTCGCGGCTGGTGATCACCGATCTGCTGCCGGCCGGATTCGAAATCGACAATCCGGGCCTGGTTTCCAGCGCCCAGTTGTCGAACTTCTCCTGGCTGGCCCAGACCGACGCCGCCCATCTCGAATTCCGCGACGACCGTTTCGTCGCGGCTTTCAATCCGAACGATGGCGAAGGCGACCGCAACATCACGCTCGCCTATGTCGTGCGTGCGGTGACGCCGGGCACCTATGCCCACCCGGCGGCAACCGTCGAGGACATGTACCGGCCGCAATATTCGGCTCGCACCGCGACCGGCATGATGGAGGTCAAGGCGCCCTAAGGCGCCGACGGTGGCGAACAGGAACATGGCGATGGCACCTTCGCAAAGGATTTTGCCGATCTTCAGCGATGCAGAAAGGGAGCCGAGGTCGCGGCCGGCTCTCCCTTCTCCCCTTGTGGGAGAAGGTGGCCTCGCCCACGGGTCTTGCCTCCGGCAAGCCCGAGGACAGCGAGGTCGGATGAGGGGTGTTCCAGCTTGGCACCAATAGCGCTCTGGCCAGCACCCCTCAACCGTCTTGGCGCTGCGCGCCAATCCACCTTCTCCCACAAGGGGAGAAGGAAGAAGGGCGGCGCCATGCTTTCCAGAAAATTCCTGCGCCGGGCAGCCGTCACAGGTGCCTCCCTCGCCGGCCTTGCGGCAATCGCCGCCGCCACCCTCTGGCAGCTCGACCGCGCCTTTCCGCCGCCGCTGCCGGTCGCGCTAACGGTATCGACCGAAGTGCAGGACCGCGACGGCCAGCTGTTGCGGGCCTTCGCCACCCCGGACGGCTATTGGCGGCTCGCCACCCGCCTCGACCAGGTCGACAGACAGTTTGTCGACATGCTGGTCACTTACGAGGACAAGCGTTTCTGGAACCATGACGGCGTCGACGTGCTGGCGCTGGCCCGCGCCGCCGGCCAGTTCGCGACCAATGGCCGTATCGTCTCCGGCGGCTCGACGCTGTCGATGCAGCTCGCCCGGCTGACCGAGCCGCGCGACAGCCGCAGCCTCGGCTCGAAGGTCAAGCAGCTGCTTCGCGCCCTACAGATCGAGCGGCGGCTCACCAAGCGCGAGATCCTCGAACGCTATTTGACGCTGGCCCCCTATGGCGGCAATCTCGAAGGTGTGCGCGCCGCCTCGCTGGCCTATTTCGGCAAGGAGCCGAAGCGGCTGACCGTCTCGGAGGCGGCCCTGCTCGTCGCGCTGCCGCAACTGCCGGAAAAGCGCCGGCCCGACCGCAATCTCGCAATCGCTCACGCCGCCCGCGACCGGGTGCTGACGCGCATGGTCTCATCAGGCCTGCTTAGTGAACGCGAGGCCGCACGTGCCGCGCTCGACGACGTTTCCGCCATCCGCCGCACGCTGCCGGCGCTCGCTGCCCATGCCGCTTATGCGGTGCTGCCCAAGGCCGTCCCCGGCCAGTCGTTGCAACTGACGATCCGCAAAAGCGTCCAGGAAGGGCTGGAGCGGGTGGCCAGGGATGCTGCCGCCAGGCTCGGCCCCCGCCTGTCGGTCGCCATGGTGCTGGCCGACGCCCGCACCGGCGACATCCTTGGCGAGGTCGGCTCCGCCAATTTCTTCGACGCCAGCCGCTCCGGCTGGATCGACATGACCAGGATCGTCCGCTCGCCCGGTTCGACATTGAAACCGTTCATCTACGGGCTCGCCTTCGAGCAGGGACTGATCGCGCAGGAAACGCTGATCGACGACAGTCCGACGGATTTTTCCGGCTACCGGCCGAAGAATTTTGACATGGGTTACCAGGGCGACGTCAGCATCCGGCAGGCGCTGCAACTGTCTCTCAACGTGCCGGCGATCAGTGTGCTCGACGCGGTCGGGCCGGCGCGGCTGCTCGCGCGCTTCCGGCAGGCCGGCGTCACGCCGATCCTGCCCGTCAACAAGGCGCCGGGTCTCGCCATCGGCCTTGGTGGCGTCGGCGTGACGCTGCGCGACCTCGTCCAGCTCTATGCCGGGCTTGCCAATGGCGGCAAGGCACACACGCTGCATGACGGCACCGAGCCGGCGAATGCCAAACGCTCCACCGCTACCATCCTCGACGATCAGGCGAACTGGCAGATCACCGACATATTGTCGGGCGTCAAGCCGCCCGAGGGGGCCGCCAAGCGTGGTATCGCCTACAAGACCGGCACATCCTACGGCTACCGCGATGCCTGGTCGGTCGGTTTCGACGGGCGTTACGTGCTGGGCGTCTGGGTCGGCCGTCCAGATGCCGGCGCGGTGCCCGGCCTGTCCGGCTATGTCTCGGCCGCACCGATCCTGTTCGAGGGCTTTGTCCGCTCCGGCCTGGCTGCCGTGCCGCTGCCAAGCCAGCCGGCCGGCGTCGTCAGACCCAGGCGCGACGATCTGCCGGTGACATTGGCGCGCTTCGGCTCTGGCGCCGACGGGTTGGTCCAGGCAACGCCGACCGAGTCCGCGCCGACGATCATCTTTCCGCCCGACGGCGCCCGCGTCGATCTCGGCACCACCGCCGCCGACGCCACGCCGCTGGTGTTGAAGCTGCAAGGCGGCCGCGCGCCGTTCCGCTGGCTGGCCAACGGCAAGCCACTGGTCGGCATCGACCGGCGGCGCACCGCGACCTGGCAGCCGGACGGCGCCGGCTATTCGACCCTGACCGTGATCGACGCGGTCGGGCGCGCAGCCAGCGTGAAAGTGTTCGTTGAATAGAACGCGCCAAAGGGGATAGCAGGATATTCACCCCATGCCTGTTCCGAGGCACCCCCTCTGGCCTGCCGGCCAGAGGGGGGTGTGCCGAAGCGCGTCTTCCGCAAGGTCGCCATCGTCCTGCCAATTATGCGCGCGGGCCATTTCCAAAGCAGCGCTTCAATTTTCTCGTCGCCGCCGACTGAACACACGCTCGCACCACATTCAGCCATTGCCGAGGCGCGACCGGTCTCTAGATAGGTCGCTTCATGAGCCCGGATTCCGCACGGCAGCGTTGCGAGGAAAGAATTTCCTCATGAGGCCAAAGGTCGGCGAAAAATTGCTTCACAAGGCCAAAAAAAGCAACATTGATTGCATCTAATTTCTACCAATTCAGTAGATTGAGGTGATCTCAACGGAGGCGGAAATGACCAATCCTCATTTCAGGAAACTGCTCGGCGCACTGGTTGCCACATCTGTCCAGTTCGGCACGCTCGGTTTCGCGTTTGCCGATACCACCATCCTCAACGTGTCCTATGACCCGACGCGTGAGCTGTACAAGCAATTCGACGAGGCCTTCGCCGCCCACTGGCAGGCCGAGACCGGCGAGACTGTAACCGTCCAGCAGTCGCATGGCGGGTCGGGCGCGCAGGCCCGCGCCGTGATCGACGGCCTCGACGCCGACGTGGTGACGCTGGCGCTCGAAGGCGACATCAACGCCATCGTCGAGAAATCGAAGAAGATCAATCCCGACTGGCGGACCAAGTTCGAGAACAATTCGGCGCCCTACACGTCGACCATCATCTTCCTCGTCCGCAAGGGCAACCCGAAAGGCATCCAGGACTGGGGCGATCTGGTCAAGGACGACGTCCAGGTGATCACGCCGAACCCCAAGACCTCGGGCGGCGCACGCTGGAACTATCTCGCCGCCTGGGCCTATGCCAACGCCAAGGATGGCGGTGACGAGGCCAAGACCAAGGAATTCGTCGGCAATCTGTACTCTCATGTTCCGGTGCTCGACACCGGCGCGCGCGGCGCGACCGTGACCTTCGCGCAAAAGGGGCTGGGCGACGTGCTGCTGGCCTGGGAAAACGAGGCTTATCTGGCGCTCGACGAATTCGGCGCCGACAATTTCGATATCGTCTACCCGCCGACCTCGATCCTGGCGGAGCCGCCGGTCGCCGTGGTCGACGCCAATGTCGATGCCAAGGACACGCGAAAAGTCGCTGAAGCCTATCTAGGCTATCTCTACTCCAAGGAAGGCCAGACGCTGATCGCCAAGAACCACTATCGTCCGTCGAAGCCCGATTTGGTGCCAGCGGAGGACCTCGCCAAACTGCCTGAAATCAAGCTGATCACCATCGACGATCCGCTTTTTGGCGGTTGGAAGAAGGCGCAGCCTTACCATTTCGGCGACGGTGGTATATTCGACCAGATCTACAAGCCAGCCCAGTAAGACAGTAAGCCAGACTCTAGATCGGGACGACATGACCACAGCACCCGCCAAGGCGGGGTGGCGGTTCAGACAGCCGAGCGTCATTCCGGGTTTCGGATTGACGCTCGGCTTCTCGCTTGCCTACCTCACGCTCATCATCCTTATTCCCCTGTCGGGGCTGATCTGGCGATCGGCCGCGCTCGGCTGGGCCGATTTCTGGGCGATCGCTACCGACCGCCGCACCATCAACGCGCTTGAAATCAGCTTCGGCACCGCCTTCATTGCCGCCATGGTGAATGTCGTCTTTGGCACGATCGTCGCCTGGGTGCTGGTGCGCTACAGCTTTCCTGGCCGCCGCATCGTCGATGCCATGGTCGACCTGCCCTTCGCGCTGCCGACGGCGGTTGCCGGCATCGCGCTGACCACGCTCTACGCGCCGAATGGCTGGCTCGGCAGCCTGCTGGCGCCGCTCGGCATCAAGGTCGCCTACACGCCGCTCGGCATTGTCATCGCGCTGATCTTCATCGGCCTGCCTTTTGTCGTGCGCACCGTCCAGCCGATCATGGAAGAGATCGACAAGGAGGTCGAAGAAGTGGCCGCCACGCTCGGCGCCAATCGCTTCCAGACCATCGCCCGGGTTCTGCTTCCGGGCCTGGCGCCTGCCATCGTCACCGGTTTCGCGCTGGCTTTCGCGCGCGGCGTCGGCGAGTACGGCTCCGTCATCTTCATCGCCGGCAATCTGCCCTACAAATCCGAAATCGCGCCGCTTCTGATCGTCATCCGGCTGGAGGAATACAATTATGCGGCGGCGACCGCGATCGCGGCGATCATGCTCGCTTTGTCGTTCGTGATGCTGCTGGTCATCAACCTGGTGCAGACGTGGAGCCGCAAGCGCTATGGCTGATCCGGAGATCAAATCCTACGCACCGCACCACGAAAGCCTGTCGGCGGCGGTGACTGAAAGCCGCCCGGCGAAAGCCGTGCTGATGATCGTGAGCTTTGCCTTCCTCGGCATTTTCCTGCTGTTGCCGCTGATCGTCGTCTTCAACGAAGCCTTCGCAAAGGGCCTCAGTGCCTATACGGAGGCGCTGACCAACCTCGACACGCGCTCGGCGATTCACCTGACACTGCTGGTGGCGGCGATCTCGGTGCCGCTCAACATCGTCTTCGGCATCTCCGCCGCCTGGGCGATCGCCAAGTTCGAGTTCAAGGGCAAGGCCTTCCTGACCACGCTCATCGACCTGCCATTTTCGGTCTCGCCGGTCATTTCCGGGCTGGTCTATGTGCTGTTGTTCGGCGCGCAAGGCCTGCTCGGTGCCTGGCTGAAGGCGCATGGCATCGTCATCCTCTTTGCCGTGCCGGGCATCGTGCTCGCCACCATCTTCGTTACCTTCCCCTTCGTCGCCCGCGAACTGATCCCCTTGATGCAGGAACAGGGCAA
Source organism: Mesorhizobium temperatum (assembly GCF_002284575.1). Lineage (GTDB taxonomy): Bacteria > Pseudomonadota > Alphaproteobacteria > Rhizobiales > Rhizobiaceae > Mesorhizobium > Mesorhizobium temperatum. The sequence continues at coordinate 15,800 of NZ_NPKJ01000042.1, forward strand.
TGGCGACGAGGAGGCGGCGCTGTCGCTCGGCGCCAATGGCTGGCAGGCCTTCTGGTACGTGACGCTGCCCAACGTCAAATGGGGGCTGCTCTACGGCGTTCTGTTGTGCAATGCCCGCGCCATGGGCGAGTTCGGCGCGGTCTCCGTCGTGTCGGGCCACATACGCGGGCTGACCAACACCATGCCGCTGCATGTCGAAATCCTCTATAACGAGTACAATGCCGCCGCCGCCTTCGCCGTCGCCTCGCTGCTTGCGGGTCTGGCGCTCGTCACGCTGGTCTTGAAAACACTTCTCGAAATGCGCTACGGCGCCGAGATCGCCGCGACGCGCGGACACTGAAAAAAGGGACGGTTGATGGAAGTTCGCGTTGCCAACGTGCGCAAGGAGTTTGAACGGTTTCCGGCCCTCCACGACGTTTCGCTCGACATCAAGTCCGGCGAGTTGATCGCGCTGCTCGGGCCTTCCGGTTCCGGCAAGACGACGCTGCTCAGGCTGATAGCCGGGCTGGAGCGGCCGACGAAAGGAAAGATCTTCTTTGGCGAGGAGGATGCGTCGCAAAAGTCGATCCAGGAGCGCAATGTCGGCTTCGTTTTCCAGCATTATGCGCTTTTTCGCCATATGACGGTCGCCGACAATATCGGCTTCGGCTTAAAAGTTCGGCACGGGCCGTCACGGCCGTCGGCGCAGGAAATCCGCCGCCGTGCCTCCGAGCTTCTCGACCTCGTCCAGCTTTCAGGCTTGGAAAAGCGCTATCCGGCGCAGCTTTCGGGCGGCCAGCGCCAGCGTGTGGCGCTTGCCCGCGCGATGGCGATCGAACCGGCCGTGCTTTTGCTCGACGAGCCGTTCGGCGCGCTCGATGCCCAGGTCCGCCGCGAGTTGCGCCGTTGGCTGCGCGAAATCCACGACGCCACCGGCCACACTACGGTCTTCGTCACCCATGACCAGGAAGAGGCGCTGGAGCTTGCCGACCGCGTGGTGGTGATGAGCCAGGGCAGCATCGAGCAGATCGGTACCGCCGATGAAATCTACGACACGCCGAACTCGCCCTTCGTCTACGGCTTTATCGGTGAATCGAGCGCGCTTCCCGTCAAGGTCGAGGACGGTCAGGTCTGGATCGCCGACCGCCCGATCGGGCTTCCCGCGCCGCATGCACCGCGGGGCGAAGCGACGCTGTTCTTCCGCCCGCATGATGTCGACCTGGTGGACGAATGCAACGGCTGCATCGCCGGCACGGTCGCCGCCAGCCGCCGCGTCGCCGGCACCAGGCGGGTGGAGCTCGAAATCGGCGGCGAGCGCCAGCGGATCGAGATCGAGCTGCCCGTCGACCATCCGGCGGCGCAGAAAAGCCGGGTGGCGTTCCGGCCGCGACGGTGGAAGCTTTTCCCGGCTGCTTAGCCACAAGGCGATTGTGAGTCCGGGCTGATGACGGTCGCCTCTCTCATGCTGAGCGACATCGACTACCTTTCAACGCGCCTTTAGCGAGAGCACCAGGGTCATCGGATTTCTCGGGGAAGCCGCAAAGCCGTAGTGCTCATAGAAGGCTTTCGCTTCAGCCGATATGGCATGAACAAAAATACCGCGAATCCCGAGGATCGTCGCGGCATGGCCAGTGCGCAGAACGGCGTCTTGCAAGAGCGCTGCGCCTAGCCCCTTCCCTTGCCAGCTTGCGTCCACGGCGAGACGCCCAAGCACAGCCATAGGAACGGGATCCGGCATGTTGCGGCGAATGGCGCCTGGCGCTTCCGCAAGATCAAGCCCACCCGAGGACAGACAGTAGTAGCCTACAACGCGCACGCCTTCCGTTACCACATAAGTGCGCGAGGCGCCGCTGACCTGGTTGGCCCGCGCCCTGCGACGAAGCCATTGATCCAGGCTCTCGGTCCCGCTTTGGAAAAGTTCGAGATCGTGGTTGTCGGCAAGAGGCGTGGGCGCCGACAGCATCAGCCCTGCCAGGGCTTGGGCGCATTCATAAGGCGTGCAAAACCTTCACCGCTCGGTGGCTCATCAAGGATGTCGAGATAATGCTGGTAACTCTCGGGATCGACCTTGATAAGCGCTTGGTCGAGCAGCGTGTCCTCGGCCGCGCGGTAGGCGGCATCGATCATAAAGTCGGAGCGGGTTTTCCCGCGTATTTTCGCGGCGCGGTCAATCAGAATGCGCACATCCTCTCGGATGCGCAGATTGACAGGCTTGGCGTGGGTCTCAGGTGTGGTCTTTGTCATGAAGGGCTCCTCTTTCCACCGTAGCACTTCACATACACAATGTGTATCTATTTCATTGCCTCGCTAGGAAGGGTGATTTGGAAAAGCACCGGCAGCGTCGGCAAAACACGCCGAAATGCATCCGCTTGGAAGAAAATCCTAGCAGTGGGCTGTTTCGGCAACGCTTTTTCTCACAGCAACGCCATAGATCCGGCTTGCATGCCTCGTCGCGTCGGGCATCGCCCGATTATCCTGCGGCATTCGACAAACAGCCTTTCAGGGAGCCTGTTTTCATGAAGCGATTTTTGCTTGGCGTCGCCACATTGACCGGCCTGTTCCTGGCATCCTCCCAAGCCTGGTCGGCCGACAGACTGCTGAACGCGTCCTACGATGTCGGCCGCGAATTGTTTGCGCAGGTCAACAAGGCCTTCATATCAGAGCACCCCGGCGTGGCCATCGATCAGTCGCATGCCGGGACGTCGGCACAGGCGCGTGCCATCGCCGAAGGCCTCGGCGCCGATGTCGTCACCTTCAATCAGGTCCTCGACATCGACTTCCTGGTCTCGAAGGGTCTTATTTCCGCCGACTGGCAGAAGGACTTCCCCGACAACGCCTCGCCCTTCTATTCGCTGCCGTCCTTCCTGGTGCGCGCCGGCAACCCGAAGAACATCAAGGATTGGGACGATCTCGTGCGCGACGACGTGCAGGTGATCTTCCCCAATCCGAAAACGTCTGGCAATGCGCGCTACACCTATCTCGCGGCAACTGCCTACGCCAAGGAGGCCTTCAAGGGCGACGACGCCAAGGTGAAGGAATTCGTCACCAAGCTGTTCAACAACGTGCCGATCTTCGACTCTGGCGGGCGCGCCGCGACCACCACCTTCGTGCAGCGTGAGATCGGCGACGTGCTGATCACCTTCGAGTCGGAAACGCGGGGCGTCCGCAGGGAGTATGGCGATGACAAGTTCGAGCAGGTGACGCCCTCGGTCAGCCTGCTGGCGGAATTTCCGGTGGCGATCGTCGACACGGTCGCCGACGAGCATGGCACGCGTGACCTCGCCAAGACCTATCTCGACTTCCTCTACACGCCGCAGGGCCAGGACATCGCCGCCCGCAACGGCCTGCGGGCTCGCGACGCGGCGGTCGCCACCAAATACAAGGCCGACTTTCCCGATATCCGGCTGCTGACGGTGGAAGATGTCTTCGGCGGCTGGGCCAAGATCCAGGCCGAGCATTTCGCAGCGGGCGGACTGCTTGACCAGACTTATGGCAGCCGCTGAAGCAAGCAATCTTCGAACTTGATAAGAAAGCCGGCTTTGCCGGCTTTCTTCGTTTTCACGCATTTTGGGCGCACCATCCAAAACGTCACGAAGAATCAATGGGTTTGTGCCTACCGTGCCATCAGACGGCTTGTTTTCGCGAAACTGCATCGCGCGACCAAAACGTCATGATTTACACACAAACAACCGCCAGATGCGGGCGGTTGGGGTTTCATGAACTGAATCGGGCATGCTTACCAAAAAAGGCAAATACGGCCTCAAGGCCCTCGTGCATCTGTCAGGCTTGCCGGTCGGTCAGCTCGCATTCGTCAACGACATTGCGGTCGCCAACAACATTCCGAAGAAATTCCTGGATGCCATTCTGGGCGAATTGCGCAATGCCGGCTTCGTCCAGAGCCGCAAGGGCAAGGAAGGCGGCTATCGCCTCGCCCGGCCGGCCTCCGAGATCAGGATCGGCCATGTCGTGCGTGTCCTCGACGGGCCGCTGGCGCCGATCCCTTGCGCCAGCCGCACCCAATATCAACGCTGCGAGGATTGCGACGAAGCGACATGCCAGGTCCGGAACATGATGCTGGAGGTGCGCCAGGCGATCGCCGAGGTGCTGGACAATCGCAGCCTCGCCGCGATGCGCGATGCCGACAATGACGATTTTCCAGCCGAACTGACGTCGCAGATCTGATCAGGCGCCCCTGAAGCGGATCCGCGCCAGTGTACCTCTCATGAATTCGTCTCGAACAGGCTCACGACGTCGCCGACAATGTCGGCGATCGGGCGCGTCGCATCGAGCGTCAATGCGTGCTCGTCGGCTGCCGGCGCTTCAAGCGTGGCGAACTGGCTGTCGACCAGGCTTGCCGGCATGAAATGGCCCTGGCGGGAGCCGACACGCTGCTTTGCGGTCGCGGGATCGATTTCCAGATAGAGGAAAACGATGTCCTGGCAAAAGCCGCGCAGACGCTCGCGGTAGCTGCGCTTCAGCGCCGAACAGGCGGCGACCAGGCCCTGCCCATCGCCGACCGATCCCGCAATGCGCCGGCCGATCGCGTCGAGCCAACCTTCGCGCAATGCGTCGGTCAGCGGCTCGCCGCGTGCCATACGCGCGACGTTTTCCGGCGGATGCAGCCGGTCGCCCTCGACGAAGATGACACCTAACGCTGCGGCCAGCGCTTCGCCGACGGCCGACTTGCCACAGCCGGCGACGCCCATCACCACGACGGCCGGCGCGGACCGAACCGGATCCCTCTGCATTTGTGCTGCCTTTTCGTCCACGATGCGGGTCAGCGGCTGGCCGGCGCGCGGCCGTAGAGCAGGAGCATGGCGACGATGACGACGCCGTAGATAATCTGCCGCCCCGCCTCCGGCATCTGCATGACCGAAAGAATGGATTGCAAAAGCGTGATTAGGATCACGCCGGCGACCGTGCCGAGATAGGAGCCGCGGCCGCCAAGGATCGAGGTGCCGCCAAGCACGACCGCTGCTATCGACGGCAGGAGATAGGCGTCGCCCATCGACTGCGCCGCCTTGGAGGCATAGCCGGCCAGAAGCACGCCGCCGAAGGCGGAGAGCCCGCCGGACACGGCGAAGGCGATCAGCACCACGCGCCGCGTGTCGATACCGGAGAGGTAGGCGGCGCGCTCGCGGTTGCCGATGCCGTAGACCGTGCGGCCGAAGCCGGTGCGGGTCAGCACGAAAACCATCGCAGCACCGATCAGCGCCCAGATGACGACCGCGTTGGGCACGCCCGGAATGGCAAAGCCGGTCGCCAGATATCGCATCGCCGGGGTTGCCGAATCCTGCGGCGAGAAGCCGCCCGTATAGACTACCATCAGCCCTTGCGCGACGGCATTGGTGGCGAGCGTGATGATCATCGAGGGAATGCGCAGGTAAGCGACGCCGATGCCGTTGACGATGCCGATCGCGACACCGCAGAAGATGCCGAACGGGATCGCCAGCGCCACGCCGACCGGGCCGTAGGCGGCGGCCGCACAGGCCATCATTGCGCCCGCCGCCACCGACCACGGCACCGACAGGTCGATCTGGCCTAACAGGATGACCAGCATCATGCCGGTGGCGATGACGCCGAGAAACGAGGCCACCTTGAGCTGCTGCAGCAGATATTCCGGCGACAGGAAGCTGCGCGAATAAAGACTGCCGACAAACAGCAGCAGCACGATACAAGCAAAGGCGGTCAGCACCGCGGGGTCGGCGCGGCGGATGAATTTCGGCATGCGGCCAGCGATGCCGCCGACGGTCGTTTCGCTCACAGGAACCACTCCAGGCGGTTGCGGACCCTGAACAGGGCGAAGGCGCCGAGGCTGACCGCGATCAGCAGGATGACGCCCTGGAACAGCGGCTGCCAGAGCGGATCGAAATCGAAGACGAAGAGCAGGTCGCCGATGGTGCGGAAGGCGAGCGCCCCAAAAATCGCGCCGATGGCGCTGCCCTTGCCGCCGAACAATGAGACGCCGCCAAGCACCACGGCTGCGATCGAGAACAGCGTATAGGCATTGCCGCTGGCATAGGCCGCCTCGCCCGTATAGGTGAAGAAGGTCAGGAACAGCCCGCCGATCGCGGCCAGCAGGCCGGCCAGCGCATAGGCGGCAAACTTGCCGCGGCGGATCGGCACGCCGGACATGTAGGCCGCCATTTCCGACGATCCCGCAGCATAGGCCGCGCGGCCGAGCACCGACCGGCTGAACGGCACCCAAACCACGAGCACGACGGTAAGCAGCGCCACAAGGCTCGCCGGCACCACGCCGAACAGCCGCCCGGTCAGCGCGTCGGCCAGATCCTCGTTGACCGAACCGCCTGGAAACGGTCGCAGCAGCAGCGCGATGCCGAAATAGACCGCGCCGGTGGCGATGGTGGTGACGATCGGCTGCAGCCGTCCGTAGATGACGATGGCGCCGTTGATCGCCCCGCACAGCAGCCCGGTGCCGAGCACCGCGACGACGCCCAACGCGGTCTCGATGCCGGTGCCGATGACCAGCCATGAGGCCAGGCAGTTGGTCAGCAGAAAGATCATGCCGACGGAAAGGTCGATGCCGGCAGTGATCACCACCAGTGTCTGCGCCATGGCGACGAAGGCAAGCAGAACGCCCTTGTTGGAAGCCGTCTGCACGACATTGGCGGTAAAGCCGGCCGGATGGTTCGAGGTGTAGATCGTAAACATCACGATGAAAATGCCGAACGCCAGCAGCGTTCCGCGTTGTTCGGCAAGCCAGTAGCGCCAATCCTTCACGCGTCCGCTCCTTGGCCAACAGGCATCTCTTCGCCATGGATGTTGAGCGCGCTGGCGATCAGCGCCCGCTCGGTGATCTCGGCGCCGACCAGCTCGCGCTTGACCGCCCCGTCATAGAGCACCAGCACCCGGTCGCAGCAGCCGATCAGCTCGTCATAGTCGGTGGAGTAAAACAGGATCGCCGCGCCTTGGTCGGCAAGCTTGCGCATCAGCTGATACAGTTCCTGCTTGGTGCCGACATCGATGCCCCGCGTCGGGTCGTTGAGCAGGATGATGCGCGGCTGCCGCATCAGCCATTTGGCTATGACGACCTTCTGCTGGTTGCCGCCGGACAGCGCGCCGACCGGAATGTCGAGCCCTGCCGTCTTTATCGCCAGCAGACCCACCATGTCGTCGATCAGCCGCTGCTCGGCGGCACGGTCGATGATGCCGGCCCTGGACAGCCGGTCGAGCGCGGCGAAGGAGAGGTTTTCGCGCACCGTCATCGGCAGCATCAGGCCTTCCGTCTTGCGATCTTCTGGGATCAGCGCCATGCCGATCCGGTCACCGCGAGCCTTGGCCGGGCTGGCGATGACCGCCGGCCTGCCATCGATCAATATCTGGCCGCTGAGGCCGCGCAGCACGCCGAAGAAGGCGAGCAGCAATTCACGCTGGCCCTGGCCATCGAGGCCGCCGAGGCCGACGACTTCGCCCGCCCCGACCGTGAGCGAGATATTGTCCAGCCGGTCGGTCCAGGACAGTTTTCGCGCCTCCAGTACCGGAGCGGTGATAGCCGGCGCGCGCACCGGCTTCGGTGGGAAAATATGGCTGTACTCGCGGCCGATCATCAGCTCGACGACTTCATTGTCGCTCTTCGCGCCTGCAGCATAACTGGCGACATTGCGGCCGTTTCGGAACACCGTGCACTGGTCGGCAAGCTCGGCGATCTCGTTCATGCGATGTGAGATGTAGAGCAGCGCCAGCCCTTCCGAGCGCAGCCGCTTCAAGACGCCGAAAATTTTGGCGACGTCGGCCGCGGTCAACGCCGAGGTGGCCTCGTCGAGGATCAGGATGCGAGGCTTGCGTGCCAGCGCCTTGGCGATCTCGACCATCTGCCTTCTTGAAAGAGGAAGATCCTTGACCAGCGCCAGCGGGTGGATGTCGGCAGCGCCCGCACGAGCAAGAGCTTCTTCGGCGACGCGTCGCTGCGCCTTGCGGTCGATCATGCCGAAGCGCTTGGGCGGATCGGAAATGACAATGTTGTCGGCGACGCTAAGTTCGGGGACGAGCGACAGCTCCTGGAAGATGCAGACGATGCCGGCCTGGTTGGCCGCGGCCGGCGAAGCGAAGGTCACTTCGCTTCCGTCCAGCATCATGCGGCCCTCGTCAGGCGCGACGACGCCGGCCATGACCTTGATCAGCGTCGATTTGCCGGCGCCGTTTTCGCCGAGAATGGCGTGAATGCTGCCTGGTGTAACCGAAAGCTCGGCCTTTTCCAGCGCCCGCACACCGCCATAGCGCTTGGATATGCCCTCCATGCGGAAGAGCGGAACCGCACCGTCCATCGGCCCCTCCCAAGGCGCTTGTTCTTCGGGACCGGCGTCGCGGGATAACCCCGCGACGCCGAGCGATCAGCCTACTGGTTTTCCTTGCTCTGGCCCATGATTTCCTGCGCGGTGAAGTTGATGCCGCAGGTCGGGAAAGAGTTGCCGACGAAGAAATTGTCGGACTGGTCGGGGAAATAGTCCTCGCCTTCCTTGAAGTTCGGATCCTCGACGATTGCCAGCGGCAGCTTCACCGCTTGCGGGACGACCTGCCCTTCGAGCGCGGCAATCGCCGTCTTGATGGCGACCGCCACCTGGGCGGGGCCGGTTCCGGCCGACGAGCATTTCAGCCCGTCTGCGGCAAACTTGGCGCAGAATTTGCGAAAGCCATTCTCCGTTTCGCCGCCGAACGGCACGAACGGATGCTTGGCATCGATCATCGCCTGGACGATGCCGGTGTCGCCGCCCTGCCCGGTGACGCCGTCGAAGGGACCGTTGGTGGCGATCGCGTCGGCCGTAGCCTTTTGCGCCACGCCATCGTCCCATTTGCCGACGACTTCGGTGACCTCCCACTTCTTGCCGGAACCGTTGAGGACCTCATGGATGCCGTTGTGGCGGTCGGTATCGACCGACGTGCCGGCAACGCCGCGCACCTCGAGGATCTTGCCACCATTGGGAATATGCTTGACCAGCCAGTTGGCCCACAACTCGCCAAGGCCTTTCTGGTCGACATTGACGTTGATGGCGTCCTTGGTGTCGAGAATGTTGTCGAAGGCGACCAGCACGACGCCGGCTTCCTTGGCGCGCTTGATGACCGGTCCAAACGCCGTCGGATTCTGCGCGTTGACGACGATCGCGTCATAACCAGAGTCGATGAAGTTGTTGATCGCCGAAATCTGCGCCGGCACGTCTTCGCCGGTCGAGACGACCTTGAATTCCTTCAGTTTCGCCGCGACCTCCGGCTGCGCCGCATAGGCCTTCGCCGTCTGCACCATCTGGATGCGCCAAGTGTTGGCGATATAGCCATTGGCGAGCGCGATGCGGTACGGGCCTTCCTTCTTGGGGAACTTGAAGAACTGCGTGTCGGCCGCCCACGGCGCGAAGCAGTCCGGCTCGGCGGACGGGCCTTTGACGATTTCGGCTTCGGCGAGCGCCGACGAGCTCAGCATGACAAATGCAGTGGCGGCAACGATGCCACCAACAAGTGACTTGAACATCGATATTCCTCCCAGTTGCAGTTTTTGATTGTTCTTACGCGTCTCGCGCGTCCGGCCCGGCACCTCCCGCCTTGCCCTTCGCGCCTTTCAGGCGGCCGAATGCCGACCCGACCTCCTCCCTTGTCGCTCGGCTAACCGAAGTAAAAACTATCATATTATACATAATAAACAAGCATGAGCTGTCGCTTATATATAATAAACAGACTTTGGTCTTTGCCGCGAGCTTCCTCCCAAAGGCAGATGGTAGCGCTACCCATGACGCCGTGTAAAGGGTCATTTCGCGATACCTGGAAGTGCTTTCAGCGGGCAGTGCTCTCGCGGCACCTGAGCTCGAAGCCGAGGTCGACGACCGGCTCTTGCGGCCGCTTGCCTGCAATCGCCGCGAGCGCCATCGCGACCGACAGCCGGCCGATCTCGTAGCGAGGCGTCCGGATGCTGGTGATGGATGGAAAAGCCACTTCCATCATGTCGAGATCGTTGAAGCCTGTGATACCGATGGTCTTCGGCACGGCGATCGAGGCGCGGTGGCACTCGAACAGTACGCCGAGCGCAATGTCGTCATTGTTGCAGAAAACTCCGTCCAGTGTCGGCACCTTGGCCAGCGCGTCACGAAACAGTTCGCGCCCGAGCGTCACGCTGGACGGCACCGGCGTGGTGGTAATCAGCCGCGCGTCGAACAGACCGGCCGCCTCCATCGCCGCGCGATAGCCGGCCAGCCGACGCTGCGAGCGTGGGTCCATGCGCGCGCCGATGAAGCCGATGCGGCGATAGCCCGTTTCGATCATGTGCTCCGTCGCCGCCTTGCCGCCGTCGAAATGCGAGAAGCCGACCATCATGTCGACCGGATCGGGCCCGGTCTCCATGACCTGCACCACCGGGCAGCCGGCCGTTTCGAGCAGTCTTCGCGACATTGGCGTCTGGTCGATGCCCGCCACGATCAGCGCCGCCGGGCGCTGCGGGCCGAACACCTGCAGCAGCCGTTCCTCCTCGAGGCCGGAATAATGGGTATTGCCGAGCTGGATGCGGTAGGAACTGTCGGACAGGCTGTCATAGATGCCGCGCAGCACTTCGGCAAAGACGCTGTTAGTGAGCGACGGCACCAGCACGCCAAAGACCTCGGCGCGCGCCGAAGCCAATGCTCGCGCATTCGGGTCGGGCAGATAGCCGAGCTCATCGACGGCCGCGTGGATCTGGCGGCGCAGATCCTCCGAAACACGCCCCGGCTCGCGCAAGGCGCGGGAAACGGTGATGGCGCCGACGCCTGCCTTACGCGCGACATCGGCGATCGTCGGACGGCCGCCGCCGCGGCGCGAGCGCGGTTTGGTCATAGCCTTGTCCCGAACGCGGCGCCTTCGCCGAAGCGCGGCCACGAAATGCTGTTCAGCGTCTTTGCCACTGTCGCCATGCCAACCCGACTTGCCGCACCCGTCTGGCGTCGCGCAGCCTTACCCCATTGTCAAGCGAACCGGGCAGGACAGCTACCGGAACTCGGGTAGCGCGACAGTCGGCTGTGGGTGGTGAGCGGGCGTCTTGTCGTCCACCGTGCTCAAAATTCTACGCCGTGCGTTGTCCGCTGCGCCACCTCGTGGCATAGGGCAACGCGAACAAGTAGAGACCGCTGAGCATGAGCAAGCCGAGCGGGATCAGCGGCATGAGGTACACCCAGTAGGCGGGCTCGACACCTACGCCCAAGGTGATGAAGATGGCAGCGACGACCGCCGTAAAAATGATCGACAGCCAGCGGTGGAATTGCCGAATCCACGTGTTCCAGTTCATGAGCACCTCCTCTGAAGACGAGCTGAAGCGGATCGGGCGACCGCGCTTGGCGGCAGCCTTCTTTGCAAGCTTGTTTGATTTTGATGACGTCTTGTTGGCCATGCCCGTTGGCGGCCGGCACGGCTATTCTATCCGCGCCAGGACCTGCTCCAGGTTCGCTAGGAACCGCTGCCATCCGTATTGGGCACCCTGGTAGTACTGCTGCTGATCCGGCCGGAAGCCCAACTGCTCCATGCGCAGATGGGTCCCCGTGCTCGTAGGGGTGAGCGTCCACGTGACGACACTTTTGAGATCCTTGGTATCCCACGTGTAAGACAGCGTTTTGTTGGGCTCGACTGCCTGGACCTGACAGTCGACCGCCCCCCAGTCCGCGCTAAGATTGAAACGGTGCCCCTCGTCTGGCTTGAAATCGTTCTTCATCAGCCACTCCTCGATCAGGTGTGATTGCGTGAGCGCGCGCCAGATCTTTTCCGGCGGAAAAGCGACCTCCCGTTCGACAACGACGGCGCGCGTTTCGGTCTCAGTATTGGTCATTAGTCCATCCTTTTGAGCAAATCTTCGAGGTTGTCGAACCGGCTTTGCCAGAACCCAGCCATTTGGTTCGTCCAGTCGATCAGCGGCGCCAAGGCGCCGAGCTCCGCGCTATAATGCGTGTTGCGGCCTTCATGACGGTCGCGTACCAACCCGGCCTGCTTCAGCACCCCAAGATGCTTTGACACGGCCGGTTGCGAGACCCCGGCCCGAGCGGTCAGGGCCGCGACGGTCTGGTCTCCGTCGCGACACAGCCGCTCGAAGATGGCCCGTCGCGTCGGATCGGCAAGCGTTTTAAAAAGGATCTCGTGGGGCTGTGGCATTGCAATCGATAACTCGTTGGCTATTGATAAACCAATAACCACCGAGATATGTGTAAGTCAAGCAGGAATGTCGAGCGGTGATAGCGGACTGTCAGCCATTAGTCAGCGAACTTCCGCTGGGGGTCGTGAGCCGAAGTTCAAAGGGTCAGTGCTCAGGCCATAGCCGCGGCGCTGCGCCGCGCTTTCCACAGCAGCAGCACCATGGCCGCTATGTTCAGCAGGTTCCAGGCGATGCCGTTGAGGAATGCGGCGGCGTAGGAGCCGGTCAGATCGTAGATCCAGCCCGACATCCAGCCGCCGATCGCCATGCCGAAGATGGTTGCCATCATGACGATGCCGACGCGCTGGCCGGCCTCCTTGGCGGGCATGTATTCGCGCACGATGATGGCATAGCAAGGCACGATGCCACCCTGCGACAGGCCGAAGACCAGCGAGACGACGTAAAGCGACGCGAGCCCGTCGAAGGGGATGTAGAACAACAGCGACAGGGCTTGCAGCACCGAGCCGATCAGCAGGGTTTTCACGCCGCCGATGCGATCGGCAAGGAAGCCGGACGCCAGCCGGCTGACGACGCCCGCCGCCAGCATGATCGACAGCATGTCGGCGCCACGCGCCACGCCGTAGCCGAGGTCCATGCAATAGGCGACGATATGGACCTGCGGCATCGACATCGCCACGCAGCAACCCAGGCCGGCGACGACGAGCAGCACCTGCAGGGCTGCCGGCGACAATGAAATCGGCTGGACGGGCCGGCTGCCGGGCGAACCGGGAGCGGCGGCCCGTGGTGCGCGACGCCTGAGCAGCAGGATCAGCGGCACCATGGTCGCGAGGCAGACGACGCCGATCGCGGCATAGGTGAAACGCCAGCCTTCGGCCTGCATGACAAAGGGCATCGCCAACGGCCAGATCGCCCCGGCGAGATAGTTGCCGGCGGCAGCAGCCGTCACCGCGACGCCGCGGCGGCGGTTGAACCAGTGCGAGATGTCGGCGATCAGCGGCCCGAAAATCGCCGACGTGCCGATGCCGATCAAAAGTCCCTGGACAAGAGTGAATTGCAGGATCGAAGTGGTCAGCGACGCCAGCAGGAAACCGGTACCGAGCGCCACCGAGGCAATGAGCGCCGGGATCCAGTAGCCCATGCGGTCGATGGCGCGGCCGACCAGCACATTGCCGGCGGCGAAACCGACCATGGTCGCGGTATAGGGCATCGACGCGGCGGCACGATCGACGCCGAATTCCTCCTGCACGGCGGGCAGCACCACGACCACCGCCCACATGCCGACGCCGCCGATCGTCGCCAGCAGCACGGAAATGCCGAGCCGCATCCAGGCATAGGCGCTGTCGATGCCGCGGCTGCTTGCCTGGCTGGAGACGGTTGTGGTCAAGGCCCTGTCCGCGATTCTGCAAAATCGACCGGTTCGACACCACTATCGGTGCATTGGCGGCGCCGTGCAGCGCCACGACAGGCAAATCCGTGGCTCCAGGGATTCGAGCTGCGGTGGAACAGTGGCTACCGTCCCGGAGTTTTCCATCAAACTTACCAATGGAAGGAGTTTGTCATGACCGCGAAAAGGAAATGGTCGGCCGAGGTGACCGAGCACAGCGATGCGCTGGACCTCGAGGAACATATCTTCGAATCCCACGATCCCAAGAAGATCGCGGCCTCGTTGAAGCGATCGGCCGAGCACAGCGAGCGTCGCAAGGCCGAGCCGTTCCAGTCCGCCATGTCGATGCTGAATTTCTACATCAACCGTGCCGGCAAAAACCTGCCGGCCAAGCAGAAGAAAGTGCTGGAGGACGCCAAGGACGAACTGCGCGCCGCGTTTGGGCGCCCGAGAGAAGACTAGAGGGTCGGCCTACCTCGACTTGATGACGCTATCCGTATTGGCCAGGAGCTTGCGGACCGCGTTGCGCGCCGCATCCGGCCGTTGCAGGCGGATGTTCTTTTCGATCGCCTCGTGCAGCTTCTGCGCATGCTGCAAATCGTCCAGTTCCCGCGTCGTATAGGCGAACAGATGATCGAACGCCGATTCGATCAGCACGCCGAGCGGCACCAGAAGATCGTTGCCGGAGGCGCGCAGGATGGCCAGATGAAAACGCGTATCGGCGCGCGTGCGCTCCTGCAGCGTCGTCGCCTCCCCCATCTCCCGGCAGGCCTGGCTGATCTCGGCCATCTGCTCGTCTGTGCGCCGCATGGCGGCAAAGGCGGTCGCTTCCGGCTCAATGATGTGGCGGAACTCCTGCACCGTTTTCAGGAACACCTCGCGGTCGGGCGATGTCGCGTACCAGGCGAGCACGTCGCGATCGAGCAGGTTCCAGCGCTCTTTCGGCTCGACCCAGCTGCCGATCTTCGGGCGCGAGGCCAGCAGGCTCTTGGCCATCAGCATCTTGATCGCTTCGCGCACCGCCGAGCGGCTGACGTCGAAGGTCTCCGACCATTTGGCTTCATTGGGCAGGATGGTTCCCGGCGGATAGTCGCCGCGTACGATCCTGAGACCGATTTCATTGGCCAGCGACGCATGCACGCTCGACCCTGGCATACGCGCCGCGTCGGCGCGACGCACGACTGCCGCGCGCTCGGCGGACGCCGCCTTGACCGGTGTTTTTCTCTTATTCGGCTTCCCGTCCCGCATGTGCTCACAAAGTCCGGATTCCGAAAGCTGTCAAGCACGGGAAAAGCCTCGGGCTGCAATGCCTGCTTCTGTGCACAGATCAGCCCGGATGCATCGACCCCGTCATGTCGTTTTGACGTATTTCCGCCAGCTGTGTTCCGGGCGGAATCCGAGCATATCCCGCGCCTTGCGGTTGGAGAGCAGCGTTTCGTATTCACCAAGTTCGCCCTTGACCGGCACGCCGGGATAAAACCGCTTCAGCAATTCGGCCGTCGGCAGGTCGGACGAGGTGTCGTCATTGGCGGCGTTGAACACCTGATAGCCGAGCCCGTCCTTTTCGATGGCGCGCAACGTGATCTGGCCGAGGTCGCGCGCGTCGACATAACTCCAGGCGATCCGCTTGCGGAAACCCGGATCGGCGAACCATTTCGGGAATAGCGAATATTCATGCGGCTCGATGACGTTGCCGATGCGCAAGGCATAGATGTCGATGCCGCTGCGCAGTGCGAAGGCGCGCGCCGTCTTCTCGTTGACGATCTTCGACAGCGCGTAGCTATCCATCGGATCGACATCGTACTCCTCGTCGAGCGGGAAATGTGTCGGGTCGCGCGGCTCGTTGGCGAAGACCAGCCCATAGGTCGTCTCGCTGGAAGCGATCACTACCTTGCGGATGCCGAGCTTCACCGCCGCCTCGATGACATTGTAGGTGCCGAGCGCGTTGATGCGGAACACCTCGTTGTCGGGCGTGATCATGATGCGCGGGATCGCCGCGAAATGCACCACGGCATCGACCGGCTGCGCGCGCAGCGACGGGTCGAATTCATGCAGGCCCATATAGCTCGACAGCGCATTGAACACCTGCCCGCTGTCGGTGATATCGGTGATCAAGGTGCGCACCTTGGGATTGTCGAGCGGCTTGGTGTCGATGTTGAGCACCTGGCAGCCCTGCTCGACCAGATACTGCACGACATGACGCCCAGCCTTGCCGCTGCCGCCGGTGAACATGATCCGCTTCGTCATTTTGCTCTCCACATTCCCTGGAATACATGTGTATTGTCAGACAATATGGCATTCCGCAATCGCCTGCCAACCGCCTGCGGCGAAAACCCGCCTCAACAGTTCGCCTGCAAAGCGCAGCGCCGCCATCGATATCAACAACACAGGACGAAACGACATGAATACGACTGCCGCGAGCGAAAAGATCGGCTTCATCGGACTTGGCTTGATGGGCCACGGGATCGCGAAGAACATCGTCGATAAAGGGTACGCGCTGACGTTTCTCGGCCGCAAGAACCGCGCTCCGGCGCAAGACCTGCTTCGCCGGGGTGCGGAGGAAGCCGCGACCTCGCGCGACGTGGCAGTGGCATCTGATATCGTCTTCATCTGCGTCACCGGCTCGCGTGAAGTCGAAGCCATCATCCGCGGGACCGGCGGTCTCAAGGAAGGCCTGAAGAAGGGGTCGGTGGTCGTCGATTGCTCGACCTCGGATCCCACCTCGACCGTGGCGCTTGCCACCGAACTCAAGGCGCTCGGCGTCGACTATGTCGATGCCCCGCTGAGCCGCACGCCGAAGGAGGCGTGGGAAGGCACGCTCGACGCCATGGTCGGCGCGTCGGACGCGGTCTTTGCCCGGCTGAAGCCGGTTCTCGACACCTGGGCCGGACGTATCGTCCATATCGGCGACACCGGCGACGGCCACCGCATGAAGCTGCTCAATAATTTCATCTCGCTGGGCTATGCCGCGATCTATTCCGAGGCGCTGGCGCTGGCGCAGAAGGTCGGCATCTCGCCGCCGCGCTTCGACAGCGTCATCCGCAACGGCCGCATGGATTGCGGCTTCTACCAGACCTTTATGCGCTGGACGCTGGAAGGCGACCGCGATGCGCACAAATTCACCATCGCCAACGCCTTTAAGGATCTCACTTATCTCGAATCGATGGCGGGTGCCGCCGGCATCGCCAACCCGCTCGGTAATGCCACCAAGAACGCCTTCGCCGGCGCATTCGCCGCCGGGCCGGCCGATCAGTATGTGCCGATGCTGGCCACGCATATCGGCAAGATCAACGGCGTCGACCTGACGCCGCCTACAGCGCCACGCGTCCGATAGGACGCGCAATGAAGGCTGCAGAGCTGACATGGAATTTTCATGAGCCCAAAGCCTGATTCATTGCAATAGAACCAGGCGCTATGCTCCTGTTTGATCATCAGCTTCCGAACCGAACCTTTAGGACTATCATCTATGGGCAAACCCGATCAGCCAGCGCAAATGGCCAAGATGGGTAGAATGTTGCCATTCGTCTCGTCGACGAGAACGAGCAAGTGGCGCCAATTGCCGACCTTGCCAGCGACGCCGGGAAGGTAAAGCCTCGGCCCCAAAGGAGGCGCTGGCGAAGGAACCATCCCTGCGTTGGTCGACAAGGTGAGCGCTGTAGAAGGCGACCAACCGGGTGCGGGCGCGAGCCCACTACCCAAGCTTGTGACAAAGTCGATCGAGCACGTCTCGAAGCGCATTAGCGGCTTGGTCACGCTCGTCAGCAGACATCAGCTCGGGTTCAGCCTCCAGCCTGAGATGCGGCAGCACGGTTCGAACGGCGCTGCGGGCGGCGACCATATTGGCCTTCAGATCGAGGACGCGATAGGTGGCGACGGGATAGGCGATGCCCCTGACCTGGACGTGTCCCAGTTCCTCGCAATCGATCGTGTCCTTCACTTGCGCGAACGTCTCATAGGAAATAAGCACGGCGCCCGGCGGCGCCTCCTGCTCAAGGCGCGAGGCGAGATTCACGGCGCCGCCGATGATCGTGTAGTCCATCCGGTCTTCGCTGCCGAAGTTGCCGACAGTGCAATAGTCGGTGTGGATGCCGATGCGGCAACGCAGCGGTGTTTCAATTCCAATGTCGTGCCAGATGTCGGCAAGTTCGCTCATCCGCTTCTGCATAGTGAGTGCCATCTGCACACAAGCGAGCGCGTCCTCCTTGACGCCGCGCGTCTCCGGATCGCCGAAAAACATCAGGATCGCGTCGCCGACATACTTGTCGATCGTCGCGCCGTGATCCGAAGCAATTTTCGACATTTCCGTCAGATAGTGGTTGAGGAGCTGGGTGAGATCCTCGGACTCCATCTTGTCTGTCGTCTCGGTAAAGCCGGCGATATCAGAGAAGCATATGGTCAGCTTCTTGCGCTGGCTGGCGATCCTGACGTCCTGACGGCCGGAAAATATCGATTTGTACACCTGCGGCGCGAGATACTTGGCCAGCTTGTTGGAAAGCGCCTCGAGAGCCGCGGATTTCTCGGCGAGGTTCTCCTCCCGTTGCTTCAGCTCCGTGATGTCCGAGTAGACGGCGACCGTTCCGCCGCCGGTGATCCGCCGCTCGCCTATCATGATCCATCGTCCATCGCCGCGCCGCTGCACCCAGGGTTCGCCAGGGTTGCGGTGCCGGGAGAGCCGCTCGGCGACCCATTCCTCGAGCCGTCCCTCGGCATCCCGGATGTAGCCGCGCTCGGCGGATCGGCGAATGATGTGCTCGAATGTCGTGCCGGGCGTCAGCTCGATCGCAAGGTCGCTGTAGAGCAGCTCGCGGTACCGGCCATTGCTGAGGACGAGACGGTCCTCCCTGTCGTAGAGAGCGAAGCCCTCGGAGATGCTCTCGATAGCATCGATGAGCCGCTGGCGCGCTTCGGCGACCTCACGCAGGCTCTTTTCCTCGACCTCGACTGCGGTGTCCCGGAAGAGCCTGAGCGCCTCGGCCATGCGGCCGATTTCGTCACGGCCCGCGGCAGGCAGAGGCGTTCGAAGATTGCCGCCGGCGATGGCGAACATGCCTTGGCTCACCGCCCCCAGGCGGGCGAGAAGGCTGCGGTCGACATAGAGCCAGACAACCAGAACGGAACTCAAGAGGGTGAGAAAGGCGGAGCCAAGGACAACTCCGGTACCGTAGCGCTGGACAGTCGCGGCTTCGAGACCGGACGCGGCGATCTCGCGGTCTGCCGCGGCGACCAGGCGATCGACGGCAGCGGTGAGACTGCGCGACAGCCGATTGTTTTCGGCCAGAAGCTTTTCGCCCTCTGCGAGTACCGCGAGCTCATCCTTGCGCGCCTTAGGGATGCTGTTCCCGCCATCGATCAGTGCCTTGAACTCGTCGACCCGCTGTTGGAAACGGGTTCGCAGCCTCTCGTCGATCTCGGTGGAAACCGTGTCGAGAACGGCGAGCGACCGGCGCAGCGGAAACAGGATCAACGCCAGATCGTCTGGCGTTGGCGCGTCCGCCGTCTTGACCAGCACGTCATTGACCGCCGCGATCTCCTGCTGCGCCTTCTGCTGCGGAATATAGGCCGCAATTGCCTGGACCAGGTCGGCCGCCGCCGCCGCGCCGCGATCCGGCGCGAGCGACGTGTCGGCTGTAACCGCCTGCCATTGCTGGAGCTTGGAATTCATCACGAGGATACCGGGCGCCACAAGACGCTGGCTTGCATTTGTCGTACCCGACAAGCGGCGCAACAGTTCCTCCTTGCGCGCCACCACGGTGAGGCGGGCGGCAACAAGGTCGTCGAGGGCGTCGAGGTTGTGCCGCAGACCAAGAACCGCAGCCTCGATTTCAGCCACCACCGCCGTGCCAGGCGTGGCACCTTTGAGAGCGGCAAGCAGTTCCTCGAGGCGCGTCATCTCGACCCCGATCGCAGCCGAGACCTCGTCGTGCTGAGCTTTGCTGGTCGAAGTAAGTACGGCGGGCGAAGTGGCGGCGACCCGCTCGGCCTGGCGCGACAGCTGGAGGGACGCGAGCGCCAACGGCACCCGATCCCTGGTGATGCGGTCGACGACCTCTCCTACCTGGAGGAAGGCATAGAGAGCGGCCGCTGTCGCGAGCACGGCGAAGGTGCTGATACCGAAAAAAGCGAGCAACAGACGGCCGCGTATGCCGAAGCGCTCAAGCATCATGGCGACGCTCTGGTCTGAACGATCCCGCTAACTTGATGTGCATCAATTGTTTCAGCGTGCGTCGGACCTCTATTCGACCGGCACATACTCTCCTCCTCGCCAGACGTACCAGACCCAACTTTGGGTCGTGAGATCGCCCTTGTCGTCAAAGTCGATACGGCCCAACACAGTGTCGAATTGATTGCCGCGCAACGATGCAATCACGGCCTGGGGCTCCAGCGAGCCTGCCTTCCCGACCGCTTGCGCCCAGGTCTGGGCGGCGCCGTAGCTGTGCAGCGTCCAGGAATCGGGTTCGAAGTTCTCGGCCCGGAATCGTTCGACGACATGCGCCGCCTCGGGATTGCGACGCGGGTCGTGGACAAAGGTGAAGAGCGTTCCCTCGGCGGCAGGGCCGGCAATGAGCTCAAATGCCTCGGTCGCCGTGTCGTCACCCGAGATCAGCTGAAACGAGTAACCTCGGTCGCGCGCCGCACGGGCCATAAGCGCAACCTCGGTGTGGTACCCGCCCACATACAGCACGGCGATGTCCGCCGCCTGCAACGCGGCGATCTCGGCCGAATAGTCGTCTTTCCCGGGAGCGTAGTCCTGGTAGACCGACTCGGTCACGCCCCGTTTGCTCAACTGCTTTCTGGTCTCATCGGCGAGACCCTTTCCATAGGTCGTGTTGTCGTGAAGGATCGCGATCTTCCTGTCGCCCCAGTTATCGGCCAGGAAGTTGCCGGCCTCGAAGCCCTGCGCATCGTCGCGACTACAGACTCGGAAAACGGTGGCGCGGCCTTGCTCGGTCAGCATCGGGTTGGTCGAAGACGGTGAAATCTGCAGAACTCCCGCGGCCTCGTACACCTTCGATGCCGGGATCGAGGCGCCTGAGCAATAGTGCCCGACGACGAACACGACACCGTCGGCCACCAGCTTCCGGGCAGCCACCACCGCTTGCTCAGGATCGCAAAAATCGTCGACCGTTATGAGCCGCACCTGCTGGCCAAGCACGCCGCCCGCCGCATTGATGTCGGCGACGGCCACCTCAGCGCCGCGTTTCAATTGCGTGCCGGTCCACGCCAGCTTTCCCGTCATCGGGCCGGCGACACCAATCAGCACTTCCGCCCGCGCCGGGTAGATGAACAACGCCGCGAACACGGCGACAGCTAAGGTGACCACGCGGTGCATGAATGCAACCCCAACCCTCAGCTTACGCCAATCCAGTCGGCGCCGACAGTCCTTTCCGCGGGCGCGGATAGCTCGACGGCGACGGCAGCTGAAACCTCGCTGTGCCGAGCCTTGCTGATCGCTGCCAGCACCGACGGCGCGGCGGCGACCAGCTCGGCCTGGCGCGATAGCTGGAGGGACGCGAGCACCGATGGCACACGATCCCAAATGATGCGGTCGACGATATCGCCGCGAGCGGCACACCCGTGATTGACCGACTCTTATTCAACCGGCACGTACTCGCCACCTCGCCAGACGTACCATACCCAGTTTTGGGTCGTGAGGTCGCCCTTGTCGTCAAAGTCGATACGGCCCAACACAGTATCAAATTGATTGCCGCGCAGCGACGCAATCACGGCTTGGGGCTTTAGTGAGCCGGCCTTCTCCACCGCCTGCGACCAGGCCTGGACGGCGGCGTAACTGGTCAGCGTGTAGCCTGCGGGCTCGAAGTTTTCAGCCCGGAACCGCTCGACGACTGAGGCCGCTTCGGGATTTCGGCGGGCGTCCGCGGGGAACGTGAAGAGGGTCCCCTCGGCCGCGGGGCCAGCGATCAAAGCAAATTCCTCGGTCGCCATGCCATCGCCTGAGACTAGCTGAACCGAGTAGCCGCGGTCGCGCGCAGCGCGAACCATGAGTGCGACCTCGGCATGATATCCGCCGACATATGCCACGGCGATATTCGCAGCCTTCAGCGCAGCGATCTCGGCCGAATAGTCGTTCTTCGCAGGGGTGTACTCCTCGTAGATCGCTTCGACTACGCCGCGCTTGTTCAGCTGTTTTCGAGTCTCGTCGGCAAGACCCTTTCCATAAGTGGTGCCGTCGTGAAGGATCGCAATCTTGTTGTCGCTCCAATGCTCGGCCAGGTAGTTGCCGGCCACGACTCCCTGCGTGTCGTCGCGACCAATGACGCGAAAAACGTTGGCGCGGCCTTGTTCAGTCAACAGCGGATTGGTCGATCCTGGTGAAATCTGCAAAACGCCCGCCGTCTCGTACACCTTCGATGCTGGGATCGAGGCCCCAGAGCACATGTGCCCGACGACGAACACCACACCGTCAACCACCAGCTTCTGGGCTGCCGCGACCGCTTGCTCGGGATCACAGAAGTCGTCGGCCGTGATGAGCCGCATCTGCTGGCCGAGTACGCCACCCGTCGCATTGATGTCGGCCACGGCCATCTCTGCGCCACGCTGCGCCTGCTCGCCGAACCAGGCGAGCCGTCCCGTCATCGCGGATGAAACCCCGACCAATACCTCCGCCCGCGCGGGGCAGCTGAACAACGCCGCGAGCGCCACAAAAGCCACTGTGATGATACGGTGCATGGATGACACCCCAAGCGTGTAGTTTACGCCAATCCCGTCAATGCCGACAGTCCTTTCCGCGAACGTGGATATCTTGGCTGTTCCTACAGCGCACTCGTCTCGTCGTTGATTAGGCTTCTACCTGGATTTGCCATATCCCTGCGCGGGTTAGTTGACGCCTGAAGCGCTCGCGCTTGCCGAGGTTCTCAACAAAATCGGGCCTAAGCGGTTGTTGCCATCGCGTGCTACGAAGTGGATTTGCCCCCTTTGCAGACGTTCCGGCCCGACCTACGAAGGTCGCTTTCGGGTCATGGGCGGGAGTTCGGCCGAGCGCGAACGAGTTTCCGCTTAGAGCCGAACTTGGCCGTTCAGAGCGATTGCGTTTGACCTTACCGCCGCGACCGCCCAATAACCTCGTCGGTGTTGGCGAGCAGCCTGTGGACGGCATTCCTTGCAGCCGCCGGACGCCTGAGACGGATGTTCTTTTCGATCGCCTCGTGCAGTGACTGCGCCCGCCGCTGGTCGCTGGTCTCGCGGGTGACAAAGACGAACAGATGGTCGAGCGCGGATTCGATCAACACGCCGAGCGGCACCAGCAGGTCGTTGCCCGACGCTCGCAGGATGGCGAGATGAAATCGCGTATCGGCGCGGGTGCGCTCCGGCAGCGTCGCCGCCTCGCCCATCTCCCGGCAGGCCTGGCTGATCTCAGCCATCTGCTCGTCGCTGTGCCGGATCGCCGCAAAGGCGCTGGCTTCCGGCTCGATGATGTGGCGGAATTCCTGGACGGTGCGCAGGAACATTTCGCGATCGGGCGCCGTGGCGTACCAGGCCAGCACGTCGCGATCGAGCAGGTTCCAGCGTTCCTTCGGCTCGACCCAGCTGCCGATCTTGGGGCGTGAGGCCAGCAGGCTCTTGGCCATCAGCATCTTGATCGCTTCGCGAACCGCCGAGCGGCTGACGTTGAAAGTCTCGGACCATTTGGCCTCGTTTGGCAGGATGGTTCCCGGCGGATAGTCGCCGCGCACGATCCTGAGGCCGATCTCGTTGGCCAGCGACGCATGCACGCTCGATCCGGGGATCAGCGCCGCGTCGGTCCGGCGGGCGCCGGCCGGGCGGCCGACCGGCGCGTTGACCTTGGCCCGTGCCTTGACCGTGGTAAGTCGCTTTTTCGATCTGGCGTCCGACATCCATGTTCCCCGGCACAGGCTGAACTCAAGGCGCGGCAAAGCAGGAGCGGTTCGCCCCAGCAATCTCACCTCGCAGGTTTTCGTGAACCGGTGTGACGGGGCGCCCGTCGATCGGACGCCCCGAAAACTGCGATCCTACTTCTGGATGCAGGTGTCGGCCGTATCCTTGGTGCACTCGTCGAGACCGGTGAAGACCGGATCGGCGACCGGCTTGCCTTCGATCAGGTCGATCATCACCGAGGGCGCCTTGTAGCCCATCTCGAACGGCCGCTGGCCGACCAGCGCGGTCACCAGACCCTCCTTGGCGATCGCCACTTCCTCGCCGATCGTATCGGCAGCGCCGATGACGAACTCATTCTTGGCGATCTTGTCGGCCATCGGCTTGAACAGGTCGCGGTAGGGCTGCGGCGCGCCGAACAGCGGCCAGCCGCCCATGATGCCGAAAGCGTCGAGATCGGGATTGGCGGCGAGGATATCGGTCATCGCCTGCACGCCCTTGGCGCCGTCGTCATTGGTGAACACCGGACAGCCGGCGACCTCGGTCCAGCCGCCCTCGCCGGCGAGCGCCGGGAGGTCCTTCTGGCCTGTAAGTGCGTCACGCATGCCCTGGGCGCGGCGCAGAATGTTGTCGGCCGCGGGATTGCCCTGGATGGTGCAGATCTTACCACCCTCTGGCTTGGCCTTCTTGATGTACTCGCCGATCTTGTAGCCCATCAGGTAGTTGTCGGTGCCGAGATAGGTCTTGCGCAGCGCAGCATCTTCCTTGCTGAGGTCGGCGTCGAGCGTCATGATCGGGATCGACGGATTGGCGCTTTTGATCGTCTGCGCGATCAGCGGTGCGTTGGACGGCGAAATCGCCATCGCCACCGTGTCCGGCTTGCTCAGCATGTCCTGAACGATCTGGGCTTCGCCGGCCTCGTCAGAGGTCGATGCCGGGCCGGTGTAGAAACATTCATATTCCGAGCTGGCGTTTTCCTTGTTCCATTTCTCGCAACCCTGGTGGATGGCCTCGAAGAATGGATTGTCGAGCCCCTTCACCACGATGACGAGCTGTTTCTTGGCCAAAGCCGGCCCGGCGCCCAACGCCATGACGGCGACGGCAGCGAGCAATAGTGACTTCCTCATATCAGTCCTCCCTTGAAACAGACGGACACGGCATGCCCGCCACACAGACCAGCCCGGATGCGCGATGACAGAGGTTCGTTTCGCGAGCGCTCGTGTCGTCAAGCCGGGCCGATAAGCATTTCCAGATGCGGTCGCGGACCAGCGCGTTAAGGACGCTGGCCGATCCTCGACCGATAAACCTCCGCCTACTCCGCCCGGAAAACCGGACAGCAGATCAGCAAAATCTCCTCGAGACCTAGCTAATATCGGCTTGCGACCAACGTCAATTGCTATTTGTCCGACAAAACGGATTTTTCGAATCGAACCGCTGTTGACGGCAAGGGGGCATGTGCGTAAATGGGCGAAAGCGCGGTTCCCGGGAGGAGCTGGGAAGAGCAAGGCCGCGGCAGGACCGCGGGCCGTAAAGCACGGGGAGGAAGCAGTCTGGTGTCGGTTCTCGAACTCGCCAACATCTCAAAACATTTCGGCGCCATCCAGGCTGTCAACGACGTTTCACTGTCGATCGAGGCCGGACAGGTGGTCGGGCTGATGGGCGACAACGGCGCCGGCAAGTCGACACTGGTCAAGATGATCGCCGGCAATTTCCGCCCGAGCCATGGCACGATGCAGATGGACGGCAAGGAGCTGATCCTGCACAAGCCGGTGGAGGCGCGCCAGCACGGCATCGAGATCGTCCACCAGGATCTGGCGCTGTGCAACAATCTGACGGCCGCCGCCAACGTCTATCTCGGCCGCGAGCTGCGCCGCGGCGTCGGGCCGTTTCGTATCCTCGACTATGCCTCGATGTACAAGCGTGCCGGCCAGATCTTTGCCGTGCTGAAATCCGAAACCCGCCCGCGCGATCTGGTCAAGCAGATGTCGGGCGGCCAGCGGCAAGCGGTGGCGATCGCCCGCACCATGCTTTCGCAAGCCAAGATCGTGCTGATGGACGAGCCGACGGCGGCGATCTCGGTCCGGCAGGTCGCCGAGGTGCTGAACCTGATCCGCCATCTGCGCGACCAGGGCATAGCGGTCGTGCTGATCAGTCACCGCATGCCCGACGTTTTTGACGTTGCCGATCGCGTCATCGTCATGCGACGCGGCCGCAAGGTCGCCGACAAGACGATCGCGTCGAGTTCGCCCGAGGAAGTAACCGGGCTCATCACCGGCGCCATCGAACAGGTTTGATGCCAGCCGGTTTCACCACGCAAGCAGATAAAGGTCGACGATGGCAGTAACTCTTGACCAGACGATCGCGCAAAAACAGCACACTTTGCTGACCAGGGTGTTTGCCAGCCAGACCTTCTGGGTGGTGATCGCCGTCATTCTCGCCTGCCTGTTCTTGTCCGTGGCAACCGATTCCTTCGCCACGTCGAAGAACCTCTACAATATCACCCGCAACGTCACCTTCGTCGCCATCGTCGCGCTCGGCATGACCTTCGTCATCATTACCGGCGGCATCGACCTTTCGGTCGGCTCGGTGCTTTGCCTGTGTTCGATGGTGCTGGCCGTGACCATGCATGCCGGCTACGGCATCGAGGTCGGCATTGCCGCTGCGATCGCGACAGCGCTGATCATCGGCGCCTTCAACGGCATCCTGATCGCCTATCTCGGCTTTCCGCCGTTCGTGGTGACGCTCGGCATGCTATCGATCGCGCGCAGCCTGGCCATGGTCGCCTCCAACAACACCGTCGTCTTCCAGTTCGGGCCCGACCACGACAAGCTTCTGGCGCTGGGCGGCGGCGCCTGGGTGTTCGGTATCGCCAATCCGGTGCTCTACACCATCCTGCTGGCGCTGATCACCGGCTTCGTCCTGCGCTGGACGAAATTCGGCCGGCACATCTTCGCCATCGGCGGCAACGAGCATGCGGCGACGCTGACCGGCGTTCCGGTGCGCCAGATCAAGGTCGCGGTCTACATGATCTCGGCGCTGGCGGCGGGCCTTGCCGGCATCATCCAGACCGGCTGGCTTGGCGCCGTCACCACCAATCTCGGCAACGGCATGGAGCTCCAGGTCATCGCCGCCACCGTCATCGGCGGCGCCAACCTGGCCGGCGGCATGGGCACGGCCTTTGGCGCCGTCGTCGGCGCGGCGCTGATCGAAGTGATCCGCAACAGCCTCGGCCTGCTCGGCATCAACGCCTTCTGGCAAGGGGTGTTCATCGGCGGCGCCATTCTGCTGGCCGTCCTGTTCGACCGGCTCCGCAATTTCAGGCGCAACGAATAGGCCGCAGGTCGCTATTCGCGCCGTGTGCTATCGCTCAGTCTGAAAATCGGCCGGCACGGTCCATGGCGGGCGCCAGGCGCGCGCATGTGCCTTGACGCAGGCCCGGACTGAGCCGCACTATCCCATTGCAGGCGAAGGGAGGCCAGTCGCCTGCGGGAGGATATACCCATGACGGAAGCGATCAGGCTCTACTGGGGCCGGTTCGGACATGTTTCTGTCCTCAACGTCGCCAGCGACTTCGTCACCCATGCCCATGTCGAGGCGCATATCATCATCTGGCTGGAAGGCACGGCCGGCGAGATGACCATCGGCCGCGAGACGGTGCGGCTTGGACCCGGCACCGCCGCCGGCATCAATTCCTTCCAGCCGCACAGCCACGCTTTGTCCCGCGACGGCCGGCCCGGCCTGTTCCTCGCCTTCTACATCGATCCGGACTGGGCGCGCCGGCGCCGCGACCTGCCGTCCGCCGCGCCGCTGTTTTCAGCACCGGCGATCACATTGGAGCCCTGGCTGCACAAGGCGGCAGCCAACCTTCTCGACCATCTCAGCGACAATGAGAGCATCGACGACATCGCCAATTACGAGATCGAGCGCTTCATCGACAGCATGCTCGACGCCGCCGACGCCTCGGCACCGCAAGTGGCACGCGCCCGCGTCCACACCATGCAGGATTTCCGCGTCCGCAAGGCGATCCAGCTGATGAAGGCCAATGTCTGCGAACGCATCTGCTTCGATGATGTGGCGCGCAGCGTCGGCCTGTCGCGGCCGCATTTCTTCGCACTGTTCAAGGAGCAGACCAATCTGACGCCCAACGTCTACTGGAACACGCTGCGCATGGAGGAAGCGGTGCGGCAGTTGCAATGGTCGCAGGAGCCACTGATCTCGGTCGCCTGCAATCTCGGCTTCACCACGCAAGGCAATTTCTCGCGGTTCTTCCGCGACCATGTCGGCGTTCCGCCGACACTCTATCGCGAGGCGGCGCGGATTTCTTGAGCCATATTCAGACTGTCCGTTTTTTAGACTGCCCGTTTTTTCAGACTTATTGATAGGCGTTCAAGACGCATTGATAAGCGCCGCCGGGCTCGCCGCCCTACCCTAGCGACACAGATATTTGCAAGGGAACGATCATATGGCGAAAGTCACCATCTCCAGCGTCATCGACGCACCGATCGAAAAGGTCTGGGCGCGCATACGCGACTTCAACGGTCTGCCGAGCTGGCATCCGCGCATGGTCAAGAGCCATATCGAGGACGGGAAGGATGCCGGCACGATCGGCTGCGTGCGCAATTTCGAGCTCGCCAGCGGCGCCCGCATCCGCGAAAAGCTGCTCGACTTCTCCGACGACAATTTCCTCGTCAGCTACTCCATCCTGGAGACGCCGCAGCCGCTCACCAACCACAAGGCGACGCTGCAGCTGCGCCGGGTGACCGATGGCGACCGCACCTATGCCGAATGGACCGCCAGCTTCGACGCTGCTCCCGAGGAAGCCGACAAACTGGCCGAAGGCATGGGCGCCAACGTCTTCCAGGGCGGCTTCAACGCCCTGAAGACCCATTTCGCCGGCCAAGGTTGAGCTGAATTGGGCTGACAAACAGGAGAATTCCATGGCGCTTGCACTGCAGACTTTCTCGACGGTGAAGGACGCCAATGCGGCGCTGAAATCCGCCGGCACCCGCTATCTCGGCGGCGGCACGCTGGTCCTGCGCGCCGCCAACGAAGGCGATGTCTCGGTCTCCAGCCTCATCAGGGCGACCGAGCCTTCGCTGTCGGCCATCACTGTTTCCGGCAGCGATGTCCGGATCGGCGCTTCGGTGACCATGGCAGCGATCGCCCGTCACCCGGATCTCGCTCCGCTTGCCCACGCGGCGCGCGCCGTCGGCGGCCCGGCGATCCGCAACATGGCGACGGTCGGCGGCAATCTCTTCGCCCCGGCGCCCTA
Organism: Mesorhizobium temperatum; assembly: GCF_002284575.1. Taxonomy (GTDB): domain Bacteria; phylum Pseudomonadota; class Alphaproteobacteria; order Rhizobiales; family Rhizobiaceae; genus Mesorhizobium; species Mesorhizobium temperatum. The sequence goes on from NZ_NPKJ01000042.1 coordinate 44,399, forward strand.
TGGCGATTTCACCGTGGCGCTGCTGGCGCTGGATGCAACCGTCAGCATCGATGGCGGCGAGATGCCGATCGAGACCTTCCTGGCAGAACGTGAAAGCAACCACGCCATCGTCACTGCGGTCGGCTTCACCCTTCAAGTGGACGGCGGCTTTCGCTTCCTGAAAGTGTCGCGGGTCAAGCCGAAAGGCGTCTCGGTGCTGAGCATCGCCGCCATGCTGGAACAGGCACCGGACGGCACCGTGTCTTCGGCGCGGATCGGGCTTGGCTGCATGGCCGACCGGCCGATGCGCGCCAAGGCGGCAGAAAAGGCGCTGCTCGGCAGGAAACTCACCAGCAGCGGCATCGCGCCGGCGCTGGCCGCTGCTGGCGATGGCTCCGCGCCGATTACCGATCCGATCGCCAGTGCCTGGTATCGCAACGAAGTCCTGCCGGTCCATCTCGGCCGGCTTTTGCTCGCCTGAAAGCCAATGGCGCGCATGTCCGCCTGGCTGCGGCGCAAGGAGTAAAAAGATGGCCAAGGTCCCGGTTCAATTCACGCTCAACGGCGCGGAAAAGGCCGAATTCATCGACAGCGGCACGACGCTGCTTCATGCGCTGCGCGATAAGATCGGCGACACCTCGCCGAAGGGCGGCTGCCATCAAGGCACATGCGGCGCCTGCTCGGTCATCATCGACGGCGAGCTTCGGCTCTCCTGCCTGACGCTGGCCGAGACTTGCAACGGCGCCGCCATCACCACGACATCGGGGCTATCGAAAGGCGGCGTTCTGCATCCATTGCAGCGCGCCTTTCTCGACGCTTTCGCCACCCAATGCGGCTTCTGCACGCCGGGCATGATCATGGCCGCCAAGGTGCTGCTCGACCAGACGCCGAACCCCAGCCGCGACGAGGTCGTCGAGGCGCTGTCGGGCAACATCTGCCGCTGCACCGGCTACGAGCCGATCATCCAGGCGGTGCTGACCGCGGCACGATCCAATTCGCAGAACGCGGCTTGAGGGAGTCAAAAGATGGAACTCCGCAAGGACTATTTCGCCGACCAGCGCAAGGACGATCTGCACGAGATCGGCCAGCCCCGGCCGCGCTCCGATTCGCCCGGTCACGTCACCGGCAAGACCGCCTATTTCGCCGACCGCAATTTTCCAGGCATGCTGCATCTGAAGATGGTGCGCAGCCCGCATCATCACGCCCGCATCAGCAGCATCGACATATCAGAGGCGGAAAAATATCCGGGCGTCGTCAAGGTGCTGACCGCCAAGGACGTACCGCACAATGTCTACACCATCCTGATCCTGATCCAGATCGGCCCGGAGGACGAGACGGTGCTGGCCGACGGCAAGGTGCGCTGGAAGGGCGAGGCGGTGGTGGCGGTGCTGGCCGAGACCGAGCGTGCCGCGCAGGAGGCGGCGGCCAAGGTCAAAGTCGATTACGAGGTGCTGCCGGCGGTCTTCGACATGGAGGAAGCGCTGAAGCCCGGCGCGCCGATAGTCAACGAATATCACGGCCAGAACTACTATCTCTATGACAGCGGTGAATGCCGCAAGGTGCGCTTCGGCGATGTCGAGGCCGGTTTCGCCGGCGCCGATCACATCCTCGAACAGACCTACCAGTCGTCGCCGATCGAACACGCACCGACCGAGACGACCGGCTGCATCGTCGCGCCAGAGGGCAATGACCGCTTCACCTGCTACACCAACACGCAGGCGATGTTCTTCACCCTCGACAACGCCTCGATCATCCTGCAGATGCCCGGCAACAAGCTGCATTTCGTCGGCGGCACTGTCGGCGGCGGTTTTGGCGGCAAGGTCGACGTCATTGTCGAGCCGATCGCCATCCTCGGCGCCAAACTGACCGGTCGTCCGGTCTCCTTCATCTACAGCCGCGCGGAGGAGATGCAGATTTCCTCGCCGCGCGCCGCCGAAAAAGTCGTCATCAAGGACGGCGTCATGAAGGATGGCCGCATCGTCGCCAGAAAAGTCACCGGCTACACCGATGCCGGCGCCTATTCGCGCCATTCGCCCTATGGCGCGCAGAAGGGCGCCGGCCACTATCCCGGCCCCTACACGATCCCGAATGTCTGGATCGACACCTACTGCGTCTACACCAACCGCACCCCTTCCTCCGCCATGCGCGGCTTCGGCGTCACCATCGGCGATTTCGCGCTTGAAGTGCAGATGGACAAGCTCGCCCGGCTGATCGGCATGGACCCGCTCGAATTCCGCTTCATCAACGCCTACCGCGACGGCGACATGAAGGCACACCGCCAGCCGACCGAAGGCGCGGCTCTGATCGAGTGCATGCAGGAAGCTTCGCGCGCCGCCAACTGGCCGGTTGCGGAGAAGTTCATGGCCATGTCCTCCTACGCGAAGGGAGCTTGAGATGGCGATCAGGCGCGGACGCGGCGTGGCCGCAATCAACTATCCGACCGGCATGAATCTCGGCGGCGACCCGACCCAGGCCCTGGTCCACTCGACGCCGACCGGCAATTTCATGGTGACGCTGTCATCAGTCGATCTCGGCCAGGGCATGAAGCAGATCATGGCGCAGATCTGCGCCGAGACGATCGGCGTGCCGACCGACCGCGTCGTCGTCGACACCGCCGACACCGACACCGGCCCGCACTGCATGGGCACCTTCGCCTCGCGCGGCACGCACCGCGCCGGCAACGCCGTCATCCAGGCGGCCAGGGAAGCCCGCCAGGTGATGCTGGAAGTGGCGGCCGAGGAGTTGGAAGTGAATGCATCGGACCTCGAGACCGACGGCCAGGGCAACATCCTGGTCAAGGGCGCGCCGCAAAGATCGATCTCGATCTTCGATGTCGCGCTGTCGGCGCATTTCAAGCGCGGCCGCTCGATTTCCGGCCGCGGCATGTTCCTCATCCCGCGCTCCTATCCGGAGAAGGAGACCGGCGCGATGAAGCCGTCGACCTGCTATGCCCACGCCTGCACGGTGGCCGAAGTCGAGGTCGACGACGAAACCGGCGAGGTGACGGTGCTGACGGTCAAGAACGTCTTCGAGATCGGCCGCGCGCTGAACCCGAAAATGGTTGAGCAGCAGCTGGTCGGCGGCTCATGGATGGGCATCAGCCATGCGCTCTATGAGACGACCGAACCCTATTACCCCAACCGCGACCATGGCGGCACCGATTTCAACCAGTACCTGATGCCGGGCCCGGGCGATCTTGCGCAAACCGAGATCATCGTGCTGGAACGGCCATCGGCCGACGGCCCGTACGGCGCCAAGGGACCGGGCGAAATGTGCGCCAACCCGCAGATCCCCGCGGTCGCCAATGCCGTCTTCGATGCAGTCGGCGTGCGCATCGACACGCTGCCGATCACGCCGGAGCGCATCCTGCGGGCACTGAAGGCGCAAGCCGGCGCGCCGAACTGAGTGCTGGAAATGCCCAAGAGAAGCGCCGAGACTGTCGCGACCTCGCCTGAGGCGGTGGCATCCCGCCTCGCCGCCTCGCATTATTTGGCCGATGAAAGCCTGGCCACCGCCATCTTCCTGGCGATCAGGCTAGGCAAGCCGCTGCTGCTCGAAGGCGCGCCGGGCGTCGGCAAGACGGAGGCCGCAAAAGCAATCGCCGAAGTGCTCGGGCGCGACCTGGTGCGGCTGCAATGCTATGAAGGCATCGACGCAGCACACGCGCTCTACGAATGGAACTACCAGCGCCAGTTGCTCGCCATCCGCCATGCCGGCGAGCATGAGGTCGACATCTATGACGACCGTTTCCTGATTGCGCGGCCGCTGCTGCAGGTGCTGAAGGCGCCGGAAAAGCGCGTGCTGCTGGTCGACGAGATCGACCGTTCGGATCATGAGTTCGAAGCGCTGCTCCTAGAATTCCTGTCCGATTTCCAGATCAGCATTCCCGAGCGCGGCACTATTCGCACCAAATCGCAGCCGATCGTCATCCTGACCTCGAACCGCACCCGCGAACTGGCCGAGGCATTGCGGCGGCGCTGCGTCTACCACTGGATCACCTATCCCGACGCCGAACGTGAGGCCGCGATCATCATGCTGCGCGCCGGTGATGTCGCTAAGGCCACAGCGCGAGCGGTGGCTGCTGCCGTGCACGATATCCGCTCCCGCCCGCTGGCCAAGCCCCCGGGCATTGCCGAAGCGGTCGAATGGGCGAACGCCGCGACGATCCTTGAAAAAGGCGGCAGCCCGTGGCCGGAAGCGTTCCGCCGCGCCATTGGCGTGCTGATCAAGGACGAGGAGGACCTGTCCTACATCGCCCCCGAGCTTGGCCGGATCGTCGAGGAGGCACTGGCGTGAGCGCCGCCGCCTTACCTCGCGCGGCTGCGCCCTTGCTCGGCTTTGGCCGGCTGCTGCGCCGCTATGGCTTTCCGGTGGCGCCCGAGCAGGTGTCAGGCTTTATGCAGGCGGTGACGCTGCTCGGGCCCCGCTCGATGGCCGATATCCACGAAGCGGCCCTTGCCACGCTGGCGCCGCCGCCCGACCGCCGCGACGAATTCGAGGCGCATTTCCAAAGCCATTTCTACGGCAACACGGCTGCCCTCGTCGAGGGCGAGGCCGACGAGGAAACCCGCATCAAGGACGATGGCGGCACCAGCCAAGAAGAGATCGATGTGGCGAGTCAGGAGGAAGGCGGCGAGCTATCGTCCGGCGCCGAACAGTTGGGCGTCCGCGACTTCCGGCGCGACGGCGACGGGCTTGCCGCCTTCCGCCGCAAGCTCGCTGCCGCCTTGCCCGCCCGCCGCTCCTTCCGCACCGTGCGAACGCACACGCGCGGCAAGCTCGATCTGCGCCGTTCGCTCAGGGAAATCGTCAGCGCCGATGGCGATGTGCCGTCGCCGCTGCTGCGCCGCAGGCAGACCGTGCCGCGCAAGCTTTTGCTGCTGATCGACGTGTCAGGCTCGATGAAGCTGCACACGTCGGACTACCTCAAACTGGCGCATGCGGCGGTGCAAGGCGCGGACCGGGCCGAAATTTTCACCTTCGGCACGCGGCTGACCCGCATCACCGCGGCGCTGCGTATTCGCGACCGCGATCAGGCGCTGGCCCGCGTGGCAGCACTGGTCGACGACTGGGATGGCGGCACCCGAATGGGGCCGACGCTGCTCGCCTTCCTGTCGGTGCCGCGCTTTTCCGCCTTCGCGCGCGGGGCGGCGGTCGTCATCCTGTCGGACGCGCTGGAGCGCTGCGATCATGCCGAGCTGGAAATGGCGATACGCCGGCTGAGTGCCCGTGCCTTTCGGCTTTCGCTGGCGACGCCGCTGGCCGGCGATCCGCGTTTCCAGCCGGCGACGGCAGCACTTCGCGCCATCCTGCCGGTGCTCGACGACCTCGTCGATGGCTCGTCGATCTCGGGCCTTACCGATTTCATCCTGTCGCTCGCCCGCACTGCCCCGGCGGCTGCAGCCATCTGGAGGAGGGTTTCATGATGCAAAAGGCGATCGACGCGCATTTCCACATCTGGCGCCAGCAGGATCAGCCCTGGTTGCGCGGGCCGATGGTGCCGCGCATCTTTGGGCCCTACGAGCCGATCCGCCGCGACTATCCGATCGAGGAATTCCTTGCCGACCAGCAAGGCTCTGGCGTCGAGAAGGCGGTCTATGTCCAGACCAACTGGGCCAAGGAGGATTTCGAGACCGAGGTCGCCTTCCTGCAGACGACATCAGGCGAGACCGGCTGGCCGCACGCCATCGTCGGTTATGCCGACATGACGGTGGACGATATCAGGCCCCAGATCGACCGGCTGATCAAGTACCCCCTGCTGCGCGGCGTGCGCATGCAGCTGCACTGGCACGAAATGCCGGCCTTCCGCTTTGCCGCGTCCGCCGATCAGGTCATCGACCCGAAGGTGCGGGCCAATGTCGCGCGGCTGAAGAACTATCGCCTGTCCTTCGACCTGCAGCTTTTCCCGGCCCAGATGAAGGACGGGCTGACGCTTGTCGGCGAGAATCCTGAGACCAATTTCATCCTCACCCATACCGGCATGCTGACCGACATGTCGGAGGAAACCACGGAGGCCTGGAAGGCGGGACTGCGCACCCTATCAGAGGCGCCCAACCTCTATGCCAAGCTGTCCGGCCTCGGCACCTTCGTCCACCGCAACGACCCGGCGCTGATCGCCTACATCGTCGACAACGCCATCGACATCCTCGGCAGCGACCGGCTGATGTTCGGCTCGAACTTCCCGATCGAGAAACTGTGGACCAGCCATGCCGAGTTGATCAAAGCGCACCGGGAGGCGGCGGCCAAGCATGGTGCGGCGGCAGAGGCGGATATCTTTTGGAACACTGCGGAGAAGGTATATCGGCCGGTGTAGCGAGCAGTGCCCTTTCCTTCTCCCCTTGTGGGAGAAGGTGGCCGAGCGAAGCTCGGTCGGATGAGGGGTGCTGGAAGGATCGCTACCTCGAAGACGTAAGCACTTTAAATTCCTCGATATTTGCGCGCCGCATTTCTTCCAACACCCCTCATCCGTCTCGGCGCTACGCGCCGATCCACCTTCTCCCACAAGCGGAGAAGGAAAAGCTCCCCACCCCCGGACAACTGCCGCAGATTTTCGGTATCAGTTCCGCGGCAGATGGCCCGAAACCTCGGCGCCCGCGGCCGGCGGCAGCGCCAGGAAGCGGAACGAGGCCGCGAGCCCGATTGCGCCGATCGCCAGGAAGGCAAGGCGGAAGTCGACGAGGTCGAGCGCCGTGCCGCCCCTCGCGATCTGCGACAGGTTGAGCAGCGCCGCCGCGACCGCGACGCCGAACAGCATCGCCACTTGCTGCAGCATGCTGGACACCGTCGCCGCCGAGCTGCGCTGCGCCGAAACGATATCGGCGAAGGCCAGCGTGTTGAGCGCGGTGAACTGCATCGAACGCGTCAGTCCGGCAATCAGCATCAGCGCCACCACCAGCGCTTGCGGGGTCTGCGGCGATATCGCCGCGCAGGCCATGATCGACAGCGATGCGATCACGCCGTTGACGATCAGCACCGACCGGAAACCGAAGCGCCTCAGCATCGGTGTCGTCACCGTCTTCATGCCGAGATTGCCGAGGAAATAGGCGAGGATCAGCATGCCGGCATCGACGGGTCTCAGGCCGAAGCCGACCTGAAACAGCAGCGGCAGCAGGAACGGCGTGGCGTTTATGGCGACCCGGAAAATGGTGCCGGCCGACAGCGTGGAGATGGCGAAAGTCTGTACCTTGAATGCCGTGAGGTCGAGCAGCGGATTTTTGGCGCGCGCCAGATGCCGCACGGCCAGCCAGCCGACCAAGATGCCGGCGGTAAGCAGTGCCACGGTCGGCAAGGCGCCGTCTTCTGGATGCGCGATGCGCTCGAGGCCGTAGAGCAGGCAAGCAAGCCCGACCGAGGTCAGAAGGAAGCCCGGCCAGTCGAGCGGCCTGGTTTCGGAATCGCGGGAGCCGGGAATGAAGCGGGCGACCAGTGCCAGGCCGGCCACGCCGAGCGGAATATTGATGAAGAAATTCCAGTCCCAGGAGAGATAGGTGGTGATGAAGCCGCCTAGCACCGGCCCGATCACCGGCGCGAACAGCGCCGGCCAGGTGATCAGCGCGGTGGCGTTGAGAAGCTCAGACTTTGAGGCGTTGCGCAGCACCAGGATGCGGCCGACCGGCGTCATCAGCGCGCTACCCAGGCCCTGCACGGCACGCGCCGCGACGAACTGGGTCAGGTTCTGCGAGATGCCGCAGGCGATCGAGGCCAGCGTGAACAGGGCGATCGCCACGAGGAAGATGTTACGCGCGCCGAAGCGGTCGGCGAGCCAGCCCGACAGCGGCACGAACACCGCCATGGTCAGCATGTAGACGGTGATGCCGATGCTCATCGCCACCGCCGGCACGCCGAAGGATTCTCCCATCTGCGGCAGCGATGTCGAGATGATCGTCGAATCCAGAAGCTGCATGAAGAAGGCGACGGCGACGATCAGCGCCACGCGCCGCGCCTGCCGCGCCGTCGTCGCGGTCTCGACCAAGGCTTTGTTTTCGGGAATGGCGGTCATGCGCAAAACTGTATGAAAGTTTTCCCGCGCCACTGGGAACCAGGCAATTGTCCGGCAAATCGATGACGCACCGGTTTGAACAGCAATTGAGCGGCGCCGTCCAGATATGGACCAACAAACTTTCGTGTCGTATCGCGACCTGTTATGCGATGACTGAACCTCGCCATCGAACTTTGATGCTTCGCGATTTCGTTTCGGCTCTTCTGACTAGGAACGCCCTCTTCATCAGGACCAATCTGCGCATGAAGCCCATCTACATCGATTATCTCAACGCCCTCGACATCGAAGCGCTTGATGTGACCGATGCCGAAATCATCGAAGCGGTCGAGGCCGGTCTGATTGCGCAGGGCAAAGGCCAGACGGTGATCGAGCCGCGCGTCCATCTCGAGCCGGACCCGTCCTTCAACGGCCATTTCAATGTCCTGCGCGGCTACGTTGCGCCGCTCGATACGGCCGGCGTCAAGATTGTCGGTGACTATGTCGACAATTACCTGCACGGCCTGCCATCGGAATTCGGCATCCTCAACCTGTTCGATCCGCGCACCGGCACGCCGCGCGCCATACTCGACGCCACCGTGATCACCGACATGCGCACCGGCGCCGTCACCGCCATCGGCGCGAAACATCTGGCGAAAAAGACGTCGAAGGTTCTCGGCCATATCGGTGCGCGCGGCACCGCCTACTGGAACGTGCGCCTGCTCGACTACCTTTTCGACTTTGACGAGATCCGCGTGCATTCGCGCCGGCCGGAAAGCCGCGACGGCTTTGCCGCCAAGCTGTCCGCCGATCTCGGCAAGAAGGTCACGGCGGTCACCGACTGGCGCGCTTGCGTCGAGGGCGCCGACATCATCGTCGAGGCCTCGCGGCTGCCGGAACCGCAGCCGCTGCTGAAGACCGAATGGATCAGGCCCGGCGCGCTGGTGATGCCGTACGGGACGATGAGCGCGGTGGAGTTGTCGTTGACCGACATCATGCAAAAGATCGTCGTCGACGACTGGGGGCAGTGCAAGGGCGGGAAATTCGGCTCGCTGCGCGCCCATGTCGAGACGGGACGCCTGAGCGAACAGACGCTGCACGCCGAACTTGGCCAGATCGCCGCCGGTCTAAGGCCAGGGCGCCAGAGCGACGACGAGACGATCCTGTTCTGGCATCGCGGCCTGTCGCTGTCCGATATCGCGCTGGGCAAGGCGATGCTGGCCAAGGCGCGGGCCCAAGGCATCGGCCAGCGGCTGCGCTTCGCATGAGTGCGCTCGTCCTCACCGGGGCCGGCATTCGCGTCGAGGATGTCGCGGCGGTTGCCCGCGACGGACGCAAGGTGGAAGTAGCCCCCGCGGTCATGGAGAGGCTGGACAGGGCGCGAAAAGTGCTCGACCGCGCCGCCGCTTCAGGTCAGCCAATCTATGGGGTCAACACCGGACTTGGCGCCAATCTCGGCACGTCGGTCAGCGGCGACGCCAGCGCCTTCCAGCGCCAGTTGCTGGACGGCCGCAGCGGCGCCGTGGGTGACGTGCTGCCGCAAGACATCGTGCGCGCGACGATGCTTGCCCGCGTGGCGATGTTTTCGGCCGGCGGTTCGGGCATTTCATCAGAGGTTTTCGTCGCGCTCACCGACGCGCTCAATGCCGGCGTGCATCCGGTGATGCCGTCGCTGGGCTCGATCGGCGACAGCGACCTGGTGCTGATGGCAACGCTCGGCCGCATGCTGACCGGCGACGGCGAATCCGACTTTCAGGGCCGGCGCATGCCGGCCGCCAAAGCGCTGGCAATGGCGCGCCTCGCCCCCGTCAGCCTCGCTCCCAAGGACGGGCTGTCGCTGATAAGCGCCTCGGCTGTGTCCGCCGGCAGCGGCGCGCTGACGGTGGCCGACGCACAGTCCGCCTTCGCACAACAACAGCAGGCCGGCGCGCTGACCATGGAAGGCATCGGCGCCAACCAGACGATCCTCGATCCGCGCTTGCAGGCGGCGCGACCGGCCGCTGGCCAGCAGCAGGCGGCAAAAGGCTTGCGCGACCTTCTGGCACGCGACGAGACGCCGGCGCCGGCCATCTTGCAGGACCCGCTGTCGATCCGCTGCATGCCGTCGATCCATGGCGCACTGCTGCAGGCAATCGATCAGGCCAGGCAAGCCGTCGAGATCGAGCTCAACGCCGCCGCCGACAACCCGCTGGTGCTGGGCAACGACGCCATGGTGCTGTCGACCGGCAATTTCCACACCCCGTCGCTGTCGCTTGCCTTCGAGACGCTTGGCCTCGCCATAGCTCAATGCGCGGCCGCGTCTGCCGCTCGTTTCATCCAGCTCACCGGCTCAGGCCGCAACGGCCTGCCTAAATATCTGTCGCCGGTCGGCGGTGCTTCGGCCGGTTTCGTGCCGCTGCAAAAGACAGTAAGCGCGATCCTCGCCGCCATCCGCCACAAGGCCAACCCGGTGATGCTCGACTTCCTGCCGGTCTCGGAAGGCGTCGAGGACCATGCGACGCAAGCTCCGCTGGCCGTTTCAAAATGCGCCGACATGATCGTGCTGTGGCAGCGGCTGATCGCCTTCGAGCTGATGGCCGCCGCACAGGCCGTAGACCTGCGCAACGGGCTGACGCTGGCGCCGGCGACCGCCGCGATTCATGGAGCGGTGCGCGCGCTCGTCCTGCCACTCAAGGAGGACAGGCCCCAGGGCATCGACGCCGAGGCGATTTGCGCAGCGCTCGCCAGTGGATCGTGGCAGGCGTAGCGCCTCAGACGATCTTTCGGATGTCGCCGAAAAAACCGCTGGTCATTCGCAAAACTCCCTGGAAACTGGGCGAACCGAACGACCGGTCGTCAAAAGACGATTGTCTTGTGGCCGTTGAGCATGACGCGAGCTTCAAGATGCAGCTTGACGGCCCGCGCCAGCACGCGGCTTTCAATATCGCGACCGACGGCCACGAAATCCTCCGCGCTCATCGCATGCGTGACGCGTTCGGTCTCCTGTTCGATGATCGGGCCTTCGTCGAGGGCTGATGTCACGTAATGCGCTGTCGCGCCGATCAGCTTGACGCCGCGGTCAAAGGCCTGGTGATACGGCTTTGCGCCCTTGAAGCTCGGCAGGAAGGAATGGTGGATGTTGATCGCCCGCCCATAAAGCCGATCCGACAGTCCCTTCGAAAAGACCTGCATGTAGCGCGCCAGAACGACGAGCTCGGACCCCGTCTCCTGCACGAGATCCAGCAGCTTCTGCTCCTGTTCAGCCTTGTTTTCCCTGGTCGTCGGCCAATGGTGGAAGGGAATGCCCTCCAGCTCGGCGAAACGTCGGGCATCTTCATGATTGGAGACGACGGCGGCGACCTGTGCATTCAGCCAGCCGACTCTGATCTGATAAAGCAGATGCAGGAGCGCATGGTCGAATTTCGAGACCATGACGATGATCTTCGGGCAGCGCGACTGATCGACCAATGCGGTTTTCATCCCGAACCGGTCGACGGACGATTTCAGGGCTCGCTCCAGATCGTCCTTCGTCGAGCCCGCCGGGCTGGTGAAGGCGATCCGCATGAAAAAGCGATTGCTCTGCCGGTCCCAGAACTGGCTGCTTTCGGCGATGTTGGCGCCGCTCGCGGCAAGCTCCGTGGTGACCGCGGCAACGACCCCCGGCCGGTCTTCACACGAAAGAGTGAGAATATGAACTGGCTTCACATCGCCAGTTGCAGCATTGCTGTCAGGTTTCACGCGCCGTCGACCCTTTTCATGAACAGACCGAGTTGGTCCGGGTCCATGTGCACCACATGCTTGTCTTCGGGATAGGCCAGGCTGTTCACGTCGGCGACATATTCGGAAAAAGCGGCGATGCGCTCCGCCTGCAGGCGGTCATATTCGGCGGCGAAATTGCGGTAGACCTTGGAATGGCGAGGCATGTGGCCACGGTTCTGGCCAAGGATGTCGTCGGCGAACAGATATTGCGCGTCGCAGCCGGTGCCCGCCCCCATCGACAGCATGATCAGCGAGGTCCGTTCCGAGATCGCCTTGGCCACCTCGACCGGCACCACTTCGATCTCGGCGCCGACCGCGCCGGCGGCCTCGTACTGCCTGACCGCCTCGAAAATCTGCATGGCGCTGTCGGCGGTCTTGCCGACGGCCTTGAAGCCACCGGTCCAGGTGGCGCGCGACGGGATCAGGCCGACATGGCCGATCACCGGGATATTGTCATCGGCCAGGCGCTTGACGGTTGCAAAGCCCGCGCTGCAATAGACCGCGTCGGCGCTCGCCTTGTAAAGCCGGAACGCCCAGCGCACGAAATCGTCGGCTGTGCCGATCTCGTAGAAATTGTCGCCCGGCATGGTGAACAGGCTAGGTGCGGCATCGCGGTATTGCGGATTGAGCACCAGTTCCGGCGGCACCGAGACGATGTCGACCCCAGCCCGTTCGGCCGCCTCGGCCTCGTCCATCGTCAAAACGCGCAGCATGGTCAGCTGCCGCTTACCCTTCATGGCGCGCAGGTCTGCGATCGTGGGTCTTTTCCGGCTCATCGATTTTGGTCCCCTTGTTGCGTGTATGGAAGGCGGGTCAGGATTCAATTTGCATGATCTTTTCCGAGCCGAAGGTCAGCGCAGCAAAAACCGGTTCCCACTTTTCGGGATCATGCTCTAGATCTGGATTATCACCTTGCCCGCTTCCACCTTGACCGGATAGGTCTGCAAATTGACGCAGACGGGAGCCCCCTTGGCCTGGCCTGTCTTGTAGTTGAAGCGGCCATTGTGCTTGGGGCATTCGATGATGTCGTCCATGACAAGCCCGTCGGCCAGATGGGCCTTCTCATGCGTGCAAAACCCGTCTGTAGCGAAGAATTCGTCGTCCGGGGAACGATAGATCGCGAAGGTGCGGCCGCCATGGTCGAAGCGGATGACATCCTCTTCTTCGACATCGCCCACGGCGCACGCCTCAACCCAATCGGCCATCTCTGTCTCCTGAAATCTCTGGTCCGCGCAACCGGCACCCTGTGGCGAAAACCTATTCCGCCGCCGCCGACATATTCACTTCGTGGAACTCGCCACGATAGGGCCGCGCCGTCGGCGGCAGGTCGCGCTTGAGGAAGTAATCCTCGTATTTGAGCTGCCTGAGCAGGACCGGCCAGACCTCGCGATAAGCATGCCACATTGACGGGTTCGGCTCCGGCAAATCGTGCTTGATCAATTCGTGCAGCTTTGGCAGCGCATGATAGGGCACCATCGGGAACATGTGATGCTCCACGTGGTAGTTCATGTTCCAGTAGATGAACCGGCTGATCGGGTTCATGTAGACGGTCCGGCTGTTGAGCCGATGGTCGACCACATTGTCGGCTAGGCCGATGTGCTGCAGCAGACCGGTCAGCACCATGTGCCAGGTGCCGTAGAGGCGCGGCACGCCGATCAGCACCAACGGCACCCACGACCGCATAGTGAGGGCGAGCGCAATCGTGGCGATGTAGATGGCGACATGCCAGCGCGCGGCGATGACGGCCTTGTGCAGTTCCATCTCGGGAACGTAGCTTTTCTCGTCGGGCGCCAGCTTGCCTAACGCTTGGCGTACCAGCGCCGGAAGCGAATAGCGAAAATCAAGAATACCGGTGAAAGCGAGCGCCGCGCGCAGCAGGTCCGGCGGGCGCATCACGGCAATCTCGGCATCGCGGCCGACGATGATGGTGTCGGTGTGGTGGCGGGCATGGCTCCAGCGCCAGGTCACCGGATTGCGCATCAGCATGAAGCTTGCGATCTGGTAGACCACATCATTCATCCAGCGCGTCCGGAAGGCGGTGCCGTGGCCGCATTCGTGCCAGCGCGAGTCGCTGGAGGAGCCGTAGAGCACGCCATAGACGAAGAAGAACGGCACGCACCACCAGGTGCCCCAGAAATAAATGCCGCCGGCAGCGGAACCCAGGATGGCGGCGATCCAGATGATCGTGTCGCGGATCGCAGGTCCATCCGAGCGTTGCATCAACTCCTTCATCGCCTTTCGCGGGACATCGGTATGATACCATTCGGCCGAGGCCAGTCCCGTCTCGATCGCCCTGCGCGTGCTTTCGCCAACCAGGCTGTAGTCGCGCTTTATTGTGCCAGCCATTGTGACCTCCAAAAACTGATGGGCCGCGAGCCCTCCCCGCTCCAACCGCAGCCAGCCTCCCAACTGATGCTTCGCATCGTCCTCGCCATCATCACGACCTGCCTCCGAGCGCCGGAAAATTGCCTGACGGCTGCGGATAATCCTGTTGCGGCTGCCTGGCGATGTCAGTGATCCGGCTTTCAGCGGCGGCGATGTCGCCGGCGCCATCGAGAACCCGGAACACCGCATTGTAGGAGCGGCTTTCGCCATGCTCCAGCCAGATCATCTCGCCGCGCTCGCGCGCCGCCAGGTTGCCGAGCACGTGATGCGTCGACGGCTCGATGCCCAGCGCATACTGCCCTGCCTGGAAATTCTGCCATTGGTAGGCGCAGGGCAACTGATCCTTGCGCGTGACGACTTCAAGGCCGAGGCCAAGACGGTCGTTGACCACCGCAACCGGCACGTCTCCACCGGCGTCGGCGCCGAGCTCGTGCTGCCAGACCTGCTCCTTGAAACCCAATTGCGGGGCCGGCACGGTGCGATAGCCGACCTTCTGCGCCTCGTAGCGCTCACCGGCATGCCCCGCCCACACCACGTCCCGGATCGGCGCCAGATAGCGAGACCCCTCGTCGAGCACCGGATGGCTGACATTGATGTGATAAAAGTACATATGCGGCGTCCGGTTGAAGCCGTGATTGACGACCCGATCCGAAAGCCGGATCTCGTTGCCGCCGACATCGGCCTCGATCCGCCGCAGCAGATGCAGATCCTCGCCGAACACCGTCGACTGCTGGACGATGGCCTCGGCCCACAGCACGCAGCGGTCGCCGTCCCACGCTTCGCCGTAGCCGGCCAACCGCGCCGGGATGGTGCTGACGCGGCCGTGCAGCGAATGGCGCACCGTTTTCTTCGGCGGATAATTGTAGCTGTCGGCAGGTACTTCGTTCATGAACAATATATGGTCGAGGCCGCAGGTCAGCAGAAGGCCGGAAAACGACCGCGCCCAGGCCAGCCCCTCCTCGCCTTCATACTCGTGCAGGCCGGGATGACGAAAGCCGCTCGGCGAATGCCAGCCGATGGCCTGGCCCTTGAAGTCGCAGTCGGCAATATCGAGCGCCCGGTCGACCAGCGCGGTGAAACGCAATCCCGAGCCGGTGCGGAATTCGAGCATGCGGATGCCGCGCTCCACGCCGTCGCCAAGCGTCATCAGCCGCACGCCGGCAAATTGCGATAGCATGCCGGACCGCTCCGAGATCTGCCGGCGCGAAAGCGTCTTGCCGTAAAGCTCTACCATGTGACGGCCAGCTCCTTCACTTTGCTCTCGTCTCCTTGAGCAGAGCCGACATGTCGGCGCCGGTGATGATGCTTTCCACCGTCAGCAGGTCGGTATCGGCGACCGTCTGCTCGGCGACGATCTCGCCGCGGCGCATGACGATGATGCGGTCGGCGACCTGGAAGACGTGATGGATGTTGTGGGTGATCAAAAGCACCGAATGACCGGCCGCGCGCACCTCCTTGACGAAGCGCAGCACGCCGTGTGTTTCCTCGACGCCGAGATTGTTGGTCGGCTCGTCGAGGATGATGACCTTGGCGGCGAACTGCATGGCCCGCGAAATGGCGATCGACTGGCGCTCACCGCCCGACAGCGTGCTGACCAGCGCATCGGCGTCGAGCTTTTTCGAGATGCCGACGCGCTTCAAAAGCGCCGATGCGGCGTCGCGCAGCTTGGCGAGATCGAGCGGCGCGAACACGCCCAGCCATTTGAGATTGACCGGCTCGCGGCCGAGAAAGAGATTGCGCGCGATGCTGAGATCCGGCGCCAGCGACGTGTCCTGATGGATGGTCTCGATGCCGAGATCCATCGCGTCGCGCGTCGAGCGGATCGAGACCTTCTGGCCACGCACATAGATGTCGCCGCGGTCGACGGGAAACACGCCGGAGATCGCCTTGATCAGCGTGGATTTGCCGGCGCCATTGTCGCCGAGCAGAGCCACCACCTCGCCTTCATTGAGTGTGAAGGAGGCGCTCTTCAGGGCGCGGACGCTGCCGAAGGATTTTTGCAGGTTCTGCAGCCGAAGCACTTCCATGGTCAGCTCCTGGCGGCGTTCTTCTGCAGCAAAGCGTGCAGGATGAGCATGGCGAGGATGATGACGCCGACGAAGATGTTGTAGGCGAGCCCGGGCACGCCGATCAGCACGATGCCGTTGCGGATGCTGCGCAGCATCAGCGCGCCGACGATCGTGCCCAGGATCGTGCCGCGCCCGCCGGTCAGCGCCGTGCCGCCGACCACCACCATGGCGATCACTTCGAGCTCGTAGCCGGTACCGGCCACCGGCGACGCGGCCGAGATGCGGAAGGCGCTGATCATCCCGGCCAGACCCGCCAGCACGGAGGTCAGGATGAACAGCCAGATCTTGACCGCATCGGCCGGCACGCCGCGCGCCACCGCCGCGTTTCGGTTGGAACCGATGGCGCTGATCCAGTTGCCGAGCTTGGCGTAGTGCAGCACGTAGATCGCCAGCAACGACAGGGCGATGAACCACCACAAGGACGTATAGAAACGGAACGTTCCGATATTGAAGCTGCCGGCCAGCAGCGTCACGAAAAAGCCTGGCTGGTCCCAGGATTTTAGCGGAAAGCCTTGCGTGATGTAGAGCGCAGCACCCCGCACGACGAGCAGCATCGACAGCGTCACCAGGAAGGAGGAGATACCGATCTTGGTGACGATCAGCCCGTTGATGGCGCCGATCGCCACGCACAGCAGCAGCCCGGCAAGCAGCGCCACACCGATATCAACCTGGCCGCTCTGCACCAGCAGCATGACGATGACCGGCGCCAGCCCGAAAACGGCGCCGACCGAAAGGTCGAACTCGCCTGCTGTCAAAAGCAGCGTCATGCCGAGCGCGATGATGCCGAGCTCGGGCAGGAAGGCCATCATGTTGGAGATGTTGAGCGGCGACAGGAAGTTGGCGTCGGCGATGGCGAACACCGCCAGCAGCACCATGAGGATGACGAGCGAGGAGAATTGCGGTGAGCGGATCAGGCTCGACCTGCGTTTCACGTCAGGCATTTCCTCTTCTGCGGCAATTGTCATGACGGATCGGACCATACTTCAAGGCGGCGCCCGCCGCGTGCGCGGCAGGCGTCAGTTTCCATCATTTGTTGTAGAGTTTCAGGATCGGCTCGACGCTTGTCGCGTCGTAGAGGCTGAAAGTGTGTATGTCATAGCCGATCGGTTCACCCGAGGCGGCAAGCCCGAGCAGCGCCACCGGCATGAAGCCCTGCGCCGACGGGAACTGCCAGGCAGCCGCGTTGACGAAGCCGGCCTTGACGGCTTCGGCGGTTTCTCTGGAATTCCCCCAGCCGACGACGGGGATCTTGCCGGCCGGCACGCCTGCGCCGTCGAACACCCGCTTGATGCTGGCCGCGACGGAATCGCCGAGCGCGATGATCGCCGGCGGATTGTTGGCGACCATATAGTCGGTCATCTTGGCGATGATGCCGGCCGGATCGGTGCCGCAATCGACCACATCATATTTGATGCCGAGCGGATCGAAGACGCTGGCGATGCCTTCGGTCTCGAGCTGCTGGTAGCTGGCTCCAGGCACTTCCACCGGCAGGAACACCTTGTCGCCCTGCTTCACCATCTTGTGGTCGACCAGGTACTTTGCCCAGATGGCACCGGCCTCCTTGAGATCGGCGCCGACATAGGCCTGCCGCCCGGTTGCCGGATCGTCGGTGTTGAAGAACACGATCGGGATGCCGGCAGCCTTGGCTGCCTTCACCTCTTCCGTCCACAGCCCGGGCTGCGCCGAGGTGGTGGCGATACCGTCCGGCTTGGCGGCGAGTGCCGAGCTGAAAGCTTCCTTCTGCGCCGCCATGTCGCCGCCGCTGAAGGAGATCTTGCAGGTCACCTTGAGCTGGTCGCAGGCCTTGGTGGCACCGGCATTCCAGTCGAGCCAGAATGCATCCGACGGGCCGCCATGCGACAGCAGATAGAACGTCTTCTCCTGCGCCAATGCCTGCGAGCTGAATGCGAGCCCGGCGAGCACCGTCGCAGCCGCTGCCAGTTTCAATCCGAATTTCAACATTTCGCTTCCTCCATTGTTGTTTCCTCCCGGCCGAAGCGCCACCTACAAGCGGCGGCGCACGGCTTGTCAGAGGCCGTTGGCGCGGAACTTGCCGTCGAGGAATTTCTTGGCCCGCGGCACGTCATCCTCCGAGAGATGCTCGATGATGACCGGGATGTTCGGGTGCTTTTCGGCAAGCCGTTTGAGATAGAGGTCGTAGTTCAGCGAACCGAGGCCGGGCGCCGGCAGCTCGATCTCGCCGACACCACGGAAAGTGTGGCTCTCCAGCGCGTCCTCGTCGCCGATATCGGCGTGCTTCTCCGACTTATCGCCGCCCGAGCGCTTGACGTCCTTGGCATGTGCAATCTTGATCTTGTCGGTCAGCGTGTCGAACACCTGGTTCAGGATCTGGTCCATCTTGTCGATGTTGTGCGTCTCGAAATAATTGGTCGGATCCATCAACAGGCCGAGGCCGGGATGGTCGACCTGCGCGAACATCTTCACCGTTTCCTCGACCGAGCCGACGACATTGTTGACATAGGTTTCGAGCAGGAAGACCGCGCCGTGATCGTAGGCCGTCTGGGCAAGGTCGGCGATCACCTTGCGGCATTCCTCGAACCCTTCCTCGGTTTTGTTCTTGGGATGGTGGACCCAGTCGGACTCGGTGTTGTAGGTGCCGGTTTCCGAGATCACGTAAGGCGAGCCGAAATCGCGGGCACTGCGGATGATCTCCTTGAGATAGCCGACGCGCTTCTCGCGCTCCGCTCTGTCCGGATGGATGATGTTGGTGTAGCCCGACACGCAGCACACCGGCAGATTGTGGTCGCGGAACGTGTCGCGAACCGTCTTGGCCTTTTCCTTGGTGATCTGCCCGGCCGACAGGTCAACATCCTTGAAATGGAGGTCGAGCTGCACGGTGTTGAAATCGAGCGCGCGGATCTTTTGCGCGGTTTCCTTGAGGCCGTACGGGAAATAGCCCGTGAAGATACCTGCCTGCATCATGATGTGAAGTCCTCCCTGTAAGCGATTCAGTTGATTGAGTTTGTCGAGATTTCGGAAAGCTTGACCGTGCGGCCCTCATCGATCGAGCGATAGCCCGCTTCGATCAGCGCCATGGTCTTGACGTTGTCGGCGACGGAAAGTGCGGGCGGCTCACCCGTCTTCACCGCGTGCTGGAGCTGCTCCATCACGCCGATGAAGGCGTGCGGGAACCACATCGTGTCCCAGCTTGGCGTCACCCACTCGCCGCCGGTGGTCGCGGTCGAGGCATAGGTCAGCGTCGAGGCAGAACCCGTCGGCCAGCCGATCGTGCCCTTGGCGACGCCCTTGGTGCCGTCGACGCGCCAGTTGATGTGCTGGTCGTCCTTGTAACCCTCCTGGCGCGGGCCGGACCAGACATCCTCCAGCGACACCGCGAGCACCCCGGACGGAAACCGCAGCGTCGACACGGTGATGCCGTCGGAATGGTCGAACTTCGTGCGCGGATCCTTACGCGTCAGCGTCGTGATCTCCTGGGGATCACCGAACAGGAAGCGCAGCACGTCGAGATGGTGGACGCTCATATTGGCGAGCGTCAGCCGGTCGTAGTCCTCGAGGAATGTCTGCCAGTGCGGGATCGCATGCATGTCGATTTGCGCGAAGACGATGTCACCGAGCGCGCCGCTATCCATGATCTGCTTCAGCACGCGCATCGATTGATCGTAGCGCATGTTCTGGTTGACCGAGAGGATCTTGCCGGCCCTGCCCGCCTCGTCGCGCAACTCGATCGCATCCTTGAGCGACAGCGCCAGCGGCTTCTGCGCCAGGATCGCCTTGATGTGCTTCTGCTTCAGCGCATGGCGGATCAGCGCCGGCTGCTGGTCGGGCGGAAACGCAAGGTCGATGATCTCGACATTTTCGTCCTCGATAAGCTGTTCCGGCGTATCGTGGACGGTCGGGATCTCCCAGCGCCTGGCGACCTTCTCGGCGCTGGCCTTGGTCCGCGAGGCGACCGCCACCGCCGGAAAACCGGCCTCCTTGTAGGCAGCAAGATGGCATTCGGCCATGATCATGCCGGCGCCGACGCAGCCGATCCTGAATTCCCTGGTGCGGATTTTAACGTCCGGCTCGAAGCCCTTGCCCGCTATTTCTTCGCTTGCCATATGTTCCTCCCGAAGCTCGTTCCTTGCAGCCGCCGTCATCTTGCCAGCGCTCCCCCGCTTTGCCCGAAATAATGCACCCTGCCCGGCTCGCAGGATATCGCCACCATGGCATCCGGCCTGATGTCCGGCTGGCCGCGCAGCAGCGCCCTCAGGCGCGCCTGCCCGGCAGCGAGTGTCACGACGGTATAGCCGCCGAGCGGCTCGACCTCGAACACTCGTGCCGGGCGGCCCGCGCGCCCAACCGACATTCCATCATCCGATATTTCCCCATCCTGCCAGGGCCCGACCTTGATATCTTCCGGCCTGAGCCCGATCTCGACGGCATCGGCCGGAGTGGCCTTGTCCGCAATACGGATCGTGCCTTCGGCCGCTTCGACACCGCCCTCGCCGCGCACCGACTTCAAGATATTCATCATCGGCGAGCCGAGCAGCCGCGCCACATAGGTGCTCGCCGGGCGATCATAAATCTCGGCCGGCGCGCCGATCTGCCTGATCTTGCCATTCTCCAGGATGGCGATGCGGTCGGCGACCGACATCGCCTCTTCCTGGTCGTGCGTGACGTAGATCAGCGTCTTGCCGAGCTCGCGCTGGATGCGCTTCAGCTCGACGCGCGTCTCCTCGCGCAGCCGGGCGTCGAGCGCCGAGATTGGATCGTCCATCAGATAGGCATTGGGATCGCGCACCAGCGCGCGGGCGATCGCCACGCGCTGCCGCTCGCCGCCCGAAAGCTGCGCCGGCGGCTTGTGCAGGATGTGGCCGATATGCAGCTTGGCCGCGACGTCGGCGACGCGCTTTTCGATGTCGGCCTCGGCGACCCGGCGTTCGACCAGGGGAAAGCGGACATTGTCGCGCGCGCTCATATGGGGAAACAGCGCCAGGTTCTGGAACACCATGGCGACGTTGCGCTCGGCCGGCGATACTGTGTTGACCGGTCTGCCGCCGATCAGGATTTCACCCCCGTCAGGCGTTTCCAGCCCGAGCACCAGGCGCAGCACCGTCGATTTGCCCGACAGCGGCGGGCCGAAGAAGCAGAAGAACTCATTGTCGTTGACGGTGAACGAGGCGTCGTCGACGGCGAGCGTGTTGCCGTAGCGTTTCGTCACGTTGCGGAAGACGATATCGGCCATGGGCTCAGCCCGCCTTCATGGCAATGCCGGTGGTGGCTTCGAAGACCCGCACCGACTGCGCGGCCGGCGCGACGACTGCCGTTTGTCCGATCGCCAGCCCAACGTCATTGTCGAACACCGCCTTCACCGCGCTCTCGCCCTGGCCGAGATGCACGATGGTGCGCGCACCGATGCGCTCGACGAAAGTCACTGGCAAGGAAAGCCCCTGGCCGTGTTTGACCAGCGCCGCCTGTTCCGGGCGGAAACCGTAAAGCACGTCGCCCTGCGCGCGCCGCACGGCGGCGGCGATTTCGGCCGGCAGCGGCGGCGTCACGCCGAGTGGCCCCAGGTCGATGACCAGGCCACGGTCGCTTTCCGCCGGCCTGCCCCTCAGCAGGTTCATGCCCGGCGCACCGATGAAGCGGGCAACGAAAACATTGGCCGGATTGTTGTAGACCTCGAGCGGCGTGCCGACCTGCTGCAGCACGCCATGGTCCATCACCGCGATGCGATCCGCCATGGTCATCGCTTCGAGCTGGTCGTGGGTGACATAGACCATGGTCTGCCGGAACTGCCGCTGCAATTGCTTCAGTTCGGTCCGCATCACCGCCCGGAAGGCGGCGTCGACATTGGACAGCGGCTCGTCGAGCAGGAAAATCGCCGGCTCCATGATCGCCGAACGGCCGATCGCCGCGCGCTGCAATATGTTGACCGACAGCCTGTCGGCCTTGCGGTCGAGCAGCGGCGTCAGCTGCAGCATCTCGGCAATCGCGCTGACGCGGCGGTCGATCTCGGCCTTTGGCGCGCCGCGCATTTTTGGGCCGTAGGCAAGGTTCTGTCGCACGCTCATATGGGTGAAGATGGCGTAGTTCTGGAAGACGAAGCCGACGCCGCGCCGTCCCATCGGCACGCCGGCCATGTCGCGCTCGCCGAACAGGATCTTGCCGCTGGTCGGCTCTTCCATGCCGGCGATCATGTTCATCGTCGTCGACTTGCCGCAGCCCGACGGCCCAAGCAGCGCCATGAACTCGCCGTCGGCGATGGCAAGATCCATCGTCTTCAAGGCGGTAAAGTCGCCGAACTTCTTGACCAGGTTCTGCAGATGGATGGCGCTCATGCCGGCACCTCCCGCGCCCGGGCCATGTGCTTCATGGCAAACACCGCGGCGATGGACAGCACGATCAAGATGGCCAGCGCGATCGCCGCGACATAGCCCCAGATCAGGTCCTGGGTGGTGAGCTTGTAAATGTAGACGGAGATGGTCTCGGTGGCGACGCCGGGACCGCCGCCGGTCATGATGTAGAGCGTGTCGAAGATCTTGAAGTTCTCGATGACACGGATCGCCAGTGCGATGATGATGATCGTCTTCATCTTCGGCAGCACGATGGTGACGAAGCGCTGCCAGGGATTGGCGCCGAGCAGAGTCGCCGCCTTGATCTGGTCCTCGGGCACGCCGACCAGGCCGGCAAGCAGGATGAGGAACATCAGCGGCGTCCACTGCCAGATGTCGGCGACCATCACGGCAATGAGCGCCAGCGTCGGGTCAGAAAGCCAGGCGATGGTGACGGGGAAGCCTGATATCGCCGAGAGGATGTCGTTCACCGGGCCGCCCGACTGGAACAGCATGAAGAACATGTAGCCGGCCACCGCCGGCACCACCATCATCGGCATCAGCAGGATCGAATAGAAGATCCGCTTGCCCGGGAACTCGTCGGCAAACAGCGTGGCGAGTGCCAAGCCGAGCAGGAATTCCGCTGGCACGCAGACGATCATGACGATGGCCGTTCGCTTGAGGGCGCTCCAGAAGCGCGCGTCGGCGGCAAGGTCGGTGTAGTTGGCGAAATTGTTCCACAGCGACCAGGCGCTCCACCAGCCGAGGCCGGACAGCGGCGACCAGTCGGTCAGGCTGATATAGAGCTGCATCAACAGCGGAAACATCGCGATGAACAGCACCAGGATCTGCGCCGGCAGTGTCAGCCGGAAACCGAGCTTTACCCCTTCGTCCCGAAGGGTCGGCTTTGCCTGGACGGTTTTCATCACGTCCTCCGGAATCGTGGCAGTGACCGCGCTCATTGCTTGAGCGCCCCGAAGGTCAGTCCGCGCACCAGATGGCGCTGGATCGCGATGCCCATGATGACAGGCGGCACCGCCGCGATCAGGCCGAGTGCCGCCTTGGCACCGTAGAGCTGGCCGGTCATCGAAGACGACAGCGAGGCCATATAGACCGGCACCGTCACCCATTCGCGTGTCGTCAGAAGCAGCGCGATCAGATAGTCCGACCAGTTGAGGATGAAGACGAACAGCGCGGCGCTGGCCAGCGGCGCTCGCATCATCGGCAGCGTGATGCGGGTGAAGACGCGCAATCGCGAGCAGCCCTCGACTAGCGCCGCTTCCTCGATCTCGCGCGGCATGTCGTCGAAGAAGGTCTTCATCAGCCAGAAGGCGAAAGGCAGAGTGACGATGCCGTAGATTAGCGACAGCCCCCACCAGCTGTCGGTGAAGTTGAAGAAGGCCCACATGATCATCACCGGGGTCATGACCGCCATCGGCGGAAACAGGCGAAGCTGGATCAGCGCCAGCGGCAGGTTCTGGCCCGAGCCGAAGCGCGACAGCCCATAGGCCGCCGCAGTGCCTGCCGACATCGCGATCGCCGTTCCGAACACCGCCGACAGCAGCGACGACAGGATCGGCTTCATCGCAGTGCGGTCGAGCGCGACGATCAGATTGTTGGTCGATTCACCGAAGACGAAGCGGAAATTGCTGAGCGTCGGGTTCTTCGGCCACCAGGTCAGATCGGCGCCGGTCGCCGACCATTCGGCGATCGGCTTGAAGGCCATCGACACCATCCACAGGATCGGCACCAGCGTCACCGCCATGGCCGCAAGGATCGCTGCATAGCGGAATATCTCGAAAGGAACGGAACGCTTCATCTTGCAGCTTTGCTGGAGTCATCGTTTGCGGAGGGGAGAGTAATCACTCCTCCCCTCCATTCGATCCTGGGAGGAGGATCAGCTGATCGGATCGAGAACCGTGGGCCAGGCCTCCTTGTTGGTCTTGATGGCTTCGAGAAGCTTCTCCCCGCCGGTGCGCCGCGCGATCTTCTTCCATTCAGCCTCGGTGTCGGCCATCGCCTGCTCGGCGGTCTTGGCCTTGGTCAGCGCGGCGACGAGGTTCTCGTCCAGCGCATTGTGGAACGCGGTGGCGCCGGGATAGTTGATGGTCGGCACGGTGCGGGCGACCGTCTCGCGCACCACATCCATGTGGTAGGCGTGATAGGTCTGGCGGACCAGCGGGTCGGAGAAATCCGACAGCCGGAACGGATCGAAATAGCCGCCGGGATTGGCGGTCATCCAGGCATAGATGCGGCTCGATCCGAGCCACTGCAGGAACAGGTAGCAGGCCTCCGGATTCTTGGCCTGCGAAGAGACCGAGGCCGACAAATTGAGCCACAGCACCGAGCGGCTGATCAATTTGCCATCGATCTCGCGGCCCGGCGGCAGCATCGAGCCGATCTTGCCGGTGACAGCTGAATCCTTGTTGCCGGCATTGTCGAGGAATTTCGGCAGGTTGGAGAAGGCGCAAGTCATGGCGGCGCCGCCCTTGGCGAAATTGCCGTACTGCTCCGGCCAGCCCCACGAGATCGCATCCGGCGAATGATGGGCCAGCGATGCGATATACTCGTTGGTAGCAGCTATGCCTTGCTCCGAATTGATCAGCGGCTTGCCGGTGTCGTCGAACAGGAACTGATTGGGCGAAGCCATTGAGACATAACGCTGATACCAGTTGGTGTAGCCCCAGCCCTGGTTGCGCAGATCGGTTGAGCCGAACAGGCCCTTGTCGGGGCGCTGGAAGAAGGCCGCGATCTCGTCATGCTGTTTCCAGGTCCTCGGCGGCGCCAGTTCGTAGCCATGCTTGTCGGAGAAGGCTTTCTTCTCGGCCGCGTCGCCGAACAGATCGATGCGGTAGACCCAGGTTTGGAAATCGCCGTCCAGCGACACGCCATAGGTCGAGCCGCGATACTGGTTGAGCAGCGAGACGCCCTTGGCGCCGTTTACATAGCCGCGCTCGGGGTCGTCCCATTCCGGCTTGTACTGGGCGACGAAGTCGTCGAGCTTCAGGATGCCGCCGGTTTCGGCGAGGTCGCCGAGACGGTTCCATTCGACCGCGTAGATGTCATAGGCTCCACCCTTGGTGGAGATGTCCTGCATCGTCTTGGTGAATTCCTGGCCGTTCGGCACACCGACGATCTCGAGCGGAATGCCGGTTTCCTTCTCCCACAGATCCTTGATCGAAGGCGCGCCGGCGGGAAACGGCTGCGTCAGCTGGCCGATCGAACCGTCGGACAGCCCGAGCACGATCTTGGCCGGCGCCTTGCCGGCGCCCTTCATCGCCTTGGCCGCCTCGATGGCGCGGCCTTCCGGTGTATCGGGACCATACTGATAGCGCTCCGAGCCGTCGAAGCCCGTCGGGCCGCCGATCATGCCCGGCGCCAGCGCG
The DNA here is from genome assembly GCF_002284575.1 of Mesorhizobium temperatum. Lineage (GTDB taxonomy): Bacteria > Pseudomonadota > Alphaproteobacteria > Rhizobiales > Rhizobiaceae > Mesorhizobium > Mesorhizobium temperatum. The sequence goes on from NZ_NPKJ01000042.1 coordinate 70,230, forward strand.
TCGGCCGCATAGGCGCGACTGGGACGAATGAATTTCGGTGCGATACCTGCTGCGGCAACAAGCACGGCCGCCTTTCCACCGGACGCCAGCAAACGGCGCCGCGACATGCGGATTAAATTGGGCATTGGAACTCCTCCCTTAGGGCCTTGTTCCTCCCAGGCCCTCATGATGGATATTGACGGCACTATGGGAGGCTGTCAACATCATAAATACTCAAAACACGTCATAACATCGCAAATGAGGCAGAGGATGCAGTCCAGCGAGGTCAGCCCACGGCACCTAGTGCTTGAATTTGAGGGAACCGAGCGCCGCGCCGATCCTTTTCGGCCCGGCTCGACGATTTGGTGTAGCGCGCCGGCTTGCGCATCGGCTAAGGCCGGATACATCATTTCCCATCAGAATCGCGGATGGCAATGAAGTCGTCGTCCGATCCGTTAAATCTGCGATTTTGATGCGCCGTAGCGCACTAGCAGTGAGGTGATCGACTGTGCGGTCCACCCTGACAGACATAGCCCGGGAAGCCGGCGTTTCAGCCGCGACGGTCGACCGTGTGCTCAACAACCGCGCCGGGGTCAGGGCGCGCACCCGCGAGGTCGTGCTGGAAACGGCGCAGCGGCTCGGCTACATCGCTGAAAATTCGAACGGCCCGACCCCGCGCAATGCACTGCGCGGCGATGTCATACGGCTCGACTTCGCCCTGCCCGCCGGCACCAATTCCTTCATCAAGATGCTGCACCGGCACATCGAGGCGCAGGCGCAGTCAAGACCGGACCTCGATGTGCGCGTCGCCACGATCGAAGGCTTCAATCCCGACCGGCTTGCCCGCCTGCTGCAGGAATTGCGCGGCCAGACGCAAGGCGTCGGCGTCATCGCGCTTGACCATCCGACGGTGCGCGAGGCGATCCGCTCGCTATCGGCCAGCGGCGTCAAGGTCGTCACCATCGCATCCGATATCCTACACGTGCCGAGGGTCGCCTATATCGGCATCGACAACCGCGCCGCCGGCCGGCTGGCCGGCTACCTGCTCAATCGCTTCATGGCCGCCGATCGCCCGGGCAAGGTCGCGCTGTTCGCCGGCTCGCTCTCCTATCGCGGCCATGAGGAGCGCGAGATGGGCTTCCGCCACATCCTGACGGAAGACTCGCCCAACCTGCAGATCGTCGAGATGCGCGAGATGCTCGACGACCGGGAAAAGGCCTATTTGGAGGCCTCCGCTCTGCTGGACCGGCACCCGGACCTGGCCGCGATCTACAATGTCGGCGCCGGCAACACCGGCATCGCTCGCGCACTCAAGGAGCGAGGCCGGGCGCTGTCGACCGTGTTTCTCGGCCACGAAGTGACGGAAGGCACCAAGGACCTTTTGCTCGACGGCACGCTCGACGCGGTCATCGACCAGAACCCGCGCGTCGAGGCCCGCGAAGCGCTCAACACCTTGGCCCACGCGATCAGGGGCTTGCCCTACGAACTGCACCAGCCGAGGCTGCAGGTAATCTTCAGGGAAAGCATCCCGGAGATCTGAACGGAAGCTCCGGGGTAAGAGGGGCCGTGCCAGCTAGCGCGGGCTGTGGCGCTGCGGCGATCAGGGTAATCTTGAGCTCGATGCCGTGCGGGCTGTTGTTTTCGGGGACGAGGAGGACCGGGATCGCCGCCGCATGCCGACCGGTTCGGCATTCGGCTGGTTCGCCGCGGAAGCGGCTGCCGCGAGGATCGTTCGCGAACACTGGCGCGGCACGCTCCGGCTTGGCCGCGACGAGACGCTGGCTGCGGCCTATTGGCGGCGTGGCGCGGCAGGACTGATGGCCGGCTAGATCTTGCTCACCATCGCTTGCGCATCCTCGCCCAGGCTGATCGCGATCCGGTCGCCGGAGGCAATGCCTGACATGTCGCAGACGACCAGCGGCATGCTGATATCGTAGAGGAACTCGGCGACGATGGCGCCGACGGCAAGGATCGGGTCCGGCCGTTCCAGAATGATGCCGGCCGGCGCCGTGCCCCTGCGGATCGCCTCGGCCAGAACCGAAGACGAGGACGACGAGCCGCGCCCGGATGCCATCACCAGGATCCTGCCAGCGACATTTTGGCCAAGACCGGGATGCGAATGGTCGATGATGTCGCCCGTCTCGATATCCAGGCCGCCCCAGAAACTGAGCGCTTGCGGCAGCACCAGCGCCAATCCTTGCGCCTCGCCGGCAAGCTGGAAGATGCCGGTGCGTTCGATCCGGTCTGTTTCGGCCGACCGCGTCATGGCGCGTCCCGCACGACATGACCCACCGCTGCCGAACGGATGCAATCCTTTATGTCGCCGAACGCGACGGACACGCCGATATTGCCCGGTGCGTAATGCGCCCATTTACCGGAATTGGTCATCACCACGCCGTCGAGGCGCTCGATAATCGAGGTGACATAGGTGCAGGTATCCGCAACCGGAATTAGGCCGAACGCCTCCATGCCGGCCAGTGCGCCCTCATCCCGCAATCTCTTCAAAGTGGCGCGTCCGGTGTTGACATAGATCGGGACGCCACTGCCCGGCGCGACCTCGCGCAGCAGCGGCAGCAGGCGCATCCATTCCTCGTGCGAAAAATGCGGCGTGCCAAGCGACACGGCTGCAAGCGGCGCGCCGTCGGGGACGCTCGACAGCCTGGCCAGCGCATGGTCGATGTCGGCGCGAGAGATCCGGATCGTCGCCTCCGGCGCCATGCCGCGAAATGCCTCGTCGAGCGTCTTTGCTTCCGGTGTGATGCCGACCGCATGAAACAGCGCCACGGCGCCCGCCGTTGCCGCCGCCGCACCCAGCGCTTTCAGCTGGTCCTCGTCGCGCGGCTGCGGCAGGCCCGATATGACAGGAATGCGGTCGCCGCTCCTTTGCCCGACAATGAGCCCGACGCCGACGAACAGGGCGTCGGTAGGCTCGAAAGAACCGGTCAGCTCGAACAGGATCTGGCCGCGTCGATTATCGCTCAAATGCAGTCCCCAGGCTGGCGCGCGCCCGGTCATCGCGCAGCACAGGTCGATGAAATCGCCGTAACGGTTGGTCCGCGCGCCGATCACCGAATTGGCGAAGACGATGGCGTTGGACTCGCCCCAGGCGATCTGCTCGCCGAAAGCCGGGCGGAACCGCGTCTGATAGGGCGCGCAGGTGAAGGTCGCCTGGCAGCCGAGCTCCAGATGCGCCTTCATCAGACGGCGTGCCGGCACTTCTTCGGCGGCCGGCATCTTCACCAGCCCGGGATGGATGAGGTCGAACGAGCCGACATTGAGTGTTGTCGGCACAAGCACGCGACCGCCGCCCTCGACCAGCCTTTCGACGAAATCGAGACCGGCCTGGCCGTGATAGAGGCAGCCATCGATATGGGCTCCTGCAATGTCCAACAGCTTGAGCGCGCCGACTGCGTTGGAAAAGGCGACCAGTATCTTCATCGCGGCGGCCACGGCCGGGCCCTGCTCGCCCTGCAGCATCGACTGGTCATCCACACCGAGTTCAAGCGTCATCGGGTGCTCCGCTTTCCCGCACTGCCCGATCATGCTCTCCTCGATTGCGGTCCGCCTGGCAAGTCCGGTGGCCTGATCTAGCTCGTGGCGATCAGCACCGTGCTTTCCGGCGACCAACGCAGCACAACATCCTGACCTTCCGCCAGCCTGTCAGCGCCGGTGTTCTGCACGATGACCTTGAGCGTCTGGCGGTCGCGTTCGACGAAATAGGTGCTGTTGTTGCCGGCGAAGATACGCTTGGAAACCTGGCCCCGGAGTATATTGGCGTTCGGATCAGACATCCCAGAATCGGCGGCGATGCGGATGCGTTCGGGCCGCACCGCGCAGCTCGCCTTGGCGCCGGCGGCAAGCGTCGCTCCTGCCCCGGCGGCGATCGCCGTGCCGTCGGGCAAGCGGATGCCGGTGCCGGTGGTCTCGCCGCGAAAGATGTTGGCGTCGCCGAGGAAGGTGGCGGCGAACTCGCTCTTCGGGCTGTCGTAGATCTCCTCGGGCGACCCTTCCTGCACCAGCCTGCCATCACGCAGGATGCCGATGCGGTCGCTCATCGTCAGCGCCTCTTCCTGGTCGTGGGTGACAAAGATGGTGGTGATGCCGATCTCGCGCTGGATGCGTTTCAGCTCGATCTGCATGTCGACGCGCAGCGCCTTGTCGAGCGCGCCCAGCGGCTCGTCAAGCAAAAGCACGCGCGGCTTGGTGACGATGGCGCGCGCCAGCGCGACGCGCTGGCGCTGGCCGCCGGACAGCTGATGCGGCCGGCGGCTACCGAGCTTGCCGAGTTGCACCAGGTCAAGCGCGCGTTGCACCTCGCTGGCTATCGTTGCCTTGGCCTCGCCACGCACCGACAGGCCGAAGGCGACATTGTCGGCCACGCTCATATTGGGAAACAGCGCATAGTTCTGGAACACCATGCCGATGCGCCGCTTCTCGACCGGCACCCGCTCGACGCTCTCGCCGCCGATCGCGATGCGGCCGGAGTCGGGAAAATCGAAGCCCGCGATCTGACGCAGCAGCGTGGTCTTGCCGCTGCCAGACGGCCCGAGCAGTGCATAGAAACCGCCGTCGGCGAAATCGATGGACACGTCGTCCAGTGCCTTGTGCGCGCCGAAACTGCGCGACAAACTCGATACCTGCACGCCGGCCATTATTTCTCTCCGCCGAATTTGAAGAACCGTGCCGTAAGCAACATCAGCGCCATTGAGACGACGATGATGATCGTCGAGACGGCATTGATCTCCGGCGTAAAACCCTTGCGGATCGCGGCGTAGATTTCGACCGGCAACGTTGTCTGGCCCGGCGTCGACAGGAAGTAGGACACCACGAACTGGTCGAACGACACGGCAAAGGCGAACAGCCCGCCGGCGATGACGCCCGGCATGATCCAGGGCAGCGTCACGCGCGAAGTCACCTGCCACTGGTTGGCGCCGAGCGAACGCGCCGCCTCTTCCAGCTCCGGCGCAAATGTCTGCAGCCGGGCCGAGACGACGACGATGACATAGGGCAGCGCCAGCGCCACATGGCCGAGCAGGATCGCGAACAGCCCACGCCCGATGCCGACGCCGAAGAAGAAGATCAGCATCGCCGTGCCGGTGATCAGCCACGGAATGGCGATCGGTGGAAACAGCAGCGCTTGCAGGACTTTCTTGCCGCGAAATTCATAGCGGTAGAGCGCCAGCGATGCCGCCGAGCCGAGCACCGTACAGATGATGGTGGTGATGATGGCGATCTCTATGCTGTTCCAGGTGGCCGATATCAGCTGGTCGTTCTGCCACAACGAAACGTACCACTCAGTCGTCCATTCGAACGGCAATTGGTAGAAGGGCGAGACGTTGAACGACATCAGCGCCATGATGATAACAGGGAGGTAGAGGAAGGCGAGCAGCAGCCAGATGTAGAGGAGCCCACACCATTCCAGGATACGGGTCGTCGCCATCAAGCAGCCCTCTTCAGCACCGGCGACGCCAATGCCAGGATGACCAGGACGACGGCCAGCAGGATGAAGGAGAGCGCTGCACCCAGCGGCCAGTTGAAGACGGCGACGAACTGATCCTCGATGACCGTTCCGTAGAAGGTGCCGGTGCGGCCGCCGAGGATGCGCGGTTCCATGAACGAGCCGACGACGGGAACAAAGATCAGCGCCGCACCGGCGACCAGCCCCGGCATGGACAGCGGGATGATTACTCGTTTCAGCATTTGCAGCCGCGAGGCGCCGAGCGAGCGCCCTGCCTCGATCAGCGAGTCATCGATGGCCTGCAGCGTGAGATAACAGGTCAGCACCATGTAGGGCACATAGGAGTGCACCAGCCCGATGATGACGGCCGGATAGGAATACATCAGGTCGATGTTGATCTTGAACGGCAGCACGGCGTTGAGCGCGGTGTCGAGAATGCCGCCTTCGCGCAGCACCATAGCCCAGGAGAAGATGCGCACCAGCCCGTTCGACCAGAACGGCAGGATGACGAGCAGGAAGATCGCCTCGCGGCTGCGCCCCTTCAGCACCTTGGCCAGCACATAGGCTGCGGGATAGCCGATGACGACGCACCACAGCGTCACCTCGAGCCCGAGCCTGAGCGACGCCAGCAGCAGTCTCCAGTAAAGCCCTTGCGAGAAAAAGGTCGTGTAGTTGTCGAGCGTGAACGCCCACACCTTCCCTGCCAGGGGCAATTCGGTCATGAAGGAGAAGAAGACCATGGCCGACAGCGGCAAAAAGATCGCCACCGTCAGCCAGAGATAGGCAGGCAGGAGCAACGGCAACGCCGATCGCAATCCGCTCCTCGAACCGGTCGCGACCTGTCCAGCCATATGCTCCTCCCGAAAAGCTTGCCGTTACTTCACCCCGCCCGTTACTTCACATTGACCTTGATCTCCTGCCACAGCGCCAGATAGGCCTCGCGCTGCGCGTCGGTGATCGGCGCCTGGAATTGGATGCGCTTGGCGACATCAGGGTCGCCCATCACCTTGCGGTTGAACGCATCTTCGGGAAGGGCGGCAACCGCCTTGGTGTTGGCCGAGACCGGCGCGCCGACCTTGGTGACCCACTCGACGTAGAAGCCGGGATCGATCATGTAGTTGATGAAGGCCTCGGCGCCGGCGACGTTCTTGGAGCCGACCGGAATGGAAAAGGCGTCGAGCCAGGCGACGGCGCCTTCCCTTGGGATGACCAGCGAGACCGGCAGCTTGAAATGCGTCTTGGCCCGGTCGGCCGAGCCGCTCCAATAGGTGCCGATGTCGATCTGGTTGGAGGCAACCATCTGGTTCCAGTCGTTCTCCGAGCTCCAGAATGTCTTGATCTGCGGCATCAGCGAGGTCAGCTTCGCCTTGACCGCTTCCATATCCTTGATGTCGTTGATGTTCTGGCCGGTGGCGATGGCGCCGAACTGAACCGCTTCGACCGCATCGTCGCGAATGACCACGCGGCCCTTATGCGCCTCGTTCCACATCTCGGTGATGCTGGTCGGCGGCGTCTCGAAGGATTTCTCGTTGATGGCGAGCGCGGTCAAGCCCCATACCCATGGCACGCCATAGACCTTGCCATCGCGGGCGAGCATCGGCGAGCCTGCCTTGTCCGGGCTGATGTCGGCATAGTTGGGAATCTTCGAGACGTCGATCGGCTGGATCAGCTTTTCCGCCATCGCCTGGTCGTTAAAGGCGGCGTTGATCATGACGACGTCGTAGAGGCCGGGATTGGTCCTGAGCTTGGTCAGCATTTCCTGTTCGGAATTGAAGAAGTCGTTGACGACCTTGTTGCCGGTCGCCTTCTCGAAAGCGGCGATGGCCCAGGGCTCGTCGGCGCCGTAGCCCTTCCAGTTGAGTACATGCACCTCGTCGGCCCTGGCGGCCAGCGTGAGTGCCGAAGCGAAGACGGCGGTTGCCGTCAGAAAAGCAGTCAATTTTGGCATGCGCATGTTCGTTCCTCTCATTGTTTGCCCGGTTGGCGGGCTTGTTGCGTCATTTAGGCTGTCATAAATGGGCCTTTTGCTTCCGGCCGTGCACGGATCGATCGTCATGGCTGAGGAATGTCTGGATCTCCTGGTCGGTCGGCGCCGACGATCCGCCATGGCGGGTGACCGAGAGCGCCGCCGCCGCATTGGCGTAACTTGCCGCTTCGAAAGGCGGCACGCCGCGCGACAGCGCGCTGACGAAGGCGCCGATATGCGTGTCGCCGGCGCCGTTGGTATCGACGGCGGCGACCTTGAAACCGGGCACGGCCTGCGCGGTGCCGTCAGCCAGCCGCACGAAGCAGCCTTTCGCCCCGGCGCGGATGATGACCCCCTCGGCGGTCGGGCAGTGATTGGAAAGAAGCCGGGCAGCAATGGCCTCGACAGCGCCGGGGCCGGCAATCTCGGCCGCTTCCGTTGTGTTGCAGCTCAGCCAGCTCGTGTGCGCCAGCACCCGGTCGAGAATGACGCGCGGAATGTCTGATATAACAGGCGTCGGATCGAAGACGAAGGGAATTTCCGCCGGCAGCGTCTCGATCCAGTCGGCCAGCGCGTCGCGGCTCCCGACATAGCTCAGCGTATAGCCGGAGGCGAACACCCAATCCCCCCGCGCAACCCGGACGGGCGCCATCATGCCGAGGCTGAGCACGCTCTCGGCGCCAGGCCATGATACGAAGGTGCGCTCGGCGTCGCCGCTGATCATGGCGACGCAATTGCCGCTATCCATCAAAGGCGATGGGCGCGTCAGCGTTTCGATGCCCTCGGCGGCAAAAGCGGCGCGCAGGAAATCGCCATTCGGTCCGCTGCCGAGCTGGCCGCCGAAGACGACCTTCATGCCGGTGCGGCTGGCCGCGACCATCATGTTGAAGCCGCCGCCGGCGACCTGGGCAAAGCTCGATGCGGTCTTTTCGGTGCCGGGCGCCGGCAAGGCGTCGATGCGGTAGACATAGTCGACCACCGCGCTGCCGATATGGACGAGACGCCCGCTCATGCCGCCGCATCCTTGCCTGAACCGCGTTTCGCCATCCGCACCGCGACCAGATCGGCGGCGAGCGCGCGCACCTGCGCCATGTCGAGCCCTTTGAGCCGGGCGATGTGTTCCCGTGGCAATCGGGAAAAGCCGGCGCAAGCGCCTGCCATGCCGGCGGCAATGGCGCCGATCGTGTCGGTGTCGCCGCCGAGATTGGCGCTGATGACGGCCGCCTGCCAGGGATCGCCACCGGCTATTTCCAGCACCGCGAAGGCCGCCGGAACCGATTCCTGGCTGGCGACGCCGGTGCCGACCAGGTCGACGATCAGCCGGATGCCGTCAGTGACAGCCTTGCCGCGGACGAGGCTCCTCGCCCAGTCGATCCGCGCGGCGATATCGCCACCGGTGACCCAGTGTCCGAGTGCCGCCCCTTGCCTTGCCGCCACAACCGCACGGTCCGAGGCTGCCCGCCAGTCGCCGCCGGCAACACCACAGCTGACGGCGGCAGCGACGGCTGCGGCCGAGGCAATGGCGATCGAGGTGTTGTGCGTGGCGCGGCAGGTTTCCGCCACCTTGGCGACCAGTGCGTCGAGCGGCTCCAGCGGCATCATGATGCCGACCGGGGCGATGCGCATCGCCGCGCCATTGGTGTCGCCGCTGCGTCCCGCTTCCGCGGCCGGCACGCCGCGATTGATGGCATCGATGGCGCGCTTGGTCGACGGGCCGAGCAGGTCATAGCTGCCGCGCGCCTTGACCTCGCGCTCCCAGTCGAGCAGCGCGTTGACCCAGTGCGTGTGATCGAAGCTGTCGCCTGAAACGACCAGGACACGACCGAGCAGCAGCGCCTGTTCGGTGTCGTCGGTAACAGTGCCGGCGACCAGGCCCTTCGACACCGGATGGTCGGCGACAGGCGCGACGAAATCCTCGACAAGGCCGTAGAGCTCGGCGATGCGGGCCGGCGACAAAAGCTGCGTCGGCATGCCGAGCGCATCGCCCAGCGCACCGCCGATAAGCGCACCCATCGCCCGGTCGATCGCCTCGCCCGTCTCCATTCTCAGCGTGTCCATGCTCAGAACTCCAGGTGCAGCGCGAAATGCGCCGGATTGAGCAGGCTGGTGACAAATTCGATGGCGCGGCCGTCGGCGGCGCGCGTCAGGCGCCGCGTGCGCAGGAACGGCGCGCCGGGCGCGCAATCGAGAATGGCCGCGTCCTCGGCGCTCAGCATCTCGATATCGGCCCACTCCTCGCCGTGATCGGGGACGAGCCCCGCCGCGCGCAGCGTCTGGTGCAGCGAGCCCTCGCGCAGGCCGCGCAGCGGCACGTCCTCCAGCTCCGGCGACAGCGGCAAGCGGCTGCGCTCGATCGAGATCGCATGGCCGTCATCGGCGTTGGAGCGCACCCGGTCGACGGCGATGAAGAACGGGCTTTCGACGCCCAGCCTGGCGGCGAGCTCGGCATCCTGCATGACTTCGAGCCTGAGCGTGCGCGTGTCGGCGTTGGCGCCGGCATTGGCCAGCGCCCGCGACCAGCCGACGGCGTCGTCGACCGGCATGCCGTCGAAGGTGACGAACGAGCCGATGCCGACCTTGGTGGTGATCAGTCCGCGGCTCGACAATTCCTCGAGACCCTTGCGGATGGTGTTGCGGCTGACGGAGAAGCGCTGGACGAGCTCGTTCTCGCTCTGCAGGCGGTCGCCGAAGCCGAGCACGCCGGAGCGTATCTCGTGTTCGAGGACGGTGGCGATCCGTTCGGGCTTGCCCGTTCCGGGAGACGACGGAGTCGTGCGACGCGCCATGGAATACCTGTTCAGTAAACCTGTATAGTCCTGTTCAATATCGTGACATGGCAGGTATGTCAACGGCTCGCTGCCAGCACGTTTTTGGGTTCCCGGCATTTGCTGGGCAAGATTGCCCTGCTCATCACGACGGTTCGTCGCAGGCTGGAATTTATGGGAACCTTCACCACCCCCGAGCGGTTTTTTCTGTAGTCGCGATGCGGCGACAACCGAAAAAATGGAGACAAATGGAGGCAACCATGCTTATGAAAATTCTCGCGGCGTCCGTGCTCGCCGCTGGCCTGGCCACTTCTGCGATGGCCCAGAATGCCAGCGACCCAGACGCTGACATGGGTACCGGCAGCGACAGAAGCGTCGTAACGGACCCGGCCCCGATCGATCCGAACCTGGCCGAGCCGGACGCTGTCGATCGCGGGATTACCGGTAGCATTATTGCGGGCCCTGACGGCATGAATTCCAATGCCGATCGGAACTGCGCTATAGGCCCGCAGGGCGCGATGCCTGATGCCACGCACAAGGCTCCCGGCACGGTTTCACCGACCGTCAACGACAACCATTGCGGCAAGTAGCCGAGATCGATTTCGGGAACTCACGCTTTCGGCCGCGGTACGGAGCTTCGTCCCGCGGCCGAAGCGTTTAGCTCGCTGAATCTTTGCGCGGCCGAGCAGTCTTTGGCTTGGTGTCTTTTGGCTTGGTGTCCTTTGGCTTGGCCTTGGCGGCCGCCGGCTCCTTCGGTCGAGCGGCCTTGGCCTTCGGCCTGCTCACCTCACCGTCGATCTCGGCAGTGGCCTGGTCCCAGTGCTGTTGATGCGCGCCGTCGGGCCGGCCGGCCTGTTCCCAGATCGCGTGAGCCCGCCGGCGAATGCGTTCCTGCCTGTCGTCCGTCACTGTTGCCTCCATCGGTTCGGTTCAAGGCCTTGGGCAACAGCTGTCTTAGCCCAAGTTCGGATCGACGTCATGAGTTCGGATCAACGTCTTGGGCGGCCTCAGCCCTAGTCCGACAGAACCGCAACACCGAGGAGTGCCGCCTTCTTTGTGATCAGCCCCGCCAGATCGGCGTCCGAGCGCTCCGTTCCAGTTCGCTCACGCACCTCTGCAATCAACTCCTTCATCGACAACAGGGCAGTGCCCCGTTCAGCAAGCAGCTTGTCGACAGATGCGGCCACATTGCGTGACTCGACATGCGGCAACATGGAAATGGCTCCTTCCCGCGACAAGACGATCAACAGCCGGCTGCCTGCCGGCGAGCCGCCGCTCGTCTCGCGTCTTTCCGAGAGAGCGGCGGGTGAAGGTCAGTCAATGACCTGCACGATCCTGCGCGTGCCGGGATCGACCAGCACGGTGCGATCGTCGACGACCACGTATCTGTATTGCACGTCGGGAACGTCGATCGGGTGAAGTTCAACCGTTTCGGGCACGGTGGAACCGATGTTGAGCTCCACTCCCAGAAGGCTGATCGACGCCAGCGGGTGCCTGTCCACATACTCGCGGATGACTGTCTGCTGCTCGGGCGTGACAATCACCTGGTCTGCGGTGGCCACGCCGACACCAGTGAGCAGAACCAGCCCGGCGGCGGCAGGAACAAGGTGGATCTTCATCGTCTTCTCCTGTTCTTGTTGGCGGACTTCGCCTTCCACGGGTGGCAACATTGGATCACAATCGGGACGGCGGGCCCTCTTTGGAAACGCTCACGCCACCTTCTTGTTCCGTGAGCGGCGGCTAATTGGCGCCGCAGTGGCGCCGCCCGGATGCGTTGCTGCGACCGACCGCAGTGGCCCGCGTTCCTGTTGCAGGCACGCGGGCCGATCGGTTTGCCCGATCAGCAGCGATACCGGAGGGGGGTGATATCGACTGCTTCGAGATGAACATTTAGCGAGAGCTAATGTTCCGCCCAGCGGCAAAAAAGCCTGCCGGCGTCGGGGCACGCGTCAGGTGCCTGGACGGCAAATGCCCCAACCTATTGTTTCGGCGGCTGCGCCGGCACCTCGCCGGGCTTGAGCACCGGTGTCCTGCCTTCGTCCGGCGGCGGTGCGGCCATGCCCTGATCGCCGGTCGGCGGCGGCTGCAGCACGCCGTTGCAGGGATCAAGCGTGTCGGTCAGGCTGTCGCCGGCACCGTTGTTGACGGGCGGCTCCTGCTGCTGGCCGTTCTGCGGCTGGGCATGGCAGGGGCCGGCAGGCGCCTGGTCTTGTGTCTCCGTCTGGGCGGCAGCCGGCGCCGCCAGTGCGCCCAGCACGCCCATGATCAACGCGCTCGGCAGGAATGCGAAAGGTTTCATGTCGAACTCCTTTCCCGCGAAGGATCACCTCCTTGCCAAAGCAGATGGGCGGCGATTGGTTCCCGTATGCTGCGACGCGCCCGGCTCCATGCTGGTTCAATCGACCGGCACGACAGTTTTGAGCGGCAATGGCGACGACTTCCGTTGAAGACGCGAAAAAACCGCCCCGTTTCCGGGGCGGGCGCAGCATGTTGGGGAATCGTTAATCAGCGATTGCTACTATATTGGACCATGACCAAAAATCTCGGAAACGCCGAAAGGAGCGCCGCAAAGGAGCCGGCAAGGCGTTCCGTCCTCAGCCGGCTGGCGCCGGCCTTGTTTCCCCTGGTGGTCGTCGCACTTGGATTTCTGGTCGGCTGGCAATTCTTCGGCTTTTAGAGCATCGGCCCCCGTCGGTGTCGCGCGAAGAGACGTCGCGCGAAGAGACCTTGGATCAGGCGTCGGGTTGCCTCTAGCTCCTCTGCACAGAGGATTTGGTCCTTGACTGAGCCTGAAAGCGACTGCGGACGGTCGCTGTCGGCCGGCCTTCAGCCGCGTTCTCTGACGCTGGCGATTAGCCGTAAGCCCCCTGCGCCTTCGTCGTCCTAGGGCGGAGCAAGGAGCGAAGCGACGCGGCGCAGACCCTTGGATCCATGCCGTTGCCTTGGAGCGCTGCTGCGGTGCAGAACCTTTGATCGCTGAGGGACAGCGCCCCCTCTGTCCTGCCGGACATCTCCCCCACAAGGAGGGAGATTGGCCTTCATCACTGATTTCGCCAACCACCAGCCTTGCAAAAAGGACGCTGTCCGCGAAGCTGCCGATCTCCCCCCAAGTGGGGGAGATGCCAAGTTTTGGCCAAGAGGGCAGGACAGAGGGGGGCGCGAAGGATCGCTACAGAGCGCTTTTATTCTGAGCCGCAGCATTCTTCGGCAGATGTCACGGAATGGATCCCAGGGTCTGCGCCGCGTCGCTTCGCTCCTTGCTCCGCCCTGGGATGACGAAGTGGAGAGGTGTTTCGGCTAACCTCCAAAGTTTGCGATTTGCCACTGACGGGGTCCACGTTCGCTGCCGACCGGCTCGACCTGTCAAACCCTCTGCACAGAGGAACTAGTCCGGGAAATCGAAAACCGGTTCCTCGCATCGATGGACCCGACATTGACCGTCAAGCGTCCTGATATAGGAGGTGACGGGCACTTCGGGCCAGTCGCACTCATTGCCGTATTGGCGGACATATCGATCATAGGTATTGCGGCCGGTGGTCAGGACGATCGCGCGCCGGCTCTGGATCAGCTGCTGCGTCTGTTCGCATGTCATGGTGCGCGCATCCGGCCGGCCGTAAGCCATGCTTGTGGCGGCGAGCAGGATCGCTGCGGCTGTCGGGACGATTGGGCGAGCTGGCATGGTAGATCCTCTCAAGGGTCGTGCCCAACGCGCACCTTTGCCCGTGGTTCCGCAACCTTCACCCGGGTCTCCCGCAAGAGGCTGTTGCTGCGGCGCAATAAGACAGGCGCGATCTCACTCCTCCTTCTCCGGTTTGAACCGCCTCACCACCACCTCGAAGACGATGTCCGAGATCCACATCGCCGAGACGCCGATGAGGAACGCCGCGGCCAGCGTCGTGGTGTCGTCGTCGGGCGACGGTAAAGGCAGGCCCGCGCGGATGTAATGCACCACTGGCAATGTCAGGTAGGCCGCCGCCAGCGCGCCGCAGATCGGCGACGCCACCATCTCGCGGACCTTGTAGCGGTGGCGCGACAAGGCGCGCAGAATGCCGCCGGAAAGGCCGGCGACCACCACCGGCGCCTTGATGCCGAGAGCATCGAGAAACTCCTGTATCATGGCTTCCACCCGCACCATCTGGCGCCCTTCGCGTTGTAGGCGTTCACCTCGTCGAGCTCGGGCCGCGTCATGGCGGCGACGACGACGGCGGAGGGACGGCGCGGCTGGTTGTGGTCGCACCAGACCAGGCGCGCCGGCGAAACAGGCGTTGTGCATCCGGCGAGCAACAGGCCGCCGAGCAGCAGACCGATCATCAGTGCCTTGCCCATCGCATCGCCTCCCGCCGTGCGGCTTCGTCCGGCAGGTCGCGCGCCGCGCGTTCGGCATCGGTCGCCTCGCGGTCCATCTCGAGGCGCTCCTGCGCGGCGGCGAGTTTTTCCGCCGCTCGCCTGGCCGTATCCTTCTTGGCCCGGCTGATGCCGCCGGCGACAAACAGGCCGATGCCGCCGACGAGTGCTGCGAAGATCGCCATGATCGTCTTGTTGCCGGCGAGCGCGCTCAGCATGGAAAGCACCCACATCTCAATCGCCCTCCACGGCAGGCTGTTTTCTGACGAGGCCGGCAACGCCGTCGCGCACGACATTCATCAGGATCTTGAGCAGGGTCAGCACCCCGGTGATCTTGAGTGCCAGGGCAGCGTCGATGCCGAACAGCGTCCAGTCGAAGCCGACCAGGCCGGTGAGCAGCAGGATCAGCACATTGATCAGATTGTGCGCGGCATTGGTATTGAACCACGTCATGGCTTTACCTTTCGAAACAAGGAGAGGATTGCGGCGACCAACGGAGCCAGGACTGCGGCCCAGAATCCGGGCAAGGGTCCGGGCAACGGTCCGGGCCGGACTCCAGCCTCGCCCGGCCCGTGCTTTGGCCCTGAAGGCGCAAGAATGTCCGGTTGCGGAGCCTGCGGGATCGGAACAGGCGCTGGAGGCCGCGCTGGGGCAGCGGACGGCGTGTCCTTGATCCCAGACCATTTGCGGAACGCGGCGGCAAGCCTGATATCGTAGGCGTTCTTCCTATAGGATGCGCCGTTGTAACCCTTGGCAAAGCCGGCCCAATCATGCTTGCGCAATTTGCCGTCGAGCCGGTTGGCGGCGATGAAATTGACCGCCGCCGCCAGCTGCAGCGCCTCGTCCTCCATCATGGCTTCGACCATGGCCTGCACGGTGAGGAAGCCGGCCGCCTTGAAATTCTCGCCGAGAACCTGGCCGAGGCCCCACGACGCCGATCTGAGCGCCGCCGTCTCGTCGATGGCGCAGGCGGCTTTCAGGCGCGGATAGCTGTCCCGGGGATAAGGCTTTTCGCCCCACCTTGCATAGGCAAGGCCGGCCGCGACAGCTTGCGCCCGCTTCGCCCCCGACAGGTTGCGGAAAAAGACATGCGGCTCGAACAGGATGACCGGCCGGCCATGGGCGTCGAAGCCATGCCCGCTGGTTTCGACATCGAGAAAGGCGTGGATCTCGTCCTCGCCGACGCCGATCCTGGCGCCAAGTTTTGGCAGATCGAGGTCGTCCAGGCGCCTGGCGGCGCCCTTGAACATGATGTCCATGGTCGTGTCCTTTCCGCCCTCGCGGGCCGGTTGATGTTTGCAAGCGATTGTGTGAAATGAACCCCAAAGGGGAGGACAGCGGCCGATGTCGCAAGATGAAGGAACGGCGCGCTGGACGGTGAAGGCCGAACTGTGCGCGGTCGGCCGCGACAAGCCGCTGCTTGTGGCGCTGGCAGCGATCCTGTGCCTCTATTGCGGGCTGGTCGCCGGGCCGATCCTCTATGCGTTCCTGGCCATCCAGGGCATGGCGGATTTCTTCAAGTGACGGTGTTGACCGCTTGAGAAGCTCGATCCGTCCTGCCACCTGAACCGAAATCGCTTAGCCGGGATGAAACTGCTGCCATGAACCGTTCATACCCCGTGGGACACAGGTGCGGGAGGGCGCGTGACATTAAGGATCAGGCTTCCGGGCGGGACCTTGAAGATCAAGACGAGGGACAAGCTGCGAGGCCGCGAACAGAAGCGCGAGGTTCCGGTCTGGAAGGTCGGAAATTACTTCATCATCTGGTGGCCGAGCAGCATGTCAGGGCGCCCGCCAAAACGATGATCCCGAGCCTGCGCCCGGACCCTTCTGGAAACAGTCCCGGAAGATAGCCCCAGAAACAAATAGTCAACGATCAGTCCTTGACTCTTCCGCAACGGAAGCTCTCTAGTTGCTGCGCTGCACAATGGGGATTGGGCTGATGGCGGTTCGTATCAAGTTGCCGGGCGGCACCTTGAAGATGAAGGTGTATCGCGAATTGCGCGGGCGCGAACGCAGCCCCCGCATCCCTGTCGTCAAGATCGGTTCGGTCTATTTCACCTGGTGGTCGAACCGGCCGCGTCCTTTAATCGGCCAGCCGGGTGCACCGGACGATCCGGACCAACTCCAGGCAACGCGTTGACGCCCTGAATCTCATCGGGCGCCTGCGCGAACCCTTCCTGGGAAGAGTCAAAAAAACCCATCGGCTGTTGACTCTTCCCTGGGGGAAGTCCTCTAATTGCTGCATTGCACATCATCATTGCCTTGCCGGCGGGAGTTGAACCGATGGCACTGCGTATCAAATTGCCGGGCGGCACCCTGAAGATGAAAGTCTATCGCGAATTGCGGGTGCGCGAACGCGAGCGTCGCGTGCCGGTGATGAAGATAGGTTCGCTGTATTTTATCTGGTGGTCGAACAGCCAGCCTCACGACAAGCCGCAAGACAGCCGTCATTAGTCTTTGCAGTCTTTTGCGCCATTCGCCTGCGCGGCGGCGCGGGCTACGGCGTGTCTTTTGGACGCGCAAGCCAGCCAGCCGGCAGCCAGACGCTGCCGAAATTATCGACCCACAAGATCACTCGGGATCTGCCGTTGGCGAAATGCTACCTGCACTGGCTCGCTGCCAGGGGCCGTGTCGAGCCAAACGAACTAGAGCGTGAACTACCTCACGATCACGCTTGCAAAGCGGAGGTGCTTGCCGCAAATGATGACCGCCCAACGGATCTGCCCCTGACAATGCGAATTAACCTGCCGGTGGCACAAACCCTCAAGCGCTTTTCGGTCCAAGCAATCGATGGCCGACACATCCCTGCGCCAATGATAGCCGACGACGAGCACGATGCGCGGCCAGCATTGAAGGAGCTTAGTACGCGAATGCCACAACGGCACCTCATGCTCTGCGACGGTTTGCAGGTTATCGCCGAGAGGCAGCAACAAACACGATACGGAAGACACTGACATGCCTTTTGTGCCGCCCCTCCTGCAACGCCTAGCGGGCGTCAATGTCGGCGCCGGCACGAAGATGGCCATTCAGAGCGTCCGTACTGCCCGCCGTGGCCATCACTCGATCGGCGAGGACGGGATCATCAACTGCTACTTCTCGTTTGATCGACCAGAAGCGCGGATCACGATCGGACGGCGCTGCTACATCGGCAAGAGCCACCTAGTCGCTGCAGAACACATCACTATTGGCGATGATGTCGTTATCTCATGGGGTACGACGATCGTTGACCATAACTCGCACTCGCTGGATTGGAAGCAGCGCACAAGCGATGTCGCCGAGTGGCATCAAGGCAAAAAGAACTGGTCGGGTGTCGGCATCGCGCCGGTCACAATCGATGAGAATGTCTGGATCGGCTTTAGCGTGACAATCCTGAAAGGTGTCACGATCGGCAAGGGCGCGGTCGTCGGCGCAGCGTCTGTCGTCACGAAGGACGTAGAGCCCTTCACGGTCGTTGCCGGAGTTCCGGCTAAAAAGGTCCGTGACCTTTCAGAATCAATTACTTAGTGCTGCAGAGCGCTCCGGCCATGTACGCCATGTTCCGCACCGCAGCCTTGGGCGCGACCTTGAGAAATTCGGTCCGCAACTTGTATTTCACCCATCCTTTGGACCGCCCGGCCAGGTGCTGTTCATAAGCGAGATCGTGAGCAAACGTCATCAGCCTGTCGACCTTGAGCCCGGAGGTATTGAGCAGATTTTCGAACGTCAGCGGCGTGTAGAAATTGATATGCCCATACGGTCCGGACATCCGAATGGCGCGATTGAGGTTTCTCGTATGCTCCAGCGGCACCTCGATGTAGAGCTGCTTGCAGACCCTCGCCGCCTCCATCAAAAACATCCGTTCGTGCTCGACGTGTTCGACGACGTGGATGGCCAACCCCAGGTCGAACGACTTGTCGGAGTGCGGAATGTGGTAGCCATCGAAAACATCGAGGCTCTTCAGACTAGGGATTTTCCGTGCCTTGATGGCCTCAATACCCGAGGTCGAAATCTCGACGGCCCCGAGTGTCTTTGCCAGTTTTCGCTTGTTGAGCTTGTCCAGCACAGCCCCTTCACCAGCCCCGATATCAAGGACCTTTTCGAAGGTCTCCCCCGGGAGGATCGCTTCTATATGGCCGACTGATTGCTTCGAAGCAATTTCGCGTTTCGCGGCTACTTTGCCATCTGCGTAGTAGTCATCATAGATCGACATAATACTGCCGGCGTCCGCCATAGAGAAATCCTCCTAAGGATCGCCCCCGCCAAGCCAACCGTGCCATAGCGCGCGAACCGCGTCCAGTACGGACTAGGCGTCTCCCAGCCACACTTCGACGAGCCCTTCGGCATCGTCCTTAAACACTGTGATTTCTCGACTATAAGTCGGGTCATTGGGCTTCGTAATCAGGATCTTCTTGCCGACGATCACCATTCCTCACCCTCTTCAAGCGTCGCGATCACTTCACCCTTGCGATGAATTGTGAATGGCATGGCCTTATCCCCTTTCCGCGACGTATTCGATGAAGCGCAGCGCATTGCTGTCGTGGCCGGCATCGTTGTAGTGCAGGCCCTCTTGATAGGCCCCCGAGCTGACATAATCGAACCCGTCAATCGGGACCGTCAGCACATTGCGCGACCGATAGGTTTGACGTATCGCACCAAGCGCTGCGTCATAGGTGCGACCGCCTGTATAGTTGCTATCCCAAGCGGATGATGGCCGTGTTGGCGGCATGGCCATCATGCGAGGAGCGCCGGCCGCCTCCAGCGTGTTGATGATCGACGTGATATTGGCTGAAATCGTCGCCGGCGGCGTGCTAAAGCTGTCATTGATGCCCAGGGCGAGGACCGGCACAATTTTGCCGCCAGCATAGCCGCATTGTGCGACCGCAGAAGCAAGGCGCGGCGCGTTGAAGGATGCGAACGTATAGCTTCCGTGCGCAGCGCGCAGCGTCCGCAGGCGCGGACGCGAGCCGGCCGCCTTGATGCCGAGACGGATAAGCCCAGTGATCTCCACCGGTCCGCCTACGGCCGTAAGGGTATAGTTTCCGCTCGCCGCCTGCCCTGTCAGGGACGGGCCGGAATATTGATCGAGCGCCAGAGCGCCGGCAGTGTTCACAGTCTTGTAGGCCGCGCCACCGTTGAAGGCGAACGCGAGCGAGCCTTGACCGGCGTCCTGGGTGTAATGGACGTCGACCTGCTCATAGGCGCCCGTGAACGTCAGCGACGCGTCATCCGCAAGGATAATGCTTTCGCCGAGCGGCCCGCGCGTTCCCGTCGACACGGTTCCGCTGGTCGTGACGCCATAGAAGGCGGGCTTATAGGTGGAGCTAGGCCGCAACGCCGTCATGCCAGGCTCATCATCCGCAATGCCGAGATTGGCGAACTGCGTAACTCGATTGAACCAGTGGGCAGAGCCATTGCTGGCCAGAGCCCAATGACCGATGCTGTCGGCGATCAGGCAAAGCACATCGTTGTTGGCGATGTGCTCCGCCATCTTGGCCCGGAAGCCATCAGAAAGATTGAACAGCGACGGGCGAGCCGGAACGAAAAATCTCCTGCCATCGACAAACGGCTTTCCAGGCCCCCAAAAGCCGTCGCCAGACTTAGGCATAGCCGTCAGCGCGAAGCTGCCGGGCGGGACGTAGGGATTTGGGTGAGCGGCCCCGGCCGAAGCAAAGATCGCGGTCGCGTCAACGACGCCATTCGGGTCGGCGTCTGCCAGCAGGTTCATGCCGGTGTTCTGCGTGCCGCCGTTCAAGGCCCTTGCTGCATCCGCTATAAGACCGGTCTTGATCGTGAAGCGGACCTCATAGCGGTGCTGGGTCGAATTCGCCACACTGGCGCCGTTCGACAGCGCCCCGTTCCTGAGCCAAACGGGAATGCCTTCCGGATTGACGCTGTTCTGAAACTTGAAGCCGCCGCCGCTGATCGCCGGATATTGTCCGGCCGCAATCGGGATCGAGAGAGGGATAGGGGGAACGCCATTTGCAAGAGTGATTGGCGTGGTGCTGATCACGTTGACGGTTGGTCCTGCCGAGACCTCGACAACATGGACCAGTGCAGCACCCGCGCCGCTAATCCCGACATCGACCTGAGTGATGAAGCCAGCGGCGGGAGCCGGCGTTTGCATGACGATGCTGTAGTTCGCGGGCGTGTTCGCTCCGGTGTTGACCAGCGACGGCCACCCGGTAACCAATTCCGAACCGACAACATCGACAAGACCGTTTGCGGTATCGTAGGCGGCGCGCGCCTTTGTGCCGACTTCACCTGTGAAAGTTGCTTTCCATTGCGGGCCGTTTGTAAAGCCGATGGTCTTGGCGGTGTGCGAGGACGGCACCGCCGCCGTAAACCACTCGCTTTCGCCGTTCGGAATTGCCCCGGCCGTATAGTACCAGGTGCCCGCGCCTGTGCGCTGTAAGCCCATGACGCTGCCGGCCGGCTTCAGGATCGAGAGCCCCGAGTTGACGGAGGACGGGCCGGCAACGACAGGGATAGTTTGTTCAGAGACCAGAGTTAACGTGCCATCGCCCTCGACGTGGGCAAAGACGATATGAATTGTTCCCGGCCCAGCGCCGAAGCCGAGTTCTACACTCGACAGAAATTCATCGACCGTCGATAGTGACCCCGGCCAGTAATAGACGCTGCTGTTGGAGACCACCGTGCCGCCGACCGAACCAGTGATCGGAACCGGCCCGACCGTCCTCGATCCGATCAAGGCAATGACTTCCGCCGCCGAAGCACGAACGCCCGTGTCAACGGCAACCGGCCCGGCCGCCACAGTGTACATTCCAAGGATGCCGGTCGAGACTTCGGTCCAGAAGTATTCACCAACCTCAACATTCCGGGCGAGGACCGCCGCCGCACTCGCGCCAGCCAATCCCACCGATGCCGCAAAGCTGAAAGCTGGCGCCACCGTGTAGGAGCCGGGCGCCGTGATCAGGATCTGCGTCAGCGCGCCGCCGGCGACGACGAAGCGGCCGGCCGCGCCCGAGCCAGCACCGCCGGTAAACGCCAAATCGAAGGTGCCGTTGGCGCCACCGGCGCCCGCCGTGATCGCACCGCTACCGACGATGCCAAAGCCGACCGCCGCCGCCGTCGTCGGGAAAATGCCCTTGCCATACAGCG
The DNA here is from genome assembly GCF_002284575.1 of Mesorhizobium temperatum. Lineage (GTDB taxonomy): Bacteria > Pseudomonadota > Alphaproteobacteria > Rhizobiales > Rhizobiaceae > Mesorhizobium > Mesorhizobium temperatum. The sequence continues at coordinate 91,843 of NZ_NPKJ01000042.1, forward strand.
ACGCGTCGCGTGCCGCCTGCGCGCTGGCCAGGTTGGCCGCGGTGGTGACGACATCGGCGGCGGTCTGTCCGGCATTCGCGGCGGAGCTGGCAGCGCTGGCGGCTGCCTGGCCGGCACTGGCCTCAGTGGCATCCTTCAGCACCTGCGCTTCGTCGCGCAGCGATTCGACATCCTCGACCACCTCCGCAATGTCGGGCGGCACGAACGCGGCAATGGTGATGGCATCGCTGCCCACCACCGGCTCGTCAGCGCTAAATTCAAACACCCGCCCGGCATTGATTGTCCCAACCTGGATGTGGACCGTTGTTCCCTTCTGCAAGGTGCGGGCGGTGCGGGCGTCGGCGGCGCGAAACCATTCGCCCTCGCTCACCGTGTAGATGCCGTTCTGTCTCTGGTCGGCCTGGTGCTTGACCAGCACGCGGTCGCCAACCTCGCACGGCATGCCGTCGATGGTCTGCAGGCCACGGAGGAGAATGTTGACCGTGGTCGCCAGGCGCACGGGTTCGCGTTCGCCGGTCAGAAGTCGAACGGCGGCAGTTGCAGGTCGGGCCATCAGGCTTGCTCCATGAAAAAAGCCCCGCGAAGCGAGGCTCAAAAGTGGTCTATGATTTCAGCGTGCGCTTACGGGACGCGCGGTCCACGGCACATCTGGCGGGCGCGGAAGAGGCGCGGCTGGTCTAGCCGATCTCGAGAGAAAAAAGGCGCCCAAAACCCGCTGCGGCCTATGGCAATCCGCCAACGCGCCTCTTTGTCCAGCCGGCGATTGTCAGCCCGCACGCCATGCCGGCGCAGTCGGCAACCCAGTCGAACCCATCCAGATCGCGCCCTATCAGTTGCGAGCCCTGAAGAACCTCGATCGCCGCGCCGGTAAAGGCGAGGACAACAATCAGCCTTGTCTTGTGTTCCGGCCAGCCGAGACTTCCCAGGGCCGCCAGCACTGCGAAGGCGATGGCGTGATGCAACTTGTCATCGTGAAGCGTGACGGCCCCGCCAAGATCGGGCAAGAACCGCGCCGGCAGAAGCGTGAGCAGGAGAACGCCGGCCAAAGTGACCGGAAAAACGATCCTTGCCAGCATCGGATAAGAGTCTAAGCGCAACAAGATGGGTCAGTCCTTCATCTGAAAGTCTGGATGGGCCAGGGGATTTGAAGTTGCCGCTCCAATGATCGCATCAGCGCTTGGGAATTTCAAATCCAGAACCACAAGCCTGTGTCGTAAGAAAGGCCGCCGTGGCTCTCATCGCCCTGGAAACGACCACATACCTGCGTGCATTGCCAGCGGCGATTTCAGGAACCTTGGGTTTTTCCCATGAAAAAGCCTACGAAGACGAGACGTGAAAGAGTAGGAACGCTAAGATGTCGGTGAGCTGACGGCCAATGCAACAGGGGCAGGTAACGAGAAAATCTAGCCCGGCCGCCTGGTGCGGACATCAGTTTTGCGCCACCGAGGCGCCGGCCAGCCGGGCGAGCGCAGCCCTATCGTCGGGCCTGAGATCGGCAAGGCGGTCGTCGCCCGAAGCGGGCGAATTCGGGTTTTTCGCCGACAGATCGGTGCCGCCTTCAGCGCCGGTGGTTTCACCGTTGATCGCGCCGATGGTGGCCTTCGCGGCAGGCTCGGCGCCAAGCAGTTCAACAGCGCGGCCCGGATCCTTGCCGATCATCGCCTGTGCGAGCGCTTTTGCCGTGTTGCTGCGCCATGCAGCTTCGGCCAATTCCCTGCCGACCGGGTTGCCCATCTTGGCGATGAAGTCGAACCCGCTCTGCCTGATCGCCTCGAACGCTGCGGTGTCGTCCGGATCGCTCTGCGCGATGGCGCTTGTGTAGGCGTCTTGCGCCTTGGACCATTCGGCCTGCTCATAGTCCTGGCGGCGCGCATATTGCTGTGCGGCCATGCGTGCCGAGCCGGCCAGCCTTAAAGCCTCTTTTTTCCTGATGAAGTTGGCGCGTTCGCTCTCCGGCACTTTCGGCACAGTGCTGTCGAATATCTTGTCGAAGAGGCCGGACTTGATGACGCCGTTGGTGCGGGGATCGACCTGGCCGTATATCGCATCATGCAGGCCGCGACCGTCGGCCGGCGCATTCCGGATCGCCTCGTTTTCGGCCTGGGCGATCTGGCCGTTCAGCTCGCGGCCGATGACCTCGGCGTCGAAGGCGTCCTGCTGCTGCTTCTGCTGCTGGAAGCGCTCGGCGACAGCCGAGAGCTCGGCGCCAAAGCCTTGCATGGCGGCGCCAACCGGCGAGCCACCGGGATAGGAAACCACATTGCCGGTGTCGAGCCGGCGCTGGGCAAGCTGGAGGGGGATGGTCGCCATCAGTAAAGCCCTCCGCCCGGCGCCGGCGGAAAGGCGCTCTTGCCGAACGTCACCGCCTTACTGGGGTCGTAGATGCCGGAAAGGCCGGACACGAGGTTGCCGCCGGCCTTGAAGATCGAGGCCGCCGCCGCCTGCTTGCCGGAAAAACGCGAGATCGCAGCCTGCGTGGTCAGATTGTTCTGGCGCAGCTGCGAGCCGTACTGGATCGCCTTGATGTCGAGCTGGCCCTGCCTTGCATTGGCCGCCAGCACCTCGGTCGGCGAGCCTGCCACGCCGACGCCCGAGGCGCCGGCCTGGGCACGCGCCTGCGCCTGCAGAAGATCCTGCTTGTGGCGCTCCTGGCCCTGTTCGAAGGCCGCGGCTTGCGCGTCGGCCCGCGCCTGCTGTTCATAGGCCTTGGCCTGATAGCCGGCCATCTGCCTCGACTGCTGGCCCTCGACCAGCGCGCCGCCGACCGAGAGAGCCGTGCCGATAAGGGCAAGTGTGCACATGGTCAGCCGCGGCCTCGGCCACGAAGCGAAAATCTACCCGCGATGCCTCCGACCGGCGCGCCGAGCGCCGGGCGCGGGTCGAGCGCGCCGCCGGGGCTGAGGAGGGACAGAAGCATCTTGTCGGCCTGGATCGCTGCCGCGCTGAGACGAGCGGGTGCTGCCGCTCGCCGCCCGGCTATGGCGGCGCGCCGGATGGCAGTCAGGTTGATTTTCAGGTTGGCAACGCCGGCAGCGTCGAACTGGCTGTTGGCGGTGGCGACGGCACGGCGCAAGGCATCGGCGTCGAACAATTGCTGGCGCAGCTGTTCTATCAGCCACTGGGCCATGCGCCAGCGCTCGTCGAGGGAAGCGGCGTTTGCCCTGATCTCGTCGGCGAGTGCTGCGATGTCGACGCAGGCTTCACTTTGCGCGGCCGCTGCGCGGCGCCTGTCATGGGGGATTGGGGTCACGGGGGGTCCTTTTAGGAGGGTGATGAAAGGGCGGCGACGCCGCTGATCTCCCCCCTTGAGGGGGAGATGGCCGGCAGGCCAGAGGGGGTCGTCTCGCGTGAAGCGCCGGCATCCTCTGACCGCGATAGGAGGCTGCGTCAGGACGTACCGACCCCCTCTGTCGCCTTCGGCGACATCTCCCCCCTCGAGGGCAGGGCTATCGCATTTGAGTCATGAGCTGGAAGAGATAAGCATCGTTCCAGCCTGCACGCATCATTTTGCCACGCATG
>NZ_NPKJ01000048.1 GCF_002284575.1 Mesorhizobium temperatum
GGCACGCTGATCAGCCCGGCCCCCATGCCGGAGAGCGCGGCGACCAAGCCGTCAGCTACACCACTCCCTGGGACACGATCCGGCGAGGGGCGGCATCACCTCACATCAGATCTTCAGCAACCCCGTCGAATTTCTTGAGGCCTACGCTTGGAGGCTTTTGCTTAAGAAGTCCCTGTTCAGTTGCGGCCGCCTCGAAGGCAGCGAACGCAGCTTGTTGGCTGCAATATCCGGCCAGGCATTCCTCGATCATTCGGATTGCTTCAAGTCGGGACGGCTTGTCCATGGATGGCCATGGTTGCTGAAGCGCTTTCGCAGCGTCGGCTATCGACGCGACCACCATCGGCCTGTGATTCAGGTAGATTGTAATCGGGACAAACGCCGTCATTTTTGTCGCTCACCAGGATTGAAGGCGGTTAAACGCGAAGACACGGCGGTGGTTGCATCATCATCGTGAATTCAGAGCGCCGCTGCCCGATGCGATCGAGGCTGAACACGCCTTCGCTCGGTGCCAACACGCAGGGGCTGCACGTCCGACGAGCCTTGATCGTCTCGGTTCCAAGAACGACGACGCCCGCGCCCCCGGAGGGGAAGGACGCGGGCTGGTCGGAGGGGACAATCCGATCTCGCAGCATTCCTATGTGCACAGGAAAATATTACTGCAAGAGGCGAACGTCTTGCCCGTGCCAGTGTTCCATACGGAAACAAAAAAGCCCGCTGCACCTTAGAGCGCGACGGGGCGATCAAGCGTTCACCGAGCGCGGGCTTTGATGACCGGCTCCTCGCGATTATCGAAAGCCACGAACAGGCCCAGGGCAGCAGCGACTTCAACGATAGCCTCGGTTAGATGGTCGTCGCATGCGGTCAAATCAGGGGCAGACTGCCGAACGTGGTTTAATGCGGCTTTGACCGAGACGGTGTCCGCCCGGTCCACCCTGTTGAGGATTGCGGCAATCGCCTGATCTAGAACTGGACCGACCCTTTGGACGATGCTCATCCACCTTCCCCCCCGGGAACGCAAGGAACCAACAATAACGTGTCCGAGGCCGGAATGCAACCGACGCGCGAAATCGTACCGAATTGGGTGCGGTGCTGGGGCGCAACACAGCGATATTTGGCAGGAACTTCCGAGCGGGAAGAACCGACCGACCGACCAATTGAAACGGGGGCGTGACCGCACTTGCCGCGCCTCGATCAAAGCAGTTCCTTCTGATGCCTATGGGGCTGATTCAGTGCGGAGCCGCGCCCGCAATAATATATCGATAGCCGTGTGTCGTCATCCAGCTGGCGCGGGCGAGATGCGTCTCCAAGCCCTGAATGCCCCGCTCAGAATCCTTCTCGGGATTGATATGTGGAACGATGCTGGCGACCGCGAGCGCGGCTAACGCAACGGCCGCTAATATTACTCAGCCGACTGGAGAAGATTGGATATCAGGTCCTCTCCCTCCGCCAGATGCCATTGATTTGCTTGCATAATATGTGTTTCTGAACAGGCAACAAGTATTGATGGAAAATGGCGTTACTCCGGACAGCCATCCTGGCGTCTACGAGAACGTCGCCCCCGAACTTTACCTGCCCCTCGTGTCTGCGGTCATGCCCATTCAAGATGCCATCGATTTGACCGAGTTCTTGGCTGATATGACAAAAAAGGTTTTTCGGTTCCGCGCAGTGCCTGAATATGTGTCCGGCGACATTGACGTCGCAACCATTACCCGCTTTGAGAATTTCCGTTGGATAAAGCGTAAGCACTACTATCCCGAACACCTGAATAGAGAGGTCGACCATGTCTGACCAGCTACGTCCAGAGAAGGAAATTGTAGGGCATCCGCAGGATTCTCGTCTCCAGATGTCAAAGGAGACCGAGCAGCGCGTCATCCGTGAATTTCAATCGCCGTTCCCAGACAAGGAGGAACGGCGCTCCGAGAGCTTGCTCTTGAAGAATGCCTGCTGGGACAGGTAAGAAAAAGCCCGCTGCCGTGAGGCAGCGGGCTCTGGCCCTCATTTGGGCGTGTTAGAACCAGCGATCCCGGCGCTGGTCGCCGGCCACAAGAACGAGGCCCAACAGCAAGCCTACAGCCGCGCCCAGTATGAAGGCTGACGATACCGTGCCAGGATTTTCTTGAACGACACCGGAAGCCGTAGACGCCCTGTTGCGAAGTGCTTGCGTTGTGCGAGACGCGCTATCGGCCGCGCTCTCATACCAACCAGTGGCTTCCTCGACCACCTCTTCAGCGCGCTCCGCCAGCGTCCGATTGATCTTGTTGATCTCGCGCTTCAGTTGCGCAACCTGCTTCTCCAAGTCTTTCTGAGCTTCGCGTTGCGTATTCCTCGGCGTTGCGGCTTCGTTCGTGTCGTCGACCATTGTGATCTCCTTTGGTGGGCCTCAACGGCCAGCCGCGGCGTAAGGTTCCTCGGCGAAAAAAGCCCGCCACCGTGAGGCAGCGGGCTGGCTGTTCGCGGGCTGTCAGGCGGCGTCTGGCTGTCTCATTTCTGCCAGCTCTAGGGCCTCGATCGATTGCCCAGCCATCTGTCCGCAATTCGCAACAACTGCGCTGCGAGCAAATCACGAAGTGCATCGATGGCTGGTATTTTACTCCTAAGCCGGCCGGATCAGATGGCTCCGGGATAACCTGATCTTCGGTTGTCCGGTATGTGGCATCACGATTGTCCACACTCACGCCGACATCGATAAGCTCTTCAACGAGCGGATACGATGGCTGAACGAGCTTGCCGACCAAGGGAAGATGAGCGTCGTTAAGCCTGAAAATCTGCACCGACGCTCGCCCTCGGACTGAACGGGTTATCAATGACGCGCTTATCCATTGCCGAAGAGCTTGAAAGCGCCGCCGATCGCATCGCGGACATGTCACGCGCGGATCTGCAGATCATCCTGCGGCGCGCTGCATTGATGCTTCGAAACGTCTCCGGCGTGCCGCTGGAGCCCGCAACGGAGGACGCTCTCAACTCCATCGCGGCTGAAATGAAATCGGCCGGAACGCCGATAGGCTTCTGAAAGATATTTCGTGTCTCTGGGATTGGTCAAAATACCAGGGAGACATCATGAATCTTGAGTTGCAGACAGCGCCCCGCATCCGAGCGGCGCAGTACATTCGCATGTCCACGGAACATCAACGTTATTCCCTTGGAAACCAGGCGATGGCCATCGCCGAGTACGCCGGGCGGCGCGGGTACACCATAGTCCAGACCTACCAAGACAGTGGAAAGAGTGGTCTGAGCATAAGGGGCCGGGACGGACTCAAGCAGTTGCTCGCCGATGTCGTGACCGGCCAAAAGACCTTCTCGGCGATTCTCGTTCTGGACGTCAGCCGCTGGGGCCGCTTTCCGGACACGGACCAATCCGCGCACTACGAGTTTCTCTGTCGTGATGCAGGCGTCGCGGTGGAGTATTGCGCCGAGCAGTTCGAGAACGACGGCAGCATGGTGTCAGCCATCCTCAACAACATGAAACGGCCGCGAGCTTTCTGCAAAAGTCTCTAGAGCGCATCTGCAGCAGGCGCGCCTTAGATTCAGCCAGGGCGGGCCCCTGCCCTACGGCGTCAGGCGGCTGTTGCTGGATAAAGATGGGGAGCCCCGCTACCTCCTCGGCTCTGGAGAACGGAAGGGACTCAATACGGACCGTGTTCTCTGCAGGAGATCGAAGGCGACGAAATAGAGGTCATGCTGGCGACGGGTAATCGCCCTCCGCAAAGCAGCGAAATCGGCGAGACCAGCTTCATTCGGAACGATAATCTCCCCGTCGATGATGGCGCTTTCGACAACGAGCCCTTTGGCCGTCTCGACCAAATCGGGATACTTCGCCGTCCAGTCCATCCCGTTGCGCGTGAAGATGCGCGTGCCGGCTTCGTCGATGATGATCTGCGAGCAGTAGCCGTCGAACTTGACCTCGTGGATCCAGTCGCCTCCTTCTGGAGGCTTGTCCACCAACGTCGGCATCAACGGCTCGACAAACTTCAAACGCATGAACGGCACTCACGAGACCGCCATTCAATCCTTCTGGTTATATTAGGTTCCAGAAACAAACGGTGCGGGCAACAAAACCGCATGGACTAACGTTGCGCTTGATCCGTTTGAGCAGACAGGAGGATCAAATGGGCGAGCCGGAACAGGATTTGCCGAGAAACTCCGCGATCGCATCCGAGAGAATGCCGCAAAAGACCGCAATGAACGGGCCGGTCTCAAGCTAGTGCGCATGGCTATTGAACAGACATGCCCTGTCGGCGTGCTGCCGAGCGAGGAAGCAGTTTTGTTGCTATACGGCCCCGAGCCGATCCACGAGGGCGAGGCTCTTGCGAAGTCCATAATTGAGACGGTGGAAAGGCTGAACCGATGAACGTCAAACGGCTCGCCTATGCCGACCGGCACCTTGCGACTAGCGTTTCCTGGTCAGAAAGCGGGCTTCTCGCATAAGCGACGCCCAGTTGTACCCCAACAAGGCGATAAGATCGCGAGCCTGCTCTTCGGTTATATGCGCCTCTTTGACCAAGCGCCGAACGATCAAGTTGTCAGGCCCGCTGGGTGTTTTGTGCGGCACGTCGGCCATTTGCAAATCCATCTAGCAGCGGCAACGCGACCATCCGGCTATGGTTCCGTCGCTAAATGACTCGCTAATGATCATTAAAGGCGTACAGTGTGCAAGTCGTCCGCCTTTTGCGGCACTCGGACGCTTGGTAGCCAACTTCGGTGCTTCCGCCCTTGGGAGAAACTGAAATGGCAGAAGACCATTCAGACTTTCGGATATCGGCTTTCGAATGCGATGTCCTGCGAAACGCCTTCAAAAAATCGGTCATCGATGAGAGTATCCCCGAGTACCGATGGCGGTCACACGCCATGCTTCTGGTGCGCGAGTTGACCGACCACGAGCATGTCGATTCAGAAGCGCTGGACTGGCTTGTGCGCAAGTAGGCTCCAAGCAGGCGGACGCTAACCTGCGCTAGCCCCTCGACATCGGAAGCCCGCGCCTCTGGCGGAGAGCGCGGGCTCGATCGGGTTGGGGCCCGATCTGCAGCGGGCAAGCCGGGAGCGCCCACTGCTCACAGAAAATCATTAGAACCTACTAATGTTCCGGTTACGAACGCGGGCGAATCTCCAGCGCCGGGTCGACCTGGACATCGCTCCCGTCCGGAACATGTCGCCGAGGCAATTCCCGCAGAACTGGAAGCCATTGGCCTGCATGATCAGTTTCCCGCCTGTTGATGCCGGTAATCGGCGTTGGACGGGACACCCTTGGTTTGAGCGCGAACGCCGGCTCGGTTGTCGAGCGGCCCGCCAAGGCTGAGAAACGACAACACCAGCGTGTCAGCCTGGATAGCAGGCCGGCTCAACCGTGCGGGGATAGACGCCCGTGGGCCGGCCATCGCCTTACGGCGAAGGGTCGTCAGGTTGATGCGCAGATCGGGCCGCTTGGCCTTCTCGAATTCGCCGTCGGTCGCGATCAGGGACCGCCTGAGAGCATCGCATTCGAACAATTCGGCCCGTGCCTGCTCAATGAGGCCATACACCTTTTTCCAGCGCTTCGAGAGGTCAGCGGCCTTTGCCTTGGCATCCTTGCCAAGCGCTTCGATATCGATTGCGGCCTCGTCTTGAGCAGCCTTGGCGCGGCGTGTTTCGGCGCCCTCGATCGCCTTTTCGATAAGCTCAATCTCGGAATTGCAGTCCGAGATCGACGCGCGAACCTCGCCAAGGTCGCCATCGCCGAAAATCGCCTTGTCCTCGCAGCCGCCCTCGCCCTTGCCCGGCAGCTCAAATGCCCGGTCGTTGTGGCCAAGCTCGATCGCCTTTCGCGCGATGTCGCCTTCATTGCCGGACTGATGGTGCAGCGGGTGCCGTTCATCGTCGCAGAACTCGGCGCTGATGCCGACCCGTTCATGCTGCATCTTTACGCCGCCTTGGCCGAGAAAGAACGGCGATTGATCTCGGAGCGCACCAAAGCCGCCCTCGCCTCGCGCAAGACCAATGGAATGAAGCTCGGCAATCCGACCAACACAGCGGAAGCTGCAGCGAGAGGTCGGAAGAACTCGATCCGGGAGGCTGACAGATTTGCCCAGACCGTGCTGCCGATCATCATGTCCATTCGGCGCTCTGGCGTTACCAGCCTACGGGGACTGGCGATCGCCTTGACCAACCGCGGCGTTCGCACAGCGCGCAATGGCCAATGGCAGATGTCGAACGTTCGCAACATCGGATCGTCTGATCCGGGTTGGCGATCTGGACATCATTCGTCATGCAGTTGCTGACTTTCATGGCAACCTCCTTTGTTGGAAAAGACCCGCCGCCAAGCCTCGGTGATATCCAGGAGGTGATATCCAGGAATGGTCGTCGGCCGAAAACGTTCCGCGAATCCGGCAGAGTCCGAACGACATGCCGCAGCCAAGCAGTCCGGACGGCGCGCCGTCGCAACAGAGCAGTACAGCATTGTGGTATTTGCCGATGTGTCAGGTGAACTCGCCGGGCCGTCGGCATTGGCACCCGGCCACTAGGTCGACCGTCCGACCGGCGCGGCCGGAACAAATGGGATCGACGCCGGTTAACTACTATCGAAGGGACCGCAACCGCAAAGGACGCGGGAAAATGTTTGAAATTTATCGCCTCGAAGTGGCCAAGGCCAGACAGGGTGTAAAACGAGCCGAGAACTCTCTGAAGCGCGCGAATGAGTTGCTGGACGAGGACGGTGGCGTCGCCCTTAATCTCGCGTTGTGCGGCCGGATAAGGGCCGAGCAAAGGCGCGTGATCGATGCCAGAGAGCGACTGACGAAGATCGATCCGAACAGCACGGACAACGTGGGCTGAGCCTTCGGCCCGTTGGAAGGCATGACCCCGGACTGGCCCGAGCCTATCCACGAGGGCGAAGCACTCGCGAAGGCAATCATTGAGACCGTCGAAAGGCTAAACCGGTAACGGCCTATGGAAAGAAAGCCGCGCCTCTGGAAGCGGACGCGGGCTGATCGGAGGACACCGATCGCAGCATCGGTCTGCGAGAACAAACCGGTGAGCAGATGAGGTTGCGTTATATTGGAAATGCTTCGCCGCCGCGGCGCCTGAGCGGCGAGAAGTGTCTGGGCCTCTTCGAACGTGGCTGACGTGACGATCGGCTCGTGCTCTCCATCGTAAACCTGATCCTTGTGCCTGATCCTGCCGATGTAGATCGGGTTCGAAAGAGGGTGGTAAAGGTTCCCGCGACCAAACGGCATGGTGACGGCAACTGATTCGTCTTTGCGTTGTCGCGACCGCGTCGAGAGCCCCTCACTCGCAGCCTCGTCGACAAGATCCCGGACCGACTTCAGTGTGAGATAGCGGGCGAACAGATGTCTGGCTGTTTGTGCTTCGATCACCAGCTTACGATTGTCGACGCGATAGCCCAGAGGCACCACGCCGCCCATCCACATGCCTTTCTTCTTTGACGCGGCGATCTTGTCGCGGATACGCTCTGCTGTGACCTCTCGCTCGAATTGAGCGAACGACAAAAGCATGTTGAGGGTGAGCCTGCCCATCGAGGTCGTGGTGTTGAATCGCTGCGTGGGACCGAAACGAAGGAGACGGAGCTGCCATCGAAGATCTCAACGATCTTGGAAAAATCCGTCAGAAGGCCGCACAAGCTTCGCGCTGCGCATCGAGCGAATTGAACTCCTGTTCCAATCCCTCTTCGGTCGATTTGCGAGTGTAGATGGCACAGTTGAGCCGAGGGGTCGTCGTCATAGTCCAACTGCGCTCGACGCGCTAAGAAAAATTACTGGCCGCGCGCTTGTCGTCCGACACTCGCAAAGTCATTGGTTCAGGTTGTCGACGAACGGTAAGGCTAAGTGTTCAAATTTGCCTACGATGAGAGCTTCGGCGAGTAGCTTCGCTCTGGGTTGGCATTCGCCATTCCGGCAGCGAGCCGCTGCTCACGAAGACGCGCGGTTTTCGCTTCACGATGACGCCGCTCTGTCTCGAGCGCGAGCTTCGCCTCGCGGTCGGCCCGCTCAAACTTCTCCTTGTCGACGCGCCGTTGAGTCATCTGCGGATTATCCTCATGACTAGCTCGGGATCAATGTTGATCGACCTGGTCAAATCGCCAACCATTCTCTCGGCAACTTCGGCCCACACATGTTCAGGCAGCCCTTCAGCCACCATAGCCTTGAAGGCACCCTTGATGACCGAATAGTCATGAGCAGAAACGGCGGCGCATTCCTCGCGTTTGTCCATCGCGGAACTCCTTTTAAGGGCGGGAGTACGATGTTCACTCTCAAGCACCGGCGCCCGTTCGATTTGCCAGCGACTCATCCACCGTGGGCCCTAAATGCCCGTCGGTCATTTGCATTTGATGTAGTATCCCGGCGTCACGCGTATTTGCGAAGAAGCTTGGCGCGGCCTCCTTCTGTACGCTCCTAGCCGGCCTGGCCGATGCCGAATTTAGCGTCGAATCTTTGCAGAACTGCTAGTCAGAATTCGTCAATTTGTAATCGACCTTTCGCCGCGACGGCTGCGGAACAACTCTCATGCGGGGAAGTTGGGCTTCACTGAACTCTAATCAAAGGAAGCTCCAAATGTTTTTGCGCGTGGACAAGTTACAGATTGAACTACCCGCTCCTACCCAGGTGGATCCCAACGCGGGTGCCGCCCTGCAAGAATTGCTCGGGGGCAAATACGGTGAAATGTCGACCCTGGGAAACTACCTGTTCCAAAGCTTCAATTTTCGTAGCAAGTCGAAGCTCAAGCCCTTTTACGGCCTGGTGGCAGCAATAACCGCAGAGGAGCTTGGTCACGTCGAGCTCGTCAGTAACGGCGTTGCCATGCTGAACAACGGCCCTGACCTCGAAGGCGCGGATGAGAAGGACGGCGGGGACATCTCAGGCGCACCTTATGAGGCAATGAAGGACATTCGCCTGGCTGGGGCATTCTTCTCCAATGCCGGCGGGGCCATGCCGATGAACAGTAACGGTTCGTCCTGGAACATGGATTTTGTCACGACGACGGGAAATGTCATCGTTGATCTGCTCCATAATTTCCACCTGGAATGCGGGGCCCGACTGCACAAGCTGCGGGTCTACGAGTCCCTAACTGATCCGACCGGCCGTGAGGTTTGCGGCTATCTCCTCGTGCGGGGTTCGGTTCACGCGCACGCCTATGCGCTGGCAATCAAGAACCTGACAGGCGTTGAAATCGAGAAGATGCTGCCGACTCCAAACATCTATCTCGGAAACATTCCGGAGTGCCAGAAATACCTTGATGAGGGTTCGCACCGACGGCTCTATACATTCAGTCCGGAGGACTACAAGGACATTGCCGGAATATGGGGACAGGGCGAAACGGCGCTTCCCGGTGACCCGCCCGGCGAGCTTGAAGTCATCGAAGGTATGCCTGATGGAGGTAAGATACACCAATTAAGCGGCGTGCCTTCTGCCTTCACTCCAGACTATGCACCCGAAGAAATGATGGAAATTGCAGCCAAGCTCTACAAAGCTTCGCGCTGATTTCTTGGCGCGGCCTAAAACGGCCGCGCGTTTCACCGGACACCGCCATTCGCGCCAAAGTAGAAGCGCACAACAACATGCAAAGCATGGATGCGACCCGCGCTACTCGCGAGGCTTAGGAGCATCAGGGGGAATCGTCATGTTTTGGCCATCGGACTGGTGCGTCTTGTCGTTCACCTGGCCTCGGCGCCTCGTCAACCCAATTCCGTTGCGCGGCCTCCGTTTCCAGCGGCATCCTGAGAAAATCGGTCAGAGGGATCAGCACCCTCTTCGCTGGATATTTGGTAGCGCCGGTTTCCCGAGCATTGTTATGGTCAGCCATCGTCTCGCTCCATTTAGAAGATGGACAACAACACCAGCGCTGTCGTCATTAGGGCCAGTCACCCCTAGTTCCCGCTAGCGATTGTTGGATCCCCATTAACGTGGGTGCGGCCACTCAAGATAGGTGCTGCCGAATTTCATTTCGCAAAGGAACATCTTCTCGGCTTGCACATGGGCTCACAGAGCAAATTAGGAGGTCGCGGAATGGAACTCGTGAACGCGGTTGTGCGTCGAAACGCTTCGAACCATGTGGTCGAATTTCTGGGCGAAGGCGGCGAAGCCGTCAGTGTAACGATGGCCGTTGGATATGTGGCCAAAGACGACAGTGAACTAATCGAAACTGCCAAGCAGATGCTTGTTCAGGTCGTGGCCTTCAACCGACCCGAATTCGGTTCGGCGGCACCCGAACACAGCGAAGCTGAAATCTACACCTTCGAATATCAGGACAACGGCATCATCCGATTGATGCCGGGCATCTCGTTACCAAGTCTGCAAGCAGTTCAGGATGAGGTAAACCGCTCGGCCAAGGATCTTTGGAAGGACGCGCTTGACAAGGGGAAGCGCCAGTCGGATGGGCCGTGAGGGCGCGTGACTCTCACGGCGACATAGTGGCGAAGTGCACCTACGAGGAGATTCAACTGCACGAGGCCTAAATTTACTTCCGAGGGGAACAAGAGTGCCGAGCGACTGTTAACCGGCGTCTCGTGCGCGACGAGGCCGCAACAACAACAAAAAGGAAAACGCTATGGCGACGACCAAGGTATCATCGAAGGGTCTCAACGACCTTTTTCACGACACGCTGAAAGACATCTATTTCGCCGAGAAGAAGATTCTAGCGACCCTGCCAAAGATGGCCAAGGCGGCACAGAGCAGTGAGCTCAAAGCAGCATTCGAAAAGCACCGCGGCCAGACTGAGGAGCACGTAACTCGTCTGGAGGGAGTTTTCGAGGCTATTGGCAAGAAGCCAGTCGGCAAGACCTGTGCTGCCATCATGGGTATCACCGAGGAAGGTGCCGAGATAATGGAAGAGTATAACGGCTCGCCATCGCTTGACGCGGGCCTGCTGGCGGCGGCACAGGCTGTCGAGCATTACGAAATCTCGCGCTACGGCACGCTGCGGACCTGGGCGTCCGAACTCGGACTTACCGAGGCGGTCAATCTCCTCGACTTGACGCTCAGCGAGGAAAAGGAGACCGACGCAGCTCTGACCGAACTTGCCGAGTCCGCGGTCAACGTAGCGGCAGAAGCCGCATAGGGCCGGCAGGTTTTCCCTCATTCCTGTCCTGCCCAGAGCCCTGGTGGTCGATCACCAGGGCTCGCTCCACACCACAAATCATGGGCTGGCACTCCATGCTGTGCCAACACAAAGGAGAACGAGATGGGCTTTTTTGGCAAATACTTCTCTGGCCTTGTCGGTAAGAAGCAAGCCGACAAACAGCGGAGCGGCGACATGCGTCAGGCCACGGGTGCCGGCCCTGCGATAGCGGCCCATTCGAAGGACGCTAAGACAACGGCCACCACTGGTCAGAACCCAAACGCAGCGAAGAAGAAATCAACGAGTGACGATAACAGCTAGGCTCCCAGCATAGAAATCGCGTTGCCGGCGACCGAAAGTATGAGGTTGCTCAATTACCCAGTAGGCTCGGGCTATCGACCACGCAGGTTTGTGAGCCTATCGCCAATCATCGCAACGATCGCGAAGAGGGGAAGCGAGGGGCATTGAGCTCAAGATAGGTCACGCGACTTGCGATAGAACTTCTCCATGTAAATCGCATTTAGCGATCCCGTAGCGCCAGCGGTGGTTCGTCGCTTCACGACGGCACTGATAGAATAACATCAGCTGACGTCCTTCGATCATAACCGTCGAATGTCCATTTTCGCCAGGCTCGCCGGGGTCGAGCACCGGCCCAACGGTTAGATACGGACCTTCGACCCGATCAGCGATGGCGAAGAAAACACGCTGCCGGCTGCCGCGGGGGCCATCCGGAAGAAAGCAGGTGGCGTTTAGAAGGATACGGCCGTCCGGTAGCTCAACCAGTTGGGCCCCTTCGATGCCCCATTCATAGTCTGGGTGCTGGCGCGAATTGTGGTGAGGCAAGTCCATATGGTCGAGTATCTTGCCTACTCGCTTCCATGGTCCGAACCATGAGTCAGACTGGCTGCGGACAAGATAAATGTCTGGCTGCGGCACTTTTGTAAATTTTGGCATGCCTGAGTAGACGATGTAACGCTTGCCGCCAATTATCGCCGGATGCGGGTCGTAAATCCCGTCTTCATCGGTATCTGGCAAGGCGACAATCGCTGAGTTGAGAACCACCCACTGAAAACCATCGTTCGAAACAACATGCTCACAGCGACCGCCGGATTTCATGAATTCCGTCTGGATGAACATATGAAAGACGCCGCTCTCATGAATCACTCCCGGCGCTGCCACGCCTGATCCGCTTACCGGCAAAACGGTCGGCTCATGCTCTAGCCACGGGCCGTAAAGGTCAGGAGCCGTGGCATGGAGAATCCTCCAACTTTCGCTGGTGACGGTGCCGCTCGAGCCGAACATGTGCCAAAGATTCCCGTCAAACACCGGACAGGGATCCTTCACATCATCAACAGCGGCTGGATGAAACAACGGGAAGACGTTCGTTTCAAATTTGATCGACATCGATCCCTCCAGCAACCAATTCCCGCGTCATTCTCTGCGACGCGCCGAATCGTTTCATCGATTTTTAATTTTGTAGCAGCGTTGATTAACCCAGGATTAACAATTGTCGCGCGCGCCGCTCGATAGGCGGCGGCGCGCTACGGCAATCGAGTTTCTTTCCCTTCCCAACCGTTCCTGGAAGCCGTGATCCGACGGTGGCACTGAATCGGATTTCCACCGGAACGAGATGCGCGCAGGAAAGTTAGGGCCACAGTAACCAATCACATCTCGATGCGTGGATTAACATTTGTTGTACGCACGCATCGAGATCGCAATAAAAGGACCGAAAATGGAAATCGCTGTCGGAACCCAGAGGCGCGCGATAGTAGAGGCGCCAACGATTTTGTGTTTTTCGCATTTGCGCTGGAATTTTGTGCACCAACGTCCTCAGCATATACTTATTCTTGCTTCGAAGGCGAACAATATAATTTACTTCGAGGAGCCGCTTTTTGAAGTGGTGCCCCAAGCGTTCATGCGATCGAACGACGTCTCGCAATCCATCCGAGTCGTAACACCGGTCCTTCCCGTCGGGACCACCCAGCAGGCTGCAGATGCAGCCCAGCGAAGATTCCTGGACACTATAGTTGCCGCCACGCCTCAAGAAGGGCTGACTACCTGGTACTACACCCCGATGGCGTTGCGGTTCAGTGACCATATTCTTTGTGATGTATGCGTCTACGATTGCATGGATGAGCTTTCAGCTTTCAAGGACGCACCGCCCGAGCTCGTCCAGATGGAACGGCGGCTATTGGAGCGCGCTGATGTCGTGTTTACTGGCGGCCAGAGCCTCTACGAGGCCAAACGGAGCCTGCATCGATCCATCTTTCCGTTTCCGAGCAGCATCGACTTTACGCACTTTCATCAGGCGAGGGGTGGTGGAGCGGACCCGGTTGACCAGGAAGAGATACCTCATCCCAGAGTCGGATATTTCGGCGTGATCGACGAAAGGCTGGACGCGGACCTTGTGGCGCAGACGGCGATGAAAATGACGGACATCCAGTTCGTCATGGTTGGTCCGGTGGTCAAGATCGATCCCAAGGGTCTACCGCGGGCAGAAAATCTGCATTGGCTAGGTAGCAGAGATTACGCTGATCTGCCGCGCTACCTCAGGCATTGGGACGCGGGATGGATGCCGTTCGCACTCAATGCGGCTACCCGTTACATCAGTCCAACGAAAACCCCAGAATTCCTTGCGGCAGGCGTCCCTCTTGTCTCAACAGCAATCGTGGACGTCGTACGAACCTATGGCGCTGAAGGTCTTGTTGAAATCGTGGATGCAGACGATGTCGAGGCCAAGCTTCGGTCGGTTTTGGCGCGGCCTCGCGACCGTCTGTGGCCGCAAGTCGATGCCTATCTCCTCGACATGTCGTGGGAGAAAACCTGGAGCGCGATGGCGGTTCATATCGAGCACGCCCGCTCGACCAGGAACATATTGCCGTTCCGGCGGAGTGCGTAACATGTTCGACTGGCTGATCGTCGGTGCTGGTTTCGCCGGCAGCGTGCTCGCAGAGCGCATTGCATCGCAGCGAAATGAAAGCGTTCTACTCATTGATAGACGGAGCCATGTCGGCGGCAACGCCTATGATTGCTATAATGAGGCCGGTATCCTGATTCATCGCTATGGGCCTCACATCTTCCACACAAACGCCCAGTCGATCGTCGACTATCTCTCGCGTTTCACGGCGTGGCGGTCATATGAGCATCGCGTACTATCCTCGGTCGATGGGAAGTTGTTGCCTATTCCGATCAATCTCGACACCATCAACAAATTGTATGATCTCGATTTGACGTCCGAACAGTTGGAGCAGTTCTTCGCGTCTCGCCGAGAAACGGTGGACGAAATCCGAACCGCTGAAGACGTGGTTGTAAGCACCGTCGGCCGGGAACTCTACGAAAAATTCTTTCGCGGTTACACCAGGAAGCAGTGGGGTGTGGACCCGTCACAATTGGCCAAGTCAGTGACGGCTCGGGTCCCGACTCGCACCGATCGTGACGATCGCTATTTCGGCGACACATTTCAGAAAATGCCTGCTGGCGGCTACACACGTATGTTTCAGCGCATGCTCGACAATCCCAAAATCAAAGTCATGCTGCAAACCGATTACAGGGAAATCTGCGACAGCATTCCGTTTCGCCGAATGATCTTTACCGGGCCGGTAGACGAATATTTCGATTGGAGGCTTGGGCCTCTGCCTTACCGCTCGCTGCGGTTCGAGCACGTGACGCTTGACCGCGAGCAGTTTCAACCAGTCGCCGTCGTAAATTATCCTCAAACGGAAGACTACACCCGCATCACAGAGTACAAGCATCTGACGGGCCAGCGGAGTCCGAAAACCAGCCTGACGTACGAGTACCCAACCGACATCGGTGATCCTTACTACCCTGTGCCGCGGGCGGAAAACGAGGCGCTGTACAAACGCTACGAAGCGCTGGCTGCGGAGTGCCCCGATGTCTGGTTCGTCGGACGCTTGGCGACATACCGCTATTACAACATGGATCAGGTCGTCGGTCAGGCTTTGGCGACCTTCGCGCGCATTCAAAAAAGTTTGCCGTCGACGACTGGTGCGCAGATGCCGGTGCAGCGCGAGGCAGCTGAGTGAATGATGCACTTGAGATGTGGGGTGGCGTGGAATGCAGTATCGTCCGCATTCAGGAGAAAACGCGTAACCAGCTAGTAGACACCGGCCACATCCACCGGATCGCCGACCTAGACCTGATCGCCGAGTTGGGCATCACAACGCTCCGATACCCAGTGCTATGGGAAATGGTCGAACGCACACCGGGCTGCTACGACTGGAGCTGGCCGGATATGCGTTTGCAGCGCCTACGTGAACTTGGCATAAGGCCGATCGTCGGCCTTGTGCACCATGGCAGCGGTCCACCTCCGGTCCATGTGCTCGATCCGGATTTTCCGGCTCTGCTAGCACTTTACGCCGGGCGTGTTGCACAGCGGTATCCTTGGATCGACTTGTTCACACCCGTCAACGAGCCGCTGACCACTGCACGAATTAGCGGACTCTACAGCCTATGGAATCCGCATGGCAACAACGAGGCACGCTGCCTGCAGCTCACGGTGGCACATTGCCTTGCGATTGCACAGGCCATGAAAGCGATCCGCAAGTATACACCGGCGGCTCGGCTGGTGCAGACGGAGGATATCGGGCGTGTTTTTGCGACCGCGCGCCTCGCCTACCAAGCCGACCATGAAAACGAGCGCCGTTGGCTGGCGCTGGACTTGCTGACCGGCCGCGTCGACCGCCAACATTTGTTCCATAAACGGCTGCTCGACGCCGGAGTTGATCGTAACCATTTGGCCGAGCTGGCGGCCGAACCGTGCCCGCCGGACATGATCGGCATTGACTATTATCTGACCAGTGACCGGATGCTTGATGATCGGGTCGAACGATATCCCGACGAACAGATCGGCGGCAACGGCATTGACGTCTATGTCGACATCGCGGCCGTTCGCTCTCACATCCGCGATGATACAGGCCTGAAGTCTCGGATCGACGAACTTTGGGACCGCTACCAGCTGCCGATCGCCGTGACCGAACTGCACAATGGCTCGACGCGCGACGAACAATTGCGTTGGCTCGTTGAAGGATGGCGAGCAGGCCAGGCGGCAAAGGGCAGTGGCGTCGACGTTCGAGCGGTAACCGCATGGTCGCTGTTTGGCGCAGTCGACTGGAACTCAATGCTGGTGAGGCGGGACGCACATTACGAGAGTGGCGCATTCGACATACGCGGCGACACACCGCGACCCACTGCGGTCGCGAAGGCAATTGCCGAACTCGCGCAGCAGGGATCGTTCGATCATCCTGTCCTCGATCGGCCAGGATGGTGGCGACCGGAACCAACTCCGGCGACGGACGGACGCCCAATCTTGCTTGTCGGCTTCGGCCGCTTGATTTCGATCGTCGAGGAATGCTGCACCATCCGCAGGCTGACCGTATGCGCCGCGCGGCCAGCCAAGGTCCAACACCTGCTGGCCACAAGCAACGCATGGGCGGCAATACGAATTGAAGACAACAGCTCCAGCCACTCCGCCTTATCGGCCTCCCCAGTCCGCCTTCGGTGCCAATTTCCGGATGGCGGACAATTGTTGTTGCAATGTGCCGACTCGCTTAGCTCGTTCCCAGTGGCCAATCTATTCCTTGACTTGGTGATTGACGGACAGCGTGGCGAATTCGAACTTCTGCGGGCCGGCCCCGGCAACCAATATGAAATGACTTTGCTGCCCGACCGAGCGCGTGAGGCTCAGCAGGTCCGCCGTGCTGTGTAGCGAGACGTGGCATTGAAGTCGCGCGTGCCATGTTGAAGGCGAAGCCGACAAGCCGCGTCGCACGCAGCCAAGTCCCAATGCCGTTCAATATCTTGGCATTGCCTTTCACGAACTCGCCACCAACTCGGCTAAATATGGCGTCCTTAGTGGCAATGCAGGCAAGATTTCTGTCGTGTGGGATGTGACTGGTTCGGACACGGGGCGGCAAGCGGAAACTTCGCCAATGATCCTGAGCGTGCTTCGGAGGCGGGCCGGAAGGGCGGGAAGTCCTGATATTCTACCTGATATTCTAAGAGACGAGGTGAAAATACGGCCCGTCCGCTTGACGGGCCGTATTGCGTGCAAACGCTGTGGGCCGTGACCATTCGAGATGCCGCCGGTAAGCAACAGCGCAAGCGTGAGAGAACGACGAGACCCGAATGCGGCCACTCCGTATCGCATGCGCGGTCACGTCTTCGAGTTCTGTTTGCAGGCTCACGCAAGGATGCAACCACTTCGCGACGGTCGCGTTATGCCGATCTCGCAAAACGGGGTTCGCGCACGATGGGTAAGTTTCTACCGCTCTTGATCCGCTTTGTAGATGGACGCTTGATGCAGGTGTCATCGATCACCGAGGCTGAGCTAGCATTGGCTGGGCAATGGCCGAACAAAGAGGCAGACGTCTACAGGGAGGCTGCTCGCCTTCTCGTCTCAGCAAGGGAAGGAACCTGTACGCCGGATATCGCCTTCATTGCGTTTGAGAAGGCGGCGCGGCAGCAACGTCTGCTTAAACCCCGGAAGCCGAGTTCCGGTCTCCGCATATTGGATTCTTTGAGCGAATCGAACTAGGCGCGAGCCTAGCTGCGCGTGCTCCCGACTACCGTTGGTATGTCTAACGACTCCAATCTGATGTCAGGGTGAGTGACGCCTCGAAAATTTGCCGATCACCGTCGGTTCGGATTTTGACTGTGATCGTCACAAGATTGACATCCGGCATCTCGTCGTGTGCGATGTCGTGCAATATCCGAAGCGCCTCTGTTCTCGCTCGTTCGGGCGTCTCTAACAATTGCCCCTCGGTGTCCGTCTCTGGACCATCCGAGTCGTAGACGTCAAAATAGAAGCGCTGCATCTTCGGAAAACCCGACGCTATCATCGTGTTCTAATTCGGGTTGATCGCCATTGTTCCGCAGCGATGGCATTTCAGTATGATGGGGTGCATTGTAACAATTGTTAGTGTCCGCCATCTTCCGAAGGCCTAGAGGTCCGAAGCCGCGCAGTGCGCTTCCAAATAACCCTCGGCGATCGGCGTTCAGGCGCGATTGCTGGAGGCTAGGATGCTTGAGTCCCTATATCTCAACCTCGGCCAGCACGATGCCCTCTCCGATGCGGAAAAGGCTTTGTTGGCCGGCGCCATGTCGTTCGAGAAGGATTTTTCGACCGGACAGGACCTGGTTTCGGAGGGATCCAGGCCAACCAACAGCACGTTGATTCTTGAGGGTCTGGCCGCCCGCTATAAAGTGCTCGAGGACGGCGGGCGGCAATTCACCTCATTGCAGGTGCCGGGCGATTTTGTCGACCTTCACGCATTCCTTCTGAAAACGATGGACCACGGCATAGTGGCGTTGTCGCCCTGTCGAGTGATTATCGCAGAGCATAGCCGGCTGCGGGTCATCACAGAGGAAGCTCCACATCTGACCCGGCTGTTGTGGCTTGATACTCTTGTAGACGGCGCGATCCACCGCGAGTGGATCGTGGCCATGGGGCGGCGGTCGAAGACAGCGCATCTTGCTCACCTTGTCTGCGAGCTTTTCGTGCGCCTGCAGGTCGTGAAGCGCACCAGCGGCATGAGTTTCCACCTGCCACTGTCACAGGCCGAGCTGGCCGACGTGCTTGGCCTGTCTGTTGTTCATATGAACCGGGTGATCGGCGCGTTGCGTAAAGTTGGGGTGATAAGCTGGGCGAACTACACTGTGACCATTTTGAACTGGCACCGACTGCAGGAAATCGCCGAATTCGATCCAACCTATCTCAGCATGGTGCGGGAGCCGCGGTGAATACTTCGCTGGTGTTTGTCAGATTTCCAGAAGGTAACGGCGCTGTCCCTGTGCGTGCCCTCAATCTGCTCGTCCCCCACGTCGACGTTGCAAGGCATGGATAATCACTTCGTAAACGCTTCCGATCTCTTCGTCGATGTCGCCGCTGGCGATGCCTTGTGCATCCGCGGAGGCCTTCATGGCGCTATCAGCCAAGTCGGTTACTACCAACACTGGATCACCGATCGCGCCCTCAGGCATATGCGTAGAAATCCAGCGATATAGAAAATCAGCGCCGCGCGTGCTCATGACGCTCTAATATTGCTGCGCCGATTCGGTTCCGGCACTAACATTTGATATAGGCTGGGTTCGTATATCCGCGTACACGGCCCGTATGGGCAAGATCAAAAGCAATCCCGACCCCGCCTCCGAGAACCACTCGTATGAGGTTGAATTCTTCGCGCAAAAGCATGGTCTCTCACTGAAAGCTGCGAAGGTCATTCTCTATTCTAACGGGCCTTCGCGGACTATGTGTGACGCGGCGGCGAAGGCGTTCGTTGCGGCCGTTGCCGCGACGCGCAATGAACAAGAAACACCTCGCCTCCCCGTGGATGCTCGAGGTCCGGAGACAGTTCGCAGGTAGAGGCTGAGTCCCCTCGGTTCGAGCGTTCTCTTTTGCTTTGCGACTGGGCTTGGCTCATTGCCCTCGTCGCGCGGTTGAGAATTCTGCCCTACGATTCAGACGCTCAGACATATCTCTTTCGCGCCGGAACAAAGCGATCATGGGCTTGTTAGGATTCATCGCACACTCGTGCACTAACAAGGACAAATCCATGAAAACGCGACACCTATTCGCCTCGCTCGCTGCTGTCTCCCTAGTCCTCGCGATGCCCGCTTTCGCTGCGGATACCGCGCAGGACTTCGTCGACAAGGCCGCTGTCGGCGGCAAATTCGAAGTCGACTCAAGCAAGATCGCTCAGGACAAGGTAACCGACCAGAATGTCAAAGAATTCGCACAAAAGATGATCGAAGATCACAATGCAGCCAACGCCAAGCTGCAGTCCATCGCCGGCGAGCAGAAGCTGCAGCTTCCCGTCGACCTGGATGCCCCCCATAGGTCCGAGTTGCAGAAGCTTCAAGACGGCAAGGCGCCGCTCGATCAGCCTTACGTCGATATGCAGCGCAGTGCGCATGCCGACGCAGTTTCCTTGTTCGAGTCATATGCGAAGGACGGCGACAACGGGCCGCTTAAGGCGTTCGCACAGGAGATGTTGCCGACACTCAAAATGCACAAGGAGATGATCGAAAAGATCGCCACAACCATCGGCACGGATTCTTCGTCAGCAGCGAACTCAACAACGCCGGCTGTCAAAACGACCGATACTCCAAGTCCATCCGCCCCGGAACCCGGTGCGAACAGCTTCACCGAAGACCAAGCCAAGGACCGAATTGAGGATGCAGGCTACTCGAACGTATCCAAGCTCATCAAGGACGACCAGGGCATTTGGCGCGGCCAGGCGAGCAAGGATGGGAAAAACATCCCCATAGCGCTCGACTATCAGGGCAACATCGTTGTCGGCAATAACTAACAAAACCAAGGAGAGATCAAATGAAAACAGTAACTGGACTGTTCGATAACTATGACGACGCATCCAATGCGGTCGGCGAATTGGAAGCAACGGGAATCCCGCATTCGGATATCAGCATCGTCGCCAACAATTCGAGCGACTGGTATGATGATGATCGCTCGGAAGCCGCTGAAGATGCCGCCGGTGGCGCCGGGATAGGAGCGGTGGTAGGCGGTACCGGCGGGTTGCTGACGGGGTTGGGCATCATGGCCATTCCTGGCGTCGGACCGGTCGTGGCGGCTGGCTGGCTTGCGGCCACCGCCGTAGGTGCACTTGCCGGAGCTGCCGTCGGCGGTGCCGCCGGCGGGATCATCGGCGCCCTTACGGATTCCGGCGTGCCGGAAAGCGATGCACATGTTTACGCAGAGGGCATCCGACGTGGCGGGACCCTGGTCACGGCCAAAGTCGCGGACGAGCTCGTGCCGAGCGTCGAGCAGATCCTCAGTCAATCCAGATCGGTCGATGTAGCCGAACGTCGCAGGGACTACGAGGCGGGTGGTTGGACCGGATTCGACGCCGATGCGGAAGACTATACCCCCGACGAGATCGAGCGCGACCGTGCCCGTGACGGCAACCGCCTGTGATCGAGGAACCCCGCTGCCGAAAGGCAGCGGGAATTCTCTCCCTCTTCATAGTCCTCAGAGTTGACTTTGCGGCCGCTGGATCCCTCCTACCGCATCAAGCCAGCCGCTCGCAGCGCGTCCTCGATGACTTTCGTAACATCGGCTTGCGAACCAACCGCATTGAGCGGCAGGGTCTTTCTTGCCGCGACAACGTGGTCCGCCCGCGGTTTTTCCTCCGTTTCGCGGCCGGCTGGGAGTATGGTTCCAGAAAGGGTTGCGCCATCGGCGGAGATCTTTGTCCTTGAGCCTTGCGCTCCTGTCTCCATAATGCCCCAGAAGCAAGCGATATGGCGGGTCGAGGATATCCCTACATCCAGCATGAAAGGCCCCGCGCTGCCGAGGCCATTGTCGCCGGGCGTCTTCAGTGGTGCGCCATGGCCCATGCCCGTGATGCTGAATTTTTCGATCAGCTCTCTCCCGCTCGTGTCGCACCAGACCTGCCGCATATGCCCATCGACGGTTTCCGAGCGTTTTGGGTTAGCGTCTATGGAATGAACGCCTTGCCATTGCACCAGGATTGCATCTGCGTTGAAAGGGACAACGGTGTTGTCCGCTGTCCCGTGCCAGATCGATATTGTCGGCCACGGACCTTTGTGTGATGAGGCGGCACGCACAAGCCGTGGCAGTTCCTGTTCAGACGGGCCGCCATGGCCGCGCATACGGTCGAAGGCCTCGGGAATCGTCGTCGCACTGCCATAGGCAAGGCCAGCGATGATCGCGCCGCCGGCGAACACATCCGGATAGGCAGCGAGCATCACGGACGTCATGGCGCCTCCCGCGGAAAGCCCCGTAACAAAGATGCGCTCTCGATCGATCTTGTGCGCGACGACCAGCGCCTCAACCATCTGGCGTATCGATAGCGCTTCCCCGCTGTCGCGTCGGATGTCTCCTGGGACAAACCAGTTGAAACAGAGATTTGCGTTGTTGGCGCGTTGCTGCTCGGGAAACAGGACCGCGAACCCTTCCTGCTCAGCCAGTTGCGACCATCCAGATCCCCGATCGTAGCCATCTGCAGTCTGTGTGCAGCCATGCATGACGACGACCAAAGCGGCTCCGTGCGGCAGATTTGCGGGAGCGTAGAAGCGCGCCTTCAACCCGCCGGGGTTGGACCCGAACTCTGTCACGTCCGACAACCGACCGTCGTGGCGTTTTGGGTAAAGGCCCGATCGACCCCGCACTGCGGTCAAACGAGTGATCGTGTCCGAGATGTTTCGCAAATCGAGATCCTTGCTTCGATTCTTCGGCCATGAAGATTAGTCTCCGCTGTACCGACACAATTCCGCAGGCGGCTGCTTGTTCCGCTCAGCCTTCGTCCCAAAAATCCTGCAGAGATGCATGGCGAAGGTCTTCCTCGCCACGCAAGGGCTTCACGCGGCCGATCAGCCCTGGCTTGACCATTGCGTTGCCGGCCGCTTCATACCCCTTGGGTGGTGGCCCCCCGCCCCGACAAGGTCTTGATACTTCATCATCCAATCAGACCGCGGCGAATGAGAATGCAAAGTATCGGCGTTATCGATGACGATCTGCGAACGATACCGGTCAAACTTGACCTCGTGCATCCATCCGTCATCTTGGGGCGGATTCTCCATAGGGGCAATGAACGCAAGCCTAGCCGTGCCGGCACTCATTCGTTTACGCACGCAATCGAGTCTAGGCTCGCCCGATCTGGCGACTAGGGGATGCATGAAGCGGCTTGTAATTCGCCTCAGCCGGCGTCGCAAAAGGGGGCCGGTCAGGCCCAGCCCCGCCGCTCTTGTTGCTCCCGTTGACCGCTGAGCACTCCAAAAGCCCGCACGCCCTCACGCAACAAAGCGCGCTGGACCGCGTTCAATCCGTCATGACAAAGCTATCTCAACTCGGGCCGTCGATTACCGGCAAGCGACACGGCAAACAGGTCGAACATGAGGGCGACCACTTCTATCCGTGCACGACTTGGCCAACCGGTAGATGCGCGCGACCTGCGGCAAGTCATCTGGGATGACCAACCGGGGCACGAGCCGCTCAAACTCGATTCTTGACCGGACACAGGAGACCGCTGCAATGACAAGCAATCAGGTCAGGAGCGCCATCACACATATTGGCACGCTGACATCGCGCCCGCAGGCGTTTCTGATCTTCTTCGCCTACGCCGGCCTCTGGCTCATCTTCGATCGGCGCAGCGTGGATTGGCATGCCATCGCGACACTGGCGACCTGGGCGATGACCCTATTCATCCAGCGTGCCGAGCATCGCGATACACAGGCGCTGCACGCTAAACTGGACGAATTGGTTCGCGCGGTAGGTGAAGCTGACAGCGAGACCGCAAGAATCGACAACAAGGAACCGGAAGAGATCGAGGCCCAGCGGGAGCGGAAACAGGAAGACGGTTGAGCAGGGTCATCAAGCATCGTTATCGGTGAATCAGACGGTAGCGGAAGCGATCATTGAAGTAGCAGCCCTTGGCCAAGGCGGCACAATCTCTGCATGGCGTGGGAAATTGCGGACATCAACATCGGCGATGAGGTGGTGACCGCCATGACCGTGCTGAAGATACTGGATGAGGGACGGTTCCCAGCCCGTTCACGAGGGGGAAGCCCTTGCCAAAGCCATCATCGAACCGGTCGAACGGCTGAGCCGATGCGCGAATGACGAGAGGGCTGGCGAGTAACGGTGCGCCCTATCGTTTCCAATTCTTGCGGGGTCGCATCCCAGAATTCGAAGCGTGCCTTAGATCTTCCTCGCCCCCGGGGGGCGTCGCACGGGCCATGATGTCCGGCTTGATCCAAAGCGCTTGTCCGGTGCCTCGGGAACCGGCAGGTATGACAGCAGCCTTCGCCATTACCTGAGCCGCAAACTCCACGTCTGCCGATAGAAGTCCATGCGGGGCTCGCCGGTTAGGGTGCCGACTTCATTATCGCTAATTTAGCTGGAAATGTTGGAACCTGTTTGCCGTAGGCAAGTTCGCTAGGCAATGGAGGAGATTGCCACCATGAACAGTGTCATTTATCTCATCGGCCTTGTCGTTGTCGTGCTTGCGATCCTCTCCTTCCTCGGATTCCATTAGGAGATACCATGCAGCGCGAAGACGATCAGGGCCGTAAGCCGGCCGATTTCGAAACAGCCAAAAGCGAACTGTCCGAGCGGTTCCAGCAGGAAACGCAGACCGCGACAGAGGCGCTACATGACGCTCGCGATGAACTCACCAGGAAGGCGGGCGATTACGCTGCGGAAGCGAAGCAGGCGTTGTTCGACAAGGCCGAGGGAACACAGCGCGATATCACCTCCAACCTAAAGGCCTTTAGCGGCGCGTTGCGAGCAGCAAGCGAGCATCTGGCCAACAATGATCAACGGACCGCTTCGAAGTTCACCCTCGATGCCGCCGGCGCACTTGAACGCCTTTCATCTTCGCTGAAGGACAAACCATTCGAAGATGTTCTTGGCGAGATGCGGTCGTTCGGCCGCGAAAACTCAGGGGCGCTGATCGCCGGCTCTGTATTAGCAGGCTTGGCGCTGGGGCGGCTTATCAAGAGCCCGCCGCCATCTGCCCCGACCGAAACACAGCGTCGATCGGGAACTGATCGGCCTTCCGAAATGGCTTCGAAATCGGATGAGTCCGGATTGCGATCGGCAGAGGTCCCTGACACTACGCCGCCCCGCTTCAACCAGCCCAGAGACGACACGGCCGGCGATGACTTGGCCGGTGACGACTGGGCCGGCGCAAGCCTGGAGCAGAACCCATGACCAACAATCAGGAAAGTCGCGGCCTCGCAACCCTCGTCAGCGATCTGGCACAGCAGGTCACAACCCTGCTTCAAACCGAAAGTAGGCTGTTGCGGGCCGAAATGTCGGAAAAAATCAGCAAGGCCGGCGCAGGCGCCGCCGAGGTTCTGGCCGGCGCCATATGCCTTCTCGCGGCCTTGATGGTGCTTTTGCAAGCACTCGTAATCGCCCTGGCGAGTGCCGGCCTGGGAGCGGGATGGTCCTCGCTGCTGGTCGGGATCGTCGTCGCGATACTGGGAATCATTCTCTTGCGCTCTGGCACGAAAAGCATGGCTCCTTCCGAGCTGACGCCCGATCGCACACAAGACCAACTCAAGCGCGACGCGCGCGTGATCAAGGATCAAATAAGATGAGCGACAAATCCGCAGCCGAGCTTGAACGCGATGCCGACATCGCCCGGGCCAAAGTAGCAGACACCGCCGATTCGATCCGCAGCAAGATGACACCGGGTCAATTGATCGACGAATTTACCGGAATGTTCGCCGGCGGCGAGGGATCCGCCATGCTAGGCAACCTCAAGTCGCAAGTCAGGGACAACCCGTTGCCACTGACGTTGATTGGAGCCGGCCTGGCCTGGCTGATGCTCGGCGACGGCACGTCGGCAACCAACTCAGCTGCCGCTGGTTATCGGACAGGCACGGCTCCTGGCGCTTTCTCCGACCTGCGCAGCGATGATTTCAGCCAGGGAAACGAAGGGTCCGGAATCGGGGCGATGCTCTCCGATACCGCCGGTTCGGTTACATCAGCAACAAGCGGCGCGGCCGAAGCTGCAGCAAACGCTGTAACGGGCGCCAAGGAGAGGATGACAAAAACCGCCGGACAGCTCGGCTCAAGCGCCAGCGAGATAGCGGCTCGGACGCGCCAATCGGCACAAGACCTCTTCGAGCGCGAACCGCTGGCTATCGCCGCAGTCGGCCTTGCGCTGGGCACTGCCATCGGGGTGATGCTGCCCCACACAGCCACAGAGGACGAGCAACTTGGCGCCTACCGCGACAAAATTCGCGACAGTGCGGAGGAGGTTTTCGAGACGGGCCTGGAGCAAGCAAAGCAAGTTGCCGCCGAGGCCTACGAAACGGTCAAGGAAGAGGCCGACCGGCAAGGCTCGGGTGGAGATGCCGACACGCTAGCAGGCAAGGTCGGCAAAGTTGTGAAATCGACCGCAAAAAGAACCGAGGAAGCCATTCGCGATCGTTTGCCGGAGTCGTCGGGCGGGTCTTCTACCACGTCATAGCGTCGCCACCAGCCTGGTGGAATGACGGGCCTGGTCAATAGGATGTCATCCGGCATCGTCGCCGGTCGTAACCACACGGTGCCGAAAGCGATTGCGGATGTGATCGTTGAAATAGCGGCCCTTGGCAAAGGCGGCTTTGAACGCGGCGAAGGTCCCTGGCGGCACGTCCTCAAACTCGTACCGCTTGCCGCTGGCGACGAACCACACCGAAAGGACTTTACGCTCCGGATCGTATTCCGTTTTGCGTATCGAGGTGGATGGCATCGTGGCGGCTCGATCAAAAGCCGTCAACGATTGGAGAGCCCGTCGCGTTCCCTCGTGGTGTTGCTCCCGAGCAGCGCACGAGGATTTGCTCCGGGCCACCCAACGCATCGCAGCATCGCAAATGCGGCAGGAACGGTCCTCTGGAGGCCAGCCTTCGGGTCCCTCTTTTGTCCGAAATCCGCGTGTCGGGTCGGATCGTTCCGACGCTCCTTCGCGTTGGGTGAAAACCCACAAGGAGGAACGACCATGTCAGACGACAAACATGAACGCATTCGGCGCCGCGCATATGAGATCTGGGAACGAGAAGGCCAGACGCACGGTCTGCACGAGCACCATTGGACTCAGGCGACCTTAGAAATCGAGAACGAAGACCGCTCGCTTGGTGCTCGTCCACCGGCAATATCTGGTACCGACGTACCAGCTCCCGCGCAGACCCAAAGCCGAGGGAAGAAAGGCAAGCGCGCCGCTGGTCAATCGGATGTTGAGGCAGCGGAAGCGCTGGCGATGAGAACAGGCATCACCGGCGACCAAGCTCAAGACCTCATCGACCGCCTCGGTGACGATCCGCTGGCACTCGATGAGGCGGCGCGAAGCCTTAGGGCATCCGAAAGGTAATCGCCGGCTGTCTCAGGCAGCCCATCGCTGTACTGGATAGATCAGCGCAGATTTTCAATCTCCCGCCAGCGGACCGCCGCATCGGCCGAACAAATGAAAGCCCGCGCCTCTGGCGGAGAGAGCGGGCCGATCGAGTCGCGGTCCGAGGCTCATGACCTTCTGAGATCGCGGTTTCGCCTTCGACGCTCGATCATGCGCGCGTTTCGACGAGCAACTCTCAGTTCGGTAAGCGTCGGCTGCCACCAGCCGCGGGAATGCTCCATTTCGCCGGCCTCACGACGAGCGGGCCATGTCCTGATGAGTTCCGTCAGCGTCGCCAAGCGCCACGTTCGCCACACGAAGTCGAAGTCTGCCCGCATCGCGTGTGGGTAGAAAGCAGTCAATGCCGACAGCTCGGCGAGTTCACCTGACACATCGGTAAAGACGACAACACCGTACTGCTCTGTTGCGACGGGACGGCCCATCGGAGGCAAGTCTTCAGCTGGCAGCGGATAGCGATGGCGTCGGCGTTCTGCATATCGCAACCGCGCGGTTCTTTGAGCTTCCGAGTCCTTCTCCGCCTCGCGCCATCGCTTCCTTTCCTCGGGCTCGCTACGTCGGGCAGCCTCTTCGATTGTCGGCCACCGGCGCCGCAGTTCCTCATAGGACCGAAACGGCACGCGCCACGCCCGAAGTTCATCGTCCCAACTTGCCCAGGGAATTTCGTGTAGTTCCCGAAGGAGGGTCTTCGAATAGGGTGTCCGAATGCGCAAGTCGTCGGCAACCTCGAGATAGGGACTGGAGATCGGATCGAAAGCGAAGGCGTCGCGCCCCTTGCTATCGCCGTGGATCGCCAGCAACTCGGCCTCACGCGCCAGCCAACGGTCGACCCGGCGGGCTGCCGTCTTGCCTGGTACAAACCAGCTCCTGCGCTGGTCGCTCCACCTTGCTCGCGGAAAAGCCTCCCGAAATCGTTCGACAGTCATTCGGTCATAAGGAAAGTTCGCCAAGGCACCGGGCGTGTCTTGTTTCCGCAACGCAGGCTGATGCTTCGAATCCTCCACGGTCGTGCCGTCAATGATGTTGAACTCGCAGAGAAACGTCCCGCCGGCCCTAATGGTTCACACGCGAACCAGAACGCGACTGCCCTTCGCGACTGGAGGTCGCCCGCAGGCGGAGCGCGCTAAATCGCGAATGTGGCAGCCGCTAGGCCGCTCGTCCTTCGCAGGCGTCCCTACGGGGTCGCAAACTCGGCATAAGCTCGAATCCCTGCTCCCTTCGCCGACATAACGGATGAAAGGCCGTGCAATTGGCAGCAACTTCCAGCCAGATCCAGAGAATTCCAGGAAGTTCCATTCGGATGAACTGTTGAAGACGAGCGCTGCACATTAGAGCTGAAAGCAGAGCCGGCGCGTCCTTCCGTGAGGAAAATCACAGATGCCTGTCAGTCAGAATCGACAAGGCAACCGGAACCGTTCGGAACGCAGCATCGGGCCAGGCCGCCGCAGATCACCTGCGTGGCAGCTGCAGCCGAAGTGTTCGGGAATCCTGCTAGAGGAGAAATGACAATGATCCGGCTTTTGACAGCTTTTGCATTATCCGGCCTTTTCTTGGCAGGCACCTCCGCGGCGGCCGAGCTGGCGCCGGGCAGCGGACACAGCATTCATTTACCTGCCTTCCACGGCGTTATCTATTACACGGTCGAGCAGTCTGGTTATCGAGTCGTCGCGACGCTGGCTTCGAGCGCAGACGAGCTGCCAATCCGCTTCATTTCCACCCTTGGGCCGGGGCAGCGCATGGTCATCTCGGTGGGCCAATCGATCGGCCTGCCGGCCATCGATTTCGAGATCCTGCGGAATGGCGATGCGCTTGTCGTCGGCGATCCCATCGCCGCTGCGGCGATCGATTTCATGGACGAAGTAGTGGTGACCCCGGCCGCGCTCGCCCAATGACCGACATCTGCAAATCGCCGATGGGGGGAATGAATCCGGAAACTCGTCCCGGCTGCGCTGTTCAGCGGAACTTTGTAGGCAGCACAGGTGGCGTGAGCGCTGGCCGAGAGGTTTAAGGCAGAAGACCTGAAAACTCCTGCACCTGGAACGGTACACGCCTACATTGCTAGACGGCACGCCTCCGGCAAAGCTGCGAATTGCGGGGCCACTGCAATCCGCAGGTCGGCGGGTTCAGGCAATGCTCATTGAAGGATGGGCCGCCGACTTTCCTTTTGGCTGTAAAGCTCGGTGGGTTGTCGCTCTCAATTGCCGTCTCAAATTGATTGGCGGGACCGGCGACGCGGATGACCGCACTTGCGAACGTCCTTTTTGCCCGTGCGGGCAGGTTGTGCGGCTCGCCGGTGGAGAAGGTTGGATTTCAGGTCCTCTCCCTCCGCCAATGCACCCTGCCCCAACATTCTCTGCCTCGGCTCGAGGGCGCACGAACCGCGGAGAACCGCGGGGCTTTTCAATTTAAGCTGCCAACCGCGCTGCCGGCCTCCTGGGCTGAATGGGCGTGCTGGAAGGGCGCGGGCTTATCCGCTCGCGGCGTGGCGAAGTCACCATTCGGGACCGCGACGGACCTTATGGAACGCGCGAACGGAGCCTATGGGCGTTCGGAGGCTGAATACGATCGCTTAGTCGGGGATATCGCCGGAACTGACTTCCTGCTGTCGAGGGCGGCCAGCTTCCAAGTGGCCTCCTCGGCCGCGACGCCAATAAGCGCGTCGAACTCCGGTACGGCATCAAGATGCCCCCATTTTCGAATTCGGCCGTGCGGAATGCCTCCTTTCCGACGCAAAGATCGTCGAGATACACGGTCCGATCAGCCATGAGTCGGCAGTCGTCGGGAGTTCACCAAGCAACCGAACCTATCCACAGAAAAATTTTGTTGGAATAAACGTTGGTACCAGGAAGACCGAGTGGCAACCGAACGAACTGAAAAACAAGCACAATTACCCATGCTTTGATTCCGCCTCTGGGCACCATTTTCCACGGCAATTGCTTAACCGTCCGACAGACGTTTCGTTGGACTTTGCCGGAAAATGCTAGCGGGCGCAGATAAAATTCGACTTTGGTCCAGGACACGGAAGGATAGTCGTGCCTTTTTGGAAATCGCACAAGAAATATAGCGCAGGAACGTGGGACGATCGGCTCGATGGATTATTTTCATGCGGGGTAAACTACTCCGGTAAGACGATCCTTGATGTTGGCTGCAATATGGGCATCGTCGCTTATGAAATCGCCAAACGCAGACCGGCCTACATCCACGGCATTGACATTCTGAAGCCACACACCCGCGTGGCGCGTTCCATCTTTCTAGGATCGAACGTAGAAAGTCGATTTGACACCATGAGCCTTGGGAGTCGAAAGCTTCAATCTGTTCTAAATGACCGTTACGATATCGTGCTTCTTCTCGCTGTGTACCAGCATGTCCGCAGGGGGTTGGGTCAGGAGGAGGCCGATCGCATCTTCATCGACATTATCAACCGCGCACAGACGATCGTGGCGCGAGTTCCCGACGAAGACGACATCCGCCTTCAGTCTCTAATCGGGGATGCCGGGTTCACCTTATCTGATCGCCACAAGTCGCCACGCGGCAGTACAGTTCTGGCGTATCATCGCCACTAGGCCGGGCGGATGGCGATTGTCACGCGACCACGCACCAGACGTTGTGAGAGGGTCGCCGCTCGATGAGCAGGGCGGTGGAAGAGTTGAGGGTGCTGACCGGTGGATTTTGTATCGCCGGATGATGCGATGGCGAACGCCCTTTCGGCGGTGGCACTCAAGCGCGGCTGCGCGGTTCTGTTCGACGAACAGGCGGGTGCCGATATCCTGCATCCGCTCTAGCGCAATCCAAGAACGGTCTTCCATCCGGAATTTAGCAAAAGACAAACGGTTAGGGTCTTTTTGGCTTTGATTGAGACAGTTCTGCCCGGGGGAATTTCGAGGGCCTCGGTGCAGGTCGGCGTCGCAACCCGCCGGACTTTCGCATTTGCATAAAGTTTCTCAGATATAAATTAGCTCTTCGTTATATTTGGCAGTTATATGCGGAGGTGCGATTCAAAAGGAGGAATCATGACATCCCGAAAGACTCTTTTCGCCGCGTTTGCCGTTTTCGCGCTTCTGGCATCTCCGGCGCTGGCCGGTGCAGGCGGTAACGGCCATGGTGGCGGTAACGGCCATGGTGGCGGCAACGGCCATGGTGGCGGCAACGGTAACGGCGGCGGCGGCAACGGCAATGCTGGCGGCAATTCCGGCAATAGCGGTTCGCATGGCAAGTCGGCGTCAGCCAAGGGGCAGGTGGCCAAGGCCGAAACGGAGACTGTTGCAAGCGTTGACGACGCTGAGCAGACCGCCTCTGTGTCCAAGGGAAAGAATATCCGTGCCAAGCTCGGCCGGTTGAACTCGCTGCAGCGCAACGTCAACGCGTACATGAACTCCAAGAGCAAGAAGTTCGCTGCCGTACAGGCCTTTGCGGTGGCGTCCGCGAACGCCCAGAACGCACAGGCCGCGGCTGACAAGGCGGCCGCGGCGGCGGTCGACGCTCAGGCCCAATTGGATGCCCTGAACGCGCAGCTCGACACGTTGAACGGGCTTACGCCTGACCAGATTTCAGCCATGACGCCCGAGGAACAGGCGGCCCTGCCGGGACAGATCGCGGATCTGGAAGCGCAGGTCGCGGCCCAGGAAACCACGGTCTCGGATGCCGAAGCAGCGGCTGCCGCGGCCCAGACGGCTGCCGACCAGGCCGCTGTCGGCACCGACGATGCATCGCTCGACGCGGCACTTGCCGACATGGCCAACAAGCCCGTCGACGCCGAGGTCACGGACTGGGCCAAGGGTGTGCTTGCCGACAAGATCGACCAGGTGGCCGCCAAGCCGGCTCCGGCGCCGTAAAGCCGATCGCGGCTGAAACGACCCAGTCGAACGATCAAGCCGCCGGGTTTCGCCCGGCGGCTTTTTTTGACGGCACGACGGAAGAGGGGCGCGCTGTCCCGCCAGCGCCAAAAAGGTTCCTGTGGGCGTCACCTGCCCTGGGGTCGGCGTCACCACGCACTGAGGGCTATTGGCGTCATCGGCCGACGTGCTGCAGTCCGGCGGCGTTGCGAGTAGCGAAATAGGCCTCGCCCGGATTGGAGAACGGCGCCGCATCAATCGCGTTGCCGATGGTGGCCTGGGCCTGCCACCCAAGGTGGTTCAGGAACGGCTCGGCCATTCCTCTATCATGATGACAATGGACGTCTACGGGCAACTTGTTCCCGCGCGGCGATCATGCCGAGGAACTGGCTGCGGCCGAACGGGCACTTTTGGCCTGACGCGACATGAACGCGACATGGAGCTAAAAAGCTCAACGATTTCAACCATCGACAGCGGACTGAAAATCCGCATGTCGGTTGTTCGAATCCACTTCAAGGGCACCTGGCAATTTCAGCAGCTTATGCCATGGCCGCCGACTTTGCTAATCAGTTGGCAGGGATCAGCCCGTCGGTGTCACGGCATGCCGCGCAGCGTTCTCCCCCGGCGAAACACCTTTGCTCGCATTGGGCGGATGACGGATTTGATTTGCTTGGTGATCCCCTATCCTTAGGGCAAACTGCCTGCTGGGGCTCTAGGAGGCGAAATGAGAGCACGCGCAGCAACGGTTGGAGATCTGGAAAATGTTTTCAGTGATCTGTCCAAGCGGATATCGGACGAGTACGTCGCGGCCGGCAAGGACAGCAAGATCGCCTACGACAATCTGATGATGAACTTGAAAGAAGGCCGTGCTCATGCGCTCGTGCAGGGCGAAAAAACCGTCGCGCTCATCGCGTGGCACGAGAATAGCGACGCTGCTGATACGCTGTTCGCCGCGCAGGAGGATTTCTTCAGCGCCGCGACCGTTCGCTTCTGCAAGCGGCATATTCGCCATATCCAGGCGCTCGCCGGCAACCTCCCCATTCACTCGCGCAGCTGGCTCCAGAGACCGGACGTCGCAAAATGGTTCCGGATAATCGGCTATGTCGAGCGAGGCCAGGAGAATGGCGCCAACCTGTTCGAACTGCCGCCGGCTCCCGCCGCCTAAAAATCTCGGCGTGCTGCGAAACGCCGCGACAACCGGTACCCACTTTTGGGTCCGATGCTCTAGCCAAAAAGGCCCGCCGCTCCATTTGCGAAGCGGCGAGGCCCCATATCCGGGGACAACTTCCGGGCCGTTGCCCGGCATTGCTTACGGTGCAATTCAGGTGCCAGACGGTTTGACCCATAATGGGACACCGCACAGGGAAAGCGCGAACCATCTTCCGCGATCACACCACTGCCATACCGCGCCATTCCTGCTATATTTGCTTGCGGCGGACCTGATTTCCGCTTGGCCGGCGCCCATCAGGCAATCTACCCCAACGCCCCCCCAAAAGTGGCGCCGGCCAACCTTCACCACCGACCCAATCTTCGCCACCGACCCAATCTTCGCCATCGGTATCGTCAAGCACGCCCTGCGAGCGCGAAGCTTGCAGGCCGAAGCCAGGGGCAGCGCTTCGAATGCGCCTCCAGAGCGGCGTGACTTTCAGGTCGAAATGCCCCAACTGGCATTCCAGTCCGACAGATCGCCTGGAACGGCAGCACCACCCGACATAAATCCAAAAAAACCGCTAGCAAGCCGCGGCCAGAAAGTGTTGAAGACCGTGCCGATCGCATTGAACGCGTCGCGACCCGGTTGCACTCGGCAAGGCTTGATGATTTGTTGCCGCTTCAAGGAGAATGAATGATGCACGAGCCTGCCGGTCAAGACGAATATGGGTCGGCCAGTCCCTTCGACCCGGACGACCTGACGACGTTGAACGTGATGGGTCCGGGGGTGGCCAGCAACGATTTCGAGAAATACGCGGTCGCCGTGATCATCGTTTTCGGCGCTCTCATCATTGGCGGCTTGATGGCCGCAACCCTGGCCTTGGGGCACCGTAACGGCTTCCTGTACGCGCTTGGCGGCGCCACCGCGGCGTGGATATCGGGAAATGCGCTTCTGCTCGATCGGCCGCGTATCTATGCCTTGTTCGTCGGCATCGCAGCCGTGATGCTGATTGCGTCCACCATCACGCTGGTCATCTGACCGAACGAAATTAATATCCGATCGCCTCGCCGGACGCGGCGCGGCTGTCGATAGCGCCGTTGTAGCGGGCGCCGCCTCCCTTCTCGATCTCGGCCAGGCTCTTGCCGCCGACCAGGATGCCGGCCGCCTGACCCCAGGTCGCATCGGTGACATCGAGGTGGTAGCCGATGCCGGCAAGCAGTTTTTCGGTATCGGGCGACAGGCCGAACGGTTCGATATAGACCGTGTCGGGCAGCCACTGGTGGTGGATGCGCGGCGCGTCGATCGCCTCCTGGATGTTCATGCCGTGATCGACGACATTGACGATCGCTTCCAGCGTGATGGTGATGATGCGCGAGCCGCCGGGGCTGCCGATGACCATGAACGGCTTGCCGTCTTTGGCGACGATGGTCGGGCTCATCGACGACAGCGGCGTCTTCCTCGGCTCGATCGCATTCGCCTCGCCCTGGACCAGGCCGTAGAGATTGGGCACGCCCGGTTTCTGGGTGAAATCGTCCATCTCGTTGTTGAGCAGGATGCCGGTGCCGTCGGCGACGACGCCGGCGCCGAACGAACCGTTCAGCGTATAGGTCACCGCGACGGCGTTGCCGTCATTGTCGACGATCGAATAATGCGTCGTCTCCTGGCTCTCGCCAAAACCCTTCGGCATCAATTCCTGCGACACGCCGGCCCGGAACGGATCGATCTTTTCGCGGATTTCCTTCGCATACTTCTTGTCCAGCAGCTTTTCGACCGGATTGTCGACGAAGTCGGGATCGCCGAGCGCCGAATTGCGGTCGACATAGGCATGGCGCATCGCCTCGACCATGACTTTAACGGTTTCGGCGGAACCGGCGCCGAGATAGGACAGCGGATAGAATTCCAGCACGTTGAGGATCTCGCAGATGATGACGCCGCCCGAGCTCGGCGGCGGCGAGGAGGTGATCTCATAGCCGCGGTAGTTGCAGGTCACCGGCTCGAGTTCGCGAACCGCGTAGGTCTCGAAATCCGCCTTGGCCAGAATGCCGCCCTTCTCCGCGCTCGCCTTGACGATGCCGTCGGCGATCGGCCCTTTGTAGAAGGCGTCGCGGCCTCGCTCCGAAATGGCCGAGAGCGAGGCGGCGAGATCGGCCTGGACAAGGCGCTCGCCGATGGCATAAGGCTTGCCGCCCGGCTTCAGGAAGATGGCGGCCGCGGCCGGGTCCTTGGCCAGCCGCGCGGCGCCGCCTTCGAGCGAGGCGACATCGCCCTGCTCCAGCACGAAGCCGTCCCTGGCATAGCGGATTGCCGGCGCCATCAAGTCCTGCCGCGTCAGCGTGCCGTATTTTTCCCTCGCCGTCTCGAAGCCGGCCACCGAGCCCGGCACGCCGACCGCGAGATAGCCGTCGAGGCTGGCACCTTTCACCGGCTTGCCATCCTTGTCGAGATACATGGTTTTCGTCGAGGCGAGCGGCGCGCGCTCGCGGAAATCGAGGAACGTCGAGCGGCCGTCCTTGAAGCGGATGGTCATGAACCCGCCACCGCCGATATTGCCGGCGTTCGGGTAGACCACAGCCAGCGCATAGCCGACGGCGACCGCCGCATCGACCGCGTTGCCACCCTTCTTCAGCACCTCGACGCCGACTTGCGACGCAAGATGCTGGGCGGTCACCACCATGCCACGCTCGCCCTTCGCCGGCTGCGGCGAGGCGGCGAATGCGGCCACCAGCGGCGCAAAGGTCAAGGTGAGGGAAAGACTGATCGCGATTAGGGTGCGGCGGTGCATGGCCGTTCTCCGAGGGGTGGGATGCGCCTAGAAAAGCCGCTTGGTGAGGTTGAGTCTACTGACAATAATGAAGATTCGGCGAGGCTTGCACCTTCCACGAACTCTCAAGACCTGGGTTCCTCGCCCGCCGCGAAGCGGGGAGAGGTGGCCGCGAAGCGGCCGGAGAGGGGGCTTTCGTAAGGTGCAGTCCCCTCTCCGTCTCGGCTTCGCCGAGCCACCTCTCCCCACTTTCGTGGGGCGAGGAACCCAAGCTGGAATGAAGCCGCGATCCTTCGCGCCCCTCCCTGTACTGCTTGGCACAGCCTATTTTGTTCTTGCTTTGTGCCGGCAGTTATGCTATTGGTTACTCATAGTGTTGATTTGCGCCGCGACCCGCCTCAGGCGGGTTTTTTCATTTCAGGCCGATATCAAACAATCCCGCCGCTGCCACCGGCAACCGGCGGCCGTTCCGCCGCGACCTTGGCCCGGTAGCCGGCGGCGCGGTAGGCGGCGACCGGATCGATGGCGCCGCCCGTGTTCAGCCGCGCCATGGCGAGGATCGGCTCGACGTCGGTGCGATAGGCGGCTTTCAGCGTCTGCGTCGCCATCAGCGCGTCATTGGCGTCCTGATAGGCTTCCAGTGCCTTGCGGTCGACCAGCAGCGCCTGCGCATAGGCGCGCTGCACCTCGACTGCCGACAGCATCAGGCTTTCTATCGGGTCGGTGACGTTGTGGCTCTGGTCGAGCATGTGAGCCGGATCAAAACCTTCAGCGCCGGAAAGCTCGGCATCGACCAGTTCGTTGAAGACGAGGAACAGCCGGTAGGGATCTATGGAGCCGGCGTCGAGATCGTCGTCGCCATATTTCGAATCGTTGAAATGGAAGCCGCCGAGTTTCTTGAACTGGATCAGCCGCGACACGATCATCTCGATGTTGACGTTTGGCGCATGATGGCCGAGGTCGACCAGGCAGAACGCCTTGTCGCCGAGTTCCGTGGCAATCATGTAGTTGGTGCCCCAGTCCTGCACGACCGTCGAATAGAAGGCCGGCTCGTACATCTTGTGTTCGGTGAACAGCTTCCAGTCGTCCGGCAGTCCGGCGTAGATCTCCTTCATCGCGTCGAGATAGCGTTCGAACGCCTTGGCGAAATTGACCTGACCGGGGAAATTCGAGCCGTCGCCGATCCATACGGTCAGTGCCTTCGATCCCAGCGTCTTGCCGATCTCGATGCATTCGAGGTTGTGCTCGACCGCCTGCCGGCGCGTTGCGGCATCGGCATGCGACAGCGAGCCGAATTTGTAGGACAGTTTTTGGTCCCTGGCGTCGGAGAAGGTGTTTGAGTTGATGGCGTCGAAGCCGAGGCCGAAGCGGGACGCGGCCTGCTTCAGCCGGTTCGGATCGGCCTTGTCCCACGGAATGTGCAGCGAGACGGTCCGCGTCGCCTGCGTCAACTGCCGGATGACGGCGCAATCCTCGATCTTATCGAAGATATCGCGCGGCTCGCCGGCGCCGGGAAAGCGGGCAAAGCGGGTGCCGCCGGTGCCGACGCCCCAGGACGGGATCGCCACAGCGAATTTTTCGACCTTATCGCTGATAGCGTCGATAGCGATGCCGCGCCGGTCGAGGCGTTCGCCGAGCGAGTCGTAGTCACGCTCGAGATCGGCCTTGCGCGCGGCATTGTCCTTGTCAACGATCTCGGCTGAGATGATGGTTTCGGACACTGCGTTTCCTCCCAAATGCGTTCGGTTGGCGCTGCCCCTCATCCGCCTGCCGGAACCTTCTCCCCGTATAGAGACGGGGAGAAGGGAAGCGCTCCGGCATTGGCGACCCCCTCTCCCCGTCCTTGCGGGGAGAGGGTAAGGGTGAGGGGCAGCGCCGCCTTCAAACTATTATCGCGTAAAACTCTGGGCGTTGCCGGCGTCGACATTGACGATGTTGCCGGTCGACTTGGCCGACATGTCGGAAGCGAAGAAATAGATCGCCTCGGCGATGTCCTCGGGGAATACCGAACGCTTCAGCATCGAGCGCGAGCGGTAGTGCTCCTCGAGGTCATCGGTCGACATCTTGTAGGCGGCGGCGCGCTGTTCCTTCCACTCGCCGGTCCAGATCTTCGAGCCGCGCAGCACGGCGTCGGGATTGACGACATTGACCCTGATCTGCGCTTCCGCGCCCTCCAGCGCCAGACAGCGTGCCAGGTGGATTTCGGCGGCCTTGGCCGTGCAATAGGCTGCGGCATTGGGCGATGCGGCAAGACCGTTCTTGGAGGCGACGAAGACGACGTTGCCGCCAATCTTCTGCGCCCGGAACAGCCGGAATGCTTCCCGCGAAACGAGGAAATAGCCGGTCGACAAGATGTCCATGTTCTTGTTCCACAGCGCCAGCGTCGTCTCCTCGATCGGCGCCGAGGTTGCCAGGCCGGCATTCGACACCAGAATATCGATGCCGCCGAACTCGACCGCCGTCTCGGCGAAGCCGGAGATCACCTGGTCCTCAGCGGTGACATTGAT
This sequence comes from Mesorhizobium temperatum, assembly GCF_002284575.1. Lineage (GTDB taxonomy): Bacteria > Pseudomonadota > Alphaproteobacteria > Rhizobiales > Rhizobiaceae > Mesorhizobium > Mesorhizobium temperatum. The sequence continues at coordinate 38,190 of NZ_NPKJ01000048.1, forward strand.
GACCAGCGGCCGCACGAAATCCTTGCCATAGGCTTTGGCAAGCTCGTCATTGGCGCTGGCAAGTGCGGTCTCGTCGATATCGGCCAGCACGACGCAGGCGCCTTCGCGCAGCAGCCGGTTGGCCGTCGCCCGGCCGATGCCGCCGGCGCCGCCGGTGACCAGCGCGATCTGGCCGGCAAGAGCCTTCGGCTTCGGCAGGCGCTGCAGCTTTGCCTCTTCGAGCAGCCAGTACTCGATGTCGAAGGCTTCCTGCTCGGGCAGGCCGACATAGGTCGACACCGTCGAGGCGCCGCGCATGACATTGATGGCGTTGACGTAGAATTCGCCCGAGATGCGCGCCGTCGCCTTGTCGGCGGCGAAGGTGAACATGCCGACGCCGGGCATCAGATAGACCACGGCGTTCGGATCACGCACCGGTGGCGAATCCGCATGCTTACACCTGTTATAATAGGCCTGATAGCCGACGCGATACTCCGCCAAGTCGTCGGCGAGACGGGCAATGACGGCATCGACATCGGGGGCCTTGGGGTCGAACTCGATGACCAGCGGCCGGATCTTGGTGCGCAGAAAATGATCCGGGCAGGACGTGCCGAGCGCCGCCAGCGGACGCAAATCCTTCGAATTGACGAATTCGAGCACGGCAGGCGAATCGTCGAAATGGCCAAGCTTGTGGCTTTTCTCCGAGATCAGGCCGCGGACCCTCGGCATCAGTCTTGCCGCCACGGCGCGACGCGCCGGCGCGTCAAGCGATTTTACGACTTCGCCGCCGAAGATCGGCTTGCCTTCAGACTTGCGCTCGAACCACTCGATCGCCTGGTTGATCACCGAGATCGTCGTCTCGTAGCATTCGCGAGGGGTGTCGCCCCAGGTGAACAGGCCATGGCTTGCCAGCACAACGCCCTTGGCCTCAGGGTTCTCGAGGCAGAATTTTTCCAGCCACAAGCCGAGTTCGAACCCCGGACGCTTCCATGGCAGCCAGCCGATCGCGTCGCCGAAGATCTCCTTGGTCAGCGCCTTCGAATCCTTGGCGGCGGCAATCGCGATGATGGCGTCGGGATGCATGTGGTCGACATGAGGCTTCGGCACGAAGGCGTGCAGCGGCGTGTCGATCGAGGCCGCGCGTGGATTAAGATTAAAGGTGCAATGGGGCAAATAGCCGACCATCTCGTCCTCATGCTCGAGACCGCGATAGAGACCCTTCAGCGCGCGCAGCTTGTCCATGTAGAGCGTGGCGAAGCCGTCGAGCTTGATCGAGGCGCTGTCGCCGCCCGAGCCCTTGACCCACAGCACTTCCACGCTCTCGCCGGTGAGCGGATCCTTTTGCCAGATCTTGGAAGAGGTGTTGCCGCCGCCATAGTTGGTGACGCGCTTGTCGGAGCCGAGAACATTCGAGCGATAGACGAGACGTTCCGGCTCGCTCATCCCCAGGGCTTTCGCCTCATTCCAAAGATTGGCGAGGCGCGTGCCGGAGCGCTTGTCGAGCATAGGTAATCCTCCCGTGACGTGAGACGCGCAAAACGGCGCGACCCCTTTGGTCCGAATTTCTACGCAAGCGGCGGCGTTGTCAATCACAAACGATCAACATCGATCATATTGCACTGCACAATGGATTTATCTGATCGGAAATGATTGACACTGCGCGTTTTGAGTGCCTAGATGTGCTGGCAGGGAGGAACCATGCACGAAAAAGAGCGCCACAGGATCATTTTGTCCGCCGTCCAGGAAAAGCCTGTGGTGACGGTGCAGGAGATGGTCGACCTGACAGACTCGTCCGAGGCGACGATCCGGCGCGACATCGCCGCATTGCATGTGCAAAAGCGCCTGCGCCGCGTGCGTGGCGGCGCCGAAGCGATCACCCCACCGCAATTCATCGGTCTTGCCGGCCGGCCCTTTTCCGTCAACGAGACGATCAACGCTTCGCAGAAGCGGGCGATCGCGCGTGACGCCGTGGAACTCTGCAAGGATGGCGAGCCGATCATCATCAATGGCGGCACCACCACTTTCCAGATGGTGCATTTCCTGACTGGCCGCCGCATGCCGATCTTCACCAATTCCTTTCCGATCGCCGAGCACCTGCTCAAGCACTCCAAGAACACGGTGATGCTGTCGGGCGGCACCATCTACCGCGAGCAGAACATCATCCTGTCGCCCTTCGAGAATGACGTGACGCGCAATTTCTATGCGCGTCGCATGTTCATGGGCGCGCAAGGGCTCGGGCCGCTCGGCCTGATGGAAGGCGACCCACTGCTGATCCAGGCCGAGCGGAAACTGATCGATCAAGCCGACGAATTGGTGGTGCTGGTCGACTCGTCGAAATTCCGCAAACGCTCGAGCCTGATCCTGTGCGGCCTGTCGCGCATCGCGACCGTCATCACCGACGACGGCATCGAGGACCGCGAGGCCAAGATGTTGGAGGCCGCTGGTGTGACGCTGGTCGTCGCCCGCACAACGCTAGGCAATAAGGAAGAATCTTCGCTGCAGGCCTGAGACGCCCGCAGCGGCGATGGAATGCAACGCTCAAGGGAGGATATTCGATGAGCTTTTTGAAGAAATTGATGATTACGGCGGCGTTCTCCGCCGCCATGTTCGTGAATGCCGCCTATGCCGAGAACGTCAAGATCGCGCTGGTGGTCAAGTCGCTTGGCAACGGCTTCTTCGATGCCGCCAACAAGGGCGCCGAAGAGGCGGCCAAGGAACTCGGCGGCGTCGACATCATCTACACCGGCCCGACCAAGGCCACCGCCGAAGCCCAGATCGAGGTGATCAATTCGTTGATCGCCCAGAAGGTCGATGCCATCGCCATTTCGGCCAATGACGCCGACGCGCTGGTGCCGGCGCTGAAGAAGGCGATGGATCGCGGCATCACCGTCATCTCGTGGGATTCGGGCGTCGCTCCGGAAGGCCGCCAGCTCCACCTCAACCCCTCGGACACCAACCTGATCGGCGAGACGATCATCAAGCTTGCCGCCGACTACCTGCCGGAAGGCGGCGATGTCGCCATCCTGTCGGCTTCGTCGACCGCGACCAACCAGAATGCCTGGATCGACGCGGCCAAGAAGGTGCTGCCGGAGAAATTCCCCAAGATCAATCTCGTCGCCACCGTCTATGGCGACGACGACTCGGCCAAGAGCACGGACGAGGCCAAGGGCCTGCTAAAATCCTATCCGAACCTCAAGGCGATCATCGCACCGACCACGGTCGGCGTCGTGGCCGCCGCGCAGGTGGTGACCGACCAAGGCCTGATCGGCAAGGTCAACGTCACCGGCCTGGCGCTGCCGTCGGAGTTCAAGAAGTTCATCGACAATGGCGCCAGCCAAGCGGTCGCGCTGTGGAACCCGATCGACCTCGGCTACTCGGCCGTCTACCTCGCCCATGATCTGGCGGTGAAGAAGGAAGAAGCCAAGCCGGGTGCGACGCTGTCGATCGGCCGCGTCGGCAAGGTCACGCTCGACGACACCAACTCGGCCGCGATGGCTCCGCCCTTCAAGTTCGACAAGTCGAACATCGAAGAGTTCTCCAAGATCTATTGATCCTGGAGCGCTTGCACCCTCCCCCTTGTGGGGAGGGTCGGCGAGGCAGCTTCGCGAAGCGATGCAGGCGAGACGGGGTGGGGTGGCGACATCTCAATACACCAGGACCAAATATGCTAGTAGACCCCCACCCCGCTCACTTCGTTCGCGACCCTCCCCACAAGGGGGAGGGTGAGGTGGCTCCACGCCTGATCTTGTCCGGCATTTCGAAGAGTTTTCCCGGCGTGCGCGCGCTGCATGATGTCAGCCTGTCGCTTTATCCCGGCCAGGTCACCGCGCTGATCGGCGAGAACGGCGCCGGCAAGTCGACGCTGGTCAAGATCATGACCGGCATCTACCAGCCCGATGCGGGCACCGTCAGCATCGACGGCCAGGCCGTCACCTTGCCCAGCGCGCATGCCGCCTTCGGGCACGGCATCACCGCCATCCATCAGGAAACCGTGCTGTTCGACGATCTGACGGTGGCCGAGAACATCTTTCTCGGCCATGCGCCGCGATCGCGCTTCGGCACCATCGACTGGCGCACCATGCGCAAGGACGCCCGTGAAGTGTTGAACACCATGGGTGCCGGCCACATCGACGCCGACGCGCGGCTGAAGGATCTCGGTATCGCCAACAAGCACCTCGTCGCAGTCGCCCGCGCCATGTCAATCGATGCCCAGATCGTCATCATGGACGAGCCGACCGCAGCGCTCTCGCTGAAGGAGATCGAGGAGCTTTTCCTGCTCATCGAATTCCTCAAGAGCGAAGGCAAGGCGATCCTGTTCATCAGCCACAAGTTCGACGAGATCTACCGCATCGCCGACCGCTACACCGTGTTCCGCGACGGCGAGATGGTCGGCGAAGGCCTGATCAGGGATGCCGGCCAGGGCCAGATCGTGCGCATGATGGTCGGCCGCGCCGTCGATCACATTTTTCCGCAGCGCAAGGCCGAGATCGGCGCGCCGGTGCTCACTGTCTCCGGCCTGTCGCATCCGACCGAGTTCGATGACATCGGCTTCGAGCTGCATAGAGGCGAAATCCTCGGCTTCTATGGTCTTGTCGGCGCCGGCCGCAGCGAAGTGATGCAGGCAATATCAGGCATCACCCGCACCAGCGGCGGCACGATCGCCCTGGAAGGCAAACAGATCGCGCCGAAATCGGCGGCGGATTCGATCGATGCCGGCATCGTCTATGTGCCGGAAGAACGCGGCAAGCAAGGCGTGGTGATCGGCCTGCCGATCTTCCAGAACATCTCGCTGCCCTCGCTCAAGCGTACGTCCAAGTCAGGCATGCTGCGGCTGGCGGAGGAGTTCGCGCTGGCCCGTTCCTACACCGAGCGGCTCGATTTGCGCGCCTCCTCGCTGAGCCAGGACGTCGGCACGCTGTCGGGCGGCAACCAGCAGAAGATCGTCATCGCCAAATGGCTGGCGACCGCACCCAAGGTGATCATCCTCGACGAGCCGACCAAAGGCATCGACATCGGCTCGAAAGCCGCCGTGCATGGCTTCATGGCCGAGCTGGTCGCGCAAGGCCTGTCGGTGATCATGGTGTCGTCCGAACTGCCCGAGATCCTCGGCATGTCCGACCGCGTCGTCGTCATGCGCGAGGGCCGCGTCGCCTCGGTCTATGACAACAAGGGGCTCGACGCCGAAACGCTGGTCAAGACGGCAGCGGGGATCGCAGCATGAAGGTTCTTCTCAAATACCGCGAAGTCTGGCTGCTCGCGGCCATCGTCGTGCTGATCGGGCTGATCTCGATGCGCTTTCCGGGTTTTGCCAATCCGGCCAATCTGCGCCAGGTGTTCAACGACACTTCGATCCTGATGATCCTGGCGCTGGGGCAGATGGTGGTGATCCTGACCCGCTCGATCGACCTGTCGATGGCGTCCAATCTCTGCTTCACCGGCATGGTGGTGGCGATGCTGAACGCTGCGCATCCGGCAATCCCGATCCCGCTGCTGATCTTCATCACGCTTCTGGTCGGACTGGTGCTGGGCGCAATCAACGGCCTGCTGGTGTGGCGGCTGAATATCCCGTCGATCGTGGTGACGCTCGGCACGCTCACCATCTACCGCGGCGCCACCTTCGTCATATCAGGAGGCGCCTGGGTCAATGCCGACCAGATGAGCCCTGATTTCATCGGCCTGCAGCGCGCGGCCTTTCTCGGCACCCCAGTCCTGTCGTGGATCGCCATACTGGTCATCGCTTTGTTCTTCCTCTTGATGACGCGCACCGCACTCGGCCGCTCGATCTACGCCATCGGCGTCAACCCGACCGCGTCGGTCTATGCCGGCATCGACGTCGGCCGGACCAAGTTCATCGTCTTCTGCATTTCGGGGATGGCCGCCGGTCTCTGCGGCTATCTCTGGATCTCGCGCTACGTCATCGCCTCGGTCGAGGTCGCCAATGGCTACGAGCTGAACATCATCGCCGCCTGCGTCATAGGCGGCATCTCGATCGCCGGGGGCATCGGCTCGGTCGGCGGCGCGGTGCTCGGCGCGCTGTTCCTCGGCATCATCTCCAACGCGCTGCCGGTGATCAACATCTCACCCTTCTGGCAGATGGCAATTTCGGGCAGCGCCATCATCCTTGCCGTGGTGCTCAACGCGCGCGGCGAACGCCGGCAAGGCCGCATCATTCTCAAGAAGGCGGAAGCGGCATGACCGACACCCCTGCCCCACGCCACATTCCCGACCGGCTCGACAAGCCGTTCAGCTCGGCGATCTTCTCCTGGGAGGCGCTGCTGGTCGCGGTGGCGGTCGCCATCTTCGCCGTCAACAGCTTCGCCTCGCCCTATTTCCTCGACGCGTGGTCGCTGTCGGACCTGACCTTCAACTTCACCGAAAAGGCGCTGATCGCGTTCGCCATGGCGCTGCTGATCATTTCCGGCGAGATAGACCTCTCGGTCGCCGCCATCATTGCGCTGGCCTCGACGATGATGGGCATGGCAGTGCAGGCCGGCGCCGGCACGCCGGTGCTGGTGGCGATCGGTATCCTGGTCGGGCTTGGCTGCGGCGCCTTCAACGGGCTGCTCGTCACCAGGCTCGGCCTGCCGTCGATCGTCGTCACCATCGGCACGATGAGCGTGTTTCGCGGCATCGCCTTCATCATCCTCGGCGACCAGGCCTACAAGGGCTATCCCTCGAGCTTCGCCTTCTTCGGCCAGGGCTATGTCTGGTGGGTGGTATCGTTCGAACTGGCGCTGTTCCTCGTCGCGGCGGTCATCTACTGGTTCCTATTGCACCGGACGAGCTTCGGCCGCCGTGTCTTCGCCATCGGCAACAACCCGGTAGCAGCGCAGTTTTCCGGCGTGCGTGTCGGCCGCGTCAAGTTCATCCTGTTCTGCCTGACCGGGCTGATGGCGGGCATCGCCTCGGTGCTGATCACCTCGCGGCTCGGCTCGACCCGGCCATCGATCGCGCAAGGCTACGAATTGGAAGTCATCACCATGGTGGTGCTCGGCGGCGTCAGCATCCTGGGCGGCGCCGGCAGCATTCTGGGCGTGGTGCTGGCGGCCTTCATCATGGGGCTGGTGACTTTTGGCTTGGGGCTGCTCAATGTGCCAGGGATCGTCATGTCGATCTTCATCGGGCTGCTGCTGATCATCGTCATCGCGCTGCCGATCGTCTGGCGGCGGGTGCGTCGGGAGCGCTTCACCTGATGCCCGAAAAATACGCGTTCAAGATGAAGCTCAATCCCGACATGAAGGCCGAATACATAAGGCGCCATGACGACATCTGGCCGTCGCTGGTCTCACTGCTGAAACAGGCCGGCGTTTCCGACTATTCGATCCATCTCGACGAAGAGACTAACATACTGTTCGGCGTGCTGTGGCGCCGTGACGACCACGGCATGGACGAATTGCCGAAGCACCCGGTGATGCAGCGCTGGTGGGCCGAGATGGCCGACATCATGGAGACCAAGCCTGATAACGAGCCGGTGGTGGTGCCGCTGGAAACCATGTTCCATATGGAATGACCCGCCACGTCGCCGTCATCGATATCGGCAAGACCAATGCCAAGGTGGCGCTGGTCGATCTCGCTGATATGCGCGAAGTCGCGCTGCGCCGCATGGCGAACGCGCCCGTCGCCGACGGTCTCTACCCGCACCACGATGTCGAGCTTCTGTGGTCGTTCATCCTCGACAGTCTCGCCGGGATCAATCGCGAACAGCGCATCGATGCGATATCGATCACCACCCATGGCGCGACGGGCGTGCTGCTGGACGCAGCCGGCGAGCTGGCGCTACCGGTGCTCGACTATGAATTTACCGGGCCCGACGCCGTTGCCAAGGACTATGACGCGATCCGTCCGGCCTTCGCCGAGACGGGCACGCCGCGCCTGCCGATCGGCCTCAACCTCGGCGCGCAATTCTTCTGGCAGCAGAAGCGCTTTCCGGCGGAGTTCGCCAAGGCCGCCGCGATGCTGATGTACCCGCAATACTGGGCCTTGCGCCTGACCGGCGTCGCCGCCAATGAGGTGACCTCGCTGGGCTGCCACACGGATCTGTGGGACCCCTGGAAAGCGGATTTTTCGTCGCTGGTCGACAAAATGGAGTGGCGCCGGCTGATGGCGCCCGTGCGGCCGGCGAAGGATCGCCTCGGCCCGATCCTGCCCGCCCTTGCCAAGCTAACCGGGCTCGATCCGCAAACGCCGGTGTTGTGCGGCCTGCACGATTCCAACGCCTCGCTGCTGCCGCATCTCCTGTCGGCGAGACCGCCTTTCTCCGTAGTCTCGACCGGCACCTGGGTGGTGTCGATGGCGGTCGGCGGCAACAAGATCGGGCTCGACCCGGCCCGCGACACATTGGTCAACGTCAACGCGCTCGGTGATCCCGTGCCCTCGGCGCGTTTCATGGGCGGCCGCGAGTTTTCGCTGCTAACGGAAGGCCAATCGGAAGACTGGACCGAAGGGGATATCGCCACAGTGCTCGCGCGGAAGACGTCCCTGCTGCCTTCGACCCAACAGGGTTCGGGGCCGTTTCCGCATCACACCGCCGCGTGGCTCAACGCCGACGGCATCAATAATGGCCAGCGCTTTGCCACCGTCTCATTCTACCTGGCGCTGATGACCGCGACCTGCCTCGATCTGATCGGCGCCGATGGCCCGACCATCGTCGAAGGCCCGTTCGCCCGCAACCGGCTTTTCACGCGCATGCTAGCAGCGGCCACGGCGCGGGCCGTCATAGCGTCCGAGGCAGCGACCGGCACCAGCATTGGCGCCGCCTTGCTAGCGTCGGACCAAGGAACGGCCCAGGGCAAGAGCGAAAAGTTCGAGCCGCCGGCCGACCCAGCCTGGGCGGATTATGCGCGTTCATGGCGTGCGGCGGTCGACGCAGGAGGGCAATCGCCTCAGGCAAATGATGGCGTCTAAAGCGCGTCGCGTTTGAATAGATTCATGCGACGCAATGCGACGCCTGCGACGCGCTTTAAGTTCTTGTTTTTATGCGTGTCGTTATCGCAAAACCGCTGGGCACTTTTGCGCGAAATGCACTAGAGGCGATCAATTGTCGATGTCGGCACCGCCCCTCAACCCCCTGCCGGGACCTTCTCCCCGTGAAGGACGGGGAGAAGGGGCTTGGCCGCAACGCCGGCGACCCCCCTCTCCCCGTTTTTCACGGGGAGAGGGCCGGGGGTGAGGGGCAGCGCAGACCTGAAACGATTGCCTGGGGTCGACGCGCGGGCTGATCACAAAATCCGCTTGCCAAAAGCCGACATGACGAAGTTGACGGTGTCTGTTGCAATCCGCGGTTCCAAACCTGATGTCAGGCCGGAAACATCCATCGACAACAGCCCGCCGGACAAAGCGATGGCCTCCATCGCCTGATGCGTTTCGCGCACCGTGATGCCGCCGGAGCCCGCCGCCCAGCCGGCGAATTCGGTCACATCAGGGGAATAGCTGACATGGAAGCCTTGCGTGCCGGAGGTGGCGATGCGGATCGCCTCGTGCATCAGGTCGCGCATGCCCATGGCGTCGATGTCGGTCATGGTGAAGGCGGAGACGCGCGAATCCTTCAGTACCCGGGCCTCGGCCGGATCAGCATGCCGAAGCCCGACGATGACGACGTTTTCCGGCGACAGCTGCGGCTGCAGCGCGCCGGGCTTGTGGTCGAGGCCGAGCGCCCGCGCCAGCACCGAGGCTTCCGGCAGGTCGATGCCGTCCTCGTCTTCGGGCATCAGCGCGGCGATGGAATCGATCCAGATCAGGCCGAAGGAGTGCGTCGCCCGCGCGGTCGTCGTCAGCGCCTTGTGGGCGATGCGCCGGTCACTCCCGGCAGTGAGCCGGACCAGGCCGGACGGGGGCCGCTCGATATCGGCCAGCTCGACCACATCGAAATTCATCGCCTCCAGCCGGGCGCCGGTCGCTTCCCTGGCCAGAATGCCGGCGGCGGCCGGTTCGGCTGATATCGACACCATCTTGCGGCCGGAAAAATCCTCGACGTCGTGCATCGGGGCCTTTTCGACATATTCCGAGGTCATCGCCAGCAGCATGGCGCCATAGCTCATGCGGAAGGCGACACGGTCGCCGACGGCGGGTGGCGGCTCGGCGTCGGTCACGTCGAGAAGCAGATGATCGCTGGAGGCGCCGAGCACCCGCACGCCCTTGGCAATCGGCGTCAAACCTTCGATCAACACGTCCTCGCGGCCGATATTGGCGATGGCGCGCAACCTGTCGCCCTCGTCGGGAAACACCGGCTGGTTGCCGAAAGCGTCGTAGCCGGATTGGCCGATCGGCCGCGACGGCTTCAGCTTGACCTCGATGATGTCGCTGGTCAGACGGCAGGCATCGGGTTCCAGTTCGGCCCACGGCGTCTCGCGGAAGGTTTCGACGCCGCCCTGCAGGATTGCCTCGCCGACCCGCAGATTGTTGATGCCGGCGGGCAGCCTGCCTTCAAGCAGCAGCGTCAGCGACGATGACGCGCCGCCCGAGATCCAGTCCAGCCTTGCACCGGACAGGCGCTCGGTCTTGTAGGCATGGGCGACGAGTTGCCCGAGATTTTCCTCCGTCGGCATGATGGCGCCGAAGCAGCCGAGATTGGTGCCGATGCCGGCGATGCGAACGCCCCTGAGCGCCAGTATCTGCTCGACTGTCGGGATGAGATCGTTCGGCCAGATGCCTTCCCTGAGATCGCCGAGATCGATCATCAGCATGATGTCGTGGACGCGGCCCATGCGTTCGGCGATGCGCGATAGCTCGCGAATGGTGGCGAGCTCGGACTGCAGGCTGATATCGACGGTGCGCACCACCTCCTCGATGCGTGCCATCGGCGGACTGCGCAGCAGCATGATCAGCGCATTGATGCCGCTGTCGCGCAGCCGGCGGATGTTTTCGAAGCGCGATTCGGCGATGCCGGCGACGCCGCCGCGCAGCATGGCGCGCGCCACCTGCGGCATGCCGCAAGTGCCCTTGGTGACGCCGAAGACCTTGATGCCGGACAGGGCGCAGCGGTCGACGATCGTGCGTGCATTGCGCTCGATACGGCCAAGGTCGATGGCGACTTGCGGTCCGGACATTTTTTTCTCAGAAATTGTGCACGGTACTAGGCGCATTTATCTTCTCGGTATCGTAGCTGGCGAGAATTAATATCAATCCGAATGGGTCGTGTTCATGCCGGAAACAAGGGCTCTTGTATGTGGGCACGTCTTTCGCTCAGAGAGGCCAGTCACATTGGTCATTCGTCATCTCGATGGGGAGTGGCAACTAACCTGTGGCGAGCACGACCATCCCGCAGACTGCGGAGATTTCGAAATTGTCGGCTTCAGGCATCTCACCGTCAGGCACGATAATCTGACGCAGATTGGCGAGCTTGAATGCGGCTGGCTTGCCGAGTGGGTGCTGGGCGAATGGACCCGGTGCCGACACGACGGTTAATTCCCCCTCAATTGACGTAGACCAGCCCTTGCGGGTCGATCTCCGGCTTGCGGCCGGCGACCACATCGGCAAGGAATTTTCCGGAACCGCAGGCCATTGTCCAGCCGACATGGCCGTGGCCGGTGTCGAGGTAGAGATTGCTGTAGCGCGCCTGGCCGATGACCGGCACCGAGTTCGGCATCATCGGCCGCAAGCCGGCCCAGAGCTCGGCCTTCTTCTCGTCGAAGGCGCCCGGGAAAAGCTCCTTGCCGGTCCTGAACATGGCGGCGAAATCGCTCGGCTTGTGGCTGCGGTCGAAACCGCTGAACTCGGCCGTGGAGGCGAGCCGCAGCCGGTTGCCGAGCCTGGAATAGGCGATGAGCTGATCCTCGTCGGCGCCGCCCATTGTCGGACCCTTGCTCTCGTCCTGCAGCGGCACGGTCGCGGTGTAGCCCTTCACCGGATAGACCGGCAGGTCGATGCCGTAGCGGCGGCCGAGCAGGCCGCTTTCCGGTCCCATCGAGATGACCACGGCGTCGCTTGTTATCGGACCGGCCGAGGTCATCACCGCGCGCACCCGATCGCCTTCGATGTCGAGGCCTTCGACCATCGTGCCGTAGAGGAATTGGACGCTGAGTTTCTCGGCGGCATGGGCGGCGAGGTTTCGGGTAAATAGGCTGGAGTCGCCGGTCTGATCGATCGGCGAATAGACGCCGCCGGCTATTCTGTCCCTGGCCCCGGCAAGGCCGGGCTCGAGCTCGACCAGCCGGTCGCGGCCGACGATCTCGATCGGCAGGCCGTGCTCGGCGAGATAGCGGTAATTGTCGGTGCCGGTATCAAAACTCTGCTGCGAGCGGAAGAAATAGAGAATGCCCTTCTTGCGCTCGTCATAGTGAATGCCGGTGTCGGCCGAGATGGCATTGATGCAGTCGCGCGAATAGAGCGCCAGGCGCAGCTTGATGTCGGTGTTGGCGCGCAGGCGCGCTTGCGTGCACTGGCGCAGGAAGCGCAGGCTCCAGGCGAAGAAATAGGGATCGAAGCGCAGCCGCACCTTGATGCCGAGATCATGGTTGTAGAGCGCGCGCAGGAACGTCTTCAGCGCAGCGGGCGAGGCCCAGGCGGTGGCGTCGCCGGGTGACACAAGGCCGGCATTCGATTGGCTGGTGCCGCGCGCCACTGCCGGATGGCGCTCGATCACGGTCACCTCGTGGCCGTCGCTCGCCAGATAGTAGGCCGCCGCCATGCCGACGACGCCAGCGCCAAGGACCAATATCTTCATGCCGCCCCCAAAGGATCAAATACGGCCGAAACGCCTCCACGTTTCAGCCGCGCAGCTCCTTCAATAGCGCTTCTACGTTCGATCTACGAGCCCACGGAGGAAAAACCGGGACTTCAGCTCCGAGCCGAATTCTTGCCGGTCAGGATGCGCTCCCAGGCCAGCGCGTCGGCGACAATCTGGTCGAGGTCGTCGTGCTGCGGGGTCCAACCGAGTTCGCTGCGCGCCAGCTCCGAGTTGGCAACCACCGCAGCGGCGTCGCCCGGACGGCGTTCGCCGATCCGCACGTCGAAATCATGGCCAAAGACGCGCCGCACGCTGTCGATCACCTCGAGCACCGAATAGCCGTGGCTGTAGCCGCAATTGGCGACGAGGCTTGTCCCGCCGGCGCGCAGCCGTTCCAGCGCCAGCCGATGTGCCGCCGCCAGATCGCTGACATGGATGTAGTCGCGCATGCAGGTGCCGTCCGGTGTCGGATAGTCGGTGCCGAACACCTGCATGAACGGTCGCTTGCCGAGCGCCGTCTCGGCGGCGACCTTGATCAGATGCGTGGCGCCCGGCGTCGACTGGCCGGTGCGGCCCTTCGGATCGGCGCCGGCGACGTTGAAGTAGCGCAGCGCCGTATAGCGCAAGCCATAGGCAATTGCGGCGTCGCGCAGCATCCATTCGCTCATCAGCTTCGACAGGCCGTAGGGCGATTCCGGTGCAAGGCGGGCATCCTCGCGCACCGGCTCCAGCCCGGCGCCGCCATAGACGGCGGCGGTCGAGGAAAAGATGAAATTGGGCACGCCTTCGCGCACCGCGGTCTCGATCAGCGTGCGCGTCTTGCAGGTGTTGTTCTCGTAGTAGCCGAGCGGGTCGGCGACCGATTCGGGAACCACTATGGAGCCGGCGAAATGGATGATCGCGTCGACCTTGTTGTCGCGGATGATCGAAGCGACCAATTCCTTGTCGGCGACATCGCCAACGACGAGCTTTGCCTCTGGTGCCACCGCCCACTCGAAGCCGGTCGAAAGCCGGTCTAGGACGACGACGCTGTCGCCCGCGTCCAACAACTCCCAGACCATATGGCTGCCGATATAGCCGGCACCGCCTGTCACCAAAACCGTCATCCGTGTCCTCGCTGCTCAAGATTTGTCGGAAACTGTCTCAACCCCGCCTTACTGGAAAGCCTGCCACTAGGCCATTAGTACCATCAGTGTCTGCGGTAACCGGTCTCATCGGCGCGTGGCATCGTCCTGAAACAAAATTGATCCACATCAAGGGAATAGGCCATGATCCGTGGCCGTTAGGAACAGGCTTGGGGCGTGGCATTTTGACCAAAAAGGCCAAGTAGACGTCGAATAGGGCAATGATTATGATCCCACGCAAAAATTGGGAAGCCGAAATGAACTATCAGCGGTTCTTCGAAGACGCGATCGACCAGCTCCACGCAGAGCGTCGCTATCGCATCTTTGCCGACCTGGAGCGCATCGTGGGGAAATTCCCACGCGCCATCTGGCGCGCCAACGGCCGCGCCCAGGAAATCACCGTCTGGTGCTCCAACGACTATCTCGGCATGGGCCAGCATCCAGACGTCATCGCCGCGATGCAGAACGCCGCCGGCAAGATGGGATCTGGCGCCGGTGGCACCCGCAACATCTCCGGCACCAGCAACCCGCTGGTCGAGCTCGAGCTGGAACTGGCCGACCTGCACGACAAGGAAGCCGCACTCGTCTTCACCTCCGGCTTCGTCTCCAACGAAGCCTCGATCTCGACCATTGCGCGGCTTCTGCCCAACTGCCTGATCGTCTCGGACGAGTTGAACCACGCCTCGATGATCGAAGGCGTGCGGCGTTCGGGCGCCGAGAAGAAGATTTTCCGCCACAACGACGTTGCGCATCTGGAAAGCCTGCTGCAGGCGGCGGGCCGCGAACGCGCCAAGCTGATCGTCTTCGAGAGCGTCTATTCGATGGATGGCGACATCGCGCCGATCAAGCAGATCGTCGATCTTGCCGAGCGCTACAACGCCATGACCTATATCGACGAGGTCCATGCCGTCGGCATGTACGGACCGCGCGGCGGCGGCATCACCGAGCGCGAAGGGCTGGCCGACCGCATCGACATCATCGAAGGCACGCTGGCCAAGGCGTTCGGCACGCTCGGCGGCTATATCACCGGCACAAGCGCGGTGATCGACGCCGTGCGCTCCTATGCGCCGGGCTTCATCTTCACCACGGCGCTGCCGCCGGCCATCGCCGCCGCGGCGACCACGTCGATCCGCCATCTGAAGCGCTCGCAGGCCGAACGCGACGCGCAGCTGCGCCAGGCGACGCGGACCAAGCAGGTTCTTACCGCCGCCGGCCTGCCGGTGATGGACTCCGCTACCCACATCGTGCCTCTGCTCGTCGGCGATCCCGAGCTCTGCAAGATGGCCAGCGACCGCCTGCTCGGTGTCCACGGCATCTATATCCAGCCGATCAACTACCCGACCGTGCCGCGCGGCACCGAACGGCTGCGGATCACACCGACGCCATTCCATTCGGATCAACTGATCGCGGAACTTCAGGACGCTCTGGTCGAGACCTGGGATGCTTTGGGTATCTCTTACGGTTCTGCGGGCCGGCCGGCCGTGAGGGAAAGCGACCGCGTCATTCCGCTGCTGGTGCCGAAGTCCGGCGGCTGATCTTCAGCCGAGGGCATGATGGCGGTCTCCGCTCCCGGTGCCGCCTTGTTCTTCGACGCCGCGGCATTCGAAGGTCACGGCATGATGGGGTGGCAGTGGCCGAGGAGTGAAGCGATCCAAGTTGCTTGCGCGTCCGTATTCGGCTCGGGCGGACCTGACTCTCACACACTCTTCATCCACTTCGCCAGCCGATGCGCGGCTTCCTCGAGCTGGTCGAGGCGGCGGTGGAAGCACAGCCTGAGGAAGGCTTCGCCGCCGGGACCGAATGCGGTTCCGGGCGCCAGACCGACATTGGCGCGGTCGACGATGTCGAATGCGGCGGCGCGTGAATCGGTGATGCCGTCGACCGCGAAGAACAGATAGAACGCGCCCTGCGGCACGGTGAAGCGTGCCCTCCCGGTCGCAGCCAGGATGCCGCAGACCAGGTCACGCGCCGCCCTCGCCCGCTCCACCTGCTCGACGATGAAGGCATCGCCTTCGTCGAGCGCGACGACGGCGCCGCGCTGCATGAACTGGGCAACGCCGGAGGTCGAATACTGGACCAGGTTCTCGAACACCTGCTGCAGCGAGGGATGGGTCTTGATCCAGCCGACCCGCCAGCCGGTCATCGCCCAGTTCTTGGAAAAACTGTTGACGAACAGAATGCGATCCTCGTCGGCCATGATGTCGATGAAGGACGGCGCGCGACTATCACCGTAGTGGAACAACGAATAGATCTCGTCTGCGATGATCCACAGGCCCCTTTCGCGGGCAAGGTCGAGGATCGCCTGCAGCGTCTCCCTGTCGGCGGTCCAGCCGGTCGGGTTGGAGGGTGTGTTGACGAACAGCGCCTTTGTCCTTGGCGTGATCGCCGCCTCGATCTTGCCGACGTCGCAGGACCAGCCATTGCCGGACTGGTCGAGCGTGACAGCGACCGGGACGGCGCCCGCCACGCCGGCGGCTGCGGCGAAATTCGGCCAGGCCGGCGACAGATAGACGAGCTCGTCCCCCTTCCCGGCGACGGCATCGATTGCCAGCTGGATGGCATGCATGCCCGAGCCGGTGACGATGAATTCTTCCTCGGCGAAACTCTTGCCGAAATGCCTGACGTAATAGCGGGCGAGCGCCTGCCTCAGTTCGGGGATGCCTTTCTGCCAGGTATAGAAGGTCTCGCCGCCGGCCAGCGCCCGGGCAGCGGCATCGGTGATGAAGGCGGGCGTCGGCAGGTCGCCCTCGCCGGCCCAGAGCGGGATCATGCCGTCGCGGTCGCGGCCGCGGTTCATGACGGCGACAATGCCGCTTTCCGGCGCGGCCCGGGCCTCGGCGCGCAAATTCTCGATCAGGGTCATGGATAAATCCGTTTTCGTCTTCTGGACTGCTAGCGTGTTCTACGACAGGCGAAAATAGAAAACCCCGGCCGCGAACAGCCGAGGTTTTGGTCCAGAGATCTTGCCCTACGCTATTTCCTGGCGAGGAGATCGCGAATTTCGGTGAGCAGCGCAACATCGGCCGGCGGAGCGGCCGCAGGCGCAGCTGGCTTCTCACGCTCCAGACGCTTGCGGAGATTGTTCACCGCCTTGACCATCAGGAAGATGATGAAGGCGAGGATGATGAAATTCAGCGCGACGGTGATGAAACTGCCATAGGCGAAGACTGCGCCCTGCTTCTTGGCGTCCGCCAGCGATGTGGCGTTGACTGCTGAGGACAAGGGCAGGAAATAGTTGTTGAAGTCGAGTCCGCCGAAAATCGCCCCGATTATCGGCATGATAATGTCACTGACCAGTGAATCGACGATCTTGCTGAAGGCAGCGCCGATAATGACGGCGACGGCCAGGTCCATGACATTACCCCGGGAAATGAATTCCTGGAATTCTTTCAGCATTCGACCCTCCTTGTTCTGACGGGCCAGGCCGCCGCCCTCGCCCGCTCGTTGGCTCCACTGGCACAATAGCAAAAACCTGCGGTTGCAGCATGGACAAAAGACCGTTTCCGCAGGCCAAAATTCCCGAAACCGCAGCCATCCTGCGCCGAAAGCCGCGATGGACTTGATCGCCAAGCTGTGATTGCGTCTCAGCGGGCCGGATGCAAAACCGGCAAGGGAGGATTATCGGGCCGTGCAGGGCTGGTTCATCGTCATCATCGCGATCGCTTATGTGACGTTGCTGTTCGTCATCGCCAGCCTCGGCGACCGGCGCTCAACGACATCCGAGCCTGACCGGGCCCGGCCCTTCATCTATGCGCTCAGCCTGGCGATCTACTGCACCTCCTGGACCTTCTTCGGTTCGGTCGGCCTTTCCTCCGAGCGCGGCCTCGAATTCCTCGGCATTTATATCGGCCCGGTGCTGGTGTTCGTATTCGGCTTTCCGCTGCTTCGGCGCATCGTCAGGCTAGCCAAGACAGAGAAGATCACCTCGATCGCCGACTTCCTCGGCGCCCGCTACGGCAAGAGTTTCGCCGTAGCAGCGATTGCCACGCTGATCGCGACGGTCGGCGCGGTGCCTTACATGGCGCTGCAGTTGAAGGCGATTTCCGGTTCGGTCAGCCTGATGGTCGAGCATTATACCGGCTCGCCACCTTCGTTCGATCCCTTCGTCAGCGACATCTCGCTGGTCGTCGCAATGCTCCTTGCGCTGTTTGCGGTGCTGTTCGGCACGCGCCACGCCGACGCCACCGAGCACCAGGATGGGCTGGTGCTGGCGGTAGCGGTGGAAACCGTGGTCAAGCTCGCCGCCTTTCTGGCGATCGGCCTGATGGTGACGTTCCTGATCTTCGGCGGCCCGAGCGATATGGTCGACAAGCTCGCCGAGAATTCGCAAGTTCAGCAAGCAATGGGCTACCGCACGTCGCTCGCCACCTGGCTGGTGCTGACATGTTTGAGCGGTTTCGCCATCATCATGCTGCCGCGCCAGTTCTACGTCACCATCGTCGAGAACCGCAGCGAGGCCGAATTGCGCACCGCGACGTGGGTGTTTCCGCTCTATCTGGTGGCGATCAACCTTTTCGTGCTGCCGATCGCGCTCGCCGGCCTGGCGCTGGTCGGCACTAAAACCAGCAGCGATCTCTACGTCCTGTCGCTGCCGCTGCTCAGCGGTCACGATGTGTTGGCCATGGCGGCGTTCATCGGCGGCCTGTCGGCGGCGACCGCGATGGTGATCGTCGAAAGCGTCGCGCTGTCGATCATGATCTCCAACGACCTCGTCATTCCGCTGTTTGTGCGCCGCCTGCTCAAGACCACGACGTCCGAGAACGAGGACTGGTCGACGCTCATCCTTAACGTGCGGCGGGCGGCGATCTTCATCATGCTGTTCGTCGCCTTCCTCTACTATCGCGAGAGCACCGACAGCGCGCGGCTCTCCTCGATCGGCCTGATGTCGTTCGCCGCGATCGCGCAGTTCGCGCCGGCCCTGATCGGCGGGTTGATCTGGCGCGGCGCCAACGGCAGGGGTGCGGCACTCGGCATGGTCGCCGGCATCGTCGTCTGGAGCTACACGCTGCTGCTTCCTTCGCTCGCCGCGTCCGACACCGGCATTGTCGTCCACGGCCTGTTCGGCTTCGAGGCATTGCGGCCGCAAGCGCTGTTCGGCACCATCGCCGAGCCGCTGAACCACGGCGTCTTGTGGAGCCTGTCGATCAACACGCTGTTCTTCGTGCTCGGCTCGCTGTCGCGCGCATCGGTGCCGCTGGAACGCATCCAGGCGTCGATCTTCGTGCCGCGCGAGGCGAGCCCGATGCCGAGCCTGCGCCGCTTCCGCACCACCGTCACCGTCAACGACCTCAAGGACACCATCGCGCGCTATCTTGGCGTCGAACGCACCGAGCGGTCCTTCCAGTCGTTTGAAGAGAGCAGCGGCGCTTCGCTGCACGGCAATGAACAAGCCAGCATGGACGTCATCCGCTTCTCCGAGCAGCTTCTGGCGAGTGCCGTCGGCTCCTCCTCGGCGCGGCTGATCCTGTCGCTGCTGCTGCGCCGCAACGATCGCGAATCCAAGGACGCCTTCCGCCTGCTCGACGACGCCACCGAGGCGCTGCAGCACAACCGCGACCTGCTGCAGATCGCGCTCGACCAGATGGAACAAGGCATCACCGTCTTCGATAGAGATTTCCGGCTGATCTGCTGGAATCGCCAGTATCGGGCGCTGTTCGACCTGCCCGACGAGATGGGCCAGGTCGGCGTCTCGCTCGACCGCATCCTGCGTCACCTGGCCGAGCGCGGCGACATTCCGGCCGACCAGCGGGTGGCGATGCTCAACCGCCTCACCAGCTTCGTCAGCCCCTGGCAGATGGAGCTGAAGACCAGCGGCCGCATCCTGGAATTGCGCTCCAACCCAATGCCTGATGGAGGCATCGTCGCCACCTATGCCGACATCTCAGGACGCGTCGAGCAGGATCTGGCGCTCAAGCGCGCCAATGAATCGCTGGAACAACGCGTCAAGGACCGCACCGTCGAACTGACCCGCGTCAACGAGGAACTGGCACAGGCGCAGATGCTGGCCGAGGAGGCCAATCTCGGCAAGACGCGGTTCCTTGCCGCCGCCGGCCACGATATCCTGCAGCCTCTGAACGCCGCCCGCCTCTATTGCTCGTCGCTGATCGAAAAGGCCGGCAAGGGCCCGACCGGCAAGGCCGCAAACAACATCGAATCTTCGCTGGAATCGGTCGAGACCATTCTCGGCGCGGTGCTCGACATCTCCCGCCTCGATGCCGGCGCGATGAAACCGGACGACACCGTCTTCAGCCTGGACGAGCTGCTGCGGCAGATCGGCAACGACTTCCAGCCGCTTGCCGCCGAGAGGAAGCTCGGCCTGACGATCATGCCCTCGTCACTCAGCGTGATGACGGATCGCAATCTGCTACGCCGCCTGATCCAGAACCTGGTGTCCAACGCCATCAAATACACGCGCCGCGGCCGCGTCTTGGTCGGTGTGCGGCGGCGCGGCGAACTGGTCGAGATACAGGTGATCGATACCGGCATCGGCATTGCCGGCGACAAGCTAAACACGGTTTTTCACGAATTCACCCGGCTCGACGAGGGTGCGCGCGAAGCTGACGGCCTCGGGCTCGGCCTTTCCATCGTCGACCGCATCGCTCGCGTCTTGCGCCTCGAACTCCAGATCTTTTCAAACCCGGGCAAGGGCACGCGCTTTTCCGTCATCCTGCCGATCGCGGCAGTGCAGCAGCCGCGGCGCGAGGTCGAGGCGAAGACGCCGGTCCGCACTGCTGCTTCGCTTGCCGGGCTACGCGTGCTCTGTATCGACAACGATGCCCGCATCCTCGACGGCATGCGGCTGCTGCTCGAAGGCTGGGGCTGCAGCGTCGACACGCTTGCCGGCTCGGGGGATCTCGAGCGATCCGGCATGCGTAGACCCGACATCGTGCTTGCCGACTACCATCTCGACGGCGAGACCGGCCTTGATGCGATCGCCAAACTGCGCGCGATCCACGGCCAGGACATGCCGGCCGTGCTGGTCACCGCCGACCGCTCGAGCGAGGTGCGCGCCAGCGCCGGCAGGCTCGACGTGCCGGTGATCAACAAGCCGCTGAAGCCGGCGGTGCTGCGCTCGATGATGGCCAGGGTCAGGCCGCTGGCGTCGGCGGCAGAGTAACGGTCATACTCTTCATGTTGAACCCGGATGCCTAGAGCGGGATGACCCCCGCCTATCGCCAGAACGGAGAGGGGCAGACGAGACCCACGACGATTTCAGGCCAGCCGGGGCCAACGGGTTCAGCTTTTCCGTTCATTGCTTCTATTTCTGAGATGACAAGAACCGACCAGCAGCGTGGGATGACGAGGCCCGATGCGTGTTCAACTTCCTTGCGACGCATCGTTCTGAATGCTCGTCATCCCTATTCAGGTTAGCCCTCGGCGGCGCTTGGCACCGGCGTGCTGAGCAGCTGCTGCTCCCACAGGAACGCGATGCCGCTGCCGGCGGCATGCTGCACAAGCAGCTCCGAAAGCTCGGCGGCATGCTCTGTGCGGGCCCAGTCGCGCTGCCATTCCGAAGCCACCGCCAGCCAGGTCATCATGTTCGCGCCGGCCGCGATCATGCGCTGGATCGCGACCTCGTGGGCCTCGACCGAAACGGCGCCTGACGCATCGGTGACGACCGTCACGTCCCAGCCTTCGCCGAGAGCCTGGATCGTCGGCATAGCAACGCAGATCTCGGTCCACAGGCCGGCGATGATAAGCTGCTTGCGGCCGGTGGCCTTGACCGCGTCCACGACCTTCTCATCCTCCCAGGTGTTGATGAACGTCCGATCGATCACCTTCTGTCCAGGAAACACATCGGTGATCTGGGGGAAGAGGAGGCCGCCCCGATCAGCGATCACGCTCGTCAGAATCGTGGGCACGCCGAAGGCCTTGGCGGCCTTCGCCAGAGCCGTCGCATTGTTGACCACCATCTGCGGTTCGTGGCTGTTCACGTTTGTGAGCTGATAGGGCTGGTGGTCGATCAGAACGAGGACCGAGTCTTCAGGACGAAGAAGCGAATCAAGGCCGTTACGAGGGGTCATCAAGACTTCCTTTCTCTGCCGCTATGGACGGCAATGGGTTCACGGGAGACATGCGCCAGCAGGCGACGTTGCCTGGACGCAATTTTCTGTTCCTCTTGGTGATGCGGTAGTGCCATAGTCAGGCAAGCTGTGTCGCGAAACGAGGAACGCCGAATTGGACATCGAAGATCTACAGACATTCGTCGCAGTGGCCGATGCAGGGGGTGTATCGGCCGCCGGGCGCCGGCTCGGCGTCTCCAAGTCAATCGTCAGTCGGCGGCTTTTCCGGATCGAAGCAGAACTCGGCGTTCAGCTTCTTGCACGAACGACCCGCGGCGCCGCGCTTACGGAAGCGGGGATCACGTTCAGGGATTATGCGGCCCGAGCCAGCGCCGAGATCGACACGGCCAGGGAAACGATCCTCCCAACCGGTGATCTGCGCGGCCGCCTGAGAGTTGCCATGCCGCTTTCTTTCGGCCCGACCCACTTCGCCCCCGTGCTTGCGGAAATGGCGCATCAGCACCCTCAGCTCCAGATCCATACCTCCTACAGCGATCGCTTCGTTGATCTCATCGCAGAGGGTTTCGACTGCGCGATCCGGGTCGGGTACCTTCAGGACTCCAACCTGATCGCGAAGCGCATCGGACCGATCTATGGAAAGCTCGTCGCAAGCCCGGATTATATCAAAACGCGCGGTTCACCTCAGACGCCAGATGAGCTCGTCACCCATCAGGCACTCATGCAGGGGACGGAAGCCTGGCAGTTCATGGATGGCGACAAGATCGTCACGGTTCAGCCGCAGGGCAGGTTCAAGGCCGACAACGCTACGGCGCTTGCCGCCGCCGCAGTGGCAGGGCTCGGCATCGCTTGGCTCCCCGATTGCATCACGTATGACTATGTGACCTCCGGAGCGCTCGTTCCCATTATGACACGCTATCCACCACCTTCGGCAGGCGCGTATGTCATCCGCCCGCCTGGTCAGCATCCCGCGCGGAAAGTACGGGTTCTCACCGAGATGCTGATCAAGAGCTTCGAACTGAATCCACACCTTTGGGGGCTCGGCCGCTGAACACGATCAGCGCGAAGCCTATAGAGCGGGGTGCGTTCAAATTGAACTGGGGATCCCGCTCTATCTGTTTGTTTTAGCCGCATTTCTGCAACGCCAAGTGATTCCACTTTGCGGCAAATGCTCTAGGTCAGCTGGCTGCCGGCAGCGGATCGCTGCCGATCTTGGACAGCAGGATCACCGCCTGGGTGCGGCTGTCGACGCCAAGCTTCTGCAGAATGGCCGAGACATGCGCCTTGATCGTTGCTTCGGAGACACCGAGTTCGTAGGCGATCTGCTTGTTGAGCAGCCCTTCCGCCAACATGCCGAGCACGCGCGTCTGCTGCGGCGTCAGCGTCTGCAGCCGCTTGATCAGATCGGAGATCTCGGGATCGCGCTCGACGCCGAGATCGATGCCGGCGGGCGCAGCGATGTCGCCGGCAAGCACCGACTGCACGGCACTGCGGATCTCCTCCATGCTGGCCGATTTGGAGATGAAACCGGAAGCGCCGAGGTCGAGCGCGCGTCGGATGGTCACCGGATCGTCATGTGCCGACACCACCACCAGTGGCACCGTCGGATGGATGCCGCGCAGCGAGATCAGGCCGGAAAGGCCGCTAGCGCCCGGCATCGACAGGTCGAGCAGCACCAGATCGACGTCCTCATTGGCCACGACCAGCGCCTTGGCGCTTTCGAAATCGCCGGCCTCGTGAATGCCGGCGACGTTGCCGATGCCGGCAAGCGCCTCTCTCAGCGCACCGCGAAAAAGCGGATGATCGTCAGCGATGACGAAAGTGTAGCCCGACGGCACAAGTCCCTCCCCGAATCCCATTGATGAATTGTCTGCTTCTTACGGGATCAGTCGAACGATTATGCGGCGATATCAGCCGTTTTCAAGCGGCAAAGGCTATGTGCCGGGTTTCCCCGGTGAACGGTGCTCAGGTTTTTTGCGGATTGGGCCTGGCGGCATCCTCGCCGCTGTCCTTTTCCATGTCCTTGACGATGCCGATGAAGCTGCGCAGGAAGCGCTCCATATAGCTCATCGTCTTGTTGAAATCCTCCTCGCTGGGCAATGTCGACTCAAAGCGGGCGGCAAGCGAGTTCTCGAGCTTGACGACGCGCTGGTCGAGCGCCTTCACCGAATTTTGCAGCCGGTCGATCTCGTCCTGGAAGGCGGCGCGTTCATCGGCCGCCATCTTGCAGACGAGCTGGCCGGAAGCCTCCTCGCAGATCGACATCGCACCGGTCTGCGTGTCCATGCGGACATAGCCGGTGGCCGATTTTTCCATCCGGTAGCGGTCGGCTTCCTCGGAAAAAGCTGATACCGCGACGAGCGACATGAGGGCGGCAGGGATCAAGACGTGCTGCGGACGCATATTGTCCTCCATGGGCCAGTAAGTGCAATTTATCGCATGTTTGCGCCGGAAATGGGGAAGAACCCTGGCCCGCTCTTTCCCGTATGGCTGGTTCGGACTATAGCGCAACCATGTCTCAGATTATCTACAAGATAGTGCCCGAACGGTTGTGGCGCGAGGCCGAAAGAAATGGCAGCTTCGCCGGCGCGCCGATCGATGTCGCCGACGGCTTCATTCATTTTTCCACCGCCGGCCAGGCCAGGGAAACGGCGGCCAAACACTTTGCCGGCCAGACCGGGCTGCTGCTGGTCGCCGTCGATGGCGCCAAACTCGGTGATGTGCTGAAATACGAGGTCTCGCGCGGCGGCGCGCTGTTCCCGCATCTTTACGGCCCGCTCGACCTCAACGCCGTCGTCTGGGTGCAACCGTTGCCGCTCGGCACCGATGGCCTGCACCAATTCCCGGCGCTGGAGGCCGAATGAGCGTGCTCGACCGGCTCGGCCAGAGGTTCCTGTTTGCATTCGATCCGGAGGCCGCCCACGGCCTGTCGATCGCCGCGCTGAAATGCGGGCTGCCGGTCGCCCGGCGCCCTGTGCTCGACGAAAGGCTGAAAGTCAGCGTCTGCGGCATCGATTTCCCCAATCCGCTCGGCATGGCTGCCGGTTACGACAAGAACGCCGAGGTTCCCGATGCGCTGCTTGGCCTCGGCTTTGGCTTTACCGAGGTCGGCACGATCACGCCGCTGCCGCAGGCCGGCAACCCGAAGCCGCGCATTTTCCGGCTGACATCGGACGAAGCGGTGATCAACCGGCTGGGCTTCAACAATGAGGGCCACGAGGCCGCCGAACAACGGCTTGCCGCCCGCAAGGGCCGCGCCGGCATCGTCGGCGTCAATATCGGTGCCAACAAGGACAGCACCGACCGCGTCGGTGACTATGAACGAGGCGTTGTCAGGTTTGCACCCTACGCCAGCTATCTGACGGTCAACATTTCATCGCCGAACACGCCGGGCCTGCGCAACATGCAGGCGCGCGAACAGCTCGGCGAACTCCTGTCGCGCGTCATGGCCGCACGTACGGCAGCTGCAGCGCAGCGGCCCGTCTTCCTCAAGATCGCGCCGGACCTGGTCGAGGCCGAGTTGGAGGATATCGCCGCCGAGGTCACCGAGAAGGCAATAAACGGTGTCATCGTCTCCAACACCACCATCGCGCGGCCGGGGCTGCGCAGCACCGATTTTGCCGGCGAGACAGGCGGGCTTTCGGGAAAACCGTTGTTCGAGCGCTCGACCATCGTGCTGGCAAAGATGCGGAAACTGCTTGGCCCGGACCGCGCCATCATCGGCGTCGGCGGCGTCGATTCTGCAGATACGGCACTTGAAAAGATCCGCGCCGGCGCCGATCTCGTCCAGCTCTACACCGGCATGATCTATGCCGGGCCGGCACTGCCGGGCCGCATTCTTGCGGGGATGGCGCGTTTTGCGGATATGCAACGGCTCAAGTCGCTGCGCGAGTTGCGCGATAGCAGCCTCGATCAATGGTCGTCCAAGCCGCTCTGACCCGAAGTCGCTCTAAAACGCCGTCCGCATCCGCAAGCGCAAAATGGCAAGCAGGCTGAAGCCGCGCACCAGCAGGAAGACGTGCAGCGCCGCCCACAGGCCGTGATTGCCGAAGGCTGGCGCCAGGATGAGCAAGGCCGCGCTGAAGACGAGGAACGACAAGAGCATCATGTTGCGCATGTCGCGCGACCAGGTCGCGCCGATGAAGACGCCATCCATCTGAAACGCCAGCACGCCGCTGAGTGCGGTGAACGCCGCCCAGGGCAGATAGATGTCGGCAACGGCGCGAACATCTTGTGACGTCGTGATCAGGGCGACCAGATCAGTACCGCCCAGCAAAAGGACAAGCGTCGCCGTGGCCGCCAGCCCTAAGCCCCAGAACAGGGTCAGCCGCACCGCCTGCCGGAATTGCATCGCGGCACGCGCGCCCACGGCACGCCCGGCGAGCTGTTCGGCTGCCGTGGCGAAACCGTCGAGGAAATAGCCGGCGATGAGGAAGAAGTTCATCAGCACCGCGTTGGCGGCCAGCGTCACCGTGCCGAATTGTGCGCCCTGGCGGGTGAACAGCGCGAAAGCGGCGAGCAGCGAAAACGACCGGATCATGATGTCACGGTTGAGCGACATCATGCGCAGGAATGCCGACAGGTCGAGGATGCGATGGCGCGGCAGCCGGGGCGCTGCCCAGAAACGCCGGCCGATGATCGCCAGGCCAAGCAGCATGGCGACGAATTCACCGGTGACGGTCGCCCAGGCGACGCCGGCGACGCCCCAGCCGAGCTCCAGCCCCAGCAGGATGCAGAGCGCGATGTTGATGCCGTTCAGCACCAATTGCAGCATCAGCCCAAGCACTCCCTCGCCACGCCCCAGCACATAGCCGAGGATGGCGTAGTTGATCAGCGAGAACGGTGCTGCAAGCAGCCTGATGCGGATGTAGACGGCCATCGCCTCGCTGACGCGCGGCTCGGCGCTCATGAACCATTGTCCGGCGATGGCGACCAGTGGCGCAAGTGCGGCAAGCACGATGCCAGTGACGACCGCGATCAGCACGGCGCGCCAGAAAACCGCCTGTTCCTCGAGTTCGTCGTCGCGTCCGACAGCCTGGGCGACGAGCCCGGTGGTGCCGGAGCGTAGGAAATTGAAGGAGGTGAAGACGACGTCGAAGACCAGGGCGCCCGCCGCCAGGCCGCCGAGAAGGGCAGCGTCGCCCAACTGCCCGACCACCGCGGTATCGACGATGCCGAGCAGCGGCGTCGTCAGATAGGCAAGCGTCATCGGCACCGCGATGGCGAGCACCGAGCGATTGGTAACGACGAAAGACCGGCCGTTGGCCGCTGCTGACACCTGATCCAGGATCCGCTTTCCCTTTGCGGCTTGATCGAACAGCCGATGTGGCCCAGTTTCCGGACGCCGCGCAACCACTCATCCCGCCACGGCCAACCGAAACCCGCCTCTGGCGCACCTGCCGCTCATGCCCCTGCAGATCGTTCATCATCCCGACTACGACGCCGGCTTCGCCGTCAACCATCGCTTCCCGATGAGCAAATACAAGCTGCTGATGGAAGCCTTGGGCGCCCGCGGACTGACCGGCCCCGCCGCGCTCAACGTGCCCGAACCGGCGCCGGCATCATGGCTGAAGCTTGCCCATGACGCCGGCTATGTCGACCAGGTGCTGGGCTGCGAAGTGCCTGAAAAAATCGAGCGCGACATCGGCTTTCCGGTGAGCCCGCGCGTCTCGCTCAGGGCGCAGCTCGCAACGGGCGGCACCGTGCTGGCGGCGCGGCTGGCGTTGCTGGACGGCATCGCCTGCAACACCGCCGGCGGCAGCCATCATGCGCTGCGCGCGCAAGGCGCCTTCTGCACCTTCAACGATGTTGCGGTGGCTTCACTGGTACTGCTTGCCGAAGCTGCCGCCCGCAACATCCTGATCGTCGATCTCGACGTGCATCAGGGCGACGGCACGGCGGATATTCTCGGCGACGAGCGGCGCGTGTCCACCTTTTCCATGCATGGCGACCGCAACTATCCGACGCGCAAGATCGCTTCCGACCTCGACATCGCCCTGCCAGATGGCACCGGCGATGCGGCCTATCTCGAAAGGTTGGGCGGCATCCTGCCGGAACTCACCGCCAGGGCGCGCTGGGACATCGTTTTCTACAATGCAGGGGTCGACGTTCATGCCGAGGACCGGCTTGGCAGGTTGTCGCTGTCGGACGAGGGGCTGCGCGCCCGCGACGACATGGTGATCCGTCATTTTCGCGCGCTCGGCATCCCGGTCTGCGGCGTTATCGGCGGCGGCTATTCGACTGACGTAGCGGCCCTCGCCGCGCGCCATGCCATCCTGTTCGAAGTGGCCGAAGGCTTCGCCTGAGCGCCTATCGTTTGGGCATGATCCTTTCCGAAAACCGGTTTCCACTTTTTGCTACGCTGACCTTCGGTCGGGATCATGCTCTATTTCCGATAATTGGCGATCCTGAGAAGGATGAAGGCCGGAATGACGATCGCCGCGCCCAGCAGGATATAGCCAAGGAAACGCTCAATGGCGCGGAAGCCCAGATTCCAAAGATCGACGAAGAAATTCCGGATGCCGTAGAGCACATCCATCGGCGACCAGCCGAATGCGTTCATGACAAGGCCGACGAGGAACGACAACACCAACAGCTTCAGGAGCACCCGGAGCGGCGTATCGCCGAGAAAGCGCGTTAGTGCGGACAAGGCGTGTCTCCAGATTCGGTTACAGGTCCAGAAATACGCACTTGCCGCGCTGGCATCAAGGCGGTCACCAACTCCAGTTGCCCCGGACAACGGGTTGGCCGGATTGTCTGCTCGCCAGTCTTGACACCGATGCTGCAGTGCAGCAAAATTAGGCGACAGAGGGTGACCCGTTGATATCGATCTGCCAGACCCACTCGTATCGCCCGGTGATGGACGGACTGCGCTGTTTCGCCGTGACCTGCGAACACAGGACTTCTTGAATGAAGTACAGGCGCGATATCGATGGTCTTCGGGCCGTTGCGGTCCTGCCGGTTGTACTCTTCCATTTCGGAATTTCGGCAATTCCAGGCGGCTTTACCGGCGTCGATATCTTCTTCGTCATATCCGGCTATCTGATCACCGGAAGCCTTCTGGACGACCTTGAACGCGGCCAGTTTTCGATCATCAGCTTCTATTGGCGCCGTGCCCGGCGCATCCTGCCGGCTCTGATCTTTGTCACGCTTCTCAGCTGCATTGCGGCATTGTTCATTCTTCTGCCGTCAGATCTGCACGAATTCAGTCTCAGCGTCATAGCGGCCTCGACTTTCTGGTCGAACATCTATTTTTGGAAGACGTCAAATTACTTCTCCATCGATGCCGAGCTCCGACCGCTGTTGCACACCTGGTCGCTTTCGGTCGAGGAGCAGTACTATATCTTTGCCCCAATCCTGATGTTCCTGATCTATCGCTATTTTGCCAAGCGCTGGCTGACGATACTCCTGCCGATCATTCTCGGCAGCTTCGTGCTGGCGGTCATGGCGACATGGCTGGCGCCAAACGCGGGATTCTACCTGCTGCCGACACGAGTCTGGGAACTCATGCTGGGCGCGGTGCTCATGCTGAAACGGCCCCCGCCCTTGAGCAACCGGTTCCTTATGGAACTGGTCGGGCTGGCCGGATTTGGCCTTCTCGCCATCGGGTTCTTTGCGATCTCGGAGAGCGACCCGTTCCCGGGCTACAACGCTTTGTATCCGTGCCTCGGAACGGCCCTCCTTATCTATGTCGGCCAAAATAGCCCCTCGACGATCGCCAGCCGCATACTCGAAGTTCGTCCGCTGGTCTGGATCGGCCTCATCTCCTATTCGCTGTATCTTGTTCACTGGCCGATCAATGCGTTCGCGCACTATCTTTCGTTACAAAAACTCGACCCGTCGATGACCGTTGCGATGACGGTTGCAAGCTTCGCATTGGCTGCATTTTCGTGGAAGTACATCGAGCAGCCGTTTCGGCAGAAAAGGAGCTTCACCGCCCCGGTGCCCATCTTCGCCTTTTCAGCGGGCGCGATCGCTCTTCTTTGCGTTGGCGGGGCGGCGGGGGCGCTCGGCAACGGCTTTCCGCAAAGGTTTCCGGACTATGCCCAACAGCGGATTCCTGTCGGGGACTGGGGCAATGGCACCTGTTTCAACGAGGGCTCCAGCCGGATCGAAAGCTGGAATATCGAGGATTGCACGCGCACTCGCGGCTTCCCTACAACCGTATTGTTGTGGGGCGACTCGTTCGCCGCCCACTATGTTTCAGGCCTGGACGCCAACATTAATCAGCTACAGGCCAACATCGTCGAATATACCTACGCAGGCTGTCCACCGATTCTCTCCTACTTCTCCTATGCACGCCCAGATTGCATGCGGTTCAATCAGCAAGCCCTGAAGATCGTCCAGGACGCCGGCATCAAGACGGTTGTACTCAGCGGTCGGTGGACCGACTACGAGGCCAGAAGTTTCGACGGTCTCCAGCAAACGATCGATACGCTTCGTGGCCTAGGTGTGCGTGTGTTTGTCATCGGCCAGTCTCCACAGTTCATAACCGACGTTCGGAAAATCGCGTTCTTCGCAAAGCGCGAAAATCTCGATGATACATCCTGGCCAATGGCCATGGATCCCGACATCAACAACCGTGTGCGCGCATTTACCAAAGGCGCCACCTTCATCGATCCGCTCAATTTCCTCTGTAGCGCAGGACGCTGCTCCTACGCCGACGCAGGCCAGTTCCTCTATTTCGACTATGGCCATTTCTCCTCAATCGGGGCCACGCTGGCAATTTCGAAATACTGGCCGGCTTTTGCCGCAGACGATGCCCTTGCCACGACGGAGTAACAGTCGGGCGGCTGGCAAGGCACGAGCGCACGCTTAACCATTGCCCGAACGCCGGCTTGCGTGGTAACGAGGCTGCTGCGCGGGTATGATGTAATGGTAGCTTGTCAGCTTCCCAAGCTGAACGCGCGGGTTCGATTCCCGCTACCCGCTCCACCTTGCTCCGAGGGTTTGTGCCTGTAACTCCCGACCCGATCCCTTTCGACTTGGGATCTCGAAGGTTCACAGGAATAGCCTGCGACAGCAGGTCTGCTGGCCAATCATTTTGCTACGGAGCGAGCTCGTCGACGGCATGGGCGATCTCGTTCTTGAACTCGACTTTCGTGCCCGGCTGCACGATAGAGCCAAGGTCTTCGGCATCCCAATTGGTCAGTCGGATGCAGCCATGCGAGAAGGTCGTGCCGATCTTGCCCGGGTCGGGCGTACCGTGGATGCCGTAGCTTTCGATGGAGAGATCGATCCAGACCGATCCCACGGGATTGTTCGGTCCGGCAGCGATGGTGAAGGGCCGCTTGGTCCGGACCCCCTTGAAAGCGAAGTCCGGATCGTAGTGATAGGTGGGGTTGCGCACCACGCGCTTGACCTCCGACATGCCGCTTGGCGCCGGGTTTTCATCGCTGCCAATCGAGGCGGGGTAGACTGCGAGCCATTTGCCGGAAGGATCGAGCACGCGCACCAGGCGGGCGCCCTTGTCGACCTCGATGCGGGCAACGGCAGCGGGAGGATCGCCCCGGCCAACATCAGGCACCACCAGGGTCGTGCCGGCCTTCCTGAAGCCGATGCCCGGATTGAGCATCCTGAGCAACTGTTCGCTGATATGGAAGCGCTCCGCCAGCTTCTCTGCAGCGGTGCGATAGCCGAGCCGCGGCAGACGGGCCATCCTCTCCATGCGAGCCGGGATACGCCTGGTGAAGGGTCCGCGCACATCCTTGCGCGTCACCTCATAGGTGACCAGCACCGGGCCGGCGGAGGTTGCGATGAGCTTGCTCCAGGTCTCCGGAGTGAGCTTGCCATCGGATGGGAGTCCGTTCGCCTGCTGAAAGGCGCCGATCGCCTTGGCGAAGTTCTCTGACAGCCGGCCGTCGATCAGCCCCGGCGAGAAGCGGGCGCGATCCAAGAGAATCTGCGCCTTCAACACGGTCGGATCGGCATCCTTCGGTTCGCCGGCGGCGAATTGGGCCTGGTTGACGGTGGTTTGGTCCAGCTTGGCCGCCCACGCCCCGCCGCATGCGAAGGCAAGCGTCGCGGCGAAGACGAGGAGAAGCCTGATCATCGATAGCCTCGCTGGGGCTGCAACAGGAGCCCGCTTCTATGACGCGGCACCGCCCTGTGTGGTTCCTTCGCTCGAGCGATATTCTGAATTGAAGCGACATGACCTAGGAGCCGTGCGATAGCTATGCAGTGGATCGGCAATGGATTGCTTGATTTAACGCCGTCAGCCTACCTCTCTCAAAATGAAGTCGTGCAGCATCTTGGCTGCCGGCGACAGCGCGCGATTTTTTACGGTGATCAGGCTGTAGGGCCTGACCTCGATGTCGAACTCAGTCTGGACGACGTCGATGGCGCCGGCCAGCCCCTCGGGGTTCTGGATGAATTTCGCCACCTGGATCGACACCGGCGCGATGGCGTCCGACTGCGCGACCATGACCAGGGTCAGGAGCAGCGAGCTGGTGTTGAGGATGCGGTCCGGCAGCGCGATGTTGCGGTTCAGGAAATTGCTTTCCATCGCCTGGCGCAGCGGCGAGCCGCCCGACTGGAAAACCCAGTCATAGGCGGCGGTCTCCTCCAGCCGCACCGCCTTGCCCTTAGCGAGCGGGTGGCCGCGGCGCACGATCAGGCAGGCTTTTTCGACGCCGATGACGCGGGCCTCGAACAGCCGTGGATTGAGGTCGTCGGGGATGCGCGCGATGATGAAATCGTGACGTGTGGCGATCAGCTCGCGCGCCAGCACATTGGAGGTCTCGACCTGCATGGTGATCTCGATACGCGGATAGATACGCCGGATTTCGCGGATCGCCGGCACGGCGAGCTCGATCGCGGGAGCCGTCACCGCGCCGAGGAACACCGAGCCGCCCTTGCCCGCCTTGAGCTCGGATATCTCGCGGTCGACTTCACGCATCTCGAGCAGGATCGAACGCGCGCGCCTCGCCAACGCCTTGCCATAGGGCGTCAGCGTGATGCCGCGCGGCAGCCTCTCGCACAGCTTGACGTCGAGCACCGCCTCCATCTCGGCGATCATCCGCGAGGCGGCGGGCTGCGAAATGTTCATGACCTGGGCTGCCGCGCTGACCCGGCCATGGTCATCGAGGGCTGCGATCATGCGCATGTGGCGCAGACTGAGGCCGCTGCGCAGCAGGGTCTCACTCCTGCCGGGACTTTCGCCATAACCATCTGAAAGTCCAGTAGGATCCCGTAGCGCCGCCATGATCTCCGTTTGCTCCTCGCTCGTGGCCGGCCGGCAATCCGGCCAGATCTTTTGTCCACTTTCAGTATATCAGTTTGGGTATAGCAACCACCAAAGATCGCATTTGACAGTTATGGCAAAGAGCCACACCCTCCGCGCGTCCTGGAGCTTGACCGTCGCCAGCGAGAAAAATCGCATCGACTGGAACCAGAGTCTCAGGGCCGATTGGGAGGATACCGGAGATCGATATGACGGCAGCGGCGCGTTTGGCGCTCCTGCACGATCGCGCGGCCCACGAAACCCAGGGTGCGCGTCCATCAACCAGGGAGAGTTAATGTGAAGATCGTCAAGACACTGGCCGCCGTCGCGGCCCTTAGCATCGCGGCCATGACGGTCCCGGTGCAGGCAGGCGAAGGCCTCATCGGCGTGCTGATGCCCAC
The DNA here is from genome assembly GCF_002284575.1 of Mesorhizobium temperatum. Lineage (GTDB taxonomy): Bacteria > Pseudomonadota > Alphaproteobacteria > Rhizobiales > Rhizobiaceae > Mesorhizobium > Mesorhizobium temperatum. The sequence goes on from NZ_NPKJ01000048.1 coordinate 71,600, forward strand.
CAAGACCTCGCAGCGCTGGATCAACGACGGCGACGCCGTCAAGTCCCAGCTCGAGGCTCTGGGCTACACTGTCGACCTGCAATATGCGCAGGACGATATCCCCAATCAGCTCAGCCAGCTGGAAAACGAAATCACCAAAGGCCCGAAGGCACTGATCATCGCCTCCATCGACGGCACCACGATGTCGGACGCGCTGCAGAAGGCGGCTGACGCCGGCGTCGTCGTCGTCGCCTATGACCGGCTGATCAAGAAGACCCCGAATGTCGACTACTACACCACGTTCGACAATTTCGGCGTCGGCGTCATCCAGGCCAAATCGCTGCTCAAGGGCCTCGGCTATCCGGAAAACAAGGGTCCGTTCAACGTCGAGCTGTTCGGCGGCTCGCCGGACGACAACAACGCCTTCTTCTTCTACGACGGCGCAATGTCGGTTCTGCAACCGCTGATCGACGACAAGACCCTCGTGGTGAAGTCCGGCCAGATGGGCATGGACAAGGTCGGCACGCTCCGCTGGCTGGCAGCGACGGCCCAGGCCCGCATGGACAATCTGCTCTCCGCCAACTATTCGGATGGCAGCCGCGTCGATGGCGTGCTCTCGCCGTATGACGGCCTGTCGCGCGGCATCATCGCTTCGTTGCGCGCCGTTGGTTACGGCACGCCCGATCAACCATGGCCCGTTGTCACCGGCCAGGATGCCGAGACCGCTTCGGTCAAGGCGATCATCGCCGGCGAGCAGTACTCGACCGTGTTCAAGGACACCCGCGAACTCGCCAAGGCGACGGTCGAACTCGTCGACAAGGTGCTCACGGGCAGCAAGCCGGACGGCCTCGACACCAAGACCTACAACAATGACGTCAAGGTCGTCCCCTCGATCCTGCTGACGCCGCATGATGTCGACAAGTCGAACTACCAGGCTCTGGTGGTCGATTCCGGCTACATCAAGGCCGAAGAGCTGAAGTAACCGCAGTTGTAAAAACCGGGGTCCTGCGCAGCGCAGGACCCCTTTTGGTTAGCGAGCGACCCCGGTAGTTTCCGGTACCTCGGAGGAGTGGTATTCCTGATGGCCTCGACGATTTTGGAGATGCGTGACATCACCAAGACGTTTCCCGGCGTCAAGGCGCTGTCGAATGTCAACCTCAGCGTAGAGGAAGGCGAGATTCACGCCGTTGTCGGCGAGAACGGCGCCGGCAAGTCGACGCTGATGAAGGTGCTGTCGGGCGTGTATCCATCCGGCACTTATGACGGCGAAATCATCTATCGCGGCGATGAGTGCCACTTCAAGGGCATCCACGACAGCGAGCGCCGCGGCATCGTCATCATCCACCAGGAACTCGCGCTGGTGCCGATGCTGTCGATCGCCGAAAACATCTTTCTCGGCAACGAGCATGCCAGATACGGCGTCATCGACTGGAATGCCAACGAGACGCGCACCAGCGCTCTGCTCAAGAAGGTGGGGCTTAAGGAAGACCCCAAGACGCTGATCACCAATATCGGCGTCGGCAAGCAGCAACTGGTCGAGATCGCCAAGGCGCTCAGCAAGGAAGTGCAGCTGCTGATCCTCGACGAACCGACGGCGAGCCTGTCCGAAAAGGACAGCCAGGCGCTGCTCGACCTGCTGCTCGAATTCAAGCGGCAGGGCATCACCTCGATCCTGATCTCGCACAAGCTCAACGAGATCAACCGGGTCGCCGACAAGGTGACGATCATCCGCGACGGGCGGACCATCGAGACGCTGCCTAAGAAAGACATCTCGGAAGACCGCATCATCACCTCGATGGTCGGCCGCTCGCTAGACGACCGTTATCCGTCGCGCGAGCCCGAGATCGGTGAGATCGTACTCCAGGTGAGGAACTGGTCGGTCTATCACCCGATCCATGCCGAGCGGCAAGTGATCAAGGGCATCGACATCGACGTCCGCAAGGGCGAGGTGGTGGGTATCGCCGGGCTGATGGGCGCCGGACGCACCGAATTCGCGATGAGCCTGTTCGGCCGCTCCTATGGCCGCCGCATCACGGGCGAGGTGCTGCTCAAGGGCAAGCCCATCGATGTCTCCTCTGTCAGCAAGGCAGTGGAACACGGCATCGCTTACGTCACCGAGGACCGCAAGACCTACGGTCTCAACCTGATCGATCACATCAAGCACAACATCACGCTGGCCAATCTTCCCGGCGTGTCGCGCCATAGCGTGATCGACGACATGCGCGAGCTCGCCGTCGCCAACGACTACAAGGCCAAGACCAACATCCGCTCGTCCAGCGTTTACCAGATGACCGGCAATCTATCGGGCGGCAATCAACAGAAGGTGGTGCTGTCGAAGTGGCTGTTCGCCAATCCGGAGGTGCTGATCCTCGACGAGCCGACGCGCGGCATCGACGTTGGTGCCAAGTATGAAATCTACACGATCATCGCGCGTCTCGCCTCGGAGGGTAAGGCGATCATCGTCATCTCGTCGGAGATGCCCGAACTGCTCGGCATCACCGACCGCATCTATGTCATGAACGAAGGACGTATCGTCGGCGAAATGGCGGCGAGCGATGCCAGCCAGGAAAAGATTATGCGCGCCATCGTTCGCGGAGAAGGAAAAGCATCATGAGCACCGAAAGCGCTCCCGTCCCGAAAAGCGGCGTCGCCGAAGATGTGCAGCAGGGGCCGCGCGTTGCCGTCTCGGCGCTGGTCACCAACCTGCGCGAATACGGCCTGATCCTGGCGCTTATCGCCATCATGGTATTCTTCCAGTACACGACGTCCGGAACGCTGTTCAAGCCGGTGAACTTGAGTAACCTGGTGCAGCAGAACAGCTTCATCATCGTGATGGCGCTGGGCATGCTGCTGGTCATCGTCTCCGGCCATATCGATCTCAGCGTCGGGTCCGTCGCCGGTTTCATCGGCGCGCTGGCGGCGATGATGATGGTCATCTGGCCTCTCGGCCCTTTCAGCAATCCGCTGGTGGTGTCGATCATCTGCCTGATCATCGGCGGCGCGATCGGCGCGGGACAAGGCTACTGGATCGCCTATCACCGAATACCGAGCTTCATCGTCACGCTGGCGGGGATGCTGATCTTCCGCGGCATCTGCCAGGCGCTGCTGGGTGGCGGGTCTTCCGTGGGGCCGCTTCCAGCCGGCTTCAAGGCGCTCAGTTCCGGCTTCATTCCGGACGTGATCGGCTCGTTGACACTGATCCCGCCGGTCGTGAACGCCGCCGGCAAGACCATCGTCGGCAGCGGGCTGACGCTGCACATGACGACGATCGTGATCGGCCTCGTTGCCGTGCTCGCCTATGCCTATTTCGGGCTCAGGGCACGGCGCAGCCGCGAGCGGCATGGCTACGAAGCCGAACCCTTCACGCTGTTCGTCGTCAAGACCCTGGTGACCAGCGCTCTGGCGCTGTTCCTGGTCTACCAGTTCGCCACCTACAGAGGCCTGCCGATCGTTCTCGTGGTGATGGGCGTGCTGATCGCGCTGTTCGTCTTCGTCACCAAACGCATGACGGTCGGCCGCCGTATCTACGCGATGGGCGGCAATGCCAAGGCGGCGCAGCTATCGGGTATCAAGACCGAGCGGCTGACCCTGATGGTGTTCATCAATATGGGCGTGCTCTCGGCGCTCGGCGGGCTGATCATTGCGGCGCGCCTTGGCCAGGCGGTGCCAGCGGCCGGCCTCGGCAGCGAGCTCGACGTCATCGCCGCTGTGTTCATCGGCGGGGCTTCGGCGATGGGCGGCGTCGGTCAGGTTATTGGCGCGGTGGTCGGCGGTTTCATCATGGGCGTCATGAACAACGGCATGTCGATCATGGGCGTCAATGTCGATTGGCAACAGGTGGTCAAAGGCCTAGTGCTGCTCGGCGCCGTGGTCTTCGACGTCTACAACAAGAACAAGGCTTGAGGGCGAGGGAACGAATGCATGTCGCCAAACGTGTGCAGCGTGTTGGGACAACGACATGCATAAAAACAAGGATTAAAGCGGGCCGCCTTTCAGACGCGGCGGGCTTTTAGGAGGCACGGGTCACATCGCGGCGCTGCCGGGCGGCGCAAAGAAGTCCCTCAGGGACCGGGCCCGCGAGCGCAATCCGGACGAAGAGTTCACCAGTGGCGCGGATACCATCCGAGCCGCGCTGGTCAAAGTTTGCCAACCCGGCAGCCAGGCCAAAGGCAATTGAGAGAGGGTACATCATGCTGATCTCCCAGATCCTTGACGACGCAGAGACCATCCGCGTCGTTGCCCGCAACGGCGGCAAGACCCGGATCATCAACGGCGCCCGCAGCGTCTATTCGCTGGCGATGGAGGCCGCGCGCACCGGCACCGGGCTCGTCGCCCTCATCGAGCGCAAGGGCTTCGGTGAAGCGGTCGACCTCGATGCCGCCTACAAGAAGGGGCGGCTGTTGTCGCCAATCAACCATCCCGACCCGGCGCATCTCCACCTCACCGGCACAGGGCTGACACATCTCGGCTCCGCCGCGACCCGCGATTCCATGCACAAGAAGCTCAGCACCGACGGCGAGGAGCAGCTCACCGATTCCATGAAGATGTTCCGCATGGGGCTGGAGGGCGGCAAGCCGGTCAAGGGCCAGACCGGCGTGCAGCCGGAATGGTTCTACAAGGGCAACGGCACCATGGCGGTAGCGCCCGGTGCGGCGCTTCTGTCGCCCGCCTTCGCCGAGGATGCAGGCGAGGAGCCGGAAGTCGCCGGCATCTATGTCATCGGCGACGACGGCGCCCCGTTCCGCGTCGGCTTCACACTGTCAAACGAGTTTTCCGACCATGTCACCGAGCGCGTGAATTATCTTTTCCTCGCGCATTCCAAGCTGCGCAACGCTTCGTTCGGGCCGGAGATCTTGATAGGCGACCTGCCGTCCGACGTCAGGGGTTCTTCGCGCATCCTCCGTGACGGCGAGCTGCTGTGGGAGAAGCCGTTCCTGTCGGGCGAGGCGAACATGTCGCACACCATCGCCAATCTCGAACACCACCACTTCAAATATTCGGCCTTCCGCCAGCCGGGCGACGTGCATGTGCACATGTTCGGCACGGCGACACTGTCCTTCGCCGACGGCATCAGGACCGCGGCCGGCGACGTGTTCGAGATCGAGGCCAAGGATTTCGGCCTGCCGCTACGCAACCCGCTTGAAATCGAGCAGCCGGTGACGGTGGCGGTGAAGGCGCTGTAAGGTGGCACCTCTCCTTCTCCCCTTGTTTGTGGGAGAAGGTGGCCGAGCGAAGCTCGGTCGGATGAGGGATGTTCCAGGGAACGCCAACCCATCACTCCGTCCAGCACCCCTCAACCGTCTTGGCGCTGCGCGCCAATCCACCTTCTCCCACAAGGGGAGAAGGGAAGGACGCGCGAAGCATACCGGCCTCAATAAATATCGAAATCGAAATATTTGGCCTGGATCTTCTTGTAGGTGCCGTCTGCGACGATCGCATCGATCGCGGCGTTGAGCTTTTCGCGCAGCGCATTGTCTTCCTTGCGCACGGCGATACCGGCTTCGGTCTCGGTGCCCTTGACGTCGCCGACCATCTTGCAGCAGCCGTCGCTCGACTTCTTCATCCAGTCCATCAGCACGAATTTGTCTGAAAGGACGGCATCGAGACGGCCGTTCATCAGGTCGGCGACCGCCTCCTCCTGGGTCGGGTAGAGCTTCGCCTCGGCGCCGGCCTTGCTATAGACATCCTGGGCATAGTCGGCCTGGGTGGTCGAAGCCTGCGCGCCGACTGTCTTGCCGGCGAGTGCTGCGGGTTCGGTCGAGGCAATATCGCTGTCCTTCAAGGCCACCAGCGAAAGCGGCGTCGTATAGTATTTGTTGGTGAAGGAGACCTGCTTCTTGCGCTCCTCGGTGATGCTCATGGACGCGATGATGGCGTCGAACTTTCTGGCCTGGAGCGCCGGGATCATGCCGTCCCAGTCCTGCGTGACAAGTTCGCATTCGACCTTCATCTGAGCGCAAAGCGCATTGGCGATGTCGATGTCGAAGCCGACGAGCTTGCCATCCGCGGTGATGGTGTTGAACGGCGGATAGGCGCCTTCGGTGGCGATCTTCAACTTTTCCTGTGCTTGCGCCGACAAGGACCCGGCAGCCATCACCAGCATGGCAGCTGCTGCTGTCGATGCGATCCATCTTGAAATCTGCATTTCTTGTTCCCCTTGGTTCCAACCACCTTAACGGTTGGGCACAACCAAGCACGGCCCACAAGGTCAGGCAAGCACAGTCTGATTTGATCGGCGATCAGCGCGCGGCGCGGAAATGCTTGGACAGTTTCAGGCCCTGTGCCTGGTAGTTCGAGCCGAGATCAGTGCCGTAGAGCGCCTGCGGCCGCTTCAGCATGTGCTCGTAGACCAGCCGCCCGACGATCTGGCCGTGGTCGAGGATGAACGGCACTTCGTGGCTGCGCACTTCGAGCACCGCCCTGCTGCCGGTGCCGCCCGCCGCCGAATGGCCGAAGCCCGGATCGAAGAAACCGGCATAGTGAACACGGAATTCGCCAACCAGCGGATCGAAGGGCGTCATCTCGGCGGCGTAGAGCGGCGGCACATGCACCGCCTCCTGGCTGACGAGGATATAAAATTCGTCCGGATCGAGCACCAGTTCGCCGGCGCCGCTCTTGTAGAGCGGCTCCCAGAAATCGACGACATCCTGTGCCGCGCGCTTGTCGACATCGACCAGGCCGGTGTGGTGCTTGCCGCGGTAGCCGACCAGCCCGTCCTTGTCGCCATCGAGGTCGATCGACAGCGCGATGCCGCCACCCGAAATGTTGGGTGGCTCGGTGGCGACGAGCGTCTCGGCACGGTGCAATTCGTGCAGCTCACTTTCGGACAAAAGCGCATTGCCGGTGCGGAACCTGATCTGCGACAGCCGCGAGCCGGCACGGACGACGATTGGAAAGGTGCGCGGGCTGACTTCCAGATAGAGCGGGCCGTTGTAGCCGGCAGCGATCTTGTCGAACTCGTGGCCACGATCGGTCATCACGCGGGTGAAGATGTCGAGCCGCCCGGTCGAGCTCTTTGGATTAGCCGAGGCGGAAATGTTTGCCGGAAGTGCCAGGCTCTCGAACAGCGGCACGATATAGACGCAGCCCGTCTCCAGCACCGCACCATCGGCGAGATTGATTTCGTGCAGCTTCAGGCGGTCGAGTTTTTCGGCGACCCTGTGGTTGGGGCCGGGAAGGAAGGAGGCGCGCACCCGCCAGGCCTTGTCGCCAAGCCTGAGGTCGAGGCTGGCCGGCTGGACCTGGTCGGCATCAAGCGCGCGCGGCGACTTCAGCGCGCCCGACTGGAACAGCGCGGAAATGTCCTGATCGGGAAGAATGCCTGTCTGCCGCAAAGTCTGGCTCCGCTCGAAGGCCGGGCGAGGTCTCGTTTTGTTGCAGGTCCTTGCCACGGAACCTGCTGGTACAAACTTCTTAATCATGCCGGCAATTGACGCAAGCGCGGTGCAGGTCTAAAGGGTCGTTATCCCGTGGTGATTTGGCCGGTCGGCTTGCAGCCACGTTAAACAAGTCGCTAAAGGACCGTCGGGCCGAAAGGCCGTATGGACCGGTTGCGACTTTCGCGGCCGGTTTTTTTGTGTTTGGACCATTTTTGGTGTTTGGAACAAGGTGATGACGAGCAACAAGCGCAACTGGAAGCCTCAGACCGCCCTCGTGCATGCGGGAACGCTGCGTTCCGGCTTCGGCGAAACCTCCGAGGCGATGTATCTCACGCAAGGCTATGTCTACGACACGGCGCAGGCGGCGGAAGCCCGCTTCAAGGGCGAGGAACCGGGCTTCATTTATTCGCGCTATGCCAATCCGACGGTCGACATGTTCGAGAAGCGTATGTGTGCGCTGGAAGGTGCCGAAGATGCCCGCGCCACCGCATCCGGCATGGCGGCGGTCACAGCGGCGTTGCTGTGCAGCGCCCGGGCGGGCGACCACATCGTGGCGGCGCGCGCGCTGTTCGGCTCCTGCCGCTGGGTGGTCGAAACGCTGGCGCCGAAATACGGCATCGAGGCGACGCTGGTCGACGGCACCGAAATCGCCAATTGGGAAAAGGCGGTCAGGCCCAACACGAAGCTGTTCTTCCTTGAAAGCCCGACCAATCCGACGCTGGAAGTCGTCGACATCGCAGCCGTCGCCTCACTTGCGAATTCGATCGGAGCGCGGCTGATCGTCGACAACGTCTTTGCCACGCCCTTACAGCAGAAGCCGTTGCAGCTCGGCGCCCATATCGTCGTCTATTCGGCGACCAAGCACATCGACGGCCAGGGGCGCTGTCTCGGCGGCGTCATCCTGTCGGACAAGAAGTGGATCGACGAGAACCTGCACGACTATTTCCGCCACACCGGTCCCAGCCTCTCGCCGTTCAATGCCTGGACGCTGCTGAAGGGCCTGGAAACGCTGCCGCTGCGCGTGCGCCAGCAGACGGAAAGTGCCGGCCGGATCGCGGACTTCCTCGCCGAGCAGCCGGAGATCGCCCGCGTCATCTATCCCGGCCGCGCCGATCACCCGCAGGCGGCGGTCGTCAAGAAGCAGATGTCGGGCGGATCGACGCTGATCTGCCTCGACGTCAAGGGCGGCAAACAGGCGGCTTTCGCCTTCCAGAACGCGCTCGATATCGTGCTGATCTCTAACAATCTCGGCGATGCCAAGAGCCTGATCACCCATCCGGCGACGACGACGCACAAGAATCTGAGCGATGAGGCGCGTGCCGAACTCGGCATCGGGCCAGGCACGCTCAGGCTGTCCGTCGGCCTGGAGGACACAGATGACCTGGTCGAAGACATCGACCAGGCACTGAAAGCCGCCAGATAGAGATACGCGCCGAACGGCTTCGCTCGAATCGTCAAGCCAAGCGCGGTCAGGCGCCCGACGGGGTCTCTTCCAATTCCGCACCGGCGCTGGTGTGGATGGTCATCGTGTTGCCGCGCCAGTCGACGGCACCGCTGAGCCAGCCGCGCACCCAGATGGCGGGAAGCATCACGTCCCGCGCAACCATCGCCGGGATCATGCGCAGCGACAGGTGCCAGCCCTTGGCCGAGGCGAGCGCGCATTCCGGGAGATAGGCGACTACCAGCACGGCGACGGCGGTTGCCGACAGGCTGAAGCCGGCGCCTGCTGCCGCAACCAGCGCAAGCACCAGCGGCGGCGCCGCTCCGATCAGGATCTCGGGCGCGAAGAACAGTGGGAAGGTGACGCGACGCAGGCGTGCCCAGCGGGCCTGACGCGACCAGATTTCGCCAAATGTGCGCAAACCGAGCGGCTGCTCGAAGGGCGAGGCGACGAGATTGACGCGCAGTCCAAGCCCGTTGACCAGCTTGGTCGCGGCGGCATCCTCGGCAATCTCGGCGGCAAGCGCACGGATGCCGCAATTGGCGTCGAGCATGGGCTTGTTCCACAACATGCTCTTGCCCTGGGCAAAACCGAGGCCGAGCGCCTCGCCGGTATATTGCCAGCGCGCCTGCAGCGTGTTGAGGAAAGCGCATTCGACCTCCGCCCAGAACCCGTCCGGCCGCGAGCCGATCGGCGTCGAGCAGACAAGGCCAGTGTCCGGCCGCCATACCGCCATCAGATGCTGGACATAGTCCCTCGGCATCAGGACGTTGGAATCGGCAAGGATGACCCAGCGGTGGCGCGCGGCCTCCCAGCCCTTCACGCAATTGTTGAGTTTCGGATTGCCGCTGATGCGGTCGTCGCCGACGAGCAGCCGGGCCGGCACGGCCGGAAAGCGGGCGATCGCGTCGGTGATCGGCCCGACCACCGGGTCGTCGGCATGGGCGACGCAGAAGATGAGCTCATAGCGCGGCCAGTCGAGAGAGAAGGCGCGCTCGAGCGTTTCCTCGGCAAACGGTTCGACGCCGCGCGACGGCACGACGATCGACACCGGCGGCGCCTTGCCGGCTGGCGGCGTGATCCTGCCAGGCCGCTTCAGCTTCAACGAAGCGAGCAGGATGCTGGCGAGATTGACAAGAAGCAGAGCTGTGGAAAGCAAGGCGGCTGTGACTGTCAATTCCATCGATATCTGGTCACTCCAGAAAAAACCGGCCGCATGAAAGCCGTTTCAACAGTTCGACAGAATGCTGAGTCGCCCGGCCCTGCACACCATCATTGTCATGTGTCACTTAAATGACATTGTTCTTCGGCACCTGCGCTGAGAGGAGTGGGACAACGACGGAAAGCTCCCCAGTTGACCAAACTGCGGAGAGCGTCGAGAGTTTCGTCTACATATTGTGGAGTAGTCTATGTACAGCGCCGTTACGCGCAACATCGAAGTACAGGTCAGGCCGTTCTACCTGGAAGATCGCTCCGACCCGTCGGAGAACCGCTATGTCTGGGGCTACCAGGTGACCATCGACAACCAGTCGGATGAATTCGTGCAGCTTCTGTCACGCTATTGGCACATCACCGACGGCACCGGCCGGGTCGAGGAAGTGCGCGGCGCCGGCGTTGTCGGCGACCAGCCCGAACTCAACCCCGGCGACAGTTATCAATACACGTCTGGGTGCCCGCTCTCAACGCCATCCGGCATCATGGTCGGCCACTACACGATGCGCAACAAGCGGGGCGAGACGTTCGATGTCGCCATCCCCGCCTTTTCGCTCGACCTGCCGGGCACGCGGCGCACCGTCAATTGACGCTCACTTGGGTTCCTCTCCCTCGCGAAGCAGGGGAGAGGTGGCCCCACTCCGTGGGGCGAGGAACCCAAGTTCTGCGAAGGCACCGCACTCGGTATATGGCGATTCCTACTTCCATTGGAAGAATGCCAGCGGGCAGATAGGCAGCACTGACGCTCGTTATTGGGCGGCGGCAAACTCCGCCGGGTCGAAGTCATACTGTTTCGAGCAGAATTCGCAGGCGACGTGAATGCCGCCATCCTCGGTGCTGTCCCTGATCTCGTCGGCGGAGAAGCCTCCGAGAATGCCGCGGATCTTCTCCCTGGAGCATGAGCACTGGTCGGCAACCGGTACGCCGCCGAAGACGCGCACGCCGTGCTCGTGGAACAGCCGGTAAAGCAGCCGCTCGGCGCCGATCGTCGGGTCGATCAGTTCCGTCGGCTCAATGGTGCCAAGCAACGCCAGCAGTTCCTGCCAGGAATTGTCGGCCGGATCGTGGATCTCCTGGCGCGGATCGCCGTCGCCGCCCGGAAGATCGGGCACGCGCATGCGGTCCGGCGATTGCGGCAGGAACTGCGCCAGGATGCCACCGGCACGCCATTGCTCGCGGGCGCCGCCGACGCCGGGCGTCAACAGCTTGGCCACCGTGAGCCTGAGGTCGGTCGGGATCTGTTCCGACTGCCGAAAATAGGTGCGCGCGGCCTCCTCCAGCGTCTCACCGTCGAGCTGGACGATGCCCTGATAGCGCTGCGTGTGGGCGCCCTGGTCGATCGTCAGCGCCAGGACACCGCTGCCGAGCAGCGTCTGCTGCGAAGTCTCGCCGGCAGACTTCAGAGCCTCCAGCCGGTCGGCGTCGAAGCGCGCGTAGGCGCGTAGCGCATGCGGCGTGGAAAAATCCGCCACCAGCATATCGACCGGTCCGTCCGTGCGGGTCTGCAGGATGAACTTGCCTTCGAACTTGAGCGAGGTGCCGAGCAGCACCGTCAGCACGCAGGCTTCCGCCAGGAGGCGAGCGACCGGCTCGGGATAGTCATGACGGCTGAGGATCGCGTCGAGCATCGGCCCGAGTTGGACGGTGCGGCCGCGCACGTCGAGCGGGCCGACCTCGAAGGGCACGACATTATCGTCGCCGGCGTAGCCGAATTCGCCGAGTTTGGGTTGTTGTTCAGCCAATTGATGAGTTTCCAACATGACAAAGCTCCAGGGCGCGGCCATGCCGCCCTCCGGGGCGCATGCGTCGAAACGCGCTCGATTTGCGTGATGCGCCTGAGATAGGCACCACGCAGTGCCGGATCAAGGTGGCCCGGATCAAGCGCCCAGACACCAGGCCAAAACCGCCTTCTGGGCGTGGAGCCGGTTCTCGGCCTCGTCGAACACTACCGAATGCGGCCCGTCGATGACTTCGTCGGTGACCTCCTCGCCGCGATGCGCCGGCAGGCAGTGCATGAACAATGCGTCCGGCTTTGCCTTCGCCATCAGCGCCGCATTGACCTGGTAAGGTGAGAAGACATTGTGGCCGCGAGCACGGTGCTCCTGGCCCATCGACACCCAGCAGTCGGTGACGACGCAGTCGGCCTCGTGGACCGCCTCCTCGGGCGAGCGGGTGAAGTGCAACTTGCCGCCATGCGCCGTCGACCAATCGACATGCTTCTGCGCCGGCTCGCTGCCTTCCGGCACGGCGATGTTGAGGTTGAAGCGGAACCGCGCCGAGGCCTCCAGCAGGGAATGCAGCACGTTGTTGCCGTCGCCGGTCCAGGCGATTGTCTTGCCGGCGACCGGACCGCGATGCTCCTCGAAGGTCATGATGTCGGCCATCAGTTGGCAGGGGTGGGTATCGTCGGTCAGCCCGTTGATGACGGGAACGGTGGCGTTCTCGGTCAGCTCCAGCAGCCGGTCATGCGATGTGGTTCGGATCATGATCGCATCGACATAGCGCGACAGCACCTTGGCCGTGTCGGCGATGGTTTCGGAGCGGCCGAGCTGCATCTCGGTGCCGGTCAGCATGATGGTCTCGCCGCCGAGCTGGCGCATGCCGACGTCGAAGGACACGCGCGTGCGCGTCGACGGTTTGTCGAAGATCATCGCCAGCACTTTGCCTTCGAGCGGTTTTGTCCGCTCGCCCGCCTTGAGCCTTGCCTTTCGCACCACGGCATCGTCCAGCATGAAGCGCAGATCGCCCTCGGAAACGGCGGAAAGATCAGTGAAATGGCGAAGGCTCATTGGGGTCTTTCGACTGTTACTTTGCGGCAGCCGCGGCGATGGCATCGGCCAGGCCCCGGGCGCCGGCACGGATGCGGTCGAGCGCCTCATGGATCTCGGCGTCGGTGACGGTGAGCGGCGGCAGCAGGCGAAGAACGTTGTCGCCGGCCGGAACCGCAAGCAGATGCTGGTCGCGCAACGCCATGTTCACCTTGGTGTTGGGTGCGGCGCATTTCAGGCCGAGCATCAGGCCGGTGCCCCTGATGTCTTCGATGATGTCAGGAAACTCGTCGGCGATGCCCGCCAGCCCCTGCTTCAGCAGCAACGCCTTGCGCTGGACATCCTCCAGGAAGCCGTCTTCCAGCACCACGTCGAGCACGGCGTTGCCGACCGCCATCGCCAGCGGATTGCCGCCGAAAGTCGTGCCGTGCACGCCGGCGGTCATGCCGACGGCCGCCTCGTCGGTGGCGAGACAGGCGCCCATCGGGAAGCCGCCGCCGATGCCCTTGGCAACCGCCATGATGTCGGGCGTGACGCCAGCCCATTCATGCGCGAACAGTTTTCCGGTGCGGCCGATGCCGCACTGGACCTCATCGAAGATCAGGAGCAGGCCATGCTGTTCGCAGAGCTGCCTCAGCCGCTTCAGCGACTGCGTCGGCACCGGGCGGATGCCACCCTCGCCCTGCACCGGCTCGATCAGTATCGCGGCGGTCTCTGATGTGATCGCCTTTTCGGCGGCGTCGATGTCGTCGAAGCCGACCTGGTCGAAACCTTCGACCTTGGGTCCGAAGCCTTCCAGGTATTTATACTGGCCGCCGGCGGCGATGGTCGCCAGCGTGCGGCCATGAAAGGCGCCTTCGAAGCTGATAATGCGAAAGCGCTCGGGATGGCCGTTGACGAAGTGGTAGCGCCGCGCCGTCTTGATGGCGCATTCCAGCGCCTCAGCGCCGGAATTGGTGAAGAACACCTTGTCGGCGAAGGTGGCGTCGACCAGCCGCTCGCCCAGACGGCTCTGCCCCGGAATCTCGTAGAGGTTGGAGACATGCCAGACCTTGGCCGCCTGCTCGGTGAGTGCCGAGACCAGATGCGGATGGCTATGGCCCAGCGAATTCACGGCGACGCCGCCGCCAAAATCGAGATATCGCTCGCCCTTGTCGGTGACCAGCCAAGTGCCTTCCCCATGGTCGAAGGCCAGGGGTGCGCGGGTAAAGGTCTCGAAAAGCGCCGAACCGCTCATTATATGCGTCTCCGGAACCGGAAAATCAAAAAGCCGCCAAAGCGGCGGCCTTTGCGGCTTATCGTGTTTTTCGGCCATGAAGTCAACGAAAACGTCGCGCAAGGACGCGCGGCAAGCTCTCCAGCGAGACGCCGGCTCATCAGCGACCGGGCAAGTTGGGGAAAACCGAAAAAACCGATTCGTGTTGGCCCTCAGACTCTTGTCACCGAGTCAGCGCATAAGGTAATTGTAGTCGAGAAATAACTAGATTTCGTGCGGCGGACCTAATCACCCGATATATGTGGTGTCTGCCCGGCGGAAGCCGGATCGTGGAAGGATTCCGATCGCCGCACATTTCAGCAGGAGCGCGGTCTCATGAATTGGACTGACGAGCGGGTCGAACTTCTTAGAAAATTGTGGTCGGAGGGACTGAGCGCCAGCCAGATCGCCGCACAGCTCGGGGGCGTCAGCCGCAATGCCGTCATCGGCAAGGTGCATCGGCTGAAACTGTCGGGCCGCGGACGCTCGACCGCCACGCCGGCACGCCAGAAGAAGAGCGTGCAAGGATCGAGCGTCCAGAAATCGGTGTCGCGGGCGGCAAGCACTGCGCGGCATATCACCACGTCGATCGGCGCGACCGCGCTGCAGGCGCAATTCGACACCGTACCGGTGGCGCGTCATTACGTCCGTCCGGTCGAGAACGTGGTCGTGCCGATCTCGCGGCATCTGCAACTCGTCGAGTTGACCGAGCGGACATGCAAATGGCCGAATGGCGATCCGCTTTCGGAAGAGTTCCATTTCTGCGGCAACGACGCGGCCGAAACCGGACCCTATTGCAAGTACCACGCTCGCATAGCGTTTCAGCCCGCTTCGGAGCGGCGGCGCAGTCGCTGAATAGCGAATTGCCTTTGCGAAAGGCGCAAGTTCGTTTCTTGCCCTATTCGCCATTCGCTTTCTTCACAGCCAGCCGCTCTTGCGGAAGCGCCAGTAGAGAACCGAGCAGACCAAAATAATCGCTCCCAGAACGATCGGGTAGCCATATTCCATCCTAAGTTCCGGCATGTCGTTGAAGTTCATGCCGTAGATGCCTGCGAGCGCCGTCGGCACCGCCAGGATTGCAGCCCATGAGGCGAGCTTCTTGGTGATCGCCGTTTCCTGGCTCTGGCCAACCAGGAGGCTCGCCTCGAAGGCAAAGGCGAGCACCTCCCGCAAGCTGTCGATCTTCTCCTGGACGGTGCGGATGTGGTCGGTGACGTCGCGGAACAGCGGGTGCATGGCCGCATGGATCTGCGGCAGGTCGGCGCTGGTCAGCCGGCGGCAGACTTCCACCAGCGGCAGCGCGGCATTGCGCAGGCGCAAGAGATCGCGGCGCAGCATGTAGAGCCGCTCTATGTCGGAGCCTGTCATCGGCTTCAGCAGAACCCTGTCCTCGATCGCCTCGACCTCGTCCTCGATCTGCTCGAGCACCGGCATGTAGTTGTCGACGATGAAATCGAGAATGGCATAGAGGACGAAATCCTCGCCCTTGGCCAGCGAATGCGGGCAACTTTCCCAATGCTGGCGAACGGCGGCATAAGAAGTCGACGGACCGTGCCTGACGCTGACGATGTAGCCGGCGCCGACGAACAGATGCGTCTCGCCGAAGGTGACGCGCCTGTCGATCAGTTGAGCCGTGCGGGCAACGATGAACAACGCATCGCCATATTGCTCGATCTTCGGCCGCTGATGCGGATGCTCGGCGTCCTCGATCGCCAGATCGTGCAGGTGGAACTGCGCCTGGACGCGAAGCAACAGGTTGCGGTCCGGCTCCAGCAGGCCGATCCAGACAACATGACCTGGCTTCTTGGCCCATTCGCCAGCTTCCTCGATCGGGATGTCGGCGACACGCCGGCCGGCGGTATAGACGCTGGAAGCGATGATGGCCGATGTCGGCGGGGCCGGCGTCAGGTTCCGAACGGTTTCCATCGCTACCTCCTGAAGGCATGGCCTCGGGTCAGGATCAGGAACGTTCGGTAAAGCTTAGCCTAAATCAGCAATGGGTTCGAGAGGCAGCCGTTCACTTCCCCGGTAGCGTTGCGGCAAGCACAATCTTGTCTGTCTTGTCGCCCTTCGGCCGCTCGGCCGGCATCTGGTCGCCGGTGACGATGTAGTAGATCGTCTCGGCGATATTGGTGGCGTGGTCGCCGATCCGCTCGATATTCTTGGCGCAAAACAGCAGGTGCGTGCAAGGCGTGATGTTGCGCGGATCTTCCATCATGTAGGTCAGCAACTCGCGAAACAGCGAGGTGTACACGGCGTCGATCTGATCGTCGCGATCACGCACGAAGCCGATCTTTTCCACCGAGCGCGACGCGTAGACGTCGAGCACTTCCTTGAGCTGCGTCAACGCCAGGTCGGCCAAGGCCTCGATGCCGCGGAACAGACTGGTCGGCTGGCGTCCTTCTATGACGGCAACCACGCGCTTGGCGACATTCTTGCCGAGGTCGCCGACCCGTTCGAGGTCCGCGGAGATGCGGATCGCGCCGACGATCTCGCGCAAATCCGTCGCCATCGGCTGGCGCTTGGCGATGATAATGATCGCCTTGTCGTCGATCTCGCGCTGCCCTTCGTCCAGAACGGCATCGTCACGGATGACCTTCTGGGCAAGGCCGGGGTCGGCGTTGACCAGCGCCGCGATCGCCTGTTCGACCATGCGTTCGGCATGCCCGCCCATCGCGGCGATGCGCTTCGACAGATACTTCAGCTCCTCGTCATAGGCGCTGACGATGTGCACGGACTGCATAGAGATGCCTTCCCGGGGTCTTCTGGTCCGAGTCGTTTCCTCGAATCCCCGCTGATACGCTAGCCGGATGACAGAAAAAAGAAACCGTTAGAGCGACGTGCGTCCACTTGGACACAGCGTACGCTCTAAGTCCCTTATCCACGCATCCGGCATCCTAAAATCTTCCGGTTTTCGGGCCCACGCGTTCTTAGATAGTGAGGCGTCAGTGCGCCGGCAAATGCACCGTGAAAGCTGCGCCCTTGCCGACCTCCGACTTGATTGAGAGCCTGGCGTTGTGGCGCGTCAGGATATGCTTGACGATGGACAGGCCAAGCCCGGTGCCTTTCTGGGTCCGGCTGTTTTCGACATCGACGCGGTAGAAGCGTTCGGTGATGCGCGGGATGTGCTCCTCGGGAATGCCGGGACCGAAGTCCCGTATGGTGATGTCGATGCCCGGTTCGGGACCGTCATCGCTATGAGCAATCGTCACCACGACACGTCCACCCGACTGTCCGTATTTGCAGGCGTTTTCCAGCAGATTCTCGAAAACCTGGAAAAGTTCATCGCGATCCCCCGGCACATTGAGCGGCCCTTCCGCGAAATCCCGCTCTATGGCAACGCCGTTTTCCCCGGCAAGCGGCCCCAGCGAGTCGATGACGCTGTCGAGGGTCTGGCGGAGATCGACCTCGGTTCCCGGCTTCAGATAAGGTTTCATTTCCAGTCGCGACAGCGACAGCAGGTCGTCGATCAGGCGCGCCATGCGGCCGGTCTGGTTCTGCATGATCTGCAGGAACTGCTCGCGCGCCGCCGGGTCGTTGCGGGCCGGGCCGCGCAGCGTCTCGATGAAACCGGAGATCGAGGCGAGCGGGGTGCGCAGTTCATGGCTGGCATTGGCGATGAAGTCGGCCCGCATCCGGTCGATGCGTCGCGCCTCGCTCTGGTCCTTGAAGACCAGCACATAGAGGTCTGTGCCGTGACCGACCGAAGACGCACTCACCCGATAGGCCCGTTCGACCGGCAGCTTTTCGGTATAGTCAACGACATCCGAAGCGGCGGCGCCCGATAAAATACTGTCCAGCAAGGCCTGCATCTCGGGCGCCCGGAATTTCAGCGACAGCGACATGCCCGGTGCGATGCCGCCGAAGGCGGCGAAGGCGGCGGCGTTCGCATGGACGATCGTGGCGGTGCGATCGAAGATGATCAGCGGATCGGCAACGGCCGCCGCGAGGTATTCTCCCGACAGCTGTTGCAGCCCGCCCGCCTCGATCGCCGCGGCATCCTCGGCAGACTGGCGCGCAACGCCGGCAGGCAGCATCGCGGCGGCAAGCAGCAGCACGGCACATGCCAGCAGCACCACATAGCCGGACATGTCTGCGAACCCATAGACCGTCAGGACCGCGACGATGCCTGCCGCCAGCAGCCAGCGGCTGTTCCACAACCGGGTGGCGACCACTTGCGCCGTGCTTCGCTGTTCTGCGCCGCCCATGTCAGCCATTGTCAGCCATTCGCGCGCACTGTGCCTCCGCCCCACCCGGCCGGCCGGGTGGAAACTTCCCGCTGGACCGGCGCTAGAGCGCCGTGCGTCCATTTGGACGCACAGAGGACGCTCTACCACTTTTAATCTGCTGCATCGTTCTCTCCGAAAATCGATTCCGATTTACGGGCCGATGCAGTAAGGCTCCCAATAGCATGAGTCCGGAAGCTGGAAAGGTTCGTCTCGATGAAAAACCCCAAGGAAAATGCCGCCGCACCCGTTCCAGGTCCGCTGAAGATCCGCATCGACGGAAAGGAGCGCGAGTTCGACATCGAGGATCCAAAGCTTCCGGACTGGGTCGAAGACAACAAGCTGAGCGCCGGCGGCTACCCCTACGACAAGAAAATGAAAAGCGACGAGTATGACGAGACACTCGAGTGGCTGCAGATCGAGCTGGTCAAGGCGCAGGCATGGCTGCAATCGACGGGCAAGCGGGTGATGTCGCTGTTCGAAGGACGCGATGCCGCAGGCAAGGGCGGCACGATCTTCGCGCTGCGCCAGTACATGAACCCCAGGACAGCGCGCAACGTAGCGCTGACCAAGCCTAGCCCAACCGAACTCGGGCAATGGTATTTTCAGCGCTATGTCGCGCACTTCCCGACATCCGGCGAGTTCGTCACCTTCGACCGCTCCTGGTATAATCGCGCCGGCGTCGAGCCGGTCATGAGCTTCTGCACGCCGGAGCAGCACGAGAAATTCCTGGACGAGACGCCGTATTTTGAACGGATGATCTACAACGAGGGCATCCATTTCTTCAAATTCTGGCTAAACATCGGTCGGGAAACACAGCTTGAGCGATTTCACGATCGCCGCTGGAGTCCTTTGAAGAGCTGGAAATTCTCGCCGATCGACATTGCCGGCATCACCAAATGGGACGACTACACCAAGGCGCGCGATCTCATGTTCGAACGCACGCACGAGGAATTCGCGCCCTGGATCATCGTGCGTGCCAACGACAAGCGGCGCGCGCGACTTGCCATCATCCGGCGCATCCTGTTGTCGCTTCCCTATGACGGCCGCGATCTCGACGCCATCGGCAAGGAAGACAAGAAGATCATCGGGGAAGGGCCCTCGTTTCTGGGAATACAGGCCTGAAGCAGTGCCGCGCGCCCCCAAGGACGCGCGGCACGATTCCAGAAGTTCCTGTCATTCTGCCGAATGACTTCTCATGCCGCCAGCCGAGCAATCCGCTGCAGCCGCCGCAGCGTGGTATCGTCCTGCAAAGCCTGCTGAAACAGCGAAATCTCCTGGTCAATGCGATCGCAGAGCGCGCCTGTGTCGCCCTTGAGCAGATCACGCGTCTGCAGCAGTGCGGCGACCGGCTTCTTGGCGAGTTGCCTGGCTCTGCCAAGTGCGGCTTCCTCGACATCGCCCACCACGATCTCCGTGACCAGGCCAAGCAACCTGGCGTCCTCGGCACTGAGCGTGTCGCCCAGGCAGAAGAAGCGGAAAGCGCCAGCATAACCGAGTTTCTGCGGCGCCAGGATGCTGGTCGCCGCGTCCGGCACGAGGCCGAAATCGACGAACGGCACCCGGAACGTGCTTTCATCAGATGCGATCACCATGTCGCAATGGAACAGGATGGTGCAGCCGACGCCGACGGCGTCGCCGTCGACACAGGCAAGGACCGGTTTGGGGAACGTCGCCAACGTGCGGAACATGTCGGTGACGGCGGCGATCAATCGTTGATGCTTGGTGGCGTCGAGGAATTCGGAAAAATCGCCGCCGAGGCAGAAGCAGCCGGCGAGGCCGCGCAGCACCACGACGCGCACATCATCGTCGATCGCGGCTTCGTGGAAGATCTTGGCCAGGCTTTCATAAGCTCGCCCGTCCAGCACCGGCCGGCCGTCTGCCGACGACACCGTGACAATCAGTGTATGATTCCGAAACTCTGTTTGCGGGTGGATGTTCATGGCTGTCTCCAATTCTCACGAGGCCTGCCTCATTCCGAGCCTGTCGGGATATCCCCTGGCCAGCACCGGCGCGAAATGACTGCGACGCGAACGCACCACCTCAAGCGTATGCTCGTTGAAGGTGAGCAGTGTGGCGACGACCTGCTGGTTGCCATAGGTGCGCTGGTAGCCAAGCGGCTTCGCCAGGAAGTGCAACTGCAGCGCCCGCAGGACCCACATCGGCTCGAACTCGATGATCACCTGGTTGACGTTCCGCTTCAGCCCCCACTCGACGAAGCCGGCAATGAGCTCGGTGCCGACCGTCGAGACGCCGCGCTTGCCGTCACGAAAGCCCGGCGCCACCGCGTAGCGGGTCAGTTCCCAAACGTTCGGGCCGGACGGCGGCGTCCCTTCATAAAGGTCCGCCAGCACCTCGGTCAGAAGATGCGCCCGCGTTGTCGGCAACATCCGCTGATAACCGGCGAGCTCGCCATTGCGGACGACGAGTTGATGCACCGCCTCGTCATGGTCGAACTGATCGATCTCAAGGCCATCGGGGCGCTGCAGGTCGGTCCAGCCCATCTCCTCGACGAAAATCTTGTAGCGCAAACGATGAACGGCCTCCCAAAGGTCGGGACGTTCCATAAGTTCCTGTGTGGTAAGGGAAAAAAGCATCTGCCGTCTCCTAGGTTCAATAGGAAGATACGGCCGGGCTGTCCCGAGAAAATTACGCGATCACGTAGGCAAGAATTTCTAGGCCGGCACGGCCGAGCTAGCTAATATAGCCGCGCCTTATCGCTTCCGCGACCGCCTGCACCCGGTTGACGGCACCGAGTTTGCTTTTGGCGTTAAGAAGGTGTTTCTCTGACGTGTGTTCCGAAATGCCGAGAATCTGTGAAATCTCCCATTCGGACTTGCCGACGGCGGCCCATTGCATGCATTCGCGCTCACGCGGCGTCAGTTCGACGTGGTCGATGGTCTGGGCCGCCATCGTGTGGAGTTGCATGGCACGGCCGATCGCATAGGTCGCGGCCAGCGACACCAGTCCGAAATCGGCGCCAGACAATTCGACGGCTTCGCCGCCGAGCGACACCATGACGATCTGGCCATCGAGCGTGACCAGCGGGAAGGCCAAACCGTCGCGCAGCTTGAATTCGCCGGCGTCGCCCATCACTTCGCCGCTGCTCTTGTCGATGCGGATGCTCTGGGACGCCTCCCGCCACTGGAACGGCGCCTGAAGCTGCTTCATGTGGCTGACGACGGGGTCGTGGTCGACATAGTTGCGCGCCACATAGCGCTCCAGCCATTCTCCCGGCCACTCGCAAAGCAGCACATGGTCCTTTTGTTGGCCTCTTGGCGTGCCCGGTTGCGGAACCGTTCCGGCCATCAGCGCCGTCAGGCCGAACTCCGAGGTTATGCCAAGCAGCTTTTCGCAGACTGCGGCCGCCGTATTGGCGTGCTGCAGCTGATCTATGAATTCCAGTGTACGATCGAAGTGGCCCATCGCAACATCTACCCCATGTTGCCTTCCGCGTTGAGATCAACGGTTCAGTGCTTGACCTGCACTTTGCCATCGACCCCGGATTACAAACCTGCTCCTCTCTGTTTGCAGCGCCTTGCAGCTACCCTCCAGCCGACGCCACACATGTTTGCAAGCTCGCTGAAGCATAACCCTAAATCGGCGTGATGAAATCAAAAACCGTTGTGCCTGTGTCATTTTCGTACCAAAAGCCACATTGGACAGGACAGGGCGGGGCTCGATCGTGGCAATTCGGTGGATATCCGTCTTGATGCTGGCAATGGCGGGGGCACAGTGGCTCACGGCAGCGCGTGCCGCGGAGCCGCAAGTGCCGGTGCTGTGGGATGCCAAAGAGCGGCTGCCGAAGCCTGACCTTTCCGCGCTGCCGCGTCTGAGATTCCTGACTACCACCGATTTCCCGCCGTTCAACTTCCTCGACGGGGCGGGCCGCCTGTCCGGCTTCCACGTCGATCTGGCGCGCGCCATCTGCGCCGAACTCGGCATCGCGGAAAAATGCCAGATCCAGGCGCTGCCCTGGGCCGAGCTCGAAGGGGCGCTGCAGAAGGGCGAGGGCGAAGCGATCATTGCCGGCATCGCCGCCACGCCGGAGTCGCGGTCGAAGTACGCCTTCTCGCGTTCCTACCTGCAGTTTCCGGCACGCTTCATCATGCCGAAGACAAAGGCGCTCGCGGAACCGATTTTCGACAGGCTGCGCGGCAAACGCGTCGGCGTGGTGGCCGGCTCCGCGCATGAGCGCATGCTGCGCGATTATTTCGGCACCGTTCAGGTCGTACCCTTCGACCGGCCGGAAGAACTCTATAATGATCTCAAGGCCGGCAAGGTCGACGCCGCCTTCGGCGACGGCATGCGCTTCGCCTTCTGGCTGGGCGGTTCGGATGCCGCAGCATGCTGCCGCTTCGCCGGCGGCCCCTATCTGGCGCCAGAATATCTGGGCTCGGGCATGGCCATCGCCACCAGGGCCAACGATCCGGCGCTGGCCGCGGCATTCAACTACGCGCTGCAGGAGATCTCAGTGAAAGGCATCTTCGCCGAATTTTATTTGCGCTATTTCCCGGTCAGTTTTTTCTGATCCGGTCCGGTCAGTTTTTTCTGATCCGGTCCGGTCAGCTTCTTCTGACCCTTCAGGGCCCGGATCAAGTCAACGTGCGCAGGCGGGCCTTGGCGGCGCGGGCGATGGCGGCGACGGTGAGCGTGTCGAGATCGAGTTGGCGACGGATAAGCTGCAGCACCCTCACCTCTTCCAAGCGCATTTCGAGGTCGACGGCCGCAACCTCGAAGGCTGCGGCATAGGCGGTATCAAGCAGGCGTTCGGGCAGTGCTTCAGCGACCCGCGCCAAAACGCCTTCCAGCCCGTCCTTTTCGTGCAGCATCCTTTGGCAGTCCTGGGCGACGCCGACCAGCCGGTCGTGGTCGAAATCCTCGAACACCGGCCATGAGCGGACGACGTCGCCGATCCGCGCCAGTTCGACATCGGTCATGTCGCGATCGGACGCGGAGGTGATGACCATCAGATAGATCAGGGCTTCATGCGGCGGCAACGACATTTAAAAACTCCTCAAACGGGCTCCGAAGTTAGGAACGCGGCACTGAGGCCGCAAGGAAAAAGAGCCGCGATCGTTGACGCCCACGGCAGGCACGCCTAGAGACCGGTTGAAAAAACCTCTTCCGGCCCCTTTTGCGGCGATGCCGGCGAATAACTTGGAAAACAGTGACATGGCGGGATCAAAAATCATCGATCTCAATCCCGAGGTGCCTGCGGCAGCGGCCGAAAGCAAGGCGTGGCCGTTCGAGGAAGCCAGGAAGATCGTCGAGCGCTACAAAGGCACTGACTTTCCCGAGACCGTCCTGTTTGAGACCGGCTACGGTCCGTCGGGGCTGCCGCACATCGGTACTTTCGGCGAGGTCGCACGCACCTCGATGGTGCGCCACGCCTTCCGCGTCCTCACCCGGGACACGGTCAAGACCAAGATATTGTGCTTTTCCGACGACATGGACGGCATGCGCAAGATTCCGGACAGCGTCCCCGATCGCGCCGCACTCGAGCCGCACCTGCACAAGCCGCTCTCATCCGTCCCCAATCCTTTCGGCGGCGACTATGCGAGCTTCGCAGACCACAACAACGCAATGCTTTGCCGTTTCCTGGACACGTTCGGCTTCGACTACGAGTTCGCCAGCGCGACGGAATACTACAAGGCTGGCCGTTTCGACGAAGTCCTGCTGCGTGCTGCCGAACGTTTTGACAAAATTATGGACGTGATGCTGCCGACGCTCGGAGAGGAGCGTCAGGCGACCTACAGCCCGTTCTTGCCGATTTCCCCCAAGAGCGGCCGCGTGCTTTACGTCCCCATGAAGCATGTCGACGCCAAGGCCGGCACTATCACCTTCGATGATGACGGCACCGAAACCACGCTGCCCATAACCGGCGGCAGGGTGAAGTTGCAGTGGAAGCCGGATTTCGGCATGCGCTGGGCGGCGCTCGGCGTCGATTTCGAAATGTTCGGCAAAGACCACCAGACGAATGCGGTGATCTACGACCGTATCTGCAATATCCTGGGCGGGCGCGCGCCCGAGCATTTCGTCTATGAGCTGTTCCTGGACGAGAACGGCCAGAAGATTTCGAAGTCGAAGGGCAACGGACTGACCATAGACGAGTGGCTGACCTACGCGCCGACCGAAAGCCTCGAGCTCTACATGTACCAGCGGCCGCGGCAGGCCAAGAAGCTCTATTTCGACGTCATTCCGAAGGCGGTGGACGAGTATTACGCCTTTCTGTCCGCCTATCGCCGGCAGGAGTGGAAGGAGCGGCTGGGAAACCCCGTCTGGCATATGCATGACGGTAACCCGCCTGTCATCGACCTGCCGGTGTCGTTCGCGCTGCTGCTCAATCTGGTCAGTGCCTCGAACGCCCAGAACAAGGACGTGCTGTGGGGGTTCATTTCGCGCCACACATCAGGCGTGACGCCGAAGACCCATCCCGAGCTCGACCGGCTGGCCGAGTATGCGATCCGCTATTTCGACGATTTCGTGAAGCCGGCCAAGGTGTACCGGGCCGCCGACGCGGTCGAGCGCGAGGCGCTGACGAAACTCTCCGAGGCGCTCGCCGCGTTGCCGCCAGATGCCGATGGCGAGGTGATCCAGAATGCCGCCCTCAACGTTGCGCGCAAGATCGAACGCTATCAGGACCATTCGAAGCAGAGCCCGGAAGGCGGACCGGGCGTCTCCGTCGCCTTCTTCCAGATGATCTACCAGGTGCTGATCGGACAGGAGCGCGGCCCGCGCTTCGGTTCCTTCGCCGCGCTCTACGGCATCGCAGAAACGCGCGCGCTCATTCAGAAGGCGCTGGCTGGTCAGCTGGCGGCGTAGCCGTCGTCTCGGTTGGCGGCGTAGCCGTCGCCGACGGATCGAGAATCGGCTGCGTCGGCTGCGCTGCCGCGACAGGGGCTGGTGCCGGAGGCAGGCCGGAGAGACTGGGCGCCGGCCCGAAAATGCCCTTCCTCGCCGTACGCGCCTTCTCGCCGGCCTCGACGTAAGGGCCACCCTTGGCTGCGCGCGCCCAGCCGTTTTCGATCAACCACTGACCGACATCCTGGTTGCCAACGCGGCATTCAGCGGCGATCAGGTCGCGGCCGCCTTCGGGCGGCACCGCGCAAACCACCGCCCGGCCGCGCAGGAAAGCACGGAACGCCGTTCGCGCCCGGCTGCCACACGTCCAGGACTTGCCGCCGTCGGCGCAAGTCTCGTCTTCCCTGACGATGTCGATACCCGAAATCGCGACCGAGTAGCCCTTGGCCTCGATCACACCGGCGGCCGGCGCAACCGGCTGGAACAGTTTTGTCCCGTTCCAGTCGTCGGGCATTTTCAATTTCGGCGGTTTGGGCGGTCTGGCCAGCGCCAGGTCACTCAGCGGCGCGCGCGGCTCGACCCGTTCAAGCTCTTCGGGCTGAAGCTGCGGCGGCGCGACGACCTCAGGATCGATGGCCCTGGAATGCACCTCCGGCCTTGCCACCTTGGGCTGAGGAATCGCGGCGGCGGCAGGCACTTCGGATTGCGCCGCCATGCCGGCCTGCGCCTGAGCTGCGACGCGACCGTGTTCGCTATGCAGCACGGCGCGGCCACCGGCGGCGATCGCGGCCCCCATCGCTAGGATCGTCAACACCGCAGCGGCGGCATGAAGCGGGCGCACCGGCGGCCTTACTGGCTTGCCCAGACAATCCGCGCCACCCAGTCAACATCGCGCATGGGGATGTCGCGGTCCGGGTGATCAGGATTGAGCGAGACCAGCATGATCGACTTCGCCGTCTGACGGTCCAGCACCTTGGCCATCACCTCACCGGCATTGGTCTTGACGACGACCCGGTCGCCCTTGCGGGTGGCAGCGCCCGGCTCGACGATCAGCACGTCGCCGTTGCGGTAGAGCGGCAGCATGGAATCGCCCTGGACCTGCAGCGCATAGGAGGTTTCGGTCGCCCGGGCCGGTAGCTCGATCAGGTCCCAGCCCTGCCCAGCGGGAAAGCCGGCATCGTCGAAGAAGCCGCCGGCGCCGGCCTGGGCGAAGCCGAGCAGCGGCACCGAAGACCTCTGTGCGGGCAGGGATCCGGGAACGGGCTTGCCCCGGCCTTCGACCAGTCCCGTGAATTCGTCGAGCGAGGCGCCCGTCGCCTCGATGATCTTGGCCAGCGACTCGGTCGATGGCCAGCGCGGCCGCCCGTCCGAGGACAACCGCTTCGACTTGTTGAAGGCGGTAGAATCGAGGCCCGCGCGCTTCGCCAGCCCCGAGGCCGAGAGCGAATAGCGCTCGGCGAGAGCATCGATGGCGGCCCATACGCGGTCATGCGAGAGCACTTTTGCTCTCCTTCAGAACAGGAAAAAATACCTTCTCTGTTCTAACCGGTGGCCGCGATCTTGTCCACCAAGAAGGCGGCGTCACGCCGCCTTCTTGGCCTCTCTCCTGGCATAGGGATCGAAGCGTTCGTAGAAAGTCTCGCCCTTCTCCGCCATGTCGAGCAGGAGCTTCGGCGCCTTGAACTCGGCGCCGTACTTCTTCTGCAGACCCTTGGCGATCTTGACGAATTTCTTTGCGCCGATGCCGTCGATGTAGGACAGCACGCCGCCGGTAAAGG
Organism: Mesorhizobium temperatum; assembly: GCF_002284575.1. Lineage (GTDB taxonomy): Bacteria > Pseudomonadota > Alphaproteobacteria > Rhizobiales > Rhizobiaceae > Mesorhizobium > Mesorhizobium temperatum. The sequence goes on from NZ_NPKJ01000048.1 coordinate 98,442, forward strand.
GCGCGAAGCCGAAGGCGAGGATCGAGCCGACATCGGCTTCGCGCGGATCGGTGACAATGCCCTCCTCCATCACCCGGGCCGCCTCCAATGCAATGGTGACCAGGAGCCGCTGCTTCAGTTCCTCATAGTCGACCTTTTCAGGCGCCAACTGCGGATAGAAATCCTTCAGGCCCGGCCACAACTTCTTCTTCGCAGGCTTTTGCGGATAGTCGTAAAAACCCTTGCCGTTCTTGCGGCCAAAGCGGCCATGAGTATCGACCAGCGTGTTGATCAGCGCCATCTGCTTCGGGTCGACCGCGCTTTCGCCGAGATCGCGCATGGTCTGCTTCATGATCTTCTGCGCGAGGTCGATCGCCGTTTCGTCCGTGAGCGCCAAAGGACCGACCGGCATGCCGGCGGCCTTCGCCGCATTCTCGATCATCGGCGCCGGAACGCCCTCGATGAGCATCTTGTAGGCTTCCGACATATAGCGCAGCACGCAGCGGTTGACGTAGAAGCCGCGCGTGTCGTTGACGACGATCGGCGTCTTCTTGATGGCGCGGACGAAGTCGATCGCGGTGGCCAGCGCCTTGTCGCCCGTCTTCTTGCCCAAAATGATCTCGACCAGCATCATCTTGTCGACCGGCGAGAAGAAATGGATGCCGATGAAATTCTTCGGCCGCGCCGAATTCTTCGCCAGCGACGTGATCGGGATGGTGGACGTATTCGACGCGAAGACCGCCGCCGGCTTCAGCATGGCCTCCGCCTTTTCGGTGGCGTCCTTCTTGACGCCCGAATCCTCGAACACCGCCTCGACCACCAGGTCGCAGCCTGCGAGGTCGGCATAGTCGGCCGTCGGCGTGATCAGCGACAGCAGCCTGTCCTTGTCCTCCGGCTTGGCGCGGCCCTTCCTGACCTGATCCGAGATCAGGCTGTCCGAATGCGCCTTGCCCTTGGCGGCAGCTTCCGTGTCGCGGTCGAGCAGCACCACCGGAATGCCGGCCTTGGCCGTAACATAGGCGATGCCGGCGCCCATGAAACCGGCGCCGAGCACGCCGATCTTCTTGAACTTGGTTTCCGGCACGCCGGCCGGGCGGCGTGCACCCTTGTTCAGTTCCTGCAACGACACGAACAGCGAGCGGATCATCGCCGCCGCTTCCCTGGTCTGCATGATCTCGGTGAAATAACGCTGCTCGATGCGCAAGGCGGTGTCGAACGGCACCAGCAGGCCTTCATAGACGCATTTCAAGATGGCGGCGGCAGCCGGATAGTTGCCATAGGTCTCGTGACGCAGGATGGCGATTGCCGGTGGCCACAGATTGGCGCCGGCCACCGAATAGATCGGGCCGCCGGGCAGCTTGAAGCCCTTCTCGTCCCACGGCGCCACCGGCTTTAAGCCATTTTTGATCATTGCCTTGGCGGTCTCGACCAGCTTCGCAGGCTCGGCGATCTCGTGGATCAGGCCCATCGACTTGGCCTTCTGCGGTGACAGCGTCTGGCCGGAGGTCAGCATCTGCAGCGCCTGCTGCTGGTCGGTCAGCCGCGGCACGCGCTGGGTGCCGCCGGCACCCGGGAAGATGCCGATCTTCACTTCGGGGAGCGCCATCTTGACCTTGTCGGAATCAGCCGCGACACGGCCATGGCAAGCGAGCGACAGTTCGAACGCGCCGCCCATGCAGGTGCCGTTGATCGCCGATACCCACGGCTTGCCCGAGGTTTCCAGCTTGCGAAACAGGCCGGTCATATAACCGGCATTTTCGAACAGCATCTTGGTCGCCTTGTCCAGGTCCTTGGCTTTGGCGGCTGCGAACTTCGACAGCATCTTCTGCAGCATGGTGATGTCTGCACCGCCGGAAAACGTATCCTTACCGGAGGTGATGACCGCGCCTTTGATTGCTGCATCGCTCGCCACCTTGTCGACGATGGAATTCAGCTCCAGCATCGCCTCTTCGGTGAAAACGTTCATCGACCGGTCGGGCATATCCCAGGTGATCAGCGCGATGCCATCGGCGTCAATGTCGAGGGTGAAATTGGTGTAGCTCATCGGTCTCTCTCCCGTCAGACGCGTTCGATGATCGTTGCGGTGCCCATGCCTGCGCCGATGCAAAGCGTCACCAGCGCGGTATTCAGGTTCCGGCGCTCCAGTTCGTCCAGCACCGTGCCGAAGATCATCGCGCCCGTGGCGCCGAGCGGATGGCCCATGGCGATGGCGCCGCCATTGACGTTGATCCTGTCATGCGAAATATCGAAAGCCTGCATGTAGCGCAGCACCACCGAGGCGAAAGCCTCGTTGAGTTCGAACAGATCGATGTCCGACAGCTTCATCCTGGCGCGCTTCAGCAGCTTCTCGGTCACGTCTACCGGACCGGTCAGCATCAGCACCGGTTCCGAGCCGATATTGGCGAATGCACGGATGCGCGCGCGCGGCTTCAGGCCGATCGCCTTTCCGGCCTTCTTCGAGCCGAGCAGAACGGCCGCCGCGCCGTCGACGATGCCGGACGAATTGCCGGCGTGGTGGACGTGGTTGACCTCTTCCACCTCGGGATGCTTCTGCACCGCGACGGCATCGAAGCCGCCCATTTCGCCGGGCATGACGAACGACGGGTTGAGTGCCGCCAGCGACTGCATATCGGTCGCAGGCCGCATGTGCTCATCGTGGTCGAGGATGGTCAGGCCATTCTGATCCTTGATCGAGATCACCGAATTCTTGAAGCGGCCCTCGCCCCAGGCTTTCGCAGCACGCTTCTGGCTCTCGACCGCATAGGCGTCGACGTCGTCGCGCGAAAAGCCGTATTTCGTGGCGATCAGATCGGCCGAGATGCCTTGCGGCACGAACCAGCCCGGCAGGCCAACCGAGGGGTCCATGAACCAGGCGCCGCCGGATGCGCCCATGCCGACGCGCGACATCGATTCGACACCGCCGGCGATGACAATCTCATCGGCGCCTTGCGCGATCTTGGCTGCACCGAAATTGATGGCGTCCAGCCCCGAGGCGCAGAAGCGCGAGATCTGCATGCCGGGCGCTTTCGTGTCGTAGCCCGCCTCGAAGGCGGCGGCGCGCGGAATGACAGACCCCGCCTCGCCGACCGGGTCGACGCAACCGAAGATGATGTCGTCGACGGTGCCGGTATCCAGCCCATTGCGGTCGCGGATCGCCTCGAGCACCTTGGCGCCGAGCCGTACTGCCGGCACCTCGTGCAGCGAGCCATCCTTCTTGCCCCTGCCGCGCGGCGTGCGCACGGCGTCATAGACATAAGCTTCGGCCATTGGTGATCTCCTGTGATCTAGAATCGGGGTTCGACCACCACTTCGGTCCGCACCGAATTGGCGATGAAACAGGCGTCGTGCGCCTTGTGGTGAATGCTCTCGATCATAGCTACGTCCGCGTCGCATTCGACGAGCGGGCGAAGGGTGACATGTGTGATGGCCGTGCGCCCTTCAGCATTCTTGGCCATCAGGCCTTCGGCTTCATCGTGATAAGATCGAACATTGAGCTTGGCACGTTTTGCAAAGTCCAAGAACCAGAGCATGTGGCAAGAAGAAAGCGAGGCGACGAACAGTTCTTCCGGATCAACGTTCTTTGCGTCGCTAAAAGGTGCTGGCACGACCGTCGGCGATGCGGAAGCGGAGACGACGGCGCCGCCATCAAAATGAAATTCATGGACCCGAGAATAGCGGCCGGACAGGAAATCGTCCCCTGGACCCGGTTTCCAACGCAGCTCGGCCAAATGCTTCGACATGCGACCTCCTAAAGGCTCCGTCCAATGAGCAATTTCATGATCTCGTTGGTGCCGCCGTAGATGCGCTGGACGCGGGCGTCGCGGAACATGCGGGCGATCGGATACTCATTCATGTAGCCATAGCCGCCATGCAATTGAAGGCACTCGTCGACGACTTTTCCCTGCAGGTCGGACAGCCAGTATTTGGCCATCGAGGCCGTCACCGGGTCGAGACCACCATTGATATGGCGGGCGACGCAGTCATTGTAGAAGACCCGGCCGATGGTCGCCTCGGTCTTCAGTTCGGCCAGCTTGAACTGGGTGTTCTGGAAATCGATAATCGCCTTGCCGAAGGCCTTGCGCTCCTTGACGTAGTCGATGGTCAGCGCCAGCGCCCGCTCGATCATGGCGATGGCGCCGGTGCCGATCTGCAGCCGCTCCTGCGGCAATTGCTGCATCAGCTGGACGAAGCCCTGGCCTTCCTCGTGGCCGAGCAGATTGGAGGTCGGCACGCGCATATCGTTGAAGAACAGTTCCGACGTGTCGTTGGCCTTGAGCCCGATCTTGTCGAGGTTGCGGCCGCGCTCGAATCCTTCCACCTCGTCGGTCTCGACGACGATCAGCGAAGTGCCCTTGGCGCCCTTCTCCGGATCGGTCTTGGTGACGATTATGATGAAATTGGCGAGCTGGCCGTTGGTGATGAAGGTCTTCGAGCCGTTGACCTTATACTGGTTGCCATCCTTCTCGGCTCGCGTCTTGACGCCCTGCAGGTCGGAGCCGGCGCCGGGCTCGGTCATGGCGATGGCGCCGATCAACTCGCCGGTCGCCAGTTTCGGCAGCCATTTCTTCTTCTGCTCCTCCGAGCCGTAGTGGAGGATGTAAGGGGCGACGATCGAATTATGCAGGCCGATGCCGAAACCATCGACGCCGACATGGCCGATCGCCTCGATGATGGCGCTCTCATGCGCGAATGTCCCGCCCGAACCGCCATATTCCTCCGGCATCGAGGCACAGAGCAGACCGGCCGCACCTGCCTTCAGCCAGCACTCGCGGTCGACCATCTCGTTCTTCTCGAACTCGTCATAGCGCGGCGCGATCTCCTCCGACATGAAGCGGTGCGCCATGTCGTAGAGCATGCCGACCTCGTCCGCCGCCCAGGCGGGTTTGGGGAGGCCGAGGATTTCGGCGGGGTTGGTCATGCTATTTCTCCCGCACCAACGCTCCCCTCGAGGGGAGGGTGGCCGCGAAGCGGCCGGGTGGGGTCGCCGGTAGCGTGCTCGATGTTATCTTTTACAACCTGCGCCATATGCCACGGCATTGCGATTATTCTCCTCCCAAGGCATGTCACCAGAATAGAGGTCGGCGCACTGCACGCAGGACCCCTCCCGGCCCTTCGGGCCACCCTCCCCTCGAGGGGGAGGGGAACGTCGAGCTTAGAACGCTTCCGCCGGCAGCGCCATTAGCGTGTCCGCGCCGCTGGAGATGCGGGCGAGGTGCGCCGACGTCTCCGGCATGATCCGCTCCATGAAGAAGCGCGCCGTCACCAGCTTGCTGTCGTAGAAGGCCGAAGAACCATTGGCGTCATTCGCCAATTTCGCCCCGGCTGCCTTGGCCATCTGCGCCCACATATAGCCCAGCGCCACCAGGCCGAAGAGATGCATGTAGTCGGTCGAGGCGGCACCGGCGTTGTCGGGCTTGGCCATGCCGTTCTGCATCAGCCACATCGTCGCCGCCTGCAGATCGTTGAGGCCCTTCTTCAGCGCCTTGGTAAAGGGCGCCATCTTCTCGTCAGTGCGGTTCTCCTCGCAGAACTCGCCGACCTGCTTGAAGAAGGCCTGCACGGCGCGGCCGCCATTCAAGGCCAGCTTGCGGCCGACGAGGTCGAGCGCCTGGATGCCGTTGGCGCCCTCGTAGATCATGGCGATGCGGGCATCGCGCACGAACTGGCTCATGCCGTGTTCTTCGATATAGCCGTGGCCGCCGAACACTTGCTGCGCCATCACCGCGTGGTCGAAACCCTTGTCGGTGAGCACGCCCTTGACCACCGGCGTCATCAGCCCGGTGTAGTCGTCGGCGGCCTGGCGGTCCTTGTCGTCACTGGCACGGTGCGCGATGTCCGACTTGATCGCCGTCCACAGCGCCAGCGCGCGGCCGGCCTCGTTGAAGGCCTTCATGGTCATCAGGCTGCGGCGGATGTCGGGATGGACGATGATCGGATCGGCCTTCTTGTCCGGCGCCTTCGGCCCGGACAGCGAGCGGCCCTGCAGGCGATCCTTGGCATAGGACACAGCGTTCTGGTAGGCGACCTCCGACAGAGAGAGCCCTTGCAGGCCGACGCCGAGCCGGGCCTCGTTCATCATCGTGAACATGGCCTTCAGCCCGCCATTGGCGTCGCCGAGCAGCATGCCTTGCGCCTCGTCATAGTTCATGACGCAGGTCGAATTGCCATGGATGCCCATCTTCTCCTCGATCGAGCCGCAGGAGACGGTGTTCTTCTCGCCCGGATGGCCGGATGCATCGAGCTTGAGCTTCGGCACGATGAACAGCGAAATACCCTTCACGCCTTCCGGTGCGCCCTCGATGCGGGCCAGCACCAGGTGGACGATGTTGTCCGACATGTCGTGCTCGCCGGCCGAGATGAAGATCTTCTGGCCTGAGATCCTGTAGGTGCCGTCGCCATTCGGAACCGCCTTGGTGCGCAGCAGGCCGAGATCGGTGCCGCAATGCGGCTCGGTCAGGTTCATGGTGCCGGTCCAGATGCCCCCGACCAGCTTCGGCAGCCATGTCGCCTTCTGCTCGTCGGTGCCATGGGTAATGATCGCCGCGATCGCGCCCTGCGTCAGGCCGGGATACATCATCAGCGACATGTTGGCCGAAACCATATATTCGGAAACAGCGGTATGCACCGCGTAAGGCAGACCCTGGCCGCCAAATTCGACGGGTGCGGCCAGCCCCATCCAGCCGCCATCGCGATACTGGTCGAAGGCCTCCTTGAAGCCTTTCGGCGTCGTCACCGAACCGTCGTCATGGCGCACGCAGCCTTCCATGTCGCCGACGCGGTTCAGCGGCTGCATGACATTTTCGGCGAGCTTGGCGCCTTCGGCGAGGATGGCCTCGACCACATCCGGCGTCGCGTCGGAAAATCCGGGAAGATTGGAATAGCGCTGGTAGCCCAGTACCTCGTTCAGCACGAACAGCGTGTCCTGGACCGGCGCCCTGTAGATCGGCATGCGTTTCCTCCACCATGCGGCCTTGGCTCCGAAATCAAGCCCCAAAAAATGAATCAGGGACAGCATGCGGACCAATGTTCAGGTCGGGATAGCAAAAGTTGACGTTTGCGTAAACGTCAATTTTTGATGTGGCAAATTTTTCCCGGGGCCTCACCCGCGAGCGTAGCGGCGCTACACCATTGAAACCAGTGCGGAACGATTGAAATGTATTCATCCCGACGCAGCCGGAAGGCAGAAAGAGCCGCGCGGCCAACGCCACGCGGCTCTCGTTCGTCAGAAGGCCGTTCACCGGAAGCCGGCGAGGCCGAATTATCCGGCGGCGCTGGCCTGCGGCGCCGAACGTTCGATCAACATCTGACGCACCGCCGCCATCGAGTTGCTCAACTCGTTGATGGCATCGTCGATCAGCGCCCGCTGCTTCTGCAGACGGGCAAGCTGCTTCTCCGACTTGTCGAGCGCCAGTCGCAACTGCTTGGTGTTGGAGCCAGTCGGGTCATACAGATCCATCATCTGCTTGACGTCGCGCAGCGAGAATCCGACCTTGCGGCCGAGCAGGATCAGCTTCAGCCGCGCCTTGTCGCGTCGCGTGTAGAGACGGGTCGAGCCGTCGCGCTGCGGAGTGAGAAGACCCTTGTCCTCGTAGAAACGCAGCGTGCGCAGCGTTACTCCGTATTTCTTGGCCATCTCGCCGATGCGGACAAGATCCTCGCCTGCTTTGTCAGACATGTCATTGGTATTGGCCGCGGCTTCGCCGGGCGAAACAAGTTTCATGGTCACTGGCTTTCCCCATCTGGTGGCGCCGCGGTCCCGGACCTTGCGTCGCCTGAGCGGAAGCGGGGGCGTGCTTCCACTCGTGGTTTCAACAAACAAATCGCAAACGGCACAGTCTGTGCACCTTTACGTTTACGTCAATTCTATACCGATAGCCGCCTCACGAAGCAAGGGCGTTGTGGGGGAGGAACTTTTTGCCGCATCCGCCAGCGCATGGCCCGGCGGCGCTTAGGCGGCCCGCCAACAACGTTGTAACTTCTTAAGCTTAGTTAACGCGTTGTTTACCACGTTGGGCGAAATGTGCGCATGTCGGTTACCCGTGTTTATCCTGTAGCGAATTTTTCACGGTTTTTCGGAGCGTGGGTGAAACCCGGGAAGCTCGTCTTCCACCGCAGCAAGCCGCGCGGCCGCCTTCGTTTCCGGCAGGGCTTTGGGAAACTGGTCATAAGCCAGCAGTAATTCTGAACGGGCGCATCGATGAACAGCAAGCGGTCCTATCTCGATACACTCAACGCCGGCAGGCAGCGCAGGCCGCACACCACGCTTGAACAGCTCAACCGTTCCCTGGAAACGCTGGAGCAGCGGCTGGAGCGGACGCGCGAGGACCTGAGCGAGCGTCCCGATCCGCGCCGGCCGAGCGCGGAGCCGCGCTATGCCAGCGCCCGGCCCTATGAGGATCCGCGCCCGGCGCAGCCACCGAAAAGCCCGGAGCCGGCTGCCTTAGACCAGAGTTACCAGGCGATCGCCCGCGATATCGACCGTGTGCGCGGCCAAGAAGACGGCGTCGCCGTGGTTGGCAAGATCGCCGGCGAATTGCGCGGCCTGCGCGAGGAACTGCGCCACCAGATGACCGCCGGCCTGCAGCGCGAATTCGAAGCGCTGCGCAAGGACATCGAGCGGGCTTTCCAGGCAAGCGCCCAGCCGGGAGGTCAATCGGGAGGCGGCAAAGGCAGCGCCGAACTCGGCGTCGAGTTCGAGCGGCTTTCCGGCGCTATCCAGACTCTGGCGGAAAGGAGCGACGACAGGAGCGTCAACATGCTCCGGCTCGAACTGGAGCAGGTCAAGGCCGCGCTCGACACGCTGGCGCGCGAGGAGAGCGTGCAGGCGGTCGGCCGCCGCTGGGACGATTTCGACCGCCGCTGGACCGCGTTCGAGGATCGTGTCGATGCCGATCAGCGCAAGCGGTCGGACGCACCCGGTCTTTCGATGCTGACCGACCGGCTCGAACAGATCAGCAACGCCGTCAACAATTTGCCGGAGTCGCTGTCGCTGCGGTCGATCGAAGAGAAGGTCCGCACGCTTGCCAGCGCCGTCGATCATTTCGCCAGGCAGCAGGACAATCGCGGCAGCAGCACATTCGGTATGATCGACGAGCGGCTGGACGAGATTTCCCGCGCTATCGTCGCATCCACCGTCGCCGCGCAGGCTAATTCGTTCGACCCCGAACTCTTCGAACGCATCGAGAAGCGGATCGCCTCGCTTGCCCAGCAGATCGAGGAAGTCACGCAAGTTCACCCCAGCGGCGAGGTCATCGACCGCCTCAACATGCTGTCGAGCCGGGTCGACGATCTTGCCGGCCGGGCCAATTTGCCGGAGCAGGCGATGGAGCGTCTCGACAAGCAGATCGCGCTCATTGCCGACAAGATCGACCGGGCGCCGGCCATGCCGGATGCCGACTACATCTTCCAGGGGCTGGAGCAACGTTTCGACGTGCTGTCCGGAATGATGGAGCGCCGCCAAGGCGACGCGATCGAACAAGGCAACATGCTGTTTCGTGATCTTGAGCGCCGGCTGGACGAAGTCGTCGACAGGCTGGACCAGCGCATGCCGCAGATCGACGGCGCCGGCATCATGGACGCCATCGACGCCCGCTTCAGCGCGCTGGCCCAGCGCATGGAAACGCGCGTTCCCGATTCCGCAAGCGAAGCGGCGATCCGTGGCCTGGAAGGCCGCCTCGAAGATATTTCAAGCCGGCTGGATTCATCGGCGGCACAAGTCGCCGGCATCGACCCGGCCCTGATCCGCAGCCTGGAGGCGCAAGTCGCGGGTCTGTCGGCGCATCTTTCGAAGCCCGGCACGCCATTGCCGGAATTCGAGGACATCAGCCCTCGTCTCGACGAAATCGAGAAGTCGCTGGCTGACACCCGCGATTCCATCCTCAGCGCTGCGCGCGAGGCAGCCGAGAGCGCCGTCCGTTCGCTGGCCGGCTCCAGTGCCAACACGGCGGCCGTCTCCGGCCTCGCCCAGGATCTGAAGACGCTCGAAGCACTGACGCGCCGTTCCGACGAGCGCAATTCGAGGACCTTCGAGGCCATCCACGACACGCTGCTCAAGATCGTCGACCGACTGGGCTCGCTGGAAACGGGCGAGCCGACCGAAGCCGCGAGCGAGTTCACGCAGCCTGCTGCGCCGGTGCGCGCGCGGGCGGCACGAGCCTCCAAGATCGCGGTCCAGGACGCGCCGTCGATGGATATCGACCAGCCATTGCCGCTGACTGGAGACATGGCCGACCTTGACAGCCGCGCCGCTGCTATCATGCGCAATGAGCCAGGTTCGCGTAGCGAACCGCGCACGCCGGCCGAAGCCGCTGCGGCCGCGGCCATGGCGGCGCTTGGTTCGGATACGGTGACGGAGAAAAGTGAGCAGCCCGGCGGCCGGAAGTCGATGCTCGGCGGACTGGCGCGCGTCTTCAAGGGTAAGAAGGAGGCAGACGTTCCACCGCTTGCCGGCTCGGCGCCTGATGTCGAGATACCGAGCGCCGATCTCGACGAGCCGCTGGATCCGAAGGTTGCCAACCGGCCGCTGGAGCCCGGCTCCGGCCCACCCGACCTCAACGCCATCATGAAGCGCGTGCGCGACGAACGCGGACCGCCGGTCAGGGCCGGCAATGCCGATGCATCGAAATCCGACTTCATCGCCGCAGCCAGACGCGCGGCGCAAGCGGCCGCTGCCGAAGCCGACGCTCTCAAGCGGCAATCGACGATGAGCGGCCCAGTGAAGGCGCTCAGGATCGGCGACCTGCTCAAGGCGCGACGCAAGCCGATCCTGATGGCAGCCGCCGCAGTCATGCTGGCGCTCGCCGGCCTGCAATTGGGCAAGGCCTTTGTCTCCGACCCCGTCGAAATGGCGAGCAACGATGCGTCGCCGATCGTGGCCGCGCAGCCAGCGGAAACCGCGTCGGCCGGTACAGCCAGCGAGCCGAAGACGGACGCGCTAACTGCAGCACAGGACAGCGCGCCAGCCCGCGCCGTCCGGCAGGCAGAGCCGTCCGAATCGGTAGCCGAGGACGACATGCCGTCACGGACCGCCCTCGCCGCGCCGTCTGACCCCGAAACGCCGATGGACACCGGACCCGAGGCTGAGCCTGTTCCTGCGCTCATCACTCCAACGGCGCCGACCGATCCGGCGGCGAACGTGACAGCGTCGACACCTGCGGGCCCCACGGTTGCGGACGCCGAGCCAATGGCCACAGCGCCGGCCACCACCCCCGCGACCCAGGAGATGACCGGCACGGTCACGCCTGCGGATGCTTCGACGGCGGCGGCCACTGCCAAGATCGACATCCCAACCGATGCCGGCCCGGCTGCCTTGCGTGACGCAGCGGCCGGCGGCGACGCCAAGGCGTTGTTCGAGATCGGCTCGCGCTACGCCGAATCGCGCGGCGTCAAGCAAGACATGGCAGCGGCCGCCAAATGGTACGAGAAATCAGCCGAACTCGGGTTCGCACCGGCAGAATACCGCATCGGCAACTTCTATGAGAAGGGCACCGGCGTCGCGCGCGACGTCAAGAAGGCGAAGACCTGGTACCAGCTCGCCGCGGAGCAGGGCAACGCCAGCGCCATGCACAATCTCGCCGTGCTCTTTGCCATGGCTGCGGACGGCGTGACCGACAATGAATCGGCCGCGCACTGGTTCCAGGCGGCCGCCGATCTCGGTGTCAAGGACAGCCAGTTCAATCTCGGCATCCTGGCGGCGAAGGGCGTCGGCATGAAGCAGAATCTCGAAGATTCCTACAAATGGTTCGCGCTCGTTGCCAAGACCGGCGACAAGGATGCGGCGGCAAAGCGCGACGAGATCGCCAAGGCGCTCAGGCCCGAGCAGCTCGAACGCGCACGCGCCGCCGCCGAACTGTGGAAGGCAAAGCCGCTCGATCCTGCGGCCAATTCGGCCGACATTCCCGAATCATGGCAGGACGGCACGCCGCAGACGACCGCCAGCGTCGACATGAAGAAGGTCGTTCAGAACATCCAGCGCATTCTCAACAAGAACGGCTATGAGGCCGGCAATGCCGACGGCGTGATGGGCCAGAAAACCGAGGATGCCATCATGGCTTTCCAGACCGACAACGACTTGAAGCCGACGGGCGCGCTCGACGAAAAACTGGTCAAGGCGCTGCTTGCGCGCAAATAACGTCAGATGCGTCGTTTCCGCGACGCCTTTGCCACACATTTGCCTGTTAACTGATTGAGTTGTTTTTTGTTTCGGCGGCGTGGCGAGGTTTGACTTCGCCGCCCGGCCGGCGCAAGAACGAGATAGGCTTCTTGGCGCGAAATGCCCGCAACGGTTGCATTCGTCGAGAGGCAAACTGATCGAGACTGACGGGTGGGCATCTATCTCCCGATCGCGGAAATTTCCGTCAACATCTTCGTGCTGCTGGCCATGGGCGCGGCGGTGGGTTTCCTTTCGGGCATGTTCGGAGTGGGCGGCGGCTTCCTTATCACGCCGCTGCTGATCTTCTACAACATACCGCCGGCGATCGCGGTCGCCACCGGCGCCAACCAGGTTATCGCCTCCTCCTTCTCCGGCGCATTGTCGCACGTGAAGCGCGGCACGCTCGACTTCAAGCTCGGCGGTGTGCTTTTGGCAGGCGGCATCGTCGGCTCAACCGGCGGCATCTTTGTCTTTGGCTTCTTACGGCGGCTCGGCCAACTCGACCTGTTCATCTCGCTGCTCTATGTCGTGCTGCTCGGCACCGTCGGCGGGCTGATGCTGGTCGAGAGCGTCAATGCGCTGCGCGCCACGCGCAGCGGCGCGGCGCCAGTGCTGAAGAAATCCGGCCAGCACAATTGGATCCACCGCTTGCCGCTGAAGATGCGGTTCAGGGCCTCGAAGCTTTTCGTCAGCGTCATCCCGGTGCTCGGCCTCGGTGCCGGCATCGGTTTCCTGTCGTCGATCATGGGCGTCGGCGGCGGCTTTATCATGGTACCGGCGCTGATCTATCTCTTGAAAGTGCCGACCAACGTCGTCATCGGCACCTCGCTATTCCAGATCATCTTCACCTCGGCCTACACCACGCTGGTCCATGCCACCACCAATCAGACAGTCGACGTCATGCTCGCCTTCCTGTTGATGGCGGGCGGCGTCGCCGGCGCGCAATACGGCGCCAAGGCCGGCCAAAGGCTGCGTGGCGAGCAGCTCAGGGCGCTGCTGGCATTGCTGGTGCTGGCGGTTGCTATCCGGCTCGCCATCGACCTATTCGTGACGCCGCCCAACCTCTATTCCCTATCCGGCGTGGATCCGACCTGATGGCGGGCTTGAGGGCGTTCTTGGCCGTTGCCTCGCTGTCGCTGCTCGCCGCCTCGTCACCGGGAAAAGCGCAGACGCCGGTTACCGAAAACATCCAGATCGGCCTGTCCACCGACCATGTCTCAATCACTGCCGGGTTTTCCGGTGCCGATCTCACCATTTTCGGCTCATTGGAAAATGCCGACCCGCTTGTCGCGCGCCAAGGGCGCTACGACATCATCGTCGTGCTTGAAGGTCCGGCCCGGCCGGTCGTCGTGCGCCGCAAGGACCGGGTGCTCGGCATCTGGATCAATCTGGAGTCCGAGACCTTCGAGAATGTGCCGGTGTCCTATTCTGTGGCGACGACGCGACCGCTGCAGGACGTAACCGACCCCAACAGCTACAAGCAATTGTCGCTCGGCGCCGCCAACATCTACATGCAGCCGGCCGACGATGGCGACAGTCCGGCGACAATCCAGGAATTCACCGCGGCGCTGCGCGAGCGCAAAACGGCGACCGGCCTCTACAGCGAGAATGTCGGAGGCGTGCAGTTCCTGTCGCAGAACCTGTTCCGTGCCACCGTCCGGCTTGCCCCCAACGTTCCAGTCGGCACCCACAAGGCCCGTGCATTCCTGTTCAAGAGCGGCCTGTTCATCAAGGAAAGCTCCGCCCAGCTCGAAATCCGCAAGTCCGGTTTCGAACAGTCGATCTTCCGCGTTGCCCACGATTATTCCTTTCTCTACGGCGTCTTCGCTGTATCGCTGGCCATGCTGACCGGCTGGCTAGGAAGACTGGTCTTCCGAAAGGACTAGCCCCTTGCGAAAGGTTGTTCCCCTTTTGGGGCTCATGGGTTAGACCGCGACCCCGACCGACCGGACACGAGCTGTCGCTCCCCCACAATCAGAATACAGGCTTCACGATGCGATCAGCTTTCGGCGGTATCGACTTCGGCACTTCGAATTCCACAGTGGGCGTGGTCAGGAACGGGCAGCCACGGCTGGTGGCGCTGGAAGACGGCGAGGTCACACTGCCGACCGCCGTGTTCTTCAATTTCGAGGACAACCGCACTTATTTTGGGCGCCGCGCCATCGCCAACTATACCGACAGCATCGAAGGTCGCCTGATGCGCTCGCTGAAGAGCGTGCTCGGCAGTTCGCTTGTCCATGAAAAGACGCGCATCAAGTCCCGATCGATCGCCTTCACCGAAATCATTGGTCTGTTCGTCGGCCATCTCAGGAAAAGGCTGGAAGAGGATGCGGACGACACGGTTGAAAGCGTGGTGCTCGGTCGTCCCGTGCCGTTTGTCGACGACGATGCCGAGGCCGATGCCAAGGCCGAAGGTGAACTCGAAAACGCGGCCCGCACCCAAGGCTTCAAGCATATCGCCTTCCAGTTCGAGCCGATCGCGGCGGCGCTCGACTACGAGCAGAAGGTCACGCGGGAAGAACTGGCGCTGATCGTCGACATGGGCGGCGGCACGTCCGACTTCTCGATCGTGCGGGTCTCGCCGCAGCGCGCCCGCTCCCTCGATCGCAAGGACGACATCCTGGCGAGCCGAGGCATCCACATCGGCGGCACCGACTTCGATCGGCTGTTGAGCATCACCCATGTGATGCCGCAACTCGGCTACCTCTCGCCGACCAAGGACGGCAAGCGCAACTTGCCGGCCAGCTACTTCATCGACTTGGCGACATGGCAACGCATCAATCTGGTCTACACCGCCAGGGCGATGACCCATTTGCGCCAGATCCGCTACGAGGCGGAACGCACCGACCTGGTCGACCGCTTCATCCACATCGTCGAGCATCGTTACGGGCACGCGCTGGCCGCTTTGGTCGAAACGGCCAAGATCGAGCTGACGGAGCAAGTTTCTGGTGATGTCGTAGTCGCGCTGCCCGGGGCGAGTTTCGCGGCAGAAATTTCCCGCGCCGGGCTCGAGGCCACGATTGCCAGGGATATCGAACGGGTGGCCGCGACGGTTGGCGAGACGATCCGCGACGCGCAGGTGAAACCATCCGCCATCACCGCAGTGTTCCTGACCGGCGGATCGACCGCCATCCCGCTGGCAAGGCAGCAGATATTGGCCTTGGTGCCGCAGGCGTCCGTCATCGAAGGTGATATGTTCGGCTCGGTCGGGCTTGGGCTGGCGCTCGATGCGCAGCGGAAATTCGGCTGACCCGGCTTACCCGCGGACGGTCTCGCCGGCCTTCGCGCCCAGATGCGCCTTGAGCGCCATCTGGGCCAGATTTGCCTGCCGGTCACGATGCGTGATCACGGCGAAATCACGTTTCGGCAGATCGATCGGCACGGAACGCAAGCTGCCTTCGGCAACGGCGCGTTCGACAACGAGTTCCGAAATGATGGTGGCGCCGGCGCCAGCCTCGACCGCCTGACGGACCGCCTCGTTGCTCGGCAGCACCAGGAATATCCGCAGGTCTGCGAACGAGATCCCTTCGCGGCGGGCAAGATCTTCCAGCACCTCGCGCGTACCCGATCCGCCCTCCCTGATGATCCAGCGGAGCTCCCTGATATCGGGATGCCCGCGCGAGACTTCAGCGATCTCGGGATGCGAATGCGCCACGACCAGCATCAGGCGATCCACATCAACCTTGGCACGCCGCAATATGTCGGATTCAGTGCGACCCTCGACCAGACCAAAATCCGCCGTGCCGTCCAGGACATTGGTCTCGACCTGTCTCGTGTTGCCGATGGTCACGCTTAGCCTGACGGCGGGATAGGCCTCGTGGAAGGAGGCCAGCCGGCGCGGCAGCCAATAGCTGGCGATGGTTTGGCTTGCGGCGATCGAAAGGCTGCCGGTGATCGTCTGCGAGACGTGCTCCAGCACGTCGTGGGCGGCAGCCGCCCGTTCGAGCACGGCCTTGGCCTCGGGCAGGAACCTGCGCCCGGTCTGCGCCAGCTCGATGTTGCGACCGACCCGGTTGAACAGCTGGACGCCATGCTGCTGTTCGAGCGAGCGGATAGCGGCCGAGGCCGCCGACTGGGAAATGCCCAGCAGCTCGGCCGCCTTGGTCATGTGCCCCCGTTCGGCGACAGCAACGAAGATCCGCAGTTGGTCCAGGGTCATGGGAGAATTAAGAAAGAAATTCGATTGGAATTACAAGAGCAACTTGTTAGACGGATTGATTGCTTTGTTCTAATTTTCCGGGCGGAGTCGGAAAAAAATCGCGGCCGGCTTGCAACGGGTAGAAAAGTGATCGGGCGGTTCAAATCCTTGTTTGCCCATTGGACCCGCGGTCTGCGGCGTCGGCTTGCCGGCAACCGTTATCATCCGGAAGAACACTACATGCGCGGCCCCGGGCCGAAGACGAGAGCCAAATTCGCAGACCGCAAAAGCACCGGATCATGACCCACGGACCGCTGCGCGGCGCCAATTCCGCACCGTCCCAACGGTCGCTTGCCGACACGCGCGCGCCCGATGAGGGCGATGGCGTCGATACGTCGCCTGTCGTCTCCGACAGCATAGCCAAGACCACCTGCTACATGTGCGCCTGCCGCTGCGGCATCGACGTCCACATCAAGGATGGCAAGGTCCGCTACATCAACGGCAACAAGGACCATCCGGTCAATCGCGGCGTGCTGTGCGGCAAGGGCAGCGCCGGCATCATGCAGCATTACAGCCCGGCCCGGTTGAAGAAACCATTGCTGCGCACCGGTCCGCGCGGCTCGGGAGAGTTTCGCGAGATCGAGTGGGAGGAAGCATTTTCCATCGCGACGGAACGGCTTTCAAGGATACGCCGCACCGACCCGAAGAAACTCGCCTTCTTCACCGGGCGCGATCAGTCGCAATCGCTGACCGGCTGGTGGGCGAGCCAGTTCGGCACACCGAATTTCGCCGCCCATGGCGGATTCTGCTCGGTCAATATGGCGGCCGGCGGCCTCTATACGATCGGCGGCTCGTTCTGGGAGTTCGGCGAACCCGACTGGGACAACACCAAATACTTCATGCTGTTCGGCGTCGCCGAAGATCATGATTCCAATCCGATCAAGATCGGTCTCGGCAAGCTCAAGGCACGCGGCGCCAAGGTGGTTTCGATCAATCCGTGCCGCACCGGCTACAACGCCATCGCCGATGACTGGATCGGCATCCGGCCCGGCACCGACGGCCTGTTCGTGTTTGCCCTCATCCATGAACTGCTGAAGGCCGGCCGCGTCGACCTCGATTATCTCTTGCGCTACACCAACGCCCATGTGCTCGTCATCCAAGAGCGGGATGCTGCCGACGATGGGCTGTTCGCACGCGACGGTAACGGCAATCCGCTGGCCTGGGACAGGGTGGCGAAAGTGCCCGTCAGCGCCACCGATGCCGACGCAAAGCCGGCGCTGACCGGTAGCTTCACAGTCGATGGCCGCCGTTGCGTGCCGGTCTTCCAGCTCGTCGCTGACCGCTATCTGGACGAGAGCTATTCTCCCGAAGCGGTCGCCGAACGCTGTGGCGTTCTCGCCGACACCATCCGCCGGATCGCCGCCGAATTGGCGCATATCGCTTTCGAGCAAGCAATTGAATTACCGATAGCGTGGACCGACTGGGCCGGCCGCCGGCACGAGACGATCAAGGGCCGGCCGGTGTCGATGCATGCGATGCGCGGCATCTCGGCCCATTCGAACGGTTTTCACACCTGCCGCGCCATCCACCTCCTCCAGGTACTTCTCGGCACGGTGGACGTGCCGGGCGGGTTTCGCTTCAAACCGCCCTATCCCCGGTCGGCGCCGCCGGGGCCGAAGCCGGCGGGCAAGGATGTCAGGCCGATGACGCCGCTCGAAGGCATGCCGCTCGGTTTCGTCTGCGGACCGGACGATCTGCTCGTCGATCACGCCGGCACGCCTGTTCGCATCGACAAGGCATATTCATGGGACGCGCCGCTCGCCGCGCACGGCCTCATGCACACGGTCATCCGCAACGCCTGGGCCGGAGATCCCTACAAGATCGACGCGCTGATGATGTACATGTCCAACATGGCCTGGAACTCGTCGATGAACACCGTCGAGACGATGGCGATGCTGACCGACAGCGACGAGGCCGGAAATTACAAGATCCCCTTCATCATCTATTCCGACGCCTATTATTCCGAGACCGTGCCGTTCGCCGATCTCGTGCTTCCCGACACCACCTATCTCGAAAGGCATGACTGCATCAGCCTGCTCGATCGGCCGATCAGCCATGCCGACGGCCCAGGCGACGCCATCCGCCATCCCGTCGTCGAGCCGGACCGCGACGTCCGTCCGTTCCAGACGGTGCTGATCGAGCTCGGCGCGCGGCTCGGCCTGCCCGGCTTCGTCGACGACGACGGCTCGGCCAAATACCGCGACTACGCCGATTACATCGTCAATCATGAGCGCACGCCGGGCATCGGCCCGCTCGCCGGCTGGCGCGGCAAGGACGGAACCTCGATCGGCAAGGGCGAGGCCTATCCTGATCAGCTTCAGCGCTACATCGACAATGGCGGCTTCTGGCATCAGGATTTCGCCGCCGACCAGCGCTACTACAAGATGGCCAACCGCTCCTATCTCGACTTCGCCGAGAGCATGGGCTTCATCCCGAAAGCCGAGCCGATTGTGTTCCAGCTCTATTCCGAGCCAATCCAGCGCTTTCGCCTCGCCGCGCGCGGCCATGGCCGGGTGCTGCCGCCGGAAGCCGAGCGCAGCCGTATCGAGACCTATATGGACCCGCTGCCGTTCTGGTACGCTCCCTTCGAGGAGGCGGCTGTCGACACAGAAAAATACCCACTGCATGCGCTGACGCAGCGGCCAATGCACATGTATCATTCCTGGGGCTCGCAGAACGCCTGGCTCAGGCAGATCACCAGCCAGAACCGGTTGTTCGTGCACAATCGGACCGCCGCCGGCCTCGGCCTTGTCGATGACGACTGGGTGTGGATCGAGAGCATCAACGGCAAGGTCAAGGGACAGATCAAGCTGGTTGATGGCGTTAACGCCGACACGGTGTGGACCTGGAACGCCATCGGCAAGCGGCGCGGCAGCTGGGGGCTGAAGGATGACGCCGCCGAATCCAACCGCGGCTTCCTGCTCAACCATATCATCGGCGACCAGACCTCTGCCGATGCGAACGGCAAGCGCTATTCGAATTCCGACCCGGTCACCGGCCAGGCGGCATGGTTCGACCTGCGCGTCCGCATCGTCAGATGCGCGGCTGAAGAAGCCGGCTTCACCGAGCCGCAGTTCGAGCGCTTCCGGCAACCGCCGCATTTCGAACCCTCGCCCGACAAGCTCAGTTTCGGCGCCGAGTTTCGCCGGGAAAGAGAAGCCGCCAGACCATGACCTGTCTCCCCGCCCATACCGACAAAAAGCTCGGCCTCGTCATCGACCTTGACACCTGCGTCGGTTGCCAGGCCTGCGTTACCGCCTGCAAGGAATGGAACACCGGCGGTCACATGGCGCCGCTGACCGACATCGATCCCTATGGCGGCGATGTCGACGGGGTCTGGTTCAACCGCGTGCACAGCTATGAGCACATCACGGAGATAGGCGGGCGCACGGTCAATTTCCCACGCTCCTGCCTGCATTGCGAGACGCCGGCCTGCGTCACCGTCTGCCCGACCGGAGCCTCCTACAAACGAGCCTCGGACGGCATCGTGCTGGTCGACGAGGACAAGTGCATCGGCTGCAAATTGTGCAGCTGGGCCTGCCCCTATGGCGCCCGCGAATTCGACACCGATGTCGGCGTGATGAAGAAATGTACGTTGTGCGTCGACCGCATCTATAACGACAATCTGGCGGAAGAAGACCGGGTGCCGGCCTGCGTCGCTGCCTGTCCAACCAGCGCGCGGCATTTCGGCGATCTCGGCGACCCGGCGTCGGCGATCTCGCAACTGGTAGCCGAGCGCGGCGGCGTCGACCTGATGCCCGAACTCGGCTATCAGCCGACCAACAAATACCTGCCGCCGCGCGCCCACACGCAGCGCGCCGCATCGGTGCCGGCGCCGGTGCTCGAGCCGGTGCGGGCCGAAGGCGGTTTCCTCGGCTGGGTCGACCGCATGCTTTCGCACTGACCAGCGCCTCCATGCATCCAGCCTTCTCCGTCGTCTTTTTCACCACTGCCACGGGCGCCGGTTACGGCCTGCTCGCGTTGCTCGGCGTGCTGGCCGGACTAGGGTTCGTCCCGCCAAATTTCTGGCTCAGCCTCGTCGGCATGGGGCTGGCGCTCGGCCTGATCTCGGCCGGCCTGCTGTCGTCGGCCGGCCACCTCGGCCGGCCCGAACGCGCCTGGCGCGCGTTTTCGCAATGGCGAAGCTCATGGTTGTCGCGCGAAGGCATTGCGTCGGTTGCGACCTTCGTGCCGGCGGGGTTGTTCGCCATAGGCTGGGTGGTCCTCGGTCGCACGAACGGCTGGGTGGCTGTCGCCGGGCTGCTGGCTGCGGTCGGCGCGGTCGTCACCGTCTGCACCACCGGCATGATTTACGCGTCGCTGAAGCCGATCGCCCAGTGGCACAGCCGCTTCACTCTGCCCGGCTATCTGATTTATTCGGCGATGAGCGGCAGCGTGCTTCTCAACGCGCTGCTGCAGGGTTTCGCCCTCGGCTCGACCATCCTTCTGGCAGCTTGCGTGCTGCTGACGTTGCTCGGCTGGGGCTGGAAGCTGGCAACCTGGCGATACAATGACAGGCTGGAAATCCCGACCAACGCCAACACCGCGACCGGGCTTGCCGGCGGTACGGTGCGGTCGCTGGAATGGCCGCACACCGAGGAAAACTATCTGCTCAAGGAGATGGGCTTTCGCGTCGCGCGCAAGCATAAGGCGCGACTGCGCCAGATCACGCAAGTGCTGGCCTTCGCCTCGCCTGTTTTGCTGCTGGTTGCCGTGTTCGCCTTGCCATGGCCCTACGCGGCGGTGCTGTCGACACTCGCCGCAATCGTCCAATTCGCCGGCATGCTGGTCGAACGCTGGCTGTTCTTCGCCGAGGCGAAGCACACCGTCACCCTCTACTATGGCAGGTAGAGCAGCTCAGCCCGGCCTGAGCATCGAGCGGGAAATCGCGAAGATGCGCTCAGCGCCGAGCATATAGGCCATCAGCGTTTCGCGGCGGAACAGCCCGGCATAGGCGCGGTCGAGCACATTAAGCGAGCCGGTATAGGCGCCGAAAGCCGGCATGATCATGCGGCCGCCGTCACCGGCAAAGCAGCGCCGCCGCACTGAGCGGCCTTGCTGCACGATGCGGGCGCAAGGGTGCAGATGGCCTGATATTTCGCCTTCCACTCTCACTGCCGAAGGCTCATGCCGGAATACCAGAGCGCCGATGGCCAGCTCGCGCACCGTCTCGCCAGGCAGGTCGGCCGGCGCGTCCGGATCATGGTTGCCGGCAACCCAGAACCAGTCGCGGCCGGCCATCAGTCCTTCCAGGCGTTCGCGAAAGCTTGAGTGCATGCGCGCCGCGCCGCCACCATCATGAAAGCTGTCGCCCAGGCTGATGACGATCGCCGGCTGATAATCGGCAATCACCGCCTGCAGCCGGAGCAATGTCGCACCCGTGTCATAGGGGGGGATCAACGTGCCGCGCCGTGCCAGCGACGAACCCTTTTCCAGATGCAGGTCGGAGACAGTCAGCAGCCGAAGCTCGGGAAAATAAAGCACGCCGCGCCGATCGCAGATCGCGCGCTCGCCGGCGATGCCGATAGAGTCGGCGCCCGCCAGGGGCAAAGTCGTGGCCAGCACGCGCGTCATTGCGTCCCCATGGCCTCCTCGACCAGCGTTGCCGCATCCATCAGCAGCGTATCATCGGCCTCGCCATGCACCGGCATCTTGCCGATCTCGAGCATGATCGGCACGGCGAGCGGCGAGATCTGCTCAAGGTGCTTATGCACGATTCGTCCCTGGATACGCGAGAGCATCTCGGCAAGTCTGCTGACATCCAGCAGACCCGTGGCCGCATCGGCACGCGTCGCCTGCAACAGGATGTGATCGGGCTCATGGCTGCGCAGAACGTCGTAGATGAGGTCGGTCGACACGATGACCTGACGGCCGCTCTTCTCCTGGCCCGGATGACGTTTTTCGATCAGTCCCGAGATAAGCGCGCAATTGCGGAAAGTGCGCTTCAAGAGCCAGCTGCCGGCCAGCCAGGCTTCGAGATCGTCGCCCAGCATATCCTGGTCGAAAAGCGCGGCCAGCGACGGTTTCTTCGCCCTGAACATCCTGCCCATATCGGCCAGCGACCATATGGCAAGTGCATAGTCGGTGGCGACGAAGCCGAGCGGCCTGGCTCCCGCCCTGTCGAGCCGGCGGGTGAGCAGCATGCCGAGCGTCTGGTGCGCCAGCCTGCCCTCGAACGGATAGGCCACCAGATAGTGCCGGTTGCCGCGCGGAAAGGTCTCGATCAGCAGGTCGTCGCGTTTCGGCAGCACCGATTTGTCGGCCTGGAAGCGCAGCCAGTCGGCGACCTGCTCCGGCAGCTTCTTCCATCGCTGCGGGTCATCCAGCATGATGCGGACCTGTTCGGCGAGGTAGGTCGAAAGCGGGAATTTGCCGCCGCCATAATAAGGCACCTTGGCGTCGCTGCCGGGCGCATTCGAGACGAAGCACTCATTCTCGCGGATACCTTCGAAGCGCAGCACCTTGCCGGCGAACATGAAGGTATCGCCATGCGTCAGCGTTTCGAGGAAGGCCTCCTCGATCTTGCCGAGAACGCGGCCGCCGCGCGACGCGGACCCCTTGCTGCCGGCCTGGACGTAACGCACGTTGAGCGCCGGCACCTCGATGATGGTGCCGACATTCAGCCGGTATTGCTGGGCAATGCGAGGATTGGACACGCGCCACAGCCCGTCCTTGTTCAGGCGGATACGGGCGTAGCGCTCATAGTTCTTCAGCGCATAGCCGCCGGTGGCGACGAAATCGATGACGCGATCGAATGTCGGCCGATCGAGGCTGGTATAAGGTGCAGCTGTTCGCACTTCCTCGAACAAGGTATCGGCAAGGAATGGCGCGCCGCAAGCGCAACCCAGCACATGCTGCGCCAGCACGTCGAGCCCGCCATTGACCAGTGGCGGTGTATCCTGGGCGCCGAGATAATTGGCGTCGAGCGCCGCCCGGCATTCCAGCACCTCGAAGCGGTTGGCGGGGATCAGGATGGCCTTCGAAGGCTCGTCCATGCGGTGGTTGGCGCGGCCGATACGCTGCGCCAGCCGGCTCGCGCCCTTCGGCGCGCCGACATGCACGACCAGATCGACGTCGCCCCAGTCGATGCCGAGATCGAGCGTCGAAGTGGCGACAATGGCGCGCAAGGTATTCTCGCCCATCGCTTTCTCGACGCGCCGGCGCTGGGCGACATCGAGCGAGCCGTGATGCAGCGCGATCGGCAAGGTGTCCTCATTGACCCGCCACAATTCCTGAAACAACAGCTCGGCCTGGCTGCGCGTGTTGACGAACAGCAGGGTCGTCTTGTGTCGCTTGATCTCGCCGTAGATCTCCGGTGTCGCGTAGCGGGCCGAATGTCCGGCCCACGGCACGCGCTCCTCCGAATCGAGAATGGAGATCTCCGGCTTGGCGCCGCCGGTCACGACAATCAATTCGGCCATACCGCCGGGTGGGTTCTGGCTGACCAGCCAGCGGCGCAATTCATCGGGCTCGGCGACCGTCGCGGATAGGCCGATCGTCTGCAAGCCGGGAACAAAGGATCGCAGCCGGGCCAGACCGAGCGACAGGAGATGCCCGCGCTTCGACGTCACCAAAGAATGCAATTCGTCGAGCACGACGTAGTGCAGGTCCTCGAAGAAGCGCCCGGCGTCGGGCGCGGCAATCAGCAGCGCCAGTTGCTCGGGCGTGGTCAGGAGGATGTCGGGCGGCGTCAACTTCTGCCGCTGGCGCTTATGCGCGGGCGTGTCGCCGGTGCGCGTCTCGATGGTGACAGGCAGGCCGATCTCTTCGACCGGCTTGCCGAGATTGCGCTCGATATCGACCGCCAGCGCCTTCAGCGGCGAGATGTAGAGCGTATGGATGCCGCGACGCGCCTGCCCCGGCCTTCTCCTTGGCCGGCCGGCCAGCTCGGTTAATGAAGGCAGAAACCCGGCCAGCGTCTTGCCGGCACCGGTCGGCGCGATCAGCAGCACCGATTGTCCGGCTTGGGCGATCGCCAGCAATTCGATCTGATGCGCGCGCGGCGACCAGCCCTTTTCCGCAAACCATTTGAGGAATGGCTCGGGCAAGTGAACGGCGGCATTCTGTTCGGCGAGACGCGGCTGCTCTGTCACCCGCCAGAGGTAGCGCGGCGGCGCGCGATCGCCAAGCCGAATCGGAACAAAAGGTGATCGAGCATCTTCCTTCTCCCACAAGGGGAGAAGGACAGGCGCTTACATTACGGCCGCCGGAACCCTGTCGGACCGCCATAGAGATAGCCGATACGGGCGATGGCTTCCTTGAACCCTTCACGCGAGACCAGCATGGTGTGGCCGTTGGCGTGGATTATGGTCTCCGGATCGGTCATGATCGCAACATGGCCTTTCCAGAACACCAGGTCGCCGCGCCGCAACTCAGCAAAATCCGGCCCAGCTTCGAGCGGCTCACCGATGGTCGCCGCCTGCATGTCGGAATCGCGCAGCACTTGCCTGCCGGCCATGTGCATCGCCAGTTGCACGAGACCGGAGCAATCGATGCCGAAGCCGGAGGCGCCACCCCACAGATAGGGCGTGCCGAGAAAGGTTTCCGCGACCGCGACGTAGTCGGCAGCCGGCTCTCCGACAGGCCTGAGATGGCCCGATATGACCGCCTCGCCGGACGGCAGCAGCGCATAATGCGTGCCGCGCGTTTCGGCCGCGCCCGCCACCGTCACCGCCGATCCCATCGACAGCCACCCACTCAGCGGAAGCCGCAAATCCGGTCCGGGATAGAGGAAAGTGCGCGGCACGGAGACGACATGGGTTGGCGCATGGTCCCGCGCGCTTAGCACGGTGTCGGCGACATAGCCGACATAGCCGTCGCGTTCGGCCTGGAGCCAGGCCCAGCCCTCAACGTCTTCGAAGACGAGGACATCGTCGCCGAACAGAAGCTGCGTGTTGACGCCGGCATCCGCGCTCGGCGCCTTGCGGACATCGGCAACGGAAGCGGCGATACGCGCTGGCCGCCCGGCGACAAAGCGATCGGCGGCGACCTCACCTTTCAGCCTGGCATCGGCGAGATCGGAACGGAAGGCGTGAAGGCGGGCATCCCTGGCGGTCAAATCGGCAACTCGTTCAGAAGGGCGTTTCGGTCAGATGGGCAATTCCTGGGCTCTGGCAATGATAACATCGCCGAAGCGCTCGACAAAGAGAGCACCCTCTACGGTTCGCTTGACTAGCACGTTGCGCTTGTCGAGCTCATCGCGATGGCGCGACACCAGCTTCATCGCGCCCATTGTGTCGAGCGCGCGGGTGATGACCGGCTTGGTGACATTGAGGCGGGCGGCGAGCCCGCGCACCGTATGCGGCGGCGGATCGAGATAGATGGTGAACAGGATCGCCGTCTGGCGCATGGTGAGGTCCGGTGCGTCGTCGCGCACCTGAGACAGCATCACCTGCTGCCACAGTCGCAAGGCCTGGCTCGGGCGCATCGAAATCGACATCCGGCCAGCATGACGGAAAATTGTTTCGGTTCCGTTTCAGTCTCGATACCTTCCTGTCGGACCGCTAGCGTCAGGCGTAGCGTTTCGAGATGACCCTTTCCAGCGCGCGGATGGCTTGCGCCTCGCCGCCGGCGAGACCGTACGGACGATCGGACGGATTCCACGCGAAGATGTCGAAATGCGCCCAAGCAGCGGTCTTCTCGACGAAGCGCTTCAGGAAAAGCGCCGCCGTGATAGAGCCGGCGAAACCGTCTGACGTGACGTTGTTGATGTCGGCGATCTTCGACGACAGCTTTGCGTCATAGGGTTTCCACAACGGCATGCGCCACAGCGGATCCTCGACCGCGGCGGAAGCCTCCGCCAGATCGGACGCCAGCGCTTCATCACCGGTGTAGAAAGGCGGCAGATCGGGACCGAGCGCCACGCGAGCAGCCCCCGTCAAGGTCGCCATGTCGATCAGCAGTTGCGGCTCGTCGTCGTCTGCCAGTGCCAAGGCGTCCGCCAGCACCAGCCGTCCCTCGGCGTCGGTGTTGCCGATCTCGACGGTGATGCCCTTGCGGCTCACCAGCACGTCGCCGGGCCGGAAGGCGTTGCCGGCGATCGAATTCTCGACCGCCGGGATCAGCAAACGCAGCCGGACCTTCAGCCCGGCGGCCATGATCATCGAAGCAAGGCCCAATACGTTGGCCGCGCCACCCATGTCCTTCTTCATCAGGAGCATGCCCGAGGACGGCTTGATGTCGAGGCCACCGGTATCGAAGCAGACGCCCTTGCCGACCAGCGTCACCTTCGGGGCGTTATCCGGTCCCCATGTCATGTCGATCAGCCGCGGCGCACCGACGGAAGCGCGGCCGACCGCATGGATCATCGGGAAATTCTTCTTAAGCAGGTCGTCGCCCTTGGTTACCGACACTTCGGCCTTGTACGTCCCAGCCAGGGTCCGAACTGCCTTCTCCAACTCGTCCGGTCCCATGTCGCTGGTCGGCGTGTTGACCAGATCGCGCGTCAGGAAAACGCCATCGGCAGTTCGGCGAACACGCGCCGCGTCGGCGCCGGACGGCAGCGAAAAACGCAGCGCCTTGCCGGGTTTTTTGCCGTAGCGGGTGAAGACATAGCCGCCGAGCGCCAGTGCGACGGCCACCAGTTCCGGTTCGGCGGGTGCCGAGGCGAAATGCCAGTCGCCTTCGGGCAAGGCTCTCGCCAGCGCACCGATGGCAAGCGCGCCTTCGCCATCGCCCGTGCCGAACAGGGCGCCGGCAAGCGCGCCGTTTTCGTCGGGTACAATCAGCGTCCTGCCGGCCTCACCGGAAAAGCCGTTGGCCTTGGCCCATGCGAGCCAGGACGAGGCAAGGCCCGCTGCATCCAGTCTATCCTTCGCCACCAGGTGAACCGGCAGCGTGGTCTTCAGTTTTCCCTCGATGAGTTCGACTGGCATTCGATGGTCTCCGGCTTCCGAGTCGGCGCTTTTTAACTGTCCGTTAGGGTTAACAGAATATTTCTGCGGGAGGGAAGATGGCCATGTAATGGCCACGTACACGAATGGAGGCCCTGGTGCAGATGCCGACCAACCGCATGACGAACGCCACGGGGAAGCGGCTGATCACCACGGCGCTCATAATAGCGCTCGGTGCAAGCGTTGCAGGCTGCGGGACCAGCAAGTTGACAACCGGCTCGATCGGACGCACCAGCGGCAAACCCTTGGAAACCATGTCGGCCGGCGAGTTGCACAAGGCGACGATCGCGCTCGGTCAGTCCTACGCCAAGAACCCCAACGACAAGCGCATCGCGACGAATTATGCCGCGGCGCTGCAAATGGATGGCGACGCCGACCAATCGCTCGCCGTGATGCGCAAACTGGCGATCGCCCTGCCGAAGGACCGCGACGTGCTCGCCGCCTATGGCAAGGCACTTGCCGCCAACGGGCAGTTCGAGCCGGCGCTCGACGCGGTGCGCCGGGCGCAGACACCGGAATATCCCGACTGGAAGCTGGTGTCGGCGGAAGCGGCGATTCTCGACCAGCTTGGCCAGAGAGACGAGGCGCGCCAGAATTACCGCAAGGCGCTTGACCTCAAGCCGAACGAACCTTCGATTCTTTCAAATCTCGGCATGTCCTATGTGCTGGAAGGTGACCTGCGCACGGCCGAAACCTATATGCACTCGGCCGCCCAGCAGCCGAACGCCGACAGCCGCGTCCGCCAGAACCTGGCGTTGGTCGTCGGCCTGCAGGGCCGCTTCGACGAGGCCGAGAAGATCGCCTCGCAGGAGCTTTCGGCCGAACAGGCGCAGGCGAACGTGACTTACCTTCGCCAGATGCTCTCCCAGCAGAACGCCTGGAGCCAGCTCAAGGACCAGGACAAGGCAAAGCCTGCCACCAACTAACTACGCCGGCTTTGCTTCGAACCGCCAGTTCCTCAACTCATCGACATGCCGGAAATACCAAGCCGCGTTGCATCAGCACCGCGGCATTCGCATGTGTTGTCGCCTTGGCGAGGCTATTGGCTGCTCGATGTCGGCTGGTCGCCGAAGATGCCGCGCTGGCTCACCTGGATACCGGCGGGGCCCAGGATGATGGCGAACAGCACCGGCAGGAAGAACAGGATCATCGGCACGGTGAGCTTCGGCGGCAAGGCCGCGGCCTTCTTCTCGGCAGCGTTCATGCGCATGTCGCGGCTTTCGCCGGCAAGCACGCGTAGCGCGTGCGCCACCGGCGTGCCGTAGCGCTCGGCCTGGACCAGCGCCTGCGACACCGACTTGACCGATTCCAGGCCCGTGCGGCTCGCAAGGTTTTCGTAAGCCTGCTTGCGTTCCTGCAAATAAGAAAGCTCGGCATTGGTCAGGATGAACTCTTCGGCAAGTGCCACCGATTGCGCGCCGATCTCGTCCGCGACCTTACGAAACGCCGCCTCCACCGACATGCCGGATTCGACGCAGATCAGCATCAGATCGAGCGCGTCCGGCCATGCCATCTGGATCGACTGCTTGCGCTTGGTGGCGCGGTTGTTGACATAGAGCACCGGCGCGTAAAAACCGGCATAGGCGACGACGATACAGACGAACAATTTGATGAGAGGCGGCTGCTCCGGCAACCCCCCGAGCACGAACAGATACATTGCAGCCAGGGCAAAGCCGACAAAGGGCAGGACCAGACGGAAGAAAAGGAAACGCGTCAGCGGATTCTGCCCGCGAAAGCCAGCCACCTTGAGTTTCTGCAAGGTGCCTTCATCGGCCAGGGCGCGCCTCAGGTCCAGCCGATCGACAATATTGCGCATGCCGATCGACTGTTCCTCGCGCAGGCCCTTGCGGCGGCGATCGGCCTCGACGGCAAGCCGCGCACGCTGCTTGGCGCGCAATTCGTCGCGCTCCAGCGCCACGGATTTCATGCGCGCCTTGAGCTGGTTTCCGCCAAAGGCAGGCAGCAGCGTGAAGACGGTCGCAAACACCGCAATGCCGACCAGCAAGGCAATCAGAAATGCCGGATCCGTAAGCGTTTTGACGACGTTCTCAGTCATGCGCTCGAAATCCTAAACTTCGAAGTTCATCATCTTGCGCATCACCAGGATGCCGATCGACATCCAGACCGCCGAGCAGCCGAGGATCAGATGGCCGGTGCTGGTGGTAAACAGAGGCATGATGTAGTTCGGGCTTGTCAGGTAGACGAGAAAGGCGACGACGAACGGCAACGCACCGATGATGACGGCGGATGCCTTCGCTTCCATGGACAGCGCCTGGACCTTAGCCTTCATTTTCTTGCGGTCGCGAAGCACGCGCGAAAGATTGCCCAGCGCCTCGGAAAGATTGCCGCCGGCCTGGGACTGGATCTGGATGACGATGCCGAAGAAGCTCGCTTCCGTGCATGGCATCGTTTCGGCCATACGCATGCTGGCGTCGGGGATCGACAGGCCCATCTGCTGCGAATCGACGATGCGGCGGAACTCGGTCTTGACCGGTTCAGGGGCTTCGTTGGCGATCAGGCGGATGGCGTCGTTCAGCGGCAGGCCGGATTTGACTGCACGCACGATGATGTCGAGCGCGTTCGGAAATTCGTTGAGGAACGCCTTCACCCGGCGGGCGCGGCAAAACAAGACGAACCAGCGTGGCAGGCCGAGGACGCCGACCAGCAGCGCGCCGGGCAAGACATAAAGCGGCGCGCCGAAGAAATAGGCAAGAAACGTCAGGACGACGCCGCAAACCGCCGAGTAGAGATAGAAGCGCTCAAGCGACATCTTCATGCCCGCCTGACGAATCTGGGCCTTCAGTGGCGGCTTTTTGACGACACTCTGGTTGGTTTTTTGCTTCTGTTCGAGGTCCTTCAGTGAATCCTGAACCGATTTGCGCCGCTTGGCCGCTTCCGCTACGCGATCGCGCGAGGCCTTGACGACGGCGCCATCCGTCTCGGCGGTCTTGATCGTTTCGAGCCGCCTGCCGACTTGCTTCTCGGTGCTGATCTGGTTGAACAGAAAAGCATAGGCCACCGCGCCGGCGCTGAAGCCGGCGAGCACGATGAATGCCAATACGGTGCCGTCAATCCCGAACATCGACCTTGGCCCCTACGCCTCCAAATGCATCAGTCAGCGCGCTTCTCCATCGCCTCGAGCGCGTTGGCGAGGCGCTGTTCCTCGCCATAGTAGCGGGCGCGGTCCCAGAAATGCGGGCGCCCAATACCTGTCGACACGTGCTCACCCAGCAGCCTGCCATTCACGTCCTCGCCCTTTATGTTGTAGAGGACGATGTCCTGCGTGATGATGACGTCGCCTTCCATTCCGATCACCTCGGTGATGTGGGTGATGCGCCGCGATCCGTCGCGCAGGCGTGCGGCCTGGATGATCACGTCCACGGAACCGACGACGATTTCACGGACGGTTTTCTGCGGCAGCGTAAAGCCGCCCATCGCGATCATCGATTCGATACGGTTCAGGCATTCGCGCGGGCTGTTCGAGTGGATCGTGCCCATCGAGCCGTCGTGACCGGTGTTCATCGCCTGCAGAAGGTCGAACACCTCAGGTCCGCGCACTTCGCCAACGATGATGCGCTCGGGCCGCATGCGCAGGCAGTTCTTGACCAGGTCGCGCATGGTCACCTCGCCCTCACCCTCGAGGTTGGGCGGGCGGGTTTCCAGACGTACGACATGCGGCTGCTGCAGTTGCAGCTCGGCCGAGTCCTCACAGGTGATGACGCGCTCCTCGCGGTCGATATAATTGGTCAGGCAGTTGAGCAGCGTGGTCTTGCCCGAACCGGTACCGCCCGAAATGACGATGTTGCAGCGGACGCGTCCAATGATCTTGAGGATCTCGGCGCCGTGCGGCGAAATGGCGCCGAACTTGACCAGCTGGTCGAGCGTCAGCTTGTCCTTCTTGAACTTGCGGATGGTGAGCGCGGTGCCGTCGATGGCAAGCGGCGGCGCGATGACGTTGACGCGGGAGCCATCGGGAAGGCGTGCGTCGCAGATCGGGCTCGATTCATCGACGCGGCGGCCAACCTGGCTGACGATGCGCTGACAGATGTTGAGGAGCTGCTGGTTGTCGCGGAAACGGATGCCGGTCTGCTCGACCTTGCCGTTGACCTCGATGTAGACGTTCTTGGAACCGTTGACCATGATGTCGGCGATGTCGTCGCGGGCGAGCAATGGTTCCAGTGGCCCGTAACCCAGCACGTCATTGCAGATGTCCTCGAGCAGTTCTTCCTGCTCGGCGATCGACATCGCGAAATTCTTGATCGCGATGATGTCGTTGACGATGTCGCGGATTTCCTCGCGTGCGCTTTCGGGATCGAGTTTGGCGAGCTGCGACAGGTCGATCGTGTCAATGAGCGCGGAAAAGACCTGGCTCTTGGTATCGTAGTAGGTTTCGCTCTTTTGGCGCTGGACCTTTTTCGGCTCCGGCGCCAATGGCGGCGCCTCGACCGCACGGCGCACAGGCGGCGCAGCAGACGCGCCAAGCGACGGCGGCGGTGCGGGCTTGGCAAGAACCGACGTTTCTGCAGAGTTTGCCGACGCCGGCGCGGCAGGCGCAGGTGCCGGCTGACGGAGTTCCGGGGTGAACCGGCTGCCGTCGTCGCTGCCTCTTTTACCAAACATGATCGACTACCAATTCCGCTCCAAAAGCATCACTTCTTGCTGCGCGAGAGCTTGCCAAGGAGATTGCCGAGGCCCGCTTTCTTTCTTGCCTTGATTTCGCTGCGCCCGGTCAGCACATGCGCAATCTCGTTGATCGTGGCGACAACCGGGTTCTTGGCATCCATTTCGCCGAGCATGCGCCCGTTGTTGGCGGCGTTTCCGAACAGCAGCGGCTCGAAAGGAATAACCGACATCGGCGACAGGCCGAGCGAGTCGGCGAAGTCGGATGACGTAATCTCCGGACGCTTTGGCACGCCGGCCTGATTGATGATCAGCTTGGGCGGTGGATCGTTCGGGCGAAGCCGCTTGAACATGTCGACCAGATTCTTGGTGTTGCGCAGATTGGCCAGTTCCGGCGTCGCCGTGATCACAATCTCGTCGGCCTTGACCAGTATGCTCTTGGTCCAGCCTGTCCAGACGTGCGGAACATCGAGCACCAGAAGCGGCACGCTGCGCTGCGCCGTGTCGATAAGCTGCGTGAAAGCGTCGGGATCGAAATCGTAGACCCGCTCGAGCGTTGAAGGCGCTGCAAGCAGCGACAGATGCTGGGCGCACTGGGCAAGCAGCCGATCGAGATAGACCTCGTCGATGCGCTCCGGTGAGAAAACGGCTTCGGCAATGCCTTGCGCCGGATCCTGATCGAAATTGATGTTGGCCGTTCCGAAAGCCAGGTCGAGATCGGCGACAACCACTTCGGACTTGAACAGCGACGACATCGCCCAAGCCACATTGTGGGCAATGGTCGAGGACCCGACGCCACCCTTGGCGCCGATGAAGGCGATCGAGCGGCCGATCGGCTCGGCTTCCGGATCAACGAAAATCGACGATATCACGCTGACGATATCGGCCATCGACACCGGCGCGATGACATATTCGGAAATGCCGGAGCGGATGAGCTCGCGATAAAGCCCGACGTCATTGTAGTGGCCGATGACCACGACCTTCGAGGTCGGATCGCAATATTCGGCGAGCTGCGTGAGCTGCTCCAGCAATTGCGTCGGCTCGCTGCGCGATTCCAGCAGGATCAGGTTCGGCGTCGGCGCCGATTGATAGAATTCGATGGCGGTGGCGATGCCGCCCATATGGACCTTCAGATGGGCCTTCGCCATGCGACGATCCTCGCCGGCGCGCTCGACCGGATTGGCAACGCCCTCGGTCTCGCAAAATGCCTGGATCGAGATACGCGGAATCGGTCGCAACGCCTGCATGGCGGCGATGTCCTGCTGCGAGGTTTCGCCGCCATCTACCGCTGTGTCGTAGGCAAGATTGCTCATCGTCATTTCTTTCCGTGACTTGCGCGGCTCAAGCTCAATACTCAACTTCCGAATTGCCGAAGAACTCTTCCGAAATGCCTCTCTGGCGGTAGACGTCGATCACCGCGCCGCGATTTTCCGCGTCGATATCGGATTGCTTGCGCGGTCCGAGCAGATCGGTCGGATTTGCCATCTGGGCGGCAAGATTGTTCTGATACGAGCAGCCGAAATCGGCATGGTGCTTGTTTTCCGAGGTCTGCAGCAGGTCTTCGGGCCAGCGTCCGCATCTGTCGGTCTGCGCCTTCACCGAGACATAGGCGACGCGGATCGGCGCCGACGCTTCGGCCGAAACCGACTGGTAGCTGGTCATGACGATCCGGTTCCGGCTGATGCCGCTGGCAATCGCAAGTCTGGCGAAATCGCGACCGGCCGCGGTCGCGGCGATCTCGTTGGCCGAACCGCTCGGGATCGAGATCGTCAGGGTCGGAGCGGCGCTCTTGTCATAGCCGTCCAGGAAGCCCAGAAGGGTGTCGCGCTGAGACCCGGTCATGCCGCGATCGCCGGCGCCAACCGGAAGGTCGATCTTCTCGTTTTTCTCCGCAATCACGATCGGATGGTTGGTGCGATAGTCATCCGGGACAGCGCCGACCGTGATGCTGTCCCGGTTGGCGCAGCCCGCCAGCAATGCCGCGACCGCAACCGCCAGGACCGGAAGGACCGGCCGGTAGAGCCGCGAACGGCCGGGTCGCATCGCTGCGGTGATCGTCCTTGCCTTCAACGCTGACTGAGACATGTCCGCTTCCCCGCTTACTTGTAGATGAAGCCGACAACGCCGTGGTAACGGCCGTTGGGCTTGTCGGTCTGCATGCTGCCGTAGACGCGATTGACACGGCCAAGGAACATGCCGGCGCCATCGCTGGCGGCGTTGAAATTGTCGTCCGGCTTGGCAAGAGCGTTGCGCGTCACCGGCTTCACCAAATAGGGCGTGATGATGATGACGAGCTCGGTTTCGTTGCGGACGAAGTCCCTGCTGCGGAACAGCGTGCCGAGCACCGGGATCTTGGTCAGCCCGGGCAGCCCCGCGACCGCCTGCCGGATGTCGTCTCTAACGAGGCCGGCTATCATCATGGAACCGCCGGAAGGCAGTTCAACGGTGGTGTCGGCCAGCCGCTTGCGGATCGACAGCAAAGTGGTGCCGGGCAAATCGCCGGCCGCTTCGAGCACTGTGGCGCCTTCCGTCGTAGGCTCCGAAACCGACGTCCTCACTTTAAGGCTGATGCGGCCCGCCGAGAGCACGACAGGCTGGAATTCGAGGCCAATTCCATATTCGAGCTTTTCGTTGGTGTAAGTAACCTGGCCCGTTTGATTGTCGCTTGAAACGTTGTTCGTTCGGCTTGTGATTAGATTGAATTCACCGCCGACCTTGAATGTCGCTTTCTCGCCCGAGACCGCGGTCAGTGTCGGCTCGGCCAGCGTCTTCATGACACCGCTTTGCTCCATGGCGTTTATGTATGCTTGAAGCGCCGAGGTGCCGATTGAAGCTCCCGAAAATTGCGACAGGGGTTTTCCCAATCCGTATGCCGGCGAGCTCAACGCTCCCCAACTGATGCCGTTGCTGCCGCCGTCGCCAATCAGGTTGACGCCCAACTGCTTCATCACCGAGCGGCTAACTTCCGCAACCGTCACCTTCAGCGTCACCTGGTCGTCGCCGATGATCTGCAGCAGGTTGACGATCTGGCTGACGCGACGCTCGGAATCCGGATTGTCGATGTCGACACCGGCTTCGGCCGAGCCGCCGGAGGCGGTCTGCGAATATTGTCCCGTGGTCGCTTCACCGCCGGACACGAAGATGGTGGCCAGATCGACCGCGCGCTTGGCATCCAGGGGAGTGTCCACGGTTCCGGTCAGGACGACGTTGTCGTTCAGCAATTCGACCGTGATGGTCGATGACGGTATGAAGCGCCTGATATAGTCTTCCAGTCCGGCAACGTCCCGCTCGACCGCCAGATCCAGGCTGACGATCTGTTCGCCATTGGGGCCGAAGACGAAGATGTTGGTGTCGCCCACCGCCTTTCCGAACAGATAGATGCGCCTGGCGGTGCGGGTCACCGCATCGGCGACCGCCGGGTTGGCGACGAGAATATCATAGGCATCGCTAGGCAGGTCGATGACCACCGATTTGTTGAGACCGAGCTTGACGCGCTGGGTGGCGGTCGAAGCCGACACCTCGGCGTTCCTGCCTGCTGCATTCGCCTCGACGGGGCCTTGCGCATTCGTCCCAAGGAGGAACAGGCCGATAGCCGCAGCCAGGGCGACCGGCAGTCTAGCGTTTAGCCTCATTGCCTTGCTCCCACTTCGGAAACTTCGCCTGACTTGATCAATCGCACCGTTCCGCGCCGCCCATTGCCGGAAACGAGATAGTCGGCCTCGCCCAGATTCTTCTCCTGAGTGTCGCTGATCGACCGCAGCGCCAATGTCAGGCGATCCGCCATCTGCTGGGCGACGGTGATGATTTCCGCCTGCTGCGGTGTCAGCTCCAGCGTCGCGGTCTGGCCGACCCTGGTCCTCTTGCCTTCCTCGTCCTCCTGGATGGTCTGGTCGATCGCCAGGACGCGAATGTTCTTGAGAATGGTTTCGGTCGTAAACCCGCTGCCGCCGCCCGCGGCATCGGCTCTGCGGGTCATGATGACGTCGACGAAATCATTGGGAAGAATGAAGCCGCCGGCCGAAGTGTCGGCCGATACGGCTGTGGCAACTGCCCGCATGCCGGAGGGCAGGATCGACGACATGAAGCTCTGTCCCTCGCCGATCAGTTTGGACCGCCGCAGCGGCTCACCGGCATACATCGCAACACGGGCGACGCCGCCTTTCAGTTTCTCAAGCGCATCGGGCTCCGCAGCGCGGGTTATGAAATTCGCGTTGATGCCGTCGGCCGGCCAGGACTGCCAGCTGATGTTGTTCTCGAGCGGGCTGCCCATCGGAACGTCGCCGGACAGGACAAGCACGTCCTGCAGCGCGATTGCCGGCGCCTTGGGGCCGGAATCGACGATTTGAGGCGGCGGAGCCGTGGCCATGTTTTTTGCGACATAGCCTGCGCCACCTGCCGCGGCCACCGCCACGCCCAGAATGATCAGTCGGGATGCTGGCATCTGTCCGAACCTTGTTTTGGCAAATCCACGTAGCCAAGCCGGACCTTGCAGCGGCAATCGTCAAAACAAGGTTAATTTAATACTTACGATCGTGATTAATTTAAGGTTTACATAAATTTGAGGCATCCGGTCCGGACCGCAAAAAAGGCGCCCAAGCCGCCTGCCCAAAGGCCAGATCGAAGAAGGGAAGGCTGGTCTGACGAGGGAAGATTGATGGCGAGAATTAAGCCGCCAGCCTTGCCAGCGCCCACGCCATCAACGGCGAGTTCGGAAAGGTGAGCAGCCCGCCAATGCCGAGCGCGATGCCATAGGGAACGCCGGTCGTCTCGTCGGCGAAATGGCGTAGAAACGGATTGTGGCTTGTGACGGCCGCAAGCGGCGATTTCCGATAGACGAGGATGGCGAGCGTCAGCAGGCCACCGATGAATGTCGAGGCTACGAGATATTGAATGAGATGGATGTTCAGCCCCATCCAGAGGGCAGTGGCGGCCAGTAGCTTGGCGTCGCCGCCTCCCATGCCGCCGAGCGCGAACAGAGCGAAGGTCAGGGCGAGAACCAGGCCGCCGGCGGCGAAATGCCAGCCATAGGTTGCCCAGTCCATGCCCGTCAGCGGCGCGACCAGGGCGAAGACGGCCACAAGCAGCACCGGCACGCGATTGGCGATCGTCATCGACAGCATGTCGGAGATCGCGGCAAAGAGCATGCAGAACGGAAAGACGACGAAGATCAGGGCTTCAAGCATCGGCGCGGGCCTATGGTCACTGTACCTGGCCCAGCTTAGATATGTCCGATTAACGATTGATGAGGCCGAAATTTCAAAATCGCCTGACACATTCAAAATCGCCTGACACAATGATCAAGGGCCGCCAACGAGGCGGCCCTTGATCCGAAAACGACCAGATGTCGCTATTAGCCGGCGTTGTTGAGCGTAGTGGCGATCCCGTTGAACTTCGCGTTCAGCGCGTTGCCCAGCGAGCCGGCGCCGACCATGATGGCGAGCGCGATGAGAGCGGCGATCAGACCGTATTCGATAGCGGTCGCGCCGGATTCGTCCTTCACAAAACGTGCAATGAGATTAGACATTCGAGAGCTCCTACTCCAGGTGTTACAGCAATTCCGTCAACTTCTCTTGGCGGCTGATCGGATGCTGCCAATCTATGGGGAAGCTCTTTCGATCGGCTTAATAAACAGCCTTACCGATTCCTTTCCGGCTTCGATGACATGCCGTGGTTAACCGTAAACTAAGTGCGCCTAATGGACCCGACCGGCACGCCAAAGGGCGCGAAAGCCGCAATTCAGCGATTGGGAAAGGGGCGACCCGCTTCAGGCGATCACGATG
This sequence comes from Mesorhizobium temperatum, assembly GCF_002284575.1. Taxonomy (GTDB): domain Bacteria; phylum Pseudomonadota; class Alphaproteobacteria; order Rhizobiales; family Rhizobiaceae; genus Mesorhizobium; species Mesorhizobium temperatum. Next base: position 136,062 of record NZ_NPKJ01000048.1, read on the forward strand.
CCGATCCCGACATCATCACGCCTCCCCATCCGCTTAACCGTTGGTTCACCAATCTCGTTCATGTTCCGTTGAGCAGTTTGCCGCCGTGGAGCGCTTCAATGACCGGGCCGAGATCGTCATTCCCGATTGTCGCGCTTCTTGCCGCCACGGCCTTTGTCGTGCCGGCCAAGGCTGGTGCCGGCATCGAGGTCACGATGAACCAGGCGAAGATCGTCAAACTGTCGCGCGCCGCCGATACGATCGTCGTCGGCAACCCGGCGATCGCCGACGCCGCCGTGCAGGATGCTTCGACGATCGTGCTGACGGGCAAGGGCTTTGGCGTCACCAACCTCGTTGTCCTAGATCAAGAGGGCCGTCCGATCGTCGACGAGCAGATCACCGTCGTGCGACAGGACGCGTCGTCGGTGCGCATCTATCGGCGTGCCGAAATACAGACCATGTCGTGCACGCCGTATTGCGAAAGCTCGTATAAAAGCGATGCGGAGAAGGCCTCGGAAGCCGAGATAAGCGCCGGCCGGTAGCGACCTGACCGTCTCGTCTCGCTGAAATGCCGCTTCGGTTATCGGCCTGTTAAAACCTTTCCCTCGAATTTAACGATCATCCAAACCGCACTTCAATGGGTTTGCGCTAATGTTCCCTCCGACACCCCTTCAGGATCGGCAGGCGCGGGACATGAGCAAAGCAGGACCAGCAGGCTTTTCAACGCGCTTCCTTGGCGACCGGCGCGGCAGCACGGCTTTGGAATTCGCGATGCTTGCGGTGCCATTTGCGCTCCTCGTCTTTGCCATACTGGAGAGCTGCATTTCATTTGCCGGGCAAGAGGTAATGGCCAATATCGCCGACGATGTCGCGCGCCAGCTACGGACGGGCCAGATAAGGCAGGCCAACGTAACGGAGGCCACGCTGAAGACCATGATCTGCAGCCGGCTGGAAATCATGGTCGCAAAGGACTGCCCCGGATTGCTGGTGGATCTGCGCGAATATCCGACCTTCGCCGATGCGGCCTCCGCACGCTTCAAGATCCAAGACGGTGAGATCGTGCTGACGCAAGGCACGAGTGCGAAGACCTTCACGGTGGCCCCGGGCTTGGCTGAATCGATAAACATGCTGCGGGTTTTTTACAAATGGCCCGTCATGACCGATTTCATGGCCAAGTCGATGGCCAATCTGAAAGACGGCAACACGCTGCATTTCGCATCGGTGACCTGGCAGAACGAGCCGTTCGACAACTGAAAACGCACCGTTGCGTGGGTGGAAAAGGACGAGGGCATGGCGCGTGCGGGGGCACATATGAGGGTCGCTGGGATCTGCGCGAAAGCCATCCGGTTCTGCTGCGATCGCCGCGGTGTCGCGGCGGTTGAGTTTGCCTTCATCGTGCCCGTCCTGCTGATCATGTACTTCATGACTATGGAAGCCTCGCAAGCCATCGAGACCAGCAAGAAGGTCAGTCGCATCGGCAGCATGGTGGCGGATCTCGTTACCCAGCAGCAGACCATCACGGCAGCCGATCTCGATGCGATCATGCAGATCGGCAACTCCGCCCTTCAGCCGTACAACCGATCGACCCCGGAAATCATCATCACCGCAATCCAGGTCACGGACGAAGCGACGCCGAAGATGGTGGTCGTTTGGTCACGCAAAATGGTCGGTGGCGCCTTCAGCGCCGGCGCCGCCAAAAACTCCATCACCACGGTTGCACCGACGCTCGAGATCAAGGGCACCTTTCTCATTCGCGTCGAAAGCAATCTCGCATACCAGCCGATCATCACCTGGTCGGCGGACAGTGAGAAACGGCTTGGATTGAGTTCGGCTTTCGACTCGATATCGATGCGCGAAACCTATTATCTCAGGCCCCGCAGGAGCCCGACGATTCCCTGCAGCACCTGCTGAAACGACCGCGCCAAACTCCGGCCGACATAGCTATCGGTCGTTGCCTGACACAAGGCGCACGATGGCTGCAGCCATTGCATGATCCTTCGGGGCGGCGACGGCGAAGCCGCCGGAATGTTTTGATTCCAGAAGAGGACATTCGACGTCGATCTGAGATTGATGAGGAACACGGTCGGCGACGCCTCGATGGCCTCGCAGCCATCGTGGCTCTGCTGGGTGCGGCCTGGTCGAACCCAGTGCGCGCCGAATGGCGAGGATGACATCGGCACGGTTCGTGTCCACATCTCAACTATCGCGCCAAGCCGTCTGCTTCCGAATTGCCAATGGCGGCGCCGCCCCCTATGTCTGGGCGGACAGACAAACGATAATAATGAACCCCTGCCATGGCGCGCGCCTTTCTTTTTGTTCTCGATTCCTTCGGCATCGGCGGCGCGGCTGACGCCGAGCGCTATGGCGACGCCGGTTCCAACACGTTCGGACACATCGCCAGAGCCTGCGCGGAGGGCCGGGCGGATCGCGAGGGGCTGCGCAAAGGCCCGCTTTTCGTACCCAACATGCTCTCGCTCGGCCTGGGTCACGCGGCGAAAACCGCGGCGGGATTCAGCATCGACATCGGCAGCAAGGTCCAGCTCGCCTCCTCGTTCCATGGCGCGGCGCAGGAGATTTCGAGCGGCAAGGACACGCCATCGGGCCATTGGGAAATCGCCGCCCTGCCGGTCCGCTTCGACTGGGGCTATTTCCCGGACACGGTTCCCGCCTTTCCAGCCGACCTGACCGAAGCGATCATCCGCGAAGGAGAGGTGCCGGGCATTCTCGGCAATTGCCATGCCCCGGGCACCGAGATCATCGAGCGTTTCGGCGAGGAGCATATCCGCACCGGCAAGCCGATCTGCTACACTTCGGTCGACTCCGTCCTACAGATCGCCGCGCATGAAGTTCACTTCGGCCTGGAACGGCTCTACGAATTCTGCAAGGTGGTGCGCAGGCTGGTCGATCCGCTGAACATCGGACGGGTGATCGCGCGGCCTTTCATTGGGGAAACCGCCGCCAGCTTTGAACGGACGCACAACCGCCGGGACTATTCGGTGCCGCCGCCCGAACCGACCCTGCTCGACCGGCTGACGGCGCGCGGCAGCCGGGTCATCGCGGTCGGCAAGATCGGCGACATCTTCGCCCATCGCGGCATATCGGAAGTGCGCAAGGCCGCCGGCAACATGGCGATGTTCGACAAAGCGCTCGGCGCGATGGATGACGCGGGCGACGGCGATCTCGTCTTCGCCAATTTCGTCGATTTCGACACAGAGTTCGGCCATCGGCGCGACGTTGCCGGCTATGCCGCCGCGCTCGAGGCCTTCGACCGGCGGCTGCCGGAGGCGCTTGCACGGCTGAGGCATGGCGACCTTCTCATCCTCACGGCCGACCATGGCAACGATCCGACCTGGCACGGCACCGATCATACACGCGAACGCATTCCGGTGATCGGCACGGGACCAGGTTTTGGCGGCGACATTGGGCTCAGAACGACCTTCGCCGACATCGGTGAAACCGTCGCCGAGCATCTTGGGCTGGCACGCGGCCGTCACGGCACCTCCTTCTATACAACGATAGGCGGCCATGCCTGAGTTGCCTGAGGTCGAAACGGTGCGGCGGGGCCTGCAGCCGGTTCTGGAAGGCTCCCGCATCGCCCGCGTCGAGGCACGCCGGCCCGACCTGCGCTTTCCGTTTCCCGAAAAATTCTTGGAGAGGCTGACCGGCAAGACGATTACGGCGCTCGGCCGCCGGGCCAAATACCTGACGATGCATCTCGAAGGCGGTCCGGTGCTGATCTGCCATCTCGGCATGTCGGGTTCGTTCCGCATCGAAACGTCCGATGACGGCGAAATGCCCGATAGCAGCGAAATGTTGGGCGCGTTTTATCTCGAGCGCTCGAAAAGCGCGGTGCACGACCATGTCGTCTTCCATATCGTCTCTCCCGAAGGCGCCCGGTCCCGCGTGACTTTCAACGATCCGCGCCGTTTCGGCTTCATGCTGTTTTCCGAAGGGGCGCCCGACACGCATCCGATGCTGGCGGGGCTGGGCGTCGAGCCGACAGGCAATGCTTTGGACGGCGAGCTGCTCGCCTCGCTGCTGAAAGGCCGGAAGTCGCCGCTGAAGGCAGCACTTCTCGATCAGCGGTTGATCGCCGGGCTCGGCAATATCTATGTGTCGGAGGCCCTGTGGCGCGCCGGTCTGTCGCCGTTGCGCGAGGCGGGCACCATCGCAAAGCCTGGAAAGAAGGCCAAACAGCAGCGCGACGCCCTTGCCGAAGCAATCCGCGCGGTGATTGCCGATGCGATCGCCGCCGGCGGATCGTCGCTGCGCGACTATGTGCAGACCGACGGGTCTCTGGGCTATTTCCAGCATTCGTTCGCGGTCTATGATCGCGAGGGCGAACCCTGCTCCAAGCACGGCTGCGGCGGCCACATAGAGCGCATCGTGCAAAGCGGGCGTTCCACCTTCTATTGCCGGACTTGTCAGTTGTGAGCTAGGTGCCGGGTGCGAGCTAGGTGCCGGGTGTGACCTAGATGCCGAGTTGGACGCCAGATGTAAGCCAGATGACCGAGTGAGGAGATACAGTCATGGCCTATGAAACGATTATCGTCGAAATCCGCGGCAAGGTCGGGCTGATCACGCTGAACCGGCCGAAGGCGCTCAATGCGCTGAACTCCCAGGTCCTGACGGAAGTGGTCGCGGCCGTGAACGGCTTCTGCGCGAATGCCGACATCGGCGCGATGGTCATCACCGGCTCCGAAAAAGCCTTCGCGGCAGGTGCGGACATCAAGGAAATGCAGGCGATCTCCTTTGTCGACGCCTATGTGCAGGATTTCTTTGTCGGCTGGGAAGAGTTCACCCGGGCGCGCAAGCCTGTTATCGCGGCGGTGGCCGGCTATGCTCTCGGCGGCGGCTGCGAACTGGCGATGATGTGCGATTTCATCATCGCCGCCGACAACGCCAAATTCGGCCAACCCGAGATCACACTCGGCGTCATGCCGGGCATGGGCGGATCACAGCGCCTCACCCGCTTCGTCGGCAAATCGAAGGCGATGGACATGTGCCTGACCGGACGGATGATGGATGCGGCGGAAGCCGAGCGTTGCGGCCTGGTGTCACGTGTCGTGCCCGCCGGCGAGCTGCTCGAGGAGGCATTGAAGGCGGCAGCCAAGATAGCCGATTTTTCGCTGCCGTCGGTGATGATGGCGAAAGAGGCCGTCAACCGCGCCTATGAAACGACACTGGCCGAAGGGCTGCGGTTCGAGCGCCGACTGTTTCACTCGCTGTTTGCGCTCGATGACCAGAAGGAAGGCATGGCGGCCTTTGCCGAGAAACGGAAGCCAAATTTCACGAACCGGTAGATCGTGACGACAACGGCCAGAAGCGAGCGACAGCAGCGGCCAAAAAGAAGGCGAAGCAGCGTTGACGCGCCGGAAAAGCTGAACTATAAGCCGCACCAACCGAGGCGGCCCTGTGGCTGCCCGTTTGTTTTTGCGCCCTGCGACATCCCGCGTGCGCCACCAGATCAGAAGAGAGGCATCATGGCCAATACCTCCTCGGCCAAAAAGGCAACGCGCAAGATCGCCCGTCGCACGGCGATCAACAAGAACCGCCGCTCGCGCGTGCGGACCTACATCCGCCAGGTCGAAGAGGCGCTCGCCTCGGGCGACAAGGCCGCCGCGCAGGCTGCTTTCAAGGTGGCGGAACCGGAATTGATGCGCGCCGCGACCAAGGGCGTGGTGCACAAGAATACGGCATCCCGCAAGGTGTCGCGCCTGGCCCAGCGACTCAAGGTGCTGTCGGCCTAATATACCTTTACTGATCTTGTCCTCTTCAAGCCCGGCCGCTCGTGCCGGGTTTTTTCGTTTGCCGGCAAGTACTTAAAAAGAAATCTCGCAAACGGACACTCCGCACGATTTCAATGTTCGAAAAGCTTTGCCGGCATATACATGCCTGCTGATAGGCGCGGCCGCTGAAAGCGTTCACGGCGACAATATCAGCTGTCGAAAATCAGCTTTATATTTCAATAAGTTATTGACGGTCATCCACAGCTTGTTCACATCGGGCGCGAGGGACGGGGAACATTTGCCTGTCAAGAAAATTATTTCAGAAAATTTCGCGCGATGCGGCCTTTTTCATATTCGCCGGAAAAGGGTTTGAATCACAATGGCTTTGTCAAAACATGCCAGTGCAACGCAGGCTCCGAACCCGTCTGCGCTAACCACATTCCTTAAAAATCCGTTAGTCGTGGCCTTGCCCTATCCACAGCGATTTCGTTAATGTCGGTCTATCGAGAGGGACGGGCCGTTGGCCCTTAACCCAGCCTGAATCGGCCAGCAAAAAATGGCAGAATTAGTGACGTGGATTATTTCCGCGTACGGGCTTGGTTTGTCTTTTCGATACGGTAGGGGATTGGCGTAATTGTACATGGCAGATCAATGACGCGCCGGCGTTTTCGCCGGACGGAATTGTATCGCCCTGACATGACCAAAGCGGGCTGGCTCTGATGAGGCGGCGCCGGTTCCCTGACAATGAGGCGACATCATCTGCCGGCGGCGGCGATGGTGTCGCAGCGAGGACACGGTCGCCGGAAACATGGATGCAGGAGGCGCATTCCCGGCGGAAAAAGGTACAAAAGGACAAGGAACTCGATCATGCAGAGCGGCATCGAAAGGGAGCTTACGGGCGACCTCCCATTCCCTGGAACCTTAACCGAAGGGGACGATATGTCGGCTTCCATCGACGCGGAACAAAAGTTCGACCGGGTGAAGGCCCAGTTGAAGGCGCGTCTTGGAACCGAAGTCTATTCGAGCTGGTTTGGACGCATGAAGGTCGCCGAGGCGTCCCGGGGCATTGTCCGCATCTCGGTTCCCACCGCCTTCCTGCGCTCGTGGATCAACGGCCACTATCTCGACCTCATCGCCGAGCTGTGGAAACACGAGGATCCTGAAATCCTCAAGATCGAGATCGTGGTGCGCACCGCAACCCGCCCGGGGCGCAACGGCGTCGAGCCCGAAGTGGCCCCGGCGCGCAAGATGACCAGGCAAGCGCAAACGGCGCTGGCCGCGGGAACAGCAAGCCCCGGCAGGCTGGAGCGGGTACCGGCACCTCGCCCGGGAACGCCCGCAGAGACCGAGTTCCGGCACAATGTGCTCGGTTCGCCGCTAGACCCGCGCTACACGTTCGGCTCTTTCATCGAGGGACCGTCAAACCGGGTGGCCTTCGCCGCCGCCAAAGCCGTGGCGGAATCGCAGTCGAGCGCGGTGCGCTTCAATCCTCTGTTTCTTCACGCGACGGTGGGGCTGGGCAAGACTCACCTGCTGCAGGCGATCGCGGCGGAATCGCTGAAGCAGAATCCGAAGTCGCGTGTCGTCTATCTCACCGCCGAATATTTCATGTGGCGGTTTGCTACCGCGATCCGCGACAACAACGCGCTGACGCTGAAGGAACAGCTGCGCGACATCGACCTTCTCATCATCGACGACATGCAGTTCCTGCAAGGCAAGTCGATCCAGCATGAATTCTGCCATCTGATCAACATGCTGCTCGACAGCGCCAAGCAGGTGGTGGTTGCAGCCGACCGACCGCCGTCGGAACTGGAATCGCTGGAGCCTCGCGTCCGCTCGCGCCTCAACGGCGGTGTCGCGCTCGAAATGTCGGCGCCGGATTTCGCCATGCGGATCGGCATGCTCAAGCTGCGCCTTGCCACCGCCAAGGCCGATGACGCGTCGCTCGACATCTCGGAGGAGATTCTCAACCATGTCGCTCGCACGGTGACCGGCAGCGGGCGCGAACTCGAAGGTGCGTTCAACCAGCTCCTGTTCCGCCAGTCGTTCGAACCGCAGATCACCATCGACCGCATCGACGAGATCCTCGGCCACATCTATCGTTCGGGCGAGCCGAAGCGGGTGCGCATCGAGGACATCCAGCGCATCGTCGCGCGCCACTACAATGTGTCGAAGACCGAACTTCTGTCCAACCGGCGCACGCGTACGATCGTAAAGCCGCGGCAGGTCGCCATGTACCTGTCGAAGGTGATGACACCGCGCTCCTTGCCGGAGATCGGACGTCGTTTCGGTGGCCGCGACCACACGACGGTGCTGCATGCCGTGCGCAAGATCGAGGATCTTTCAGGCGTCGACAACACGCTGGCGCAGGAGCTCGAATTGCTGAGAAGACTCATCAACGATCAGGCCTGACCGGCCCGAAAAACAAAAGCGCGTCGCATTTGGATGGCTGCGACGCGCTTGAAATCTTTGTTTTTATGCATGTCGTTGCCCCAAAACCGCTGCGCACCCTCGGGTCAGGCCCGAGGGCATGCTTTTGGGCGACAAGCATTGGCTTGCGGACTTTGCCAGTTTTATCCCCAGAAAGCCCGCGTAACCGGCCCGAACCGGTAGCGCGGGCTTGCGCTTACGGGTTTTTTCCTGTCAGTTTGTGCAGATTCTGAGCCTGTTCAGAGCTTTCGCGGGTTGCCGCTTGCCGGAGACCCGCTCATTCATTCAAGCGAGCCTGTTTCGTCATGCGTGTTATCCTGGAACGGTCAAATCTCCTGAAGTCGCTCAACCACGTTCATCGCGTGGTCGAGCGGCGCAACACCATACCGATCCTTTCGAACGTGCTGCTGAGCGCCGAAGGCGCCACCCTCGAAATGAAGGCCACCGACCTCGATCTGGAGGTGACCGAAGCCACGCCCGCCAAGGTTGAGCGCGGCGGGGCGACGACGGTTCCGGCGCATCTGCTCTACGACATCGTGCGCAAGCTCGCCGACGGCGCGGAGGTCATGCTGAAGACCGACGAGGACGGCAACGCCATGACGGTGACCTCGGGCCGCTCAAGCTTCCGTCTCCAGTGCCTGCCGCAATCCGATTTCCCGGAGCTTTCGGCCGGATCGTTCTCGCATATCTTCCGGCTCGATTCGGTCGCGCTCAAGGGCCTGATCGAGAAGACCCAATTCGCCATCTCCACCGAAGAGACGCGCTACTACCTGAACGGCATCTATCTGCACACGCATGACGCCGACGGCAAGCTGAAGCTGCGCTCGGTAGCGACCGACGGCCATCGGCTGGCGCGCGCCGAGATCGACGCGCCGGCAGGATCCGAAGGCATGCCGGGCATCATCATTCCGCGCAAGACGGTCAGCGAGTTGCAAAAGCTTGTCGATGACCCGGACGTCGCCGTGACCACCGAATTGTCCGACACCAAGATCCGTTTCACCATCGGCAGTGTCGTTTTGACCTCGAAGCTGATCGACGGCACCTTCCCGGACTATCAGCGGGTCATCCCCACCGGTAACGACAAGAAGCTGATCATCGACCGCCAGAGTTTCGCCGCCGCCGTCGACCGCGTCTCGACCATTTCGTCCGAACGCGGCCGGGCGGTGAAGCTTTCGATTGGAGAAGGCCAGGTCACGCTTGCGGTCAACAATCCGGATTCGGGCAGCGCCACCGAGGAACTGGCCGCGGATTATTCGTCCGACGCGATCGAAATCGGCTTCAACGCCAGATATCTGCTCGACGTCGCCGCCCAGTTGACCGGCACTGAGGCAAAATTCATGCTGGCGGACGCCGGTTCGCCAACGCTGATCCACGACATGGCCGACGAAACCACGCTCTACGTGCTGATGCCGATGCGGGTATAGGCCGGAACGAGGCCATCTTGCTGTCATGACCGGAGTTGCGAAGCAGCCTGAGCACGATCAGCAGACTCATATAAGTAAGCTGTCACTTACGAATTTCCGCAATTACGCAACGCTGTCGATCGGCCTCGACCCCGGCGCCGTGGTTTTTTCCGGCGACAATGGCGCCGGCAAAACCAACCTGCTGGAAGCGATTTCCCTGCTGACACCGGGTCGCGGCCTGCGCCGTGCACCTTATGCCGATGTGGCGCGTGAAGGCGGCGACGGCGGCTTTGCCATCCATGCCCGGCTCGATGGGCCGGACGGACCGGTCGAGATCGGCACCGGCGTTGCAGGCGGCGATGCCGCCGGCGAGAGCGGCCGGCGGGTGCGGATCAATGGCGCGGCAGCGCGCTCGGCGGAGGACATGCTGGAATGGCTGCGCGTCGTCTGGCTCACACCGGCGATGGATGCATTGTTCACCGGGCCGGCCGCAGACCGCCGGCGCTTTCTCGACCGGCAGGTCCTGGCGATCGATCCCGGCCACGGCCAGCGCGCGCTCGACTACGAAAAAGCGATGCGCGGCCGCAATCGGCTGCTCGCCGAAGGCTCGCGTGACGGCGCCTGGTTCGATGCGATCGAGACGCAAATGGCCGAAACCGGTGTGGCGATTGCCGCGGCGCGTGCCGAACTGGTGCGCCTGCTCGCCGCCATGATCGACAGGCTGCCAAGTGCCGGTCCATTTCCGCAAGCCGACATCGGCCTGTCCGGCGCGCTGGAAAGTGAAGTCGGCACCTCCGCGGCTGTCGATGTCGAGGAACGGTTCCGCCAAGCGCTTGCCGAAGGCCGCGATCGCGACCGCGCCGCCGGCCGCACGCTCGACGGCCCGCACCGTTCGGACCTCGTGGTGCGGCACCGGCCCAAGGCGATGCCGGCCGAACTCTGTTCGACCGGCGAGCAGAAGGCGCTGCTGGTCGGCATGGTCCTGTCGCATGCCCGGCTGACCGGCGAGATGTCGGGCATGACGCCGATCCTGCTGCTCGACGAGATCGCTGCCCATCTCGACGCAGGCCGGCGCGCCGCGCTGTTCTCGATCCTGGAAGAGCTGAATTGCCAGGCTTTCATGACCGGGACCGATGCGGCGCTGTTTTCCAGTCTCAAGGGACGCGCGCAGTTCCTGACCGTCGATCACGGCACGGTCGGGCCAACCATTTGACTTCCTTGATATCGTTATCCCAAAACTGCTGCGCACCCCGATGGCCGAGCCCGAGGGCAGGTTTTTTGGCACCATGCATTGGCGCCTGACAAGGATTTTCTCCCGCTATATGGTCCGGCGATGATCACCACCGCGCTCACCAACGAAGAACTCGAACGCTACGCCCGCCACATCGTGCTGCCCGAGATCGGCGGCGCCGGCCAGCAGCGACTGAAGCGGGCTCGAGTCCTGGTCATCGGCGCCGGCGGCCTGGGAGCGCCGGTGCTTGAATATCTTGCCGCAGCCGGCGTCGGCACACTCGGCATCGTCGACGACGACAGCGTCTCGCTGTCGAACCTGCAAAGACAGGTGATCCACGGCACCGACGCTGTCGGCATGGCGAAAACCGACAGTGCCAAAGCGGCCATCGCCCGCATCAATCCCAACGTCGCCGTGGAACTGCACAATCTCAGGCTGACGGCGGACAATGCCCCTGCCCTCGTCGCCCGTTATGACATCGTCGTCGACGGCTCCGACAATTTCGAAACACGTTATGCGGCGGCCGACGCCTGCGCCGCGGAAAAGCGGCCGCTGGTACATGCCGCCGTCGGCCGCTTCGACGGCTCGGTGACCGTGCTGAAACCGTTCGAGACCGGCGCGGACGGCAGGCCGAATCCAAGCTATCGCGATCTTTTTCCGGAACCGCCGCCACCCGGCCTGGTGCCATCCTGCGCTGTGGCCGGCGTACTCGGCGTGCTGACCGGTGTCGTCGGCACGCTGCAGGCTATGGAGGCGATCAAGCTGATCGCCGGCATTGGCGAGCCGCTGGTCGGCCGGCTGCTGCTTTACGATGCGTTGACAGCGCGCTTCGACACGATCCGTTACAAGGGAAACTAGACCTTGGGCAGCCTGGTTTCCGTCGAGCAGCTTCCGGCCGATTTCGACCGTTGGGACGAGGTGCTGGCGCTGATCATACGCGCCTTCGCCGCCATGGACGGTGTCATCGCTCCGCCATCCTCGGCGCATCGGCTCACCGTCGAAAATCTCCGGGACAAGGCCCGGCAAGAGACGGGCTTTGCGGCGCTGAAGGACGGCAGGACCGTCGGCTGCGTTTTTGTTCTGGAGCGGGCCGACGATTTCTATATCGGAAAGCTCGCGGTCGAACCGGACTTTCAGGGACAGGGCATTGCCAGGCAGCTGATGCAAGCTGTCGAGGATCTCGCCCGCAACCGCGGCAAGCCTGCGATCGAGCTTCAGACGCGGATCGAACTGACCGGGAATCACGCGGCCTTTGCCCGGCTCGGCTTTCGCGAAACGGAACGGACAGCGCACAAGGGCTATGACCGTCCCACCTCGATTACCATGCGCAAGGTGATTTCGTAAGCCTGCACTAACTTAAGATGGCATCACGTCCGCAGTGGCAGTACGCGATCCGGTGGACGGTGGCCATCGAAGAAGGCGCGGATGTTGATGATCACCTTCTCGCCCATGTCGATCCGGCCTTCAAGCGTCGCCGACCCCATATGCGGCAACAACACGACCTTGCCCTTGGCGGCGAGCTTCAGCAATTTGCTGTTCAGCGCCGGCTCATGCTCGTAGACATCGAGGCCGGCGCCGGCGATCTTGCCGTCCTGGATCAGCTTGACCAGAGAGTCCTCGTCGATGATATCGCCGCGCGCTGTGTTGACGATGTAAGCGGACGGTTGCAGAAGCGCCAGCCGCCGCGCCGAAAGCAGGTGGAAGGTCGCCGGCGTCGACGGACAATTGACCGATATGATGTCCATGCGGGCAAGCATTTGGTCGAGGCTTTCCCAGTAAGTCGCCTCCAGCTCGTCCTCAACCGCCGGCAGCACGCGATGGCGGTTGTGATAGTGGATCGACAGGCCAAAGGCCTTGGCCCGTCGGGCGACAGCGGTGCCGATGCGGCCCATGCCGACAATGCCGAGGCGTTTGCCCCAGATACGCCGGCCGAGCATCCAGGTTGGCGACCAGCCGGCCCATTTCTTGTCGCCGGTCAGCACATTGGCGCCTTCCGCCAGCCGCCGCGGCACCGCCAGCATCAGCGCCATGGTCATATCGGCCGTATCTTCGGTCAGCACGTTCGGCGTGTTGGTGACGGTAATGCCCTTCTTCGCTGCTGCTGACACGTCGATCTTGTCGACGCCGTTACCGAAATTGGCGATCAGCTTGAGGTTGTCGCCAGCCTGAGCGATCAGCGCCGCGTCGATATGATCGGTTATGGTCGGCACCAGCACGTCGGCTTCCTTGACCGCCGCGACCAGTTCCGGCTGCGTCATCGGCCTGTCTTCGACATTCAGCCGGGCGTCGAAAAGCTCACGCATGCGGGTCTCGACCGGGTCGGGCAGCTTGCGCGTGATGACGACGAGGGGCCTTTTTCTGCCTACCATTGTTTCCTCGAACCCGACCTCGTTGAGACCTCTTTAACCAAGACAGGCGAAACTGCAGGCCGGTCGCGGTGCCAGTTCATCATGTAACAAGAGGTTCCGCCGAAGACAAAGAAAAAGGGGCGCCAAGGCTGATGAGCCGGCGCCGAAAGGAATGAAAGTGTCTGGTTTCGCGTCGCTCCGCCTGGCCCTCAGCGCAGCATTTCTCGGCGCTCTCCTTCATTCCCCGCATGTGGCGGCACAGAATGCGGCAGCACCGGCCCAGAGCACAACGCTCGGCCCGAGCGGCCTGCCGCTGCCGCGTTTCGTCAGCCTGAAAGCGGGCCGCGTCAACTCCCGCGTCGGACCAGGCGTCAACTATTCCGTCGACTGGATGTATATGAAGCCCGGCCTGCCGATGGAGATCATCCAGGAATTCGACACCTGGCGTCGTGTGCGCGATGCCGACGGCTCGGAAGGCTGGATCAACCAGTCGCTGCTTTCAGGCCGCCGTACGGCGATCGTAGCTCCCTGGCAGCGGGGCAAAGATGCCCGAGTCAACCTTCTCGACGACCCGGAAAAGGATGCCAGCATCGTCGCGATCATCGAGCCGGGCGCCATGGGGACGATCAAGTCCTGTGACGGCCAGTGGTGCGAGATGACCTTCAACGGCCACACCGGCTGGCTCGCCCAGTCGCTTGTCTGGGGCGCTTATCCGGGCGAACGGGTCAAGAACTGACCTCATCCTGTCGGTCGGGATCACGGTCTAGAGGCCGATACAGGCGAGACGGTATCTCGCGGCCTTATGAAGCGCGGATCAATCGGAGCGTTTGGGGCGCAGCCTCACCACGATGTCGACATTGGCGATCTCCATGCCTTCCGGCGGCTCCGGCAGGTTGGAAACCGTGACAGGACCGCTGGCGATATCGAAGATCCTGTTTTCGCCTTCAATGTAGAAATGATGGTGATCGGAGGTGTTGGTGTCGAAGTAGGTCTTCGATCCCTCGACGGCCAGGATGCGCAGAAGGCCCGCCTGGGTGAATTGATGAAGGGCGTTGTAGACGGTGGCAAGCGAAACCGGCACGCCGGCGGTGATCGCCTCCTCGTGCAGCTCCTCGGCCGACAGATGGCGGTCGCCTTTGGCGAAAAGCAGATCGGCCAGCGCAATGCGCTGACGCGTCGGCCTCAGGCCAGCTTCGCGAACCCGCTTGTCCACAGCGACATTTTCCTTCCGGCAGCCCAGATCCATTTATCCGTCCAAGCTCAAAGTTTCGCCTCAAGATATGCCCAGAATGGCAAAAAACGAACATTGACCGAAACTGGACACCCCCCGACATATATTCTGTCGCCCGAATACGATCAATAGCGCGCATTGACCCAGGCAGATGGGCGGGTTAAGCGCAAACGCCGGTTTCCGGCCTGAAATAGATTGTGTTAGGAAACCAACGACAAGGGCGCGCTACCGCCCGGGACGATTATTGGGGACGGAGATTGATGGCGGTTTCGAAATCCAGCTATGACTACGAGGAACTGCTTGCCTGCGCCCGCGGCGAGCTGTTCGGACCTGGAAACGCCCAGCTCCCCTATCCGCCGATGCTGATGTTCGATCGCATCACCGAAATCAGCGAGACGGGCGGTGCCTTCGACAAGGGCTTCATCCGCGCCGAATTCGACATCAAGCCGGACCTGTGGTTTTTCGCCTGCCATTTCATCGGCAATCCGATCATGCCGGGGTGCCTGGGCCTCGACGCCATGTGGCAATTGACGGGCTTCTACCTCGGCTGGCTCGGCGAGCCGGGCAAGGGCATGGCGCTCTCGACCGGCGAGGTGAAATTCAAAGGCATGGTGACGCCGTCGGTCAAGAAGGTGGAATATGGCGTGGACTTCAAGCGCGTGATGCGCGGGCGGCTGGTGCTTGGTATCGCCGATGGCTGGCTGAAGGCGGATGGCGAACCCATATACGCAGCAACGGATCTCAAGGTGGGTCTGTCCAAGCAATCGGCCGCCGCCTGACCGGCGCCTCCACAGCGTCTCGCGTCCCTGGGATGCGCAAAAGGAAGCTGTAGAACTTTAATTCGCGCATGATCCTTGTCCGACAGGTTTCGGGTTCATGCGCTGGAAGGAGTTGCGAATGAGACGCGTCGTAGTGACAGGCCTCGGCATCGTGTCGTCGATCGGCAACAATGCCAACGAGGTGCAGGCCTCGCTCCACGATGCCAAATCCGGCATCAGCTTCTCCGATTCCTTCGCCGAACACGGCTTCCGCTGCCAGGTCTGGGGGGCGCCGACGCTCGACCCCTCAGCGCTGATCGATCGTCGCGCCATGCGCTTCCTGTCGCAAGGTGCGGCCTGGAACCATGTCGCCATGGACCAGGCTATCGTGGACGCTGGACTTGGCGAGAGCGACATCACCAATGAGCGCACAGGTATCGTCATGGGATCGGGCGGGCCATCGACCCGAACCATCGTCGAAGCCGCTGAAACCACGCTCAAGAACGGCAGCCCCAAGCGCATCGGTCCGTTTGCGGTGCCGAAGGCGATGTCGTCGACCGCTTCGGCGACGCTCGCAACCTGGTTCAAGATCCACGGCGTCAACTATTCGATCTCTTCGGCCTGCTCGACCTCGGCGCATTGCATCGGCAACGGCTACGAACTGATCCAGTGGGGCAAGCAGGACATGGTCTTTGCCGGCGGCCATGAGGATCTCGACTGGACGATGTCGGACCTGTTCGACGCTATGGGCGCCATGTCCTCCAAGTTCAACGACCGGGCATCGGCCGCCTCGCGCGCCTATGACGTCGATCGTGACGGCTTCGTCATTGCCGGCGGCGCCGGCGTGCTGGTGCTGGAAGAGCTCGAGCACGCCAAGGCGCGCGGCGCAAAGATCTATGCCGAGGTCGTCGGCTATGGCGCGACCTCTGACGGCTACGACATGGTGGCGCCCTCGGGCGAAGGCGCGGTGCGCTGCATGCGGCAGGCGCTGGCGACCGTTTCTTCGCCGGTCGACTACATCAACACGCACGGCACCTCGACGCCGGTCGGCGACTCCAGGGAAATGGGCGCAATCCGCGAGGTGTTCGGCGACAAGATGCCTTTCATCAACTCGACGAAATCACTGACCGGCCATTCTCTGGGTGCGGCCGGCGTGCAGGAATCGATCTACTCGATCCTGATGATGCAAGGCGGCTTCATCGGCGAGAGCGCCCACATCGAGCAGCTCGATCCGGAATTCGAGGGCATGCCCATCGTGCGAGAGCGCATCGACGATGCCAGGATCGACACCGTTTTGTCCAACTCGTTCGGTTTCGGCGGCACCAACGCAACGCTGATTTTCCAGCGCTATTCCGCATAAGGATTGCCGACCATGGACGGATTGATGAAGGGCAAGCGGGGGCTTGTCATGGGTGTCGCCAACGACCATTCGATCGCCTGGGGCATCGCCCGAAAACTGTCCGAACATGGGGCAGAACTCGCCTTCACCTATCAGGGCGAAGCCTTCGGGCGCCGGGTCAAGCCGCTTGCCGACAAACTCGGCTCCTCGCTGGTCGTGCCTTGCGACGTCGAGGACAGCGCATCGGTTGCCGCTACTTTCGAGACCTTGGGCAAGGCCTGGGGCGGGCTGGACTTCGTCGTCCACGCCATCGGCTTTTCCGACAAGAACGAGCTGAAGGGCCTTTACGCCGACACCAGCCGCGATAATTTCGTCCGCACAATGGTCATCTCCTGCTACTCCTTCACCGAGGTCGCCCGTCATGCCGCCGCGCTGATGAAGGACAGCGGCTCGATGATCACGCTGACCTACGCCGGTTCCGTTCGTGTCATGCCGAACTACAACGTCATGGGCGTCGCCAAGGCCGGGCTGGAAGCCAGCGTCCGCTATCTCGCCAACGACTATGGCCCGCGCGGCATCAGGGTGAACGGCATATCGGCCGGCCCGGTGCGGACATTGGCGGGCGCCGGGATTTCCGACGCACGCCACATGTTTTCCTACCAGCAGCGCAACTCGCCGCTGCGCCGCACGGTGACCATCGACGAAGTCGGTGGTTCCGCGCTCTACCTCCTGTCCGACCTGTCGTCGGGCGTCACCGGCGAAATCCACTATGTCGATTCCGGCTACCACATCGTCTCGATGCCGACGCTCGACGAGTTGAAGCGGACCGACAACGGACGAGAGTAATTTCGGCCTTTAGAAGTTGCCTTGATCCCCGTGAACGCCGCCTCAGCGGCGCGCCGCGAGAATCTTGAACATCCCGTCGCGGGCGATCTCGGCATGACTGGAGAAGGCGGCCGCCAGCACCGGCTCGTAGGGAAGCTGGCGGTTCGCCACCATGAACAGCCGCCCGCCCGGCTTCAGCGCCTTTGCCGCGGCGCGGATCATGCCGGCACCGACCTCCGGCTCGGCCGCCCGGCTGCGATGGAAGGGCGGGTTCATAACGATGGCGTCATAGCGCCGCTCGACCGGCTCGCTCAAAAGATCGATCCAGAAGAAATCGGGTTCCGCCGCTGTATTGCCGATATTGCCTTTCGCCGCCTCCAGCGCATCGAACTCGGCCTCGTAGAGATCGAGCGCCGATATGCCCGGTGAGCGGGCGGCGACTTCGGCCGCCACATAGCCCCAGCCGGCACAGAAATCGGCAACTTTGCCACGCAGGTCGCCGGGCAGATTGTCGACCAGCAATTTCGAACCTGTATCGATCTTGTCGAAAGAGAACATGCCTGGCGCGGTGCGGAAACGGCCCTCAAGCAGAAGGGGTGGATTGGCGACGCGAAGCGCTGCCGCGACCGCAGCATCGGCAGGTCGATGGAACCAGAAGGCGATGCCGTGATGTTTCGGCAAATGGCCGTCGAGCGGCACAAGCTCGCCGATGCGCTTGCGCAGGCTGGCAATGCCATCGTCCTTGGCACCGGCGACGATAATCGATCCGCCCGGCCTCACACGCTCAATCGCCTCAGCGATGTGCAATTCGTTTTGCCCGCGATGACGGCCGGCAAGCACCAGGGCCGCATCGAAACCTTCGCCTTCCGGGCGCGGCGTGACCGTGAAGCCCCCCTGCAGCGCGCGAAAATGCGGGCGGAAGCCTTGCACCAGATGCAGTGCCGCATCGAAACCTTCGGGCAGGCGGAAGCCGGGTTCAGCGCCGAGAAAGAGGACACGCTCGCCCTTACGCGGCAGGGAGACAGCCTCGGCCTCGAACGGATGGAACAGTGTCTTCAGCGGCTCGGCGGACATTCTTCGATCTCGAAATGCAGCTGGCTTGTCTAGAAAATGAAAACGGGCGCGACCTGTCGGCGCGCCCGTTTCGATTGTATCGTCAGATCGCTCAGGCGGCGTCTTCTTCGCCTTCGGCCTTCTTGTCGCGGGCGATTTCCTTGCCCGTGGCCTGGTCGACGACCTTCATCGACAGGCGGACCTTGCCGCGTTCGTCGAAGCCCATCAGCTTGACCCAGACCTTGTCGCCTTCCTTGACGACGTCGGAGGTCTTGGCGACGCGATCGGTAGCGAGCTGCGAGATGTGGACGAGGCCGTCACGCGGACCGAAGAAATTGACGAAAGCGCCGAAGTCGGCGGTCTTGACGACCGTGCCCTCGTAGATTTCGCCGACTTCCGGCTCGGCGACGATGGTGTGGATCCACTTCTTCGCCGCCTCGATCTCCTTGGCATTGGACGAAGCGATCTTGACCGTGCCGTCGTCCTCGATGTTGATCTTGGCGCCGGTCTTTTCGACGATCTCGCGGATGACCTTGCCGCCCGAGCCGATCACGTCACGGATCTTGTCGGTCGGGATGTGCATGACCTCGATGCGCGGCGCGAATTCGCCGAGTTCGGCACGCGCGCCGGACAGCGCATGGCCCATTTCACCGAGGATATGCTGGCGGCCGTCCTTGGCCTGGTCCAGCGCGATCTTCATGATCTCCTCGGTGATGCCCTCGATCTTAATGTCCATCTGCAGCGAGGTGATGCCGTTGGCGGTGCCGGCAACCTTGAAGTCCATGTCGCCGAGATGATCCTCGTCGCCGAGAATGTCGGAGAGCACCGCGAAGCGCTCGCCTTCCTTGATGAGACCCATGGCAATGCCGGCGACCGGCTTGGCCAGCGGAACACCGGCATCCATCAGCGCCAGCGAGGTGCCGCAGACGGTGGCCATCGAGGACGAACCGTTGGACTCAGTGATCTCCGAGACGACGCGCAGCGTGTAGGGGAACTGGTCTGATGTCGGCAGCATCGGGCGGATCGCGCGCCAGGCCAGCTTGCCGTGACCGATTTCGCGGCGGCCGGGCGAACCCATGCGACCGGTTTCGCCGACCGAATAGGGAGGGAAGTTGTAGTGAAGGAGGAACTTCTCCTTGTACATGCCAGTCAGCGAATCGACATACTGCTCGTCCTCGCCGGTGCCGAGCGTGGCGACGACCAGCGCCTGGGTCTCGCCGCGGGTGAACAGCGCCGAGCCATGGGTACGCGGCAGGACGCCGACTTCGGAGACGATCTTGCGGACCGTCTTCAGATCGCGCCCGTCGATGCGCGAACCGGTGTCGAGAATGTTCCAGCGCACGACCTTAGCCTGGAGCTCCTTGAACACGGTGCCGATCTGTTCGGACGTGTATTTTGCTTCCTCGCCTTCGGCGGGTGCGAACGCAGCCTTGACCTTCGCCTTTACGGCGTCGACGGCGGCATAGCGCTTCTGCTTGTCGGTGATCTTGTAGGCATCGCGAAGCTCGCCTTCGACGATCTTCAGCATCTCCGCTTCAAGCGCCGAATAGTCCGGCGCGGTGAAATCGCGCGGATCCTTGGCGGCGACCTCGGCCAGCTTGATGATCGCGTCGATCACCGGCTGGAAGCCGCGATGGCCGAACATAACGGCGCCGAGCATCAGGTCCTCGCCGAGTTCCTTGGCTTCGGACTCGACCATCAGCACGGCGTCGGAGGTGCCGGCGACGATCAGGTCAAGCTTGGATTCCTGCATCTCGTCGACATGCGGATTGAGCACATATTCGCCGTTGATGTAGCCGACGCGGGCGCCGCCGATCGGGCCCATGAAAGGGACGCCGGACAGCGTCAAGGCCGCTGATGTGGCGACGATCGACAGGATGTCCGGGTCGTTTTCGAGATCATGCTGGACGACGGTGACAACGATCTGCGTGTCGTTCTTGTAACCGTCAGCGAAGAGCGGGCGGATCGGACGGTCGATAAGGCGGGAAACCAGCGTTTCCTTTTCGCTCGGACGACCTTCGCGCTTGAAATAGCCGCCCGGGATCTTGCCGGCGGCATAGGTCTTTTCCTGATAGTTGACGGTCAGCGGGAAGAAATCGAGGCCGGGCTTCGGCTCCTTCATCGAAACGACGGTGGCGAGAACCTTGGTTTCGCCGTAGGTGGCGAGCACCGCGCCGTCAGCTTGGCGCGCAATCTTGCCGGTTTCGAGGATGAGCGGGCGGCCGCCCCATTCGATTTCCACTTTGTGGTGATTGAACATTTCTTGTCCTTCATATGCGGAAAGGGCCGCGCTATTTCACCGTGCGCGAGTGCCCCTTTCCCTTGGCTTCGTTTCTCGGGCAGCCACGGGCAAGACAACGGGAAGCTCGGGTAAATCCGGCGCGGTGCCGGGCGAGCGTCCTGCAATCCTGCCCCATGACCGTCCATGGGCGGTTTCGAATGGCCCTGTGCTATCTCGAAACCGGGTCTAGCCAATCGATCCGACTGGCCTTGCGCATGACCCCGAAAACCGCGGCTCTCGGAAAATGCCTTGCGCAAATTCAAAGTTTCAGAGCGTCCTATGTGCGCGTCCAAATGGATGCGCGGCGCTCTACTTCCTTCATTAGAGCAATGGACTGCTCCAATGCGCGACCGGCGGGCTCTCGAAAGAACCCGCCGGTCAATTCGTCAACGGCGCAGACCGAGCTTCTCGATCAGCGTCTGATAGCGCGCGTCATCCTTGCGCTTGAGATAATCAAGCAGGCTGCGGCGCTGGGAGACGAGAGCGAGCAGACCACGGCGGGAATGGTTATCCTTCTTGTGGTCCTTGAAATGGTCGGTCAGGTTCTTGATGCGCTCGGAAAGGATGGCCACCTGGACTTCCGGGGACCCGGTATCGCCCTTAGCGGTTGCGAATTCACCCATCAATTCCTTCTTGCGCTCGGCAGTAATCGACATCGTGTTTTTCCTTATCTGTTGGAGGAAACGGGACGCCCTCGGCCGGGATGTCGTCCAGCAGGGGCCGGTACAAGCAACGTGTCATTGCACGATGCTGCGGCGCATATAGTGCAATTCAGGCAAAAACACCAGCCCAATTCACAAGCCGGCTTTTTGCTGCGCAAACGAAGATTTGTCTTCGGCTAAAGCCACTTCTTCCATCTGAAGAAAGCGATAAGGCCGAGCGCGACAACGGCCATGAACACGAGCGCCGCCGGATATCCGTATTGGGCCTTCAGCTCCGGCATGTTCCATGGCGAGGTTTCGGGATCGAAGTTCATGCCCCACACGCCAGCGAGAAAGGTGAGCGGGATGAAGATCACCGAGACGATCGTCAGATAGCTGATGACATCGCTGGTGCGCGCCTGGCTCAGCGACAGATGCATCTCGATCAGACCGGTCAGCATGTCGCGCTGGGTTTCGATCAGTTCGATGAGCCGAAGCGAGTGATCGAGCGTGTCGTTCAGGAAGATCTTGGTCTCGGGCTTCACATAGGGCACGTCGTTGCGGATCAGCGTCGCCAGCGCATCGCGCATCGGCCAAAGCACCCCCTTCAGCACATTGGCGTCGCGCCGCAACTCGTGAAGCCGCCGCATCTGGTGCTTGTCCGCCGCGCGCAGCATCTGGTCCTCGATGCTGTCGACCAATTCGCCGGCAGCCTCGATCGGCGGGAAATAGCTGTCGACAATGGCGTCGATCAGCGCATAGGCGAGATAGTCAGCGCCGCGTGCGCGCAGCCGGTTGGGCATCGAGCTTGCGATGCGCTTGCGCACGGGATCGAACGGATCGCCTTCGCGCTCCTGGAAGGTGACGACGAAGTTCTTGCCGAAGAAGACCGCGATCTGCTCGTAACGATGCGCGGTGACGTCGTCGATCATCCTGACGACGACGAAGGCATGGTCCTCGAAGAAATCCACCTTCGGCCGCTGGCCGGTGTTGACGACGTCTTCCAGCGCCAGCGGATGCAGGCTGAAAATCCGGCCGATCTCCTCGATCAGCGGGATGTTGGCGAGACCGGTACAATCGAGCCAAATGACCGGCCATGTATCGCAATGAGCGTTGACGTCGTCGATGCTGGCATTTTCGATTGTCTCGAATTTGTCGGGCGACATCAGCGTCAGTCGCAGTTCGCTGCGCCGCGCCGCCGGGTCGGCGATCAGTGTGCCCGGTGATGCGCCGACCGGCGGCCGCCGTGCCGTCACCGGCGCCCGCTTCTTGATCGTCTCGGCCTTTGCCATGTGCCCCTCGAATGCTACGTCTGGTCGAGATTAGACGACGGGACTCACCCGGCAAAGACCCGCTTCGGCTTGAACATGCCTTGTTCGATGGCGCCGATGGCGACTAGCTTGCCGCGCGCCGTGGCACAGGCTTCCTCGGCTTCCACCGGCGCGTCGCGGCCACGGATGATGACCGGATTGCCGAGGCGAATTTTTGTTGCAGCGTCGTCGCTGATCGCGATTTGCGGCAGGCAGTCGAGCGCGGCTGATGTGTCGACCAGGAGCGCATCGATGGCGTCGAAATCGACCGGCACCGTGTCCGCTGAATCCGAACGTTCATCGCCCTGTTCGCCGAAGCGAGCGGCTTCCAACTCGGCGATGGTGACGAAGTCTTCCTGCGTGAACGGCTCGACTTCGATCCGGCGCAGTTCGGCGATGTGACCGAAACAGCCGAGGTCGCGGCCCATGTCGCGGGCCAGCGAGCGCACATAAGTGCCCTTGCCGCATTCGACCTCGAAAATGGTGCGATCAGAATTGTGCTCGATCAGGTCGAGACGGCCGATCTCGACTTCCCGCGCCGGGATGTCGACCATCGCGCCGTCGCGGGCAAGGTCATAGGCGCGCTGGCCTGCGATCTTGATGGCCGAAAATTGCGGCGGCGTCTGCATGATGACGCCGGTATATTTCGGCATCAGCAAAAGCACATCGGCTTCAGCCGGACGCTGGTCGGAGCTTTTCGTCACCGGCCCTTCGAGGTCATCGGTCGAACGCTCCTCACCCCAGGCAACCGTGAAGCGGTAGAGTTTGGCGCCATCCTGGACATAGGGCACGGTCTTGGTCGCTTCGCCGAGCGCAATCGGCAGCATGCCGGAAGCGAGCGGGTCGAGCGTGCCAGCATGGCCGGCCTTTTCCGCCTGGAACAACCATTTGATCTTGGAGACGGCTTCGGTCGAGCCCATGCCGACGGGCTTGTCCAGCACCAGCCAGCCGGAGATCGGCCGGCCCTTCTTCTTGCCGCGACGCGCCACTATTTTTCGTCCTTGTCGTTGTCTTTATTCTGATCGTCGGGGCCGAGATCGCGCGCCACTTCGGGCGAGTGCAACAATTCGTTGATCTTCTGGAAATTGTCGTAGCTGGTGTCGAGCCGGAAGCGGAATTCCGGCATGTACTTCATCTGCCGGAGCGCGCCGGAAACGCGGCCGCGGATGAATTTCGCATGCTTGTTGAGCGCCTCCACCACCGCATCGGTATCACTGGCGCCGAGCGGCGAGACGAAGGCGGTGGCGATTTTCAGATCGGGCGACATGCGCACTTCCGAGACCGAAACCACGGCGTTCTCGATCAGCGGATCGAGGATCTCGCCGCGCTGCAAGGTTTCCGACAGCGCATGGCGCACCTGCTCGCCGACGCGAAGCATGCGCTGGGATGGACCTGACGTGGTTGAACGGGGCATTTTTCTCTATCCTGAAATCGTGAGGCACGGGATGGGACCGCGCCGCATGTCTCATATGCTTTGGGCGGCAGCCTTTCGACCACCGCCCGGTCTCAGTAGATGCTCGAACTCAAGTTGCTCGAAACTCAGAGCGTCCTGGTCACCATCTCGACGCGGAAGCACTCGATGACGTCGCCGACGCGCATGTCTTCGTAGTTCTGGAAGGCCATGCCGCATTCCTGGCCACCCGGGACCTCCGCAACTTCGTCCTTGAAGCGCTTCAGGGTCTTCAGCGTGCCTTCGTGGATGACGACGTTGTCGCGGATCAGGCGAACGCCCGCACCGCGCTCGACCTTGCCTTCGGTGACACGGCAGCCGGCGATCTTGCCGACCTTGGTGATGTCGAAGATCTCGAGGATCTCCGCATTGCCGATGAAGGTCTCGCGACGCTCCGGCGACAGCAGGCCGGAGAGCGCCGCCTTCACGTCATCCACGAGGTTGTAGATGATCGAGTAGTAGCGGATCTCGATGCCCGCAGCCGCGGCAGCAGCACGCGCCTGCACATTGGCTCGGACGTTGAAGCCGATGATCGCGGCACCCGAGGTTTCCGCCAGCGACACATCGCTTTCGGTGATGCCGCCGGCGCCCGCATGAACGATGCGCGCACGCACCTCGTCGGTGCCGAGCTTGTCCAGCGCCGCGCTGATCGCCTCGATCGAGCCCTGCACGTCGCCCTTGATGACCAGCGGGAATTCCTTCAGGCCGCTCGTCTGCAGTTGCGACATCATCTGTTCGAGCGACCCGCGCTGGCCGGCATGCTTGGCCACCGCCTTCTCACGCGCCAGACGCTGGCGGTATTCGGTGATCTCGCGGGCGCGGGCTTCGTTGTTGACCACGGCGAAGCGATCGCCGGCCTGCGGGGTTCCCTGCAGACCGAGCACCTCGACCGGCATCGCCGGCGGCGCTTCCTTGATCTGCCCGCCGCGGTCGTTGACCAGCGCGCGCACCCGGCCCCATTCGTTGCCGGCAACGAGGATATCGCCAGGCATCAGCGTGCCGGTCTGGACAAGCACGGTGGCGACTGGGCCGCGGCCCTTGTCGAGCTGGGCTTCGATGACGACGCCCTCGGCGGTGCGGTCCGGATTGGCCTTCAGGTCGAGGATTTCGGCCTGCAGCAGGATCGTTTCGAGCAGCTTGTCCAGATTGGTACCCTTGGTCGCCGACACTTCGACGTCCAGCACCTCGCCGCCCATCGATTCGACGAAGACTTCGTGGCGCAGCAGTTCCGAACGCACCTTCTGCGGGTCGGCATCATGCTTGTCGATCTTGTTGATCGCCACAATGATCGGAACGCCGGCCGCCTTGGCATGGCTGATCGATTCGATCGTCTGCGGCATCACGCTGTCGTCGGCCGCCACCACGAGGATGGCGATGTCGGTCGCCTGGGCGCCGCGGGCGCGCATCGCCGTGAAGGCGGCGTGGCCGGGCGTGTCGATGAAGGTGATCTTATGACCGTTCTTCTCGACCTGATAGGCGCCGATATGCTGGGTGATGCCGCCGGCCTCGCCGGACACGACATTGGCATTGCGGATGGCATCAAGCAGCGACGTCTTGCCGTGATCGACATGGCCCATGATGGTCACCACCGGCGGACGCGGCTCGAGATCTTCGGGACGATCGGCGATGTTGAACAGGCCTTCCTCGATGTCGGACTCGGCGACGCGGCGAACCGTGTGGCCGAATTCGGTGGCGACCAGCTCGGCCGTGTCGGCGTCGATGACGTCGCCCGGCTTCAGGATCTGGCCCTGTTTCATGAAGAACTTGACCACATCGACGGCGCGCTCGGACATGCGCTGCGCCAGCTCCTGGATGGTGATGGTTTCGGGCAGTATCACTTCGCGCATGACTTTCTCGCGCGGTTCATTATGCAGCGCGCGCTTGAATTTCTCCTGCCGCCGACGCATCGACGACAGCGAACGCGCTCGCGCATCCTCATCGGAAAGTGCGGCATTCAGCGTCAGCTTGCCGCGGCGGCGATCTTCCTCGCCCTTGGTCGGCTTGGCCGGACGCGCCACTTCGGGCGTGACCGGACGGCGCACCGGCGCTCCGGCGCCGGTCCGCTTCGGCTTGACGTCCTCGTCGTCGACCGTCGCAAGTTCGGCAGCCAGCGGCGCGCGGCGGCGCGCCTCTTCCTCGGCACGCCGGCGGGACTCCGCTTCGGCCTGCAGCCGGGCTTCTTCCTCGGCCTGGCGGCGCGCGGATTCCTCGCGCTCGCGACGGCGGCGCTCTTCATCCTCGGCGCGGCGCTTGGCCTCGTCGATGGCGCGCTGGCGATCCTCGACGTCGCGCACCTTCGAGCCCTCAAGGGCTCGGCGGCGCGCCTCCATCTCATTGCGCGACAATTCGTTCAGCACCATGCCGCCGCGTTCGACAGGCGGCAGAGGCGGCGGCGCCTTGGGCGCCTCTTGCACAACGGGCGCTGCCGCGACCGGCGCCTTCGGCGTGAAGACGGACGGGGCAGCGGCCGGCTCCGGCTTGTCACCGGGCAGCGAGAACTTGCGCTTCTTGGTCTCGACCACGACCGCCTTGGTGCGGCCATGCGAGAAGCTCTGGCGCACGGTGCCCTGTTCCGTACCGGGGCGCTTCAGCGTCAAAGTCTTCTTCGGCGTAACACTCAACGTCTTGTCGTCGCCCGATTTCGTATCGTTCATTCCATATCCTCTGCGGCATCATCTTCGTCAGCAACGGCCGCAAGCATTGCCAGATCGTCCGGGGAACCGCCCCGATACCGGTCGAGCGCAACCATGCGCTTCTTGACCGCCCTGCCCGCGTCTCCCGCGAGAACGGCAGCATGTATCACATTTGTACCCCCCAATGCCAAGCTCAACTCGGCCTCGGAGAAAAGTTTGTAGGCAGGGATGGCGGGGCCGCCAAGGTGGACGGTTGCCCGTCGCGCCTGACTGATCTTGCGGACGCCGTCATCTGACGCCTCGGTCGCATGCAACACGAAAAGCGCCAGCCCACTACGTACCGCGCTCTCGACCTTAGTGGCGCCGAGCGCGATCGCGCCTGCCTTGCGGGCAAGACCGAGCATGCCCAGAGCGGATCTGGAAAGCAGCCCGTCGACCATGCCGCCGAGATCGGTCGGCACGGTCACCGGCGCCTTGAAGGCGCGAGCGAACAGGTTCTTCGCTGCCGCCTTGTCGATATGTAGGCGGTCGGCCGTCACCCAGCAACCGCGGCCGGGCAGGTTTTTCTTGATATCCGGAACGACGGCCGAATCCGGGCCGACGACGAAACGGATCAAATCATCCGGTTCGGCCTGTCTGCGCGTGACGATGCAAGTGCGATCGTTCATCTCGTCCAAGGGCGGGTTGTGTGCGATGCGGTTTCACCTCACGCACCAACGGCTTCGTCAGCCGGCACGTCTTCGGCTGCAAGCTCGTCTTCGGTGATCCAGCCGGCCTTGAGGCGGGCGGCCAGAACCATCTGCTCGGCATCGGCACGCGACACGCCGTGACTGGCGAGCACGCCGGGGAACACCTTCGTCTCGCCGTCCTTGCGTTCCTTCCAGCCGGTCAGGTCATCGGCCGCATAGCCGGCGAAATCCTCGATCGTCTTTACGCCGTCCTCGCCGAGTGTCACCATCATGGCGGTGGTCACGCCGGGAATCTCACGCAGCTCGTCCTTGACGCCCAGCGCCTTGCGCTTCTCGTCATGCTCGGCTTCGATCTTCTCCAGATACTCGCGGGCGCGGGCCTGGATTTCCGAGGCGGTGTCCTCGTCGAAGCCGTCGATCGACGCGATCTCGTCGGCATCGACATAGGCAACTTCCTCGACGCTGGTGAAGCCTTCGGAGGCGAGCACCTGGCCGACCATCTCGTCGACGTTGAGCGCATCCATGAACAGAGCCGAGCGTTCGACGAACTCCTTCTGGCGGCGCTCGCTCTCTTCCTGCTCGGTCAGGATGTCGATATCCCAGCCGGTGAGCTGCGAGGCGAGCCGGACGTTCTGGCCGCGGCGGCCGATGGCCAGCGACAGCTGGTCGTCCGGCACCACGACCTCGATGCGTTCGGCGTCCTCGTCGAGCACGACCTTGGCGACTTCCGCCGGCTGCAGCGCGTTGACGATGAAGGAGGCGGCCGAAGGCGACCACGGAATGATGTCGATCTTCTCGCCCTGCAATTCGCCGACCACTGCCTGAACGCGGCTGCCGCGCATGCCGACGCAGGCGCCGACCGGATCGATGGAACTGTCACGCGAGATGACGGCGATCTTGGCGCGCGAACCCGGATCGCGGGCGACCGACTTGATCTCGATGATGCCATCGTAGATTTCCGGCACTTCCATGGTGAACAGCTTCGCCATGAACTGCGGATGGGTGCGCGACAGGAAGATCTGCGGACCGCGCTGCTCGCGGCGCACATCATAGACATAGGCGCGGACGCGATCGCCATATTTGTAGTTTTCGCGCGGGATCAGCTCGTCGCGGCGGATGATCGCCTCGCCGCGGCCGAGATCGACGATGACGTTGCCGTATTCGACGCGCTTGACGGTGCCGTTGACGATCTCGCCGATGCGGTCCTTGTACTCGTCATACTGGCGGTCACGCTCGGCCTCGCGCACCTTTTGCACAATGACCTGCTTGGCCGACTGGGCGGCGATGCGGCCGAAATCCATCGGCGGCAGCTGTTCGGCAATGAAGTCGCCGAGCTGGGCGTCGGGATTGCGCTCGCGCGCCGAGGAAATGGCGATCTGGGTCGCATAGTCATCGACCTTCTCGACCACCTCCATCAGCCGCTGCAGCTTCATCTCGCCGGTATTCGGATTGATGTCGGCACGGATGTTGGTTTCCTGGCCATAGCGCGAGCGCGCTGCCTTCTGGATCGCATCGGCCATGGCGGCGATGACGATCGACTTGTCGATCGACTTTTCACGCGCGACCGCATCGGCGATCTGCAGCAGTTCAAGCCTGTTGGCGCTTACAACCATCGTTTTTCTCCCGAGCTTGTTGCCGAGCCTTGCGCCCGGCAGCCCAATCACATTTCCTGTTCGGTTTCATCTTCCGCGCCCGCTTCTACGCCCTCTGGCGCGTCTTCGGGTTCGCCGCGGCGCTTCTTGGCTTCCTTGCGCGCCCTGTTGTCCTTCGACAGTGCGTCGCGGATAAGGTCGTCGGTCAGGATCAGCCGTGCTTCGGCAATCGCATCGTAGGGCACACGCACCGTCGGCTGTTCGCCATAGGCCGCCTTGTCGCGCTCGATCAGCACGCCGTCCGCGTCGCTCTCGGCGATCTTGCCCTTGAAGCGCTTGCGGTCGGCGACAAGAACCGAGGTTTCCATCTTCACCAGATGACCCGTCCAGGTCGCGAAATCCGACTTACGGACCAGCGGCCGGTCGATGCCCGGCGACGACACTTCGAGATGATATGCCTTTTCGATCGGATCATCGACATCAAGCGCAGGCGACACCGCCCGGCTGACCTCTTCGCAATCCTCGACGGTCATGGTGCCGTCCTCGCGTTCGGCCATGATCTGCAGCGTCAGCCCGTTCTGGCCCGTCAGATGCACCCTGACAAGGCGGAAGCCGATGGCACGCAGCACCGGCTGCACGATCAGCGCGATGCGCGCATCGATGCCGCTTTCGCGGATGATGCGGTCGTCGCTATCGGGTACCGTTGCCGTCATTCCATTCCTGTCGCTTCAATGGTGGTCGGAAGGTAATAAAAAAGAGCGGGACCGGGTGGACCCACTCTTCGCCATACCGACCAAGAATTTGAAGCTGATATAGACGATCGCGGCCGTCGTTTCAAGTCCGCATGCGTGGCCCGCATGCAGGGCCGGGCGAAACTGCCGGAGGCAGCCCTGCAAAGAACGCATAGCGGCCATGCGGCGACATCCCTGTGATATCAGGCAATACGCGCCTATCTATGTTGCGCTGCACAAATTCAACCACGCATTGCAGCGGTGAAAGGGCATAATCATGACCAACCGCAAGGTTTTTTCGGCCATCGGCGATTTCTTCACGGTGTTCGGCAGCGCCGTCGCCGCTTCGCACGCCGTCGAAGCCGGCCGCAAGCCTCGCGCGCACGATCTGCGCAATCTCGGCATGGATCCGGCCGCCTTCAACAAGATCGGTCGCTTCTAAGACCGGCGACGCAGGGCGAGGACATCTTTGGTCCTCGTCGACGGCAAGCGCGCGAGCGCGATGCTTGACGAAATATGCCTATCTTCGGACGAAGGTGAGATAGGCCGGCCGCCGGCTTTCGCGAATGGCCTTCGCCTCGTAGCGGGTACCCGGCCAGCCCTCATAGGGCCGCTGCCAGTCGGCTGCCTCTTCAGCCTGCCACGCAAACGCACCATGTGCCCGGCAGTGCAGCAGCGTCCAGTTCACATAGCTATCGATATCGGACGCAAAGCGGAATTTTCCGCCTGACTTCAGCACGCGCGCGAGACGGTCGAGATTGACCGGACTGACGAAGCGGCGCTTCCAGTGTTTCTTCTTCGGCCAGGGATCGGGATAGAGCAGGTCGATGCCGTCGAGCGAGGCTTGCGGGAGCCAGTCGAGCAGGCGTGTGGCGTCGTCGTCATAGACCCGAAGATTGGCAAGTGGCCTTTTCATGACCGCCATCATCAGCTTGGCCATGCCGTTGACGAAAGGCTCGACGCCGACAAAACCGGTCTCAGGAGCCGCCGTCGCCCGATGCAGCAGGTGCTCGCCGCCGCCGAAACCGATTTCGAGATGAATGGCGCCGACGTCGGCTTCGAACAGGCTGCGCAGTTCGGCCGGCGGTCCGGCCGTCAGATCGAGGCGGTAAGTGCTGAAGCCGCTTTCCAGTGCCGCCGCTTGCTGCGGGCGGATGGTCTTGCCGCGCCGGCGACCGAAAAACGCTTCGGTCGCACGGCTTGGCCGGTCTTTCGGATCCATGGACGCCGCGGCTAGGCCGCGACTGCTTCGGCGGGCGCTTCGGCGAGTGCATCCTTGAGCGCCTTGGCGAGGTCGGTCTTTTCCCAGGAGAAGGACCCGTCGCGGCCGGCCTTGCGGCCGAAATGGCCATAAGACGACGTCTTGGCGTAAATCGGCTTGTTGAGATCGAGGTGACGGCGGATGCCGGACGGCGACAGGTCCATCACGGTGCGCAGCGCCTGCTCGAGCTTTGCCTCATCGACCTTGCCGGTGCCGTGCAGGTCGACATAGACCGACAGCGGCTGGGCGACGCCAATGGCATAGGAAAGCTGGATGGTGCAGCGATCGGCGAGCTTGGCGGCCACCACGTTCTTGGCGAGATAGCGTGCCGCATAGGCTGCGGAACGGTCGACCTTGGTGGTGTCCTTGCCGGAAAAAGCACCGCCGCCATGGGGTGCAGCACCGCCGTAAGTGTCGACGATGATCTTGCGCCCGGTCAGGCCGGCGTCGCCGTCTGGCCCGCCGATGACGAATTTGCCCGTCGGGTTGATGTACCAGTTGCAGCTGTCGGCGATCTTCAGGTCGCCCAGCGCCTCGCGGATATAGGGTTCGACGACGTTGCGGACCTTCTTCGAATCCCAGCTGGCGTCGAGATGCTGGGTGGACAGCACGATTTGCGTCACTTCCGCCGCCTTGCCGTCGACATAGCGGACGGTGACCTGGCTCTTGGCGTCAGGCCCGAGCCGGCCGGCATCGCCGTTGCCCTCATGGCGCGCGGCGGCCAGCAATTCGAGAATCTTGTGGCTGTAGTAGATCGGCGCAGGCATCAGATCCGGCGTCTCGCGGCAGGCATAGCCGAACATGATGCCCTGGTCGCCGGCCCCTTCCTCGCCTTGCCGGTCGGAGGCATTGTCGACGCCCTGGCCGATATCAGGCGACTGACCGTGCAGCAGAACCTCGATCTTTGCCGTTTTCCAGTGGAAACCGGCCTGTTCATAGCCGATTTCGCGGATCGCCTTGCGGGCGGCCGACTTGAACTTCGCCGGATTGACGAGCGGATGACCGGCGGCATCCATCAGGATGTTGCCGGCCTTGTCCTTCTTGAGCAGGGTCTCGGGGACGCGCACCTCGCCGGCGATAACGACGCGATTCGTGGTCGCCAGCGTTTCGCAGGCGACGCGGACCTTCCAGGGATCCATGCCGGTCTTTCTGGCCTCGCGATAGACCAGATCGACGATCTCGTCGGAGATACGGTCGCAGACCTTGTCGGGATGACCCTCGGCAACGGATTCCGAGGTGAATAGATAGTTTTGCCGCGTCACGGGTGTCCCCTCTTGAAAAAATATCGGCACGCTGCCGATTGGCGCGCCACGTGTTAGCTGTGCCGGGCGGCGCTCGTCAAGCGGTACGGTCATTCTGGTATGAAAATCGCGCCACTATCCTATACCAACTGCGACCGGCTGTGACCGGCGGCGGGATGCCGCCAGCGTGCCTTAGCTCCAACACGTGCTTAGCTTCAACACGTTGATGAAAAAGACTTTGAGCATGGGCGTCGAGCAAAATCGATCCGCTCTCCGGCATGCCTATGGGATGTAAATTCCACGACGCGCGAGATCGCGAGAATTTGCCTGCCCCGCTATCACGGCCTCGCCATTTCCGGCTTTTCAAGGGTCGCCAACTCAGTCGGCCCAAATCAATCGACTTCGTCGGTGGAAAGGGCCTTCACAAGCTCGATGATCTTGCGACGTATCTTCACGTCGGCGATCTTGACGAAGGCCCGGTTGAG
The DNA here is from genome assembly GCF_002284575.1 of Mesorhizobium temperatum. Taxonomy (GTDB): domain Bacteria; phylum Pseudomonadota; class Alphaproteobacteria; order Rhizobiales; family Rhizobiaceae; genus Mesorhizobium; species Mesorhizobium temperatum. Next base: position 168,702 of record NZ_NPKJ01000048.1, read on the forward strand.
TTGAAGACCTTCAGGACTGCCGCAGAATTCGACGGCAAAAGCCATTGATGCATCCTCGGCAAATCCGCGGTTGCCCACGGTCTCCTGGCCCGGCGCGTCCTCGAAAAAGAAAGCGACAGGAACGCCGAGTATCGAGGCGATTGCCTGCAAACGGCTGGCGCCAACGCGATTGGTCCCCTTTTCGTATTTCTGTATCTGCTGAAACGTTATGCCGAGATTCTCGCCCAGCTTCTCCTGACTCATTCCCAACATATTGCGACGAAGCCTGATGCGACTTCCGACATGGATGTCGATAGGATTCGGCTTCTTCTTGTTTTCTTCTGCCATTTTTTCCTCGCCGAATTTTTCCGGCTTTTTGTGTTTTTCTGCCCAAACGAAGCCGGCGGCCAGTGCCCCAACGCAACGACGTACCGACTTCGAGAAATTTCAGGCCGTTACAGTATGAGTTTCTAATGTGTCGACTGTCAATTCGCCCGTAGCTTTTGCCTTACATTCAGTGTGAAAGCGGCCAAGGCAAACAGCAACAAGATCAGCAGTCCGTTAATGCGTCTTTGGCTGGAAGAAACGATGGCTTGATTGGAAATCGGAACATGGACATCGACGGCTCCGCGTGCGTCGATCGCCAGTGCATCGAGGATGCGCCCGCGCGGATCGACGACAGCGGAGATGCCGTTATTGGCTGCACGCAACAAGGGCACCCCGTTCTCCACAGCACGAACCTGCGCCTGCCTGAAATGCTGGTATGGACCCGGCGTGTCACCGAACCACGCGTCGTTCGTGACATTCACAATAAGCTCAGCTGACGTAGCGTCAATCGCCACCAGATCGGGAAAGATGACTTCATAGCAAATGAACGGAAGCACGCGGATGCCACCGGACAGCGTGATCGGATGCCGCTCATTGCCGGCCGCGTAGGTCGTCGGCCCGGCGACGAGCTGTTTGAGCCCTAAGCGGCCAAGCAGGTCGGCAAAAGGCAGATATTCGCCAAAGGGCACCAGATGAACCTTGTCGACAGCATCTGCGATTTCACCCTTGTCGTCGATCGCCACCACCGAATTGTAGTACCGCCTGTCGGCATCTGCCGCCGAGCCGCCCTCCTCCCGGACGACGCCGGCGATCAGCATCTGGCCGTCGCCAAGCATCTCTCCCAGCGCGGTCAGCGCATCGGGACGTTCGGCGAAAAAAAACGGCACGGAGGTTTCCGGCCACAGAATCAATTGCGGCTTGTCATGGCCGGCCTCCGGCGCTTTGGCCGAAAGCCCCATCAGCGTAGCGAAGATCCGGTCGGGCACCGAAGCGTCCCACTTCTCGCTGAGGTCGACAGCCGGCTGCACGATGCGGACGTCGATTGCGCGGGTTGCGGGCTCGACCTTGGCAGCAAGCCTGACATAGCCGAAGCCGACATGGGCCGCGACGAGAACGGCAAGCAGTGCAGCTCCCAGGCGGACATGCCGGCCCGCCGCAAGCAGGGCCGGCAGTGCAAAGACGAAGACCGCCAGCGCGTTCATGCCGACCATGCCGGTCACCGACACGCTCTGCATAAGCAAGGGCACCGGCATCGCCGCGTAGCCGACGGCATTCCACGGGAACCCGGTGAACAGAAAATCGCGCAGCCATTCCGCCAGCCCGAAGCCGAAGGCAAGAGCAGCGATGCGGCCGATGTCGTTGCTCCACAGCAGCCGGGCAACCGCTGTTGCGAAGCCGTAGAAAAAGGCGAGCGCCAGCGGAATTCCGACCACTGCGAAGGGAAGCGCCCAGGCGAAACTGTCGGCCTCGACCAGAAGTGCCGAGCCGATCCACCACAGGCCGGCGAGAAAATAGCCGAAGCCGAACCACCAGCCGATGGCGAAAGCCGGCCGCAAACGCCGGAACCAACCATCGGAAGCTTCGCCGGTCGCGCCGTCGAGAAGCCAGACCAGCAGCGGAAACGAAACGAAACCGACGGCGAAGAAATCGTAAGGCGCCTGGGCAAGAACCGCCAGCGCCCCGGCAAGAAACGCCAAAAGGGCGCGACGCCAACCCCACAGCAGAATTATCCGGCCGGCCAGGCGCTTCATCAATGCTTCCGAGTCGTGCGAATCACGGCAGAAGATTTATCAGGCCGCAGTCCACGCTCCAAACGGCCACCACTTCAGCCAGCGTACCGGATTGAATTTCGGCTCGCGACCCGTTGCTGTCATTCGCAATCGTCGAGCCAATGGCAAAACACTGGATGTCTTCGGACCTTGGTAATAGGCCCGCTCTCGGCATCAGTGCTTCGAATTAAGTGAATTTCAGGCGAGTGGTTCGATCGGCAATCCGGCGGCTTTCCATTCCGGATAGCATGTGAGATATGGGAGTTTGTTCACGTCACACGCTGGCGGTGCGGTGCCGCATCGGGAGGCCGCATCCGGAATGTCAACCTGCATGACTCGCGGCGGTGCGGGCGATCGGCAGGATGTGGGCGAACATGCTGCGGGCGTTCCAGGTCGGGAAGGCTCTTGCGAGCGACAGGTCGCCGTCGAGCTGGATGCGGTCCTCGCGGGTGGCTTGGGACCAACTGAGCTGGCCGGCGTGCCATTTGACGAAAGCTTCGGCTTCCGCCGTGATGTAGAGGTCCTCGTCGAAGCCAGGGTAAGTCTTGCAGATCTCTGTGTCTCCGAGCTCGATGAGTAGCCAATAGCGCTCCCGGTGTGGGCGGCCGGTGAAGTCGAAGCGGATGACGACGCGTCGATCCGGGAGCCGGTCCCGGCGGAGCGCCTTGCACATCGACCACAGGGCCACAAAGGGGTCTAGGTGCTGGGGGGCGATCTCGAGCCAATGCGCGCCCCACTCGCCGAGCGACTGGCAGACCGTGAAGAGGTCGTGGCCCGCCGACGTGAGCTCGTAGTGGCGCCCGCGCCCGTCTGGCTTGGGATTCGACTCGACGACACCGACCCATTCGAGCTGCTTGAGCCGCTCTGAGAGCAGGGTACGGGAGAGTCCGGGCGCGCCCTCCAGAATCTCGCTGAAGCTTCCGCAGCCAAGGTACAGGTTGCGGATGATCAGCGGCGTCCAGCGCTCGGCGAAAATCTCGGCGCCACGGGCGATGGGGCAGTACTGGCCGTATGTCCTCATGACGGACGTCCTCACAACAGCAGTGTTGCGCATCCGCCTCCGATTGTGGAGTCCAGATTGTTGACTATACGGCAGCGGCCCGCCGTGGTCCGATGTGGCCTCTCTCGACGTGAGGAGGACACGATGACGACAACAACGTACGCAGAAGCCCACCACGGGAGCATGCAGCCAACCGTCGTGGAAATCGACGGGTTCCGAGGCCGGCTGATCAATGCCAGCCACGCCGACTACGATGTCGCCCGTGCAATCTGGAACGGCGCCATTGACCGGCGCCCGCATCTGATCGCCCGATGCATCGGGACCGCCGACGTGGTCGCGGCCGTGCGCTTCGCTCGCGACCACGATCTGGAGATCGCCATACGGGGCGGAGGCCACGGCGTGGCGGGCACCGCCGTTTGCGACGACGGGATCGTCATCGACCTCTCGGCGATGCGGGGCGTGCGGGTCGATCCCGCCGGCCGCAGGGCGTGGGTGCAGGGTGGCGCGCTGTGGGGCGACGTCGACCGCGAGACGCAGGCGCACGGCCTGGCCACCACCGGCGGAATCGTGAGCCATACCGGAGTCGCCGGGCTCACCCTCGGCGGTGGCATCGGCTGGCTGATGCGCAAGCATGGCCTCGCGGTCGACAACCTCCTCGCCGCCGACGTCGTGACGGCCGACGGCGAGCGGCTGCGGGCGTCCGAGGACGAGCACCCCGACCTGTTCTGGGCGTTGCGCGGCGGCGGCGGCAACTTCGGCGTGGTCACCTCGTTCGAGTTCCGCCTCCACCCCGTCGGGCCCACGGTTCTGGCCGGGCCCATCCTCTGGGACGCGAGCGACGCCGGGGAGGTCCTCCGTTTCTACCGCGACTTCATCCGCGACGCTCCCGACGAGCTCGGCACGGTCGTAAAATTCTGCACCGTGCCGCCTCTATCGGTCATTCCCGAGGAACTGCACTGGCGCCCGGTGGTGATTGTGGGCGCGTGCTACGCCGGGCCGATCGAGGACGGTGAGAAGGCGCTCCGCCCGCTCCGCACATTTCGGACTCCCCTCCTCGATCTGGCCTGGCCCAAGCCGTACGTGGTATTCCAGAGCGCGCTCGACTCGACCGTCCTCCACGGTTGGAACTACTACTGGAAGGCCACCCACCTCCCCGCGCTCCGCGACGACCTCATCGACGTGATCGCCGGGCACGCATTCTCCTGCTCGTCGCCACGGTCGTATGTGGCAATGTTCCATCTGAAGGGGGCGGTGAGCCGAGTGGCCGAGGGTGCGACGGCGTTCGGGAACCGGCAAGCGTCGCACGCGATCATCGTCCACGCTGCGTGGCGGCCCGGCGAGGACTTCGGCGACCGAGAGACGGCCTGGACGAGGGGGTTCCTCGCCGCTTTTGGCCGCTTCCGCGAAGGCGTCTACGTCAATTTCCTCGGCGGCGACGAAGACCCGAGCCGGGTCCGAGAGGCGTACGGCGACTCCGTCTTTGACCGGCTGGCTGACGTGAAGTCCTCGTACGACCCCGACAACGTCTTCCACCATAACCAGAACATCCGCCCGGGCTGAGTGCCCGGTGTGAGCGGTTCCGACGGCGCGGGCGATACTTGATAAATTTGGGGTGGTGTTAGATGGGTGCGACGCTGCCGGAGGCGACTGGGCGAGTGCATAACCGGGCGCTAGGGCTGCGCGGCCGTGAATGACCGGTATCGGCGCATCTTCCCAATTGAGCACAGGCGTGGGAACTTCCGCTCACCAACCGTAGCGGAAATTCGCGGAATCGAAGATTATGCGCTGATGCACGACTACAATGTTGAATATCGAAGGCTGCGCGAAGCGGGTTTCTCCGGCTGGTCGGGAGCCACCATTGATTGTTGGGTACGAGACGCTATTGGTGCCAGCCTTCGATCTGTAGATCGCCCAGCCGCTCAGCCTCCTCGCGTGGAACGGAGCGTACGGTCTGGGAAAAGGTCCAGACGTGACCTTCAGGATCGCGCGCCCTGTACTGCCGTTCACCGTAGAACTGGTCAGCAGGCTCCTGGACGATCTCGGCTCCCGCCGCCTTTGCACGATCGCAGTGGGCATCAATGCTGTCCTTGAGGTGCACATAGACCGACTGCGTGTTCTTGCCGGCGACCGACGCGGGGCTGGCGACATGGTCGGACCATTCGGCATCGACGATGATATAGCCGTCACCGAACCGCATCTCGGAATGGACGAGCCTGCCATCAGCGTCGCTGACCACCATGCTTAGCTCGAATCCGAAAGCCTTTTCAAGCCAGATCGATGCGGCGCGCGGATTCTTGTAGAATATGCCGGAGGCCAAGGTTGGGTGCTTGAACGGATCGTCGACCGTCATCGGGCGAGCGGCGTCTCTCAGGCCTGCTCGGCGCGCACCGCGCGCCGGCGGCGCTCGCCCTTCTGGGTCTCCACAATGCGCACGCGTTTGACGCGGCGTGGATCGGCGTCGAGCACAAGGAATTCGAAACCAGGTATGGCCTGCACCACTTCGCCGCGGGCCGGAACACGGCCAAGCGTGTTGAAGATCATGCCGCCGATCGTGTCGACATATTCGCCATGCTCGCCGGCGGCGAAATCCTCGCCGATCATCTTGGTGACTTCGTCGATCTCGGCCTTGCCGTCGACGACGAACACGCCCTCGCCGGTCTGGGTGATCATCGGCTCGTCCTCGTCATGCTCGTCCTCGATGTCGCCGACCACCATCTCGACGATATCCTCGAGCGAGGCCAGACCATCAGTGCCGCCATATTCGTCGATGACCAGCGCCATCTGGGTGCGCATCGCCTGCATCCGCCCCATGAGATCGGAGGCGAGCATCGACGGCGGCACGAAAAGCACCGGGCGGATCAGGTTCAGGTCGCCGATGGTGCGCGCGAGATCGACCTTGGCAAGATCGAGAAGCGTGGTGGCGGCGGCTTTCCTGGTCGTCCTGCCCTTCCTGACGCGGGCGATCTTGGTGATGTGAGCGAGCACGTCGCGGATGTGGACCATGCCGCGCGGGTCGTCGAGCGTTTCCGAATAGACCGGCATGCGGGAATGGCCGGACTGCTCGAATAGTCCCAGAAGATCGCCCAGGTTCGTCGTGATCTCGACCGCCTCGATATCGGCGCGCGGCACCATGACGTCCTCGACGCGCACCTCGCGCAGGCGCAGAATGTTGTTGAGCATGGCCCGCTCGCCGGGCGAGAAGGATCCGGCATCGCTCGCCGTTTCGGCAAGCGCGTCGGCGATCTCCTCGCGCAGGCTGGTGCCGTTGCGTTGCCTGAACAGGCCGAGCACGCGATCGAACAGGGAAGGACCGGCAGGCGATGGCTCGCTGGCGAAGCTGCCGGTCGTGGTACTCGGACTAGAGCCCTCTTCCGTCTGTTCGGATGGCTTGGTCGCACTGCCGGCGTCTGGGCGGGCGGCAGTCTCTGGTTTGTCGTTCATCGTCGTCCGGTCATTTGATCTTTTTAGTTACGCGTAGGGATCGGGAATGGCAAGCCTCGCAAGTGCTGCGCGTTCGACGGCTTCCATTTCCTCGGCCTCGGCGTCGGTCTCGTGATCGTAGCCCAGCAAATGCAGCAGGCCGTGGATGACGAGATGGATGATATGGTTCTCGACAGGCTTGTCTTCCAGTGCGGCTTCCCGCGCGACCGTCTCGGCGGCCAGCACGATGTCGCCCAGCATGGGGGGCAGCGGACCGCCCTTGGCGAGCGGAAAAGCCGGGAAAGACAAGACGTTGGTCGGTTTGTCCTTGCCGCGCCAACCGGCATTGAGGCTGCGGATATGGGTGTCGTCAGAAAAGACGATGCTGAGTTCGGAACGGCCGGCCGCGCCGGTTTCGGCAAACGCAGCGGCAACGGCGCGATCGACCAGCCGCGTCAGCGCGGCCTCATCCGGCCAGTCGCCCGCTTCGACCGCTATGTCGATGTCGACGGGAACCGGAAGATCCCCGCCTACAGACTTTTTGTCCTCAGCCATAAGGCCGCATCTTCAGCCTTCGGCGCCCAGGCCTCGGGCCAGCTTGCCGTCGCGGTCGTAGGCCTTGACGATCTCGGCGACCAGCGGATGCCTGACGACGTCGCCTTCGTTGAAGCGCACCGTCACCATGCCGGTGACACCGTCGAGGATCCTGAGCGCCTCGAGCAGGCCGGATTTGGTGTTTTGCGGCAGGTCGATCTGGGTCGGATCGCCGGTGACGATCATGCGCGAATTCTCGCCGAGGCGGGTCAGGAACATCTTCATCTGCATCGGCGTGGTGTTCTGCGCCTCGTCGAGGATGACGGCGGCGTGCGCCAGCGTGCGGCCGCGCATGAAGGCCAGCGGCGCGATCTCGATCACCTCGGCGGCAATTGCCCGCTCGACCTTGTCGGCCGGCATGATGTCGTAAAGCGCGTCATAGAGCGGCCGCAGATAGGGATCGACCTTCTCCTTCATGTCGCCGGGCAGGAAGCCGAGCCGCTCGCCGGCCTCGACGGCCGGCCGCGACAGCACGATGCGCTCGACCATGCCGCGTTCGAGCAGCATCGCCGCATGCGCCACCGCCAGGAAGGTTTTTCCCGTGCCAGCCGGGCCGATGCCGAAGACGAGTTCGGACCGCTCCAGCGCGCGCATATAGGCGTCCTGGTTGAGCGAACGGGCATAGATCGTCTTCTTGCGCGTCGATATCTGGGCGGCGGACACCTTGCCCTTGCGCTCCAGCGTCGGCAGCGTCAGCTGGTCGTCCGCGGCGATCGCCATGCGCACGGCGCCGTCGACGTCCGACTGGCCGATGTCAGCGCCTTTCTGGAGAATGCCGTAGAGATTATCCAGGGCGCGGCGCGCCTGCTCGGCGGCCGAGGCGGAGCCCTTGATGGTCAGCTGGTTGCCTCGCGAGCGGATATCGACGCCAAGCTTCTGCTCAAGCCTGGCCAGATTTTCGTCGAACTGGCCATAAAGGGCGCTGGCAAGCTTGTTGTTGTCGAAAGTCAGAACGATGTGCGCCATATCCGAAGCCCCCGATGGTAGGTTCTGGGGCAGGTTCTTCACTTCCGCAGCGCTCAACCGTCTCTCCTCATCTGCCGAGACCTTCAGGCCAATTCGGCGAACAGGCTGTTGTAACCCGTCTTCGTGATTCGTACCTGGATAATCTCACCGATTTCGCCGGACTTTTCATCAACAATAACCGGCTGCAGCCACGGCGAGCGGCCGACCTTCTGGCCGGCCTGGCGGCCCGGCTTCTCGATCAGCGTGCCGATGGTGCTGCCGACCAGGCTCGCGCCGAAATCCTGCTGCTGCTTCAGCAGCAGCGCCTGCAGCCGCTGCAGGCGCTCGTCCTTGACGGCTTCCGGCACATGACCGGCCATTTCTGCGCCCGGCGTGCCGGGGCGCGGCGAATATTTGAACGAGAAGGCCGAGGCATAGTTCACCTGGCGGACGAGTTCCATCGTCGCCTCGAAATCCGCTTCGGTCTCGCCGGGAAAGCCGACGATGAAATCGCCCGAAAGCGCTATATCGCTCCGCGCGGCGCGGATCCGATCGAGCAGCGTCAGATAGTCCTTTGCCGTATGCCTGCGGTTCATCGCCTTGAGGATGCGGTCGGAGCCGGATTGCACAGGTAAGTGTAAATAGGGCATCAGCGCCGGCAAATCACGGTGGGCGGCGATCAATTCGTCGTCCATGTCGCGCGGGTGGCTGGTGGTGTAGCGCAACCGCGCCAGCCCGGGAATCTCGGCCAGCCGGAACAGCAGGCGGCCAAGGCCCCATTCATCGGCGTTTTCGCCCTCGCCATGCCAGGCATTGACGTTCTGGCCAAGCAGCGTCACCTCGCGCACGCCGGCTTGCGCCAGCCGCTCGGCCTCGGCGACGATCTGCGCCACCGGCCGCGACACTTCCGAGCCTCTGGTATAGGGCACGACGCAGAAGGTGCAGAACTTGTCGCAGCCCTCCTGCACGGTCAAAAACGCCGTGACGCCGCGCCTGATGATCTCGGCGCGTTTCGGCTGCGGCAGATGCTCGAATTTGTCCTCGATGGCATAGTCGGTCTCGACGATCTTTTCGCCGCCGCGCACCCGTGCCAGCACATGCGGCAGCCTGTGATAGGTCTGGGGGCCGATGACCAGATCGACGGCCGGCGAGCGGCGGATGATCTCGGAGCCCTCGGCCTGCGCCACGCAACCGGCGACACCGACCAGCATCTCGCGGCCGGCCCGAGCCCGTTCGGCCTTCATCTCACGAATGCGGCCGAGTTCGGAATAGACCTTTTCGGCGGCTTTCTCGCGGATATGACAGGTGTTGAGGAGCACCAGATCGGCCTCGGCGATGGCGTCCGTCGCCACATAGCCGTCGGCGGCCAACGCGTCGGTCATGCGCTGCGAATCGTAGACGTTCATCTGGCAGCCATAGGTCTTGACGAAGACCTTCCTGCTTGCGGCAGACGGCGCGACCGCACTTTCGGCGGCAGTATCGATGTCGTCCCGTTCTATCGTATTCAATTCCATCTGGCGGCTTCTAACGCCTTTCCCCGACAAAAAACAGACGATTCTGCTCTACAGCGTCGCGTGTCCTCTTGGACGCGCAAAGAACGGTTGAGTACGTGAGCCTTTCCGGCTCACCGGCTCGGGCGCGGATCGGCGAGCGCCGCGTGCACCATATCACGCACCCGACTTTCCATCAGCCGTGCCGTTTCCTTGCGGTTGGAGCCCTTGGAAAAGGCGACCGGCTCGCCGAAATGAACTTCGACATCAAGCCCGCCTTCCGCCATCAGGATCTTGAGATGCGGCATCAAATCCTCGTCACCGATCCAGGCGGCAATCGGCCGGTGCCTGCGGCCGAGCGGCACGCCATGCAGGCGCGTGTAGACGATCGCCACCGGCTGGATGAAGACCTTTTCGGCCGCCCCTTCGGAAATCGCCATCGAGGCGGCGCCGAACAGCGTGCTCTTGAACGGCAGGATCATGTTGCCGTCACCGGTCGAACCTTCGGCAAACAGCACCATGGCGTCGCCCTTGGCCATGCGGCTGGCGATCTCGCTCGCCTGGTCGCCCGACGAACGCTTGCGCTCGCGCTCGATGAAGACGGTGCGCTGCAGCTTCGACAACATGCCGATCAATGGCCAGCCGGCCATGTCGGCCCTGGCGATGAACGTCACGTCGGCCATCGACCCCAGCACCATGATGTCGGTCCAGGAGATGTGGTTCGACGCAACCAATAGCGGGCGCTGATTGGATATGGCCCCCTTGACATGAATGCGCATGCCCAGCGCCCGGATGATGAGCCGGTGCCAGATCTTCAGGATGAACGTCTCGCGCCAGAGCCCGGTCTTCATCGACAGGATCTGCAACGGCACGAGGATCAACGAGCCTACGACAACGAGGCCCAGCGCCAGGAAAATCCTGATTTTTCCGATCATCCGCTCTTGGCCCTGCCCCACCTATGGCTAGAGCGACGTGCGTCCAATTGTACGCACAAAGTGCTCTCTAGCATTTTTGAATCTGCGCATCTGAATCTACGCATCGTGCTTTCCGAAAATCGGTTCCGATTTGCGGGCCGATGCGCTACCGAAGATCGCGGCGCATGACAAGCGCCCCGGTCGGGCCGTGCTCGGGCGATCTGTAATAGTTGGCACGTTTGCCGACCTCGCGGAATCCCAGCCGCCGGTAGAGCGCGATCGCGGCGACGTTGGTCTCGTCGACCTCGAGGAAAAGCGCCTCGGCGCGTTGCGCATGCAGTTCGCGCAGCACGGCATCCATCAGCTGCCAGCCAAGGCCCTGACGGCGATGGGAGCGCGCCACCGCGACAGTCAGGACCTCGCCTTCGCCGGCCGCCAGGCGCGCCAGCACGAAACCGACCGGCGGCTTGGCACCCTGTCCGGTCTCGCGCGCGGCATAGCCGAACACCGTGTCCTGCTCGAGCAGTGCGGCGAATTCGTCGTCGGTCCACGGCCGGACGAAATCCTCGCGATGCAGCACCGACATGGCCGCGCTGTCGGCAATCGTCAGCGGCTCGAGCGCAAAGTCCCTGCGGCGCGGCTGGAGGAAAGGAATGCGCATCAGTTTTTTTGCCTTGCAAGAATAAACCCGGCCTGAGGCTTGGCGTCCGCCCCGCGCAAATAGAGCGGTTTCGGCTTTTCGCCTTCGCCCTTTTTACCGGCATCTTGGGCGGTGGCCAGCCGGGCATAGACGGCGATGTCGGCCGTGGCACTTGTCGGGCCGATATCGAAGGCGCGCCCAGCCGAGGCAGCAATTTGCGTGGCAGCCGTGCCGGCCAGAACCGGAAAACTATCCGCCGCCATGGCGACGGCTTGCGAGAGCGTAGTCACGGCCGGACCATAGCGCAGAACCGACAGTTCGTCGTAAAGAGCTGCATGGATTTCCTCGCGGCCGGCGTCGAGCGCGGCCAGCACGGCGCAGCCGGGAAACGTCGCTCTCGCTTGCGCGGCCAGCGCTTCCAGCGTCGTCACCCCGATTGCCGGAATTTTCAGCGCCAGCGCCAAGCCCCGCGCCGCCGAGACGCCGACGCGCAGGCCGGTGAAGGAGCCCGGGCCGGTGGAGACAGCGATGGCGCCGAGGCCGGCATAGTCGGTTCCGGCCGCCTTCAACGCCTCCTCGATCACGGCCATCAGCTGCTCGGCATGGCCCTTGCCGAGATCGAGCACCGAACGGCCGAGCTCCACCCCGGCCGCCGCGTCGTAGACACAGGCGGCGCAGAGATTGGCGGCACAGTCGATGGCAAGCAACTTCATGAGGCGGCCGGTTGGAGCACCCGCTTGGGCACAGGGGTTCGAAAAACAATTTCCCTGTGCCCGCCAATGGCTCATCCCCGCAAGGGAATAATGCATAAATCGTTTGGCGGCTTCGCTTCGACCTCGCCTGACGCGGTAACTTCTGGCGAACGTAACCGTTAGGGAACCGGTGGCCGGAAGCACTTATCCGGCCTGCTCGATGCGCAGCATGTGATTGTCCCAGACATAGTCCGGCTCCGACCGCGTCGCGCCCCCTGCTTCGACGATTTCGCCGGTGCCCGTCGTCGCCATGAAGCTCGCCCCGTCCGGCGCCACGCCGCAAACCTCGGCCAATGCTCTGGTGGCGACGATCCGGCCGCTGGCCGCATCAATCACGGCAAGCGAGTTGCCCTCCGGCGAGGACACGGCGACTGTGCCGGCGGCGGGGTTGGCGGCGACCGAGCCGATATAGTTCCTGAAGCCGGAGAGCACGTCCTGCGGCATGTCGAGCAGTTGCAGATCATTGCCGCGCGCGGCGCGGCCGACCAGCAGCGGACGATCGGTGCCCGGCCCCCTGTACTGGCAGCCGAACCAGACCGTGCCGGATCGGTCGATGTCCACGTGACGGATCGAAAGCTGGTGCAACTCCGGCGGCAGTTCGTGCTTTTCGACGAGGTCGCCGGTGAGGCGGTCGACCAGCACATAGGATGGCTTCATCGTCGCGATGTTGAGCTCGGCGCGGCCATAATCCGGATGCGTTTCGATGCCGCCATTGGCGACGGCAATCGTCCTGCCGTCGCCCACCAACAAAAGTTCGTGCGGACCCATGCCATAGGTCAGGAACTCGCCAACCCGCTTGAATTTCGCACGCGCGTCATAGATGCCGACCACGCCGGCGGCATTGTCGAAATCGTTCTCGGTGGCGTAGAGCAGCGCGCCGTCGGTCGAAAACACGCCATGGCCGAAGAAATGCCTGCCACTGACACTGGCAATGGTCAGCGGCTCGTCGCGGCCTGTGTGGTCGAAGACCACGGCGAAGGTGCCGGGCTGCCTGGCAAAGACCACGGAGCGCTTCGACACCGGATCGAAGGTGACGTCGTGACCGCGGGCGGGCAGGTCGATGGCGTGCAGGACCTTGCCCGCCTCGGACAGGATTGCCGCTCCATGGCTGCCGTCACGCTTGACGAAAGCAGTGGCGAAGACGGCGTCAGTGGCAAGCGTCTTCGCCCATGCGGACCGCGCCATCGCGGCAACAAGGCCAACACCTGCGGCCCTGAGGAAATCACGACGATCGATCAGCGGCGTCTTCAGGATTAGTCTCCGTCGAGTGACGAGAACCCGGCGGTCAGGCCGAATTCGGCGGTCAGCCTGGTGCCGATCAGGGTCGTCAGGCTGGATGTCACCAGCGAGAAGTGGTCGAGCTTCTGGCGCAGTGCCGGATCGGCGAGCGCCTTGTCGATCGGACCTCTGATGGCCGTGGCATCGGCGGCCCCGTTGACGAGTTGGATGTGGATCGATTCCGCCATCCAGCGTGCGTCGGGCGACAGCGCGTCGCCAAGCTGCGAGGCCTGGAACAGCGCGTCCATGCCTGCAAGATTTCCGGTCAGCGAACGCGCGGTGTTTTGTGAGCGCCAATAGATCGCCTGGCTGGGCTTGTCGGCCTCCGGGCTACTGCCCAGAAAGCCTTTCAGGCGCACGTCACGGACCATCCCCAGTTCGTTGATGAAGACGCCGACCAGTTCGGTCACTGCTTCCGTGCCGTCGCGGTAGAGCGCGTTTTGCGGTCCCGGATTGGCCCAAAGTGCTGCAAAACCGTCGGGCCTGTTCCAGGCGTCGCTGACCTCGGCGGCAATCGTTTTGATGTTGCCGGCGACGGCCGCGCCGTAAGCGCAACGATACGGATTGTCCTTGCCGGCGAGCCGCCCGGCGCCATCGCCGTAAAGCACGAATTCCAGCGCGCCGAGCCCTTGCATGGCGACGCTCTTTGTCGCCAGTTGGACCGGATCGGCGGCGGTCCGGTCTTTATTGGCCAGCGCCGCCTGCACCTGCCTCAGGCCGATGCTCTTGCGGTCCGGCCAGAACAGCATGCGCTCCAGCCGGTTGTTCTGCGTGATCGGCCCGATGCGGATGATCTCGACGATCGACCAGGCATCCACGGTGCCGGAGAACTCGGCGCGCGCCGCATCGAGATGGTCCTGCGAGGGCGCGTCGCAAAGCGTGCGCATTGCCTTGGTCAGGCTGTCCGCATGGTCATGTAGGCGTGCATAGGCCGGGCGGACAAAGCCGTCGATCGCCCGCTGGATCACGTCGGAAGCCTTGACCGCCGCGGACGCAGGCAATGCACCGGCGAGGACCAGCGGCAGAACCAGGACAAGCGCCAAACGCTTCGACATCAGAACGACTCCAGGAATTTGACCAGTGCGTCGCGATCGGCCGCATCGGCGGCGGCAAATCGGTCGCGCGCCTTTTGCCCCTCGCCGCCATGCCACAGGATCGCCTCGGTCAGGGTGCGCGCGCGCCCGTCATGCAGGAAGAAGCTGTTGCCGTTGACGGTCTGGGTAAGACCGATGCCCCACAGCGGCGGCGTGCGCCATTCGCTGCCGGTAGCCTCGCCCACCGCTTGCCCGTCGGCGAGGCCCGGCCCCATGTCGTGCAGCAGAAAATCGGAATAGGGCCAGATCAGCTGGAAGGCCTGCGCCTTGTTGGGCGTGCCGCGACGGGTGACGAATTTCGGCGTATGGCAGGAAGTGCAGCCCATGTCGTAGAACAGCTTCTTGCCGGCCAGCACATCGGGCTTGTCGAGATCGCGCCGCGCCGGCACGGCGAGATTTTGCGAATAGAAGGTGACGAGGTCCATCACCGGCGACGGCGCCTCGACCGGGCCGAGGCGCTCCTGTGTGCCGTTGGGCATGGCAAGACATGCCTTTTCGGCCGCGGTGCAATCGCCCCAGTGGTTCGGCACTTCCGGCGTCGAAATGCCGATGTCACTGGCGAATGCGTCCGCCGCTTGCTGGCGGATCGATGACGTCTGCGCCTTCCAGCCGAAGCGGCCGAGCGTCAGTTCGCCGCTTTGGCCGTCGCGCACGATGTTGGGCCTGCCGGAGATGCCGTCACTATTCCGATCGTCCGGATCGGCGTCGGCGAGAATGTCCGCCGGCGCGATCTGCTCGACCAGGCCGAGGCCGATCATCGGCGGCGTCATGCGCGGCGAAAGCGTGGTCTGCGGATCGAGCGGCCCGTTGGCAAGATCATCGACCGAATAGCTCGGCTTGCGCAGCGAAACCACCGTGCCGTCCGGCAACGTGACTTTCTGCTCCTGATAGTCGGCACGCATCCGGCCTTCGCCCCGAAGGCCTGGAACGGCCAGGTCCTGCAATTGCGAGCCATAGACCGGATCGGGGAAGTTGAGCACCTTGCGGGCGGCCAGCGCTGCCTTCTCCTCCTCGGTGCTCGCCTGCCGCGCCAGCCGCAGGAACATGGAGGTGGTCCTGCGGTCGGCTTCCGGCGGATGACCGCGACCGTCCTTCAGATGGCAATTCTGGCACGCCCGCTCGTTGAACAGCGGCCCAAGCCCGTCCGATGCCTGCGTTGACGAGGGCGACGACACCCAGTTCTTGCGAAAGAGGGCATTGCCGAGCTTGAAGGTACCTTCTTCCTCGAAGGTTATATTGGCAGAGGATTGCGAGAAAGCGTCCTTGTTGGCATCTTTCCGTGACGTGCCGGCGCCGCCCTGCATCGGCTCGAACTGCTCGGGCTTTGAAAAATCCTTGGTCGGCCTGGTTATTGTGATGACGCGCGCCAGATCCTTCGGCGTCAGATCGGTACGGCTGGTGGCGAGGCCCGCCGGTTCGGGCGCGCCGGCCAGCGCAGAGGCCGTAAGTGCGACCACTACGGCAAGCGAAAGCCCGCGAAGCCATCCGTGTCGCGGGTTTTGCTGGGACGGCAGGCCGTAATCCTCGGCCCGCCGCAAGCGGCGCAAGAAATCTAAGGGGCGCCGCATTCCCGCATGTCCCTAATCCGCCTCGTCGGCCGATGCGGCGTTGAGCTGGCCGTATTTTTCCTCGCCGATCGAGGCGAGCAGGTCGAGTTGGGTCTCGAGGAAGTCGATGTGACCCTCCTCGTCGGACAGCAGATCCTCGAACAGCTTCATCGTCACGTAGTCGCCTGCTTCGTTACAAATCTCGCGCGACCGTTTGTAGGCGGTACGCGCGTCATATTCGCCGGCAAGATCGGATTCGAGCACTTCCTTGACATTCTGTCCGATGCGCAGCGGCGCTACCGACTGCAGGTTTGGATGGCCTTCAAGGAAGATTATGCGGGCCACGAGCCGGTCGGCATGGTGCATCTCCTCGATCGATTCCGCGCGTTCCTTCTTCGCCAGCTTGGCGTAGCCCCAGTCTTCCAGCAGCCGGAAATGCACCCAGTACTGATTGACCGCTCCAAGTTCCAGAAATAGAGCCTCGTTAAGCCGCTCTATGATCTGCTGTTCGCCTTTCATGGGTTCTGCTCCCGTATTGGACGCGCAGACCTCTGACGCGATCCAGATGTGAAACGACATCCGCGCCGCTCGCCTCCGAGCGGGCGTGGTAATTTTCGGTTACCCGAATGATCGTTTCGACCACATTTGGGAAGCAGCCGCAACAGCGACCACGCTTCTGCATGGCATGATAGATCTTCGCCGGCACGATAAGCTGCCAGGGATCCTGATCCAGCAGCCCGACGATCGTCTGCTCAATCTCCTTTTCGGTGATGATGTTGCAATGGCAGATCAGCATTATTTGCTCTGTATGGCTGACGGCACTTGCTCGGCGCCGTGTGGCTTATTTTCTCAATCGAACCGAAAACCGGTTTCCACTTTTCTTTACACGGACCTTCGGTTCGGGATCGTGCTCAAGGCCTTGACGCCTTACTGGAACACTTTGTCTGGCGCATCGAGGCTGTCCGAACCCTCGAAGGCGATGGCATTGAGTTTCAGGGTGCCGACGGCGCGTTCGATCGATTTGGTCTGGTCGACCAGCGCGTCGATCGCCGCCTGCACGGTGGCATTGCCTTCCGCGTTGCCTTCGCCGATCTGCTGGTCATAGGCCTCGCCGGCAAGCGCCCGCGCCTTGATGGCTTCCATCTTGGCGACGGTGACATCCAGCTTGTCCGACAGCTCCTTGTCGATCGCCGGATCGGCCTCCTTGACCATGTCGGATACCGAGGGGCCTTCGACGACGGTGCCGTCGAGGCGCGTGTAGCTGCCACGATAGGCGGCGCGAATGCCGACGGCATCGTAGAGATGGGAATCGTAGGTGTTGTCGGAGAAGCAGTCGTGCTCCTCTTCCGGATCGTGCAGCAGCAAGCCGAGCTTCATGCGCTCGCCGGCGAGTTCGCCATAGGACAGCGAGCCCATGCCGGTGAGGATGGTCGAGATGCCAGCTTTGGGCTCGCCATCGACAAGGTTCTTGCGGGCGGCGCCGCCCTCCTTCCAATCGTTGACCATATCCTGCAGATCGGAAACCAGAAGGTCGCTCGCCGACTTCAGATACTGCGCGCGACGATCGCAATTGCCGCCGGTGCAGTTGGCGAGATCGTAGTCCGTATAGGGCCGCTCGCCGGCGCCCGGGCCGGTGCCGTGCAGGTCCTGGCCCCACAGCAGGAATTCGATGGCGTGATAGCCGGTCGCCACATTGGCCTCGATGCCGCCGGCCTCCTGCAGCGTGCCGGAGAGGAACTCCGGCGTCAGATTGGTGGCGTCGACCTTCTTGCCGTCGATCTCGATCGACTTGTTGGCGATCACATTGGCGGTGTAGAGCGCATTCGCGTCCGACTCGGTGCCGTAGTTCTCGGCGACATAGTCGATCAGCCCCTCGTCCAACGGCCAGGCATTCACCTTGCCTTCCCAGTCGTCGACGATGGCATTGCCGAAGCGGTACACTTCGGTCTGCTGATAGGGAACGCGCGACGCCTTCCAGGCCTCGCGGGCGGCAGTCAGCGTTTCCACCGAAGGTTTGGCAAGCAGCGCCTCGACGGCCTTGTCGAGCGCCTGCGCCGCGGTCAGCGAATCTTCATACTTGGCGAGCGCAATGTCGGAATAGGTCTTGATGACCACCTTAGCATCGGTTTCCGCCTTGGCCGGCAGCACGAATATCGCCGCCGTCAATGCCGCCGTAGCGCCGATCGCGGCGAGCCTGCCATATCGTGCCGTGATCATCGCTCTCATGATTGTCATCTCCTCGGAATTCAGTGAAATGCCGGCGCCAAAGGCGCGTCGGCAGGCAATCGGCGCCAAGGCAGGTCCATGCCATTGGGCGAGAAACAGGCCGCGGCATAGCGCAGTTTGCGGAAGAAAGACATCGAAATGCCTCCAATCGAAAGGGTTCAAGGCCCAGACATCAAAGGGATGCGCTTGACGAGCAAGCTTCCATAAAGCGATGAAGGCGCTGGAAGTCAACCAATTTCAGAGAGAAAAGCCAATCGAAACAACAGTTTAGAATTATTCTAAACTGCAAGTGTCAACTTTAGCCGTATTTTACCGTGTCGTCGTTAAACGGCACTGTTGACGGACCGCCATTCCGGGTGCGACCCGAACAGGCGGTCTTGCGGCGGCGTCAGACAATTGCCATTTGGCGAGACGTCCTAGACTTGGATTAAGGAATTGGGGCTGCGATGAAAAACGGTGTGGTCATTGTCGGTGCGGGTCATGCGGGCGTGCAAGCGGCCGCCAGCCTGCGCGAGGACGGGTACGACGGACCCGTGATCCTCGTCAGTGACGAGCACGAACTGCCCTACCACAAGCCGCCGCTGTCGAAGACCTTCATCAAGGATCAAGAGGCCAAACCGCAGCCGCTGCGCGGCGAGGCGTTTTATACCGGCAGCGCGATCGATTACCGGCCGGGCATTCGAATCGAGCGCATCGATGCCGGCGGCCGCAGGCTGGAGATATCAGGGGGTGGCGTGCTGCCGTTCGACCGGCTCATCCTGGCGACCGGTTCGCGACCGCGCATTCTGCCGCTGCCGGGTTCGGGTTTTTCAGGCGTTTTGTCGCTGCGCTCGCTCGCCGACGCGCGCCTGATCCGCGAGTTGAGCGCTCAGAGCGAGGATGTCGTCATCCTCGGCGGCGGCTTCATCGGGCTGGAGATCGCCGCGACGCTCAAGGCGGCCGGCCGCAAGGTCACCGTGGTCGAGGCGGTCGACCGGCTGCTCGGCCGGGCGGTGGCGCCGGTCATCGCGCGCCACGTGCGGCAGCGGCTGGAAGCCGCCGGTGTGCGCATCCTCACCGGAACCACGATTGCGCGGCTCGAAGGTGAGAGCGGCCGTGTCACGGCCGCGGTCACCTCGAGCGGCGAGCGCCTGCCGGCACAGATGGTCATCATCGGCATCGGGGTGGTGCCGAATGTCGAACTGGCGCAAGCCGCCGGGATCACCATCGCCAACGGCATCCGCATCGACCAGCAGATGCGCACGTCGGTGCCCGAAATCCTCGCCATCGGCGATGCCGCCTCCTTCCGGCACTGGCTCACCGGCGGCGATGTGCGGCTGGAATCGGTGCAGAATGCCACCGACCAGGCGCGCCTCGCCGCCCGCACCATCGTCGGCCATGCGGACGCCTTTGCGGCGGTGCCATGGTTCTGGTCCGACATCGGCGACATCAAGCTGCAGATGGTCGGCCTGATTTCGGGCGGCGACAGCCATGTCGTGCTGGGCGACGTCAACGAGAACAGATTCTCCATCTATCACTATGCTGGAAATCGTCTGCTCGGCATCGAATCGGTCAATCGGCCGGGCGACCATATGCTTGGCCGCAAGATGCTCGGCGCCGGCTTCTCGCCGACGCCGCAGACGGTTGCGACGGGACCGGACGGGCTGAAGGCGGCGCTCGCCGCCTTCCAGCAGGAAGAGCCTGTTCGCGCCGCTGAATAACGATGTGTTGATATTCAGGTGATGCCGGCCTGCGAACGGCGGTTTCCTGCGCTGATCCTTCCCTTCTCCCCTTGTTGTGGGAGAAGGTGGCCGAGCGAAGCTCGGTCGGATGAGGGGTGTTCCAGCTTGGCACCGACCGCACTCCGTCCAACACCCCTCTTCCGTCTCGGCGCTCCGCGCCGATCCACCTTCTCCCACAAACAAGGGGAGAAGGGCAGCCGATCCGCTCAGGTGGCGCGGACCTCGCGGATCGAGCTTTCCAGGACGTCGAGCGCTTCGTTCATGACTTCGTCCTGGATGGTGATCGGCGCCAGGAAACGGATGACGTTGCCGTAGACGCCGCAGGTGAGCAGGATCAGACCCTTGTCGAGCGCCTTCAGCCGGACCGCATTGGCGATCTCGGCCGATGGCAGGCCCTTCTTCACATCGTTGAACTCGACTGCGTTCATGAAGCCGGGGCCTCTGATATCAACGATCTCCGGCGCGTCGTCGCGGATCGATTGCAGCCGCTGCTTCAGCCGCGCGCCCAGCGCGTTGGCGCGGTCGCAGAGTTTCTCCTCGTCGATGACGTCGAGCACGGCATGCGCCGCGGCGACGCCGATCGGGCTGCCGCCATAGGTGCCGCCGAGCCCGCCGGGGTTCGGCGCATCCATGATCTCGGCACGCCCGGTGACCGCCGCCAACGGAAAGCCGCCGGCCAGGCTTTTCGCCATGGTGGTGATGTCGGGCGCCACTTCGTGATGATCCATGGCGAACATCTTTCCGGTGCGGGCAAAGCCGGTCTGCACCTCGTCGGCGATCAACAGCATGCCGTGCTGGTCGCAGATCTTGCGCAGCGCCGTCATAAACTCGCGCGGCGCCTCGTAAAATCCGCCCTCGCCCTGCACCGGCTCGACGATGATGGCGGCGACGCGGGCCGGATCGACATCGGCCTTGAACAGCCGGTCGAGCGCGGCCAGCGAATCGGCGACCGAGATCCCGTGCAGCGCCACCGGGAACGGCGCGTGGAAGACATCGGCCGGCATGGCGCCGAAGCCGACCTTGTAAGGCACGACCTTGCCGGTCAGCGCCATGCCCATGAAGGTGCGGCCGTGGAAGCCGCCGGCAAAGGCGATGACCGCTGGCCGGCCGGTGGCGTTGCGGGCGATCTTGATGGCGTTCTCCACCGCCTCTGCGCCGGTGGTGACGAATATCGTCTTCTTGTCGAATTTGCCCGGCAGCATGCCGTTCAGCCGTTCGGCTAACCTGACATAGCTCTCATAGGGCACCACCTGGTGGCAGGTATGGGTGAAGCGGTCGAGCTGCGCCTTGACCGCCTCGATCACCTTGGGATGGCGGTGGCCGGTGTTGACGACGGCGATGCCCGAGGAGAAATCGATATAGCGGCGGCCTTCGACATCCCAGATTTCCGAGTTTTCGGCGCGGTCGGCATAAATTTGCGTGGTCATGCCGACGCCGCGTGAAATCGACTGGTTCTTGCGTTCGGAAATGGCTGAATTCTTCATGATGTCCCTTACCCGGCGGCGCCGGTTCTCGTTTGGATGACTGCCGGGAATTGTTCTGACCTTATTTCACGTTTTCCTCAAGTTGGCACTGGCGGCAGGCGATTGGGCCTGCCGCCATTGGCGTCATGTTCCTTCGCGCCCCCCTCTGGCCTGCCGGCCATCTCCCCCACGAGTGGGGAGATTGGCTGTCATTGATCGCTTCGCCAATCTCCAACGTCGCCGAAGGGAAGCCGTCGACGAAGCTGCCGATCTCCCTCCTTGTGGGGGAGATGGCCGGCAGGCCAGAGGGGGGCGCGAAGGAACGCGACGCAGGTGATTGAAGGCTACGTCCGCACAAACCCGTCGCTGGCCCGCAAAAGATTGCGTGTATAATCCCTGGTCACGCGGCGCTCGACGAGATCACCCGCGGTGAGGTGTTCGACCGCCTCGCCGTTCTGCATTACCATCAGCCGCTCGCACATATGGGTGATGATGGCGAGGTCGTGGCTGACCATCAGGAAGGTCAGCTTGCGCCGCCGCCGGATCTCCTCCAGCAGGTTGAGCACCTCGGCCTGCACGGAGGCATCGAGTGCCGAGGTCGGCTCGTCGAGCAGCAGGATCGACGGTTCGAGGATCAGGGCACGCGCAATCGCCACGCGCTGGCGCTGGCCGCCCGACAATTGATGCGAATAACGGAAGCGGAAGCCGGTGCCGAGCCCCACCTCGTCCAGCGCCCGCTGGATGCGCTTCTCGCCATCGGCAAAGCCGTGGATGGCGAGCGGCTCCTGCAGCAGGCGGTCGACGGTCTGGCGCGGATGCAGCGAGCCATAGGGGTCCTGGAAGACCATCTGCACCTCGCGATAGAAAGCCTTGTCGCGGCGCGCACCGAGTTTTTTCCCGTTGACGGTGATGCTGCCCGAAGCGGCCGGCGCGAGACCGGCGATCGCCCGCAGCAGCGTCGATTTGCCGGAGCCGGATTCGCCGACCAGGCCGAAGGATTCGCCGGATTGCACTTCGAGGCTGACGCCCTTCAGCGCGCGAAACCGGTCGAAGATCACCTCCAGCCTGTCGACGGAAAGCGCTGATGTCATGCCGCCCACTCCGGCTTGCGGTCGAGTACCGGCAGCGGGTGACGGTCGGCGCCGATCTTGGGCATGCAGTTGAGCAGGCCACGCGTGTAAGGATGCTGGGCGCGGCCGAGCTCCGATGCCTTGAGCTGCTCGACCACCTTGCCGGCATACATGACGATCACCCGGTCGCAGAAGGACGAGACCAGGCGCAGATCGTGCGAGATGAAGATCAGCCCCATACCGCGCTCGCTGACCAGCCGGTCGAGGATGCCGAGCACGTCGAGCTGCACGGTGACGTCGAGCGCCGAGGTCGGCTCGTCGGCGATCATCATCTCCGGCCCGGCGATCAGCATCATGGCGATCATGGCGCGCTGGCCCATGCCGCCCGACACCTCGTGCGGATGCAGGTCGAAGACACGTGCGGGATCGCGGATCTGCACCGCCTCCAGCATGGCGAGCGCACGGTCGCGGGCTTCGGCCTGGCCGACCTTCTCATGCGTGCGCAGCGTCTCGACGATCTGGCGGCCGATGCTCATCACCGGGTCGAGCGAGTATTTCGGGTCCTGCAGGATCATGGCGATGCGCTTGCCGCGCAGCGCCCGGCGGTCGCGGGGCGAGGCCGCGAGCAGGTCGATGCCGTCGAAAGCAAGTTTGCTGGCGGTGACCTCGGCCTGCGGCGGGGTCAGGCCCATAATGGCGCGGCCGGTCTGCGACTTGCCGGAACCGCTCTCGCCGACGATGCCGAGCCGTTCGCGGCCGAGCGAGAACGAGACGCCGCGCACCGCCTCGATCCGGCCGGTGCGCGTCGGGAAGGTGACGCGCAGATCGTCGACATCGAGAAGCGTGCTCATTGGTCGCCACTGCGGGGATCGAGCGCGTCGCGCAAACCGTCGCCGAGCAGGTTGAAGCCGAGGCTGACGAAGAGGATGGCAAAGCCCGGTGCACCGGCCACCCACCATTGGTCGAGCACGAAGCGGCGGCCCGACGCGATCATCGCGCCCCATTCCGGCAGCGGCGGCTGTGCGCCGAGGCCGAGGAAGCCGAGACCGGCTGCGGTCAGGATGATGCCGGCCATGTCGAGCGTCACCCTTACGATCAGCGACGAGATGCAGAGCGGCATGATGTGGCGAAGCACGATGCGAAACGGCGAGGCGCCCATTAATTGCACCGCCTTGATGTAATCCGAATTGCGCACGGTGAGCGTTTCGGCACGGGCAATACGGGCATAGGGTGGCCAGGAGGTGATGGCGATGGCGAGCACCGCATTCTCGATGCCGGGGCCGAGTGCGGCGACAAAGGCCAGCGCCAGGATCAGCTTCGGAAACGCCAGAAAGATGTCGGTGATGCGCATCAGGATCGCATCGATCCAGCCGCCGGCATAGCCGGCGACGGTGCCGACCAGCAGGCCGATAGGGGCGGCAATGACGGCGACGAGAATGACGACGTAGAGCGTCCAGCGCGAACCGAAGATGACGCGCGAAAGGATGTCGCGGCCGAGGTCATCGGTGCCGAACCAGTGCGCGGCGCTCGGCGCCAGCAGGCGCGAACCCTTCAGGTCGCCGATGGTCGGCGAATAGGGCGCCAGCACATCGGCAAAGGCGGCGACCACCAGCAAAGCGATGATGATGAGCAGACCGAGAAACGCCAGCCGGTTAGCGGAAAAGCGCCGCCACGCCACATAGGCACGGCCGAGCCTTGCCTGCATGCGCGAAGCCGGCCGCTCGCTGAGCAGCCAGTCGCGACGGCTTTGTATCGCTTCTGCGCTCATCGTACCTTGGTCCTTGGGTCGAGCACCCGGTAGAGCAGGTCGGACAGGAGATTGATGCCGATGAAAACCGAGCCGATGATGATGGTGCCGCCGAGCACCGCGTTCATGTCCGCGTTCTGCAGGGAATTGGTGATGTAGAGGCCAATGCCCGGCCAGGAGAACACGGTCTCGGTCAGCACCGAGCCTTCGAGCAGGCCGGCATAGGATAGCGCAATCACGGTGACCATCGGCACCGCCGCGTTGCGCAGCGCGTGGCCCCAGATGATGCGCGTCTCAGACAGGCCCTTGGCGCGCGCCGCTACGATATATTCCTGGGCAAGCTCGTTCAGCATGAACGATCGCGTCATGCGGCTGATATAGGCGAGCGAGAAATAGCCAAGCAGCGAGGCCGGCAGGATGATGTGGCGGAAGGCATCGCGAAACACATCCCACTGCCGCTGCCACAGCGCATCCAGAAGGTAGAAGCCGGTGATCGGCGTGAAGGTGTATTCGTAGACGATATCGAGGCGACCGGGAAAAGCCACCCATTGCAGCCTGGCATAGAACAGCACGAGCGCCAGCAGTCCCAGCCAGAAGATCGGCACGGAGTAGCCGACCAGGCCGATGATGCGGACGATCTGGTCGATGATGCTGCCGCGCCGGACCGCGGCCAGCACGCCGAGTGGCACACCGATGAATGCACCGATCAGAGTTCCCAGCGTCGCCAGCTCGATCGTCGCCGGAAAAGCGCGGCGAATATCGGTCATGACAGGATTGGTGGTCAGCACCGACGTGCCGAAATTGCCGTTCAGGGCATTTTTCACATAGATGTAGAACTGCTCGATCAGCGGCAGGTCGAGCCCCATCTCGCGACGCGTCCGCTCGACGACATTGGCCGGCGCCCGGTCGCCGAGCACCGCCAGCACCGGGTCGATCGGGATGACCCGTCCGATGAAGAAGGTCACCGCGAGAAGACCGAGATAGGTGGTTATCGCGATGACCAGGAAGCGGGCGATCGACGACGCGACAGCGACAGCACGGGCGCTGCCGCGCCCTGCCGTCGCTTCGCTTTCAACCGTGCTCATACGGCGCGTCCGCCGGCATCATTCCTTGGAGATCTGGCCGACGAAGTTGGTGTCGAAGCTCGGGCCGAGCGCAAAGCCCTTGAGGTTCTTGCGCAGGCCGGCCACTTCCAGCTGCTGGTGAATGACGATGAAAGGACTGGTTTCGAGGATCTTCTTCTGCAGGTCCTGGTACATTGCAGCGCGCTTGGCCGAATCCTTCTCGAGCAGGGCCGCTTCCGTTTCCTTGGTCAGGTCCGGAATGTCCCAGGCGTTGCGCCAGGCCAAGGTCTTGGTCTTGCCTTCATCCGAATTGTCGGGGTTGCTGGCGAAGGTCTGGGCGTTGGAGTTCGGATCGAAATAATCCTGGCCCCACACGCCGATATAGATGTCGTGATTGCGGGCGCGGTATTTGGTCAGCGTCTGCTTGCCGTCGCCGGGAATGATCTCCAGCTTGATGCCGGCCTGTCCCAGCGTCTGCTGGATCGATTCGGCCATGCCTGTCTCCGGCTGTCTGCTGCGCACGTCCATGGTGACGCTGAAGCCGTCGGCGAGGCCGGCCTTGGCAAGCAGTTCCTTGGCTTTGGCGACGTCGAACGTGAAAGGATTCTCGTCCAGCTCGCCGAGCACGCCTTTCGGCAGGAAGGTCTGGTGGATCTCGCCGATGCCTTTGAGGATGGTCGAGCTCAAGGCATCATAGTCGACGAGATATTTGAAGGCCTGGCGAACCTCGGGCTTGGCGAGGTTCGGATTCTTCTGATTGAGGCTGATGTAAAAGACCGTGCCCTTTGGCGCGCTGGTGGTGGTGAGATCGGCGTTCCTGGCGATGGCGTCGAGGTCGTTTGGCTCGAGATTGCGGGCAACGTCGATGTCGCCGGCCTCGAGCGCCAGACGCTGACCCGAGCTTTCCTTCATGTTGCGATAGATGACGCGGGCAAGCTTGGCCTTTTCGCCGTGATAATTGTCGTTGCGCTCCATGACGACGACCTCGTTGGCCCGCCATTCGCGCAGCTTGAAGGCGCCGGAGCCGGCATAGCCGGTCTTCAGCCAGGCATTGCCGAAATCATTGTCGTATTTGTAGTCGGCGCTGGGTGTCACCGCGGCGACATGCTCCTTGACCAGCTTGGCGTCGACGACCGAGGCGACGGTTGCCGACAGACAGTTCAGGACGAAGCTCGGCGCATACGCCTTGTCGACGGTGAACTGGAACGTCGTATCATCGATGGCCTTGGCCTTCTCAGTGACGTTGTCGCCATTGATGCCGAACTGCCCGATGATAAAGGCCGGGCTCTTGTCGAGCTTGATGGCGCGCTCGAACGAGTAGGCGACGTCCGCCGCCGTGATCGGGTTGCCCGAGGCAAATTTCAGGCCGGGCTTGAGCTTGAACGTGTAGGTCAGGCCGTCGTCGGAGACAGTCCAGCTTTCGGCGAGATCGCCCTTGACCTTGGCGGTATCGCTGAGATCGAGGCGGACAAGAAGATCGTAGGTGTTGCCGGTGACCTCGGCGGTCGACAGCTCGAACGCCTCGCCCGGATCCATGGAGATGATGTCGTCGATCGCGAAACCCTCGACCAGCGTGTCGGCGGGCGTGACCGCAAGGGCAGGTGAACCGGCCAAAAGCAGCACGGACATGGCCGCGCCCGCGAGCAAGAAGCGGGAGCGTAGAGCAAACTTTTCCATTATCATTTCAAACTGTTCCCTTTTTTGTTGACCTGAGTTCCCGGCTCAGGGTTGCAGCGTTCTTTGCCGGGCTGAACGATGGCCCTGGACCGGTTGTCGCGGCAATTTTTGCCCAGTTCCGCCTCACCATATCCGGCGCTTTCAAGCGCGGCAACGAGCATTTGCAAAGCTGTTTGTTGGACCAGATCAGGCAGCCACAACCGCCGGAAGCGACACCCGGAGTGCAGCTATTTCAACGCAGTGACCAGGTCGGAGTCGGGAAAACAGGTGGCGGCGCGACCGCTCTTCGCCTGCCATTTGCCGATCGAGCGGCGGGTCTTGAAACCGGGCAAACCGTCGGCGCTGCCGACATCGTAGCCGTTCGCCTCCAGCGTCCGCTGCAATGTGGCGATGTCCGACCTGTGGAGCCCGCCGACCGCGCCCCAGCGCCCTGAAAAATTGCTGTCGCCGTGGGCGATGCGGTCAGCGCCATGGCCAACGAACAGGGCGTAGAGATCACTGGTGTTGTATTGCTTCAGCACGTAGAAATTGGGCGTGACGATGAAGGCCGGACCGTTGCGCCCGGCCGGCATCAAAAGAAAGCCTTCGGCCTTCAACTCGCGCGCCGGAAACGGTCTTGCCGCGACGCGCTTGATGCCCATATCAGCCCATTCGGAAATCCGCTTGCCCTGGTCCGGACCTTCGAGCGAGCAGGAGACCGCTTCCGGCACCGTCACCTCGAAGCCCCAGCCGCGGCCCTTCACCCAGCCATAGTGGACGAGATAGTTGGCGATCGAGGCCAGCGTGTCCGGCACCGAGTTCCAGATGTCGGCCCGACCGTCGCCATCGAAATCGACGGCATGTCTGAGGAACGAACTCGGCATGAACTGCGGCTGGCCGAGTGCGCCGGCCCAGGACGATTTCATCGCGCCGACCGGGGCCAGCCCACGCTCGACGATTTCGAGCGCCGCCATAAGCTCGGTGCGGAAGAAATCCTTCCTGGTCGCCATGAACGCCTTGGTGCCCAGCACTTCGAAAGCGTCGTAAGGCATCTTCGCCGCGCCAAAACCGCTCTCGCGGCCCCAGATCGCCAGCAGCACCTCGCCCGGCACGCCGTAGCGCTTCTCGATCGCGGCGATCGTCCTGGCATTGGCCGCCTTGCGCGTGCGGCCACCGGCGGTCACGGCGCGAACCGTCTTTTCGGCGAAATAGGCGCCGGGCGAACCGAACTCCGCCTGATGCTGCTTTTGCGGCGTCTTCGCCTTTTTGCCCGGCATCACCAGGTCGGGCAATTTGAGGTTCGGTTTGACGCCGTCGAAAGCGGCGTCGAAGGTTTTTCTGGAGATGCCTTTGGCGCTGGCTTCAGGCCAGAGATCGCTGCTGAGCCAGGTGCGGAACTGGTCATCGATTTTTGCTGCGAAAGCTGGGGCTGCGAGGAGGAAGGCAGTCAGTGCGACGAGGAGAAACGCGACGGCTATTTTGTGAAAGCAGCGATCCTTCCCACCCCCCTCTGTCCTGCCGGACATCTCCCCCGCAAGGGGGGAGATCGGCAGCTCTGACGCCGGCGCCTTTTCTCCAACGCTGGAGGTTGGCGAAAGCCGGCGTGACATCCAATCTCCCCCCAAGTGGGGGAGATGTCCGGCAGGACAGAGGGGGGCGCGACGGAACGCAGTCATTTCAGAAGCACCTTCCCCCCAACTTCCTCAAAACGCCGTCCGCGAGCGCAGCGCGGCGGCCAGCGTGCCTTCGTCGAGATAGTCGAGTTCGCCGCCGACCGGCACGCCATGCGCCAGCCGCGTTACCTTGATGTCGAAGCCGGACAATTGGTCGGTGAGATAATGCGCGGTGGTCTGGCCCTCGACCGTGGCGTTGACGGCAAGGATCACCTCCTTGACCTCGCCGCCGGCGACACGGTCGACCAGCGAGCGGATGTTGAGCTGCTCGGGGCCGATGCCGTCGAGCGGCGACAACGAGCCGCCGAGCACGTGGTAGCGGACATTCATGGCAGCCGCCCGCTCCAGCGCCCACAGGTCGGCCACGTCCTCGACGACGATCAGCGTGCCGGCGTCGCGGCGCGGATCGGTGCAGATCATGCAAGGGTCGGACGTATCGACATTGCCGCAGGTCGAGCAGATGCGCACCTTGTCGACCGCCTCGCTCATGGCGGCGGCCAGCGGCGACAGCAACTGCTCCTTCTTCTTGATGAGGTGAAGTGCTGCTCGCCTGGCCGAGCGGGGACCGAGCCCCGGCACCTTGGCCAGGAGCTGGATCAGGCGTTCGATCTCGGGACCGGCGATTCGCTTCGACATCGCGTCGGTTTAGGATTTTTCCGCGCGCTTTGGAACAGTGTCATCTTGGACGCGCAACAACTGCGAGCCTCAGTATGCTTCCAGCGGCCGGCTCTGGCCGGCGATCATCGCGCCAATGGCGTCGGTGTTCTCGGGTGTCGATTCAAACGACATGGTCGGCTCGGCCGGCGCCGCCGGGAATGACGTGACCGGTCGCGCACCGGCGGTGCCGCCGAAACGGGCGGCGTCCGGCTCTTGCATCGGCTGTTGCATCGCCACAAGGGTCGCCTTCTCCGGCGTCGCCTTCTTGGGGATCGCCGGTTGCGATGCGACCGCGGTTACATAGGTTGCGTTGGTGGATGTTGCCTTGGCGAATTCTGCCTTGGTGGCCGGCGCCGCGGAGGCCACGAGCGTCACTGGTGCGGCGCGCGCCGACCCCCGCGGCGTGTCCTGCGCCACGGCGACCGTGGGCTCGTCCGGCAACGGTTTCCAGTTCCGGCCGCGCTTTTCATAGAAGGCGTTGCCGCCGGCGACCATGGTGTAGTGCATGTTCTTGTAGGGAAAGCGCAGGCCGGCGGTGTGAAAGAACATCGAGTTCTTCAGCTTGGCCTTGCGCTCGCCCTTGAGCACCGCCTCGGCGGCTTCCTCGACATCGGGCATCGCCTTCGAATTCATTCGCCGTGTCATCACGCCCGGCGCGAACTGGCCGCGCTCGCCGACCACCTGGCAGATGGTGTTGCCGTGCTTGCCGGAGCGCAGCCGGTTCATGACCACCGTGCCGACGGCAATCATGCCGTCACGGCTCGACCGGTTGGATTCGAAGAACATCGCGCGCTGGAGGCACTCCTTATCCTTCGGTGTGTGGCTGTAGGGCCGGGACCTGACGGCATCGGTCAGGCTGGCCACGGACAGGCCGTGCGTGGTCTGACTGCAGGCGGCCAAAAACAGCGGAGAGGTGATGACGCCGAGCAGCAACGGCGTCTTCCATCGGGTCGCGATCAAAGATATCCCCTCATTCTGTCGCCAGCCCGCCCCTGGTTGCGGCAAGAATGAGACACTTTCAGGCAAAAAGATGGCTAAAGCGTTATTAAGTGTGCGGAGTTGCCTAATGGACACACCGGTGGAGCAAGCGACCGCCGGATCGCGGCATGGCACTCCATGGCCACTGTATCGGCATGGATCCTAAAATTTAAGGGTCTCCGCAGGAGGGGCTTCCCCAAGGCTGGAGCCATGGGCTCAGTCGACCGGCATGCCGTTACCTTCGAGCGTCGCAGCCTTCGCAGAGTGGGCTTGCCGGGCCAAGCCATGGGCTCGCTCGACCGGCATAACTATCAACACACCTTAGAACGGCAGCTTCATTCCCGGCGGTATCGGCAGTCCTGCGGTCAATGCTTGGGTCTTTTCCTGCATCATCTGCTCGACCTTGGCCCTGGCGTCATTGTGGGCGGCGAGAAGCAGATCCTCCAGAATCTCGACCTCGTCCTCCTTGAACAGCGACGGGTCGATTTTCAGGGACTTCATCTCGAATTTGCCGGTCAGCGTCACGCTGACCAGGCCGCCGCCAGCCTGTCCGGTGGCTTCCAACGTGGCGATCTCGTCCTGCATGGCCTGGAACTTGGCCTGCATTTCTTTCGCCTTGCCCATCAGGCCGAGAAGATCTTTCATCGCGTGGTCCTCTACGATTGATATCAGGTTTCGTCTTCGTCTGTGGCCGGCTCGATCGGAACCTCGGCCTCCACCGCATCGGCTTCCGGTGCGTCGGGAATGCGCACGTCGATGATCTTGGCGCCGGGAAAACGCGCCAGGATGGCGGCGACGGTCGGATCGCTCTTGGCATCGAGGAGCGCGTTTTCGCGTTTGGTCGATTCCATCTCGGCCAGCGTCTGGCCGCCCTCTTCCTTCGACAGCGACACCAGCCAGCTGCGGCCGGTCCAGGCGCGCAATTTGGCGGTCAGATCGTTGAGCAGCATCTTCGGCGCGTCATCGGTCAGGCTGACGTCGATACGGCCCGGCTCGATGCGCACCAGGCGCACGCAGCGCTTCACCAGCACCTTGAAGGCCATGTCGCGCTGGGCGTCGGCAAGGGCGACGATGTCAGCCAGCGACTTCACCGGCACCGGCACCGGCGCATCCGCGACCGGCTCCGGCGCCGGAACGAAAGCCGCAGGCATCGGCTCGGGTTCGACCAGCCGCATCGTCTGCGCGCCGCCATTGGCCGTTTGCATCCGCGTCTGCGCCACGGCGCTGGCGCCGCCGTTGCTGGGACTTGCTGGGCCGGGACTTGCCGGTCCAGAGCTTGCCGGCGCACCATTCAAGCGTGGCGCTTCACCCGGCACCGACGCTCCGCCCTCCAGCGATTTCAGCGCCTCGTCCAGTGTCGGCAGGTCGGCGGCATGCGCCAGCCGGATCAGCACCATTTCGGCGGCACTGACCGGCCGGTTGGAGGACTGCACCTCGGGAATGCCTTTCAACAGCATCTGCCAGGTCCGCGACAGCACTCTGACCGACAGCGCCTTGGCGAAATCCGCGCCGCGCCGGCGCTCGTCCTCGGACAGCGAGGCATCCTCGAGGGCCGTCGGTACGAAGCGCAGCCGGGTGACGAGGTGGTTGAACTCGGCAAGGTCGGTCAGCACCGCGGCCGGATCGGCGCCGGTGTCGTATTGGTTGCGGAATTCGGCCAGTGCGGCCGCCACGTCGCCCTTCATCACATATTCGAACAGGTCGACGATGCGGGCGCGGTCGGCCAGCCCGAGCATGGCGCGCACCGCTTCGGCGCTGACCGCGCCGCTGCCATGGGCGATCGCCTGGTCGAGGATGGACAGCGAATCGCGCGCCGAGCCTTCGGCCGCGCGGGCGATCATCGCCAGCGCGTCGTCGTCGACGGCAATGCCTTCCTTGTCGGCGATCGAGGAGAGATGCGCGACCAGCGTGCCGGCATCGATACGCCTGAGGTCGAAGCGCTGGCAGCGCGACAAAACGGTGATCGGAACTTTGCGGATTTCGGTGGTGGCGAAGATGAATTTGACGTGCGGCGGCGGCTCCTCCAGCGTCTTCAGCAGGCCGTTGAAGGCCTGGGTCGAGAGCATGTGCACTTCATCGATGATGTAGACCTTGTAGCGCGCCGATACCGGTGCGTAGCGCACGCGCTCGATGATATCCCTGATATCGTCGATGCCAGTATGCGAGGCGGCGTCCATCTCGATGACGTCGACATGGCGGCCTTCCATGATCGCCTGGCAGTGCTCGCCCAGCACGGCAAGATCGACCGAAGGCTGGTCGACGGTGGCGGTCTTGTAGTTGAGCGCCCGCGCCAGGATGCGCGCCGTCGTCGTCTTGCCGACACCACGCACGCCGGTCAGCATCCAGGCCTGGGCGATGCGGCCGGTGGCGAAGGCGTTGGTGAGCGTGCGGACCATCGGCTCCTGGCCGATCAGTTCGGAGAAATTCGCAGGTCGGTATTTGCGCGCCAGAACGCGATAGGCGGCGGCCTTTTCCGTTCCCGAATTTCCGGCTTCGCTCATTCGCCCGTAAAGCTCCAAGGGCCGCGCCTGCAGGCGGCCGATTCCTGCGCATAGTTTCGCCCGCAGGGCTTGGCGCCGTCAATGTCGCGGGAGAAAGGCGAAGAGGTGGGAGGCTGGAACAATGACCCGTTCCGGGCTCGTTAGGGCTGCTTCCTTCCGGACCTGACCCGGTTGGCGAGTGGACCGTCCACCACCAACCTCCCGCTTTCCATATCGGCAATTCGGCGATGAAATGCAAGGGCGCAGGATCAATCAGCCGGGAGTGGCGTCGAAAGCTGAAACAAAAAACCCGCCTCGGGGGCGGGTCATTGGCGCAAATCAGCACCATGCCGAAACTATTAGCATAACTGCCGTCACAAAGCAACGATTCGCTTGCCGCCTCTTGCGGGCCACCGGCAGCCGCTCTAGCGTTCAAAAGTCTAAAAAACACGACAAAAGTGAAGGAAACGCCGATGTCGCCGGGCCTCGAGGCCGGATTCACGCTGGATGCTCGTCTGGAGGCGGACAGCGAGCAGTTGATGTGGCTCGGCCTGTGCGAATTGCGGGTGATGAACGACCGCCGCTGGCCGTGGCTGCTTCTGGTGCCGCAGCGGCCGGGCGCGGAGGAAATCCACGATTTGACGCCGCTCGACCAGGCGATGCTGACCTTCGAGACAAACATGGTGGCGCAGGCGCTGAAGACGGTGACCGGCTGCACCAAGATCAACAGCGGCGCACTTGGCAACATCGTCCGCCAGTTGCATGTCCATGTCGTCGCGCGCTCGGAAGGCGATCCCGGCTGGCCGGGCCCGGTGTGGGGGCACGGCATGCGCGAACCCTACCAGCGCTCGGACCTTCGCCGGTTTGCGCAACAGATAAAGGCGGCGCTATAAGCCTGTCCCGTGTCCATCCTGAAGTTGAGTCTCCATGAGCTTCCGCCTGTTTGACGCGCCCTTGCGCGAGCCGAGCCAATTCGTCGGCTTCGCCGGCAATGTGATCGACCGGCAATCGGAAAACCGCGCCGACGATTCCGTCGAAAAGGCGCTCGCCGATCCCTCGGTCAGGCTTTTGCTGATGCATGGCGGGCGGCTCTACCTCAAGCTCAGGGATGGCGGCTTCGACCCCTGGTTCGGCGCCGAAGAAAGCCAGCCACTGCGGGCGTCGCTCGACGATGGCGTCCTGCTCGGTTTTTCCGACAGCGTTCCGGTGCTCGCGGTGCCGGCCGGGCTCGATCCCGAACAACTGCCCGAAACGGTCAAGGCCATCGACTATCGCTCGGTCTATATGCAGGGGCTGATCGACGAGGCGGCGGCCGGCGCGATGGCGCAAGGCGCTGCATTGCTCGCCTGGCATGCCAGCCACCGCTTCTGCAGCAAATGCGGCGCTGAAGCCGAGATGCGGGCCGGCGGCTATAAGCGGCTTTGCCCGGCTTGCGCCACCGAGCATTTTCCGCGCACCGACCCGGTGGCGATCATGCTGACCGCAACGCGTGAAAAATGCCTGCTTGGCCGCGGCCGGCATTTCGCGCCGGGCATGTATTCGGCACTTGCCGGCTTCATCGAACCCGGCGAGACGATCGAGGCGGCGGTGCGCCGTGAAACGCTGGAGGAAGCCGGCATCAGGCTTGGCCGCGTCGTCTATCACGCCAGCCAGCCCTGGCCGTTTCCCTATTCACTGATGATCGGCTGCTTCGGCGAGCCGCTCAACGACGACATCCAGGCCGACCTCAACGAGTTGGAAGACTGCCGCTGGTTCGTTCGCGACGAGGTGATGTCGATGCTGGCCCGCGAGCATCCGGACGGCCTGGTAACGCCGCCGAAGGGGGCGATCGCCTACAACCTCATCCGCGCCTGGGCCGACAGCGCATAAGCCTCACAAGGGGAAAAAATGATCCGTCACACAGTGGTGTTCAGGCTGAAGCACAAGGAGAGCTCGGCCGAGGAGGCAAAATTTCTCGCCGACGCCAAAATATTGGCGGCGATACCGGGCGTCGAAAAGTTCGAGCAGTTGCGGCAGGTCAGCCCGAGGAACGATTTTCGCTTCGGCTTCTCGATGGAGTTCGCCGACCAGGCCGCCTATTCCGGCTACAACGACCATCCCGACCACGTCGCCTTCGTCCGCGACCGCTGGATCCCGGAGGTCGAGGCGTTTTTGGAGATCGACTACGCGCCGCTGAGCTAGGCAGAGTCCAATCACTCAGCCGGTCGGTGACTTGCCTGTGAAAACCGCCAGTTGAGCGGCGAAAGCACGCTTGTAGGCCGGCCGGGCTTCGCCGCGGGCGACATAGGCGGAGAGGTTCGGATATTCGTCCAGTATACCCGACCCGCTCAACCTTAGCAGCACGTGCACCATCATCAGGTCCCCGGCGCTGAACGCACCATCGAGCCAGTCGGCATCGCCAAGGCGACCGGAAAGCTCGCCCAGCCGGTCACGGATGCGATCCTCGACCATAGGCAGGCGCTGTTCGTGCCAGGTCTCGTCGCGCTCCAGGAGCACGGCGGTTTGGCGCTCAAGGATCGGCGGCTCCACGGTGTTTAGCGCTGCAAACATCCATGAGATTGCGCGCGCCCTGGCATTCGCATCGTCTGGCAACAGGCCCGCATGGCGCTCGGCGATATGGAACACGATCGCCCCCGACTCGAACAGCGCAAGATCGCCTTCCTCATAGGTCGGAATCTGCCCGAAAGGATGAAGCGCGAGATGCGCGGGTTCCTTCATCGCTTTGAACGAAACAAGACGAACCTGGTAAGGCTGGCCCACTTCTTCAAGCGCCCAGCGAACACGCATGTCGCGCGCCAGTCCCCTGCCGCGATCGGGCGACTGCTCAAAGGCGGTGATGGTGGGGATCATTGGAAGGCTCCGGATGATTGCATGACGCCATCGTGCGTGACGTCGTCGATTGAGATCAGTTTCCTCATCTCGTCGTCTCCCTTCTTTGATTGTGGCAACCAAAGGACGAATGTCGAGCCGGAATTCCGACATCTGGATGATAAAATCGAGGCCTGACGTCTGCCTGAACTACTGCTCGTCAATCGCGCGTGACCGCCGCAACGGAGGCGCGTATCGCTCCGGCGAAGTCGGGATGGCCATAGAGGTCGTTGTGGCCAGCCGCTATGGCGATGTGGCTGCGCAGATCACGGGCAGCCTCGCGCAGAGCTGCCGAACGTGCCGCAGGAACGATAGTGTCGTTTTCGGCGACGATGACGGCCGTAGGCACATCGAGGTCGCGCAGCGTTTCTGCCGTCTCCATGCGGTGCCGCAGCAAGAGGCGCACCGGCAGCCAGGCATAGTGGTGAGCGGCGAGTTCTTTCAGCGAATCGAAGGGCGTAACCATGACGATGCCACGCAGGGGCCGGGCCGTCGCCAGATCGACCGCGACCGCAGCGCCGACGCTAAGGCCGATGGCGACGATGCCGGCTTTGGCATCGGTGGCCAGGTGGTCATGGGCGCGTCGGGCGTCCTCGAACAGGGCGGCGGCCGACGGGCTTCCGCTGCTCGGCGCATAGCCGCGGTAGTGCAGCGCAGCGACCTCGTGTTCGGGGAATAGCTGGTGCAGCAACAGGGCAAGTGCGTCGGCGTTCCAGGCATTGCCGGCGAATCCCAGCAGGAGCGGGCGTGGCTCGGCCGCCTGTCCTGCCGGCAGGCGTACCAGAACGACGCGCTCGCCATCGTCCGTCGCCAGCTCGACATGACGTGCCCCGGCCGGCAGATCGGGTCCGAACGCCGCAAGGCCGGCCGGAAAGATCAGCCAGGACTGAAGCACATACACGATGGCGACAACGACCGCATACAATCCAGCGACTGCGAGCGTCAGTTTCAGGAGCCACATCGCAGGAATGTCGCCCGACGCTCGTCCCCTGGCAAGGCGCTAGATCAGGGCGCTGCGGCGACCGCTCCATCCCGGAGGTCGAGGCGCTTCTCGATATCGACTACGGGCCGCTGGGTGGGGCTAAAAGCGCGGTTCCGGTACGACGCCGATTGTCGATCTCGGCGCTGCCCCTCATCGCCCTGCCGGGCACTTCTCCCCGTATAGTGACGGGGAGAAGGACGCCTTCGCAAAGGATTTCGCCAATCTCCCAGCACCGCAGAAACGGGCGCCGGCAGGGCGATGAGGGGCAGCGCAAGCAACAAAACAAGGGCGGCGCAAACTCCGGCAGCATGGATCTCAACAGATCCTAATCCGCCACCTTCCATTGCTCGCGCGATTCGCTGGCCGGATAGACGCCCAGAATTCGCATTTCGCGCGAGAAGAAGGCAAGCTCGTCGAGCGCCAGTTTTACCAGCGGATCGTCGGGATGACCCTCGATATCTGCGTAGAACAGGGTCGCCGTGAATGCGCCGAGCTGGTAGCTCTCCAGCTTGGTCATGTTGATGCCGTTGGTGGCAAAGCCGCCCATCGCCTTGTAGAGCGCGGCCGGCACGTTGCGGACGCGGAAGATGAACGTCGTCATCATCCTGGCGTCGGCGGAAGGGCGTTCTGCCCACTGCCTGTTCCTGGTCAGCACGACGAAGCGGGTGACGTTGCTGTCGGTGTCCTCGACATTCTCCTCGATGATGTCGAGCCCGTAGAGCGTCGAGGCCAGCGCCGGCGCCAACGCAGCCATAGTGCGGTCCTTCAGCTCGGCGACTAGCTTGGCGGCGCCCGCCGTGTCGCCGGCGACCACCGGCTTCCAGCCGTTCTTGCGGATGTATTTGCGGCACTGGCCGAGCGCATGGATGTGGCTGTGCACGGTCCTGATCTCGTCGCGCCTGACGCCGGGAAGAACCATCAGCTGGAAATGGATCGGCAGGAAATATTCGCCGACGATGTGAAGCTTCGATTCCGGCAGGAGATGATGGATGTCGGCGACGCGCCCGGCAATCGTGTTCTCGATCGGGATCATGGCGAGGTCGGCCTTGCCGGTCTCGACCGCATTGAAGGCATCCTCGAAGGTCGGGCACGGCAACGGCTCCATGTCAGGGAACATGTTGCGGCAGGCGGTGTCGGAATTGGCGCCCGGCTCGCCCTGGAAGGCTATTCTGTTGGTTTTTTCAGGCATGCCAAATGTCTCAGATTGACCAGATGTCTCAGGTTGAAAGGATGGTTCTGGCGCGTTCGAGATCGTCCGGCGTGTCGACGCCGAACGGCGCCGACTTTACGATCTCGGCATCGATGCGCATGCCGGCCTCGAGCGCCCGCAACTGCTCGAGCTTCTCGCGCCGTTCCAGCGGCGACGGCTTCAGCGCGACGAAGCGCTCGAGCGCTGAGCGGCGATAGGCATAGAGGCCGATGTGATGGTAGAGCGGCCCCTCGCCCCAGGGTGCCGTGGCGCGGGTGAAATAGAGCGCCCGCAGCCGTGTCTGCGACAGTGGCGAGCCGACGATCTTGACGACATTCGGATTGGTCTTTTCCTCGTCGCGGACGATCTCGATGCCGAGCGTGGCGATGTCGACCGCCGCATCCTCGAAAGGCTTCAGCGCAGCATTGATGATGTCGGGATCGATGGTCGGCAGGTCGCCTTGCACATTGACGATCGTTTCGACCTTGCGCCCGGGATCCAGCGTGGCCAGCGCCTCGAAGATGCGGTCCGAGCCCGATTCGTGGTCCATCCGCGTCATCACCGCCTCGAAGCCGTGCGCGCGCGCCGCTTCCGCCACGCTTTCAGTATCGGTGGCGACCACCACCCGGCCGAGCCCGGCCTCGGCGGCGCGGCGGGCGACATGGACGATCATCGGGACGCCGGCGATGTCGGCCAGCGGCTTGCCCGGCAGGCGGGTCGAGCCCATACGGGCCGGGATGAGGATGAGCGTGGACATCGGGTGAAGCATTCGAAAAGAGGGACGGGAAAAGTGGCAAAAGGTCTCACTGGAAGCGCCCTTATAGGTGTTGCAACGCCAGAGCAAAAGACCTAGTTTCCGCCCGATTTGACCGCCTCGCGGGGTGGTTCACGATTACCGACGGACGGAGTGGACGGATCGGTCCGCCGGAAAAGGGAGCCTGGGGCGTATGGACTCTTTGGAAATCAACAAGCTGATCGGCGGGCTGCTCGGCACCGTGTTCGTCGTCTTCTCGGTCGGCATCGTGTCCGACGCGCTGTTCGCCTCCCCCGCACCGGAAAAACCCGGCTTCGCCATCGAGGCGACCGAGGAGCCCGCCGAGGGCGGCCCGGCAGCCCCGGAGGCGGAAGCCAAGCCGATCGCCGACCTCCTGGCCAACGCCAATGTCGAGGCGGGTGCCGCCGTGTTCAAGAAGTGCCAGGCCTGCCACACCGGCGAGAAGGGCGGGCCGAACAAGGTCGGCCCGGATCTGTGGGACCTCATCGACCGTCCCGTCGCCGAGCATGCGGGCTTCGCCTATTCGGCCGGCATGAAGGATTTTTCCAAGGGCGGCACCGAGAAGTGGACCTACGACAACATCAATCACTTCCTCACCTCGCCGAAGAAGCTCGTGAAGGGCACGGCGATGAGCTTCGCCGGCCTGCCGAAGGACGAGGACCGCGCCAACGTCATCGCCTATCTGCGCACGCTGTCGGACAGTCCGAAGCCGCTGCCGACACCTGGCGCTTCAGCGGCTGCGCCCGCCGAGGGTGAGGCACCGGCCAAGCCCGCAGAGGGTGCAGCGCCGGCGGCACCTGCGCCGGCCCCTGCTGCTCCAGCACCAGCTCCGGCGCAATAACGCAATTGTAATCGAAACATCCTTGAAAAAGCCGGGTTCAGCCCGGCTTTTTTAATGGGAAAAGCGCATGTGCGGCGACAAAGCCGGCCTGTCGCGGTTTTCATAGGCGTCAAATGATCTAGATTGTCGGCTGACAGCTATCGCAAAGAGGAGAAGGCATGACGGTTGGCCGAACGTTTCTCAGATCGGTGCTGGTTGTGGCGGCTTTCGCCGGCGGCCTGCAGGCAGCGTTCGCGGACGAATGGCGCACCACCTCGTCGCTGATCGGCGAATCCAAATATGGCGACACCTTCCAGCACTACGACTACGTCAATCCGAACGCGCCGAAGGGCGGCACGCTGAATTCGGTGGCGCCCGGCACTTTCGACAGCTTCAATCCCTATATCGTCCAGGGTTCCTTCGCCGCCGGCTTTGTCCCGTTCGGTGGCGGCCTGCTCTACGACACGCTGATGGAGCAGGCGACCGACGAGGGCAGCACCAGCCATCCGCTGATCGCCGACGCCTACAAACATCCGGACGACTATTCCTCGGTGACATACCGTCTCGACCCGCGGGCGAAATGGCATGACGGCAAGCCGATCACCACCGACGACGTGATCTGGTCGTTCCAGGTGCTGAAGGCCAACAGTCCGATGTACAGCCGCTATTTCGAGAACGTCACCGATGCGGTCGCGATCTCGGACCGCGAAGTCGAATTCCATTTCGACCAGAAGGGCAATCGCGAACTGCCGAAGATCCTCGGCGATCTCGTCGTTTTGCCCAAGCACTGGTGGGAAGGCACCGGCGCCAACGGCAAGAAGCGCGACGTCACCAGGCCAACGCAGGAGCCGCCGCTCGGGTCCGCCGCCTACAAGATCGCCAGCTTCAAACCGGGTTCGGAAATCGTCTGGCAGCGCGTGCCCGACTACTGGGCCGCCAAGCTGCCGGTGAAGATCGGCCGCGAGAATTTCGACACCCAGCGTTTCACCTATATCCTCGACGAGAACGCGGCTTGGCAGGCGTTCACCAAGGGTGGGCTAGAGGACATCAACGCGGAAAACAGTTCCAGGCGCTGGTCGACGGCCTATGACTTCCCCGCGATCAAGGCAGGCGACGTCATCAAAAAGGAGTTCAAGACCGAATCGCCCGAGCCGATGCAGGGTTTCGTGCTTAATCTGCGGCGCCCGCAGTTTCAGGATCGACGCATACGCGAGGCGCTGACCAACGTGCTCGATTTCGAAAGCATGAACCGTACGCTGTTCTTCGGTCTCAACACCCGTACGAGCAGCTATTTCCAAGGCACGGAACTGGCATCGAGCGGCCTGCCGCAAGGCAAGGAGCTGGAAATCCTTGAGCAGTATCGAGACAAGCTGCCGCCAGAGCTGTTCACAAAGGAATTCAAGCTCCCAGTCTACGATTCCCCGCAGGCCGAGCGCAAATACCTGAAGACTGCGGTAGACCTCTTCGCTCAGGCCGGCTGGGTCATCAAGGGCGGCAAGATGGTCAACGCCGAGACCGGCCAACAGTTCAAACTGGAAATCCTTGGACGGGACCCGAGCGACGAGGTGATCGCCAATCCCTATGTCGACAATTTGCGCAAGATCGGTATCGATGCCGCGCTTCGCATCGTCGACCCCAGCCAGTATGTGAACCGCACCCGCAGCTTCGACTTCGACGTGGTGACGGGGATGTTCGGACAGTCGGATTCCCCCGGCAACGAGCAGCGCGATTTCTGGAGTTCAAAAGCCGCCGATGCACCTGGCTCCCGCAATCTGATGGGCATCAAGGACCCGGTCGTCGACGCGCTGGTCGACCGCGTCATCTTCGCCACCGACCGCGACGATCTGGTTGCCGCCACCCATGCGCTCGACCGGGTGCTGTTGTGGAGCTACTATGTCGTGCCGCAATGGCACAGACCGGTGGTCTGGCTGGCCTACTGGAACAAGTTCGGCATTCCAGAGAAGCAGCCTGCCTATTCCGGCGTGGACACGAATTCCTGGTGGATCGACAAGGACAAGGAAAAGGCGCTGGCGGCAAAATACAAGAGTGGCAATTGATGGCGGCGCTGCCCCGCCGCGACTTTCTGGCCCGCCGCGACTTTCTGGCCCTGGGCGCCGCGGCCACGGCGGCAGCAATCCTGCCCGGCCGGGCCTTCGCCGCCATCCCGACCGGCGTCAAGCTGCACGGCCTGTCGGCCTTCGGCGACCTCAAATATTCCCTAGGTTTCACGCATTTCGACTATGTCAATCCGGACGCCCCCAAGGGCGGCCAGATGAATTTCGCACCGCCGAATTCCACCTTCAATCAGAGCTTCCTGACGTTCAACACGTTGAATTCCCTGGTGTTGAAGGGGGATGCGCCGCCGCGCACCGAACTCTGTTTCGATTCGCTGATGGCAAGTGCACTCGATGAGCCGGATGCGGTCTATGGCCGGCTTGCCGAGTCCGTTACCTTGTCGCCGGATCGCAATGGCTTCCGCTTCAGCCTGCGACCGCAAGCGCGCTTCCACGACGGTTCGCCACTGACGGCCGAGGACGTCGCCTTCGCATTGAAGCTTTACAAGGACAGGGGCCATCCGAACCTTTCCCAGGCGTTGCGGCATATGACCGAAGCGGTCGCAGTCGATCCGGTTACCGTCAACCTCACCTTCAACGGCAAACAGTCCGCGCAGAATATCCTTGCGGTCGTCGCAATGCCGATCGTGTCCAAGGCCTTTTATACGGTCAACGAATTCGACGCCTCGACGATGAAACCGCCGCTCAGTTCCGGACCGTACAAAATAGTGCGCGTGGCGGCCGGACAGACCGTCGAATATGAACGCGTCGCCGACTATTGGGGCCGCGATCTGGCCGTGAACCGCGGCCTCTACAATTTCGACCGCATCCGTATCGACTTTTACATCAATCGCCAGGCA
The DNA here is from genome assembly GCF_002284575.1 of Mesorhizobium temperatum. Lineage (GTDB taxonomy): Bacteria > Pseudomonadota > Alphaproteobacteria > Rhizobiales > Rhizobiaceae > Mesorhizobium > Mesorhizobium temperatum. Next base: position 210,734 of record NZ_NPKJ01000048.1, read on the forward strand.
GCGTTTGAAGCCTTGAAAAAAGGGGACACGCATTTTCGCGAGGAATTTACCTCGCGGGTATGGGCGACCGGTTACGACTTTCCGGCGCTAAAGGACGGCCGGGTCATCAAACGCGAATTTCCCGGCGAGAAAACGCCATCCATGCAGGCTGTCGCGCTGAACCAGCGTCGTCCGCAATTTCGCGACATGCGCGTGAGACGGGCGATCGCCGGTTGCTTCGATTTCGAATGGACCAGGCGGGCCCTGTTTTACGGCTCCTACGAGCGCTCGCAATCGAACTTCGAGCGGTCGGATTACAAGGCCGAGGGCCTGCCCTCGCCTGCGGAATTGGCCCTGCTGGAGCCGTTCCGAGCCGAGTTGCCGCCAGAAACCTTCGGCGAACCGGTGATGCAGCCTGTCTCCGACGGTTCGGGCCACGACCGTAAGCTGCTGCGCGAGGCTTCGAGACTGCTTGCCGAAGCCGGCTGGAAGCGAGCCGGCGATTTCGTCGTCAATGAAAAGGGCGAGCGACTGCGGGTGGAAATGCTGGCCGAGGACGATGGCATCGTTCGCCTTTTCGCCCCGTGGTCCGAGAACATGAAGGCGATCGGGATCGACGCTTCGATCCGGCAGGTCGATTCGACGCAATACGAACAGCGGCAGAGCAATTTCGACTTTGATCTCAACATGCTCGCATGGTCGATCGGGGCGACGCCGACGGCCGACGGCCTGGAGATCCTCTATGATTCCCGGATGGCGAAAACGCCGGGGATGCGCAACTATCCTGGTACGGAAAGCAAAGCCATCGACGCGCTGATCGAGGCAGCCGGCAAAGCGCAGAGCCGGATCGAACTGGTCACGGCGCTCAAAGCGCTCGATCGGGTCTTGCGCGCGCGGCTAGACTGGATTCCAACATATTATCTCGCGAATCACCGAGTCGCATATTGGGACATGTTCGGCTTTCCCGAGCAGAAGCCCGATTTCGGCTTTCCGGTCGAGGCGCTGTGGTGGTTCGACAAGGACAAGGCGGCAAAGATTGGCAAAGGGTGAATTTCTTGCAGGCGTCGGCGCCGCCCCTCACCTGCCTGCCGGCATCCTCTCCCCGTATAGTGACGGGGAGAGGGGCGCTTTCATCGATGGTTTTGCCAATCACAAGCGTTGTAGTAAAAGCGCCGAGACTACCGCCGGCCCCTTTCTCCCCGTCACTATACGGGGAGAAATGTCCGGCAGGACAATGAGGGGCGGCGCTGGCGTCGACAATTGGTCTGAAGCGGTGCTCCTCCTCAAGGAGGACAACGTCTGATGGGCGCCTATATCCTGCGCCGCATCCTGCTGATGATCCCGACCCTGTTCGGCATCATGGCGGTGTCGTTCGCCGTCATCCAGTTCGCGCCGGGCGGGCCGGTCGAACAGGTGATCGCCAGGCTGACCAACCAGGGCGGCAGCGATCGGCTTGGCGGCGGCGGTGGTGACGCCGGCGCCACCAATGTCGACGTGGCCGGCGACGTCGGTTCGAAATATCGCGGCGCGCAAGGGCTCGACCCCGAATTCATCGCCAAGCTGGAAAAGCAGTTCGGCTTCGACAAGCCACCGCTCGAGCGCTTCGGCATGATGCTGTGGAATTATATCCGGTTCGATTTCGGCGACAGCTATTTCCGTGACATTTCGGTGATCGAGCTGATCCTGGAGAAGATGCCGGTGTCGATCTCGATCGGGCTGTGGATCACGCTGCTGTCCTACCTGATCTCGATTCCGCTCGGCATCCGCAAGGCAGTCAAGGACGGCTCGGCATTCGACGTATGGACCAGCGGCGTCGTCATCGTCGGCTACGCCATTCCGGGCTTCCTGTTCGGCATCCTGCTGATGGTGCTGTTTGCCGGCGGATCCTTCTACGACTGGTTCCCGCTGCGCGGCATCACCTCCGACAATTGGGACCAGCTGTCCTGGCCGGCGCGGATCGTCGACTATTTCTGGCATATGGCGTTGCCGCTGACGGCGCTGGTGCTGTCGGCCTTCGCCACCACGACGCTGCTGACCAAGAATTCGTTCCTCGAGGAAATCCGCAAGCAGTACGTGGTGACCGCGCGCGCCAAGGGCCTGTCGGAACGGCAGGTTCTCTACGGGCACGTCTTCCGCAACGCCATGCTGATCGTCGTCGCCGGCTTTCCGGGCGCCTTCATCTCGGCCTTCTTCACCGGCTCGCTGCTGATCGAGAACATCTTTTCGCTCGACGGCCTCGGCCTGCTCGGCTTCAGGTCGGTGGTCGAGCGCGACTACCCGGTGGTCTTCGCCAATCTCTACATCTTCTCGCTGCTGGGCCTGATTGTCGGGCTCTTGTCCGACCTGATCTATACCTGGGTCGACCCGCGCATCGACTTCGAGCGGAGAGACGTCTGATGGCCGGGGCCGCAGTCGAAACGGCGCCGGACCGGATCGCCCGGCCCTGGCTGTCGCCGCTCAACCAGCGGCGCCTGCAGAACTTCAGGGCCAACCGGCGCGGCTATTGGTCGTTGTGGATCTTCCTCGTGCTTTTCGTGCTGTCGCTGTTTTCGGAATGGATCGCCAACGACAAGCCGGTCCTCGTTTCCTACAAGGGCGAGATCCTGTTTCCGGTTGTGGTCGCTTATCCCGAGGAGAAGTTTGGCGGGTTTTATGCGGTCACCGATTATCGCGACCCGGTCATCCAGGACGAGATCAATGCCCATGGCTGGATGATCTGGCCGCCGGTCCGCTATTCCTACCGGACCGTCAACAACGCCATCCCCGAGGCGGCGCCCACCAAGCCGTCCTGGCTCTATGACGTCAAGACACGTTGCAACCAGTATCCGCAAGGCGCCGCCGACCCCAATTGCGTCGTCGGCAACTGGAACTGGCTGGGCACCGACGACCAGGCACGCGATGTGCTGGCGCGCGTCATCTACGGATTCAGGGTCTCGGTGCTGTTCGGCCTGATCCTCACCGCCGGCTCGGCGCTGATCGGCGTGACGGCCGGCGCATTGCAGGGTTATTTCGGCGGCTGGACCGACCTTCTGTTCCAGCGTTTCATAGAAATCTGGTCGGCGATCCCGGTGCTCTACCTCTTGCTGATCGTCGCCGCCATCCTGCCGCCCGGCTTCTTCATCCTGCTCGGGCTGATGCTGCTGTTCTCCTGGGTGGCGCTGGTCGGCGTGGTGCGGGCCGAGTTCCTGCGCGCCCGCAACTTCGAATATGTCAACGCCGCCCGCGCGCTCGGCGTGCCCAACGGCACCATCATGTTCCGGCACCTGTTGCCCAACGCCATGGTGGCGACGCTGACCTTCCTGCCCTTCCTGCTCAGCGGCTCGATCTCGACGCTGACCTCGCTCGACTACCTTGGCTTTGGCCTGCCGCCCGGCTCGGCCTCACTGGGCGAGCTCCTGAAGCAGGCGCAGCGCAACCTCAACGCGCCATGGCTGGGCATCTCCGGCTTCGTCGTCATCTCGCTGATGCTGTCGCTGCTGGTCTTCGTCGGCGAGGCGACCCGCGACGCCTTCGATCCGCGCAAGACGTTCAGATGAGCGAAGCCCCTCTCCTCTCCGTGCGCGATCTCAGCGTCGCCTTCGCGCAGGAAGGCCGCCAGTCGATGGCCGTCGACCACATCTCCTTCGACATCGCCAAGGGCGAGACGGTGGCGCTGGTCGGCGAATCCGGCTCCGGCAAGTCGGTCACGGCGCTGTCGGTGCTGAAGCTGCTGCCCTATCCGGCCGCCAGCCATCCGTCGGGAAAGATCCTGTTCCAGGGCGCCGACCTGCTCGCCACCGACGAGAAGGCATTGCGCCGCGTGCGCGGCAACAAGATCACCATGATCTTCCAGGAGCCGATGACCTCGCTCAATCCGCTGCACACGATCGAGCAGCAGATCGTCGAGGTGCTGACGCTGCACCAGGGGCTGGGTGACCGCCAGGCCAAGGCGCGCACCCTGGAGCTGCTCAACGAGGTCGGCATCCGCGAGCCGGAGAAACGGCTCGACGCCTATCCGCACCAGCTTTCCGGCGGCCAGCGCCAGCGCGTCATGATCGCCATGGCGCTGGCCAACGAGCCGGAACTGCTGATCGCCGACGAGCCGACGACGGCACTCGACGTCACTGTGCAGGCGCAAATCCTCGAACTGCTTGCGGAGCTGAAGAGCCGCAAGGGCATGTCGATGCTGTTCATCACCCACGATCTCGGCATCGTCAGAAAGATCGCCGACCGGGTCTGCGTGATGACCAAGGGCAAGATCGTCGAGACCGGGCCGACGAAAGATATCTTCGCCAACCCGCAGCACAGCTATACGCGGCATCTGCTTGCCGCTGAACCGAAAGGCAAGCCGCCCGCCGCCAACGCTGCCGCCAAGCCGGTCATGACCGGCCAGGACATAAAAGTCTGGTTTCCGATCAAGAAAGGCTTCTTCCGGCGCACCGTCGACAATGTGAAGGCGGTCGACGGCATCGACGTCACCGTGCGCGCCGGCCAGACGCTCGGCGTCGTCGGCGAATCCGGCTCTGGCAAGACGACGCTCGGCCTGGCGCTGGCCAGGATGATCTCGTCGACCGGGACCATTCAGTTCAACGGGCGCGATATCAACGAACTGTCATTCAATGCCATGCGGCCGCTGCGGCGCGAGCTGCAGATCGTCTTCCAGGATCCGTTCGGGTCCTTGAGCCCGCGCATGTCGGTCTCCGAGATCATCGAGGAAGGATTGAAGATCCACGAGCCGAAACTGTCGCCCGATGAACGCGACAAGCGCATCGTCGATGTGCTCGAGGAAGTCGGGCTCGATCCCGCCACGCGCAATCGCTATCCGCACGAGTTTTCCGGCGGCCAGCGCCAGCGCATCGCCATCGCCCGCGCCATGGTGCTCAACCCGCGCTTCGTCATGCTGGACGAGCCGACCTCGGCGCTCGACATGAGCGTGCAGGCGCAGGTGGTCGACCTTCTGCGCAGCCTGCAGGCGAAGCACGACCTCGCCTATCTGTTCATCAGCCACGATCTGAAGGTCATCCGCGCGCTTGCCAACGACGTCATCGTCATGCGCAATGGCAGGATCGTCGAAGCCGGCCCATCCGAACAGATTTTCGAACGGCCGCAGACCGACTATACCAAGGCGCTGATCTCGGCCGCGTTCAGGATCGAGACGGCGCCGGTCGGCATCGTCAGCGAGTAGGCTGTACCGCATAGAGGAAAAAAGAATCCGCAATGGAAAAAGGCCGTGTCCTGCTTGCCCTCACCGGTATCCATCCCCGCCGTTGGCGCGAACTCTTGTCGGCCGAACGCGAGGTGGTGCTCGAGCCGGACGGCGCCAGCGATCCATCGATCACCTATGCGGTGGTTTGGAAGCAGCGGCCGAACCTTCTGTCGTCGCTGCCAAATCTGCGCGCTGTCTTTTCGATCGGCGCCGGCGTCGACCACATCTTCGCCGATCCCACTTTGCCCGACGTTCCGATCGTGAAGGTCGTGGCCGACAACCTGACCCAATACATGACCGAATATGTCGTCTGGCGGGTGCTCGATCACCATCGCCAGGGCATGCTCTACCGGTCGCAGCAGCAAAAGAAGATCTGGCACGAGCCGCCGCAGCGGCCGGCCGGCGACATCTCCGTCGGCATCATGGGGCTCGGCACGCTTGGCCGCGCAGCGGCGTCGGTGCTTTTGTCGCTCGACTTTGCGGTCAATGGCTGGTCGCGCAGCGAGCGGCCGATGGAAGGCGTTTCGACCTATGCCGGCGAGGCAGGGTTGATCCCATTCCTCAACGCCACCGACATTCTGGTGGTGCTTTTGCCGCTCACGCCGCAGACCCAAGGCATCATCAATTACGGCGTGCTGAAGGAGCTGAGGAAACGCAACGGCCTCGGCGGCTCCGTGCTGATCAATGCCGGGCGCGGCAAGTTGCAGAAAGACGCCGACATTCTGCGTGCATTGGAGGACGGCACGCTCAAGGAAGCGAGCCTCGACGTGTTCGAGGTCGAGCCGCTGCCGAAGACCAGCCGGCTGTGGAGCCACCCGAAAGTATTCGTGACGCCGCATGCGGCGGCGACCTCCGATCCCGTCCATCTGGTGCCGATCATGCTGCGCCAGATGGCCGCCTTCGAGCGCGGCGAGAAGCTCGAGAATGTCGTGGATCGCAACGCGGGATATTAACCCGGCTTGCCACATTCGCGGCGGGCGATCGACCGGTTCATGGCATCGATCCGGCCGCTTGCCTGTTCGAGGTCGCGCTGGGCCTTGGAGCGGACGTCCGGCGTGAACGGGCCGAGGCCTACCCCCGGATCGGCGAAGGACGGCTTGGCATCCTGCGGAAGGCGAAATCGCTGCGCCAAAGCGTTGCGTTGCGCCAGCAATTGATCGCAAGGCACGCTATCATATTGCAGCGAGGACTGGACGTTGGCGTCCTGTCGCTCGGCAATCGAGGTGCCGACGCAACCGGCCATTGCCAGGCAAGGTGCCAAGACCACCAAGTTCCAGCGCATGCAAGGTCCTCCGTGTTGGTGTTCTGCCCTTTCGGGCATGCGAATCGGACTTTTTCGCAGCCGCCGCCAGGTGTGGCGCAGACGAACGAAAAGCGTCGCCGGACGAGGCCTGATGCGGTTTCGTGATGGAGATCCCGCCGGCACTTGCCTGTATGCCGAGTCAGCAGTCACTTGCAACAGGCTTCCCGCGCCGGAATTAGCAACTATCTTGGAGCCATGCGCGCCAGCGACCTGCTTCACCCCCGGCCCGAGGGCCTCTATTGCCCACCCGGCGATTTCTTCATCGATCCGGTGCGGCCGGTCAACCGGGCGCTGATCACGCACGGCCATTCCGACCATGCCCGTTCCGGCCACCGTTCGGTATTGGCCACGCAACAGACGCTGGACATCATGGGGCTGCGCTACGGTGAGGGCTTTGCCGGGACCACGCAAGCGGCAGCACTTGGCGAGACGATTGCGCTGAACGGCGTCGCCGTAACCTTCCATCCGGCCGGCCATGTGCTCGGCTCGGCACAGATCAAGGTCGTGCATCAGGGCTCATGCATCGTCGCTTCCGGCGACTACAAGCGCCAGAGGGACGCGACTTGCGAGCCGTTCGAACCGGTCAAGTGCGACGTGTTCATCACCGAGGCGACCTTCGGCCTGCCGGTGTTCCGCCATCCGCCCGATACCGAAGAGATTACCCGCCTGCTGAAATCGACGGCGCAGTTTCCCGAGCGCGCGCATCTGGTCGGCGCCTATGCGCTCGGCAAGGCGCAGCGCGTCATGCGGTTGCTGCGCGATGCCGGCTACGACAAGCCGATCTACATCCATGGCGCGCTGGCCAAGCTCAGCGACTATTACCAGGGCCAGGGCATCGACCTCGGGACGCTGGAGCCGGCGACCGTCGAAAGCGGTGGCAAGGATGATTTCTCCGGCGCCATCGTCGTCGGCCCGCCACAGGCCTTCGCCGACCGCTGGGCACGACGCTTTCCCGATCCGATCTCGTGCTTTGCGTCCGGCTGGATGCGCATTCGCCAGCGCGCCAAGCAGGGCGGCGTCGAGCTGCCGCTGATCATTTCCGACCATGCCGACTGGGACGAACTGACCGCCACGATCAGGGAGACCGGCGCCGAGGAAATCTGGGTGACGCATGGTCGCGAGGAGGCCCTGGTGCGCTGGTGCGAACTCGAAGGCATCACTGCCCGGCCGCTGCATCTCGTCGGCTACGAAGATGAGGGCGATTGATGGCGCTCACGGCCGATGTAGCGCTCTACGGCGCCCCCCTCTGGCCTGCCGGACATCTCCCCCACTTGGGGGGAGATCGGCAGCTTCGATCTCGCCGCTCGTTCTGCAACGTTGATGGTTCGCGAAACCGGCGACGGCATCCAATCTCCCCCCAAGTGGGGGAGATGTCCGGCAGGACAGAGGGGGGCGCGACAGAACGCGACGCTCGCCCATGGTTCTCACCGTCATGAACCGCTTCGCCGAGCTCCTCGATCGCCTCGTGCTGACGCCTTCGCGCAACGGCAAGCTGACGTTGCTGACCGATTATTTCCGCAGCGTCGAGGATCCGGATCGCGGCCTGGCGCTGGCCGCCATTACCGGCGACCTGACCATCGCGGCGGTCAAGCCGGCGATGCTGCGCATGCTGGTCATGGAACGCATGGACCCGGTGCTGTTCGGCTATTCCTACGACTATGTCGGCGACCTGGCGGAGACGGTGTCGCTGGTCTGGCCGCAATCGCCTGGGGATATCGCCAACCATGAACCGACGCTCGCCGATGTCGTCGCAAAGCTGCAGGCGGCGAGCCGTTCCGACGGGCCGAAGGTGCTGGCCAGACTGCTCGACAGCGCCAGCATCTCAGCGCGCTTCGCCATCATAAAGCTGGTCACCGGCGGCCTGCGCATCGGCGTCTCGGCGCGGCTGGCCAAGCAGGCGCTGGCCGATCTCGGCAAGGTCGACGTGGCCGAGATCGAAGAACTCTGGCATGGGCTGACGCCGCCCTATGCTGAGCTCTTCGCCTGGCTGGAAGGCAAGACAGAAAAACCGAAAAAGACAGCGCTGGCGCTGTTCCGGCCGGTGATGCTATCGAACCCGATCGGTGACGGCGACCTCGAAAAGCTCGACCCGGCCGAGTATGCCGCCGAGTGGAAATGGGACGGCATCCGCGTCCAGGCCGTATCGGAAGGCGGCATTCGCCGGCTCTATTCGCGCACCGGCGACGACGTCTCCGGGGCTTTTCCGGACCTCGCAGAGGCGATGAATTTTTCCGCCACCCTCGACGGTGAGCTTCTGGTCGGCGATCCCTTGCAGGCGACCGGCACGTTCTCGGACCTGCAGCAGCGGCTGAATCGCAAGAGCGTGACACCGAAGATCCAGCAGCAATACCCGGCCTTCATGCGCTGCTACGACGTGCTTCAGATCGGCGACGAGGACTTGCGCGCGCGCGCTTTCCGCGAGCGGCGCGGCCGGCTCGAAGCCTTCGTGCAGACGCTCGATCCGAGCCGCTTCGATCTGTCGCCCCTGGTCGAATTCACCGACTGGCAGGCGCTGGAGGAATTGCGCCGCAAGCCGCTGCACCCGGTCATCGAAGGCGTGATGCTGAAGCGCTGGGATTCGCCCTATCTCACCGGCCGGCCGAAAGGCCCATGGTTCAAATGGAAGCGCGATCCGCACACGGTCGACGCCGTGCTGATGTATGCCCAGCGCGGCCACGGCAAGCGTTCGAGTTTCTATTCCGACTACACGTTCGGCGTCTGGTCCGGCCCGGAAGGATCGGAGGAACTGGTGCCGGTGGGGAAAGCCTATTTCGGCTTCACCGACGAAGAACTGAGGCAGATCGACAAATATGTCCGCGACAACACGATCGAGCGCTTTGGCCCGGTCCGCTCGGTACGAGCCGACCGCAGGCAAGGCCTCGTGCTGGAGGTGGCGTTCGAAGGGCTCAACCGCTCGACACGGCACAAATCCGGCGTCGCCATGCGCTTTCCGCGCATTTCACGGCTGCGCTGGGACAAGCCGGCGGCCGAAGCCGACCGCATCGAGACGCTGCAGGCGCTGCTCGACAGTTAGACTTTTGTTTTGAGCTTCGGATTTTCCCAAAACCGGTTTCCACCCTAGGGTTAAGCCCGTGGGCATGCTTTTGAGTCCGATGCTCTACGGAACAATCGAGACGCGGATCTCGTAGATGTCGACCGACTTGCCCTGTTTGTCAAAATCGGAATTGATGGCGATGGTGCCGGCAGCACCCGGACGCTTGTCGGGAAAGCGCACGTCGAACAGATATTCGTTGCGCTCGTGGCCGACCGCGTAGCGCTTGCGGCCGCAGTCGCCGAGTTCGCCGAAGTTGCAGTCGACAGAGATCTGCGTGTCCTTGCCCTCCTCGGAGCGGGCGATGATGTCGAACGTGGCGTGCTTGCCGGCGAGTTTTTCCAGCACGCCTTGCCCGACGTCGAAGCTGATCGCCGAACCGGAGGCGCCCGACCGGATGCGCAGGAAGGAACCGCTGTCGTCCTGCATGGCTTCGGCCTTGGCATCCGAAGGTGCACTGACAAGCGCCGGGTCGCTCGGTGAAAACACATTGATCCAGTCGCGCTCCACATCGCCGGAGTCCAGCGGCGAGGCGGTGTCGCTTGGCGGCGTGAAATCATCGTCTTCCACCGTCGGTACCGTTTGCGGCGGGGCCGTGTCGAGTTCGGCCGCCGACTTGAAGACGCCGGTCTGCGCAGCGAAATAGAGGCCGATACCGACAGCTGCGAGCAGCGTCACGCCGAGGAAGATCGCGGTGAGAGGCAGGCGGGGGCCTCTCACCCGCCTGTCGTCGCGGTCGGGCATCACCTCTGCGTCGTCTCCGGTCGATGGAGACGACAGGTCGATCTCCGGCGCATCGGGAAAAGCCGCTTCCGGCATGATATCGGGAACGACCGGCAAGACGCGCGAGCGCGGCGCGTCGGATGCAGGGGGCGCGTCGGCAGCAGGGGGCTTCACCGGACCGTCGACAACGACGTCAGGCGGCGGCGCGGGTTCGGCGTCGGCTTCGGCATCGGCGTCGGGTTCGGCGTCGGGTTCGGCGTCGGCATCGGCTTCGGCTTCAACTTCTGCTGCACTATCAGCCGGCTGCTCCACCGCCGATGCTGCGGCGTCATCGGTCGGTGGGCCGATGTCAGCAACCGCCGGCAGGAATTCGGATTCGATTTCGGTGATCTTGGCCTGCACCGCCTTGCGGCGCTTGATCGCGACTTCCACCGTCACGCCCGGGTTGGCCTGCAAGGCACGGTCAAGCGCGGCGAAGGCCGATCGATAGACCCGCTCGCGAAACGCGCGGTCTTCGGCATTGCCTTTCTCGAAGGCATTCCGGATCGCTTTTTCGATCGCGTCCAAGCTGGATCCCTCTGCACGTATCACATTGTCATGATCGTTAGCCGCAGGCGATCAATCAATCAACGGGCCAGTGGCCGCATTCTGCCTTGCCGGCGCGGCCAACGCCGATTTCGGCGGTTTTCGGTAAAGGAATCAACATTTTTCACCGATTTCCCGATGCAGCGCCAACGCGACGTCGCGCAACCTGCCGGAGTGGTTTTCGCACAGCCGCATGGCCGATCGGTGCGGCGGTCGCTTATAGGCCCGGAATGAGCCGACACGAAATGCCAAGTCCCATCTTGAATTTGTGGCGGGTTGCGTCTATCACCCAGCGCATCTTGGAGGCCCCGGCTTCCCGGGCCGCTTTAGCTCAGTTGGTAGAGCACATCATTCGTAATGATGGGGTCAGGTGTTCGAGTCACCTAAGCGGCACCAAGCTTTCCAAGGGGTTGCGGGCCCAAAGCAGGCCCGGGCAAAGCCTCAAAATTCGGATCAGGACACATTTCGGGACACAAACGGCTGAAAGTCAGATCAGCCTGGCTTGCGACGACCCCGATCGGTGCGCTTCCGGCAGCTTCGGATGCTGGTGGCCGCAGCCTTCCCGGCCGAACTCGTAGATCTCGAGACCGACCTCATCGTGCAGCCACGCGCTGACGTAGCCGCGGTGACCGAAATTGGCGTCTCGCGGCCGCTCCCAGCAATGGAGCGCCGCCGACCGGCCTCGTGCCAGGTCCTCGATCCGGCAAACGGCTTCGCCTGGATCGAGCCTGGCGAGCTGATCTAGGTAACGCCGGCGATATTCGTCGACGTGGACGCCCCCGAAGGCGATGCGGCGCCCACCGCGCGATCGATATCAGCGCGAACTGCGGCGGGAGCTGGTAAACTCGGGAGGCTGATCAGTGCGCGTTATCCATCCTGTCCTCGGTGGCAGCTCTTCAGCATCAGGAGTGATTAGCCTCAGAGGCTTGACCATTGCGCTCAACAACCGTGGGTCAGAACGGTGTGGGCGGCCAATGGGAGGTCTCGAACGTTCGCAACTGCCTTACATCGAAAAGTAGAACGGGCCTGCCACTCTAGCTTCGCGTCCCCCCAGTTCCGCACTGCAGTCGGACTTGATGTTCGAATTGCCGCTCATCTTGATCGTGTCGGCAACGATGCGCAGGCAGCTGCTGCTAGTTCCGTTGTTACCATTGTAGGTCAGGTCGCCATAGGGGAAGTACAGGACGCCGTTCAGATCAGTGGCGCCATTCCCATTGAACAGGTGGGACGATGTGTTCGCTCGTGCCGACATCATCAGCATGCCGGCATAGTCGCCTGTCTGCGGCGCGCTCAATGACAACGAGCCGTTGCCGTTCACTGTTATGCCGCCATCAGCCATGAAGATGGTCACGCCGGCGCCGGTCACTGTGCCTTTGACGGAAAGAGAACCTTCGACATAATAGAGGCCCGGCTCCAGGGTTTTGTCGCCGCTCAGATCGAGATTTCGATACCGCCCTGGACTGACTGTCAAGTCGCCAGCTTTCGGATTAGGATACAAGATTGGTGGTACCGGTTCCACCAGGTTACCCCATGGGTCAGGCAGTCGCCACGCATTGACGCGATTTTGCTCACAATCGGTGATCAGTCCGCTGGTCGCCACTATTCCGCCAGATGATTGAATGCAGTCCGCCTCAAGGGACGCGTCGCCGCCAACATAGATGGAATCCGGAGCCGACGAATTGGAAGCGATAACGCAGCCATCCATGATGACTGTGGTGCTCCCGGCCGCCTCGAAGGCGCGCGGCGCGGCCCGGTTGAGGGCATAGACGCACGCAGTATCACCATTGTTGGACGTTATGCGGGACCGGACGAGAATGTTGGTCGATGACGGTCCATCGCCACCGATTGAGCGCGGAATGAGATAGGTGTAGTTGAGGCTGGATTCAGTCCTGAGGCTCTGGCTTCCGTCGTTTTCAGTCGCCAGACCGTGATAGACGAGCGAGGGTATGTTATCCGCGCTTGCATCGACCGATGCCAAGTTGGCTTTGAGTAGCTTGTCGCCAAGCGCCTGTAGCTCACCGTCGCTCAGGCCCGAGTTGACCTTAACGGCGATCTCCATGCTTGCTGCATCCAGAGCCGATTGAAGCCTGCTCCGCTCGCGGTTCATGTTCGCGAGATCCACCGCGGCGCCGACTGCTGCAATCATAGGAAGCAGCATGACAACGAGACCGGTCGCAAAGTTACCGCGGCTGTCTCGAAAGAACCGTTTCACAAGCAGAATTTGGTGCATCATGCCGGCAAAATGCATCCCTGCGGCAAAGAAGTTGTTTCATTGATCACTAAACTCTTAAGTAGGACGGAATTCGTCCTCACAGAAAAGCTGCCGAACGGTCAAACCGCTGTCCGGATGGAGGATGCCGCCGTTCCGTGGCCGCGAATGCAGAGCGCTCTCAGCGAGCGGATGCAGGTATCGCTCGACTGTGCACAGCGCCGAACCCGTCGCTAAGTCTATTGAAAAACAAACATTCGAAATGGGTGATCGCCAGCACCACTCGTGACCTATTCCAGTTTAGAAGGGCAAGTTCTGGCGCTGAACAACACGCCAGATCCGTTCTCCAGAACCGATCTAGCCAGGCTTTCTACAATTTTTTACGTTGGACCCCGCGGCGGTCTGTAAGCCAACTGCAATTCGTTGGATCTGGCAACGGTTCGAACGCTGCTACGGCTTGCTCATCAGTGCGAGGTTGGCATCGACCACCGAGGTATCGGTCATTCCTGCCTTGGCCTCCAGAAGCAATTCGCGGGCTTTTTTCTTGTTGCCGCGCAGCAATTGCGAATACCCCATATTGTTGACGATGTGGGCCCGGCGGCCGGCAACCACAACAAGCTGATCGTAAGCGCGGTCGGCAAAGTCGAAGCGGCCGAGCTGGTCGTAGGAGGCGGCAAGTCCCAGCCATGCCTCGGCATTGTCGGACCGAAGTTCCACCGCCTTGCGGAAGTGCTTTTCCGCCAACCCATAATTGGCTTCGCGGAACTGCGTCTTGCCAGATACGAGATCAGCCTCGCTGATGTCGGTCGTCGCCGGAGCGATCGACGTGGTCTCGGTGATGTCGACGCTGCTCGTCGTGCATCCCGTCACAATCGTCACGACTGCGACCGCAGCCAACGCGGCGAATTTCGATTGCCCCATAACCTGCCCCATCCGGCCGCTTGGCGGGCCGTCTCATCAAGCACCATAGCGGGTTCGGCTTAAGCTTCGGTGGCGGGTTTCGAGCAAATATTAGGAAAGCCGAACATATTGGATTAACTATCGACTGGAGCGGATCAGTCGCCTGCCGTCATTTTCACGATGATCGGGATGATGGCGATCATCAGCACGACTGGCAGGATGCAGATCGTAACCGGCACCGACATCTTTGCCGGCAGCGCGTGCGCCTTTTCCTCAGCTATCGACATGCGCTTGTGACGCATTTCGTCCGAATAAACCCGAAGCGCGCCCGAAAGGCTGGTGCCAAGCTCCTTCGATTGCTGAAGCAGCGTGGCGAAGGAGCGTACCTCGTCGAGACTCAGGCGATCAGCCAACGATTTCAGCGCATCGTCAAGGCTGCGCCCTGCCCTGAGTTCGAGCGAGACAAGCTGAAGGTTCTGGCTGAGCGAGGGATAAGTGATGAAGAGCTCTTTCGACACCCGCTCGATCCCGGCCTCCATGCTCATGCCGGCGTCCGCGCAGACGATCATCAGGTCCATGAAATCGGGAAAGCCATTGCGGTATTCCCGCATTTTCGTGCGGACCTGCGAGGTCAATACAAGACCCGGCAGAAAATAACCGGCGCCACCGGACATGATGATGAAAGTCCAGCGGCTCGGAACTGCCGATTCACCACCAAACCAGCGGACGACCAGAAACGCAACAACGGCTCCAGCCAGGAAGCCGACAAAGCGGATGACAAAAAACCTGCCGACCGCGCCTGGATCCATGTGACCAGCCTGGATGAGTTTCATCCGCAGCCGCGCAACGTTTTCCGGATCGCTTTTGGCGTAGAATTCATGGGCGGTTTTCATCGCCTTGTCGCGGACGGCGCTGGCGTTCCGTTTCGGCGCGGCGGTTGGCTTGGGTGCCTCCGCAACCTCGGAGACTTCGACCTTGAGCCGGCGCTTCAAGTCGCCGCGTCCTCCACGCGCGGTACTCCACTGCCAGAGGATCGCTCCTCCTCCCACGGCGAGCAGCAAAAGCGCCACCGGCGCCAGCGACGTCGGGCGAAGGGAGGCAAGGAGGCCGATCAGGGTTTCCATGTCAGAATTTGAAGTTCGACATCTTGAACATCATGGCGTTGCCCAGCATTAGCCATAAGATCGAACCGCCCAACAGATACCAAGTCATCGGCTCGCCCCAGACGCTCTCGTAGAATTGCGGCATCATGACCATGATGCCGACCATCAGCAGCGCCGGTACGGCGGTCAGGATGTAGGCCGACATGCGGCCCTCGGTCGAGATTGCTCGCACTTTGCGCCGCAGCTTTCCGCGCTCGCGGATGACCGACGACAGACCATCCAGGATTTCGCGCAGATTGCCGCCTGAGCTGCTCTGGATCGACACAGCGGTGACGAACAGCGGCAGGTCCTCGTGTCCGACGCGCTCAAACAGCGAATGCAGCGCGGAAACCAGGTCGGAGCCATAGGTCACTTCGTCGGCGATCACGCCGAATTCGGTGCCGATCGGATCGGCCATTTCACGCGCCACCATCGAGATCGCCACCGGAACCGGATGCCCTGCCTTGAGGCTTCGCGTGATGAGTTCCAGAGCTTCTGGAAGCTGCATTCCGAACATCTTGTGCCGCCGCTTGCGCAGGAACCGCAGGGTCATGATCGGAAAGACCAAACACATGACCGGAAGCACTGCCAGTGCAATGATCAGCGGCAGGCCGTAGGAAACGGCAAACAGGCAGATGCCAAGCGCCAGACCCGACGTGATCAGCAGAAATTTCGGCAGTGGTAGGACCATGCCGGACTGGATCCGCAGCTCCCGAATCCGGTCGAGCGAAAGCATCGAAGCACCGCCTTCCATCCCACGCTCTTTCCGCAATTGGATCAGCACCTGCTCTTGGCTGAGCTTTTTCTCCTGCAGCTTCATTCGCCGATTGATCGCCATGCGGCGATCCCGGTGCCCGGCATAAAGCAGGTAAAACGCTTCGGCGATCATGATGCCGGTCAGACCGGCGCCGGCATAAATCACATAGATGGCGCTGAATCCCTCGAGCATTGATTATTCCTGCTGTCTGCCAGGCTCGAAATACCGCCCAGGAAATTCGATGCCCATCGCCTTCAGGTCTTCGAGGAAGCGCGGGCGCAGGCCCGTCGCCTCGAAGTGGCCAAGGATCGTCCCGTCCGCTTCCATGCCGGTGCGCACGAAGCGAAATATCTCCTGCATCTGGATCACGTCGCCTTCCATCCCGGTCACCTCGGCGACGCTCGTGACCTTGCGTTTGCCGTCGGAAAGCCGGGTAAGCTGCACGATGATGTCGAGCGCGCTTGCGATCTGGCTGCGGATCGACTGCACGGTCATCGGCATTCCGGTCATGCCGAGCATCTGTTCGAGACGGGAAATCGCGTCGCGCGGCGTGTTGGCATGAATGGTCGCCATCGAGCCTTCGTGGCCGGTGTTCATCGCCTGAAGCATGTCGAAGGCTTCCTCGCCGCGGCACTCGCCGAGGATGACGCGGTCCGGCCGCATGCGCAGCGCGTTTTTGACCAGATCGCGCTGCTTGAGTTCGCCGTGACCTTCGATATTGGCCGGCCTTGTCTCCATGCGCGCCACATGCGGCTGCTGCAATTGCAGTTCGGCCGCGTCTTCGATGGTGATCAGGCGCTCGTCTTCGGGGATGAAGGCCGACAGCGCGTTCAGCATCGTCGTCTTGCCGGTGCCGGTGCCGCCGGAAATAATCGTCGTCTTGCGGGCATGGACTGCGGCGGCAAGGACTTCGGCCATGTTCTGCGTGACCGCACCGAATTCAACGAGCTTATGCAGACCGAGCTTATTCTTGGAGAATTTGCGGATGGATACCAGCGGCCCGTCGACACCGACCGGTCGGATGGCGGCATTGAAGCGTGAGCCGTCGAGCATGCGCGCGTCGACCATCGGCTGGGATTCATCGACGCGGCGGCCGACGGCCGCAACGATCTTGTTGATGATGCGTATGAGGTGAGCTTCGTCCTTGAACGGAATATGCACCTGCTCGAGCTTGCCATGCCGCTCGACGAAGCAACTGCGATGGCCGTTGATCAGGATGTCGTTGATGGTTGGGTCTTTCAGCAACGGCTCGAGCGGGCCGAGGCCGACCATTTCGTCGACAATGTCATCCACCAGCGCGTCGAGTTCAGCGACATTGACCGCAAGCCGTTCGCCGCGCGCCTTCTCGGAGACGAAATCATGCACCTGCCGCTGCATCTCGTCGCGCGGCAGGCGCTCGAGCGCTACGAGGTTGATCTCTTCGATCAGCATGCGGTGGATGCGCATTCTGGCGTCGAGGACCTTCGTGGGCTTTGCCGGTCCCACCTCGGGTTTCGGCGGGGCCGGCTTGCGTGTCGTCGGGATGACGACCGGCCGATGCTGGATTGGCGCCTGCTCCTGCCGGCTTTCCGGCGTGGCATCGCGTTTCTGGAGCGTCGAAAATCGGCTGATCACCCGGCTCTCCTCAAAAGACTTTTGCCGAGCCCGAACAGTGAACGCTTTTTCCGCGTTTCCGCCACGACCTCATCAGGCAGGACTATTCGCCTGAGATCGTTGACGACATTCGCGTTGGGGTCGATCTCGTGCAGCGGAACGCCGCGATCGACGGCCTCGCGCACCAGCTTGTAATTGTTCGAGATGCCGCCGACGAAATGCTCGCCGAGGAATGCCTGGACGTCGGCCCGCTTGATGCCGCTTTCGAACAGGCGTTGTTCGAAGCGGTTGACGATGACGTTTGGCTTCACCTCCTTGCCCACCGTCTCATAAACGGCCTGGATCAGCCGCTGCGTATGGCGCAGGCACGGCACGGTCATTTCGGCGACGATGTAGAGCTTGTTTGAGCCCAGCAGCACGGTCTCCGTCCAGGGAAACCACGTGCGCGGCATGTCGATGACGACATTGTCGAAATAGGCGGAGACGAGGTCCAGCATGCGGACAACCACGTCGGCGTTGAACGTGCGCATCTCCGCTGGCCGCGCAGGCGCAGCCAGCACGCAGAGACCGCTCGCATGTTTCGAGAGCATCACGTCAAGAAGCTGGCGGTCAAGGCGTTCCGGCTGATTCTCGATTTCGTTGATGTCGAAGCGTGGCTCGAGGTCGAGATATTCGGCGCATGAGCCTTGCTGGAAATTGAGATCGACTACGCAGGTCGACGATCCGCGCGTTACCGAATGGTGGAGCTGGAACGCGGTTTGAAGTGTCAGCGTGGTGGTGCCTACCCCCCCGGCGGCGGGCATGAACGTGTAGATTTGCGACTCGGTGTTCTCTTCGCGCCCTGGTCCCTCAAGCGCGCGAACGCAGGAGCGAACAAGATCGGCGGTGGTCAGCGGCTTGATCAGAAAATCGGCGACCTGAAGCTGAACCAGGATGCGCGCGGCGGACGCATTGAATTCCTGAGTCACAACGATGATTGCAGCGCGCCTCTCGAGCCGCCGCGTAATGCGCTGCAGCGCCTCGATCTCGTTGAGCTTGGCCGCATCCATGTCGACGATCACCGCGCTGCAATCAGCCTCCTGGATTTCGCCGCGTAACTCGGTGACGTTCTTCTCGACCGTAACAAGCGCAACCGCCTCCGACGAGGCGAACGCCGTCCTCGTTTTCTGCACAAAGCTCTTGTCGGTGGAAACAAGCACGATCCGCTTGGTTTTTCCGGGATTTGCCATTCTTCTCGCCCGCGCGTTTGGTGGCCTGATCAGTAACCGGCCGTGGGTTGCGATGCTTTTTCCTCGACCGCTTTCGCGGCCGCGCTTGGCTGGGCGCCGCGGTTTGCTGGCACCCGAAGCCGGGTGCGTTCGACGCCCTCAGGCCACGGATCGACCATCTGCATCACGGTGTTGGCCGCCATCGCATTGCCCGCGCCTTGGGTCAGCCCGTCGAGACGCATCGTCTCCTCGGTGGCACAGCCGCTGGCAGAGGCAAGCATTGCAACGGCGCCGATCATTGAAAGCGTTCGCATGCTCATTCCTTTGGGAGATCGAGGAAGTGGCCGACTTTTGTGGCTGGAGCGGCAGCGTCGGTTGCGATCCCGCCATTGTGGGCGGCGTCGGCGGTTTTCACCTCCTCCACATTGCCCAGAAAATAATCGACATTGCTTGCCGGCAAGGTGCCGTCAGCCGGCGTCAGCGGCTTCTTCGATGGGTCCATCGGCTTAACGAGGTACGGCGTGACGATGATGACCAGGTCCGTTTCGCGCCGCTGATACGCTCTGGAACTGAACAGCGGGCCGAGTACCGGCAACTTGCCCAGACCTGGAACGCGCTGCTGAACCATGTCGTTCTCGCTTTGCAGCAAGCCCGCCATCATAAAACTCTGACCGCTTTTCAGATCGATCGACGTGTGCGCGCGCCGTACCACGAAACCCGGGATGGAGATATTGCCGATATTGTAGGAAGCCGATCTATCGATCGAGGAGACCTCCGGCTCGATGTCGAGAGCGATCAGGCCGTCGCTGAGCACGGTCGGTGTGAAGTCCAGACTGACGCCGAACTTTTTGTATTCGACTGAGATCTTGCCGTCCTCTTCCGAGACTGGGATCGGAAACTCGCCGCCCGCCAGGAAGCTCGCTTTTTCACCCGAGCGCGCAATTAGGTTCGGTTCGGCAAGACGTCGCGCGACACCGCGGTCTTCCAGAGCCTTGATGGCGACATCGATTGACACGCCGTTGGAGAGAAGGCCGCCGATGAGCTGTGCCGCGGGAGTCGCCTTAGAAACCGAAGGGGTGGAGTTGAACGAGACGCCGCCATTGCTGCCGATGTATGTCACGCCGATTTTGGTGCCGAGTTCCTGTCCCACCTGCCGGTTGATTTCGACGAAGCGCACATTCAGCTGAACCTGCTGCGACGAGGAAATATTGACCGAGTTGATGACCGTTTCTTCGCCCGAAAAATTGGTGGCGATCCGAGTCGCCTTATCAACCGCCAACGCATCTTCGGCTGAGCCAGACAGAACAAGCCGGCCATTCGCCGAGCTAACCTTTATGTTGGCCCCCGGCACGCTGTCGCGGATGGTGCTGGCCAAACGGTCGGTGTCGAGCGTCACCTCGATGTCCATCGTACCGACCAGTTTCTTGTTTTCGTCGAAGAGAGCGATGCCCGTGGTGCCGAGATTACTGCCGAGCAGGTAGAAGGAGCGGTCCGTCAGCGGCTTGACGTTGGCGATCTCTGGATCGCCGATGACGATCTCGTAGAACGGCACATCGGTCTTGATCGTTCTGGGCTTTCCCCTGGCGAGCTTGATCGACATGTTTTTGGTCGAGGTAATGTAAACCACGCCGTTGCCGGCCTCAGCGTTTCCAACGCCAACCAGAAAGTGTCCCGCCGCAAACGAGATCGCCAGCAAGGCTATTCCGGCAGCATGCGCGCCGCTCCGACACAAATTGCCCACCCACCCAAACATTGCCTGTCCCCAAAAATCCGGCACCCCTGCCGGTGTCGTGTCACTTGTCCGGCGCAACAACCTGATAGGATTGCGGGTTGGTGCCGCGCGTCACGATCACGGTCTTGAATTTTTGCGCTTCCGGCCCCTCTGCGGCGATTGCCTCGATGACTGCGCCCGCAGCATCCGACGCGCCGGCCGCCACCGAGCCGCCGAATGAAGAGATGGTCGTCAAACCGTCTGTCGAACCACCGCCTTCGCTTGAGGCGCGCAGCGACAGCGACAGCGTGCCCACCGTGCGGGCCAGCGCCACCTTCTGCGCGCCCTCGGCATTGACCTCGATGGTCACAGAATTAGCGATCTGCGGACTGATCTGCCGCTCGTCGGCGCCCTGGCCGACGGTCAGCACCTTGGCGCTCTCGACCACGATCTCGCTGGTCAGCGTCGAACCGGCCGCGCCTTCGGCATTTTTCGCGACTTCGGTGATGGCGCCGGCGTCGCGCGTCAGCACCACGTCGACATGGTCGCCGGGCATAACGAAGCCGCCGACGCCGGCTATTTCGTCGGTGCGGATTGTCACCGCCCGCATGCCGGGCGAAAGCAGGTTCGACAGCGTCGCGCGCCCATTGGGACCCGACAGTTTTGCAAGCAAAAGCGGCTCGTTGATCTCGAGGGGTGAAAGCACGACACGACTTCCCTCGGCCAAAGCTTCGTTGATCGTCGTGAAGGCGCCCTGCGGAAGCGAATCCTGCGGCCACGGAATTTCCGCCAGTTGCGTCCGCTCTAGCGCCATGCCGAAGCGCAGCGGCGCCCTGGCGACGACGATCGTCTGAAACTGCATCGCCGGCGCGGGTGTCGGAACTGCGAGCGAAATACCTCCGGCACGAGCGTTTGCTTCGCTCTTAATCCAGAGATCGGCGGCAAAGATCGAGGCCGCGCCGAACACCGCGGCGATGCCGATCATTGTAATGGCTTTGCCCTTCACGCCCGATACCTCAAAATGCACCCTTCTTGTCTTGTCTTTGGCCGGACGCTACCGGGCGATTCTGAACAATTAGAAACTTCGCTTATTCGAATTGGAGCTATCGTTGCGTCTGGTTACCGAACCCTTGGACCTTTTTCCGCAATTTGAGTGAGCGCCATTTACTTTTGGGTCGAAATTCACTTGGCTTCGACGTTTCCGGCACGCCGTCACGTTGTTGGTTACCCCACACGGTCAATGCGGCCAGGAGCAATCGACAGTTTTCAGGAACGAGTTCATCAGGCCTCTGTGAAATGCTTCGCCATCTAATCTGCGATGGCGTCGCTACCGTGAGCGCCCGGGTCCCCGTTCCGGTGATCGGCCTCGTCAAGACCTAGCGCGCCGGCACCGGCGTCTACATCACGGCCGGTGGCAGGACTTTCTGGCGTTTTATCTTGGCGTGCAGAGCTGTTTCGACTACACGGAACATGCAGTTGGATATCTGGGCTGACCCATGGCGAAACCGATCTTGTACAGTGATGGTGACAAGTTGGAACGTACGCTTTCCGTCGCCATATTCTTAATTGTATTTACGTGTGCGATTGTCATCTTGTTTTTCAACATTGATTCTATTAGAATGGAAATATCGTATTCAAAATTGTTTTCTGACGAGACAAGACTGACGATAGCATCGGACCCTTTTCTGGCTGTACTAGGATTCTTTTCACTATTCTCTGTTTCCGTGCTTTCGATGGTAATGATTTTGCTTTTAATTTGGCGCTGCTCTACGAAAGTTGCCCACGTCGTGTCTGAAGTATTCCGCGACGACCGTCCTTAACTCGATGACCTTAGATAGAGCCGGCCTCCAAGACTTTGGATGTCGCAGCGCGATCGGCCCCAACGTTTCAGAGAATCGCGTCTGTGGCGCGCATGGATCACTGCGACGCTGCCGGCGACAGTCGCAATATTTTTCCCGCTGGCTCGTCGGTCAATGCCATGACCGCGCCGTCGGGAGCCTGCACCACGTCCCGGATACGCCTGCCGAGAGCGAGGACTTCCTCGCCGGCGACCTGCTTTCCGTCAATCCTGACACGAACGATGCCTTCCGCCGACAGTCCGCTAATCAGCAGGTCGCCCCGCCAATCGGCAAACATGTCGCCGGTGTAGAAGGTCATGCCGGAAGGCGAGATGACGGGCGTCCAGCTATGGATGGAGTCGGCAAACTCCGGCCTCGTCGACGGATCGGGGATGCGTTTGCCCGAATAGTGGCGGCCCCAGCTGACCACGGGCCAGCCGTAATTCCTGCCTGCTTCCGGAATGTTTAGCTCATCGCCGCCGAGCGGTCCCATTTCCGCCGTCCAGAGCACGCCGGTTTCGGGATGGAGCGCAGCACTTTGCACATTGCGATGGCCGTAGGACCAGATCTCGTCGGCGCCGTCCTTGCCGACGAAAGGATTGTCGTCAGGCACAGAACCATCGGGATTGATGCGGACGATCGTCCCGAGATGATTGTTCGGGTCCTGCGCCTGCCGCATCTTGAAGCGCTCGCCGAGCGTGACGAAGAGCTTGCCGTCCGGCGCGAATACCAGGCGGGAGCCGTAGTGGTTCCGGCCGGAGACGGCCGGTTCCTGCCGGAAGATCACTTCGAAGTTCGAGAGCGCGCTGCCGTTCTCGTCCAGGCGTCCACGGCCGACGGACGTGGCCGCGCCGCCGCCGCGTTCCTCCGAGTAGGAGAGATAAACCGTCCGGTTGTTGGCAAAGTCCGGATCGAGCGCCACATCCAGCAGGCCGCCTTGCCCGCCGGCGAGGACGTCCGGCACACCGTCGATCGGATCGGAAACGGCCCCGTCGGTCGAGACGAGCCGCAGGCGCCCCGGACGCTCGGTGACCAGCAACACGCCGTCGGGCAGGTAGGTCGCGCCCCAGGGATGTTCGAGCCCTTCGGCAAAGGTCTCGACCGCAATGCGGCCTGTTTCGCTCTCGATGCTGCTGTCCTGCGCGAGCGAGGGCGCACCGAGGGCAAGAAGAAAAGACGAAGCAATGAATATCCGCAGCATGATTTCTCCATCCGAACGGGGGGTATAGGGGAGGAGCCGCCGGCTCCCCGATATAATGACCGACTGCCGATGCGGTTCCAAGCTGGCGAGGCGCGCCTGGATTTTCGCCGTGACCGTGTCCTTGCCGACGGGACGAGCCCGGCGCATGTGACACCCTCAGCGCGCCTCTACAGAAAAAGAAGACAAATGAGCGCGAACTGAAAACTAATTGAGACACAACTGAAACACATCTACGCGCAGGCGACATGCACGCGAAACGCTTTGGGGCGATGGTTCACCCCAAGCCAGGAACGCAGGAGCGTCGCCGATGACACCCGACCAGATCAGACCTGTCCAGGACAGTTTTCGCGAGATCGTCCCGATCCGCGTGGCCGCCGCGGCGTTGTTCTATGAACGCCTGTTCGCGATCGACGCGGATCTTCGCGCGCTGTTTCCGGTCAGAGACATGACCAAGCAAGGCGCCAAGCTGATGGCGAGCTTGGGCTTCGTCGTGCACGGATTGGACCGTGCCGACACCATCCTCCCGACGGTGCGCGTGCTCGCCAGGCGTCACGTGGCCTACGGCGTCGAGGAGCGTCATTACCCGATCGTCGGGCAAGCGCTCATCGATACGCTGGCGGCCGGCCTCGGCACGGCTTTTACGCCGCCGGTCCGCGAGGCTTGGGAGGCAGCCTACGGTTTGCTCGCAAGTGTGATGATCGCGGCTGCCCGCGAGGATCAGCTCGCGGCGTGATTTTTTGGGATGCAGCCGCAGGCGACCATCCACCCGAACGACAATTCCAAATGGAGAGAAACACCATGCTCAGATACACAGCTCTTGCGGCGCTTTGCGCTGTGGCAAGTTCCGCTTCCGCCGGCGAACTCAAGGCCCGTCAGGGTGGGACCGTCGATCTCGGCAACTTTCACGGCGTCGTCTACTACACGGAGGCGGATGACGGCTACCGGGTGGTCACCACGATGGCGGCGGGCGAAGAAAGTTTGCCAGTACGCTTCGTCGCGACCCTTACCGAGGGCCAGGCGTTCGTGATCTCGGTCCCGGGCGCGTTGACAGGACCCGGCCAGGCACTCGAAATCTCGCGCGCCAAAGGCAAGCTGGTTGTCGCGGAGGTGGAGTCCACCCAGTAAACGGGTTGAAAGTTGACGTTGCGACGCAACCGGATAGTCTGCGCCTGCTTCCGCGCCTTCCACAGCGCGAAGAGACAATCGGCACCGCCATTGGGATGGCTATCGTCCTAACCTCGGAGAAACGAGATGCTCAAGGTGCAAAGTGCGGAAGTTCGATTTCGACTTTTTGAGTGTGGACAATTTTTCCTGATCCTGATGGGCGCTGGTCTACTTGCGTCGGCCGCTTTTGCCGATGTCGTCGAGCCAGCGACCCTCGCCGTCGCGGATTTCGAGTTCAGGGATACTTCAGGCGAAGTCAGGGACCAGACCGCCGAACACGAAGCGCGACTGAAGGCATTTGGCGTTGCGTTGCAGGATGGCCTTTCGGAGAAGATCAAGCTCGTCGCGTTACCCTGTCAGCCAGAACAGTGCACCATCAAGGACCCCGGCCTTGTCGCTCTCTCGAAACAGGCAAGAACAGCCAGCGCGAAATATCTCCTGATCGGTCAGATGCACAAGATGAGCACGCTGGTCGGCTGGGTGAAGTTTGCAGTGTTGGATTTGAGCAACAACAAACCTGTCTGCGATCGATACCTGACTTACCGGGGAGATACCGACGAAGCATGGCGACGAGCAGCAGAGTTCACGGCGCGCGACATCGAGAAGCACTGCATTCCGTAGGTATCGCGGAAGTCCGGCGACCGAAATGGATAGCCGACAGCAACGCAATGCAAATAGCTTCGGTGATCAGACCGGCAGGAATGCGATGCCGTCGCGTGTTCTAGTCACGCAAGCGGCACCAATATTTTCAGCGCGCGCCGTCGAGCATGTCGCCCCCTCTCGTGTTCAACGCCGCTTCGCGCACGCGCCTGATCCAGTCGGCGGCATCCTCCCGGCCCTTGAATTGCGGCGTCAGGCGGCCTTCTTCTTCGCCAGCCTCGCCTTGATGCTGGCGACGTCGGCGCGCGGCGTCGCCGCAAACAGCGTCTTGGTGTAGCTGTGCTTGGGGTCGGCAAAGACCTCGTCGCGCGAACCATATTCGACGGCCTCGCCGTAATACATGACCATCACGTCGTCGGCGATGTAGCGCACCACCGACAGGTCGTGGCTGATGAAGACATAGGTCAGCTTGAACTCGTCCTGCAGGTCGGCAAGCAGGTTGAGCACCTGCGCCTGCACCGACAGATCGAGCGCAGAGACCGGCTCGTCGAGCACCAACAGGCTCGGATTGAGCATCAGTGCGCGGGCAATGGCGATCCGCTGGCGCTGGCCGCCCGAGAACATGTGCGGGTAACGGTTGTAGTGCTCGGGTCCGAGGCCGACCTTCTTTAGCATCTTCATGGCGAGATCGCGCCGTTCGTCGGCCGGCGTGTCGGTGTTGATGAGCAGCGGCTCGCCCAGCACGTCGCCGATCTTCTGGCGCGGATTGAGCGAACCGTAGGGGTTCTGGAAGACGATCTGCACCTTGCGGCGCATCTCCTTCGTCAGCCCATCCCTGGCGATGTCGACCTTGTTGCCGTCGATGAAGAGCTCGCCTGCTGTCGCGGGATCGATCAGGGTGATGATACGTGCGAGCGTTGACTTGCCGCAGCCGCTTTCGCCGACGATGGCCAGTGTCTTGCCCTTGTCGACGCTGAACGAGACGCCCTTGACCGCGTGCACCGTGCGCGAGGGACGAAACAGGCCGCCGCCGACATGATAGTCGCGCACGATGTTCTTGCCTTCGAGAACCGTTACGCTCATGGCGCGGCTCCCGTTGCCGGCCCGCTTCCCGCAGCAGACGGAGCCGGTTCGAACAGCATGTCGGAAATGGTCGGCAGCCGGTCGCCGACGGCGTTTTCCGGCAGCGCCGACAGCAGCGCGCGCGTGTAGTTGCTCTTCGGCTGCTCGAACAGCGACAGAACGTCGGCCTCCTCCATCTTGCGGCCCTTGTACTGGACGATGACGCGGTCGGCGGTCTCCGCCACGACGCCCATATTGTGGGTGATCATGATTAGCCCCATGCCGTATTTGGCCTGCAGGCCAACCAAAAGATCGAGGATCTGCTTCTGGATGGTGACGTCGAGCGCGGTGGTCGGCTCGTCGGCGATCAGCAGCTTCGGATTGCAGGCGATGGCGATGGCAATCATGACGCGCTGGCACTGGCCGCCCGACATCTGATGCGGGAACGAGTTCAGCCGCTCTTCCGGATCGGCGATGCCGACCAGCTTCATCAGCTCGATGGCGCGGGCCCGGCGCTGGGCGCGGTCCATGCCCATATGGAAGCGCAGCACCTCCTCGATCTGGAAGCCGGCGGTGAAGCATGGATTGAGGCTGGCGATCGGCTCCTGGAAGATCATCGAGATGTCCTTGCCGACGATCTTGCGGCGCTCGGAGGGACTGAGCTCAAGCAGGTCGACGCCGTCGAAGGCCATGCGGTCGGCCTTCACTGTCGCCGTGTTCGGCAAAAGCCCCATCACCGCCAGCATCGCCACCGATTTGCCGGAACCGGATTCGCCGACGATCGCCAGCACCTCGCGCGGCTCGATCGACAGGTCGATGCCTTGCACCGCCATGAACGGTCCGGCGGCGGTATCGAAGGACACGGTAAGGTTCTTGATTTCGAGAAGAGGCATGGTCACGACCTCTTCAGCTTGGGATCGAAGGCATCGCGCAGCCCATCGCCGATCAGGTTGATCGCAAGCACCGTGATCAGGATGGCAAGGCCGGGGAAGGTCACCACCCATGGCGCGCGCAGGATGAACTCGCGTGCCGTGGCCAGCATCGTGCCCCATTCCGGCGTTGGCGGCTGCGCGCCGACGCCAAGGAAGCCGAGAGCCGCGGCCTCGAGAATGGCGTTGGAGAAGGACAGCGTCGCCTGCACGATCAGCGGCGCCATGCAGTTCGGCAAGATCGTCTTCACCATCAGCCTGAGATGACTAGCACCGGCCACCTTGGCGGAGATCACATATTCGCGGTTCTTTTCGGCCATCACCGCCGCGCGTGTGAGCCGCGCGAAATGCGGCTGCAGCACCAGCGCAATCGCCAGCATGGCGTTGAACAGGCCGGGTCCGAGAATCGCCACCAGCACCAGGGCAAGGAGCAGCGACGGGAAGGCCAGAATGACGTCCATGATGCGCATGATCAGCGTATCGACCCAGCCGCGGAAATAGCCGGCGAGCACGCCTAAGATAATGCCGCTGGTCAGCGAGAAAACCACGACGACCAGTCCGATGAACAGCGAGAACCGCGCCCCGAAAATCAGCCGCGAAAGCATGTCGCGGCCGACTGCGTCGGTGCCGAGCAGGAACATCGACCTGCCGCCCTCCTGCCAGGCCGGGGGCGTCAGCAGCGCATCGCGAAACTGTTCGTCAGGCGAATGCGGCGCGACCAGCGGCGCGAAAATCGCCACCAGCACCAGCGCCGAGAACACGACCAGACCGATGACGGCGCCGGTGTTCATCGAGAAGTAATGCCAGAACTCGGTGAATGCGCGTTGCCGGCCGCCGGTCGGAATGGCAGCGGCGGTGGCTTCTGCCGTGGTTTGGTCGGTCATCTCACTGCACCCGGATACGTGGGTTGATGACGGCGTAGAGCACGTCGACGATCAGGTTCACCGCCATGACGATCAGTGCTATGATCAGCAAGCCGCTCTGGACGACGACATAGTCGCGCTTGGCGATCGCGTCGATCATCCACTTGCCGATACCGGGCCAGGAAAAGATCGTTTCGGTCAGGATGGCGCCCGCCATCAGCGTGCCGACCTGGAGGCCGATGGTGGTAACGACGGGGATCAGCGCATTGCGAAAAGCGTGAAGCCCGATGACACGGCGCGGCGCCAGGCCCTTGGCGCGCGCGGTGCGGACATAGTCCTCACCCAGAACCTCCAACATCGCCGACCGCGTCTGGCGCGCTATGACGGCAAGCGGAATCGTCGCCAGCACGATCGCCGGCAGGATCAGGTGACTGGCGGCGGACCTGAACGCGCCGCTCTTGCCGGAGATCAGGCTGTCGATCAGCATGAACCCCGTCGTCGGCCTGAAGAAATATTGAAGGCCGATGCGGCCGGAGACCGGGGTCCAGCCGAGATAGCCGGAGAAGAAGATGATGAGCAGCAGCCCCCACCAGAAGATCGGCATCGAATAGCCGGTCAGCGCCACACCCATCGTCGCCTGATCGAACCATGATCCGCGCTTGACCGCGGCGAAGATGCCGGCGGGAATGCCGATGAGCACGGCGATGATCAGCGCGATCGTCGCCAATTCCAGCGTGGCCGGAAACAATGCCTGGAACTCACCGAGCACAGGCCGTTTGGTGGCGAGCGATATGCCGAAGTCGCCGGTCAGGACTCTGCCGATATACTCGAGATACTGGACGACATAAGGCCGGTTGTAGCCAAACCGCTCGATAAGCTCCGCGTAGCGTTCCGGGCTGACGCCGCGCTCGCCGGCCAGGGCCAGGATCGGGTCGCCCGGCAGAAGCCGGACGAAAGCGAACGCCGCCAGCGATATGCCGAACACGGTCGGGATGATCAAGGCGAGCTTGTGGAGGAGATAACGGAGCATCTTACTTCATAGAACGGCGGCGCCGGAAGTCCAGCGCCGCCGTCCAATCTCTCAGGGGTTATTCGGTGACGTCGACGCCGTCAAACCGATGAATGCCGAGCGGATCCATGACGAAGCCCGAAACCTTCTTGTTCATCGGCATGAAGACCTTGGAATGGGCGATGGTCAGCCACGGGGCCTCACGCTTGAACACGACCTGAGCTTCCTCGTAGATCTTGGTGCGCTCGGCGACGTCGGTGGTCGCCTTGCCCTTCTGCAGCAGAGCTTCGAACTCCTGGTTGCACCAGATCGCATAGTTGGACTGGCCGATGGCATCGCAGCCGAGCAGGAACAGGAAGTTGTCCGGATCGCCATTGTCGCCGGTCCAGCCGAGCTGGAAGGCGCCGTCACGATCCTTCTGCTTGCCGCGTTCGCGGTACTCGGTCCATTCGTAGCTGACGATCTCGGCCTTCACGCCGATCTTGGCATAGTCGGCCTGGATCAGTTCCGCGACCCTTTTGGCGTTCGGATTGTACGGGCGGCTGACCGGCATTGCCCAGATCTTCATCGACAGGTCCGTGACGCCGGCGTCGGCCAGCATCTTTTTGGCCGCGTCCGGATCGTACGGATCGTCCTTGATGTCCTTGTTGTAGGACCACATCGTCGGTGGGATCGGGTTTATGGCCGCCTGGCCAGCGCCCTGATAGACCGCATCGAGAATGGCCTGCTTGTTGACGGCCATGTTGAGGGCCTTGCGGACCTCGACTTTGTCGAAGGGCGCCTGCGTCGTGTTGTAGGCCATGTAGCCGATGTTCAGGCCTTCCTGCTCGTCGACCTTGAGGTTTGGGTCAGCCTGCAGGCCGGCGATGTCGGCCGGCGCCGGGTACGACATGATATCGCACTCGCCTGCCTTCAGCTTCTGCGCGCGCACGGCCGGATCGGTCGTGATGGCGAAGATCAGATCGTCGATCTTCTGGCGGCCGCCATAGTAGCCGTCCCATGCCGCATAGCGGATGACCGCATCGACCTGGTAGTCGACGAACTGGAACGGACCGGTGCCGATCGGCTTCTGGGTGAATTGCTGCCTGGTGCCGGCCTTGTCGAGCTGATCGGCATATTCCTTGGAGACGATCGAAGCGAAATCCATGCCGAGGTCCGGCAGGAAAGCGACTTCAGGCTTGTTCAGCACGAATTTCACCGTCAGGTCGTCGACCTTGACGATTTCCTTGAGAAGATCCGGGAAGCCCATGCCGGCAAAATATTCCCAGCCGGTGCCTGCCAGATAATCGAACCACGGGTTTTCCTTCTTCCACTGGCGTTCGAAGGAGAAGATCACGTCGTCGGCGTTGAGATCGCGCGTCGGCGTGAAGTAGTCCGTGGTCTGGAACTTCACACCCGGCCGAAGCTTGAACGTGTATTCGAGACCGTCGTCGGAAACCGTCCAGCTCTCGGCGAGGCCAGGCTTGATGGTGGTCTTGCCGTGTTCGAACTCGACCAGGCGCGAATAGATGGTGCGCGACGACGCGTCGAAGTCGTTGCCACCGCTCCACGGCGATGGGTCGAAGCCGGCCGGCGACGCCTCCGAGCAGTAGACCAGTTGTTTCGCATTGGCCATGCCGCCGAGGACGCTTGCGGCAAGCAACGCGGCCGCAAAAGTCAGTTTCTTTTTCATGGAGGACTCCCTGATGTTCTTCCAAGCCCCTCTATCAGGCTCGCGAAGCGCGCATATAAGCACCGTTTTTCCGGCTTTGGAACACCCCGCTTGCCTACCCCATGGGAAGCAGAATTTATTTCTGCGCACTCGCCAAAAAGGAGAAGGAAATGTCAATTACTGCCTATCACGGTATTGTTAACGACTGCATTTTTTTATTGATCTTCAACCCGGCGTTGGTGAGGAACTGCGACCTTCGGCTGGTCGTTGGCGCGGAAGATTTTCTTCCCGTCTTGCCGCAGGGGCAGACTTGCACGGCTGCCGATAGTCGCAATACATAGTTGGCAGGCTGGATTTCCTGGATGCCGGCAGCAGCGAGGACGTCTCTGGCATTCGGAGGCAACGCGGCGGGCAAGCAGAGACAATAAGAACAACCGAGGGAGGGACAGGTGGCAAAAGCACCAAGGACGACGGCCCCAGCGAAAGCGAAGGCCAAAACTGCCGCAAAACCGGCCAGCTCCGACAAGCCAAAGGCGCCGACGGCCAACGCCGTTGCCAAGCCGAAAGCGGCCCCGACAACGGCTTCATCGGCGTCGAAGCCGGGCCCGGCCACGAGATTGCCGAAAGCGGTTGCGCCGGAAAAGCCTTGGCTCAAGAGCTATCCGAAGGTCGTTCCGGCCGAGATCGGCGCCCTGCCCTTCGGCTCCATCGGCGATCTGCTCGCCGACGCCTGCAAGCAGTATGCCAGCCGGCCTGCCTTCACCTGCATGGGCAAGACCATCACCTATGCGGAAGTCGAGCGGCAATCGGCCGCCTTCGGCGCCTATCTGCAGTCGACGGGACTGCAGAAGGGCGCACGCGTGGCGCTGATGATGCCGAACGTGCTGCAATATCCGGTGGCGATGATGGCAGTGCTGCGCGCCGGCTATATTGTGGTCAACATCAACCCGCTCTACACGCCGCGCGAGTTGGAACATCAGCTCAAGGATTCAGGTGCGCAAGCCATCGTCATTCTCGAGAATTTCGCCAACACCTTGCAGGCGGTGATCGCCAAGACGGCGATCAAGCATATCGTGGTCGCGGCGATGGGCGACATGCTTGGCGGCCTAAAGGGGACGATCGTCAATCTCGTCGTGCGCCGCGTGAAGAAGATGGTGCCGGCCTGGTCGCTGCCGGGCCATGTCAAGTTCAACGCCGCGTTGAAAGCAGGCACCGGCATGAATTTCAAGCCGGTGAAGGTCGCTGCCGACGATGTCGCCTTCCTGCAATATACCGGCGGCACCACCGGCATCTCGAAGGGCGCGGTGCTGCTGCACAGCAACGTGCTGGCCAACGTCGCGCAGAACGCGCTCTGGATCGAGGACGCCTTCACGGTCAAGCCGAAACCGGCGCATCTCAACTTCATCTGCGCGCTGCCGCTCTATCATATCTTCGCGCTGACGGTGAACGCGCTGATGGGCATGCAACTCGGTGGCCAGAACATACTCATTCCCAATCCGCGCGACATTCCCGGCTTCGTCAAGCAACTCGGCAAATACCCGATCCACATCTTTCCAGGCCTCAACACGCTGTTCAACGCGCTGCTCAACAATGAGGATTTCCGCAAGCTCGATTTCAAGCCGCTGATCCTGACGCTGGCCGGCGGCATGGCGGTGCACAAGGGCGTCGCCGAGCGCTGGAAGGCGCTGACCGGCTGCCCGGTCACCGAGGGTTACGGGCTTTCGGAAACTTCGCCGGTGGCCACCGCCAACACATTCAGCAATGGCAACTTCACCGGCACGATCGGCCTGCCGCTGCCCTCGACCGAGATCGCCATCCGCGACGACGACGGCAAAGATTTGCCGCTCGGCGAAGTCGGCGAGATCTGCATCCGCGGACCGCAGGTGATGGCCGGCTACTGGAACCGGCCGGATGAGACCGCCAAGGTGATGACCAAGGATGGTTTCTTCAAATCAGGCGACATGGGCTTCATGGACGAGCGCGGCTACATCAAGATCGTCGACCGCAAGAAGGACATGATCCTTGTGTCCGGCTTCAACGTCTATCCGAACGAACTCGAGGAAGTGGTGGCCCTGCATCCGGGCGTGCTCGAAGTGGCGGCGATCGGCGTGCCGGACGAGCATTCAGGCGAAGTGCCGAAGCTGTTCGTCGTCAAGAAGGACCCGTTGCTGACCGCTGAGGTGCTGACCGTCTATTGCCGCGAGAACCTGACCGGCTACAAGCGGCCAAAATACATCGAGTTTCGGACCGAACTGCCGAAAACGCCGGTGGGCAAGATCCTGCGGCGGGCGTTACGGGGATAGGGATAATTTTGCGCGATTGCCTTACTGCCGACGACGCGGCGGACGCGCTTTTCCGTCCCGATCCGCTGACATTCATCAAGGCGAACATGCGTATCGCCCCTGTTCCCGAGCTTCCCGAAATCCGGCTTTATGCAGCCCATCCAGCGAGCGGTTTGTGGCGGCTCACGCATCAAGAAGGACAAGCAGCCGAGCCGGAAGAAGAAGGAACCGAAGCCGACGGGTACGGGCCCGAGCCGCAGCCACCTTACTGGGCCTATGCCTGGGCCGGCGGCGCGGTGCTTGCCCGCTACATCCTCGATCGGCCGGAGACCGTGGCCGGGCTTCGCGTGCTCGACCTCGGCGCCGGGTCAGGCCTCGTCGGCATCGCCGCGGCAAAGGCCGGCGCCAGCCAAGTGATCGCGTCCGAGATCGACCGCAACGGCATCGTCGCGCTCGGTCTCAATGCGGTGGCGAACGGTGTTGCGATCACGGTGGTCGGCGAGGATATCACCGCTGGTTCGCCGCCGCCGGTGGATGTCGTGGTGGCCGGCGACTTGTTTTACGGGCAAGATCTCGCCGACCGGGTCATCCCCTTCCTCGATCGCTGCCTGGCCGCCGGCATCAATGTGCTGATCGGCGACCCGGGCCGGGCCTACCTGCCCCGCTCGCGGCTTCGCCTACTGGCCGAATACCAGGTGCCGGATGTCGGCGAAGTCGGGGACGCTGCAATGAAGCCGAGCGGTGTCTTCTCGTTCGAGCCGGAGCAGCCCTGCGAGTTCAGGTCGTCTCCTTGACTCTTGCCGAAAGAAAATCGGGCAGGTCGGCAACCGAATCCAGAATAACGTCGGCAATCTGCGACAGCGATTCCCGCGTGCCGGTGCCGGAGAGCACGCCGATCGCCAGACCGCAGCCGCCGGCCCGCGCCATCTCCAGATCGTGGCGATTGTCGCCGACCATGGCGATCGCGGCCGGCCTCAGGCCGGTCAGGTCCGAGAAGGCAAGGATCGTATCCGGCGCCGGTTTCGGATTGGCCACCGCGTCGTAACCATAGGCGGCGTCGAACAGCTGCGCGACACCCAGCGTCAGCAATGTCTTTTCCGCGCCAGTGGTCGAATCGTTGGTGGCGACGCCGAGCCGGTAGGATTTCCTGTGAAGAACGCCAAGCGTCTCGACGATGCCCGGCAGCGCCACCGCCATCGACGAGCCCTGCACCGACGTGATCTCGTTGAAGCGAGCGACGGCAAGCATCTGGTCTTCGTCGGACAGTCGCGGAAACCAAAGCTCGACGACATCCATGTTGGTGCCGGAGGCAAAGATGGAATCGGGCTTGAAGCGTTTGGTGGCGAAATCGTAGCCCGCCGCGGCAAGCAGCCTGTCGGCCTTCCAGCGGTCGCCCTCCGACGCATCCATCGCCATGAAATCGGCAACGCCGAGCCATGTCGCATTGAAGTCGACAAGCGTGCCGTCCTTGTCGAACAATATTCCCTTGATCTCGGCCAAGCCGCTTACTCCGCTCCGCGCAATCGGTGGATGTGTCCCACCAGTCCGGCGGTCGAAGCGTCCCGCTTTGCGGCATTCTCCTTGCCCTCCACGACAGGCAGCAGGCCGGTCGCCAGTTCCTTGCCGAGCTCGACGCCCCACTGGTCGAAGGAATTGATGTTGAAGAGCGTGCCTTCGACGAAGACGCGGTGCTCATAGAGCGCGATCAGCCGTCCGAACGTATGCGGATCGAGTTGTCTGTAGAGGATCGTCACTGAGGGCCGGTTGCCGGAGAAGACGCGGTGCGGAGCGATCCTGTCGACTTCGGCGGGCGCCATGCCCTTTGCCAGCATCTGCGCGCGCGCTTCCTCCAGCGTGCGGCCCTTCATGAAGGCCTCCGACTGCGCCAGGCAGTTGGCGAGCAGCAAATCGTGATGATGCTTGAGATCCGGCTCATGGCCGATGGCCGCGGCGAGGAATTCGACCGGGATGAAATCGGTGCCCTGGTGCAGCAGCTGGAAGAAGGCGTGCTGGCCATTGGTGCCGGGCTCGCCCCAGACCAGCGGGCCGGTCGGCGTCGTCACAGCGCCGCCGTCGAGGGTGACGCTCTTGCCGTTCGATTCCATGTCGAGCTGCTGCAGATAGGCCGGCAGCCTGGACAGGCGCTGATCATAGGGAATGACGGCGCGGGCGGGGTATTGGCAGATCACCCGATGCCACCAGCCGATCAGTCCCATCAGCGCCGGCAGGTTCCTGGCCAGCGGCGCCGTCTGGAAATGTTCGTCCATCGCGTGCGCGCCATCGAGAAAGGCGCGAAAATTCTTCGGGCCGACGGCGATCATCACCGGCAGGCCGATCGCGCCCCACACCGAATAGCGTCCGCCGACCCAGTCCCAGAAACCGAAGACGCGATCGGACGCGATGCCGAATTTGGCCACCAGGTCCAGCGCCGTCGAGACGGCGGCGAAATGCTTGCCGACCGCTTCCTTGCCCAGCGCCTTCTGCACCCATTCGCGCGCCGTCTCGGCATTGGTCATCGTCTCGATGGTGGTGAAGGTCTTCGAGGCGACGATGAACAGCGTGGTTTCGGCGGAAAGGCCCTTCAGCGTGTCGTGGATATGGGCGCCGTCGATGTTGGACACGTAATGCGTGCGCGGCCCGTCGTGATAGGGCGCCAGCGCCAGCGTCGCCATGGCCGGGCCAAGGTCGGACCCGCCGATGCCGATGTTGACGATGTCGGTGATCTTCTTGCCGGTGGCGCCGGCGGCCTTGCCGGAGCGAATGGCATCGGCGAAGGCGCCCATCGCATCGAGCACGGCGACAACCTCCGCCTTCACGTCCTGGCCGTCGAGCACGATGCCCTTGCCGTTCAGGTTGCGCAGGGCGGTGTGCAGCACGGCGCGGCCTTCGGTGACGTTGATCCTCTTGCCCGAGAACATCGCGGCGCGCCGGCCTTCGAGATCGGCGGCTCCCGCCAGCTGCTCCAGCAGATCCATCGTCTGCGCATCGACCGCGCATTTCGACCAGTCGAGCAGCAGGTCGCCGTCGGTGGCGGAGAATTTTTCGAAGCGCTGCGGATCAGCAGCGAAAGCCTCGCGCATGCTGCCCGATTTTGCCGCACGGTGATCGCGCAGGGCGTCGAGCTGTTTTTGAAAGGACGATTGATCCACTGCCTCACTCCAAGCCTTGAGATGCCAACATAACAGACCGGATGTTTCCGGCGCGTGTCGTCGCGTCCAAACTATCTAGCCGAAATCCACTGGTTTCAATGCGCAGAGATGACGCACTGCGTCACGCCGCGATGACGCGTTGCGTC
This sequence comes from Mesorhizobium temperatum, assembly GCF_002284575.1. Taxonomy (GTDB): domain Bacteria; phylum Pseudomonadota; class Alphaproteobacteria; order Rhizobiales; family Rhizobiaceae; genus Mesorhizobium; species Mesorhizobium temperatum. Next base: position 246,975 of record NZ_NPKJ01000048.1, read on the forward strand.
ACGCGGGGGATGGATCACTGGCGTAAATCCCAGTGATCAGAAAAATTGATTGGCGCAACAGCTTGTGCCACCGGTACATTCGACTGGTCCAGCCAAGTGAAAAAAGCTGGCCATCGAGGAACATCTTCCATGCCACAGCGAAACGACACGGCCATATGGTCCGGCCTGTTCCGGATTTCGGCGGAATCCGGCCAGACCCTGCAGGCGCAGATCCGTCAAGCGATCGTCGCCGCCATCCTCGACCGGCAAATCGCCGCCTCGATGCCGCTTCCGTCCTGCCGGATCCTGGCCGAGAAACTCGGCGTGGCGCGCGGCACCGTGGTGCTGGCCTTCCAGCAGCTCGTCGACCAGGGTTTCCTGGTGGCGCGCGAACGGCGCGGCCATTTCGTCAATCCCGACGTGCTGGCGACGCCGGCCAAACCGCATCAGAAGGCGCCCGACCAGGCCAACGAGATCGACTGGAAGGCGCGTCGACAGATCGCGGCCAGTGACATGCCGCCGCCGGCCAAGCACGACAACTGGATCAAGTCGTCCTACCCCTTCGTCTATGGCCAGTTCGATCCGGCGCTGTTCCCGACCGCCGAGTGGCGCGAGTGCAACCGCATGGCGCTCGCCGTGCTCGAGATCCGCAACTGGGCGTCCGACATGGTCGACCGCGACGATCCGCTGCTGATCGAGCAGATCCAGGCGCGGCTGTTGCCGCGGCGCGGCATCTTCGCCAATCCCGATGAGATCATCGTCACGCTCGGCGCGCAGAACGCGCTCTACATGCTGGCGACGCTGCTGATGACCAAGGGCTCCAAGGTGGCCATGGAAGACCCCGGCTATCCCGACGCACGCTCGATCTTCCGGCTGGCGGGTGCCGACGTCGCACCGGTTCCGGTCGACCATTCTGGCATTGTAACCACTTCTATTCCCAACGATTCCGGCTTCGTCTTCGTGACGCCCAGCCACCATTGCCCGACCATGGTGCCGCTGTCGGCGGAGCGCCGGCAGGATTTGCTGGCGCGCGCCAATCGCCACAACCAGATCATTATCGAGGACGGCTATGACAGCCAGCTTCTGGACGAGGCGCCGCAGCAGGCGCTGAAGAGCCTCGACCGTTCCGGCCGCGTCATCTATGTCGGCTCGATGTCGAAGACGCTGGCTCCGGGTCTGCGGCTCGGCTACATCGTCGCCTCGGCCGGGCTGATCTCCGAGCTTCGCGCGCTGCGCCGCTTCATGCTGCGTCATCCGCCGGCCAACAACCAGCGCGCGGTCGCGCTGTTCCTGTCGCTTGGCCATCACGAGGCGCTAGTGCGGCGGCTGTCGAGCGCCTTCGACGAACGGCGCAAGCGTCTGATCCATGCGATTTCCGCCTTCCTGCCGGAGTGGCGCTCGACCGATTCCGCCGGTGGCGCGTCGCTCTGGCTCGAAGGGCCGCGCGGCACCGATTCGCGCGGGCTAGCCGAGGCCGCCGCCTCGCGCAGCGTCATCATCGAGCCCGGCGACCGCTTCTTCGACCGCACCGAAAAGCCGTCACGCTTCATGCGGCTGGGCATCTCCTCGATCGCGCTGCAGCACATCGAGCCCGGCATCCGCGAACTGGCGACGGCGGCCGGGCGCAGGCCGGCGGCGGCTTGATGCCTCGGCCGGGCCGCGACCGGCCACGGTTCTTTAGCGCCCTGGCATATGCGACGGGGCCGTCTGGCTCATAGGCTGTGCCAATGCCGGCGGCATAGTTCGAGGCATAAGGGGACGAAGCGGGCCGATGGTGGACCAACCACCTGGTGGACCAACCACCGCCGCCCGCTTCGCAGCTAAAGGTGGAGTGCCTCCCATGTCAGTGGCTGTTGAGAAGCCGGATACGCCCTCGGACCAACGTTCGCGGCGTTCCGGCGGGCGCGAAGCGCGTCGCGCCATGCGGGCGGCGCCACTTGCCGACGATATCAAGCCGGTGCGCGCCGGCCTCGAAGGCGGAAGCTACGGGCCGCTCAGCGAAAACGACCGCGAGCGCATTCACGAAGCGGTGCTGACGCTGCTTGAAACGGTCGGCTTCGCCAATGCCATCCCATCCTGCATCGAAGTGCTGACCGAGGCCGGCGCCACGCTCAGCGAGGACGGCCGCATCCGGTTTCCGCGCGCGCTCGTCCTCGACACCATCAAGAAAGCGGCACGGCATTTCACGCTGCATGGCCAGGATCCCAAGCACGACATGCTGATCCAGGGCAAGCGCGTGCATTACGGCACGGCGGGTGCCGCGGTGCATCTGGTCGATGTCGAGAAGCGCTGTTATCGCGAGTCGCTGCTGCAGGACATCTATGATGCGGCCCGCATCGTCGAAGGGCTCGACAACATCCATTTCTTCCAGCGGCCGATGGTGCCGCGCGACATTCCCGATCCGCTCGACATGGATTTCAACACGCTTTACGCCTGCGTGATGGGCACGTCGAAGCATGTCGGCACGTCCTTCACGGTGCGCGAGAACGTCAAGCCGGCTCTCGACATGCTCTATGCGATCGCCGGCGGCGAAGAGAATTTTCGCGCGCGGCCTTTCGTCTCCAATTCGAACTGTTTTGTCGTGCCGCCGATGAAATTCGCCGAGGACGCCTGCGGCGTACTCGAGGCCTGCGTGGAAGGCGGCATTCCAATCCTATTGCTGTCGGCCGGCCAGGCGGGCGCCACGGCGCCGGCAGCGATTGCCGGTGCGGTGGTGCAAGCGGTGGCCGAGGTGCTCGCCGGCCTCGTCTACGTCAACGCCATCAAACCCGGGCATCCGGCGATCTTCGGCACCTGGCCGTTCGTCTCGGATCTCAGGACCGGCGCCATGTCCGGCGGCTCGGCCGAGCAAGCGGTGCTGACCGCTGCCTGCGCCCAGATGGCGCAATTCTACGACCTGCCGGGCGGTTCGGCCGCCGGCATGACGGATTCGAAACTGCCCGATATTCAGTCCGGTTACGAAAAAGGCATCACCGATGTGATGGCCGGCCTTGCCGGCCTCAACCTTGTCTACGAATCGGCCGGCATGCACGCCTCGCTGCTCGGCTTCTGCCTGGAGAGCCTGATCATCGACAACGACATGCTCGGCCATTGCCTGCGCTGCGTGCGCGGCATTGAGGTGACCGATGAGTCGCTGTCGATAGACACCATCGCCGACGTTTGCCTGAAGGGCCCGGGTCACTATCTCGGCAACGAGCAGACGCTGCGGCTGATGCAGACAGAATATTTCTACCCGGCGGTCGGCGACCGCTTTTCGCCGAAGGAGTGGAACGAGAAAGGCAGGCCCGACATCTTGCAGCGGGCGATCATCGAGAAGAAACGCATCCTCGCCGAGCGCTTCCCGCGCCACGTGCCGAAGCCGCTCGACGACAAGTTGCGCGCTCGCTTCGGCAATCTTATCCATCTGCCGCGCAGCGGCATGGGCGGCTGAAGACGCTACTCGTCAAAACGGTTAGTCGACGCCCAACCCGTAGCGCTCGACGACCTCGCCACTGATCAGCTTGGCATGCAGCGTCATCAGTATGATTTGCGCATCGAAGCTGTCGCCGGCCTCAAGTGCCGCCTCGATCCGGCGCTCCGCATCCAGCCTATGTTGAAGGCCGTTGGATTGCTCGAATACTTCCGGCCCGGCAACACAATAGCCAAGCAGCTGCGCCACCGGTGGATAGGCTTCTGGTGGCGGCTCGTCAGGCCAGTGATCCTTCATCAGATTGACGATGGTGAGCTTTGCTCCTTCCGGGACAAGGGCGGGATGAAGGTCGACGCCGCGTAACGCGGCGTCGAGTTGCCTGAGGTCGCCTGAACGGCCGAACATTCCGAGGAAGCCTAGGGAGGAGCGCCGTTTCGCCATGATGTTCCTATCCGAATGCCCGAAACCGCAGCGAAGCGCCGGCCGCACGCAGCCGCTAACCGCTTGCTGCCAGCAACAAAACGCCAGCGAGGGCCGATCCTGCCAGCGTCGGTAGCATGCCGATCTTCAGCTTCAGGATAGCGATCATGGCAGCACACGACAGCAGCGCCGCACCCCAGTCGATCGATGAAAACACCGGCACGTCCATCCCAAGACCGATGTTGCGCACCTCGCCGAAGATCACGTGCAAGCCGAACCACAGAGCGAGATTCATGATGACGCCGACGACAGCGGCGGTGATCGCGCCCAACGCCGCCGACAGCGCCTTGTTGCCGCGCAGGGATTCGATATAGGGCGCGCCGAGGAATATCCAGAAGAAGCAAGGTGTGAACGTGGCCCACAGCGTGAGCATCGCCCCAAGCGATCCGGCAAGCAGCGGGCTCAACGATCCGGATTGGCGGAACGCGGCAAGAAAGCCGACGAACTGCAGGACGAGAATGAGCGGGCCCGGCGTGGTTTCGGCAAGTCCGAGGCCATCGACCATCTCACCGGGTGCGAGCCAGCCGAAGGACTCGACCGCTGCCTGCGCGACATAGGCAAGGACTGCGTAGGCGCCGCCGAAGGTGACGACCGCCATGACGCTGAAGAACCCACCAATCTGCGTCCACACACTAGCAGACCCGGTAAAAGCCCAGATCAGAAGCATCGGCCCGAGCCAGATCGGCAGCCAGATCGCAACAGTGCGCGGCGCATGCCATCGCGTCGGCCTGGTGTGAGCCAGTTCGCCGCGCTCGAACATCAGGTCGACCGCGCCCTTGATGTCGGGAACCGCGTCTTTGCCGTGCGCCGCGCCGGAAAAAAGGGCCGGCGCAATACGGTTTCCGATCCAGCCTGTCAGGCCGGCAAGCAGGATGATGAGCGGAAACGGCAGGTTCAATGCGTAGATGGCAATGAAGGCGGCGAGCGCGATCGAAACCATGACCCGGTTCTTCAGGGCCCGTCGTCCGATCCGGATCATCGCCTCGACCACGATGGCGAGCACGGCCGCCTTTACCCCGAAAAACAGCGCCTCGACGAGGGGAGCGTCGCCATACAGCGCATAGAGGATGCTCAAGGTGAGCATCACAAGCGCGCCCGGCGCGACGAACAGGACACCGGCGACCAGGCCGCCGATCGTCCGGTGCAGCAGCCAGCCGATATAGATGGCGAGTTGCTGGGCTTCAGGGCCGGGCAGCAGCATGCAGTAGTTCAACGCATGCAGGAAACGTTGCTCGCCGATCCAACGCCGTTCCTCGACCAATTCCCTGTGCATGAGCGCGATCTGGCCGGCCGGCCCGCCGAAGCTGAGCAGGCCGATTTTCGCCCAGAGTTTTACGCCTTCACGAAAGGATGGCGCAGCCGGCGCTTCGACGGTCTCGCCCGTTTTTTCCGAAGCCCCCGTTTTGTCAGAAGCCGGGGCGCTCATGATGGCTTGCCTGGCCAGTTGTGCGTCTCCTCGGTGGCGTCGCGGCACCATCGGTAAAACGCATCGTAGAGCAGCATGCCCGCCTCCATCTGTTCCAGATCGTCGCGAAACATCCGCGACAGGCCAAGCGAGGCGGCCAAGAATCCGGCTGCCTGGGGAACCAGGTCGAGGCTTGCAGTATCGGCTGCGCGCACGATCATGGCCAGGCGGTCGAGCGCCTCGGATTCGAGCCCGAACTCTTCGATCATCGTGTCGAAGGTGCAGCGTTCACCCCGGTGAGTCCAGAACACATTGTCGATGTCGAAAGGCACGGCCTGAAAGCGAGCCGCAGTGGCCGACACTTCGGCCGCCTCGACAAAGAGGAAGACCGCGCTCGGATCGATGAAGCGCCTGATCAGCCAGGGGCAGGCGATGCGATCGACCTTCGGGCGGGTCCGCGTCACCCACACGGTGCGGCCTTTTTCATCGCGGGGTGGCATCTTGCCGGCGTGAACCAGAAGCCCCTTGGCATCGCGCCAGGCTTCGAACCCGCCTTCCAGGGATTCGGCGGCAATGCCCTCATACCGCAGCCATGCGGCCACGCCTTGCGAGAGCTTTTGTCCTCTTTGGCAGACGACCGCCACTCGGCTGCCGGCGAATTCGGATGCCCAGGTCGGGACGGTTTTGAAATCACGCCGGCTTGAGGCCGGCAGCAGGCGCGGATCCGCGTTGTAGTCCTCTTCGGTGCGAACATCGATGATCACGGGCGCACCCGGCAGACCAATCAGACGGGAAAGTTGCGATACGGTGATAGCCGTTGTCGACGGCATGGCGTCCACCTCCTTGAGAGAGAAGCTTGGACGCGAACGTTGGGCTGACGCCTCACGGGGTCGTCGCGATGCACCCCTTGCCATGATCGTGGATTTGTCGCGCCCGCTTGTCAAGCGCCATGCCTGGAGCAAATGATGCTCTGGCTCCGACAGCCGGCTTGGCGGAGCCAGAACACGTCTGGGATGGAAACCATGAAAAAAACCTATCACGGCAGCTGCCATTGCGGCGCGGTGAGTTTCGAAGCCGAAATCGACCTCGCCGAAGGCATCCGTAAATGCAATTGCAGCTTCTGCTGGAAGCTCGGCTACCGGAAATCCTTCGCAGCCTATGAAGCCGTGCGGGTGACGGACGGCCGCGACCGGATGCGGGAATACAAGGCGACGCCGTCGAACTGGCCGGAAGGCGACATCAACCACTATATGTGCCCGAACTGCGGCGCGAATTTTCTCTCGCGCGGCTATCTCGACTTCATGGGCGGGAATTTCTGGGCGGTGAACGTCGCCTGCCTCGACGACGTCACCGAAGAGGAACTCGCCGCAGCACCAATTGTCTACGAGGACGGCAAGCGCGACAGGCAGGACCAGGCGCCTGACATCACCGGCTATCTATAGGCGCTGCTTGGACGCGGCTCTTTCCTTCTCCCCTTTGTGGGAGAAGGTGGCCGAGCCCACGGGTCTTGCCTCCGGCAAGCCCGAGGACAGGCTCCGCTCGGTCGGATGAGGGGTGTTCCAGCTTGGCACCGACCGCACTCCGTCCAACACCCCTCTTCCGTCTCGGCGCTGCGCGCCGCTCCACCTTCTCCCACAAGGGGAGAAGGAANACCGCACTCCGTCCAACACCCCTCTTCCGTCTCGGCGCTGCGCGCCGCTCCACCTTCTCCCACAAGGGGAGAAGGAAAGAAGAGGCGTTCAGTGATTGTCCCGCGGCACGCCGCGGGTGTGCGCCACATCCTGGTATTTCACCGCCGGCTTCAGCACCATTCCTTCGGAAAACTGGTCGACCATGCCGCGCTGGATCTCCTGCCATGGCGTCTGGTGCTTGGGGTAGTTATAGCCGCCACTGTTCTGCAGCTCGGTGCGACGGCGCGTGATCTCGTCGTCGGTGACGAGAATGTCGGCGGTTCCCTTGCGCAGGTCGATGCGGACGCGATCGCCGGTCTTCAACAGCGCCAGCCCGCCGCCTATGGCGGCTTCGGGCGAGGCGTTGAGGATCGACGGCGAGCCCGACGTGCCTGACTGGCGACCGTCGCCGATGCAGGCCAGCGCATGAATGCCCTTCTTGATGAGATGGGCCGGCGGCTGCATGTTGACGACTTCGGCGCCGCCCGGATAACCGATCGGACCGGCGCCGCGCATGAACAGGATCGTGTGCTCGTCGATGCCTTGCGCCGGATCGTCGATGCGGGCGTGGTAGTCTTCAGGCCCGTCGAAGACCATGGCGTTACCTTCGAAGGCCTCGGGGTCGTTCGGGTTCGACAGATAGCGTTCGCGGAATTCGGGCGAGATGCCGCTGGTCTTCATGATCGCCGAATCGAACAGATTACCTCTAAGATTGATGAAGCCGGCATTGGCCTTCAGCGGCTCGGCGACGGTGCGGATGACGTCGAGATTCTCGTTGACGGTCCCACTGCAATTGTCGCCGATCGTCTTGCCGTTGACGGTCATGGCGTCTGGATGAGGCAACAGCCCGGCCTTCATCAGTTCGGCCACCACCGCCGGCACGCCACCGGCATGATGATAATCCTCGCCGAGATATTCGCCCGACGGCTGCAGGTTGACGATAAGCGGTATCTTGAGGCCGACCTTCTGCCAATCGTCATTGTCGAGTGGCACGCCGAGATGTCGGGCGATGGCATTGAGATGGATCGGCGCGTTGGTCGAGCCGCCGATGGCCGAATTGACGACGATGGCGTTTTCGAAGGCCTGCCGAGTCATGATGTCGGAGGGCTTCAGATCCTCATGCACCATGTCGACTATGCGTTTTCCCGTCTCATAGGCGATCTGGCCACGCTCGCGATAGGGAGCCGGAATCGCGGCTGAGCCCGGCAGCTGCATGCCGAGCGCCTCGGCCAAGGAATTCATGGTGGTGGCGGTGCCCATTGTGTTGCAATAGCCGGTGGACGGCGCCGAGGACGCGACGATGTCCATGAACTCGTCATAGCCGATCTCGCCCGCCGACAGGCGCTGGCGCGATTCCCAGACGATGGTGCCGGAGCCGGTGCGCTTGCCCTTGTGCCAGCCGTTGAGCATCGGGCCGACCGACAGCGCGATAGCCGGAATGTTGACGGTGGCGGCGGCCATCAAAAGGGCCGGCGTCGTCTTGTCGCAGCCGATGGTGAGTACAACGCCGTCGAGCGGGTAGCCATAGAGCACCTCGACCAGGCTGAGATAGGCGAGGTTGCGGTCGAGTGCCGCGGTCGGGCGTTTGCCCGTCTCCTGGATCGGGTGGCACGGGAACTCGAAAGGGATGCCGCCCATCGACACGATGCCCTCGCGCACGCGCTTGGCCAGTTCGAGGTGATGGCGGTTGCAGGGCGACAGATCCGAGCCGGTCTGGGCGATGCCGATCAGCGGCTTACCCGACATCAGTTCGGCACGCGTCAGCCCGTAATTCAGGTAGCGCTCGAGGTAAAGCGCCGTCATCCCCGGATTATCGGGATTGTCGAACCACTCCTGCGAGCGAAATTTCTTTTTTTGTGTGGGTGCGCCGGCCATCATGGTCTCCGTATTTGTATGACAAATCGATATGACAACGCGCGAGAGCAGGCAAGAGGCACGCGCCATCCGATTCCGGACTTTGGTGCGATAGACATACATCTGGCCCCGCGCTAGACGGGATCGGGGTTTGTCAATTTTGTATCCGGGAGATTTTGATGGCTTTGGTGATCGAAGGCGAGGAACGCATCGCCGCACCCCTGCAAAAGGTTTGGGAGGCGCTGAACGACCCGGACGTTCTGAGGCAGACCATTCCGGGCTGCCAGAGCCTCGAAAAGAAGTCGGACACCGAGATGGGCGCGACCGTGGTGCTCAAGATCGGCCCGATCAAGGCGACGTTCAACGGCGAGGTGACGCTGAAGAACCTCAAGCCGCCGCACTCCTACACCATCCAGGGCGAAGGCAAGGGTGGCATCGCCGGCTTCGCAAAAGGCGGCGCCGATGTGACGCTGACCGCCGATGGACCGGAGGCGACAATCCTGAAATATGCGGCCAAGGCCGATGTCGGCGGAAAGATCGCCCAGCTTGGCAGCCGGCTGATCGAATCGACGTCGAAGAAACTTGCCGGACAGTTTTTTTCGTCGTTCGGCGAGAAGGTGGGCGCGGCCTAGATCAGGCTTTTCGCACCACCCACTGCCGTCTCACTCAAACACAATGCTCGGCACGGCGGCTTCGGCCGCGCCGCGTTCTTCGTTGACCCTGCCCCAGACCTTTGAGGCGATGTCGCGGTAGATCTTCGCCTCTGCGCCATCGGGCTTCGAGACCACCACCGGCGTGCCGGCATCCGAGCTTTCGCGGATGCCCATTTCGAGCGGCACTTCGCCGAGGAAGGTGACGCCGAGACGCTCGGCCTCGCGGCGCGCGCCGCCATGGCCGAAGATATCGTAGCGCTTGCCGGTGTCGGGGGCGAGGAAATAGCTCATATTCTCGACGATGCCCAACACCGGCACGTCGACCTTCCTGAACATGTTGAGGCCTTTTCGCGCATCGATCAGGGCCAGATCCTGCGGCGTCGAGACGATGACGGCGCCAGCCAACGGCACCTGCTGGGCCATGGTCAGCTGCGCGTCGCCGGTGCCGGGCGGCATGTCGACGACGAGCACATCGAGCGGCCCCCACTCGACCTCGCGCAGCATTTGCGTCAATGCCGACATCACCATCGGCCCGCGCCAGATCATCGGCGTCTCCTCATCGACGAGGAAGCCCATCGACATGACCTTCAGGCCGTAATTCTCCATCGGCTTCAGGACCTTGCCGTCAACGGTCTGCGGCCGGCCATGGATGTTGAGCAGCCGCGGCATGGACGGGCCGTAGATGTCGGCGTCGAGCACGCCGACCCTCAGGCCGTTAGCGGCGAGGCCAAGCGCGATGTTGACGGCAGTGGTCGACTTGCCGACGCCGCCCTTGCCGGAAGCGACGGCGATGATCGCCTCGATGCCGGGCACGCCGCGCTTGCCCTGGCTGTGCGAGGCTGGGGCATGCGGAGCCGGACGTGGCGCGGCGGCGGGTGTGGCCGGCGGCGCGGGCCTGGGGGCAGGCCGCACTGGGACCGGAGCCTCCATGCCGCCGCCTTTCCTTTCCGCTGTCAGCGCGACCACAGCGCCAGCGACACCGGGGATCGCCTTGACGACACGCTCGGCGGCAGCACGCAATGGCTCCATCTCCTGAGCCCGGGCGGCAGGGACGGTGATCGAGAAGAAGACCTTGGCATCGGCGATGAAAATCTCGGAAACCATGCCGAGGTCGACGATGTTGCCGGTGAAATCCGGTCCATTTATCGTCTTCAGGCGCTCGGTGACGATTTCCTTGGTGACGTTTTCCTGGACGGCGGGCATCAGCTTTTCCTCTGCTTTTCCGCTTCAGATAATGCAGTTCCCGAACAGAACCAAGCGGCGGCACAACACGTGCTGCGGCATGCGCCCAGAAACCTGCGTTGGTTTGTAGGGTTTTGCGGGGAGCAACCGTCTTCCAGGAGACACGCCAATCGACAAGTTGCGGTCGCCAGAAGACGAAGCGGCCCTATCTTATTGCACAGCTCTAGGACGTGATCACCGGTAAGGAAAGGAGACCGTCATGCTCGCAAACAGCAATGCAACGGCCAATCTCGCGGTGAAAGATCTGGCGGAGGCCAGATCTTTCTACAAGGGAACGCTCGGCCTGACTGAGGTCCACAACGAGGGTGGCGAACTAATCGTCTACAAATGCGGCGACACCAGCATCAACGTGTATCGCTCGCATTTCGCCGGAACCAACAAGGCGACGGCGGTGACCTGGATGGTCGGCGACGAAATCGACACCGTCGTCAAGGCGCTGAAATCGAAGGGCGTCGTCTTCGAGCACTACGACATGCCGGGCCTGACGCTGGAAGGCGACATCCACGTCGGTCACGGCATGAAGGTTGCCTGGTTCAAGGATCCGGACGGCAACATCCTGAACCTTGTGGACAGGTAAGGTAAGCTTGGACGGCGGCGAAGCTTCGGCCGCATGAGGATTCGCCAAGCAAAAACAGCTTGCATCTGGCGTAACCCCACTTGGCCGGGTAGCGTCCGCTCATGATCGACAAGCTGGAATTCTTCATCGCGTTGGCCAGGGAAGAGCATTTCGGCCGAGCGGCGGAGGTGTGCAGCGTCACCCAGCCGACGCTTTCGGCCGGCATCAAGCAGCTGGAGGGTCAGCTCGGCGTGATGCTGGTATTGCGCGGCTCGCGCTTTCAGGGGCTGACGCCGGAGGGAGAACAGGTGCTGGTATGGGCGCGCCGCATCGTCGGCGATACCCGCACCATGCGCGAGGAGATGCGGGCGGCACGCCACGGCCTTTCGGGGCGCATCCGCATCGCCGCCATCCCGACGGCTCTGGCCATGGTGGCGCGGCTGACGACACCCTTTCGGGCAAAGCATCCCGGTGTCACCTTCTCGGTGCTGTCGCGCACCTCGATCGAGGTGCTGTCGCTGCTCGGCAATTTCGACATCGACGCCGGCATCACCTACCTCGACAACGAGCCGCTGGGGCGGGTGACCAGCGTGCCGCTCTATGACGAGCGCTATCAACTGATCACCGCGGTCGGAAACCCGTATTCCGACCGCGACAAAGTGACATGGGCGGAACTCAGCCAGCTGCCGCTCTGCCTGCTGACGCCGGACATGCAGAACCGTCGCATCATCGACCAGCATTTGGCCGAAGCCGGCACACAGGTGCGGCCGACACTCGAATCCAATTCGATGATCGTGCTGTTCTCCCATATCCGTACCGGCAAATGGTCGTCGATCATGCCGCTCAACCTCTCGGAAACATTCGGCTTTTCCGAGCCGATCCGGGCCATTCCGATTGTCGATCCGGACGCCAGCCACACCGTCGGGCTGGTGGCGACGCCGCGCGAGCCGCACACGCCGCTGGTCTCGGCGCTGCTGGACGAGGCGATGGCGCTAGCAGACGATTTCCGCGCCCGCCGCTGAGCTAGAGATTGCAGGCTGGACCGCAGCGATAGAAGATTTCTATCGAGCAACGGATCAGCTTTATTGATTTGGTGGGTTTCCTCTGATTTCCTAAGCACTTAGCGGTAGATTACTACGACCAGGGAGGGCGCTGCATGACAATGCAGCCTGCAGGTACCGAGATCGCGTCGCGCACGGCGGCGATCGTCCAGGAGCTGAAGGGCCTCGAAGGCCCGCTATTGCCGATCCTCCACGGCATCCAGGAAGAGTTCGGCCATGTGCCGCAGGACGCGCTGCCTGTCATCGCCGAGGCGCTGAACATCTCCAAGGCGGAGGTGCACGGCGTCGTCACCTTCTATCATGACTACCGCAGCCACCCGGCCGGAAGGCATGTGCTGAAGCTCTGCCAGGCGGAAGCTTGCCAGTCGATGGGCTCGGACGCCATTGCCGCCAAGCTCAAGCAATTGCTGGGCATCGGCTTCCACGAGACCGCCCGCGACGGATCGGTGACGCTGGAGCCGGTCTACTGCCTCGGCCTTTGCGCCTGCGCGCCATCGGCAATGCTGGACGGCGAGGTGATCGGCCGGCTCGATGACGAAAAGCTCGACGAGATCGCTGCCGAGGTGCGTTCATGATCCCGCGCATCTACGTTCCCGGCGATTCCGGCGCGCTGGCGCTCGGTGCTGAAAAGGTCGCCAAGGCGGTCGAAAAGGAATTGGCCGATCGCGGTATCGAGGCCAAGATCGTTCGCAATGGTTCGCGCGGCGCCTATTTCCTCGAGCCGATGGTTGAGGTGGCGACAGCCAATGGCCGCGTCGCCTATGGGCCGGTAAAGCCGTCCGACGTCAAAAGCCTTTTCGACTGTGGCTTTCTCACCGGCGGCTACCACAAGCGCTGGTTGGGTGCACCCGACAAGATCCCGTTCCTGGCTAAGCAGACGCGGCTGACCTTCGCGCGCTGCGGCGTCATCAATCCGCTGTCGCTCGATCACTACAAGGCGCATGGCGGGCTGAAGGGCCTGCAGAACGCCGTGGGACTAGCGCCGGCCGACATCGTCAAGCAAGTCACCGAGTCGGGCCTGCGCGGCCGCGGCGGCGCCGGCTTCCCGACCGGCATCAAATGGAAAACGGTGCTCGAAACGACGGCCGACAAAAAGTACATCGTCTGCAATGCCGACGAGGGCGACAGCGCAACCTTCGCCGACCGCATGATCATGGAGGGCGACCCCTTCGTGCTGATCGAAGGCATGGCGATCGCCGGCATCGCCACCGGCGCGACCAAGGGCTTTGTCTATATCCGCTCGGAATATCCGCATGCGGTGGCAATGATGGAGAAGGCGGTCGAGGTCGCCCGCAAGGCCGGCCTGCTCGGCGTCAATGTGCTGGGCTCGCCCAACGCCTTCGACATGGAAATTCGCGTCGGCGCCGGCGCTTATGTCTGCGGCGAGGAAACCTCGCTGCTCAACAGCCTCGAAGGCAAGCGCGGCGTCGTTCGCGCCAAGCCGCCACTGCCGGCCATCCAGGGCCTGTTCGGCAAGCCGACGGTGATCAATAATGTCATCTCGCTGGCCTCGGTGCCTGTGATCATGGACAAGGGTGCTGCCTTCTACAAGAATTTCGGCATGGGCCGCTCGCGCGGCACCATTCCGATCCAGATCGCCGGCAACGTCAGATATGGCGGCCTGTTCGAGGCGGCGTTCGGCATGACGCTTGGCGAGATCGTCGACGACATCGGCGGTGGCACGGCCACTGGACGGCCGGTCAAGGCGGTACAGGTCGGGGGTCCGTTGGGAGCTTATTTTCCCCGCTCCCTGTTCGACACGCCTTTCGATTACGAGGCATTCGCCGCCAAGGACGGGCTGATCGGCCACGCCGGCATCACCGTCTTCGACGACACAGCCGACATGCTGAGGCAAGCGCGCTTCGCCATGGAGTTCTGCGCCATCGAAAGCTGCGGCAAGTGCACGCCGTGCCGCATCGGCTCGACGCGCGGCGTCGAGACGATCGACAAGATCGCCAGGGGTATAGAGCCGGAAAAGCAGATCGAGCTGGTGACCGACCTCTGCAACACGATGAAGTTCGGTTCGCTCTGCGCGCTGGGTGGCTTCACGCCCTACCCGGTGATGAGCGCAATCAACCACTTCCGCGATGATTTCAAGCCGGCGCCGGTCGCCGAAGCAGCAGAATAGGAGTCTCGCCATGGGTCTCGTTCAGGAAATCGACTACGGCACACCGGCCTCGACCTCCGAGAAGCAGGTGACGCTGACCGTCGACGGCTTCACCGTCACCGTGCCGGAAGGCACCTCGATCATGCGCGCCTCGATGGAGGCCGGCATTGCCATCCCGAAGCTTTGCGCCACTGACATGATCGATGCCTTCGGCTCCTGCCGGCTCTGCCTGGTCGAGATCGACGGCCGCAACGGCACGCCTTCTTCATGCACGACGCCGGTGGCGCCGGGTATGGTCGTGCACACGCAGACCGAAAGGCTGAAGGACATTCGCCGCGGCGTGATGGAGCTCTACATCTCCGACCATCCGCTCGACTGCCTGACCTGTGCTGCCAATGGCGACTGCGAATTGCAGACGCAGGCCGGCGTCGTCGGCCTGCGCGACGTGCGCTACGGCTATGAGGGCGACAACCACGTCTTCAAGAAGAATGATGGCGCAGAAAACTTCAAATGGATGGCGAAGGACGAGTCCAACCCGTACTTCACTTATGATCCGTCGAAATGCATCGTCTGCTCGCGCTGCGTGCGAGCCTGCGAGGAGGTGCAAGGCACCTTCGCGCTGACCATCGAGGGCCGCGGCTTCGAAAGCCGCGTGTCGCCCGGCATGCATCAACTGTTCATCGACAGCGAATGCGTGTCCTGCGGCGCCTGCGTGCAGGCCTGCCCGACGGCGACGCTCTCCGAGAAATCGGTGATCAAGATTGGCCAGCCGGAGCATTCGGTGGTCACCACTTGCGCCTATTGCGGCGTCGGCTGCTCGTTCAAGGCCGAAATGCGCGGCGACGAGTTGGTGCGCATGGTGCCCTACAAGGACGGCAAGGCCAACCGTGGCCATAGCTGCGTCAAGGGACGTTTTGCCTACGGCTATTCGACCCACAAGGAGCGCATCCTCAATCCGATGATCCGCGAAAAGGTCACCGATCCATGGCGCGAGGTGTCGTGGGAAGAAGCGCTGACCCACACTGCCAACGAGTTCCGCCGCATCCAGTACCAGTATGGCCGAACCTCGATCGGCGGCATCACCTCGTCGCGCTGCACGAACGAGGAAACCTATCTGGTGCAGAAGCTGATCCGCCAGGGTTTCCGCAACAACAATGTCGATACCTGCGCCCGCGTCTGCCATTCGCCGACCGGCTATGGCCTTGGCCAGACATTCGGCACCTCGGCAGGCACCCAGGATTTCGATTCGATCGAGCAGACCGACGTGGTGATGATCATCGGTGCCAATCCGACCGACGCACATCCGGTGTTTGCGTCGCGCATGAAGAAGCGGTTGCGCAAAGGCGCCAAGCTGATCGTGCTCGACCCGCGCCGCACCGACATCGTGCGCTCGGCGCATATCGAGGCGCAGCATCATCTGCCGCTGAAGCCCGGCACCAATGTCGCCGTGGTCACCGCGCTTGCGCATGTGATCGTCACCGAAGGCCTGTTCGACGAGGCCTTCATCCGCGAGCGCTGCGACTGGGACGAGTTCCAGGACTGGGCGTCGTTCGTGGCGCTGCCGGAAAACAGCCCGGAAGTGGTCGGCCAGCTTGCCAATGTCGATCCCGAAGAAATCCGCGGCGCCGCACGGCTGTTTGCCACCGGCGGCAATGGCGCGATCTATTACGGCCTCGGCGTGACCGAGCACAGCCAGGGCTCGACCACCGTCATCGCCATCGCCAACCTTGCCATGGCGACCGGCAATATCGGCCGGCCAGGCGTCGGCGTGAATCCGCTGCGCGGCCAGAACAATGTCCAGGGCTCCTGCGATATGGGCTCGTTCCCGCATGAGCTGCCCGGCTATCGCCACATCTCCGGCGACGCGGTACGCGACATCTATGAGAGCCTGTGGGGGGTCAAGCTCGACGACGAGCCCGGCCTGCGCATCCCCAACATGCTGGACGCCGCCGTCGACGGCTCATTCAAGGGCCTCTATGTGCAAGGCGAGGACATTTTGCAGTCCGATCCCGATACCAAGCATGTCGCCGCAGGCCTTGCCGCGATGGAATGTGTCGTCGTACACGATCTCTTCCTCAATGAGACCGCCAACTACGCGCATGTCTTCCTGCCCGGCTCGACTTTCCTCGAGAAGGACGGCACCTTCACCAATGCCGAACGCCGCATCAACCGCGTGCGCAAGGTGATGGCGCCGAAGAACGGGCTGGCCGACTGGGAAGTGACGCAGAAGCTCGCACAGATGATGGGGCTTGCCTGGAATTACCAGCATCCGTCCGAAATCATGGATGAGATTGCCAAGACGACTCCGAGCTTCGCCAAGGTTTCCTACGATTATCTGGAAAAGATGGGCTCGGTGCAGTGGCCGTGCAACGAGCACGCGCCGGAAGGCACGCCGATCATGCATATCAGCGGCTTCGTGCGCGGCAAGGGCAAGTTCATCCGCACCGAATATGTGGCGACCGACGAGAGGACGGGACCGCGCTTCCCGCTGCTGCTGACCACCGGCCGCATCCTGTCGCAGTACAATGTCGGCGCGCAGACCAGGCGTACCGACAATATCATGTGGCACAGCGAGGACCGGCTCGAGATCCACCCGCATGACGCCGAAAACCGCGGCCTGCGCGACGGCGACTGGGTCCGCCTGACCAGCCGCTCCGGCGAGACGACGCTGCGCGCGCTGATCACCGACAAAGTGTCGCCGGGCGTGGTCTATACGACGTTCCACCACCCCGACACGCAGGCCAACGTCATCACCACCGACTTCTCCGACTGGGCGACCAACTGCCCGGAATACAAGGTGACGGCGGTGCAGGTCGGCGCGTCCAACGGGCCATCGGAATGGCAGCTCGACTATGACGAGCAGGCTCGCAACAGCCGTCGCATCGCGACCTTGGAAGCAGCGGAGTAATCTTTGAGCGCGCGCCGCAAAGCCACGACGCAGATCTCGCGGCTGGCACACCGCGCCGGCGGCACTGCGGCCGCCAACCGGATGGTGCCGGAAGAGACGCCGGTGGCGTTCTCCTTTGCCGGCACCACCCATGCGGTGATGATGGCAAGTCCCGCCGATTTCGAGGATTTCGCGCTCGGCTTCTCGCTGACCGAGGGCATTATCGCCGACCGGCAAGAAATTGAGGCGATCGAAGTCGAAGATCACGGCGCCGGCATCGACATCCAGATCAGGCTAAAGGACCAGGCCAATACGCGCTTCGAGGCGCGGCGCCGGCGGCTGGCCGGACCGGTCGGCTGCGGGCTGTGCGGCATCGAGTCGATCGAGGAGGCGATGCGCTCGGTCGAGACGGTCGGTTCGTCAAAACTTACGCTTGCGGCGGACGACATCGTCCGTTCGGTCAAGCTTTTGTCGAGAGTGCAGCCGCTGCATGCCGAGACCGGCGCGGTCCACGCCGCCGGTTTTTATATCTCCGGCAAGGGCATCGTCATGGCGCGCGAGGATGTCGGCCGCCACAATGCGCTCGACAAGCTGGCCGGGGCACTCGCCAGAGCCGGCATCGATGGCACCTTGGGTGCCGTCGTGGTGACATCGCGCGTTTCGGTCGAGATGGTGCAGAAGACGGCGGCGATCGGCGCTGCGTTCATCATCGCCGTTTCGGCGCCGACGGCACTTGCCATCCGCACCGCCGAGGACGCCGGCATGACGCTGGTGGCTTTGGTGCGCGGCAATGATTTCGATATCTTCACCCACCCCGAACGGGTGGTTTCCGGAGTTGCCAAGCATGTCGCATGACGAAGGCCACATCATGAGCACCAGCGAGAAGCTGGTCCGCATGGCCAACCAGATCGCCGCCTTTTTTCACTCCAAGCCGCGCGAGGAAGGCATTGCCGGCGTCGCCGAGCATATCAACAAGTTCTGGGAACCGAGGATGCGGCGGCAGTTGTTCGAAATGCTGGACGGCGGTGGCGAAGGCTTCAACGAGCTTGTCGTGGCCGCCTCGGCAAGGATCAAGCGGCCGGCTGCACCGGAAGCAGTGGGCTTCCGCGCCGATGCCGGGGGCGTCGTTCCAGGCGGCAAAGGCCCAGGGGCCGGTGAGTCGAATGCCGGGATCGCCGCTTCGCAGAAGTAGCCGGCAAACGTGCCTCTCATGGCCCATACGCCTGCATTCCCATCTTCTAACGTTTGATCTGCCGTAAGCGTCGCGCCTCTGCTATGTTGAGCGACCAGAAATCGTCGGGCCGGGCGGACAAATCTCGTGAGGCCGATCGAAACTCGATACGCCCGAAGTGGCGACGTGCGGATCGCCTATCAGGTGGTCGGCCAGGGATCGTTCGATCTCGTTTTCGTGCCGGGCTTCATTTCCAATCTCGACCTGCACTGGGAAGACGAAGGCTACAGCCGGCTGCTGAAGCGGCTTTCAGCCTTCTCGCGGCTGATCCTGTTCGACAAGCGCGGCACCGGCCTGTCGGACCGCATCGATACCCATCACCTACCTGGTCTTGAAACCCGCATGGACGACGTGCGTGCTGTGATGGATGCCGCCGGCAGCGGCCGAGCGGCATTGCTGGGTGCTTCGGAAGGCGCGCCGATGGCGATGCTGTTCGCTGCCACCTATCCGGAGCGGACGCGGGCGCTGGTGCTCTATGGCGGCTATGCGCATTTCCACAAATGGGTGATGCCGCCGGAACGCCTCGACGCCTTCATCGAGATGACCGAGACGGCATGGGGCACCGGCGCCACCTTGCCGCATTTCGCACCTGGCCGGGTCGACGATCCCCGTTTTGCAACATGGTGGGGGCGCTTCGAGCGGCTGTCGGCGAGCCCGACGGCGGCAGCGGCGCTGGCGCGCATGAATGCGGCAGTCGATGTGCGCGGCGTGCTGGCGGCGATCGGCGCACCAACGCTGCTGATCCATCGCCGCAACGATGCACGGGTCGACCCCGACGCCAGCCGTTTCCTGGCCAGAAAGATCGCGAATGCGCGACTGGTCGAGGTGCCAGGGCGCGACCACCCGATCTGGACCGGCGACGTGGACCGCGTGGCGGACCTGACCGAGGAATTCCTGACCGGCAGGCACGCCGTGGCCGAGGTGGAGCGTGTGCTGGCTGCGCTTTTGGTGACGCGCATCTACGATACGGCAAGGCTCGGTGACCGCATGTGGAGCGAGCGGAGCCAGCGTTTCCTGGAGACTTGGCGGCTGCTGGTCGGGCGCCATGGCGGCCGCACTGCAGGCACGCATGGCGAGATGATGATCTCGCGCTTCGACGGACCGGCGCGCGCCATACGCTGCGCGGCGGCGCTGCGTGATGCGGCAAAGGGGATCGGCGTGGCCAGCGCACAGGGTATGCATGTCGGCGAGATTGAATCGCGCGGGCCGCCAACGGGGCTGACGGCGCGCGTGACGATGCAGCTCGCCGCCCATGCCGCCCGCGGCGACATCCTGGCTTCCCGGCTGGTGGCCGACCTGGCAACCGGTTCGGGACTTCATTTCGCCGATGCCGGCCGGATCACGCTCGACGAGCTGGGCGAGCCGCTGGCAACGGTCCTGGCGACGTCCGAGCAGCATCTGGAGCCGGCCTGCCACTCCAGGATCAAGGCGACTGAGCCGGCTGCGCTGACGGCGCGCGAAAGCGAGGTGGTGAGCCTTATCGCCGACGGCAAGAGCAATGCCGCCATCGCCGCCGAGCTCAGGCTGAGCGAGCATACGGTCAAGCGCCACGTCGCCAACATACTGCTCAAGCTGGACTTGCCGTCGCGGGCCGCGGCGGCGGCTTTCTCGGCCAGGCACACTGGCCCGGACGGGCCATGAGAGCCATGGCGCTTTCGGGCGAAGCTGCCATAGCAGCATAAGCGCTATCAATTCTTCTCATCCAGGCCAGGCTGACGTCGCCGGGAAGGGGCTGGGATGGGAAGGGAGGATGAAATGCTGAAATGGAAGATCCAATCATTGGTGATGGCGGCGGGCGTTGGCGCATTGCTGACTATTGCCCCGGCAAAGGCCGAGGATGCTTCGGCGACGGCTGCCTACAAGGATATCGAGGCGACGCTCGGCTCGGTGCCCGACATGTTCAAGACGCTGCCGGACGTCGCTGTCGCCGGCGCCTGGGCCGAGATCAAAGGGGTGCAGCTCAACCCGAGCACCGCGCTTGACGGCAAGACCAAGGAGTTGATGGGCCTCGCTGTCGCGGCGCAGATCCCCTGCCAGTACTGCGTCTATCACGCAGGCAGCCAAGCTCAACGGCGTCACCGACGAGGAGATCAAGGAGGCCTTGGCGATGGCGGCGATCGTACGCCACTGGTCGACGATGCTCAACGGCAGCCAGATCGACCTCGCAACCTTCAAGCAGCAGGCCGATGAGGTGTTCGCCGCCGTCAAGGTGAAGTCGAATTGAGGCAGTGCTCAAAGTCTTGGAGCGTCCTTTGTGCATCCAAGCGGATGCACGGCGCTCCAACCGCTCCCCGTCGATGACCGCCGGGCAGCGCTTCTGATCATCAACCGCCCGATCGTGAAGACGGGCACATGGAGGATAAAATGCCGCCCAAGACACAGCCGGTGAATGGCGCGGCGATCAAGAATGCGATCGAAGGCCGTGACGGAAAAATGCTCGCGAGCTTCTATGCCGATGACGCGCTGGTGCGGGTGATCGACCGCAACAATCCGCCGAGCAAGCCCCGCGAAATTCGCGGACGCGCGGCGATCAGCACATTCTGGGACGACATCTGCAGCCGGGCGATGACCCACAAGGTCGACACCACCATCGCCGATGGCGACAACCTCGCCTTCACCCAGGCATGCGCCTATCCGGACGGCACGAAAGTGTTCTGCGCGGCGATGCTGGAGCTGAAGGACGGCCAGATTGCGCGGCAGACCGTCGTGCAGGCATGGGACGAGTGAGGAGGTAGCGATGTCAGCGCCAGGTGGCAGATCGATGCCGGCAGGCAGATGAGGGGCGGAACCAGCTGAGCAAGACTTGTGCTGCCCCTCATCCGGCCCTTCGGGCCACCTTCTCCCCGTCAACGGGCCGTCAACGGGGAGAAGGAAAAGGCACTATCCGTGCGCCACCATCACATGGCGGACAGCGGTATAATCCTCCAGCGCATAAAGCGACATGTCCTTGCCATAGCCGGACTGTTTCAGCCCACCATGCGGCATCTCATTGGTCAGCATGAAGTGGGTGTTGATCCAGGTGCAGCCATATTGCAGCCGGGCTGCTGTCGCCATGGCGCGCGAAACGTCCTTCGTCCATACCGACGATGCCAAGCCGTAGTCGCTGTCATTGGCCCAGTTCACCGCCTCGTCGACCTCGGAAAAACGAGTGACGGAGACAACCGGGCCGAATACTTCGCGGCGCACGATCTCGTCTTCCTGCAGCGCGCCGGCGACGACGGTCGGCTGGTAGAAGAAGCCGGAGCCTTCGCCCGGCTTGCCGCCGGTGGTGATCTCGATGTGCTTCAGCTCCGAGGCGCGTTCGACGAAGCTCGAAACGCGGTCGCGCTGGCGGCGTGAGATGAGCGGCCCGATCTCGTTCTCGGTGTCGTCGGGGCGGTTGTACTTGATGGTCGAGACGGCCGAGGAAAGGTCGGCGACGAGCTTGTCGTAGATCTTCCTGCCGGCATAGATGCGGCAGGCGGCGGTGCAGTCCTGGCCGGCATTGTAGTAGCCGAAGGCGCGCAGGCCATTGACCACCGCGTCGAGATCGGCGTCGTCGAAGACGATGACCGGCGCCTTGCCGCCGAGTTCCAGATGCGTGCGCTTGACCGATTTGGCGGCGGCCTGCAGCACCTTCTTGCCGGTAGCGACGTCGCCGGTGATCGAGATCATGTTGATTTTCGGGTGGTTGATCAGCGTGTTGCCGACACTGTCGCCTCTGCCGAGCACGACGTTGACGACGCCTTCCGGCAGGATGTCGGCGAGGATCTTGGCCAGCTTCAATGCGGTCAGCGGCGTCTGCTCGGACGGCTTGAAGACGACGGTATTGCCGCCGGCAATCGCCGGCGCCAGCTTCCAGGCCATCATCATCAACGGATAGTTCCACGGCGCAATCGAAGCGACGACGCCGATTGCGTCGCGGCGGACCATCGAAGTGTGGCCGGGAATGTATTCGCCAGCGACCTGGCCGGGCATCGAGCGGACAGCGCCGGCAAAGAAGCGGTAGCAGTCGACGATTGCCGGGATTTCGTCGTTGAGCACGGCATTGATCGGCTTGCCGCAATTGAGCGCCTCGAGTGCTGCGAAATCCTTCGCGCCGGCCTCGATGCGATCGGCGATCTTCAGGAGATAACCGGAGCGCTGCGCCGGCGTCGTGCGCGACCAGGTGACGAAAGCCTTTTCGGCCGCCAGCACCGCCGCCTCGATCTGCGCCTGGCTGGCTTCAGGCAGGTTGAGGATGGTCGCCCCGGTCTTGGGATTGAGGATTGGCTCCTCGGTTTCGGTGCCCTTCTCGAATTTCGAGCCGATCAGCATCTTTGTGTCCATGGAAGTCTCTCCCTTATGGATGCTTGACGTCATTTGCCCGAACCGGCGATCTGGTCGCCGTCGCGGGTCAGGTAGTAAGCAAGAAGGATGGGCAGCAGCGTCACCAGCACGACGACCATGGCCACGACATTGGTGACCGGGCGCTGGCGCGGACGGATCAGTTCCTCCAGCATCCAGATCGGCAGCGTCTGCTGCTGGCCGGCGGTGAAGGTGGTGACGATGACCTCGTCGAACGACAGGGCAAAGGCGAGCATGCCGCCGGCGAGCAGAGCGGTGGCGATGTTGGGCAGCACGACATAGCGAAAGGTCTGGAAGCCGTCGGCGCCAAGGTCCATCGATGCCTCGATCATCGAGCCGGAGGTGCGGCGAAAGCGGGCGACGGCGTTGTTATAGACAACGACAACGCAGAAGGTGGCGTGGCCGAGCACGATCGTCCAGAACGAGAATGGAATCTCGGCCAGCGAAAAGGCCGAACGCAGCGCGATGCCGGTGATGATGCCGGGCAGCGCGATCGGCAGGATGACCAGCAGCGAGATGGTTTCGCGGCCAAAGAACTGTGTTCGCGAAACGGCGGCCGCGCAGAGCGTGCCGAGGACCAGGGCGACGAGGGTCGAGATGGCGGCGACCCGCACCGACAGCGACAGCGCTTGCCACACGTCCGGGCGGTTCCAGGTGACGGCGAACCACTGCGTCGTCAGTCCCGGCGGCGGCCAGACGAAGCTCTTTTCCTCGGTCGTGAAGGCATAGATAAAGATCAGGAGGATCGGCAGATGCAGGAACAGCAAACCGCAGGCAGCGGCGATCTTTAGGCCGAGAGGAGCGGATGGTGAGCCATCAGAGCGCATCGAAAGCCCCCATGCGCTTGGCGCCCCAGAGGTAGAAGCCCATGATGACGATGGGCACCACGGTGAAGGCGGCGGCGAGCGGAATATTGCCGGCGGTGCCTTGCTGCGAGTAGACGGCCTGGCCGATGAACAGCCGCGAGGTGCCGATGATCTGCGGGATGATGTAATCGCCGAGCGTCAGCGAGAAGGTGAAGATCGAGCCGGCGACGATGCCAGGCAGCGCCAGCGGGAACAGCACGTTGCGGAAGGTCTGGCCGGGCGAAGCGCCAAGGTCCGACGAGGCCTCGACCAGATTGCCGGGCACGCGCTCGAGTGCCGCCTGCACCGGCAGGATCATGAAGGGCAGCCAGACATAGACGAAGACGATGAAGGTGCCGGTTGGTGACACCGACAGAGAATTGCCGCCGACGATCGGCAGCGACAGCCAGCCATCGAGCAGCCATAGAAGATGCAGCTTGGCGAGCAGCCAGGTCAGAATGCCTTCCTTGGCGAGGATGAGCTTCCAGGCGTAGATCTTGACCAGATAGCTCGACCACAGCGGCAGCATGATGCCGAGATAGAACAGCGCCTTCCAGCGGCCGCGCGCATAGCGCGCCGCGTAATAGGCGATGGGGAAGGCGATGATCGCGGAGGCGAGCGTGACCAGGGCCGCCATCGTCACCGTGCGCAGGATGATGTCGAGATTGGCGGCCTGCAGCAGGTCGCCATAGGTCTTCAGCGTGAACTGCCGGTTTATGAGGCCGGAGAATTCGTCGATGGAGAAAAAACTCTGCAAGAGCAGCGCGAACAGCGAACCGATATAGACGATGCCGAGCCACAGCACCGGCGGCAGCAGCATCAACAGCAGCAGCAGCTTCGGCTTGCGCCAGAACAGGTCCGACAGGGCGCCGCGCAGGCCGCCGGCGCGGGGAAGGAGGGCTGGGGCAGGTTTTGCCTGGGTCGCAGTCAGAGTCATGGTTTCTTCGACCGGCCGCGTTCCTTCGCGCCCCCCTCTGTCCTGCCGGACAGTCCGGCAGGACAGAGGGGGGCGCCGTGAAGCGCCGCACTTGGCCTGTCAGCCAAGACTTTCCTCACCGCCATCATGCCGGCTCGTCCATCAAATGCAAATGCTCGCGGTTGAAGGTGAGCATGACCGCCTCGCCTTCCCTGGGCAATTTCGCACCGGCCGGCACGATCGCATGCAATCTCAACCCGTCGGCGTCGAGCGCCAGTCTTGTCGTAGCGCCGAGATAATTGGTCGAGACGAGACGAGCGGCAACGCCGTCGCCCTTGGCCGCCCGGCCGATGCGAATGGATTCAGGGCGCAGGCTGCCCCAGCGATGCTGGCCGGAATAACGCTGGACGAAGTCCGGCGGCAGCACATTGGACGAGCCGACGAAATCGGCAACGAAGCGCGTCTTCGGGCGCTGGTAGATGTCCTCCGGCGTGCCGATCTGCATGATCCTGCCGTCGTTGAAGACGGCGACGCGATCGGCCATCGAAAGGGCCTCGCCCTGGTCGTGGGTGACGAAGACGAAGGTGATGCCGAGCGCCTTCTGCAGCGACTTCAGCTCCTCCTGCATGTTCTCGCGCAGCTTGAGGTCGAGCGCGCCAAGCGGCTCGTCGAGCAAAAGCACCTTGGGCTGGTTGACCAGGGCGCGGGCGAGCGCGACGCGCTGGCGCTGACCGCCGGAAAGCTGGCCGGGACGGCGGGCGCCGTAGCCCGGAAGCCGCACCAGCGACAATGCCTCCTCGGCCGCTTTCTGCCGCTCGAGCTTGCCGACACCCTTGACCATCAGCCCATAGGCGACATTGTCGAGCACGTTCAGATGCGGAAACAGCGCGTAGTCCTGAAAGACGGTGTTGACGTTGCGGCGATAGGGCGGAACGCCTTCGGCGCGTTCGCCGAAAATGGAGATCGAGCCCGATGTCGGCTGCTCGAAGCCGGCGATCAGACGCAGGCAGGTCGTCTTGCCGGAACCGGAAGGTCCGAGCATGGCAAAGAACTCGCCCGGCACGATGTCGAGATCGACCATATCGACGGCGCGCACGCTGCCGAAATGGCGCGAGACTTTTTGGAAGGAAACGGCTGATGTCATGGGCTGTCAGTCTGTTGCCGGTTTGATGTGTTGACATCGCCGGCGCCGCCACGGATAGCGGGCGGGGCCAGCGAACTGCGCGGCACCCTACCTCCCCCTTGTGGGGAGGTCGCGGCGAAGCCGCGGGTGGGGGTCATTTGGCAGGAACTGCCGAGCGGACCCCACCCCGACGCTGCGCGTCGACCCTCCCCACAAGGGAGAGGGTAAGGGAACTCACCGCCCGCCGATGACGCCGATATAGTCCGACACCCAGCGATAGTAAGGCACGCACTGGTCCTGGGTGGCGCACTTCGACACCGGCGTCTTCCAGAACTTGATCTTTTCGAAATTGTCGTAGCCGTTGGTCTTGCAGCCTTCGTCGCCGAGCAAATCGTTGCCTTTGCAGGCAGCCGGCACCACCGGAAGCGAACCGAACCAGGCGGAGACATCGCCCTGCACTTTCGGCGACAGCGAGTGCTCCATCCACATATAGGCGCAGTTCGGGTGGGCTGCGTCGGCCGCCAGCATGGTCGTGTCGGCCCAGCCGGTGACGCCTTCCTGGGGAATGGTCGATGCGACCGGCTTCTTGGCGGCAACCAGCGTGTTGACCTGGTAGGGCCATGAACCGGAGGCGACAACGCCTTCGTTCTGGAAGTCATCGACCTGGATGGCAGCGTCATGCCAGTAGCGTCCGACCAGCGTGCGCTGGACGCGCAGCAGATCGAGGGCGGCCTTGTACTGGTCTTCGGTCAACTCGTAGGGATCTTTGATGCCGAGCTCCGGCTTGTGAATCATCAGATAGTTGGCGGCATCGGCGATGTGGATCGGCCCGTCATAAGCCTGGACGCGGCCTTTGTTCGACTTGCCGTCGGGCAAGGTCATCTCCTCGAAGACGACGTTCCAGCTCTTCGGCGCTTCCTTGAACACCTCGGTGTTGTACATCAGCACATTCGGCCCCCACTGGTAGGGAGCGCCGTAGTGGACGCCGCCAACCGTGAACCACGGCGCATCCTTCAGCCGGTCGTCGACCGTGTTCCAGCTCGGGATGAGATCGGTGTTGATCGGCTGGACCCGCTTGCCGGCGACGAGGCGCAGCGAAGCGTCGCCCGAGGCGGTAACGAGGTCGAAGCCGCCCTCGTTCATCAGCGCGACCATCTCGTCCGAGGTGTTGGCGGTCTTGATGTTGACTTTGCAGCCTGTGTTCTTCTCGAAAGACGTGACCCAATCGTAGTTCTTGTCGGTTTCGCCGCGTTCGATGTAACCGGGCCAGGCGACAATGTTGACCTGGCCTTCGCCCTTGCCGAGTTCCTTAACCTGGGCGATCGCCTGGCCGGAGAAGGCCAGCGCGACCGTTAATGCAGTGCACGACTTCAGGAATGAGTTCATCGTCGATCTCCCATCTGAGGGGCCGCACTCTCGCGGCGGCTTGGTCCCTGATTGTCAAAGTGCTGTGAAATTTCCGGTTTCGCAAATTCATTTATCAGAAAGGCGATATCGGTTTTTCCGATAGACTAACGACCGATCTTCTCCGGCCGCTGGCGGACCATGCGCTGCGACTGGGCAAGCCCGATGAAGTCGCGCGCGGCCTGCGGCAGGCCGGAGCCGCGCCGCCAGACTGTGCCGACCTGGACAACCGGCAACGAGCCCGAAATATCGCGCGATTCGATGCGGTCGCCTTCCAGCGACCATGGCCGATAAACGAGGTCGGGCAGCAGCGCCACGCCGGCGCCGGTAGCGACGAGGCTGCGCACCGCTTCGACCGAGCGGGTGCGGAACGCGACATGCGGCTTGGCGCCGATCGCCGCCAGCAGTTTTCCGGTATTCTCTTCGATCTCGTCGACGGTCAGCATGATCAGCGGCTCCGAGGCGATGTCGCCAATACCGATGATGTCGGCGCCGGACAGCGGATGGCCGAGCGGCAACCACAGCCGGTAGGCCGAGACTTCGAGAATTTCGGACTGCAGAGCGGTGCGGTCGCGCAGGTTCGAGGTGACCATGACGGCGATGTCGAGCTTGCCGCCGATCAGCAGATGTTCGAGGTAATCGCCATTGTCCTCGATGGCCGAGATCTCGACGCCCGGATAGGCGCGGCGATAGCGGGCGAGAAGGTCGGATAGCACATAGCCGGCGACCAGCGAGGTAACACCGAGCTGCAGCCGGCCGCCCGCCGCCGCTTGCTCGCCGAAGAAGGCGCGGCGCGCATCGGAAACGTCGGCAAGGATCTTTGTCGCGTGGCGCAGGAACTGATGGCCCTTGTGGGTGATGTTGAGGCCGCGCGGATGGCGCTCGAACAATTCGACGCCGAGATCGCCTTCGAGCTCCTTGATCGCCTCGGTGACCGACGATTGCGAGATGGACAGATTCTGCGCGGCGCCCGACACCGTGCCTTGTTCGGCGACGGCGATGAAGTACTGCAATTGACGGATGGTGAAGGCCATGACCGGACTAAACACCGGGACGGTAAGGAAGAAAAGCCGCCGATCTCAGGCCCACCGCTTTACTGCTCTGGTCAGATCAGATCCCGCTTTCGTCGCCGACAATGCTGAGCCGTGCGCCCGCCTGGGCAAGGGCGGCGGCGATGGCGCGCGGCGGCGATCGGTCGGTGGCAAGTTCGGAAAAACCGTCGAAGCCGCAGACCTGGACCAGGCCCTGGCGGCCGAACTTGGTGTGGTCGGTGATGACGAGCGAGCGCTGGCCGCGCGACAGCACCATGCGGGCGAATTCCGCCTCTTCCAGATCATAGTCCATGACGCCGGTGACGGCATCGACCGCACCGGTGGAGATCACCGCATGGCTGACGGAAAAGCGGCTGACGAATTCGATCGCCGAGACGCCGAACGCGGCGCCCGAATCGCTGCGCAATTCGCCACCGGCCATGTAGACCTTGTTGCCGTTGACGGTAGCCAGCGTGCGGGCGATGTCGGAGGAGTTGGTAACCACCGTCAACCGCCGGTGGCCGAGCAGCTCGCGGGCCAGGAAAGAGGTGGTGGTGCCGGTGTCGAGCATGATCGCTTCGCCGTCGCGGATGGTCGCGGCAACCATGCGGGCGATGGCGCGCTTGGCATCGGCATTCTCGCGCATGCGCCGCTCGAACGGCGCCTCGCCGGCCATCGACGGCAGGCCGACGGCGCCATGCATCTTCAAGATCGAACCGTCACTGGTCAGCGGCTTGACGTCGCGGCGCACGGTCTCCAGCGAGACGCCCAGCCGGTCGGCCAGGCTGGCGATGGTGACGGTGCCCTCCTCATGGAGGAGACGCAGGATTTCGCCATGCCGCTTCGAGTGCATCGGTCTCACCCTATCGGTTTGTTGCGCTACTGACCGCTTCTAAGGCAAATCGGCCACAGCTTACAAGAAATCCTTGTGATTTCGGGCAAAAAGCCACAAGTTTTCGTTGACAAGCCAGATCACATGGCGTGACACTAGCTTGGTGATAGGCTCGGAACTGCTACGGGAGAACGATGGCAGAGCCGCACCAAAATTCGCCCGCCCGAACGGTTGAAAAATCGTCTGGCGCAGGGGAGAAGGTTTTTTTCGAATCCGCGGGGGCGGATGCCGGAGTCGAAGAACCCGGCACAGGGGCTCGTCGGTGCGGTGCGGGATACCGATCCCGGGATCCCGCACCGACGAGAACTTCGCATTCCTCCCTCCTACCGGCCGCCAGCTTTGTGTCGCCCGTGGCGCCTTGAACCCCGCGCAATGAGAGATGGACCCGTGACCGCCGAGGACCGCATCCGCGCCCTGCCCTGCTGGACCGGCAGCATCGAGATCGCGCCGCTGCCGGGCGGCCTGAGCAACGCCAATTATCTGGTCAAGGACGCGGTCGGACGGCATGTGGTCCGCTTCGGCCAAGACTTTCCGTTCCACCACGTCTTTCGCGAGCGCGAGGTGATGACCGCGCGCGCGGCCCACGCCGCCGGCTTCGCGCCGGCTGTCCATTATTCCGAGCCCGGCATCTTGGTGACGGAATTTCTCGGCGCCAAGACCTATGTTGCGGAAGACGTACGCGCTAATATCGGCCGCGTCGCCGCCCTGATGCGCGGCTTCCATAGGGAGATGCCCAATCATGTCTCCGGCGCCGGCTTCATGTTCTGGGTGTTCCATGTCATCCGCGACTATGCGCGCACGCTGGAGGAAGCCGGCAGCCGCATGCGAAGCGAGTTGCCGCGGCTGCTGACGCTTGCGGACGAACTCGAACGGGCGCAAAAACTGCTGCCGATCGTCTTCGGTCACAATGACCTTTTGCCGGCTAATATACTCGACGACGGCCACAGGCTGTGGCTGATCGATTTTGAGTATGCCGGCTTCAACACGGCGATGTTCGACCTTGCCGGCGTCGCCTCGAACGCCAGCATGAACGACGAGGAGTCATTCGCCTTCCTGACCGCCTATTTCATGAAGGAGCCGGACGAGGCGATCCGCCGCTCGCATGCGGCCATGCAATGCGCATCGCTGCTGCGCGAGGCGATGTGGAGCATGGTTTCCGAACTTTATCTCGACGCGCCCGGCATCGACTACGTCGCCTATACCGACGAAAACCTGACGCGGCTCGATGCCGCGCTGGAAAACTACAGAACGAAATACGGACAGAGATCATGACATTGCCCGCCCACGCCGAGATCGTCGTCATCGGCGGCGGCATCATCGGCTGTTCGACGGCCTATCATCTGGCGCGTGACCACAAGGCCGATGTCGTACTTTTGGAACAGGGCAAGCTGACTTCGGGCTCCACCTGGCATGCGGCAGGGCTGGTCGGGCAGTTGCGCTCCTCGGCCTCTATCACCCGCGTGCTCAAATATTCGGTCGATCTCTACAAGGGGCTGGAAGCCGAAACCGGGCTGGCCACCGGCTGGAAGATGACCGGGTGCCTCAGGCTCGCCACCAATGCCGACCGCTGGATCGAGTACAAGAGGCTGGCGACGACGGCGAAAAGCTTCGGCATGGATATGCAGTTGCTGTCACCGGCCGAGGTCAAGACAATGTGGCCGCTGCTGGAGACCGGCGATCTCGTCGGCGCCAGCTGGCTGCCGACTGACGGCCAGGCAAGCCCTTCCGACATCACGCAGTCGCTGGCCAAAGGCGCTCGCATGCGCGGTGCCAGGCTGTTCGAGGATATCCGCGTCACGGGCTTCGACATGCAGGATGGCCGCATCACCGCGGTAAAGACCAACAAGGGCGATATCGCCTGCGACAAGGTGGTGAACTGTGCCGGGCAATGGGCGCGCCAGGTGGGTACGCTAGCCGGCATCAATGTGCCGCTGCAGCCGGTCAAGCACCAGTACATCATCACCGAAAAGATCGACGGGTTGGCGACCGATGCGCCGACGATCCGCGACCCCGACCGGCGCATCTATTTCAAGGAGGAGGTCGGCGGGCTGGTGATGGGCGGCTATGAGCCGAACCCGCAAGCCTGGACGACCGATCTTCCCGGCGGTGATGTCCCTGATGACTGGGAGTTCCGGCTGTTCGACGACGATTACGATCATTTCGAGCAGCATATGAACCAGGCGATCGCGCGGGTTCCGGCGCTCGAAACCGTCGGCGTCAAGCAGATGATCAACGGGCCGGAGAGTTTCACGCCGGACGGCAATTTCATTCTCGGCGTGGCACCCGAATGCGCCAACATGTTCGTCGGCGCCGGCTTCAACGCCTTCGGCATCGCGGCGGGCGGCGGTGCCGGCTGGGTGCTGGCGCAGTGGGTGGTCGACGGCGAGGCGCCACTCGATCTGTGGGTGGTCGATATCAGACGCTTTTCCGACCTGCACCGCGACCGGCTATGGGTCCGCGACCGCACGCTGGAAGCCTATGGCAAGCACTACACGATCGGCTTCCCGCATGAGGAGTATGTCACGGGCCGGCCACGGATCGTGTCGCCGCTCTATGAACGGCTGCAAAAGCAGCGCGCCGTGTTCGGCTCCAAACTCGGTTGGGAGCGGCCGAACTGGTTTGCGCCCGAAGGCGTCGAGCCGAAGGACATCTATTCGATGGGCCGGCAGAACTGGTTTTCGCCGGTCGGCGACGAGCACCGGCACGTGCGCGAGCACGTCGGCATCTTCGACCAGTCATCCTTCGCCAAATACGAAATGACCGGTGCGGATGCGCTGAAGGCGCTCGACTGGATCTGCGCCAACGACTTCGCCAAGCCGGTCGGCCGGCTGACCTACACGCAGCTTCTCAACACACGCGGCGGCATCGAAGCCGACCTGACCGTGGCGCGGCTCGGCGAAGAACGATTCTACGTCGTCACCGGCACCGGTTTTAGGACGCATGACTTCTCGTGGATCGGCGACCATGTCGGCAACGAGCTCGACGTGACGCTCACCGATGTCACCGAGGATTTCGGCACGCTGTCGCTGATGGGGCCGCGTGCCCGCGACGTGCTGGCTGCGGTGACCGATGCGGACGTGTCGAACACCGCTTTCCCATTCGGACACGTGCGGGAAATCTCCATCGCCGGCCACACAGTTCGGGCGCTGCGCGTCACCTATGTCGGCGAGCTCGGCTGGGAGCTGCATGTGCCGATCGCGGCGACGGGCGAAATCTTCGACGCGCTGATGGCGGCGGGCGAGGAGCACAGCATCCGCCCGGTCGGCTACCGGGCGCTGGAATCGCTGCGGCTGGAAAAAGGCTACCGCGCCTGGGGCTCCGACATCACGCCCAATGACACGCCGCAGGAGGCCGGCCTCGGCTGGGCGGTGAAGCTTCGCAAGAATACCGATTTTCTCGGGCGGCGGGCGCTGGAAGAGATCAGCGGCGCCGCGCTGAAAAAACGCTTTGCCGGCTTCACGGTCGACGATTGCGAGATCGTGCTGCTCGGGCGCGAAACGATCCTTCGCAATAACGAGCCGGTCGGCTACCTGACCAGCGGCGGCTATGGCTACACGGTCGGCAAGAACATCGGCTACGGCTATGTGCGCAACGCCGATGGCGTCAGCGACGATTTCCTCACCTCCGGCGACTACGAGCTGGTGGTGGCGATGGAACGGACGCCGGCAAAGATCCATCTCGAGCCGCTTTACGATCCGGCGGGAGCAAGGATCAGAGCCTAGATCAGTTCACGCGCAGAACGAGGCCGCGGCTGGGCACGGTGTCGGCCTCGCCCGGCATGGAGACATAGGGCGACGTCTCCTCGGCGCGCGTAACGACGCCCTTCGCCTCGAGGTCGGCGATCCGTACGGAAAAGCCGGCGTCCCATAGCGTGTTCTTGACCGTCAGCACGATTATCCCGCCCGGCCGGCAGATACGGATCAGTTCATCGAGCCCCTCGGCGCCGACATGGCCCGAGGTGAAGACGCCGGCCGATATGATGCCGGCATAGGCGTCATCCGCGAAAGGCAGCGGTCCGCCGAGCGCCAGGCAGTGAAGCGCCGAATAGACGCCCTTGCGCTCCGCCTTGGCCAGCATGCCCGCCGAGATGTCGAGCGCCTCGACCTGCGGATAGCCCGCGATCTTCAGCCACTCGCCGATGAGCCCGGTGCCGGCGCCGGCATCGAGGAGTGGTGCCGCGCCGCGCGGCAGGTGGCGGGCAAGCAGGGCAAGGCAGATGGTCGGATGGCGATAACCGGCCGCCGACATGTCGGCGTCGTAGGTGTCGGACCAGCGGTCGTAGAGCGCCGCCACTTCTTCAGGCCGCTTCGCTGCATAGGCCGCGGCGAGCGCGCCCTCATTTTTCCTGTCCACCATCACAGTCCCGTCTGCAAAGCAAAGTGCTGCAACGTCCTTGCGCGTCCGACAGGACCGCGCGGCGCTGGCGTGAATCGCATGCCATCCGATGATAGCCAAACGGCGAAATTTGTGGAACCGTCGTCGCCACAAATAAAGACGTGAAGGGGCGGAAGCGATGGTGAACGAGGAAGCACGCGCGGCGCTTGCAGCCATTCCGGTGCTGGCCGGCTACGAGGGACCGCTGGAGCGGCTTGGCGGCCTCACCAACCTCGTCTTCAGGGCTGGAGATGTCTGCCTGCGGATTCCCGGCAAAGGCACAGAGGAGTATATCAACCGCGCCAACGAGGCGGTGGCGGCACGGGAAGCCGCCAAGGCCGGCGTCAGCCCCGAGCTGCTGCATGTCGACGGCGAGACAGGCGTGATGGTGACGCGCTTTATCGCCGGCGCCGAGACGATGTCGCCGGAAAAATTCAAGACACGGCACGGCAGTCCGGCGCGCGCCGGCAAGGCCTTTCGCAGACTGCATACATCCGGCGCGGTGTTTCCCTTCCGCTTCGAGCTTTTTGCGATGATCGACGACTACCTGAAGGTGTTGTCGACCAAGGACGTCGCCCTGCCTGCCGGTTACCACGACGTCGTGCTCGAGGCGGAAACCGTGCGCTCGGCGCTTGCCGCGCATCCCCTGCCTCTCGTCGCCTGCCACTGCGATCCGCTGTGCGAAAACTTCCTCGATACGGGCGACAGGATGTGGATCGTCGACTGGGAATATTCCGGCATGAACGATCCGCTCTGGGATCTCGGCGACCTCAGCGTCGAAGGACAGTTTGATACGGCGCAGGAGGAAGAGATGATGGGCGCTTATTTCGGTGGCGAGCCGACACCGGCGGCGCGCGGCCGCATCGTCATCTACAAGGCGATGTGCGATCTCTTGTGGACGCTGTGGGGGCTGATCCAGCTTGCCAACAGCAATCCGGTCGACGATTTCCGCGCCTATGCCGAAGGTCGCTTTTCACGCTGCAGGGCGCTGATGGAGACGGCCGACTTCACAAGGCATCTGGCGGCGGTGCGCGCGGGTTAGGCGCCAGAAATCTGAACCTTAGTTGACGCCTTTCGGCACGTCCGCCCAGCCTGAACGGGCCGAGCTCATGCCGGAGGAGCGTATTCCCGGTCCGAGTCAATTCGAGCACCAGCGGATGGCGTTCATCGCGATCGCCTGCAGTATGTATATTGATCTGGTCCCCGGCGCGGAGTTCAAGCGCACGATCGACCGCCTGACGTGTGCGGAGGCGTTGGCGTACGCCGAAGGGCTGAGCCAGATCGCCGGTCGGCTGTTATTTTCGATCGGCTTCACCCTACAATCCGCCGACGCCCGCGTCCCCCGCCGGCCCACACGCAAAGATCGGGCGGCGGTGCAGGCCGTCGTGACAGAGATGGCGCAGCTCAAGCGGGAACTGGAAGGCATGCTACAGCACCTGGAAGACTGGGCCGAAAGCCGCGTGGCGCTGACCGCCACGGCGGCGCATACCCCGCCATCACCGCCGGCGCAGGCACGGGCGTAATCGTCGGCAGGCACCACCGGCCCCGGGGCGCCCTCGGTCTCTATCACGCGTGTGCAACCGTTAGAAGTCGTCTCTCGCTGAAGGACGTGGTACGCCGGCACGATGCCCCCCGCCCTGATGCCTATAAGCACTGAGCTTGAGTCCGTACGTCAGATCGAGAACCGCTCTAGGGTTACTGAGGATAACATGCTATTCACTTTTCCTGAACCTTGTCTAGCGTTTCCCCTGGAGTCTACACGTTCGAGACTGTTTTTCTATGACGAGGGCACAATATGCAAATAAACGAAATCAAGGAGAAAAAGCAGAAGATTATCGAAAGGTTCGGCCCCTGGACGGCAGGTTCCATCCATCTGGCCGATCAAATTGACACGTTCGATGAGCCGCACTGGGACGCCCGATTGAGGCGCTTCGTGCAGATCGCTGCAGATCTTGCGGGGAAGCCGTTGGAGAAGCTTCGCGTTCTGGATCTGGCGTGTCTCGAGGGGCAATACGGGATCGAGTTCGCGCTCCATGGGGCCGACGTGCTCGCCATCGAGGGTCGGGAGGCGAACCTTGAGAAGGTGCACTTCGCTAAGGAGGTACTCTCCCTGGACAACCTCGAACTCGCCCTAAATGACGTGCGCAACCTCGACGAGGAGCGCCATGGTCGTTTCGATGTTGTTCTATGTTTGGGGATCCTTTATCACTTGGATGCTCCGGATGTCATGGACTTCGTGGAGAGAATCTCGAAGGTTTGCGGAAAGATGTCAATAATCGATACCCATATCAGCCTCAGCGACGAAGCGTCGTACACTTGGAAGGGGAAGACCTACTGGGGCAGGTATGGCAAGGAACACGATACTGATGCGACCTCCGAGGAGAAGCTGGCAGCGCTCTGGAACTCGCTCGACAACCCGAAGGCCTTCCTCTTCACGCGTGCATCGCTCTGCAACCTACTCCGACACGTGGGCTTCACGTCCGTCTACGAGTGCTTGAACCCCTACGAGTATCATAATCCCAACTGGCCGCTGGCTGCAGAAGGGGACAGGCATGTCGTCTGGAGGGATCGCATCACCCTGGTTGCTATCAAAGGGCGGAGTCAGCCGCTGCTCTCCTCGCCCATTACGGACGCATCGCCCGAGATCGATCGCCCCGAAAGGCCAGAGTATATCGAGCCGCTCCCGTGCATTCCCGGAGTGTCGCGCACAAGGTCGAGAGGTCTGCGGTCGCGATTGAGCAGGTTCCTGCCCGGCCCTGTGAAGGCAGTGCTGAGGAGGATCATCCAATGAAATGTCGGACAGGCGGCGGCGTTGACGCACCTTACGCCTAACTTAATGCCATTCGGCCAAGAGCCATTACACGTCCAAATCCATGGAGTCGATGCGCGGACACCCCACCACTTCCCAAATCATCGAACCACACCCCGCTGCCCTGATCAAGAGGATTGTGCCCGGGCCGTCCAGCTTCCGGATGTGACCTGCAAGAGCGCTTTATCGTATGGTGATTCGGTACGCCATAGTCATTCTGAGAGGCTATCGTGTCAACGATCCGCTCTGGGATCTCGGCGATCTCAGCGTCGAAGGACAGTTCGACGTGGCGCAGGAGGAAGAAATGATGGGCGCCTATTTCGGTGGCGAGCCAACGCCGGCGGAGCGCGGCCGCGTCGTCATCTACAAGGCAATGTGCGATCTCTTGTGGACGCTGTGGGGGCTGATCCAGCTCGCCAACAGCAATCCGGCCGACGATTTCCGCGCCTATGCCGACGGTCGCTTTTCGCGCTGCAGGGCGCTGATGGAGACGACCGACTTCTCAAGGCATCTGGCGGCTGTGCGCGCGGGTTAAGTACCAAAAAATCTGAACCTTAAGGTACCAGAAATCTGGACCCTAGTTGACGCCTTTCGGCACGTTTTCCGGCGGCACCGTGTCGACCACTTTCTGGCGATGGAAGATGAACAGGCCGGCCAGCACGATGATGCCCGAGCCGATCAGGATGCGCGGACCGGGCATGTCGCCGAAGAAGGCCAGCCCGAAGATGACGGCCCACAGCAGCAGGCTGTAATGCAGCGGCGCCAGCGTCGAGGCCGGCGCCAGCTTCAGCGCCCTGGTGATCATCAGATGCGCGCCGCAGGAGACAATGCCAAGAAGCAGCATGGCGCCGAAATCGAGCGAGGACGGCGTCTGCCAGTTGCCGATGGTGAGAAACCCGCCGACCAGCAGCGTGCCGATAGTTTGCCAGGTAACCAACGAGGTGTCGCTGGTGCCACGCAACCGCCGGTTGAGGATGATGGCGAAGGCGAATGAAATGCTTCCGGCGAGCGCGAAGGTCGACGACAGCGAAAA
Source organism: Mesorhizobium temperatum (assembly GCF_002284575.1). GTDB lineage: Bacteria > Pseudomonadota > Alphaproteobacteria > Rhizobiales > Rhizobiaceae > Mesorhizobium > Mesorhizobium temperatum. Next base: position 284,262 of record NZ_NPKJ01000048.1, read on the forward strand.
CGCGGCCGAGGACGGTTTGAGCATTATCAGCACGCCGCAGAAGCCGACCAGGATCGCCATCCAGCGGCGCCAGCCGACCTTTTCACCGAGCAACAGGTGCGACAGCGCCGCCACGTAGATCGGTCCGGCCATGTAGAAGCTCATGACGTCGGCGAGCGGCAGGTAGACGACGGCGGCATAGAACAGCGCGGTGTCGAGCGTGGTCATGACGACGCGCAAGACCTGCAGTTCCAGGCGCTCCATGCGGAACAGATTGGCCGCACCTTGACGCGCGATCATCGGGCCGAGCACGAAAAAGGCGCCGATGGAACGGATCAGCACGACCTGGCCGACGGAAAAGCTGGCGACCAGCCATTTGCCCATCGCATCGTTCAACGCAAACAGGAAATCGCCGGCCAGCATCAGCAGAATGCCGGCCAAAAGCACGTTCCTGATCGTCGAATTCTGGGCTGGTGGCTGTGCCATGCCGATGTCGCTTCCTCCCGCATGAAAGCTCGGTAAGCAGCGTCGTAGACGCAAGCAGCCGCTTTGACGAGCGGAAAACGTGAAGCCGGCCAGACCAGGGGCCGGAAATCGGCTGGGCCTGTACGGAAGATCGGAACGGCTTACTTTGGCCGTGACCGAATGATGACCGGACGATAGATCACCGGCCGGTCCCAGGGATCGAAAACCGACGCACTTCTCAGCTCAGCGCGGCGCGCGAGGTCGATGCGCTGCAGACATTCGGCGAAGGCATCATTCTTCCTGACGAAGCCGTAGGACCGGCATTTCGCCTCGTCTGCGGCACGACGGTCTTCGGCCGTCATGCAGCCTGAACAGGTCGCCGCCAACGCGACCACCATCGCCGCCTTGTGCCACATCGTGTCCTCCTCGACATAAAACTGGAGACTGACTGTAAAACTTAAGATCAGGACCTATCAATCTGATCGACGTGTGCGGCCTGATGCAGGTCCAACGTCTTATTGCCCTGCCAATTATTGGTCATGAAGTGGGCGGGCGATGCCTGCGGTTCACTGTTGCCGGCCGTCCCGCGATCGAAAGCCGCGTTTCCTGCCTGGCCCGCTCGGCCACCACCTTGCCCCTGGCGATGACGCAGAGGCGCTCGGGGCGCAGGCGCAAGGCCTCGACCGGATCGCCGGCATCGAGCACGACGAGGCTGGCGCGCTTGCCGACCGCCAGGCCGAGATGGTCGAGGCCCATGATGGCGGCGTTGACGTTCGTGACCATATCGAAGCAGCGCGCCATGTCGGCCGGGCTCGACATCTGGGCGACGTGAAGGCCCATGAAGGCGACGTCGAGCATGTCGGCGGTGCCCAGCGAATACCAGGGGTCGAGCACGCAATCCTGGCCCCAGCCGACGCGGATGCCGTGGGCAAGCATTTCCTTGACCCGCGTCAGGCCGCGGCGTTTGGGGTATGTGTCGTGCCGGCCCTGCAGCATGATGTTGATCAGCGGATTGGGGATCGCCGAGATACCTGCCTCGGCGATCAGCGGCAACAGCTTCGAGACATAGTAATTGTCCATCGAGTGCATCGAAGTAAGATGCGAGCCGGCGACCCTGCCCTGCAGGCCGAGGCGTTGCGTCTCATAGGCTAGCTGTTCGATATGGCGCGACAGAGGATCATCGGTCTCGTCGCAATGCAGGTCGACCATGAGGCCGCGCTTTGCCGCGATTTCGCAAAGTTCCGTCACCGAACGCGTGCCGTCGGCCATGGTGCGCTCGAAATGCGGAATGCCGCCGACGATGTCTACACCCATGTCGAGCGCCCGGATGGTGTTATCGCGCGCCGTCGGCGAGCGATAAAACCCATCCTGCGGGAAGGCGACCAGTTGCAGGTCGATATAGGGCGCGACCGTCTTCTTCACATCGAGCAGGGCTTCGACCGCCAGCAACCTGGTATCGCAGACATCGACATGGGTGCGGATGGCGAGCAGGCCCATGGACACCGCCCAGTCGCAATAGGCGAGCGCACGCTCGCGCACTGCTTCGTGCGTCAACAGCGGCTTCAGCTCGCCCCACAGCGAAATGCCTTCCAGAAGCGTGCCCGACGCGTTGATGCGCGGGATGCCCAGGGAGAGCGTGGCGTCCATGTGAAAATGCGGATCGACGAAAGGCGGCGAGATCAGATTGCCATGGGCGTCGATCGCCGTGCCCGCGCTAACGTTCAGCTGCGGCTCGATGGCCGCGATCGTCTCGCCGATGATGCCGATATCGGCGATCGTGCCATCGGGCAGTATGCCGCCGCGGACGATAAGGTCAAAAGTCATCATCGCCACCTCGTTCAAAAAAGCCGGAACCTTCAGCCGTGGCTCTCCCTTCTCCCCCTGTGGGAGAAGGTGGCCGCGAAGCGGCCGGATGAGGGCTCCAGCTTGGCACCGGCGGCACTCCGTCCAGCACCCCTCAACCGTCTTGGCGCTGCGCGCCAATCCACCTTCTCCCACAAGGGGAGAAGGAGAAGCCTCTATTCCGGCACATACCTTACCGCACCCTTTGCAGCACTGGTCGCCATCGAGGCGTAGGCGCGCAAGGCCATCGTCACCTTGCGCTTGCGCTTTTCCTCTGGCTTCCAGGCGGCAGCTCCCTTTGCCTCCATCGCGGCGCGGCGGGCGGCCAGTTCCGCATCGTCGACGGCAAGCCGGATGGTGCGGTTCGGGATATCGATCTCGATCGTGTCGCCCTCATGCACCAGCCCGATCAGCCCGCCTTCCGCCGCCTCGGGAGAAGCATGGCCGATCGACAGGCCCGAAGTGCCGCCGGAAAAGCGGCCATCAGTGACCAGCGCGCAGGCTTTGCCGAGGCCCTTCGACTTGAGGTAGCTGGTCGGATAGAGCATTTCCTGCATGCCGGGGCCGCCGCGCGGCCCTTCGTAGCGGATGACGACGACATCGCCGGCCTTGATCTCGTTGGACAGGATCGCCTTGACGCTGGCGTCCTGGCTTTCGAACACCCTGGCCGGGCCGGTGAATTTCAGGATCGATTCATCGACGCCCGCGGTCTTCACGATGCAGCCGTCGAGCGCAAGGTTGCCCTTCAGCACGGCAAGGCCACCGTCCTTGGAAAAAGGATATTGGGCCGAGCGGATGACACCCTTCTCCCGGTCGAGATCGAGTTCGTCCCAGCGGCGATCCTGGCTGAAGGCAACCTGCGTCGGCACGCCGCCTGGGGCCGCCAGAAAGAAGTCGCGAACGTTCTGGCTTGAAGTGCGCGAGATATCCCAATGGTCGAGCGCTTCGCCGAGACTTGCGGTGTGCACGGTCGGCAGGTCGCGGTTGATCAGTCCGGCGTTGTCGAGCTGACCGAGGATCGCCATGATGCCGCCGGCGCGGTGGACGTCCTCCATGTGCACATCCGCCTTGGCCGGCGCCACCTTGCACAGCACCGGAACCCGCCGCGACAGCCGGTCGATGTCCTCCATGGTGAAATCGACCTCGCCCTCATGCGCGGCAGCCAGGATGTGCAGCACGGTGTTGGTCGAGCCGCCCATGGCAATGTCGAGCGTCATGGCGTTCTCGAAAGCGCCCTTCGAGGCGATGCTGCGCGGCAGCGCCGTGTCGTCGTCCTGCTCGTAGTAGCGCTGGGCGAGATCGACGATCAGATGGCCGGCCTCCACGAACAGCCGCTTGCGGTCGGCATGGGTGGCCAGCGTCGAACCGTTGCCGGGCAGCGAAAGGCCAAGCGCCTCAGTCAGGCAATTCATCGAATTGGCGGTGAACATGCCCGAGCAGGAGCCGCAGGTCGGGCAAGCCGAGCGCTCGATGGTCTTGACGTCCTCGTCAGAGATCTTGTCGTCAGCGGCAGCGACCATAGCGTCGACCAGATCGAGCGCCTGCGTCTTGCCGGCGAGCACCACTTTGCCGGCTTCCATCGGCCCGCCGGAGACGAAGACTGTCGGGATGTTGAGGCGCAGCGACGCCATCAGCATGCCCGGCGTGATCTTGTCGCAATTGGAGATGCAGACCATGGCGTCGGCGCAGTGGGCGTTGACCATATACTCGACCGAGTCGGCGATCAGCTCGCGCGAAGGCAGCGAATAGAGCATGCCGTCATGACCCATGGCGATGCCGTCGTCGACAGCGATGGTGTTGAACTCCTTGGCCACGCCGCCGGCCTTCTCGATCTCGCGGGCGACCAACTGGCCGAGATCCTTGAGATGGACGTGGCCCGGAACGAACTGGGTGAAGGAATTGACGACAGCGATGATCGGCTTGCCGAAATCGGAATCCTTCATGCCGGTGGCGCGCCACAGGCCGCGGGCGCCGGCCATGTTGCGGCCATGGGTGGTGGTGCGGGAGCGATAGGCAGGCATGAATTTTCCTTGACTGGCCGGCGGCGCTCGATGGGAGCGCGGCGGCGCTGAATTCGACCGCAGGCGTTATAGACGCCGACGCCTGGTCTGGCCACAATTTTGCGCCGCGCCAGATTCTTTCGAAAATTTCGATGCCACTGTCGGATTGCGCGCCGAGCAGCCGTCCTTGGGCAAACGGCAAGAGGATGGCAGCATTCTCTGAGCCAGCCGTTTCACCGTGATAGCAACCGAAAACAGCCCGAGGAGCAAGCAAATGCAAAAGATCACCCCCTGCCTGTGGTTCAACGACCAGGCCGAGGAGGCCATGAACCACTACATCTCCATCTTCAAGAACTCGAAGGTGCTGAGCGTAATGCGCTGGCCCAAGGGCAGCGGCGATAATGAGGGCAAGGTGCTGGTGACCTATTTCGAGCTCGACGGCGTGCAGTTCCAGGCGCTCAACGGCGGGCCGCAATTCAAGTTCACCGAGGCAGTCTCGCTCTCCATCGACTGCAAGACGCAGGAGGAGGTCGACTATTTCTGGGACAGGCTCATCGAGGGCGGTGGCGAGCCCAGCCAGTGCAGCTGGCTGAAGGACAAATTCGGCGTCTCCTGGCAAGTCGTGCCGGAGCAATTGCCGAGGCTGCTGCAGGACCCCGACACGGAAAAGGCCGGCCGTGTCATGCAGGCGATGATGCAAATGACCAAGATCGACATCGCCAAGATCGAAGAGGCAGCCAGGGGGTGAGTGAGCCGTCCGATCTTGCCTTCTCCCCTTGTGGGAGAAGGTGAATCGGCGCGCAGCGCCGAGACGGTTGAGGGGTGTTGGACAGAATGAGGCGTCGGTGTTCCCTGGAACACCCCTCATCCGTCGCCTTCGGCGACACCTTCTCCCACAAGGGCTAGCGTGCGCACATATTTGCTTCGAGTGGTTTAGTTTGGATTTGCAAGAGCGAAGCCCTCGGCGATGGCGTGGAAGC
>NZ_NPKJ01000043.1 GCF_002284575.1 Mesorhizobium temperatum
CATCCACGAACATGCCAGCTTCCCTATGGCAATGGACGGAAGTGGGCGCGCTGTGACGGATCTCTTGCCGTAGTTCCGGAACGCCTAACGTCCTCAACAGGGATGTCGGCTTTCACGCGGCAAGGGTTCGTAGGTGAACGGTCGATTTGGCGGCGCGTTGCTGACAGTCAGCCTTGGGCCGGAAGCAGTAGGTCCGCTTGTGGTCAGGGAAGAACGATAGCGGACCTTCAACTCCAAGGTCCGATGTCGTGACTTGACCCTGAGCTGCCCTTCATCAGCTCATTTCGCTGCCGATAGCCGACGTTCACCGCAACCAGCGTTACTGACCCAACCCGGACATTGAGCAGACTTACTACAAATGTCGGGAATTGGCGCAGAAAGCGATCCTTTGGGCTTCAGGTCGCCTGAGGACCTCGGGAAATGAAACTCGGATCAGGCGCGTTCGAGAATATCCGCCTTGATGGGCTGGTCGAAGACAAGTGAACCTTCACTGTTGTGTTCTGCCGCCGCGAGCACGGCAGCTCTAATTGCAGATTCGTCTTGTACCACAATTTCGCGTCGCGATGGATCGACGGCTACGATGCGATCCAAGAAGCCGTCCACGGTTCGAAAGACCTCACGACGAATGTAGTTCAGCGTCGCCACCCGAAAGAGCACTCCAGACAGTGTGGCCGTTTCGATCGCGCGTTGCGCCGCTTGCCGGACAACGGTCTCGTCTTCGATCAATCGTAGGGCGGAGAAGAAATTGCCGGTCGGCAACGGCTCGACAATGATCACGACGCCATTTGGCCTGATTACGCGCGCTGCTTCGCCAAGCGCTGTCTGCATCGCCATTTCGGGAACATGGTGGAGCGCATTGATCATCATGCCGATGTCGAATGTCGCGCTATCAAAGGGAAGAGCCTCCGCCACGCCTTCGAAGAACTTGGCCTGCGGAACAGCCGCAGTAGCAGCCCGTATGGCATCTACGCCGGGATCAATGCCGACCACCTCTGCGCCCTCGGCAGCAAGCTGCCCAGCAAAGTTGCCCGTGCCGCAACCGATATCGAGAATCTTGAGTCCGGCGATCGAGGATCGCACCGACCGGACGACCGCCAGCGGACTGTCTATGGAATGCATTGCCAGCTCTCTTTTTGCCACCGGTCCCAGCCAGTTCGCTGGCGCGTCGTATGCTTTATTCTCCGACCGAGGTCGGCTTATCTCTTTGCGATATGCTCAACCATAATGGCTGCCTCCCCGGCAACGGCGGGTATCGTGCCCGATTTCCGCGTTGACCCAAAATCGAGACCGGCGAAGTAGAGCCCGGGAATGGTGCCGACACCATCCTCGTGCATGGGTTGGCCAGCCTCATCCAGGGCACCGGGAACCTTCACCCATGAGAAGTCGCCCGAGAAGCCGGTGCACCAGATTATCGAGGAGATGCCACTTGCGGCCAGGTCGATCGCGCGGATCGGCGGATCAGCCAGAATCGGCGCAACCGTTTCGGCAGGATCATCGTCGGCCGGCGGCGCATCGAGGCCGGCGCGCTCGATATACTCGTCGATCACACGCTTCGCGTCCGCCGAGGCCCCGTCTGCGAAGCGCATGTGCTCGCCGATCTCGTCGCCGAAGATGAGGCTGCCGTTCTCCACGCCCCGGAAGCGGCCGAGCAGCACCACCCCTTGCGCGCTCAGCGATTGCAGGCTGATCGTGTGGATTGCCCCGAGCAGCGGACGCGGCGGCAGCCTGCCGTTCTCCAGGATAAGCTCCCGGCGCGGGACGTCGGCAAAGCCGGATACAGTGAGCCAGTTGAACGAGTCGCCGCCGCGATAGCGGCGTACCAGGCGGCCAGTGCGGCTCGTCGCTAGATACACAAGACGTCCGGCATGCACCAAGTCCTCGGCTATCTGGCCGCCCGACTGGCCACTCCCGACCACCAGCACGGCGCCGTCAGCGAACTCGTCCGGCTTGCGATAGGCAGAGGAATCGACCTGGCGAACTGCCGTCGGCAAGTCGGACGACCAAGGCGGTCGGATCTGGCGGCTCTGGTTGCCGGTTGCAATCACGACCGTGCAGGCCAGGAGCGTCTCGCGATCAGTCGTGACTCGGTAGGCTCCGTCTTCTCGATTCAGCTGCTCAACCGCCACTCCGGTGCGCACCGGCAATCGTTGTCGGTCAACATAGCCTTCCAGATAGGCGACGAATTCGTGGTGCGTTATCGCCCCCCACGGATCGGCGCCGTCGTAGGAATCACCGGGCAGTATCGTGCGGATGTTCGTCGAGTTCAGCCGGAAGGAGTCCCAGCGCTGCGTTCGCCATGTCTCTCCGATGCGGCCTCGCTCCAGAACATGGTGCGCGCAGCCGCGTTGTTGCAGGTAGTAGCTGACGCCAAGCCCGGCCGAGCCAGCGCCTATGACGACCGCATCAAGAATCCCTCTCATGCGTTCCCCCCCCGCCAAAATTGTGCTGCCGATAACGATCGCATGTGAGGGCGAACGACACTCCGCTCATCCTACAAATGCGGCAGCATACTGCAAAGAGCTAATTCCGGGCATTCCAAAGGACGGAAGCCACCCCGAGGGCGGGTGCCTCCGAACCTCTGTCGACTGTATCGACTGCCAATCTTTTCTAATTACCGGTGTCGTCCGCCAACGGCTGAAACCGGTCACTCACGAGCGCGGTGCAAGGCTGATCTTGGCGCAACCTTTTTGTTCCACAACCGAAAGAATTGACTCAAACATATGGACCGGCTGCCTCACTTGCGAAAGGCAGCCGGTCTGTAAAAACGCCGTGCCTGGCTCCTATCAGATCCGTGATCGTGTACTGTGACGAGACGTCGGATCGAGGATCAGCGGACATGGACGAGAAGGACTTGGCAGAGATCTCAGCCCGGTATATTCGCTTCGCCGATACGGAGGCTCGCGGTCGCTCGCCGCTCTACGAGGAGTTGGCTCGTGCTGTCGCAGGCGACCGGGAGACACTCGGTTTCCTGTCGACCCTCTCGGACGTGAAGCGGCAACCGAATCTTCTGCTCGCCGCGGTGCGTCACCTGTTCGGCACGCCGACAGGGTGGGCCGAGTTTCGCCAAGCGCTTCAGGCAAATCCCGGAGCTATCCGCTCGCTCATGCTCGAGCGCTCGACGCAAACCAACGAGCCGGGAAGGTGCGCCACATTACTCCCCGTCCTGGCGCAGCTGCCGCAGCCGCTGGCCCTCCTCGAGGTCGGGACCTCCGCAGGGCTCTGCCTCATGCCCGACCTCTACAGCTACGACTACGGGCGCAAGGTGATCCGCGCACCCGCGATGGCCTCGGAGCCGCCTGTCTTCCGATGCTCCGCCAGCGAGACAACGCCATTGCCGACGGCCTTGCCGCAAGTCGTCTGGCGGGCAGGATTGGACTTGAGCCCGATCGATGCTTCGGACGCCTCGCAAGTCGCATGGCTTGAGACGCTGGTCTGGCCGGAGCAGGCAGCGCGGCTCGCCAATCTGCGGGCGGCCATAAAGATCGCTGCAACAGTCAAGCCTCGGGTGGTGAAGGGCGACCTGCGCGGAAGCGACCTCGTGCGGCTCTGTAGCGAAGCGCCGAAGGACGCCACCCTCGTCGTCTTTCACACAGCCGTCCTCGACTATGTCTCCGACCCTGCAGACCGAGAAGCTTTCGCTGAGCAGGCGATGCTTCTCTCTCCTTATTGGGTATCGAACGAGTTCCCACGTGTATTCCCGTCCATCGCCACACGCGCCGGAACAAGCTGGCCACCCGGCCGCTTCCTCCTATCTGCGAACGGCTCCCCCGTCGCTTGGACCGACCCGCATGGTGCCTCGCTCGAATGGATCGCTGACGAGACTTAAGTACCCGGCGGATGCGGAGCACTTGCGCCAAGGCTTGCTGAAGGCCGACCTTCCCGAATGAGCTGGATGTCCGGCTGCCTCCGACTGCGGACGTTGGCCGACGTCGCCTTGAATTTCCGCAAATGGCGCAACGTGCTCGTTCTGGCAGATGAGCCGAGCGGCAACTTTCCACCCAACCGCGACGTAGAACGCTCCATTGCGGTACAATCCGAGCCGATGCGCCGGCCGGCTCGGGCGCGCCATGTTCAGACATTCGCGGTGCTTCTCCAGAGCGGACGTTAGCTCATCGGTAGGAGTCGACCTGCGGACCATGCCTGATGGTAGGTGTAAGGGAACGGCGTGACCCCCATGCGATGAAGCGGCGGTAGGCCGCCGCTCCGAATTTGAGCGGCCCGTCCGGCAACGCTATAATTGACCGGCAGGGGACGTTATCGATGACGCAAATCAGAGCCATGACTGAGCAGGACGTGCCGTCGGTATCGCGGCTCATTGGAGAATCTTGGCGCAGGACGTACTCGCCAATCATGGGTGCCGAGACCGCGGCCCGGATTTCGGATGAAGATCACACGCTGCAGCGGATTGCGGCGGAACTGACAGACACCAACAAAATGTCGTTCGTGGCAGAACGGCCAGACGGCTCGATTGCCGGCTACGCGATGGCTAAGATGAATGAAGCCGGCGACGTCATGCTTGACCGGCTCCACATCGATCAAAGCGAGTACGGCACCGGGCTAGCCGCTAATATATCGCACGCTGTCTTTGCCGCCCATTCCGGCATCCCGAGCATCGCACTCGAAGTGCTCGAGGGAAACGACCGGGCAATGGCCTTTTACCGCAAACATGGGTTCGAAGTGGTCGATCGCAGGGCAGCGTCGCACGGTGCAGAAGGCCATGCATCGTTGATTATGCGCAAACTGCTATCGCGCGCCTAGTCGGAACTCGCGCATCGAACAGTACATCACGTCTTCCGTCCCCAGCGCACCGGCGGCCTCCCCGCTCGCAATCCAAATAGACGTCTTTCAGCTGTTTGATTGGCATGTCAGCGTGAGCGAACGCGAGGTCCTGAGCGTCAGAAGCCGACAATGAAGCCGGACTGATTGCGATCAGCACGGTGCCGAGCGTCACAGGCGCGAGGGACTTAACAACTGACATGATCATTTTGAGATCCTCCCCAGCTCCCGTCGGTCAACATTCAGTCCTTGGGGTCGCAGGTGTAGTGCCGTTCGAAGGTCCCGTCCGCGCGCCGCTGCTTGTCGAAGCCGCGATGTAAGGCTCGATCGCGCGCTCGTGGACCAGCCAAAGGGGATCTCGGCCGAGGCGTAGCCACTGCCGGCGGCCAACCGTTTCGGGATCGAGGCCGAAGCGATCCTGGTGCGCTCGATCGTCGTGCCGGCCGCGCCTGCCTCCGCATGACGGATGGCGCGGCTTCGCAAAGCGCACATGATTTCGTCATGTGAGATGCCGATGTCGCCAAGAACGTCATCGGGTAAACGGCTCAACTGGTCCGTTGCCGACAAGAGAGCTTTTCGCTCGGCGCGGAGGCGTAACCACCTGCGAAATGGACCAATGGCGACAGCATGAATTATAACCATGATCAGATCGTCCCTTCATTGATCTGAATTGACCGGTACGGAACGGCGCGAACGGCACTCCGGGCGAGAGCGTCAGCCGTCCGCGAGGCAAGTTAGGCGTAGTGGTCGATGGATTGGTTTTGCCGCGGCGTGCCCATACGGCGGGCGGTGGCTGGCCCCGGGCCACGCATGTAATAAAGCTCCGGGCGGTAGCGCGGCGCGACGAATTTGCGAAACACCGCAGCAAGTTTTGTGACGGGAGCCAAGAATTTCATGACTGTTCCCTTTCCCTTCGCCGGCTTGCACACGAGCCGGCGGGCCTGACGTTGCAACAAGGATATGACAGTCGAACCAGGCTCGGCTGTGGGAATTCCCACACCGGGGAAAACATTGGCAAAATCCGCTTCCAGTTTGCATCCCGGAAAGCGGGGCCTGCGGCCATCAAATTTCCTTGGATAGGGAGTAAGGTGAAGTACACTTGATTGAACAAGAGATCGTTGTGACAGGCTCTCTGGCCTTCATCTCAAGACTTTGCGATGCCGACCTCGCCGCGCTGACCAAACGGTGGCACGAGCGCAGCTATCGACACAACGAGCTAATCATTTCCCACGGCGACACTGGTCGCGATGTCTTCTTCCTGCTGGAAGGACGGGCTCGCGTGACACTGGTTTCAGCGGACGGCAGGGAGATAGCGTATCGCGATGTCGAACCGGGTGACATTTTCGGGGAGCTCGGAGGCATTGACGGGATTGCACGCTCTGCCAGCGTAGTCGCGCTGGAGGCAACCCGCGCTGCACGGCTGTCCGGCACAGCATTCCGGGATATCGTGATGACCCACCCGACTTTCGCCTGGATGCTGCTTGAGCATCTGTCTGCCCAGCTCCGGCGCATGACCGAGCGGGTATTCGAATACAGCACTCTGGTCGTGCGAAAACGGCTGATCGTCGAGCTCCTGCATCGGGCGGAGAAAGCCGCACTCGTGGACGGCGAGGTGTCCATAAGCCCGGCACCGACGCATTCCGAGCTGGCGGCAACGATGAGCACGCACAGGGAAGCGGTCTCGCGCGAAATGAGCGACCTCGCCAAGAGAGGCCTGATCGAAAAGCGCGGCAGCAGGTTATTGCTGCATGACGTCTCGGCACTACGGGCGCTGGTCGACAAGAAGGAATAGCGAAGGCTGGTTGTATGCCTCGATGTAGGTCGTGGTCGCCCCTCTCGCGGGGGCGTGGATCGAAACGCTGAATCGGTCGCCTGGCCGAGGGCGGACGCCGTCGCCCCTCTCGCGGGGGGCGTGGATCGAAACGTATGCAAGCTGCGCCGCAAGATCGCGGGCTCGGGTCGCCCCTCTCGCGGGGGCGTGGATCGAAACCACTCATAGCCCAGCGGCGCATAGCCGAAGGTTGTCGCCCCTCTCGCGGGGGCGTGGATCGAAACAACGAAGGGTGTCCTAAGCCATGGCTGCAAACGTGTCGCCCCTCTCGCGGGGGCGTGGATCGAAACCTCGACATGTCAATTCAGCTGCCGCGTATTCCAAGTCGCCCCTCTCGCGGGGACGTGGATCGAAACTCTTAAGGGGTATAGAGGCTATGAGGGTGAGTATTGTCGCCCTTCGCGCGAGGGGCGTGGATCGAAACTTCGTAGGTTCATGATGTAGCTCATCTGGTTAGAGGTCGCCCCCCCCTCGAGGGGCAGGGGAATCGCATTTGAGTAGTTGGAAAATGGCTTGCCAATTGCCGGGTTGTGGATTCTTGGGAGGGCTCCGTAATTGNGAGCGGACCGACGGGTTCTAGGTCCGCCTGTCATGATAGCTGCCATTCCTGCTTTCAAGGCACCCAGCTCAGGCGGCGGTGGAGCGAAGTTCAATCGGCGTGCCATGCGCAGGCATAGCGACATTTTGCTTACCGATCCGCGTGTGTAGCCAAACCAATCGCTCCTGATTCTCCAGTTACAATTCGACATTGATAAGATCGTGAATCTCCCAGCCCCGCTGTTGGCCAAGCGCGGTCCTTTGTTCTGCAGAAAGGCGGTCTCGGTGCATTGCGACGCAAACGAGATGTCGCGCTCGACTGGCCGCGACATAGGTCCTCTTCTTGAATGTCGCGCGATTCGATGCGGCGGTTTTCGGATGCTCTGGATCGAACACCGGTCGTTGCAGGCCAGGACCTGAAGCTCGTCCTGCTCGCTCGCGCAACCCGACCAGCTACGCGCGGCGAGCGCTATCCGTCGCGCACTACATCAAGGGGGTCAAAATTGGACGCCGATCCGGGGTCAGTTTTGCAAGCCGTTTGACCGGCGCGGGCAACAGCCAGGCTATCCAGCATCTTGAGGCTCCCTGATCTTGCGGGGAACCATTCCCCGCTTCATGGAACCCGAAAGTCAGCACGGGCCACGATCACCGAGGAAGCGGGGAGGGGACTCACAATTGGGAGCCGAGTGCTGGATACCGCCAGGACACCTGCAGGCGCTGGTTAAGAGAGCGAGGCGTTAATGTGTCGTTACCGGGAACCCCTACAAGGCAGAAACGCGCGCAGAGCGCAGGATCGGCCGTATGCCTGATCGTCGCGCGTCAGGGTTCGTTCCACATCTGAAGCTCATAGTCATGTTCCCGCCGGTCCGTTGGCATAGCGACCGTAGGAGTCTGCGAACCGGACTGCGCAGGCGGCGGCGGAGCGTTTCTCGTCACGGTTTCAATGTGAGTTTGCAGTTCGTATGCCCTGCTGGTGGTAGACCCAGATGCCTGATCGACGGCTGATCCAACTTCCTTAGAGATTGTTGCAACTCCATTCGAGCGCACTGTGGGGGTCGAGTGGACGGCAGGAGCTGCAGTGGCTGACGACGCGGTTGACCCGTCCTTGGCCGCGGATGTTCCCTGGATGGCATCGATGGCGTGCAGCGTTGCGACATGCGCTTCGTGGTCGACAGAGACTTTCTCGATCAGTCTGTCGTACTCGCGTACGATACGGCGGAATTCGTCAACGAGGCTAGCCCCGGTGCGGACGTTTTGCTCGGCCGTGAGCTGTAATTCCCCAAGCTTGTTGACGTAATAGACGTTTACGGGAATGGCTTGGGACACCTTTTGAATCAGGTCCGGAAGCTCGTTTACAAGATTTGACAGGCTGTCATACTGACGCTCCAGAGTGTCGAGGCGGTCAGCCTGCTGCGCGCGGCGCTCTTTAAGATTTTCAAGGAATTTAAGGTCCTTGTCCACGAAATCGGCCCATTCCTGGCGGGCGGCTTGGCGGGTTTCGATGTCCTTTGAGAACACGCGATCTCCCTCTACCCTGGGAGCGGCGGGCGGCTGTGACTGGACCTTAAATCGGCGGGCTCTCTGTTCACGCGCTTGCAGCTCGAAGCTGTCAGACATAAGGCCCGGTACATCGCCCGTCGCCATCTTGCTGGCAGCGTCGAGATTTTTGTAGAGCTTGTCGGCCATCTTGATCGTCTTGCCAACGTCCTTGAGGAAGCTCCACCGCAGAGTCATCTGGCTAGGCGGACCAAGCGCATGGGCCGATAGAACCGGGGTCACGGCGAGCATGACCCCGATCGCGAAAGCTTGTCGTGTCGCTTTCTTGAACATTGTCTCAACCTGCCTTGCATGCCAGGGCAGTGCCGCCCTCGCCCAGATACGCTTCGCGCAGCGCCTTGATTTCCTGGCCGATTTTGGCACGAGCATCGGCCGCGCTGGCGACAAAGCGGGCTTGCGCGTCGTCAATCAGTTGGAAAGCCGGAGCGAACGCGGCATCGGCCCTGCCTTGCTGGCCAGCCTGCGAAAGGCGGCCGCGGGCATCGGCGAGTGAACGATTAAGCTCGGCACGCTGATCCTCGAACACTTTGAGCGAGGCCGCCTGCTCCTTGTCGAACGCAGCAAGGGCGTCCGACTCCGAGCGATCAAGAATGGCCGCGATCTGGTTTTTGGCGTCTTCGGTATTACGGTCGGCGATGTTTGCCGTTCCCTGTTCGAGATCACGGTTGATTTTCTTGATGTTTTCGTTCGCCTTATCAAGCTCTTCGCGATTGTCGCGAACCGTAACGGTCGGCAGATCCCACGAAAACTCGACGGTCTTCATTTTTGTCTCCAGGGTGTCGGGCACCTGGATCTCGACACGGCCCATCCGGAACTGGGGCACACTCCATACGATGTCGCTCTCCCGCCAGCACGTTCCCTTGGTCTTGATTTCACCGCCAAAGGGCAGGTCAGTTTTCCACCAGCAGGATTCCATACGGCCAAAGCGCGTACGGGTTTCCTTCCAGCTCGTCTCGGGAACGTCGAAGCTTTTCGTCGTATAGCGAAGGGTAAACTGCGGAATGTCCATGCTGTATTTCTGACGGCTGCCGCCTCCCTCCCAGCTGAACTCGTCACCCTTCCCAACACGCTTGCCGGCACGGTCGGCTCGATTCTGCGCGTCATCAAGCTCCGGGTCCTTTGCGGCAGCCAGGTCGCCGGCCTGTTTCGCAGCTTTGGCCTTGGCGGCCGCGATGGCGTCTTCAATATCGCAAGGGGCTTCCTGCAGAACACCGCGGGCGGTTTCGCTATCGGTGGCGGCCGTGGCAGAACCGCCGGCCTGACCCGCGTTCGTTAGAACGAGGGACGTGGTTGACAGCAGAAAGGCCATCGCCAGGCTCTTGCCTGTCACATATCGCTGGCGGGATTGTCCGCGAGCATCCGGGGCGGGGGTGATCGTTGCATTCTGCATGATGTTCTCCCTGTGGCGTAAAATTTTGCTTGTTGAAGGACGTGGGGAGATCGCCTGCGAACGCCAAGATTCACGTATTATGAATGATAATTGTATGGGACTTTTGGGACCTTAATTCTGCCCTGCTTAGAATGGTTTTCCGCCACAGTCGCATCAAGCCTCTTTGGCCGACTTCGTCTTGTAGTCTACGACGACCGTCTCCAGCGCCAGGCGAACGTCACCCAGCCAGTCCAGATCCTCAGGATCAACGGGGGTGTGCCGCATGGCGTTTCGCAGCTGCCGGACTACCTGCCCGAGACAAACGAGATAATCCTGGCCCACTTTGAAAAGCCCGATCTTGGCCTCGGCGGAAGGAACCAAGCGGAACGCACTTTTCTTGGCATCCTCCATCCGCACGAGAAATCCCAGTTTTTCGAGCAGGTCCGTCCATTTTGCCGCGGTGCCGGATTCCACGTCAAAGCGGCTTTTTATCATGTCCCGGGCGTCCCCGAGGTTCGGCGGATTGTCCAGCAGAGCGCGGCGGTGAAGCTCGACCAAGATTGTGCGAAGTTCGGGTTGCTTGCGGGGCAAATCCGGAAAGTACGTATCCCAGACGGTATCCGCCATCGCATGACTTGCCACCAACGCCGCCGCGCTGGCCGCGAAAGCCTGTAAATCAGAGATCTCTTTCGACGTATCCGACATCCGTGTTCTCCGGCTTTAGGGCGCGCTGCGGCCCCGAATGAAGCCCGCCCTATGAAAACCGGCAAGTCCTTTCTTTTCATAGGGTTCATTCCGTGCGTGTCGTAGGCGTCTACGGCTCGCGCTCGGCCTGACGTGCCCCCGCTAGATCGGACCGTTTTTGGCTGGAATTTTCCACTCATGATCCGTGGATGGGGAGAAGGAGAGTTCCATGAAGGCATCGAGGTTTTTCGGACGCGCAGATCGCCTTTGTGTTGAAGCAGGCTGAAGACGGAACGGCGGTCGTTGAGAAGAACCGCTCGACGGCGTTGCGCTGTCGATAGACCCAGGCACTGAACGGGAAGGTTTTGACGCGCTTCGTCATGGCGAGGATGTTGGTCCATGCGGCCCAGTTCGGCCATTGCGGCGCGCAAGGCGTCGCCATCATAGGCGCGGTCGGCGAGCAGGATGTGCCCGGCGTTGACGGCCTCGAACATGTCGGCGGCCGCGCGACCGTCGTGGGTATGGCCCTCGGTCAGCAGTTGGGCGCCGGCTAAGCAGCCTTTGTCGATACGCGCACTGCCGCGGCTTGGTTGGCTGCCAATCTGTAAACGGGATAACCACCGCAGCTGGTGGGCGTTCCATGCTGACATTGTGGCTAATTAAACAGCGGGCGATGATCGAGGCCAGAGAAGGCCGCTAGGTGGCCGAGGACCTGTCGTTCGCAACGATTTTTCGAATGGCCGAAATGGGCCGATAGCGGACTGACAGGTTCTGGGGAACCTAGCGATGCAGCCATTCGCTGTGCTCCGCTTCCTAGCGGACACTAGGTTAGGCGAAGCTTTGTCAAATCGAGTGCTGAGTTCGCAGGATAGACTGGCCAGTTGTTGAGACGATCCGGGCGACGAACCCGCAGTCTGGTTTTGGCGTAGCCCTTGTACCCCAAAATTGCTACAACTCGTCTAAACCACTGGAGTTTTTTGCTTCGGTTTGTTGCTCGGCATTCTTCCATCTGGCAGTTCATCTGGCGCGAATTGTGATTTCACGTGCCCAGCATTCACCAATCAAATCAATAGCGGGTGCGTCGGAAGCGCGCTTTGTCACGACTGGGTGTGCAATCCGAAATACGACGACAGACTCACATAGGACTTGCTAAAACTAATAAATGCTCGCATCTTCTGGAGTTGGCTCTATGGTCGAGAGGGAACCATGAAGTGGCCTATTTCTTTCCGAATTACAGCGTTTCTGGGCCGTCTGTTGTATCGGCTTGCACGTTCTTTGATAATCCTAATCGGCTTTATGTTGCTCATCATCTTTATTGCCGAGCCGGTTATTCGTAAGCCGTCCGATTTGGAGTGTAGCGAGCAGAGCACAATCGCGCGACAAACTTTAAATAACTTTCCAACATTTGCCTCATCTGATGCTCTTTTCAGGTTATCGGGCAGTTCATTGCAGAACGCGGTCGATCAAGTCGCGGGTTCTCGACTAATAGCGAATGGCAAAGTGTTCGAGGTCCTTGACGTGGGCGCCCACTTTGGGCGGCCGGCGATATCAATGGATTTTTGCGCAGCGAACGCTCGCATTCCTGTTGACCTACGCGTTTGGCAATTTCCGCTACTTCGCTTGGAAGCTGACAGTTTGCTTGCGTATGGATCGGGACGCTACGTACAGGAGAAGCCGACTGACAATGCCGTGTTTAAAATTGACTTTCGATACGACGTCCAAAAATTTCGGTTGCGATATAGTTGGTGGGAGGCGCTTGCGAACTGGTTCCCTAAGGTTTTTGGGCATATTGAGCAAGCGATGGCAGCGATTTTCCCCAGTACGTCAGTTCCCGTCGAAGTCCCCGCCTCATTCACCATCGATTTGGGCATGGAGAACACCGAAGTAGTCGAGTTCGAAAAGCTGTACCTAAAATCCAGGCCCGAAGGCGCGCCAAGAGAGATCGGTGGCAAGGTCACTTTGGCGCTCACGATTCCATCAAATCCGCTGACTACCTACCTCGATTTTAATAGACCTGTGTTTTCCCCTGCCGGCGTTTGGTTGTTGGCAAAAACGGTCGATCAAATACCAGCAAGCGGACCCACTTCAGTCGCACAGTCAGACCGCGTACCACTCGAGCAGGCGGAGACTTGGTACAAAGCGGCCGGAAATGGATTTACTAACAGTGCTGAAGCATCGCTATGGATCAACAATTCCGCGCTCAACAGGCTGGCAAATCGCATCGCGAATCTGCCTGAGGCGTCACGAACAATCAGCGTGGTGTCGATCGCCCGAGAAGGTAATCTTGGCGAAATCGCAGCTAAAGATGACAATCTTGGTCAATTGTTTTCGTTAAAAGCAGAGGTTCCTGAGGACAATGCCTGGTCGGGCAGAGCGGTAGCCGCTTTAAGTGCTGCCGCAAACGATCGCGCCGTCAGCTTGGCGGGAAATGTGAATGTCAATGTAGATGCAAAGATACGACTAACGGTGAAAGGGCCTATTGGCGGTCCGTTATCCGTGGATTCTAATGTTGCTGGGTCAGCCACAGTTCCGATCGGCGGGGATCTCAAAACGTTCACACAGGATGTCGCTGGTTTCCGTTCAGTCTATTGGGGTATCGACCTATCCTGCACAAGTGCGGATGTTCATCTTTCAACCTCTGGCGGCCAGTTTGAAGGTATCCCCATAAAGTACGGCGACATCAAAGCACAGCTCGCTATACCAATCTTCAAGAAACAAGTCCGACCATCTGTTATCATTGATGGCCTACCTATTAGAATTGCCTTAGCTCAGCAAACAAGCGGCACCGCCAGTGGGCGCAAACCGAACTCGGTTGCGTTCGCGCCGTCTGTCCCTGGGTTAGATATGACATTCCAATTTGGCGACGTTCAGCAGCTGAACGGCGGTACCGAGATCTCCACGAACGTTTCTTTTGCGCCGGCAGACGCTGCCACCTGGTCGGAAGCCCAGTTAGCGGCACGCGTCAAGGCTCGTGATGCAATACGAGTCGTGAGTTTTCCTGGCGAAAGACCGCCGTGTCCGCCCGCAAAACCCTCTTGGTTTTCAGTCGACAGCATCACATCTGACGACGTGGCGAAGGTTATTGAAATATTGGGCAACAGCATCAAAACAGAAGAAGAACGACTCAAGGCCATCGAAGATCTATCTAAGCTAGATTTTTCTGGTGCGGCAGAGCATTATAGGAAATCATTAGAGTCACAGGTTGAACAGTTTAAGAATGTACTTGAACTTGGTAAGGGTCAGGTAGATAAGGTCGCCGATGAAATAGATGAATTTCGTAAAAAGCCGATCGACAAGACGATTGAAACATTCAAAAAACTGAGTCCTTTTTGACCTGCGCCCGCCGTGTTGCCGTGTTGCCGAGTTGGCCAGGGTTGCTGCGGCGAACGGGAAGATCATGATCGCGATCGCACATCGAGGCCGGCCAACCCACGGCTTGAGACGACCCACGCACGTTTGTAGCGGTCCGGCATCCACCGAGCTGTTATAAGCGGAGCCACGGCCCTGCAACGAACAGCGTGGTCCGGCCACGAGTGTCTTAGCTCCTAACAAAGAACATTTCGTTAGCCCTGTTCCGACGTTGCACCCAGCCTGCGGGCGACGATGTCCGCTTTCGGTCAGCGGCAAACAGGTCCGCAACGGCCACAATGAGGCGCAAAGCTGCCGTTCCTTACGCCCGCAGAAACCGTCGCCTATGGGTCAAAACAGGCCGTTCACGGATATCCCATTTCTCTGCATGCCGTGGCTTGAATAAAGACAGTCCTTAACCGAAGCACTTCTTCTCGATCTCGTCCGGAAAAGCCAACGCCGGCTATTTCAGGGTCGAAGTCCGACAGGCACCGCCTTGAGCCGGCATTCGCAGGTTCAGCGTGGGCCGTCCTCTCCCCCCACAACCTCCGTATACACCCTCACCTCGCCATCAAGCCCAGGAATCCACCACGTCTCCCCGTCCCGCGCCTCGACATAGCACGGTCCCAGCGGCACCTTCCCTCTGCCCTCCGCCAGCACGGGATTGCGGATGCCCCGCAGGGCGCACAAGGCGCCGCTCAGCGCCTCGCCTACTCGCACTGCCGGCGCGGGCCGCCCGAATAGGGCTGGTAGCTGTTGTCTTCCGGCCGGTAGGAGCTGTAGCGGGTGAAGCAATATTGCACGTGGTCGGGCGGAAGCCGCGCGGCACCGGCCTCATCCGACGGAACGTTCCCATCCATTGACCACGTGTCGGTCGCCTCGACATAGCTGGCGCCATCGTCGGGAGCGACGCGGTGATGCGTATAGACAGTACAATAGTCAGCTTGGCCACGTCGCAAGCGAACGCTTCGGGGGAGTTCGGCGCTACCGTCGGGCTCATACACGACCCGTTGCCAACTGATAGGGCGTATTCGGCGGCTATTGGCGACGTGTCCACGAACCTCCCAGAGTGCCGGACGGCAGCCCGCAGACCGCATGGCGCAGGCTATTTCTCGCAGAGCCTGCGCGACCCGCGATAGGGCTGAAATGTGCAGTCGGCGGGGCGGAACGAGCGATAAGCGCGTGCGCAGGCTCGAAAATTGCAGGAGGCCGATGCCCCTTCGCCTGAGGAACTGGCCACAGTAGCTTCGTGGTCGCCATCCGGAACGCTGTCGTCAAGTGCGGCAAGGGCGGCCCGCATGAAATCCCTCCAGATTCTCGCCGGCAGCTGGCCGCCCGTCACTTTCTTCATCGGCGTCTCGTCGTCGTTGCCGACCCACACACCCACCACCAGCGGCTCGGTGAAGCCGACGAACCAGGCGTCGCGATGGTTTTGGCTGGTGCCGGTCTTGCCCGCCGCAAACACCTCGAGATCGGCTTCTCGACCAGTCCCCCGCTCGACGACCAGCCTCAACAGGCCGACTAGGTCCCGCTGATGCGGACGAAGATCGGTCGTTGGCTGCTTGGACGGCCCAACGCGAAAGGCGCGCGGCTGGCCGTCGGCATGGAACGACACGATCCCCCACGGCTCGATGGGCGCGATGCCTGCGCGCACCGAAGCGTAGGCGCCGGTGAGGTCGAGCAGGCTGACCTCCGAGGAGCCGAGAGCCAGGCTCGGTGTTTCAGCCAGTTTTGCATCGATGCCCAGCTCCCGTGCAGCGGCAGCGACCTTGTCGATCCCGATCTCCATTGCCAGGGCCACCGTGGCAACGTTCAGCGAGCGCGCGAATGCCTCGGATATGCTGACCCGGCCGCTGTAGCCGCCGCCGAAGTTTTCCGGGGACCACCCGCCTATCTCGATCGGCGCATCCTCGACCTGGTCAAAGGGCGTGAGGCCTGCCTTCAGTGCGGCGTAGTAGACGAACAGCTTGAAGGCCGAGCCGGGCTGGCGCATGGCTGCAGTCGCGCGGTTGAACGTGCTCTTGCCATAGTCCCGCCCGCCGACCACGGCCACCACGGCGCCTTGCGGCGTCATTGCCACGAGCGCGGCCTGCGAAGCGCCTGCTTGCGCGCCTTCCTTGTCGAGTGCTTCGGCCACGACCTTCTCGGCGATCGCCTGCAGCCGCGGCACCATCGTCGTCCTGACCTTAATCGTGCCCCGATAGGGCCCGGCAAGCTCGCGCGCCTCCTGCATTACCCAGTCTGCAAGCCAGCTGCCGGACCTTGTCGCGGGCTTCGTTGGACGGAGTTCGGCGAAGTCGGCGGTCGCCGTCGTCGCCTGCTCGGCGGTTGCCTTGCCGCCCTTGACCATGGCATCGAGCACGAGCTCCGCTTGTTGGCGCGCCCCTTCCGGATTGATCACCGGATTGAGTTGCGACGGAGCACGGATGATGCTGGCCAGCATCGCTGATTCACCGAGGTCGAGTTCGCGCACCTCCTTGTCGAAGTAGATGCGGGCGGCCGCCGGGACGCCAGTCGCGCCTTCTCCGAGATAAATGTTGTTGAGGTACCGCGTGAGAATCTCGTCCTTGCCGAGCTTCTGCTCGAGCCAGAAGGCGATCACGGCCTCCTGGATTTTCCGTTTCCAGGTACGGTCCCGCTCCAGATAGAGGATTTTGATCAACTGTTGCGTGATCGTGCTGCCGCCCTGCACGACCTCGCCGGCTCCGACGTTCCTGTACAGCGCGCGTAATATGCCCTTCAGATCGATGCCGGAATGGTCGTAAAAGCGCCGATCCTCTGAGGTGAGCACCGCATCGATCAGATGAGGCGGAAAATCCTCGCGCGTGGCGTAGGGTCCCTGGATGGGTCCCTGCCTGACCAATGGCTTGCCATCGGTCGTCTCGAGCACCACCACCGGCTCGAGTGAGCCGTCGGCAATTTCGTCCCACGGCACGCCGCTCAGGGCCCACGAAAAGAGGACGACCAGGAAGACGAGAGATGCCGCGCCCAGTGCGACCGCACCTCGAACCAAGATCGATCTCCGATGGCGCTGGTTTCCTCGCGCGACTCCGGTATCGGACGAGTGTGTGCGCCGACGAGTCACCCGCGACCAAACGGCTGAGGTGCGCCCCGCCAACTCGGCGGCTGTTGATCTCGCTCTCGAGAAATCCAGATCACGCAGACGCTGCAGGGCGCCGCTGCCGAGTTCGCGAATCCTCTTGGCCGCTGGGCCCGACGCGACAGCCAGGTCGCCTCGCAATGCCCGGCCAAGTCCGACAAGTGTTCGGCTGAGCTCGGAAAACGCCGTCCGGGTCCGCGCGAAAGGTGCACCGTTGGAATCGGCCGCTGGCTCGTCTCCGCTCTGGGTTTCGCCAGGCTCTTGCCTATCGCGGCTGCTATCGGTAGCGGCGGGAGACTCGCCCATCCGTTTGCCCTCTGCTCAAACGCCGATACCAGAACTACCTGCGCCCGCAGAATGGGCAATCCGGCACCTGGCGTTGAAGGTGCGGCTTATTAGCGATGTGCGCTTTGCTCAAGTGCCGCCGATCGAAGGAGCGACTGCGGTCTAATAGCCGCCATAGTCGTAAATGGGACGCCTCCAGCCGCGTTTGCACTTGATTTCTTCCTTATACTCGTCGTCGTCCCACTTCCGCTCTATCTTGCATCGGCCACGGCGGAATTCTTCCTTATAGCTGTTGCGCTCCCGATAATAGCGCCGCAGGCGGTAGTCTTCGCGATGTTCATAGCGACTGATCCAGCGCCCATGCCCGCTTTCATCCTTCCATGGATCGGCCGCAGCTCCGCCCGCCAATGTGGGGAGGGCGATACTGACGGCTGTCATCAAACCGAGAGTTTTCGCGGTAGAGCCCCTGTATGCGCACCCGCCCACGGGTGGCATTTGCGTCAGTTTCGGAATTTGAACCTGAACATCAGCTGAACAGCAGCATCCCCCGACCGGGCACAATGGAACGCGCAAACATCCCTTCCGTTCCCACGTGGGGCCTGAAACAATACCGACAGCGGCAGGTTGGGTTCGATTTCGGCCGGAACCATTCCGACTCTATGATGTTAAGCCCGCTGGTTGAGCCGGGCCTGCGAGATACGCGGGGAGACCCCCAGGCTCGAGAGCCCGCCGCCTCTTCGGGTTTGCGGCGGGCTTTGTGCTGGGGAGAGCGGAACAATGGCCAATTGGTTACCGCTCGCTGGTATCGTGCTGACACTATGGGTCGTGCTGTTCCTGATCTACTTGGTTGTGAGGTGGCGGGGCGGAGCGGGTTGACCGCCGGAACCACGGAGACAGCTGACAAACTGCTGGCCGATACCACTCCAACCTCGCTCTACCGGTAACCGCAAGAAGACGCCCCCACTCTACGCAGCACGGCTAGCCCTCGGCCTCCATGGCCGCGCAAGATCGCGACGTCTTCGTTGTTGAGCGCGATCGTCGCCAACGCGGTCCGGTACTCAAGAACGGTCGCATCAGCCTCTGGCCGGGGGGCTTGGGGTTTAGAGCCTGACGCGACCTGAGCTTCGTGCTGACGAAGCGGCGGCAGACAGACCACAGGCACGCTGCTAGTGCAACCAACCTATGCGAGCGCGGCCGTGCGCGGCATTGATCCAGAGACCCCCATAGAGTTCCGACAACATTGCCGCTGCGCCAATCTTCGCCGACTGCGGCTTTGATTGCGGCTATGCTTTCCCAAATCTGAACCATGCAACGGGCGCGCTCACCGCTGTCAGGCAGCGGCCTCCCCGCGTAGAAAGCGATCAGGCCGGGCTGCTTGCGCAGCCATGGGTGGCTCTTCTTGAATGCGAATTCTCTGAATTCCGCCTCTTTGCCAGCAACGACAGAGCAGCGGTAGACGCGCATTATCATCTCACTACCTCCATCACCTCTGCCCAACAGGATGCGTCGGACGAGCCACGTTGCGCGATTTCGGTTTGATGCGCAATTGAGGTGTTGGGACTGCAACGTCGCCCAAGAGAGCCGCCTGTGCGGTCATGCTCCCCGGCGGTTTCGGCAATTGTCCGCTAAGGTCGTTTGCCGAATGTCCGCTTCAGCCAACTGTGTTTCGAAAACGGACCGGAAGATTTCGGCCCAAGTTCGCCCGGAACGACTACAATCTAGTGGTCGGAAAAGTCGTCAGTTCAGTCGAATCCTGTGTGTCTCACATGGGCCGAGGTTGTCGAGGTTTCCCAACCTTGCACTCGAGCGCAGCCCTGTCCCAATCACCAAGTTCAGCAGCGGCGCGATACGTGCTTTCCAAAAAGGTCATGAGCATGTCTTCTGGATTGTTGGCAAGCCGGACCGCATCATAGGGCAGCAGAAATTCTCCGAGGTTTTCATCGTAATATGCGGCTTCAGGAGAAATTCTTGCAGCTGCAAAACCGGTCGGCATCGGGTATGCATAGGAATAGAATGCGGGAAAGTCGATTGCTCCCCCACCTGGCCAGAAGCCAGCTGACGAGACTTCGTGGCTGTAGGCCTCGCGGGTGATCTCGTCAGGCAGGGCCGGAATACCACCTGGATGTGAGGGCGCGCGTCGACCGGAAAAGCGTGTCACGGCAATGTCAAAACTTCCCCAGAAGAGATGCACCGGGCTCACCTTGCCGAGATACGCCGTACGGAAGATCTGGAGCACGTTCGTCACTGCCACACATGCCCTGAAGAACCGTGTCACAGCATTGGCATCGTAGGGGCGTTCCATCCTGTCTTCGGCGAACGGAATAGCCTCCGGAATCTCGTTCGGCCTGCCATGCAACTCCGGCGTCCCACCGAGAGTACGAATGAGATCCAACGCGCGCCCATGAAAGAAGGCGACCGACATCGGCTCAAGCGGGAACCGGGCAATGCGTCCATCGGTTGCTCGTCCGACCACCTCATGGTTGATCAGATCGAGGCTCAATTCGATCCCGCCTGGTCCATCTGGCACTAGGCCGGTCGTGAAACCGCGAGCGTCAGTGTAAAGGGTCGCATGCCAGGAATGGTTCACCCACGGTGAGCGGGCGAGCCGATATTTCCCTATGATCTGAATATAAAGATGCAGCGCGGAACACGTACTGCGCCAAGGACCGTACGGTATATCCGGCCACCTTTCCTGGATGCGTTCATTCATTGGGCCAACCTAACTCGATGGAGCTTGAATAGAATCTCATTACCACCCGTATTCATATCACCATCGATGCTGGCAAAGAGGAAGCTTCTTGCTGGCGGCGACGGCGTGGGGGGCCAAGGGGAGACGACCTCTCGGGCAACGTAGTGGGCCGGCCTGCCGCTGCACGCTAGCTGTTGTCTTCCGGCCGGTAGGAGCGGTAGCGGCTGAAGCAATATTGCACGTGGTCGGGCGAAAGCTGGGCGGCGCCGGTTTCATCCGGCGGAACGTCCCCGTCCATTGGCTACGTGTCCCTCGCCTCGACATAGCTGGCGCCATCGTCGGGAGCGGCGCGGTGATGCATTTAGAGAGTAAAATAGTCCGCTTGGCCACGTCGCAAGCGAACGCTTCGTCACTGAAAGGTTGATGCCGCTTGCGCGAGGTGCATCAGCTACGGTTCTGAACAATTTGCGTACCGTGCTAAATCCCGCACCATGTTCTCGTATGTCCGGCGCAGAGATGCGTGGCCGCAGTCCTCGCAGGCTCGCCAGGCATCCGGCGCGGCTGGCTGGCAAGCGACGGCACGCCCCCTCAATGCCTCTTGAAATACTGCACCTCGCGTTCGTGCTTCTCCGCAGCCTCGCGGGTGTCAAACGTCCCGAGATTGCGGCGCTTGCCGGTCTTTTCGTCCTTCTTGCGCGAATAGAGGCGGTATTTTCCGTCTTTGAGCTTTCTGATCATCTGTCACTCCCCGAGCCGCTGCTTCCCCTTGAGGTTGCGCGCGGCTTGTTCGATCGCCGCCCGGTCGTTGCCCAGCCTGTCGATCAGCTCCTGCGCCTGTTCGCCCGATATGCCGGTGCGCACCGCCAGGGCCTCCACCGTCAAGACGTCGGAGCTCGCGACCTCGCGGGTTTCCGGCAGGGCATCGCCTGCTGTCAGCGGCAGGGCTGCCTCCCTGTCGATCTCGGCCTCGGCCCGGTGCCAGTGCCGCTCGGGATCGTCATGGATCCCGCCTTCACGTTCCCAGATCTGGTATGCGCGCTCACGAATCTTGTCTTCCCGGTCGTCGCCCATGTTGATTCCTCCTTTGGGTATCGGATGAACGCCGCGCCATCCCGAACGATCCAAGAAATCTGCGGGATCGTTGGTCGCGCAAGGCGCCATGCACTGCGGCGGCCCGCCACCCGCCCCCTGCCCTACTCGCACTGCCGGCGCGGGCCGCCGGAGTAGGGCTGGTAGCTGTTGTCTTCCGGTCGATAGGAGCGGTAGCGGCTGAAGCAATAGTCCACGTGGTCGGGCGGAAGCTGGGCGGCGGCGGTTTCATCCGACGGAACGTCGCCATCCATTGGCCACGTGTGGGTCGCCTCGACATAGCTGGCGCCATCGTCGGGAGGTTGTGCGGCGGGCTCGACCGGGCCGGCATCGAGATAGGGCGAGATGCAGGGACGCTGCTCTCCGCTGTAGGATGTGTAGTGGTCGTCGCCTGGCCTGTAGGAGCGGTAGCGGCTTGCGCACCATTGCACATGGGCGGCGGGCATGGCCTGCTGCTCGTCCGTTGCCGGCTTGATAGAGCCGGTTACGGTGGGTTCGGGCGCCGGAGCTGCTGCATCGGCAGGTTTCGAGGTGCGATCAACTGGGATCTCTGGGAACTCGCGTGGGACCTCGGCGGCGGGAAGGCGCTCAAGATGCTGCGAAGCGGGGTTCACCTTCCGCGGCTCCCTTGGCCACAGTTCGGCGACGCTGGAAGTCGGAGCGGCCTGCCGCACCGGCTCGGCGGAAAGAATCCAGACGGCGAAGGCCAATCCGCTGGCGAAAACCGCCAACGTCAGCACGAAGCCGCCAAGTACCGCCGATAAGGCTTTCACGCCACGCTCCTTTACCCCGTCATCTTTAAAATGCGAGGCATTGGATCCGGTTCCAACGAGGCGCGGCAGTTTGGGGCTTGTGGCGCTGAAGGGAAAGTCTCCGTTTCTCGAAAGGCCCCCTCTCCGTCTCGGCTTCGCCGAGCCACCTCTCCCCCGCTTTGCGGGGGCGAGGAACCGAGCTTTCAAGGGTCGCCAACAAGCTCCGTATAGGTCCTCAGCTCGCCATCCTGCCCGCGAATCCGCCAGGTCTCGCCGTCCTGCGCCTCGACATAGCACGGGCCGAGCGGCACTTTGCCGCCGCCGTCCGGCAGGTCCAGTACATAAACGGGGTTGCAGATTCCCGACAGGCGCGCCCGCAAGGCGCTGACCAGCGCCTGTCCCTGGTGAATAGTGGTGCGCCGGTGCGCCATGCCGCGGGCGAGGTCGCCGTGGTGCAGGTAATAGGGTTTGACGCCGAGGCGGTACATCAGCTCCCGGCACAGCTCCTCCAGCACCTCGACCGTGTCGTTGACGCCTTTCAGCAGAACGCTCTGGTTCAGCAGCACGAAGCCGCCTTGCCGCAACGCGCTGCAGGCCTGCTCGGCGGCATCAGTGATCTCCCGCGCGTGGTTGAAATGGGTGACGACCGTGACCATCAGCCGGCCCTGCAGGGAGCGAACCAGCCCCGATGTGACGCGCGAGGGCAGCGCGACGGGCACACGCGTGTGGAGGCGTAAGAGCCGCACATGCGAAACCGCCTCGATGCGGGCGCGGATTTCCGCCAGCGCCTTGTCCGGCAGCGACAGCGGGTCGCCGCCGGTCAGGATCACCTCGCGGATTTCGGGGTGGGCCGCGATATAGGCAAAGGCCGGCTCCAGCGCCTCGCGCGAAAAACCGCGGCCGATCGAGGTGAGGGATTCCTTGCGGAAGCAGAACCGGCAATAGACCGCGCATTGATAGGTCGGGAACAACAGCACCCGGTCGGCATGGCGATGCGTCAATCGCGGCACCGGACTGAAGGCATGGTCGGCGATCGGATCGTCGAGCTCGCCTTCCTGCTCGGTCAGTTCTTCGGGCGACGGGATGACCTGCGCCCGGATGGGATCGGCGGGGTCGGTCCAGTCGATCAGGTCGAGATAGGCTTTTGGGATGCGAACCTTGTGGCGCGTGGCCGCGGCTTGAGCCGCCGAGCGCTCGGCTGGCGACAGCGGCAGGGAATCCAGATCGCGCACCTGCCGCACGCCCGCGCGAACATCGCCCTGCCACGTGATGTCATCGTCGGCAGACACGCCGACTGCATCCATGCTGGCGTCGTCGCGGTGTGAGGTCATCGAAGGCTCCTTGAGTTCGAGGCTGGATACAGCATTGGAGCCAAGGCTTGAAGGCAATAAGCGTTGCCGGGATGGCAGGGACGAAAAGGCCGCGCTCGCGAAAGACCCCCTCTCCGTCTCGGCTTCGCCGAGCCACCTCTCCCCCGCTCCGCGGGGGCGAGGAACCCAGGCTTTCGACGGCTGCCACTCGCGATAGGCAATCTCTCGACCCTTCTCCATAGTGGAGGTGGTGATGTGGGAAAGTGGCGCGGCCTTGCAGAACCTGGGTTCCTCGCCCCACAAAGTGGGGAGAGGTGGCTCGGCTAAGCCGAGACGGAGAGGGGAAGTCCCGCCGAGGGCATGAATCCCTCCAGCGTCAGTTCCAGCACGCGCGAGAGTGCTGCGAGACGGCTCCCCGGCGCGACGCCGGAGGCAGCGAGCATCCCGCTCGAAACCCATCAGCGCCCGCGTGATTTCCCGGCGCCGCCATCCGGCTTCATGATGATCTCGCGATGCGGATAGGGGATGTCGATGCCGTTTTCCCTAAAAGTGTCCCACAGCGCCAGCAGGACCCTGCCGCGCACGTTGGTCAGACCTTGCTGAGGGTCGTGGATCCAGAAGCGCAGCACGAAATTGAGCGAGGACTCGCCGAAGTCCGTGAGCCAGCAGACCGGCCGCCGGTCCGCTTCGACCCGGCCGACGCTCATGGCGGCCGCTATCGCCAGTTCGCTGACCTTATGCGGGTCGGCGTCGTAAGAGACCCCGAAATTCACGTCGAGCCGCACAAGGTTATCGCTGAACGACCAGTTGATGACCCTTTGGGTGATGAAGTCTTCGTTCGGGATCAGGTATTCGCGGCCGTCGCGCGTCACCACCGAGACAAACCGCGCCCGCAATTCGCGTACCCAGCCGAACGTGCCTTCGAGCGAAATGGTGTCGCCCGGCTTGATCGACTTGTCGAGCAGGATGATCATGCCGGAGACGAAATTTGAAACGACCTTTTGCAGCCCGAAAGCCAGGCCGACGCCGACGGCACCGGAAAATATCGTCAGAGCGGTCAGGTCGAGACCGACGGAAGACAGGGCGATGGCACCCGCCACCAGCACAAGGCCGACCTTTGCGACCTTGCCGACGAGGACGCGGATCGAGGGTGTCAGCTCTTCGGAGATCCGGACGCGCTCATCGACATACTTGCCGACGACCACCGCAAGCCAAACCGTCGCGATCAGCAGCAGCGCCGCCTTCAGCACCATGAGCGCCGAAAGGCGCACTGCGCCCAAAGGTATTGCCAGGCCGTCAAGGAACGCCGCGGTGTCGTCATCGATGCCCAGGATGACGAGGGCCGCATAGATCCAGGTCAGCCAGCCGAGAGCCCGCGCGACAAAGCGATTGCGGATGATGCGCGACAGCACCGACGCGAACAGCCACGCGAGGGATAGCGAGAGCGCGATATAGATGAAATGGCTCCGGCTTGGCCAGGTGACGGCGCGCATGAGAATGAGCGCGGCAAGCAGGAAGACCGTGAACAGGATCCAGTCGGTGCGCCGCAGCAGGGCAACCACGACCCTCAACAGTCCGGGATGCCCCTTGATCTGGCGTGCCCGGTTCTCCACGAGCGGTTCGATGCGCTGCGCCGCGAGCTTCGCGACCAGGAAGAGCACGACGATGATGGCAGCCTGATAGAAGAACCACGGCGTGACGGCGTAGTCGAACCATCGGCTGGCCCAGGCCAGCGATTCATCGATGGCGTTGCGAAAATCCATTCCCACACGACCGCTATGGACTGGCGAACAGCAACATCACAATGTCGCCGGCCTCGTGAACGGTCAAGCCGGCGATCGAGACGCCTTCAGCGCCCCCGCTCTGCGCCTCAGCCCCGCAGTCCCGGCGCCTCTGGCCGGTGCGCTGGACATGTCAGCCGCCGCCACGGATGCCCTCTGGCGCCAGTTCCAGCACCCGGTTTAAGCGCGCGGCCAGCCGGAAACATCCATTGATTAGAAACAACCGCTGGAAAGCGCTAACGCATAACATTAGCTTGCGCTTAAATTAGCTTGGGGGTATGTATCTAAGTGGCCGGTGATCTACCCCCCAACCGGTTAGGCTCGGCGCCAGTCCCCCCCTCAGGTCAACGACGCCGAGCCGCTCCGCCCCCTGTTGCCCTCGCGGCAGCTTAGCTCCGCAGCCCAGGCGCTTCCTGCCCGGTGCGCTCGACATACTCCGTATAGCCGCCGCCATAGGTGTGGATGCCCTCGGGCGTCAGTTCCAGCACGCGGTTCGACAGCGCCGCGAGAAAATGCCGATCGTGCGAGACGAACAGCATGGTGCCCTCATATTGCGAGAGCGCTGTGATCAGCATTTCCTTGGTGGCGATGTCGAGGTGGTTGGTCGGCTCGTCCAACACCAGAAGGTTGGGCGGGTCGAACAGCATCAGCGCCATCACCAGCCGCGCCTTCTCGCCGCCCGACAGCACCCGGCATTTCTTCTCGATCTCGTCGCCGGAAAAACCGAAGCAGCCGGCAAGCGCCCTGAGCGGCGCCTGGCCCGCCTGCGGAAAGGCGTCCTCCAGCGTCTGGAACACGGTGCGCTCGCCCTCCAGCACTTCCATGGCGTGCTGGGCGAAATAGCCCATCCTGACGCTCGGCCCGCGCGCCACCGTGCCATTGTCCGGCTCGGATGCGCCGGCCACCAGCTTCAACAGCGTCGACTTGCCGGCGCCGTTGATGCCCATCACGCACCAGCGCTCGCGGCGGCGCACCTGGAAATCCAGCCCCTCGTAGATCGAGCGGCTGCCATAGCCCTTGTGGACGTTCTTCAGCGTCACCACGTCCTCGCCGCAGCGCGGCGCCGGCTGGAAGTCGAACGACACTTTTTGGCGGCGCTTGAGCGGCTCGACGCGGTCGATCTTCTCCAGCTTCTTCACCCGGCTCTGCACCTGGGCGGCATGCGAGGCGCGCGCCTTGAAGCGCTCGATGAAGGCGATCTCCTTGGCCAGCATCGCCTGCTGGCGCTCGAACTGCGCCTGCTGCTGCCTGTCGGCGATCGCCCGCTGCTGCTGGTAGAATTCATAGTTGCCGGAGTAAGCGGTCAGCGCGCCGCCATCGATCTCGACCACCTTGTTCACGATGCGGTTCATGAACTCGCGGTCGTGCGAGGTCATCAGCAGCGCGCCGTCATAGTTCTTCAGGAACTGCTCCAGCCAGATCAGGCTTTCCAGGTCGAGATGGTTGCTCGGCTCGTCGAGCAGCATGGCGTCGGGCCGCATCAGCAGGATCCTCGCCAGCGCCACGCGCATTTTCCAGCCGCCGGAAAGTTTTCCGACGTCGCCGTCCATCATCTCCTGGCTGAAGCCGAGGCCGTCCAGCACCTCGCGGGCGCGGCCATCCAGCGCATATCCGTCGAGCTCCTCGAACCGCGCCTGCAGGTCGCCGTAGCGGGCGATGATCGCGTCCATCTCATCGGCGCGATCAGGATCGCCCATGGCGGCTTCGAGTTCGCCCATCTCGGCCGCCACTTCGCTCACCGGCCCGGCGCCGTCCATCACTTCGGCTACCGCGCTGCGGCCCGCCATGTCGCCGACATCCTGGCTGAAATAGCCGATGGTGACGCCGCGATCGACGCATACCTGGCCCTCGTCGGGCTGCTCCTCGCCGTTGATCATGCGAAACAGCGTCGTCTTGCCGGCGCCGTTGGGGCCGACCAGCCCGACCTTCTCGCCCTTCTGCAAGGAGGCGGAGGCCTCGATGAAGACCATCTGCCGGCCGTTCTGCTTGCTGATGCTTTCCAGTCGAATCATGCTTTTCACGCGTGCCCAAGGGATTTTCACCGCGCCAATACGCGATAGGCCGCGCCTGCGGAAGCCCGCAAAGCATGAGGTTGCGTGCCAAATTGTCCGAACCGGGCTAATATATATGGTTGGCTGACCCTGCGGGACGTCCAATGGACATTCCCGGAACGGACCGGTCTCGAACTGATGGCCTTCGGTTCCGGTCTCAGCTAGAGCGGATGCGTTCAAACCAAATTGGGCTTCCCGCTCTATCTATTTGTTTTAGCCGCATTTCTACGGCGCCAAGTGATTTCACTTGGCTGAAAAAAGGCTCTAGAGCCGGACACCAGCTCCATGGCCGAGCCAGGTAGTGCTCTCGGAGTGGCATCTT
The DNA here is from genome assembly GCF_002284575.1 of Mesorhizobium temperatum. Lineage (GTDB taxonomy): Bacteria > Pseudomonadota > Alphaproteobacteria > Rhizobiales > Rhizobiaceae > Mesorhizobium > Mesorhizobium temperatum. The sequence continues at coordinate 27,482 of NZ_NPKJ01000043.1, forward strand.
CTGCGGCTTCCGCTCCGGGCCTATTGGCCGCCCAGAGGAGGTACGCAAAATACCCAATTTGCAAAACGATCAAGGCAATGACCGTTCCGCCGGTCGCCTTCCAGATTGAACCCGTTGCCCAATAAGTCGAGATCGCCACGATGAACGACATGGTGAGCATGCCCACCAGGAACTGCAGAACATTCATGAACTTTCAAAGCCGTCCGGGAACTTACAACAGCCGAGACGCCTTCCCCCTTACCCACTCGTTACCCAATACCCGGAACCAGCATCCCATTATTTTAGGTGCGGCGCAAGTACCATGTCGAGCAGCGGCTGCCATGGTGCAACTTATGGTTTACGGGTTACTTGGCTCCGTTTCGGAAGGTCCGCGGGACGTTCAGATTCGAGGTTCGAACTGAATAGCGGAACCTCGGATAGTGCCAGCAGTTTAGAAAGACAGCCTCAAACACCGAAAGGAGAATGAGATGAAGACGTTTACCGCTATTTTGCTCGCCACCTCTATGATCGGCCTGAGCGCCGGCACGGCAAGCGCCACCTGCCATGAGACGACCGCATCGATCGAAGCTCAATCAGGCGTCGCAAAAGACGCAACGCGTGCGCCCCTCGAAACTGATGCGAATGCCGGCAACAGGGTAGAGGGCGGCCCGACCAACAAGACCGGCAACACCATGCCGCTTGCCAACCAGGAAGCCGGTGGGGATAAAAACCTTGCCACTTCGCAGCAGGATGTCGAGGCGCAGCAGGAGGGTGAAAAGACAGCGGCGGCCAAGGCCGACCCCTGCAAGCCGGATTAACGCGGATTGAGGGGCTGGCCGCAGACGTGCTGCATGCCGCAGCACAAGGCGAAGCGCGGTGATCATCCAATTCCACCGGTCACCACGTAGGCGCCTGCGGCGCGTCCGTCTTCCAGACGCACGACGGCGGTGACGATCGAGCCGTAGGAGCCGCGCCAGACGCTGTGGATTCTCTCGTGCTCTTTGGCCGGTACGACTGCACGCCCGGTGAAGCGCGCGGCGGTCCGCTGCATGCGAATGGGCTCGCCGTTGACATGGACTTTCACGCTGGTCTCGATTCCCGTTCCGGCCACATCTAGCGTGACTGTTATCTCGTCTTGATCACCCCCATTACGCGTCTCGGCGGCAAGCGTGACGGTCAGCGGCGGCGCCTCGCCGGGCTGGCGGGCGGCAGGCCGGGCGGGAAAGATATCGTCGGGAAGTTCCGGAGTGCGCGGCGGCCGGTTGCGGCGCTGGCCAAAACGCTCGAAGTCGCCGGCCAGCCGCAGCAGCCGGGTGTCGTCATATGCCTTGCCGGCGAAGCTGAGGCCGACCGGCATGCCGATATCGGCCAACGTGCCCATCGGCACGGTGACGGTCGGAATACCGAGATGGCGCCACACCAGATTGCCGTTGGCGACCCAGGTGCCGTTGCGCCACGCCAGCGCTGCGGACGCCTCGTTGACATCCGCATCGGCCGCCCCGACATCGGCGACGGCGGGAAACACCACCGCGTCGAGCCCTTGCGCGTCGAGCCAGTCCTCGAAGTCGATGCGCCGCGTCGCCTCAAGGCCCTTCAGCCCAGCCTCCAGCTCGGGAATGGCCAGGAATTGGGTGACGCCGCGTTTGGCCCGCTCGACATATTCCGCCAGATCGAAGCTGTCGCCATAGCGGTCCGGCAGCGCGCCCGGCGGCTGCGGAAAGATTTTTGGGCCGTCGACCGAATCGAGATCGGGGATCGCGGGGTCGGCATTGGTGCGCAGAAAATCGTCCCAGGCGAAGACGCACAGATCCCATATCTCGCGTTCGCCGAATTCTTCCGGCACCAGCCGGCGATCGACCATGTTTTTTGTGCCCGGCCGGTCGCGCTCGTAGTTGGAGACGACAGGGAAAACGACCTCGACCACATCAGCGCCGAGCCGCCGCAGATCCGCTGCCGCCTGCTCCCACAGCTCCAGCACCGAGGCGCGGGTCTGGATCGGCACGTCAGCCTCCATATCGCGGCCGATATACATGCGGGGCACGCCGAGCCGCACGCCTTGCAGCGCGCCCTCCAGTCTGAGCCCGGTGTAGCGCGGCGGCCGCACGGCCGAGCTTTTTGGCAGCGCCACCCAGGGCTGCGCGCGCCAAAAATCGCCGGTGGTGTCGGGGTCGTCGGCGACGATCACGTCGAGCAGTTCGAGCATATCCGGCACGCTGCGCGTATGCGGCACCACCACGTCCATCGTCGGCACCAGCGGCCAGTTGCCGCGCACCGAAATGACGCCGCGCGACGGCGTGTAGGCGACCAGAGCATTGTTCGACGCCGGCGCCCGGCCGGACGACCATGTCTCCTCGCCGAGCCCGAAGGCGGCGAAGCTGGCGGCGGTCGCTGTCCCGGAACCGTTCGACGAGCCCGACGCGAAGGCGGCGGTCAGGTATTCGGCATTGTAGGGGCTCTCCGCCCGGCCGTAGACGCCGCGCTGCATGCCGCCATTGGCCATCGGCGGCATGTTGGTGAGCCCGATCAGCACCGCGCCGCCGGCCCGCAGCCGCCCGATGGTAAAGGCGTCCTCGTTGGCCGTGAGGTGCTCGAAGGCGGGCGAGCCGGCGGCGACCGTCAGGCCTGATACCTTGTAGCTGTCCTTGGCGGTGTAGGGAATGCCGTCCAGCGGACCGAGGGTCGCGCCATTCCTGCGGCGCCGGTCGGACGCGGCCGCCTCCTCGAACATTTTGGGATTGAGCACAGGAACGGCGTTGAGGGCGATGCCATGGCGATCGTAATGCGCAATCCTGCGCAGACAGGCGCCGACGAGCTCGACGCTGGTGACGGTGCCAGCCTCCAGCGCCCGCCGCAGCTGTTCGATCAACGCCTCGACGATGTGGAGATTGGTCATGGTGTCCCCAACGCTTGGTCTTCAGGCGGTATTGGCCTCGAAAACCGATGCCGTAAAGGGGTTTTGCGAAGGCGGCTGTGACAGCCGATCTCCCCCCTTGTGGGGGAGATGTCCGGCAGGACAGAGGGGGGCGCTGTCCCGCCGACCTGTCAACCATTCGTAGCTACGCCCGCAGACTGGTTCCTGGAGGAGAATGAGTTAGAGCAAAGGCTGGCGATCCTTCGCGCCCCCCTCTGCCCTGCCGGGCATCTCCCCCACGAGGGGGGAGATTGGCAGCGTCGGCGGCGGCGCTGCTTTCTGTAACGTCGAGCGTCGCGCGCCACCTTCGCACATCACTCCGGCGCGCCCGGGAACAGCGCCACGGCATCACCGCCGCCCGCCGGCCAGTCCCGGATGGTGCGGTCGTAGCCGCCGGTCAGCACCGTGCCGTCGGCGGCGAACGCCACCGCGTAGACCGGTCCGGACCGGCTGTCGAACAGGGCGATCTCGTTGCCTGTTTCCATGTCCCACAGCCGTGCCGTGCCGTCGAGCGAGCCCGACAGCAGCCGCTTGCCGTCGGCCGACAGCGCCAGCGCATAGACCGTACCCGAATGGCCCTCGAGGCGGCGGACTTCGCGACCGCTGTCGAGATCCCAGAGCTTGATCGTATAGTCGCCGCTGCCGGTGATCAGATGGCGCTCGGCGGCCATGAACAGGACGCCATAGGGGCCGCGCTCATGCCCGTGCCAGCTGCGCAGCTGCTTGCCGGTGCCGATGTCCCATAGTTTTAGCGTGCCCTCGATACTGCCGCTGATCGCGCGTGTGCCGTCGGGCGAGACGGCGACCCCGCTGATCGACCAGTCGTGCCCCGGCATCACATGCAGCACCGAGCCTTTCTCGATATCCCAGACGATGACCCTGCCGGTGTCGTGCCCGCTGACCGCACGTTTGCCGTCGGGGCTGATCGCCAGCTTGTTGACGCCGCCGTTCTGGCCTGACGAGAAGACATGCAGCACCGCGCCATCAGCTAGCTGGCGCAGCACGATCTCGCCGTCGTCGCCCGCCGTCAGCGCCCGCGCCCCATCGGGCAGGAAAAGCGCGGTACGCGCCATGTCCTTGTGGATGCCGAGGGTGCGGATCAGGCGCTTGCCATCGATATCCCAGAGCTTGATCGTGCGGTCGGTGCTGGCGCTCAGGATCGAGAGACCGTCGGGCGCCACCGCCAGCCAGACGACGGGCTCGCGGTGGCCATCGGGCTGCGTCGGCTGCGGCGGCGGAGCCTGCGGCAGCGGCGCGACGGTCTGCGGTGGCGCAGCCGGGGCTGGAGCAGCCTCCGGCGGTGAGACAGGTGGGGCCAGCGCGACCTCGGATGGCGAGGCAGGCGCTGGCGGCTGTATCGCTTCCGGTTCCGGGGCCGGTGCGCTGGTGACGTCTTGGCCTTCCGGCGCGCTCGGCACTGTTTGCTCGGCGATCAGGCTTTTGCCGGCGTCCTGTGGCTGCCGCGACCAGGGGCCGAGCTGGTCGGCCACCAGAGCGAGCACGGCGAGGAACGGAACGACGGCGAAGAGCCGCCGCAGGCGTGGTCGTCCGCCGGGTTGCGTTTCGGCGCCCCTGCCGAACAGCGGCGTCTTCGGATCGTGCGTCGATCGGCCCGGCAACAGGCCCGCCCAGAACAACAGGGCTGCAAGAGCTGAGACAACACCCGCCGCGCCGAAGAAAGCCAGGCGCGCGGACGCGAAAGCCTCGCCGGCGCCCCCGCCGCCCAGCGCGAAATACACACGTGTGAAGCAGAGCATGCCGATCGCCAGCAGCAGCATTGCGAGCAGCCTGTCGGCAAACCTGTTCATCGGGCTCCCCCTCGGGCGCTTTCGCTTTGCCCGCAATGATGCCGGTCAGCGCCGGGCTTGTCGATGCCCGGTTCAATTCCGAGGATTACCAGCCAAACAGCGAGCGCAAAACGCTCACCTGCGCCAAAGCGCCGGATCTGCCCGGGAGACTCTCTCGGTCGCCGCAATGTTGCCCGGTCGTGCGCTAGGATCGCTCGGCAGGGCTCAAGACCGATCGAGGCCAAACGATGGATGAGTGGAAATTACCTTGGGAAGGCGGCTGCCTGTGCGGCGGGATACGCTTTCGGATAAGCGCGCCGCCCTTGCTGACAATGGCCTGTCATTGCACCGGCTGTCAGAAGCTGAGCGCGAGCGCTTATTCCCTGACCATGGCCGTGCCAAGCAACGGTTTCACCATAACGCAGGGCGAGCCGGTGGTCGGCGGCATGCATGGGCCGCACCGGCAACTCTACTGCCCGCATTGCAAGAACTGGATGTTCACGCATCCGCACGGGCTAGACTTCTTCGTCAATGTTCGAGCGACCATGCTCGACGAACACCATTGGTATGTACCCTTCGTCGAGGTCTTCACTTCGGAAAGGCTGCCCTGGGCAACGACCGCCGCCAGCCACAGCTTCGCCACCCAACCCGACCTTGAGGGATATGCGCCTTTGATCGAGGCCTTCGCACGCGAAGGGGCGCGACCGGTGTGAGGAGTAAGGCGAAAGCGCCGATGACGGCCAATCTCCCCCCTCGTGGGGGAGATGTCCGGCAGGACAGAGGGGGGCGCTGTCCCGCCGGCCTGCGCCCCTATGTCACCCGATGAACCGGCCGGCGATCCTTCGCGCCCCTCTGCCCTGCCGGGCATCTCCGCCCTCGTGGCAGGGGCTATCGCGGGTGGAAGGCCGAGGCTTTGGCTCTACGATGTACCCCCACCCCCAACCCCTCCCCACAAGGGGGAGGGAGACTTGCGTTGGCACCGACCTCAGCAAATTGCCTGCCTTTCAGCGCCAAAGGGGAGTTAAAAGCCCGCGGCAGCGTTCCCTCCCCCTTGTGGGGAGGGTTAGGGTGGGGGTCCACCTTCGCAAGAATCCAAACGCGGTTGCCCTGCCCCACAGGGGGGAGATTGGCTCCCCGCCCTCACCGCAACTCCACCCATACCGGGGCATGGTCGCTGGCGCCGGTCTCGCCGCGCACATAGCGGTCGATGCCTGCCGCGGCCAGCCGGCGCGCCAGCTTCTTCGAGAGCAATATATGGTCGAGCCGCAGGCCGGCGTCGCGCTGCCAGCGGTTGCGGCGATAATCCCAGAATGTGTAGAGCGTCTCCTTCGGGTGCTTCTTGCGCAGTGAGTCGGTCCAGCCCTGGTCGAGCAGTGCTGCGAAGGCGGCGCGGCTTTCCGGCTGCACCAGCGCATTGTCGTCATAGGAGCGGGTTGGGTAGATGTCGCGCGGCTCGGGCACGATGTTGTAGTCGCCGGCCAGCACCACCGGCAGCCCGGTGTCGAACAGTTCCGCCGCATGCGCGTTCAGGCGCTCATGCCAGGCAAGTTTGTACTGGAATTTCGGGCCGGGCTGCGGGTTGCCGTTCGGCGCATAGAGGCAGGCGACGACGATGCCACTGACCGCTGCCTCGATGTAGCGGGCCTGCTGGTCCGCCTCGTCGCCGGGCAACGCCTCGCGGGTCAGAACGGGTTCTGAACCCCGCGCGAGTATGGCGACGCCGTTCCAGGTCGGCTGCCCCACCCACACCGCGCCATAGCCGGCCGCGGCGAGTGCTGTGCGCGGAAACTGCGTCTGCCTCGCCTTCAGCTCCTGCAAGCAGACGATGTCGGGCTTGGCGACAGTCAGCCAGGCGAGCAGGTTCTGCAGCCGGCCGTTGATGTTGTTGACGTTGAAGGTGGCGATCTTCATCGGCCTGCTTCAGCGCACGATGCGCTCGGTCCACGCCTTCACCGCATCAGCGAGTGTCTTCAGATGATCGGCAGTGGAGAAGCCGGAGATGCTCTTGCGCGGCTTGAGATCGTGGTCCCCGTCTTCCAGCCAACGCATCTCGATGCGGTCGGACAATGCGTAAGTCGCTACCTCGTCCCTGGTGCCGAACTCATCGCGCGTGCCTTGGAAAATCAATGTCGGCGTCCTCAGGTCGGCGAGGTGTTTTGTCCGAAGCTGCGTCGGTTTGCCCGGCGGATGGAAGGGATAGCCGAGGCAAAGCAGCCCTGAAATCTCACCCTTCGAAAACATCTCGTCGGCGATCATCGAGGCGACGCGTCCGCCCATCGACTTGCCGCCGATGATGAGCGGCCCCTTCACGCCCTTCGACCTGAGGTCGGCGATCGCCTTGATGTATTCGGGATTCACCGTCTCGGCGCGCGGCGGCGGCTTGCGGTGGCCGTAGCGGCGGGCCGCCATGTAGTGGAATTCGAAGCGCGCAACGCGGAAGCCGGCTTCGGCCAGAGCCTTGGCGGTGGCATTCATCGACGCAGAATCCATCGGCGCACCGGCGCCATGGGCGAGCAGGATTGTGGTGGGGGCGGTTTCGGGGCCGTCGAGGAGGAAGGTGGTCATGGGGCGTACAACTCCAACGTTGACGACCCCTTCTCCCCTTGTGGGAGAAGGTGGCCGAGCGAAGCTCGGTCGGATGAGGGGTGTTGGACGGAGCGCCAACGCCTCATTTCTTCCAGCACCCCTCATCCGTCTCGGCGCTAACGCGCCAGTCCACCTTCTCCCACAAGGGGAGAAGGAAGCGCCATCGCCTCACCCCGCCGACATCCGCGCGAGCTGCAAATCGACGAACTGAATACCCTTGGCCGCCATGCGCGCCCATTCGGAGTTGGCGTCGAGCTCGAGATAGCGCGACCAGTGGCGGCGCGCCTCGGCGAGGTTGCCGGCGTCGAACTCCAGCCGGGCGAGGTTGAACACCGCGTCGGCATAATTGGCATCGAGCGCGATCGCCTTTTGCAGGTGCCGCCGCGCCGAGGCGTCGCGGCCCTGCTCGGTCATCAGCCCGGCGAGGTTGAACCAGGCCTCGACAAAGCCGGGGTCACATTTGATGGCGCGGGCATAGTCGTGCGCCGCCTCGGCCGCGCGTCCAGCGGCGCGCAGGCAGTTGGCGCGGTTGAAGGCGGCAATGGCATCGCTCGGGTCGATGGCGAGACAGCGCTGGTAGAGTGCGGCCGCCTGCTCGTGGTGTTCAGCCTCTTCCGCGGCTTCAGCGTCGGCGAACAGTTCTTCCAGCGTGTCGTCATCCGGCGACCCCAGGTCGAACAGCAATTGGCCGTCGAGTTCGCTCTGGCCGCCCTCGAGATAGATCGCATCGGCGCGCCCATGCTGCGAGCCGACATTGAGCGACTTGGCGGTCAGCGAGGCGACCGGGCCGCAGCGGTGCACCGAGCGCGCGATCGCCCCCCATGAGGCGCCGCCGGCAATCAGCCCGGCATATTTGCGGGCCAGGATCAGGTCGCGGAAGGAATAGGGTTCGCCGTCGTGCTCGAAGGCATCGAAAAGCGACAACAGGTCGAGATCGGCGGCGGCAAGCCGCGACTGGTCAATGAGCGACTGCCGCGACAGCGCCGAGGCCTCCGGCGCCTTCATCAGCCCGAGCAGGCGCAAAAAACCGTTTTCGCTGATGAGCTTGCGGCCAGCCGTTCGCTCGGCCGCGACACGGCGCTCGATCTCGGCCTCCCCTTTGGTGAGATACAAGCGGCCGAACACGACATGGCTGGTGCGCCTGTTAACGCCGCGCCGCACCTGGCCCTGCTGGCGCTCGACCTCGCGCGCGGCCAGCCTCAGCGGGAACGCCGCCAGCGCACCGATGGTGCCGAAGACGGTGCCGGCGAGAGCCGTCACGCCTTGCTCTTGCCGACGGCCTTCAGAAGGTTGGCCTTAAGCGGATTTTCCTTGGCCGCGCCGGCGCCAGCCTTGGCGGATTTCGCTGCAGGCTTGGCTGCCTCATCGGCCTTGCTCTTGCTCTTGGCCGGCGGCTTGGCCGACTGCGACAGGCTGGCCTTCAGCGCATCCATCAGGTTGATCACATTGCCGCGCTCGGGGGCGGCGGCGATGATCGGCTTGTGACCCTTGAGCTTCTCGCGGATCATCGCCATCAGCGCGATCTCATAGCGGTCCTCATAGTTCTTCGGGTCGAAGGTGGTTTCCTTCTGCTTGATCAGCGCTTCGGCGAGCTGCAGCATTTCGGGGTCTGGATTGCCGGCCGGGATGTTGCCGAAATATTCAGCCGTGCCGCGCACTTCGTTCGGGTTCCTCAAGGTGCAGACGAACATGCCGTTCTCACGCGCGCCGATCGTCACCACCCGTTCACGGCTGGACAGCACCAGCCGGGCGATCGCCAGCTTGCCGGACTTGCGCATGGCTTCGCGCAGCACGGCGAAGGTTTCCTCGGCCATGGCGCCATCGGGCGCCAGGTAATAGGGCGCGTCCTGGTAGATGACGTCGACCGAACGCTCGTCGACGAAGGCCTCGATGTTCATCGTGTGGTTGGATTCGATGCGCACCGCCTCGAGGTCGGCATCGTCGATGATGATGTACTGCTTGTCCTCGTATTCGTAGCCCTTGACCAGATCCGAGCGCTCGACCAGCCCCAGCTCGGGGTCGACCGGCTTCATGTTGATGCGGTTGTGGGTGTCCTTGTGCAGCTGATTGAAGCTGATCCGCTCGCTCGCGCTTGTCGCCGGATATAGCCGGACCGGACAGCTGACGAGGCTGAGCTTGAGGTAACCTTTCCAACTTGCCCTGGGCGCCATGAAACTCTCCTACGCGGCCGTGCACTGTCGAACTGTTCGCAGCGCTTCGTCCAAAGGACGAACGACGCTGCGCAAAACCTACATCGCCCTCACAATACCGGCAAATCCCTAGCGAAATCTTCCATGTCGGCCCATGGATCGCCGGAGGTGGCAAGAAGGCCCGGCAGCGAAGAATAATTCAAATCTTCCGGAGCGTCGATGGATTCCAGATCGGACCAGCTCACCGGCGTCGAGGCCGGCAGGTTTGTGCGGGCGCGCAGCGAGTAAGGCGCCGCCGAGGTGTGGCCGCGCGCATTGCGATGGTAGTCGATGAAGATGCGCCGCTTGCGGTTGTCCTTGCCCATGGTGGTGGTGAAGGTGTCGGGCGCGGAGGCGGCCAACGCCGAGGAGATGGCGCTGGTCGCCTGGTGCAGTTTCTTCCAGTTCTGTTTTTGCGTCACCGGCACTGATATGTGGATGCCCTTGCCGCCCGAGGTTTTCGCGAACGGCACCAGCCCCAAAGCCTCCAGCCCGGCGCGGATATGCACCGCCGCCTCGACCACCTCGCGCCAGCTAACTCCCTCGCCCGGGTCGAGATCGAAGACGATCAGGTCGGGCTTGTCGAGCCGCGTGCGGTGGGTGCCCCAGGTGTGGAACTCGACGACGCCGAACTGCGCCAGCGCCAGATAGCCCTTGGCATCTTCCACCGACAGATAGGATTTGGTCTCGCCCTCGGAATTGGTCGCCTCGAAGGTCGCAACCGATGAAGGCATGCCGGTGAAGGCATGGCGCTGGAAGAAACAGTCCTGCGGCCTGCCTGTCGGGCAGCGCACCAGCGACACCGGGCGGCCCAAAATATGCGGCAGCATGAAGTCGCCGACCAGCGCGTAGTAGACGGCGATGTCGAGCTTGGTCGGTCCGGTCTTGCCGAACAGCCGCCGCGTCGGGTTGGTCACCCAGATCGTGGCGAGGTCGGCCTCGGCGATCAGCCGCTTGCGCCTGGCCGACACCGGCGTCGACAGGCCGACGTCGCGCAGTCCGCGGAACACCGCATGGCGCAGCGCATTATCGGCAGTGCGGTTGGCATAGTGGATATGGGCCGAAAGCAGCGGCCGCACCCAGTTCATCTCGCGCATGATCTCGCGCGGAACCCCTTCGGGTGCAGACGCGCCGGCCCGCAACGGCTCCAGCCGGGCCAGCAAGTCGGTGGCGGTAGCGGCGTCGAAGCCGGTGCCGACCTTGCCGCGATAGTGCAGTTCGCCATCCTCGAATTCGCCGAGGCCGAGTGCGGCCAGTCCCTCGGCTGCAGCGGAGACTGTGTAGCCGGCGATGACGAAGTCGCCGTTCTTCAGCGCCTTGATCTTGGTCCAGGTTTTGGTGCGGCCGCTCTGGTAGATTGCCGTGGCGCGCTTGGAGACGACGCCTTCCAGTCCCATCTCGGAAGCCTGGTCGTAGAGCGCCTGGCCATCGCCTTCGACGTGGTCCGAGAACTGGATGGCGGCGTTGGCGCCCAGCCCGGACAGCAATTGCGACAGCAGCGCCTTGCGCCGGCCGAGCGGCGCTTTTCTCAGGTCCCAGCCGTCGAGATGCAAGAGATCGAAGGCGTAGAAGTGGAGCTTGTTGCCGGCGCCTTCGGCCAGCGCGTCCTGCAAAAGAGCGAAGCGGCTGATGCCCTTGGCGTCGAGCACGACGATCTCGCCGTCGATGACAGCCTCACGGCATGGCAGCCGGGCGAAGGCATGCGGCAGGTCGCCATAGCGCCTGGTCCAGTCGAGGCCGGCGCGTGTGATCAGCCGCACCTCGCCCTCAGCCAGATGCGCCATGGTGCGATAGCCGTCGAACTTGATTTCGTGCAGCCAGGTTTCGCCGGTGCGGCTCGCGGGGGCATCGCCGCCCGGCGGCTTTGCCACGGTCGTCGCCAGCTGCGGCTCGATGCGGGAAGGCGGCGGCGCCTTGATCGCACCCGGCAGCGCACCGGGTTTCAGCACCACCGGCTTGGCAGGTTTGGGGGCTGGCTTCGGCGCTTCGACCAGTTCCTCGATGCGCCGTCCCGTTTTGACGCTTTCCGGCCGCTTGGCAAGGATGTCGAGCGCTGGATCGGCGGCGAGATCGCGCTCCTTGAACAGCAGCCAGTTTTTCTTCTCGCCGTCGCCGGGCTTGGCCTTTAGCCTGGTCAGCATCCAGCCGCCATTCAGCTTCTCGCCGGCGAGACGGAACTTGAAGGAACCGGTGCGCAGGCTCTTTTCGACATCGTCCATCGGCGCCCAGACGCCGGTGTCCCAGACGATCATCGGCCCGCCGCCATATTCGCCCTCGGGAATGACGCCTTCGAAGTCGATATATTCGAGCGGGTGGTCCTCGGTCTCGACCGCCAGCCGCTTGTCGGCGGGATTGAGCGACGGGCCGCGAGGCACCGCCCAGCTCTTCAGCACGTCGCCGACCTGCAGGCGAAGGTCGTAGTGGTCGGCAGTGGCGTGATGCTTGTGCACGACGAAGCGGTTGCCTTCTCCGGCAACCAGCCCGCCGACGGGTTCCGGCGTCTTGCTGAATTCGCGCTTGGCGCGATAGGCCTTGAGTTTGGAGGGAGCTGGCATGTCAAAGACCGAAGCGCGCGGCAGTCAGGAACCAGCGCCTCATTCTTTCGCGCTGTCCCGCCAGCATCAAAATTCCATCGCAGCGGCGCTTACAGGTCACGGCATGGATCCCAGGGTCTCGGCGACGTCGCTTCGCTCCTGCTCCGCCCTGGGATGACGAAGGGTAGAGGTCACACCGCTCAATCGTCAGTGGCCGGCGTCAATTCGAGCTCGGCCGGCGACAGACCCTGCTGGAGCTGGCTCAGCCGGAATTCGTCGACCCAATAGGCCTCGCCGTCGACGAGGACACGCGCCTTGTAGGCGCCGGCGGAAAAGCTCTGTGCGGTGATATAGACCTTGTGGCGGTCGAGCGCCTTGCGCACCGCGGCGCGCTTGGAATTCTGGCTGGTGACGGAACTGGCCATGGACTCGCTCATACACACGCCGCCGCAGGAAAAGGCGGCTGGCATAAGGATGGCCGAGACAGACGGTTGTGTCAATTTCGCGCATGATCGGATGGCGAGACGGATAATCTACTGTGATTGGCGGCCGGGCATTGATCTGATCAGGCAATTTATTCTCATATTTCACGAAATCTAATTCATGGGATCAATTTTCATATGATAGTTTCATTTTTCACAGAATGTGCATCTGCGGCTTAACTTTTCAGACCCGAGACCCAAATTTCATGACCGAACTGAGTGAGCATCGATTTTCAGGTCCAGTGACCGTTTTTCAGGACATGCGCCTTCCTGAAACGGCAACCCCGGCCGGGTACAGCGCGTTGATTGACGCTTACAAGCTCGCTGTCCCGCTGCCCCGCATGCTTTCCGCGACCGGCGAGCATCACCGTATCATCGAGAAGGACGGCTGGCGCATCATGACACCGCGCCACGCCCCCCATCCGACACTCGAAGGCCACCTTACTTTCGCTCTGAAATATGAGGGCCTCGACCTCGCTGTCCTCAAGCGGCTGTTCCTGGAGACAGGTCCCGCCGCCATTGAAGCGCTCGTGCGCAAAAGTCCGACCGGCAGTTACGCCCGCCGCATCTGGTTCCTCTATGAGTGGCTGAAGGGTACCCGACTGGATCTCCCCGACGCGACCGCCGGACGCTACGTCCCGGTCGTCGACCCCGGGCTGCAGTGGGCAGCGCAGGAGAAGACCGCTCCACGCCACCGCGTGAAAGACAATTTACCTGGAACGCCGGATTTCTGTCCGCTGGTGTTTCGCACCGAGGTTCTCGATCAATTCATTGGCCTCGACCTGCCCAGGCGTGCGCAAGACATCATTGCAGACGTGTCGCGCGATCTTCTAGCAAGGACCGCAGCGTTCCTCCTGCTCAAGGACTCGCGGTCCAGCTATGCGATCGAGGGTGAGCGGCCGCCGCAGGACCGCATTCAGCGCTGGGGCCGCGCCATTGGCGAGGCCGGCCGTCAGCCGCTCGATCGCGATGAGTTGCTGCGCCTGCAAAGGATCGTGCTCGGCGACGCCCGTTTCGTGAAGCTCGGCTTCCAGCAGGAGGGCGGTTTCATCGGCGAGCATGATCGCGACAACCGCATGCCACTGCCCGATCACATCAGCGCCCGGCCCGAAGATTTGGCATCGCTGATCGATGGAATGGTTGCATTCGACCACGGTCCGGCCCAAGGCATCGATGCGGTGATCGCCGCCGCGATCCTCGCCTTCGGCTTTGTCTATATCCACCCATTCGAAGACGGGAACGGCCGCATTCATCGCTACCTGATCCACCACGTCCTTGCCGCGCGCGGTTTCAACCCGCCTGGCGTCGTATTTCCCGTCTCCGCCGCGATACTTGAACAAATCGACGAGTACCGGCGGGTGCTCAAGAGCTATTCGCAGCGCCTGCTACCACTGGTCGAATGGGAGCCGACGCCGCAATTCAACGTCCGTGTCCTGAACGACACCGGCGATTATTATCGGTTCTTTGACGCAACACCGCACGCCGAATTTCTCTATGCCTGCGTCCAGAGAACGATCGAGCAGGACCTTCCCAACGAAACCGAGTTCCTGCGCCGCTATGATCAATTCCGGCAGCAGGTCGATGCCTTCATCGACATGCCGGAGCGGCTGATCGATCTCCTCTTCCACTTCCTGAAACAAAATGGCGGGCGTCTGTCGAATCGCGCCCGGGAAAAGGAATTCGCCGCGCTGACCGATGAAGAGGCCGAACGAATCGAGGCGATCCACAGGCAGGTCTTTGGCAACGCTCGCGAGAGGTGAATGGTGAAGATTGCACACAAGACGTGACGAAATCACAGCTCACTATCACCAACCACCATTCACCATTCACTATTCGATCCTCCTCCGACGCTCACGCGATCGTGCGTCCGGCCCAGAGCTGAGCGACTGTGGAAACCGAGCGAGCGCTCTATATGGTCCTGACGCAATAGTCCTGATGCCCACGAACCCTGACATTGTCCGGAGATCTCATCCATGACCTTGAGCACACGCAAGCTGGGCAGCCAGGGGCTGCAGGTATCGGTGATCGGCCTCGGCTGCATGGGCATGAGCCAGTCCTACGGCCCGGCCGACGAGGCGGAATCGATTGCCACACTGCACCGCGCCATCGAGCTCGGCTGCACCTTCCTCGATACGGCGGAAGTCTATGGCCCGCACACCAATGAGGAACTGCTCGGCCGCGCCCTGAAGGGCCGGCGCGACGAGGTGACGATCGCCACCAAATTCGGCTTCCGTATCGAAAACGGCAAGCAGATCGGCACAGACCGCAACAGCCGGCCTGAGCATATCCGGGAGGCGGTGGACGGCTCGCTCGGCCGGCTCGCCACCGACCATATCGACCTGCTCTACCAGCACCGCGTCGACCCGGCGGTGCCGATCGAGGATGTGGCGGGTGCTGTTGGCAAACTAATTACTGAAGGCAAGGTGCGCTTCTTCGGCCTGTCGGAGGCGGGTGCGGCCAACATCCGCCGGGCGCATGCCGTGCATCCGGTGTCGGCGGTGCAGAGCGAATATTCGCTGTGGGAACGCAATCTGGAACCGGAGATCATCCCGCTGCTCAGCGAACTCGGCATCGGCCTGGTGCCGTTCGCGCCACTTGGCCGCGGCTTCCTCACCGGCGACGTCAAGCGCGCCGAAGACTATCCGGAAGGCGACTTCCGCCGCGGCGATCCGCGCTACCAGGGCGCCAACTACGACGCCAATGTGCAGGCGGCCGGAATTGTCCGCGACATCGCGGCGGCCAAGGGCGTCAAGCCGGGCCAGATCGCGCTGGCCTGGCTGCTGCACAAGGGCAGCGATTTCGGGCTGGACATCGTGCCGATCCCCGGCACCAAGCGCAGAAAATACCTCGAGGAGAATGTCGCCGCTGCCGCGATTGAGCTCGACGCCGCCGCAATGCAGGCGCTCGACGATGCGCTGGCGCCGGGCAAGGTCGCGGGTGAGCGCTACAACGAACGCGTCATGGTGACGATCGACCGGTAGGTAGCGTCTACGGCAGCTTCGCCAGTTCGGCGGCGCGGCGGATGGCAAGCAACGCGTTCCGGTTCGTCACGGGATGGCCTGCGATGAAGCGTTCGACCGAAAAGCCCGGAAATTCGGCTCTCAGGCGGGCTGTGGCGCGCGCCGCCTCGTTAGCCTCGCCCATGGCCGCATGCGAGAGCGCCAGGAACATCAGCACGTCCGGTGACTCCCGCGAACTCCTGCGGAGCGCCGCAATGGCTTGCCCGTGCCTGCCGGCGACGAACAGGATGCGGCCTTGTATGCCGAAATACCAGGGCGGGGCCAATGGATTGAGGCGCATGGCACGCTCGATGAGCGGGATCGCCTCGACCGGATCGCCGACGACAAGCGCCTTGCTGCCGGCCAGCAGCGTCAGTATGCCGGCGTGGTTGGAGCCGTGTTCGAGAGCGTGCCGGTGCGCGCGCTCCGCTCCTTCGAGATCGCCAAGGCATGCCCTGAGATCGCCAAGGCATGCGTGGGCGCAGCTGTCCGTCGGGTCGAGGCGCAAGGCGTTTTCGGCCGCCGTCCGCCAGTTCTCGATCGACGTCAGCATGTCGTCGCCAAAGCCGTTGCAGGCCTCGATCGAATAGGCGTAGGCGAGCTCGGCCCAGGCGTTGGCGAAAGTAGGGTCAAGCTCCAGCGCGCGTGAAAACAGACGGATCGCCTCGGCATTGCTGGCGCGGCTGGACGTGGTGTGCTTTTCGAGGGCGAGCAGATAAAGGTCATAGGCCCGCAAGCTGGCCGGCGGCTTGCGGCGAACCGCATTGCGGCCGACCGTGGCCAGCGTTCCGTAACTGCCGGCGAACACATTGATGATGCTTTCGGTCAGGCTGTCCTGCAGCGCGAAAATATCCTCGACCGGGCGGTCGTAGCGCTCCCTCCACAGGCTGACGCCGCTACGGGCATCAGCAAGCTCTATCGTCAAGCGAATCCTCTGGTCGTCCGCGCGCAACTGGCCCGATACGAAATAGGTGACGCCGAGCGCCTTGCCGTCCGCCGCAAAATCGGCCGGCTTGCTGCCCAGTGATTTCATCGTGTGGAAGGCGATGACAGGCAAGCCCGCGTATCGTGCCAGGTCGATGGTGATGTCCGACGACAGGCCGTCGGCAAAGCGGCGCCAACGCTCTTCGGAATTCAGGCATTCGATCGGGAATATGGCGAGCACCGGCGGGGCGCCTGACAAGGACCGAGCCGGCTGTCCGCTGGAAGCGCCGGCAAAATACGCCGCAAGCCCGATCTTGGTACGCACCCCAAGTTTTTCGTAGATGGCCGCAAGGTGGGTGCGAACAGTGGTCGGGGCAATGAACAGCGCCTCGCCGATTTCGCGATAGGTCATGCCGGCTGCGAATTTTCCCGCGACCGCGCGCTCGCGACCCGACAAGGCATCGAGCGCCTGCACTTTCGAAGCGTTGTTGAACACCATCGTGGAAACCGTCCCATGACAGAATACTACAAATGCAGGAGGTCGAATACTGCATCTGCCCGATCCCGCCGCCGGCGCACAAATTGCAAGATCGCTTTCAGCAACAAGCTGCAATCAGGGGAGGTTTCCATGCGTCCTGTTTCGATAATGCTGGCATGCACGATCCTGAGTTTTTCCGCCGCCCAGTCGCCGTCGTTCGCAAGAGGATGCAGGCAGGTGCTGGAATCGGATGTGAAAATCACGAGCATGCGCGTCTATGCCGACATCCTGGCCAATGCCGCCCGCAACGGCTGGGACTACACGCCTGAATCGATCGTCAGCGGCTCAAAGCGGCATTTCGAGGAGATGAAGCTCCAGTTGAACGACGCCGGCTATGAGATCGTCCCCGTCGGCGTCCGCCTGTATTGCAACCGGTCGGACAAGCTCGCCGCCCGCTAGCAACCAGCGATCCGCCCTTTGCGGCGCAAGCTTTCGGCAATGTTGCGCAGAAAAACGTGCCGGATCATTTCGATCCGCTCAGCGCCGTGGGCATGCGCTGTCTGATCGCGGGGCTCGTTTGTCAAAGAGCGTCCATGATCTTCCCGATGCCGCCGTGCCGCGGGGTTCAGGCCCGAGTGGCCCTGCCGCGCGGCCGGAGCAGTCGGTGCTGCGGTCGTATCAAGGGCCCTCAACCGAGCCTTGCCAGCTTTGCGGCGTCGCGTATAGCTTGCATGGCATGCGGGTTTGTCACGGGATAGGCTGCGATGAAGCGTTCGACCGAAAAGTCCGGGAATTCAGCTTTCAAGCGGGCTGCAATCCTGGTCGCCTCGCCGGATTCGCCAACCGCGGCATGCGCGAGCGCCAGGAACATCAGCACGTTCGGAGAGTCCGGCGAACTCCTGCGGAGCGCTGCAATGGCTTCGCGATGCCTGCCGGCGACGAACAGGATGCGGCCTTGCATGCCGAAATACCAGGGCGGGGCCAGTGGATTGAGGCGCATGGCGCGCTCGATGAGCGGGATCGCCTCGGCCGGATCGCCGGCGACAAGCGCCTTGCTGCCGGCCAGCAGCGCCAGCGTGTCGGCATGGTTGAAGCCGTGTTCGAGAGCGCGCTGCTGCGCACGCTCCGCCCCCTCGAGGTCGCCAAGGCATCCCCTGAGATCACCAAGGCAGGCGCAGGCATGGCTGTCCGTCGGGTCGAGTTGAATGGCATTTTCGACTGCCGCCCGCCACTTCTCGATCGAGCCCTGCACATTGTCGCTAAAGCCGCTGGAGGCCTCGATCGAATAGGCATAGGCAAGCTCGGTCCAGGCCTTGACCAGGGTGGGATCGAGCTCCAGCGCGCGTGAAACCAGGCGGATCGCCTCGGCATTGCCGGCACGGCTGAACGTGTCTTGCTGTTCGACGCCAAGCAAATAGCAATCGTAGGCCCGCAGGCTGGCCGGCGGCTTGCGGCGAACCGCGTTGCGGCCCACGGTGGCCAGCGCTCCGTAGCTGCCAGCGAGCACATTGATGACGCTTTCGGTCAGGCTGTCCTGCAACGTAAAAATGTCCTCTACCGGACGGTCATAGCGCTCGCTCCACAGGCTGACGCCGTTGCCCGCGTCAGTAAGCTCGATTGTCAAGCGAACCCTCTGGTCGTCCGCGCGCAACTGGCCCGACACGATATAGGTAGCGCCAAGCGCCTTGCCGTCCGCCGCGAAATCGGCCGGCTTGCTGCCCAGCGATTTCATCGTGTGGAAGGCGATGACAGGCAAGCCCGCGTATCGCGCCAGGTCGATGGTGATGTCCGACGACAGGCCGTCGGCAAAGCGGCGCCAACGCTCTTCCGAATTCAGGCATTCGATCGGAAAGATCGCGAGCACCGGCGGAGCGTCCGATAGAGGTGACAGCCCGTCCGGCCGAGCACCGGAGGCACCGGCAAGATGCGCTGCGAGGGCGACCTTGTTGCGGACGCCAAGCTTGTCGTAGATCGAGGCGAGATGGGTACGCACGGTCGAGGGGGCGATGAACAGCGCCTCACCAATCTCGCGATAGGTCAGGCCGGCGGCAAATTTCTCCGCCACCGCGCGCTCGCGGTCAGATAGAGCCGGCGAAGACGTCGCGATGCGGTTCATGGCAAATTTCCTGCCACCGGACGGAGAGACGGGCTCAACTGCTGCCGACGCAGAATACTACAAATGGAGAACCCTAAACACCGCATCTGACCGATTGTGATGTCGCGCTTCGAAGCCGAAAGCTTCTCGCACGCCCTTCCGACCAGCCGCTGCGACTGGCCGGGCCGTGGCTAACGCCTGAGGCTGAGCGGCACCGGTGGCGTTGGCCGCTTGACGCGGCCATGAGTGGAATCGTCCCGTTCTTGCGCAAACCTCCGGCCTTGGCTAGCATCCGCGCGCCGGAGCCGAGCGGAGGAGAACGTCGCGGTGGACCGGCTGGAGCGCCGTTGCGTCCCCTTGGGCGCTCAAAGGACACTCCATTTCTGGATCGACGCATGAACCTGCCGGAGACTTATACCGGTTTTCGGGGTCGTGCGCTCATGTGGAGGAGACTAAATTGATCAACAGACGTGAATTCCTGCTGTCGTCCGTGGCGATCGGCACATTGGCTCTGGCCGCTCCGCAACTGGCGATCGCCCAGGACAAGCTGACCATCCTGGGTTCGGTGCCGAGCCTCGGCTTTCCGTTCTTCGTTCACATGCTGAACCAGATCAAGGCGGAGGCGCAGGCGCAAGGCGTCAACCTGACCGAGAGCGACGGCCAGAACTCGGCGCCCAAGCAGACCGCCGATATCGAGGCGGCGCTTGTGCAGAAGGTCGACGCCATCGTCATCTCGCCGCTCGACGTCAACGCGCTGGCGCCAGCCATCGAGCAAGCAGTGCAGGCCGGCATTCCCGTCGTCACCATCGACCGCCGCGTCGACGGCGTCGAAGGCATCCTCGCCCATGTCGGCGCCGACAATGTCAAGGGCGGCGAGGCCGAGGCGCAGGCCATGGTGGCGGCGTTCCCGAATGGCGCCAAGATCTTCCATCTGCAGGGCCAGCCCGGCGCCGGCCCGGCGATCGATCGCAACAAGGGCGTGCACAACGTGCTCGATCCGCTGAAAGACAAATACCAGATCGTCTTCGAGCAGACCGCCAACTTCGCCCGCGCCGAGGCGCTGTCCGTCACCGAGGCCGGCCTTGCCGCCAACGGCAAGCCCGACGCGATCATCTGCGCCAATGACGACATGGCGCTTGGCGCGGTTGAAGCCTGCGCGGCGCGCAACTTCACCGACGTCAAGATCTACGGCTTCGATGCGCTTCCCGAAGCGCTGGTCGCGGTGCGCGACGGCAAGTTGGCCGGCACGGTCGAACAGTTCCCCGGCGAGCAGTCGCGCACCGCGGTGCAGATCGCCGTCGCCTATGCCAAGGACAAGACCGAGCCGAAGGAAAAGCTCGTGCTGCTGACGCCGATCGTCATCGGCAAGGACAATCTCGACAAGGCGGAAAGGCTTGGCGAGACGAAGTAGGCGACGCCGAGGGCGCATAGCGGCAAAAGTAGCGTTCTGCCGCGCCCCCCTCTGCCCTGCCGGGCATCTCCCCCACTTGGGGGGAGATCGGCAGCTTCGCCGATAGCGCCTTTTTTGCAACGCAGGAGATTGGCGAAAGCCAAGGTGACATCCAATCTCCCCCCTCGTGGGGGAGATGTCCGGCAGGACAGAGGGGGGGCGCTGTCCCGCCGGCCTGCGTGTGAATCGGAACTCAAGGAGGATCGCTTGTCTCCAGCAGAAGCCGCAGCGCCGTCGCCATCTCCCGCCCTCCTCGCCGTAGAAGGCGTGACCAAGCGCTTTGCCGGTGTGACCGCACTCAGCGATGTCTCGCTCGAGGTTCGGCCCGGCGAAATCCTCGGCCTGCTCGGCGAGAACGGCGCCGGCAAGTCGACGCTGCTCAAGATCCTGTCCGGCGTGATGCCGCCCTCCAGCGGCCGCATCGTCTTCGACGGCGTCGAATTCAATCCCCACAACCCGCAGGATGCCAAGCGTCTCGGCATCGTCACCATCTACCAGGAACTGAGCCTGATCCCGACGCTCACCGTGGCGGAGAATATTTTTATCGGCCGCGCGCCGCTCGGGCCGCTCGGCCTGGTCAGCTGGCGGAAGATGGAGGAAGACTCGCGCGCGATCATCGCCCGCGTTGGTCTGGACCTCGACCCGACTACGCCGGTGTCGGCACTGTCTGTCGCCGAACAGCAGCTGGTCGAGATCGCCCGCGCGCTGTCGCTGAAGAGCCGCCTCATCATCATGGACGAGCCAACCTCGGCGCTGACCGAAACCGAAGTGCAGAAGCTGATGTCGATTATGGGCCGACTGCGCAAGGATGGTGTCGCCATCATGTTCGTCACCCACAGGCTGGAAGAGGCCTCTGCCATCTGCGACCGCATGACGGTGCTGCGCGACGGCAGGCTGGCCGGCCATCTCGACCGCGACGGCGGGCCGATCAAGCTGCCGAAAATCATCGAGAAGATGGTCGGCCGCGCCGCATCCGAGCTTTATGCCAGGCCGACGCTGCGCGACGTCGCCGGCGACGTCAGGCTCTCCGTGCGCGGCCTGCGCACGGTGCGCGATCCGCAGGCGCCGCACGCCATCGTGCTCGAAGGCGTCGATCTCGACCTCAAGGCGGGCGAGATCCTCGGCGTCGCCGGCCTCGTCGGCTCCGGCCGCACCGAACTTGCCCGCGCCATCTTCGGCGCCGACCGCATCGCCGCCGGCACCATCACGCTCGACGGCAAGACGATCGCACCTGAAACACCCGCCGACGCCATCGCGCTCGGCATTGGCCTGGTGCCGGAAGACCGCAAGCACCAGGCGATCTTCGCCGCGCTCGGCATTCTCACCAATTTTTCCATCGCCGCGCTCGGCCGCTACTCCAACGCCGCCGGCTTCATGGCCGAGCGCCGCGAGCGCGAAGCGCTGGCAAGCTACAGGAAGACGCTGTCGATCCGCATGGCCTCGCCCGAGCAGCCCATAGAGGGGCTATCCGGCGGCAACCAGCAGAAGGTCATCCTTGCCCGCTGGCTGGCGCGCGACCCCAAGGTGCTGATCGTCGATGAACCGACACGCGGCGTCGATGTCGGCGCCAAGGCCGAGGTGCACCAGATCCTGGTGCAGCTTGCGGCGCGCGGCATCGCCATCATGATGATCTCGTCGGAATTGCCCGAAGTGCTTGCGGTGTCGGACAGGATCGTCACCATGCGGCGCGGACGTATCACCGGCGAGATGCCCGGCATCGAGGCGACCGAGGAAAAACTGATGGAACTGATGGCGCTCGATCAAACGCAGGAAGCGACGCAATGACCAGCACGACCGAACAGACCCAGCGCGGCGGCATCAATGTCGCGCGCCTGCTGATGAGCTTCGGCCCGCTGATGTTCCTGGCGCTGCTGATCGTCGTTTTCACCGTCCTGAAGCCGAGCTTCATCGACCCCATCAACATCTTCAACATCATGCGGCAGATCTCGATCACTGGACTGATCGCGCTCGGCATGACCTTCGTCATCCTTACTGCCGGCATCGACCTGTCGGTCGGTTCGCTGCTGGCTTTCTGCGGCATGGTCGCGGCGGTGGTGGCCAAGGGCGGCACCGCCAACACGCTGTCGCTGTCGACGTCCGGCACGCAAGGCTTTGGCTGGTTCGCAGCCCTATTGGCTGCCGTCGTCGTCGGTGCCATGGCCGGCGGCGTCCAGGGCTTTGCCATCACCAGGCTGAAGGTGCCGCCCTTTGTCGTCACGCTCGGCGGCCTCACCGTCTTTCGCGGCCTGACGCTGACGATCTCCAACGGCGGCCCGATCTCCGGCTTCGACGCCTCGATGCGCTGGTTCGGCACCGGGCTGATCGGCCCGGTCCCGGTGCCGGCGATCATTTTCGCGGCGGCGGCGATCCTCTGCCACATCGTCTTGCGCTACACGCGCTACGGCCGCGCCGTCTACGCGGTCGGCGGCAATGCCGAGGCGGCGCGGCTGTCGGGCCTGCGCGTCGACCGTATCCTGATCTCGGTCTATGTCATCGTCGGCTTCTTCGCCGGCCTTGCCGCCTTCGTGCTGTCGGCCAGGCTCAATTCCTCGGAAGCCGTCGCCGGCATCGGCTACGAACTGACGGTAATCTCGGCGGTCGTCATCGGCGGCACCTCGCTGTTCGGCGGCATCGGCTCGGTCGGCGGCACCGTGGTGGGTGCGGCGCTGATCGGCGTGCTGCAGAACGGGCTGCAGTTCAACAACGTCTCGTCCTATACGCAAAGCATCGTCATCGGCCTGATCCTGATCCTCGCCGTGGCCTTCGACCGCTGGCTGAAATCGCGGGTGCGGCGGTGAGGATGCGAGGTGCGACCTTGCCTTCTCCCCTTGTGGGAGAAGGTGTCGCCGAAGGCGACGGATGAGGGGTGTTGGAAGAAACTCAACGCCTTACTTCGTCCAGCACCCCTCATCCGACCGAGCTTCGCTCGGCCACCTTCTCCCACAGGGGGAGAAGGAGTAGGCGCACTCACGCGGGGGCATTGACGCGCTGCCAACGCGTTGCCCAATCGATGACCGTCCCGCCCGCAACGGTAGAGCTCGGCTGCGGCGCGAGAAGATCGTTGCGGCGGGCAAACGCCACGAAGGTTGCCCGCGCCGTTTCGGCGTCGATCTCTCCGTCCATTGCGGCCCGGCAGGCCTTGGCGGCGATGTCGTGCGCGGCCGTCCGGCTCGTCGACGGCCAGTCGGCAAGCAGCGCATAGGCCTCAGCCGCGCTTTCTATCTTCGTCGGGCTACCGAGGCCGGTGAGGATGGTGACCGGCTTTTCAAAAGAAGAACGATCCATGACACTCTCCTTTCGGGGTTCAACTGGCTCCTTTCGGGGTTCAACTGTCCGGCCGCTGCGATCCTCGAGAGCGGCCTGCGGGACGACAGCGCCGATCAGCGAATGCAACGCGGCCGGCTGCGGCGGCATGCTCGGCCGTGGCAGTAACCGGTGCACTTTGGCCAGCGTCTCCAGCCAGGCCATTACGACAAGGGGCGGATGTTCACGCCCGTAGAGCCAGGCCTTTGCCTTGGCGACCGGATAGCCCGCCTCTTCGGCGAAATCGGTTTCCGACCACCTCAGCAGGCGCAGACACTCACGCATCCGCGCTGCAATCATTTGCGCTCCTCCTTGCCGGCTCCTAATTGCTGAGCCGACAGGAACATCAACGTATAGGCCGCCTTGCGACGGTCCCAGCCGGCCGACTCGACCGCGTCCAGCAATCCGTCGACAAGCGGCGCCAGCGCCGTCTTGCACTCCGTTTCGTAGTTGAAATCGGTCCTGGGAAGGGTTGGTGCGGCGATCTTTCCAAAACTGTTCATCATGTCCATGGCAACACCTGCATATGGTCCGGGCACGGCGGTGCCCGCCTTTGCGTCGGCGGGCACGGTCGTTTGTCCTCAGAAGCCTGGCGTCAGTAATCCATGCCGGCACCGGCAGGCATCGCCGGCGTGGCCCCTTCTTTCTTCGGCTTCTCGGCCACCATCGCCTCGGTGGTGACGAGCAGGCCGGCAACAGAGGCGGCACCCTGCAGCGCGGTGCGCACGACCTTGGCCGGATCGATGACGCCCTGTCCGTACAGGTCACCAAACTCGTTGGTCTGCGCGTTCCAGCCATAGCCGAAGTCGGTCGTCTCGCGCAGCTTGCCGACGATGATCGAACCCTCCGCACCGGCGTTCTCGGCGATCTGGCGCACCGGCGCTTCGATGGCGCGACGCACGATCTCGACACCGATCTTCTGATCGGGATTGTCGACGACGACGCCGTCGAGCGCCTTCGCCGCCCTGAGCAGCGCCACGCCGCCGCCGGGCAGGATACCCTCTTCGACCGCAGCGCGGGTGGCGTGCATGGCGTCGTCGACTCGATCCTTGCGCTCCTTGACCTCGATCTCGGTCGAGCCGCCGACGCGGATGACGGCGACACCGCCGGCGAGCTTCGCCAGCCGCTCCTGCAGCTTCTCGCGGTCGTAGTCGGAGGTGGTTTCCTCGATTTGCGCCTTGATCTGGCTGATGCGCGCCTGGATTTCATCCTTGCGGCCGGCACCGTCGACGATGGTGGTATTCTCCTTCTCGATCAGCACCTTCTTGGCGCGGCCGAGCATCTCCAGCGTGACGTTCTCGAGCTTGATGCCGAGGTCCTCCGAGATCGCCGTGCCGCCGGTCAGGATGGCAATGTCTTCCAGCATCGCCTTGCGGCGATCACCGAAGCCTGGCGCCTTGACGGCTGCAACCTTCAGGCCACCGCGCAGCTTGTTGACGACCAGCGTCGCCAGCGCCTCGCCTTCGACGTCCTCGGCGATGATCAGCAGCGGCTTGCCGGATTGCACGGCGGCTTCGAGCACCGGAAGCATGGCCTGCAGGTTGGAGAGCTTCTTCTCGTGGATCAGCACATAGGGTTCTTCGAGTTCGACGCGCATCTTGTCCTGGTTGGTAATGAAATAAGGCGAGAGATAGCCACGGTCGAACTGCATGCCTTCGACCACTTCCAACTCGGTCTCGGCGGTCTTGGCTTCCTCGACAGTGATGACGCCCTCATTGCCGACCTTTTCCATCGCTTCGGCGAGGAATCGGCCGATCTCGGCATCGCCATTGGCCGAGATCGCGCCGACCTGGGCAATCTCGTCGTTCCTGGTCACCTTGCGGGCATTGGCCTTCAGGTCGGCGACGACGGCGTCAACCGCCTTGTCGATGCCGCGCTTCAGGTCCATCGGGTTCATGCCGGCGGCAACCGCCTTGGCCCCTTCCCTGACGATGGCTTGAGCAAGAATCGTCGCGGTCGTGGTGCCATCGCCGGCGGTGTCGCTGGTCTTCGACGCGACCTCGCGCACCATCTGCGCGCCCATGTTCTCGAACTTGTCCTCAAGCTCGATTTCCTTGGCGACGGTAACGCCGTCCTTGGTAATTCGCGGGGCGCCGAATGGCTTGTCGAGGACGACATTGCGGCCCTTGGGACCGAGCGTCACCTTCACCGCATTGGCGAGGATATCGACGCCGCGCAACATCTTCTCGCGGGCTTCGGTATGGAATTTCACATCCTTGGCAGCCATTGGATAACTCCTTCAATAGGCAGCTGTTCGTTGACTGATTGCTTGTCCAGGCCCCGCTCAGGCGGCCTTCTGCATCTTGTCGGTCGATTCGATCACGCCCAGCACGTCGCTTTCCTTCATGATGAGCAGGTCCTCGCCGTTGAGCTTGATCTCGGTGCCCGACCATTTACCGAACAGGATACGGTCGCCGACCTTGACGTCGAGCGGCTGCAACTGGCCGCTATCGTCGCGCGCCCCGGGACCGGCGGCGATGACCTCGCCTTCCTGCGGCTTTTCCTTGGCGGTGTCGGGAATGATGATGCCGCCCGCGGTCTTCTCGTCGACCTCGATGCGGCGGACCAGGATACGGTCATGCAATGGACGGAACGCCATGTCGTTCTCCTCATAGGACAAACAGATTTTCTTGGACCTCCCTCGCCGACCGGTGCAACGGCCGACGCGACGGTGCGCGACCCCTGCTCGGGCATCGCGCGCTTATCGAATTAGTCTGCCGATCCAGGCTTTCAAGAGGATGCCAAAAAAATTTTAGCACTCGCCGCGGTCGAGTGCCAACGCACTGGAATGATGGCGCTATCCCAGGAATTGACACGTCGGATACGGCTTGAAATCGCGGCCCAACCTTCCGACATCGTCGTCGATCCCGGCACCGTCTGCCGGCAGCCGGAACCGATGAGGAAGCGGAGGCGTTTTTGCATGCGGAGGAAAGTGATGGAACGCGAAGCCGCAACGATTTCGATTGCGCCGGAATATCCCGATCTCAGCCGGCTGCTCGATCCGGCGCGGCATTTCGACCGTCCACAAGACGTACTGGCCGACGCGACGCTGGACGTCGGGGAAAAGCGCGCGATCCTGTCGTCATGGGCCTCCGATGCCTGCACGGTCGAATCCATGCCGGCGCTGCGCAAGCCACCCGGCGCCAAAGCTCCAATCACCTTTGAAGAGATCATGGACGCGCTGCAGGCACTTGATGGCGCAGGTCCATCTCAAGGCGCCGGCCGAAGCCGCCATGGCGGCCCCCACCGCGTCGACGCCTGATTGTACGACAGAAAGGAGAAAAGGAGACGTGCATGGTCAGCAACGAGTTCCGGCTCCAGATGCAAGGCTTTGGCCTGACGACGGCGGAGATCCATTATCGTCTTCCCGATTATCGGGACCTGCTGCAGCTCTTCATCTGGCAGGAATACGACATCGCCCCGGATTTCCCGACGCTAAAGCATTTCCTCGACTATTGGGAACGTGAAATCGAAGGCCCGCTGCATTCCGTGCGCGTCGCCCATCACCGTCTGATCCAGCCCTCCGAATGGCGGGCGGTGGACGGTGTTATTACTCTGCAGTGACACAGGAAGGGCGGCGCTTTTCATGAAAGGCGCCGCCTCTGCAGCCCGCGCTGACGTTCAGGTGGATTGGCGTTCAGGTTGATTGGCGTTCAGGTGGATTGATGTTCAGGTGGATTTACGTCCCGTGACAAGCAGTCCGGCCGTGCGAGCCGCCTTGACGAAGGCCGTGCGAGCCTCGCGGGCGGTGCGCCAACCGTCGAGCGCGTCGCGGCAGGCGCGATAGGCTGCGCGCCAGTTCCGGCCGCGCGCCCGGTCCGGCCATTGCTGCATGCATTCGATGGCTTCCCAGCTGCTGGCGACCTTTCGCTCTCCGACGGATTGGAGCTTGAGCGTGATCGGCTCGGAAAATGGGACGTCGTTCATCACTTCCTCCTTCTTTCTGTTTTTTAGAGCAAGTAACATCCTCGATTATGCAGGAGGGCGGCCCGATCGGCGCCGATGGACGAGACGGTTCGTCTGCCTGCGCGCTTCAAGACCTCCCCGCCTCAAACCCAGCTTGCCTCAAACCCTGCTTGCCCCACCCCTGCCCCGACGCCCCGCCCTCGACTGCAACGGCCGGCTATATGTCGTCGTCAGGCGGTTCGAGAAGCCCGATCAGCGTCGCCACCCTTGCCGACGGCAGAGGGCGGCCCTCGTTGACCAGCGCCTCATCGGCGCCGACCCAGGCAAAGGCCTCGCGCAACTCTTCGATCGTCGCGCCGGTCGAGGCGATGTCGGCGATAACGGCGTCGTCCACCGGGCCCAGCACCGAAATGATGTCGTCGCGTGTCATGGTCATGATATCCTCCATGCGGCGTGCCGGCGCGACCCTCAAATGACGGTTGAAACCGGCATTACAGCTACAATCTGGCAACAAAAAATCTGGCAGCGGACAGAATCTGGGTCTTGATTTCGGGCTGACAATAACCAAATCAAAATTGCCGGTTGCCGAATGGGACCGGCAGAACCCAGGGAGCGCCAGCTCTTTGGCGTTCCTCGTACTATGTTGCTCTAAGGAGGATGTAGCTATGAGAACCGCATCCGATTTTTCCCCGCTCTATCGGTCGAGCATCGGTTTCGACCGCATCTTCAACCTGCTGGAAAACGCGCCTCAGCCAGTCGAGACCTGGCCGCCTTATGACATCGAGCGAAGCGACGAGAACAGCTATCGCGTGAGGATCGCCGTCGCCGGCTTCTCCGAAGACGATCTCGACATCAGCCACGAGCCGAACCTTCTAATCGTCTCGGGCGAGCGCAAGGAACAGGACGAGGTGGAATATCTCCACCGCGGTCTTCCGGTGCGACCGTTCACACGGCGCTTCGAGCTTGCCGATCACATGACGGTCACCGGCGCCTCGCTCGACAACGGCCTGCTGACGATCGACCTCGTGCGCGAAGTGCCCGAGGAGATGAAGCCGCGGCGCATCACGATCGCCAAGGACGACGGCGCGCGGAAGGCCGGGCAGGTCGAGAAGCCGAAGCAGGCCGCCTGAGCGAAGGCGATCTCTGGGCGTCGCCTTTGGCACAACCAGTCGAGAAAGGAGAACAGCAATGGCTATTCGTGATCTCATTCCCTGGGGCCGGGAGAACAGTCCGGTTCCCAGCCTCTATCGTGACGAGGACCGCGACCCGTTCATGGCGTTGCATCGCGAGATGAACCGCCTGATCGACGACGCGTTCCGCGGCTTCGAAACGCGCATGCCTTCGCTCAGCGGATTTTCGTCGGCGCGCGGCAGCTGGCCGAGCGTCGAAATCTCCGACGGCGAGAAGGAGATGCGCGTGACCGCGGAAATTCCCGGCATGGACGAGAAGGACATCGAGGTGATGCTCGATGACGGCGTGCTGACCTTGCGTGGCGAGAAGCGCTCCGAGACCGAGGACAAGGGCAGGCAGTTCTCCGAGCGGTTCTACGGCCGCTTCGAGCGCCGCATCCCGCTCGGCTACGAGGTCGAGGAGGACAAGGTGAACGCCGCCTTCCACAACGGCGTGCTCACCGTGACGTTGCCGAAGACCGAGCGCGCGCAGGCGAAGGCCAAGCGCATCGCGATCAGTGGCAGCGCCGCCAGCCCCGGCAAGAGCAAGCACTGACAACACCGGCAGCCGGACGCGCAAGCCGCGCCCGGCTGCGCAGATCGGGCTGCATGCCGATCGGCCCGCGCTCTCCGCCAAAGGCGCGGGCTTCATTTGTTTAGCCGATGCGCCTGACGGCGCGAAGGCCGCATATTGAGTATCTGCGGGAGCATTTAGTAGCAGAGTCGCTACCGTGGCGTTCCTGGCGGCCAGGCAACGGAGCCCGTCATCCGAAAGGGTGGCGGGCTTTCGTATCAATTGTCGAACTTTATCGGCCTGTCGGAGCCGAGCGAACAGTCCTCGCCATCCGCTTGTTGTCGCCTGTTACGATCAACGGCGGAGGCGGCCACCGGTCTCAGGTCGCTCGCGCTCCCGTTCCGGCGTGGCGACCAGCAAGGCCGCGGCGGCGTTGGCGGCAGCGATGGCGGCCTCGACCTGATGCCCGCGGGCAAGGCCTGCCGCGAACGTGCCGACGAATTCGTCGCCGGCGCCATGGGTGCTGACGACCTTCACCGGGATGGCCGCCAGCGCGAACGCCTGACCGTCGCGGCCGCAATAGGCAACGCCCTCCCCGCCGGCCGTGACAATCGCGGCCGGGTAGAAATCGGCCAGCATGCGTGCCGCCTCGGCAGCCCCCTCGAGCGTGTCGACGACCGGAACGCCGGCCAGAAATTCCGCCTCGATGGCGTTGACGATAACGATATCGGTGAGTGCGATCAGTTCGCCGGACAGTTTTCGGGCGGGCGCGGCGTTGAGCACGACGCGACCGCCATGCGCCTTCACCGCCCGCGCCGCGGCAATGTTGGCGGCTTCCGGCACCTCGTTCTGCAGCAGCAGAACCGACGTTTGCGCAATCACATCAGTAGCTTCCGCGACGTCTTTCTTGCCCAAGGTGAGATTGCTGCCTGACACGATCACCGCGCCATAGTCGCCGCCGTCGTCGAAGATCGCCACGCTCATGCCCGAGCCGGCGCCAGCCGCGACCCGCACGAAGCGGCTATCGACGCCGCAGCGGTAGAGATTATCGAGAAGCAGGCGGCCGAAATCGTCATCGCCGACGGCGCCGATCATCGCCGAGCCCACGCCGGCTCGCGCCACCGACACTGCCTGGTTGCCGCCCTTGCCGCCGCATTTCGGCTGCCAGGCATGGCCGGTCACCGTTTCGCCCTTGCGCGGGCGGTCAGGCGCTTCGACCATGATGTCGTAATGCAGGCTGCCGAACACGGTCACCAGCGGAGCCGTCATGTACCCCTGTCCCGGCGTTTCGACGTCACCGCCGACATGGTGCGGCCGAGATTGCGCTCCGCCGCCTGATAGTCGCGCTGCGCCACCGCGACGAACAGCGCGTCGAGAATGTTGAGCTGGGCGATGCGCGCCGCAGCGTTCTCGCCCATCAGCGGCGAGCCCTGCGCTGTCGAGCACAGCACGATGTCGGCAACGGCGGCCAGCGGCGAGTTGTCGTAGTTGGTGATCGCCAGCGTCCGCGCCCCGCTCTTGCGGGCGAGATGGATGGCATCGATGACGGCGCTGGTGTTGCCGGAATGCGAGAAGCCGACGGCGATGTCGTCGGCGCCGAGCAGCGAGGCCGACATCAGCATCATGTGCGAATCGTCGTAGACTGATGCGCGGATGCCGATGCGCAGGAATTTATGCGAGACGTCGCGCGCGATCTGCGCCGAACCGCCGACGCCATAGAAATCCCGGTTCTTGGCGCGGTAGAGAAGATCGGCGGCGCGGTCGAAATCGTCCATGTCGAGGATGGCCAGCGTTTCCTCCAACGCCTGGATGGAGGTGCGGAACACTTTTTGGACGATCTCGGCCGAACTGTCGTCGACCGACAGTTCCTGATGCATTTCGGCGGTCGGTAGGCGACTGTATTCATAGACCGCGGTGCGGAAGTCGCGATAGCCGGAAAAACCCAGTTTCTTGGCGATCTTGACCACCATCGCCTCCGACACGCCGGCCTCTTCGGCGATCTGCTTGAGCGGAATGGTCTCGTCGAAGCCACGCCGCCCGAAGACGGTTTCCACCACCTTCGCCTCGAGCGGCGTCAGATGCGGCATCATCATGCGGATGCGCGGTCCTACTGCTTTCAGATCCAGGTTGGTCAAGATCATCCACGTCCCCTCGTCACGCGATCGATAAGCATCGCGGCGAGGATTATAAGGCCAGTTGCCAGGAGCTGATAGAAGGACTGGACATTCATCAGCGTCAGGCCGTTGCGCATGGTGCCGAGGATGACGGCGCCCAGGATGGTGCCGACGACGCTGCCCTTGCCGCCCATCAGCGAGGCGCCGCCGATGGCCGCCGCGGCAATCGCATCGAGCTCCCAGAGATTGCCGAGAATGGGCTCGGCGGCACCCAGCCGGCCAATCAGGATCTGCGCGGCAAGGGCCGCCAGCAGACCCGAAATCATGTAGGCGGCGATCTTGGTGCGCGCGATCGGCACGCCTGCTATGTAGGCGGCCTCCTCATTGCCGCCGACGGCGAGCAGATATTCGCCGAACGGCGTCTTCTTGAGGATGATCCAGGCGATCAGCGCGACCACGGCCACGATGATGACCGCCAACGGCAATCCGAACAGAGATCCGTTGAAGATGGCGCGGAAGCCGGCCGGCAGGCCGAGCACCGGATTGCCGCCGGTATAGATCAGCGCCAGTGCCCGGTAGGTGCTGAGCGTTCCCAGCGTGACGATGAAAGGCTGCAGTCCGACATAGGCGACCAGCACGCCGTTGAGCAGCCCGCAGACAAGGCCGATGGCGAAGCCGGCGGCGATGGCCAGCGGAAACGGCACGCCGGCAACCAGCATCGAGGCCGAGATGACGGCCGAAAGGGCCGCCGTCGGCCCGACCGACAGATCGATGCCGCCCGAGATGATCACCAGCGTCATGCCCAAGGCCAGGCAGGCATTGATGCTCGACTGCTGCAGGATGTTGATCAGGTTGCGCTCGGCAAAGAAGCCCGGGACCAGCACACCGAAGACGGCGAGGATCACGACCAGGCCGATCAGCGTGCCGGCGTCGCGCACGGAAAACCGGTGCAGGAATTCAGCCCTTGGGCGCGCTGCTGTGTGTTCGGTTATATCGGTCATCCGTCGGTCCTGTCCGTTATGCACCGGCCCGATGGCCTTGCGCCTTGCCGGCCTGAGTCTCCGATTGGGGTATGGCGTGCGCCGCGATCGCCTGTTCGTTGAGATCGGCCCGGTCAAGTTCGGCCGCGACCGTG
The DNA here is from genome assembly GCF_002284575.1 of Mesorhizobium temperatum. Lineage (GTDB taxonomy): Bacteria > Pseudomonadota > Alphaproteobacteria > Rhizobiales > Rhizobiaceae > Mesorhizobium > Mesorhizobium temperatum. The sequence continues at coordinate 60,037 of NZ_NPKJ01000043.1, forward strand.
CCGTCGCGCATGACCAGCACGCGGTCGGCGAGCCGGATCACCTCGGGAAGCTCGGACGACACCACGACGACCGAATTGCCTTCGGCGGCGAGCTCCTCGATCAAATGATAGATCTCCGCCTTGGCGCCGACATCGATGCCGCGCGTCGGCTCGTCGAACAAAAGGATGCGCGTTCCCGCCGCCAGCCAGCGGCCGATGATCGCCTTCTGCTGGTTGCCGCCGCTGAACAGCCGGATCGGCCGGTCGAGCAGGAACGGGCGCAAATTGACCCGCTTCATCTTCTCGGCCGCGACCCGTTTCAGCCTGGTGTGATCGATAACGCCGCGCGGTGCGAACACGCCCATCGACGCCAGCGCCATATTGTTGGAGATCGACCGCAACGGCACGATGCCTTCGCGTTTGCGCTCCTCCGGCACCAGGCCGATGCCGGCGGCGATGGCGTCGCGCGGATTGGAAAGTTTTACCGCCTTGCCGTCGATCTCGACCGTGCCTGATGAGGCGCGGTCGGCGCCGGCCAGCAGCCGCAGCAGTTCGGTGCGGCCCGAGCCGACCAGGCCGGCAATGCCCAGCACCTCGCCGCGATGCAGGTCGAACGAAACGTCACGGACCTTGGTTGCCGAGGCGAGGCAACGCACGCTCAGCCTTACTTCGCTGGAAGCGTGCGAACGGTGCTGTTCCTGGGCAAGCTCGCGGCCGACCATCATCGAAACGACGGCTTTTTCCGACACCTGCGCGAGATCGACGGATCCGACCACGACGCCGTCGCGCATGATTGTGGCGCGCTGGCAGATGCCGAACACCTCGTCCAGCTTGTGCGAGACATAGACGACCGCGACACCGTCGCGCGCCAGTCTGGCAATGACTTCGGCCAGGCGCTTGAACTCGCTCGGCGTCAGGCTCGATGTCGGCTCGTCCATCGCCACGATGCGCGCCCGATCGAGCAGCGCCCGGGCGATCTCGACGATCTGCCGCTGCGCGACCTTCAGGCTGCCGAGCGGGGCCGCCGGATCGATCGTTGGGTCGAGGGCGGCGAGGGCTTCCGCAGCGCGGCGTTCCTGCTCGCGCCGTGCGACGAAGATGCCGCCGCGCGTCAGCGGATGGCCGAGAAACATGTTCTGGGCGACGCTGAGACGCGGCACCTGCTGCAATTCCTGATGGATCATGGCGACGCCCGCGGCGCGGGCGGCGACCGGATTGTTCAGCATCACCGGCCTGCCGTCGATCAGCACGCTTCCGGCTGTCGGCCGGTAGACACCAGACAGGATGCGCAGCAGCGTCGATTTGCCGGCGCCGTTCTCACCGAGCAGGCCATGGATTTCGCCGGCGCCGACCGAAAAAGACACGTCGCTCAGCGCCCGCACGGCCGGAAACACCTTGGAAATGCCCTTGAATTGCAGCCGGGAGATGACTGACATTGCTTCGGTTCTCCAGGCAAAGTGCCGGCAGAGCACGATGCTCTTGCCGGCACCCGCCCTTGTGCCTTAGTTGCCCGTCGCCGCGTCCTCGAGCAGCGCCTTGCGCACGGCGTCGCCGGCGCCGGAATAGCGGTCGGCATTGTCCTTGGTGATCAGCGCCTGCGGCGTGGCGACGACGCGCGGCAGCTTTTGCCCGGCCACCAGTCGCAGCGCCGATTCCAGCGCCACTTCACCGGTCAGCACCGGGAAGCTGTCGACGGTGCCGGTCAGCTCGCCGGCGCGGATCGAAGCATAGGCGTCGGAGATGCCGTCGGTGCCGAAGACGGCAACTTTGTCCTGCAAGCCGGCGGCCTTGACCGCCTCGACGATGCCCAGCGCCATGCCGTCATTGTTGGCATAGAAGCCGATCAGGTCGGGGTGCTGCTGCAGGATGTTGGTGGCCGCGTCGTAGGAGGTCTGGCGATCCCAGTTGCCGGGCACGCTGGCGACGACCTCGAACTTGCCGGCCTCGGTGATCGTGGTCTTGAAGCCGTCGGTGCGCTGGACGGCGGCATAGACGCCGGCCTGGCCTTCGACGATGGCGACCTTGCCGCCATCCGGCCGGTTCTTGATGAACCATTTGGCGACGCGCACGCCATTGTCGCGCTGGACATTGCCGACATAGTGCTCGGCCTGCGGGATGACTGCGTCATTGACGTTGACCACCGGCACGTTGGCGGCCTTGGCCTGTTCCATGATCGGCTGCAGGTTGGAGTCGGTCTGCGGCGAGACGAGAAGCACGTTGTAGCCCTGTGTGACCAGGCCTTCGGCGATGGTGAGCTGGCCGAGCTGGTCGCCCTCGCTCTGCGCCGCCTGGTAGACGACCGGAACGGCGACGCGGTCGCCGAACGACTTGTAGCCCTCACCCAGCGAGCGCCAGTATTCGTTGGTCAGCGTCTTGGAGACGGCGCCCGCCTTGGTGCCGTCGGGCAGCTTGGGAAACGCGCCGAACTTGGCCTCGAGCTGCGACCAGTCGATGCGATCCTTCTCGGTATCGGAGTTGAGCGGCGCGAGGTCCGCGGAAAAAGCCGAGCCGATGGACAGCGCCATCAGGGCAGCGGCAGCGGTGGCAAGCAGAAATTTCATGGTCTTCCTCCCTTGTTGAACGATGTTGAGGCCGAGCCTAACTGTCCGGCCCGAGCATGGCTTCCTGGATGATGGCCTGCGACGCGACCGCGTCCTGGCGGTCGACGGCGGTGGACAGGCGATTGTCCTTTTCCAGTCGCTCGACGACACGCAGCATGCGTTTGACGGTGGCGATGTTGACTTCGCATTCGTGGACCGGGTCGAGGCCGGTCATGTCGGGGAACGTGTCGAAGTAGATGGCGCCGTCGTAGCCGTCGCGGCGGATCTGCCGGAGCAGCTCGATCGTCTGCAGCGTGTGCACAGCGCCGACCATCAGGCCGTCGTCGCGCTTGGCATAGCCATCGTTGAGATGGACGCCGAGCAGCTTGCTGTGGCGCGCGACGAGTGCTGCGGCAAAGGCCGGCTGCTCGTCGGCATAGAGCACATGGGCGAAATCGAGCGTCACGCCGAGATTGGGCAGTCCGATCTCGCGGATCGCCAGCAATGTCGTCGCCGCGTCGGGCATCAGGCTGTAGGAGCGCGGCTCGTTGGGCTTGTATTCCAGGCTGATCTGGCAATCGGGGTCATGCGCTGCAACTTCACGAATTCCATCGATCTCGTGTTGCCAGAGCGCCGCATAATCGGTCTGGAAGGCATAGTCGAAGCCATCCTGCCCGAGCCACAGCGTCATCAGATTGGTGCCGGCCTCACGCGCGGCATCAATGCCGGCCTTGGTCAGGTCGATGGCTTCGCGGCGAACTGCCGGGTCCGGATTGGTGAAGGCGCCGAGCTTGAAGGCCGGATTGGAGTAGTAGCGCATGGCGAAGCCATTGACGGAAAGGCCAAGATCGCCGAGCTTTCGCGCCATTTCCGCAGGTTTTTCATCGACATGATCGGGAAAGTTGAGGTCGAGGTCGGTCAGCCCCGCAACCTTCGCCGCACGCGCCGCCATCTGCAGCACGGACGGCTTGCCGACAAGATCCGGCCATTCGGCCTGTGGCCGCGAGGCAAATGAATTCAGGCGAGTGGCGAAACGATTGGTTGTCATGGATGACCCTTTGATGGACATCACTTCACATATTTTTGAATATTTGTAAAGTCCTCATTTGAGAGGTGAACCATGCCCACCAACGGCGGGGGCTGTTTCGACCCGGATGATGGTGGCCGCAGTGCGCGCATCGGATGGGTATGTTGGGAAGGAAAGGCGGACTGCCGACAGGTAATTTTCGGCCCGCGTCCACGCAGTTCGAAGCGGAGTTGTTACCGTTTTCGCGAAAACGGAAACAACGCACCTGCAGCAGAGTCCCCACACATATCAGGCGCTCTATTCCGAGCTCGCACAGCGGTCGGTTGTTGCCTCGTCCAGCGCTGCTAATCGTAACCATGTACAACCGCTCGCCGCCCTTGCGTCTTGCGCGCCAATTGACCATCCTCGCTGACGTTAGTTGCACCGCGGCCGGGGGGTTCGCACATGCCGACGCTTTATACGCTGAAACCGGCCTTCCAGGCGAAGCTGCGGCCGCTTGCCGACTGGCTGGCCGGGGCAGGCGTCACAGCCAACCAGATCACGCTGCTGGCTGCCGCCCTGTCGGTTGCCACCGGCGTTGTGGTCGCGGCCCTTGCCGGCCATCGCGCGGTCTTCCTGCTGATGCCGGTGGTGCTGTTTGCGCGCATGGCGCTGAACGCCATCGACGGCATGCTTGCGCGGGAACATGGCCAGGCCTCCAAGCTCGGCATGTATCTCAACGAACTCTGCGACGTCGTTTCCGACCTGGCGCTGATCCTGGCCTTTGCCGCTCTCTTCCCTGCCTGGGGCGTCGTCGCCTTTGCCGTCACAGCAGTGCTTGTGGAATTCGCCGGCGTGCTCGGCATAGCGGCGGAAACGGGGCGCAATTATGCCGGGCCGTTCGGCAAGAGCGACCGGGCGCTGGCGCTCGGCATCATCGCCTTTCTCATCGCCTGCGGCCTGTGGATGGAAGCGATCACGCCGTTTGTGTTTCCGGCAATGGCTACACTCTCGCTGGTGACCGCCATCAACCGGATACGCAGCGGCCTTAACGGGAGCGGTGGCTGAATTTCGGTCGGGTCCGCTAGGGAAAAAACATGCTTCAGGAACAGAAGATTGCCGCCTCGGCTTTGGCGCAGCCTCGCGTGGCGCAGGAGCGCACCTTCCGCACGCATGACGGCACCGAGATATTCTACCGTTATTGGCCCGCGGTCGGGCAACCCGCCAAGGGCGCGGTTGTGCTGCTCCACCGTGGCCACGAGCATGGCGGCCGCATGGCGCATCTGGTCGATGAACTCGACATGCCCGGCCATGCCTTCTACGCCTGGGACGCGCGCGGCAATGGCCGCTCGGCCGGCGAGCGCGGCTATGCGCCGTCCTTTGCCGCGCTGGTGCGCGACATCGATTGTTTCGTGCGCGAGATCGGCAGAGACGGGTTCGGCCAGCGCGACATCGCGCTGATCGCGCAATCCTTCGGCGCCGTGCTCGCCGCCGCCTGGGTGCATGACTATGCGCCTGACATCCGCGCACTGGTGCTGGCCTCGCCGGCCTTCTCGGTCAAGCTCTACGTGCCCTTCGCCAAGCAAGGCATTGCGCTGTGGCAGAAGATCAAGGGCCGCTTCTTCGTCAATTCCTACGTCAAGGCCAAGTTCCTGACGCATGACCCCGAGCGCATCGCCTCCTTCGAGGCCGATCCGCTGATCACGCGGCCGATCGCCTCCAACATCCTGGTCGAGCTCTACGACCACGCCGCGCGTATCGTCGCCGACGCCCGCGCCATCACCGTGCCGACGCAATTGCTGATCTCCGGCAGCGACTGGGTGGTGCGGCATGGACCGCAGCACGAGTTCCTCGTCAATCTCGCCAGCCCGGCCAAGGAGCGGCATGTGCTGCCCGGCTTCTTCCACGACACGCTCGGCGAACGCGACCGCCGCAAGGCACTCGACCTGATCAAGCCGTTCCTCGAAAGACAGTTCGCGACGCCGGAGAAGCCGGTCGACCTGACCACGGCCGACCGCGCCGGCTACACACGCGACGAGACCGACCGGCTCGCCTCGCCGCTCGCCCTGCTGTCACCGAAAGGCCTCTACTGGGCAATGAGCCGCGCCTCGATCCGCATGGGCGCCTGGCTGTCGTCAGGCATGAAGACGGGGATTGCCACCGGCTTCGATTCCGGCTCGACGCTCGACTATGTCTACGAGAACGAGGCGCGGGGCACCGGTCCGCTCGGCCGCGTGATCGATCGCACCTTTCTCGATGCCATCGGCTGGCGCGGCATCCGCCAGCGCAAGCTGCACCTGGAAGAGCTGATCGGCAGCGCCGCTGAGACGCTGAAGGCCGCCGGGCGGCCGGTCCATGTCGTCGATATCGCCGCCGGCCACGGCCGCTACGTGCTCGACGCCGTCGCCAAATGCATTGTGCCGCCGGCCAGCGTGCGGCTGCAGGATTTCTCCGAGCTCAATGTCTCGCTCGGCCGTAAGCTGATCGCCGAACGGCACCTGCCGACCAGTGTCTCATTCCACCAGGCCGACGCCTTCGACGCCCAAATGCTTGCCGGGCTGGAGCCGGCGCCGGACCTCGCCATCGTCTCCGGGCTTTACGAATTGTTTGCCGACAACGCCATGATCGCCCGCTCGCTCAGCGGGCTGGCCAAGGCGATGCAGGCGGGCGGGCTGCTTCTCTACACCAACCAGCCCTGGCATCCGCAGCTCGAAATGATCGCGCGCAGCCTGACCTCGCATCGCGGCGGCCAGGCCTGGGTGATGCGCCGGCGCACGCAAGGCGAGATGGACCAGCTGGTGGCGGCGGCCGGCTTCGAGAAGCTCGACCAGCGCATCGACCAGTGGGGCATCTTCACCGTCTCGATCGCGCGGCGCGTCTGAGCATGGTCTTGCCTGTCCTTGGCCCTGCCGATGCCCCTGCCCTTTCTGGCTCCGCGCGCGAGCCGTACGCCGGAATCGTGCTGCGGGCGGCGCTGTGGCTGGCGTTTCTGGCGCCGTTCTTCTACGCGACCTACGGCTTCGCCAACTGGCTGGCGTCGCAGCGCGACGATGTCGGCAGCATCGTCTTTGCTTGGGAGCGCGGCATCCCGTTCATCGCCTGGACGATCGTGCCCTATTGGTCGATCAACCTGTTCTACGGCCTGTCGCTGTTGTTGAACGATACCAAGCGCGGCGTCGACCGTCTTGCCGGCCGCTATCTGACGGCGCAAATCGTCGCCGTTGCCTGCTTCATCCTGTTCCCGCTGACGGCGACCTTCACGCGGCCGCAGACATCAGGCCTGCCAGGCTTCATGTTTGCGGTGCTCGGCGGCTTCGACAAGCCGTTCAACCAGGCGCCGTCGCTGCACATCGCGCTGCTGGTCATCATCTGGGATCATTGGCGCGGTCGGCTCAAAGGCATGGCCGGCATCTGGCATGCCTGGTGTTTGCTGATCGGCGCCTCGGTGCTGACGACGTGGCAGCACCATGTCATCGATATCCCGACCGGCGTTTTGCTCGGCTTCTTCGCCCTGTGGCTGTTTCCGCGCGACGGCGAATTGCCGTTCGCCGGGTTTCAGCTAGCCGCCGACGCCAGGGCCAGGCGGCTGGCGCTGTTCTACGCGCTCGTCGCAGCGCTGGCGCTGGCCGGCGCCGTTGCCGGCGCCTTCGTCTCGGCGCTGTGGCTGATCCTGCTGTGGCCGGCGCTGGCGCTGGCCATCGTCGCCTTCGCCTATGCCGGGGCCGGCGCCAGAGTGTTCCAGAAAGCAGCCGACGGTAGCGTCTCGTTGGCCAGCCGTGTTTTGCTGCTGCCCTACCGGCTTGGCGCCAGGATCAATGCATTGATATGGACGCGCAAGCTGCCGCCGCATGTCGCCATTGCCGACGGTGTCTTCCTCGGCCGCTTTCCCACCGCCGCCGAGGCCGACGCCTTCGGCACGGTGATCGACCTTGCCGGCGAGCTGGAACGGCCACGCGGCGTGACCTGCCGCTGGACGGCTGTCGCCATGGTCGACCTTTTGCCGCCATCGCCAGAGGCGCAGGCGCAAGCGGTGGCGGCGATCGAGGCGGCCCGCGGCCACGGCACGGTGCTGGTCTGCTGCGCGCTCGGCTTCCAGCGCAGCGCCGGCGTCGTCGCCGAATGGCTGGTTGCCAGCGGCCGCTCGCCAACGCCGGCGCAGGCGCATAAAAGGCTCGCGGCATCGGGCCGGCCGGTGCATCTTCGGATCGCGGCGGACGAGCCGGCATGAGTGCCCATCGAGACAAAGCCGAGGCCTTCGCCGCCAGCTTGATGACGCAGGCGGTGTGGCCGCTGCTGCTGGTGCTCGCCGCGTTGGTGGCCGCGCCGGTCATTGCCGTGGCGGCGCAGCCGCAGACAACGATGCTGTCGGCGGCGGCCTGGCTGATCGCGGCAGCGAGCGGCGCGGTCACCCTCGCCCTCTCGGCCCTGCTTGTCTTCGACGCACTGCTGTTCTGGCTGATGGCGAGCCACATCAGCGAGGCCGCCGGCGGTGCCTCGGTCGACGACGTGCTGGCGCGCATGCGCGTCAAACCGGCCGCTGCCGGCATCCGCTCGCTCGACCGGCGCATCGCGGGCACACAGCGCCTGCTGATGAAGCAGCGCATCGCGCTCGGCCTGTTCGTGACGGCATCCGCTGTCGCCTTGTCCTTCTGAGCCGGACGATGAGCAAGCTCGGCACAAGGACCTTCACCCTGCTGCAGACCGTGACCTCGGTCGGCCTGTCGGCGCTGGCCTGGGCGGTGACCGGCGTGCGGCCGATCTGGAACGGCAGCCAGCCGTCGGACCGGCAGCGCATCTACTTCGCCAATCATGCCAGCCATGGCGACTTCATCCTGCTGTCGGCGTGCCTCAGCGAGAAGGAGCGCGCCCGCACCCATGCCGTCGCTGCCGCCGACTATTGGGGAAAATCGCGGCTGCGCCGGTTCATCGCGCAGGACATGCTGTCCTCCGTGCTGATCCACCGGCAGTGGACCGATGAGGCGCAGAATCCGATTTCGATCATGCTGTCGGTGCTCGATGAGGGCCATTCACTGATCATCTTTCCCGAAGGCACGCGCAACATGACCGACGAGCCGCTGCTGCCGTTCCGCTCCGGCCTTTACAATCTGTCGATGGCGCGGCCCGATGTCGAACTCATCCCGTGCTGGATCGAGAACATGTCGCGGGTGCTGCCCAAGGGCCAGTTCGTGCCGGTGCCGCTGCTCTGCCGTGTGGTCTTCGGCGCGCCGATCGCCATTGCGCCGGATGAGGAACGCCGCGCCTTTCTCGACCGCGCCCGCGAGACGCTGCTGGCGCTGAACCCACGCCCGCTAAGAGACGATTAGAACACGATGCCAATGATGCACGAGACCCTCATTCTGGTTGTCGGCCTCGCTGCGGTGCTGACCACGGCAAGTCTGGTCGCTGGCATCCTGTCGTGGCGCGCGCCGAAGCCGCTGTCTTCGACGCTGGTCAACCTCAACCAGCGCATCAACGCCTGGTGGGTGATGGTGGTGGCGATCACCGTCGCCTTCTTCTTCGGCCGCTCCGGCATGACCATTCTGTTCGCGCTGATCTCGTTTGCCGCCTTGCGCGAATTCGTGACGCTGACGCACAGCCGCCGCAGCGACCATTGGGTGCTGCTCGGCATGTTCGGCATCATTATCCCGTTCCAGTATTGGCTGGTGTGGACCGCCTGGTACGGCCTCTTCACCATTTTCATCCCGGTCTACTGCTTCCTGCTGATGCCGGCGATCACCGCGCTTCACGGCGACACCGAGCGCTTTCTCGAGCGTGTCTCGGCGCAGCAATGGGCGGTCATGATCTCGGTCTACTGCGTCAGCCACGTGCCGGCGCTGCTGACGCTCGACGTTCCCGGCTTCGAGGGCCGCAATTTGTTGCTGATCGCATTCCTGATCATCACCGTGCAAGGCAGCGACGTGCTGCAATACATCTTCGGCAAGCTGTTCGGCAGGCACCTGATGTCGCCCAAGGTTTCGCCGTCGAAGACCTGGGAAGGGCTGGTCGGCGGGCTGGCGACGTCGAGCCTGCTTGGCGCGCTGCTGTCGTTCCTGACGCCGTTTTCGCCGCTCCAGGCGGCGGACGTCGCCTTCATCGCCTGCCTGATGGGATTCCTCGGCGGGCTGGTCGCCTCCGCCATCAAGCGCGACCAGGGGGTGAAGGACTGGGGCCATCTGATCGAGGGCCATGGCGGCATGATGGACCGCGCCGACAGCCTGGTCTTCGCCGCTCCGGTGTTCTTTCACACGGTGCGTTACTTCTGGACGTGAGAACGAGCTACGGTCTCATTTTGCAGCTGCAAGCGGCGCCTTCTCGGCAGGGCGCGGCCGGCGGCGCATGCGGCGCTTGGCAGCGACCTTCAGCGCAACCGGCGGATCGCTCGACAACGCGCCCAGAACGGCTTCGACCATGCCATGCGCGACAAAATCGGCGTTGATGTCATTGGCCAATTTGACGGCTGTCTCTTTGTCGACGCCGCCCTCCGACCAGAACACGATGCCTACCCGCAGCGCCGACTTGGCACGTTTCAGCCGACGAACCAGGAAACGGGCGTGCTTGACGGAGTCGCGGTTAAGGAATCCGACCACCACGGTGTCGACAGCATCGAACTTGAGCCGGCGAATGCTTGCCGGATCCATATCGGCAAAGCTCGCCTTCGAGACCGTCGCCCCCTGGACTTCGAGCACCTGCGCCAGCATGGCGGCGGCGGCATCGTCGAGTTCGCCGCGTCCGCCGGCACACAGAACCGAGATGTCCGTGCCATCCGGCAGTTCTGTGTCGTCCTCGCCCTCCGCTTGAGCCTGCTTGTCCTCGTCCGCTGTGGCAGGCTCTGTTGCGGCTGGGTCGTCCTCCTCCGCCTCCTCCCGTGCGCTGTCCTCAAGATTCGCCACCAGCGTCTGCGCACTGGCCGCCACCTGCTGTCTTTGCTCATCGCCCATGACACCCCGCACCCGATCCTGTTCGCCGAGCAGAAGTGCTGGAATGGCGACCTTGGCATAGAATTCGAACAGATATTTTTCCTCGAGGATCTCCTCGGCGTGGTCGGTGGCTTCTTCCGGATCGCCGGCCAGCAGCCGCTGGTAGAGCCGAGCATGCGGTTCGAGCACGGGTTCGTTGCCGAACAGGACGTCGAGGAATTCGAACTGCGGCACGTGCCTGCCGAGCACCACGAGACAGACTGTGAGCGGCGTCGATAGAACCAGGCCCAGCGGGCCCCAAAGCCAGGTCCAAAAGATCGCCGCAACGATGATGGCCAATGGTGAAAGCCCCGTTCGTGAACCGTAAAGCCATGGTTCGACGACGTTGCCGGTTATCATTTCCATGGCCACGAACAGCCCGGCGGTCCACAGCACGAGCGACCAGCCGGGCGCCACGGCGAGCGCCAGGAACAGAGGCAGCAGCGCACCAATGATCGGGCCGATATAGGGAACAAAGCGCAGCGCCAGCGCCAGCAATCCCCACAGCAGTGCATTGGGTATGCCCAGAACCCAAAGCCCTGCTGTAATCGGTATGGCATAAAGGATATTCACGACCAATTGCATGAGAAGATACCGGCCGACGCGCTTGCCGGCATCCTGGAGCGCCTCGGTGGTTCGATGAAGGTCGCCATAGCCGACAAGGCGTATGAAACGATCGCGAAGGTCCTCGCGCTCGAGCAGCATGAAAATAACAACGACGATGATCAGGCCGGCCGATGCCAGCGGGCTGATCAGCGGGCCGATCAGGTTCTGGAGAACCTGGAGCGGCCTTTCGCGCGCGATGATCTCGACTGGTACCGGCTCGCGCCGCGGCTGATCCGCGGCGGGCTGTGAGGCTTCCTGCCTGTCGAGTTCCTGGCCAACGCGTTCGATCACCTCGCCCAGCCTGGCGATGATGCCGCCGCCGACGCCGGTCTCCTTCAGGGATCGGATCTTGGTCAGGATATTTGACTGGTAAAGCGGGATGTTCTGCGCCAGTTCGCTGACCTGCGTGGCAACAATGAAGGAGAACAGCGCAAGGACCGTGAATGCGCCCAGCACACTGGCGATGACGGCCGGAAGACGGGGAATGCCGACTCGCTTGAGTACGGAAACCATGGGTGCAAGCGCAAAGGTAAGCAGCAGAGCGATTGCGATCGGCAGGAAAACCTCGCGCCCGAAATACAGGGCCGCAACTGCCGCCACGACAGTCGCGACTGTGGGCAGTGACATGCGCGGGAGAGCCATGGCACCGGAAACAATGCCCACCAGCCCGGGGTCCGACGGGTGCATGCCGCTTCGACGATTGGCCGTCACTTGATGTCTCCACCCTGCCAATCACCATGATCGGGCATATTGAGCCGGCGCGCAACTTCGCTTCCTTCACGCCCTTCACACCCGGGGGCCAGACGGCGAGCGGCAAGGGGCGCGCTTCGCCGACCGGCTGCTCACTCCACAAGGGCAGAGGCAGGCCGATGTTTAGCTGATTCATTTCGCGACATCGGCCCGGCAACAGTATATAGGCCCTCAAGAGGGCCAAAATACCCAGATCGGCTGCAAGCCTTGTTTCATCCCATTGCCAATATCGAAGATGTGCAGACGCTGGCGCAGGCCATCGTCAACACGATCGCCGAGCCCTTCCTCGTCCTTGACGAGAAGTTTCGCGTGCTGGCGGCCAGCCGCTCCTTCTACCAGACCTTCAAGGTCGACCCTGAGCAGACGCGCGGCTCGCTGCTCTATGCGCTCGGCGACGGCCAGTGGGACATTCCGGCACTGCGCCTGCTCCTGGAGACGATCATCCCCGAGAAGACAGCCATGGACGGCTTTGAGGTCGAGCATGATTTCCCGAATATCGGCCCGCGAACAATGCTGCTCAACGCCCGAAAGGTTCTCTACGACCACAGTTCAGCCGTGACCATCCTGCTCGCCTTCAACGACATCACGGCCCGCCGTGCCATCGAGAGGGAAAAGGAAGAGCTTCTCGGCCGCACCGAAGATCTGCTGCGGCAAAAGGATGTGTTGCTGCGCGAAATGGAGCACCGGGTCGCCAACAGCCTGCAGATCATCGCCAGCATCCTTTTGTTGAAGGCCCGCTCCGTCACATCAGAGGAAACTCGTCAGCATTTGAAGGATGCCCATCAGCGGGTCCTGTCGGTCGCCGAAGTGCAGCGCCACCTCCACACTTCGACCGGCGTCGAAGAGATCGACGTCGTGTCCTATCTGTCGAAGCTGTGCAGCAGCCTGGCCGTCTCGATGGTTGGTGAAGACCAACCGATCGCGGTCAACGTCACGGCACAAGGCGGCAGGATAGACTCGCAGAAGGCGGTGAGCCTCGGCCTGATCGTCACCGAGCTGGTTCTCAACGCGATCAAATATGCCTTTCCGATGGAGAAGGCCAAAGCGCTGATCCAGGTATCTTACGAAACCGACGGCGGCGACTGGAAGCTGACGGTCTCGGACAATGGCACCGGGAAAGCCGCCGGCGAGCCGTCGAGCGCGGGCCTGGGGACAGCCATCGTCGAGGCGCTGGTCAAGCAGCTGGAGGCCAAGATCGAGGTCATCAGCGACACCAAGGGCACCAGCGTGTCGGTGACCAGGGCGACGTTCACCTCGCGCATACCGCGGGCAGCATAGCCTGATCCATCGCTATGGAATCGCAGCGCTTCCAGGGGTCATGGTTCAGACGCACCCTATGGCGAATTCGGTGATTCCAAGTGGAACCAATCCTTCGCTGCTGTGTTGATAGACACATCGAACGCCCGAGCGTTCGGTCGTTAAAGAGCCCGCTTCCCGACCCCCCTCCGGAACGCGGGTTTTTTTGCGCCTTCCGTCTGGTAACGGGTACGTCATTTGACATAGACCTGGGCGCTACCCGCGCCTTAGGCAGGTTCTCGAGACGACGACGCTCTTCCAGCCTTGGACGCTGCCGACATCGTCCAGGCAGACGTGAGGGTTGCCCTGATATTCATCGCGATTTTCTTTCGATAGGTGTTCGCGTCTGCTGCCGATCAGGCAAGCTGGTCGATACGCCGGATGGCCTTGACTGCCTCTGCTTCGGCGACGCCGATCAGCGCATCGATGGCCTGGATCGCCTCGATGTGACCACGGGCTGCCACCGTCCTGCGCAGGGCGTGCAGATCGTCTCGAATGGTGCAGAGCGTGGTTCGGACCGTGAGGGGCATGGGCCCCGACACAACCGCTGAACATGGCGATAGGTTCCGCCTTTCGGTCTGGCATCGCTGGTGCGGCCCCCCACCAGCTTTATCTGGGCGACCTGACAATCAGCAGGAAATGATCCTGAACGCCAAGTTGCTTTGCATGGGCGCGATGGCGCGAAATGTCCCGTCATAGTGATGGACGACACCGGCCGGCGCGTTGCTGCGGTCAGACCTAGCCGGAATGACGCAGCCAATGACGGTCGAACACGTCGAGGATGGATCGGAACTCGGCCGGCGGGATCTGGCTGGCACCGCCGTCCTTGCTGTCTCCGACGAGGAATTGCGCCAGCTGCCGGTCGACCATTTCCGGCTGCTCAATTGCCACGCCGAGCGAAGCCAAATCCCTAGCGATCGACGCATCGGGCGGCAGATATCCGCCCCAGGCCTCGGGCGCCGGATCGCGCAAGCGGACGATCAGGATCCTGGTCAGGGATGGCTGCGGCTCCGGGCCGATGATGGCGCCGCCGACCATATAGCCGCCAAGCACGCTTCCTGGCCGCGAGTGCGGGAACAGGCAAAGGAAGAAATGGGCATCGCCGCCGGTTTCCTTCAGAAACGCATAGAGCCCGCGTTTTGCCGGGCTCACCAGTCCGCCGACCTGCAGTTGTCCGGTCGGCAACACCTCGCGATAGGCGGCAGTCAGGCCGTGTGCACCCGGCCCGGCCTCTATCGACAGGCTGCCCCTGATTAACCGGCCGCGATAATAGGGCGACAAGGCATGCGAATAACATGCGTAGGTTCCGGCAAGGGCCAATCCAAGGATTCGCTCCTCATGCCCCGACGCCGTCTCGAAATGCGCACCGGCGCGGCGTTCTAGTTCGGCCCTCTCGACGCCGTGGCGGGCGCAGATCGCCGCCGTGAAGCCTGGCAGGTCGCTCTCGGCGATCCAGGCGCCGGGCTGCTCCAGCTTGAGAAGCTTCGACCAGTCGTCGTAGACGCTGAGCTCGCGTGGCTGGGCACGGCCCTGCAGCCATTTGTCGGCACGGCCGAGATCGAACGCCGTCTTCGGGTTGACGCCCCGGAACGCCGCCGCCAAATCCTTGCGGGCGACGGTTCCCAGCAAGGCTGCAGTCAACCGTAACTTCTGCGCGATATGCTGTGCCATCCCCACCTGCCCCCTTATGCCACCGCAAGGCATAACATGTGCCAGCACTTGCTCCCACCGCATTCATTGCCGGCCGGACCTCTCCTAAAGTCCATATTCCAAGAAATCCGCAGAATTCCACGCCGCTCCACGCGCCTGCCCTTTTCGCCCCGCCGGGCGGCGCTAAGGTCGCGCAGGGCAAGGGCAAGTTATGAAACTCACGCTACCTAGCTTGAATACCAACACCCTTCCTCAGCCATTTGAACGACGGCGAAGCCGAGCTCTCGCAACCAGCACAAACCAGCATAGATGCCGCCTCAACAAGGAAGGAATAATTCGATGTCCTGGATTGCTTCCCCCAAAATCCCATTCACCGCGGTTGCGGCTGGATCCGCTGCACTGCTGCTGCTGACCTTCGGGCCGGATGGACCGTCGCGTGCCGCTGCCGGCTCGCGCGCGGCAGCGACATATGGCAAGGCGGCTCCTGCGGCGCCGGTCATCGATCCGACGCGCATCGAAGTCGACGCCGGCGCGCACGTGATACGCTTTTACATCGACGGCAAGCAGGTCGCCCTGCTCGACTCGACCGGCTTCAGGGATTGATCTTCACACCAGCGCTGGCCGCGTCATTGAGCGGCCAAGCGCAGGATGTCTGGGTTCGGTCGCGGCCGCTCCAGGCTTCGGCCTGATGCGGCTGCAAGCCTACATGCGCCGGCACCTGCTCCGTTCCCCCCGCGGCCGCACTTTCCACAAGCCATATTCCAGGAATTCCAGAGAATTCCACGCCTTTCCACACTGCGGCAGTGTTCGGGCCGGCGGCTGGGATTAACCTTAGGTTAACCATTGAGGGACGCCGTCATGAAACTTGCTCTGTCTGCACTTCTCGCCGTGCTCGCCCTTTCGCAAACCGTGGAGGCTAAAACGAGAGTCATTGCCACCGATGCGAAAGCGGCCACAGCCGAGAAAAGCCGGCCGCAGCTAGACAATAAGTCCACAGGCGGGATCACCGCGTCGTCCGGTGCAATGGCGGCGCCGGCCGACAAGAATGTGTCCAGTCCGTATCCGCCGGCGATCTATTTCGATTTCTAGAGTTTCATCCATCCCTGATGGAGGGGCTCTATCTTTTTATTTCGACCGCACCACGCTTGCGGTACCCGGGATCGGCGGGCCCGGGGATCGACAAGCCCGATCGACAGGCCTCGGGATCAACAGACTTGGCGGCGCACCAAGCCGTGATAGGATTGTTCCGTTCGCCTCCGGCCTCAGCCGACCCTGACGACGAAATGCTTCGTCACCGGCTCGATGATTTTCCACGTTCCCTTGAAATCGGCTTCAACCACGAAGGCGTCGCCGGGGCCGACTTCGACGGGCGCGCCGCCATCGGGCGTGATGACGATGCGCCCAGCGATCATGTGCACGAATTCATAGTCGCTGTAGGTTGCGTGGTAGGTACCGGGGGTGGCCTGCCAGGTTCCCGACATGACTTTGCCGTCCGCTGTGGTGTGCTGGACGGCGGTCTTCATGGTCGGTCTGCCGTCGACCACGACCCAGCCTGCGAGATCGCCCGCCTCGGCGTTTTCGACCGCGCCGAATTTGAGGATGGTCTTCTCTGTCATGGTCGGGCTCCGTTTGGAACTGTGCCGGCATTGGCTGCCGGTCAGTAGCCGAAGCGCCTGAGATGAGCAACGCGGATGCCCTGTCCGGTTCACGAGCAAGCGATGGCACCGTTTGCCACGTGCCATCGCTTGACCTTGCCGCCATCCGCCGGATAGTCCGTTGTCCGGCTTCGATGAAAGACCCCGATATGACAGACGCGATCGTAAGAGACAGCAACGGCGCCCAGCTGAACGAGGGCGATTCCGTGACCCTGATCAAGGATTTGAAGGTCAAGGGCACCTCGGAGACGATCAAGCGCGGCACGCTGGTGAAGAATATTCGCCTCACCGGCCATCCCGGCGAGATCGAGTGCAACACCAAGCAGGTGAAGGGCCTGGTGCTGAAGACCGAGTTCCTGAAAAAGGCGTGATCGCGTGGAGTCTTGACCCGTGATCCCGGGCGTTGCGGCCTCCGAAACCGGCGCGGCGCCTCTAAGTTGAGCAGACGGATGACGGCACTGACGGAGCCTGGCTAACCGGCCGCCGGAGCCACTCCTTGAAAGCCGTCGAAAGTGCGATATATCAATGACTAAGCGTGCACTGCACGCGACGTAGTGCTTTGGTCAAACTTCACCTGTGGAGGTTGTCATGGCAAACGGTCTGATGGAAGGAAAGAAAGCCCAGGACTGGATCAACCTGATCCTTGCGGCATGTCTGTTCATCTCACCCTGGGTCATCGGCTTCGTTGCTGAAACCACTCCTGCGTGGAACGCCTGGATTGCCGCAGTCGTGCTCGGCGCCCTGGCTCTCGCGGCGCTTTCGGTATTCGCCGAATGGGAAGAGTGGGTGAACCTTGTCGTCGGGCTCTGGCTGATCGTCTCGCCCTGGCTGCTTGGCTTCGCGGCAAACGTCAACGCGATGGGAACCCATGTGGTCCTCGGCGTGCTGGTGGTTGCGGCATCGGCCTGGGCGGTCTGGGACTCCCGTCATCATCCGCCAGCGCATGCGTGATCGGTGACGACCAAGGGGAGGAGCCCGGCGCGCGAGCGGCGGGCTCCTCCTAAGCCTGAGATCGGTACGCAGGCCCGCTAGCCGGGCCAATTACCTTCCTTGTGCTCAAAAACCAACCGCCCGGCGGGTGCAGATGGCAGCGCCGCCGCGGCGCTTCCTGGTATAGACGCCGACGAGCACCCCGCGCCGCACTCCGCGAACTTCCGCTTATGTTGCATTGCGTTAGATTTGTTGCATTGCAATATCAATGCATTGCGTCGAGTCTTCGCAACGGGGCTTTTTCAACGACCTATGTGAGGTTTTCGCCGTGTCAGCATCGTTTCGGCCTGATATCGAAGGGCTGCGTGCGCTGGCGGTGTCGGGCGTCGTCGCGTTCCATTTCGGTCTGTCGGACCTGCCGGGCGGCTTCACCGGCGTCGACATCTTCTTCGTCATTTCCGGCTATCTGATCACCGGCCAGCTGCTGCGGGAAATCGCCGAGGACGGCAGGCTGGACCTGTGGCGGTTCTATGCAAGGCGCGCCCGACGCCTGCTGCCGGCCTCGCTGTTCGTCATCTTCGCCACGCTGGTCGCGGGCTACTTCATCCTGTCGCCGGACGAACAGTCGCTCTATTCGAAAGGCGCCATGTATGCCTCGGCCTATGCGATCAATTTCTGGCTGATCCGCTGGTCGTTCGACTATTTCGCCCCCGATGCGGCGAACAACCCCTTCATCCACTTCTGGTCGCTCTCGGTCGAGGAGCAATTCTATCTCGTATGGCCGGGGCTGCTTCTGCTCGCGGCATGGCTGCGCCCGGGCAAGCGCACTGCGATCCTGGTGATCGGCCTCACCGGCGCGGTGTCGTTCGCCGTCTGCGCCTGGCTCACCACCGTGGCGCAGCCCTGGGCCTTCTATTTCTCGCCGCTCAGGGCCTGGGAATTCGCCGCCGGCGGCCTGGCGACGATGGCGCCGGCAAAATTCTGGCGAGAGCGCCCGCAACTGGGCGTAGCACTGGCATGGCTTGGCCTGGCGCTGATCGCCGGCGCCTATCTGACCTTCAGCGAGGGGGACACCCCCTTCCCCGGCGTCGCGGCGGTGGTGCCGGTGGCCGGCACCGTGCTCCTGCTGCTCAGCGGCTCCGGCAATGTCCAAAGAGGCCCGAGTGCCATGCTGGCGCTGCCGCCTTTGCAATGGGTGGGGAAACTTTCCTACTCGCTGTATCTCTGGCACTGGCCGGTCATCGTCTATACGACGATGATGGTGCCCGACCTCTCCTGGCCCGGGCGGCTTGCCTGCGCGGCATTGACGCTGGCGCTGTCGATCTTCACCTATAATTTCATCGAAAACCCGATCCGTCGCAACGGCTGGCTGATGGCGAACGCGGCGCGCGCGCTTATCCCCGCCGCAATGCTGACCGGCGCCGGCGTCATGGCGACCTACGCCAATGCGCGCCTTGCCGTGGACGACCTCGATCCCTCACAACGCATCATTGCCGAAACTGCCGCGCAGCCCTCCACCGCGCGCGCCAAGGTGGGCTGCGTTCTCGACTACGAGACCGTGACGCCGAAGCCCTGCGAGTTCGGCGCCAAGAATGCCGAGCGCTCGATCGCGCTGTTCGGCGATTCGCATGCCGACCACTGGTCGACGCCGCTGATCGAGGCAGCGAAGAAGAACGACTACAAGGTCGTCACCTGGCTCAAAGCCGCCTGCCGGGCGTCGCGGCTGACGGTCTGGAGCTCGAAGCTGAAGCGCGACTACACCGAGTGCGATCAATGGCGCGAGCAATCGATCAAGGAGATCATCGCCCTGCGCCCGAGCCTGGTGGTGATCTCGGAGATCTCGCTGACCGGCTCGCGCAAACTGTCGCCCGACGCGCAGCAATCCGACAGCCTGAATCAGGACTGGCAGGCCGGCCTTCGCGCAACGCTGGAGGCGTTCAGCCAGGCCGGCCTGAAAGTCGCCTTCATCCGCGATGTGCCGTTCAACAGCATGTTTGTCGACACCTGCGTGGCCCGCGCGCTGTGGCGTGGACAGACGCCATCGGTATGTGACGCGCCGCGAACCGACGCCGCCAACGACGCCATGGCCGCCGTGGAGCGCGACATCGTGCGCGCCGTCCCCAACGCGACCTATATCGACATGACCGACCGGTTCTGCGACGCCAAGACCTGCCATGTCTTCATCGACGGCAAGCTGGCCTACCGCGACCGCCACCACATGGCGACGCCCTTTGCGCAAACGCTGGAGCCGCCGGTCGAGCGCGCGCTGTTCTCGACCGGGGCGGCGGAGAAATAAGGGCGGCGCAAGACGCGCCTTTCACCCGCTGTCTCAGTGCAAGCCAAACTCGCGCAGCAGTTCTTCGCGATAGCGCACGAACCGGCTTTCGCTGCGATCGCGGGGGCGTGGCAGTTCAACGTCGACCCAGCCGTGCCGTGCCGCCTTTCTCCCTGGGATCAGCACCCTGTCCGCAAGATAGATCGCTTCTTCCAGATCATGGGTGACCATGATCATGGTGACGTTCTCCTCGCTCCAGATGCGCGCTTCGACGCGAATGCGAACGCCAAGGGCGTCTTGACCGCATTCCGGCCACGCGTTGATGATCTCAAGCGCACCAAAGCCATCGGCCCGGGGGATTCGCATGAAAACAGCCGTTCTGACATATCTGCTGCTGGCCTGTTTGCTGGCATCTCCGGCGCAGGCGGGATGGAAGCCGATCGAGAAGGTCGAGACCTACGCCGTTTCAGGGCAGACCGGTCCCCAGCTCCATGCCTCGATGGGCGAGCGCGGGCCGATGATCGGCAAGGGCAAGGTCCGCGCCATGGCCTACACCAATTTCAAGCTGACCTGGTTCAGGGACTATCAGCGACAAGGCAACGCCTGCGTGCTGGTGTCGGCGCGGCCGAAGCTCATCATAACCTACACCTTGCCCAAAACGTCCGGGCCGGTGCCGGCCGCCGTGCAGAAGAGTTGGGACGTTTTTGCCGCCGGCCTCGCCGCCCACGAAAAGGTGCATGGCGACATCATCGTCGACATGGTCCGCAAGATCGAGACGGCGACCATCGGCCTGTCCGCCCCCGACGATCCCGGCTGCAGCAAGATCAGGACCGAAATGACCAGGCGGCTTGCCGAACTCTCCCAGGCGCAGCGGCAGGCAAGCCGCGATTTCGACCGGGCAGAATTCGCCCCGCGCGGCAATCTTCAGCAGCTCATCGTTAATTTGCTGATGGGGCGGTAGGGGAGGATGGAGCGAAGCACCCCCCTCTGCCCTGCCGGGCATCTCCCCCTCAAGGGGGGAGATTACGCCTTCGCATCGCTCCGGCCTCAATCGCCGATGTTGAAGGACGAGGTGCGGCGTTGCGGTCAGCCGATCTCCCCCCCTTGAGGGGGAGATGCCCGGCAGGGCAGAGGGGGTCGGCGGCGATGAGCCACTATCCCGTGCCGCCAGTCAACCGCCGCAATGCGCGCAAGATGCGTAAGGCCATGACGGATGCCGAACTGAAACTCTGGAACGAGATCAGAGCGCATCGCCTCATGGGACTGGCGTTTCGGCGCCAGATGCCGATCGCTGGCTACATCGTCGATTTTGCTTGCCCGGACAAAAAGCTGATCGTCGAACTGGATGGTTCCCAGCATGCCCAGGCCGAAGCCTCGGCGTCGGATGCCGCGAGAACCGCAAGGCTTGAAGCACTGGGCTGGATCATCCTGCGCTTCTGGAACGACGACGTCATTCGCGACATCGACAATGTCTGCCAGCACATAATCATCGAGGCCGGCGCGGACAGGCGCTGACTTTCACCCCGCCACCGGCGTCCACATCACATCCTCGACCCGCATCGCCCCCGTCGCCAGCATCACCAGCCGGTCGAAGCCGAGTGCGGCGCCGCTCGCCTGCGGCATGATGGCGAGTGCGGCGAGGAAATCCTCGTCGATCGGATAGCGTTCGCCATAGATACGCTCCTTCTCGTCCATCTCGATGATGAAGCGCTGGCGCTGCTCGGCGGCGTCGGTCAGCTCGCCGAACGCGTTGGCCAGTTCGACGCCGCAGCAATAGAGCTCGAAGCGCTCGGCGACCCGCGGATCATCTGCGCTCGGCCGGGCAAGGGCGGCCTCCGAAATCGGATAGTCGTAAAGGATGGTGGCGCGCCCCTGCCCCAGCGCCGGCTCGATCTTTTCCACCATCACCCGGCTGAACAGATCGGCCCAATTGTCGTCGGGCGCGGTGCGTAAGCCCGCCTTGATTAGCGCCGCGTGCAGCGCTTCGCGATCGGTGCTGCCGTCGGCGGCGACCGTGGCCAGCAGGTCGATGCCGGCATGGCGCATGAAGGCCTCGGCGACGCTCAACCGTTCGGGCTCGGCGAACGGATCGGCCTCGCGGCCGCGAAAGGCGAAGCGTTTTGCACCGGCGCGCTCGGCGGCCAGCGCGACAAGACCGGCGCAATCCTTCATCAGGCTCTCATAGGTCTCGTTAGCCCGGTACCATTCGAGCATGGTGAAGGACGGATGGTGCAACGGACCGCGCTCGCGGTTGCGATAGACGGCGCTCAAGCTGAAGATGCGCGTCTCGCCGGCGGCGAGCAGCTTCTTGCAGGCGAATTCCGGCGAGGTGTGCAAATAGAGCGGCAGACGCTGTCCGTCCGGCCCGATCGCCTCGGTGGCGAAGGCCGACAGATGCGCCTCGTTGCCGGGCGAGACCTGCAGCGCCGCCGTCTCGACCTCGATGAAATCGCGGCGGGCAAACCAGTCGCGCAGGGCCGCAGTGATGGCATTGCGCAGGATCAGCCGCGGCCGGCGGTCGGCGTGAACATCAGGCGTCCACCAGGGCGAGGCGGTGGTCATGACGACAGGATTTGCATGGAGGACTGGCGATTGCCGCCAAGATGCGCTAGGCCGCACCGAACGGCTCCCGCAGTCGATTTGCGCCGGTCGGCGCTCCCAGGCCAGTCAACGCTCTTAGGAATAAAGCCCGTGAAGGTCATCGCCAGTTCCCTACGCAAAGGCAATGTCGTCGAAAAGGACGGCAAGCTCTATGTGATCCTCTTTGCCGAAAACATCCATCCGGGCAAGGGCACGCCGGTGACCCAGCTCGACATGCGCCGTATCTCCGACGGGGTGAAGGTTTCGGAGCGCTACCGCACCACAGAGCAGGTCGAGCGCGCCTATGTCGAGGAGCGCGAGCACACCTTCCTCTACCGCGACGCAGAAGGCTTCCATTTCATGAACCCGGAAAGCTACGACCAGGTCGCGGTGCCGGAAAGCGTGGTCGGCGAGACGGCGCCCTATCTCAAGGAAGGCATGGCGGTGCAGATTTCCCAGCACAACGGCATCGCCATCTCGCTGGTGCTGCCGCAGCGCGCCACCTTCGAGGTGGTCGAGACCGAGCCGGTGACCAAGGGCCAGACGGCGTCCTCGTCCTACAAGCCGGCGACGCTATCCAACGGCGTGCGCACGCTGGTCCCGCCGCACATCAGCGCCGGCACCCGCGTTGTGGTGATGACGGCCGATGGCGCGTATGTTGAGCGCGCCAAGGATTGAGGCTGGTGGATCGCTTGCGGGCGACAGGCCTCGCGTGCTGGAAGCCGGCTGGGCGCGCGGCGGCTAGTAGCGGGAGCAGATCGCGTACACAGCTGCCAGATATGTGAGTGCAATCGTGACGTAGGAGACCGCGAGTTCGGCCACGATCGAGGAGATTTGAAGCAGCGTCACCGGAAAACCCTTTGTTAACCCTAACTCACTCATACGCGTTAACCCTGTCTCTTAACAGTCCCCCCATAAGTACGGGTGAGCGAGATCCGCCACGGCGCCTGATCGTCGCAGAATGCTAAGGTAGAGGCCCACCCCGCGATTGCCCCGTGCCATGATGCGCGCCGGGAAGAGTCTGCTTCACTGGACAGTGCAGCGGGGAATTCAGCCAAGGATGAAACCCGCTACCAGAACCGTAAGGATCATCGACAGCGGAACGGCAAGAAGGCAGCACGCCTCCAAAGTGTTGATTTGCCAAGAGTTCATCGGGCGCTTTTCCATATTGATTTCCTAACTAAACGGGCAGACCGGGACGGCAGTTCCACGGAAAATATCCGGCGTCTTCCATCCGCACCGCTCATAGTGCCGATCGGCGCCAACCCTCATTCCCGCTCATCCAGCGGGCACGCGCCAGATGCGTCGCCCAAGCCCGGAATGCCCGTTCCGGCTCTTGCTCCGGGTCAATGTGCAGAACGGTGTGTGCGACGTCACGCCAATCGGCGCCGTCCGCCGAAGCATCGAGCAGCCGGATGTATGTCAGCACGCAGTGCTCGTCATACGCGGTTAGCACCGAAGACGTCGGCGCCACGTCTGCGAAATGGGGGTTTGGCGGTGGCTTTAGCATTGCGATCTACCAGCAATAGCGCACCGTAACAGGCGGTCGAAAAACCCGCGCCCTTCAATTGGAGGACGCTGGCGGATCGAGGTTCGCTGCGCGCCCCGAAAATCAGGATGCGGCTTAGCTACATTCGTTTCTGGGGCTTTAGATGAGTCCATAGCACTGCGGCGGCAAACAAGAGCGCAAAGACAAGCGAGACATTAAAAATCGGATGGGCGCTGGACACAGCCGCCGTTGCCGCAACAATGCCGACGATCGCTAAGATTGCCCCCAAAACAACGCCCATGAAACGCATTGCCAACCTCTCATATCTCTTGGTCAGGTAGGCAGCCTCTGATGGCATGACAAGTTCATAGCGCCCGCCCCGTTTGCCCTCTACCCACGCGGCCGCCGCATCAGCATCATCCCATAATGCACGGCCAACAAATCCAGCCCGATCTTGAGCAGTTTAGATAGAACATCCCGCGGCTCGCCGGTCTGTTCGGCCAGGCTCTTTACCGTTTCGCCGGCGCAGCAGACTTTTTGCACCACGCCCGACACCTCCCAATGCGAAAGCGCCCTGGTGGCGTCGGCATAGGCGCGGCCGGCGGACAGGATGCGGTCGGCAACGCCGCCGCCGATGCGGCCGCCGTCGACGCGCTCGGTCAGCGCCATCGGCCTGACGCCGTCCTGTGCCGAGACGCGAAAATCCTCGCGGTAGCGCATACCCGCCTCGCGCTGCTGGCGCGACAGCGAGGTGATGCCGGTCAGCGGGTCGACATTGCGCACCCGCACAATGCCGCCGGTCGCGGTGTGGCCGTCATTCGACACCTCATAGACCCGCCTCGCCTCCAGCGTGCCGGTCGCCAGCCGCTTGCGGCCGAAGGCGTCGTCCTTCAGCGCGAAATCATGGCCGACCTCCTTGCGGATGCGCACCTGCTCGGCCTCGCCCTTGGATAGTTTGGGTGCCTTCGGCGCCTTGACCTTGGCGGCCTTCTTGCTCATGGACAGTCTCCTCGTTTGATTTGCTGCCTTCGCAGAACCTGGGTTCCTCGCCCCACAGAGTGGGGAGAGGTGGCTCGGCGAAGCCGAGACGGAGAGGGGCTATCGCGCTGCGCTGGCGATTTCGTCGTTGAAGAGCTCACGTCTTCATCGGTTTGGCCCTTGCAATTCCTCATCCGGCTTTGGCTTCGCGTAGGGGCCCCCTCTCCGTCTCGGCTTCGCCGAGCCACCTCTCCCCCGCGCAGCGGGTGCGAGGAACCAGGCCGCCGTGCTTGGCGAGAAGAATCTCGACCGATGCCGCTTACGCTGCGTCCGGCAGAGCCGTACGGCGATGGTCGCAGAAACGTGCCGCGTGATAGGCGCAGTAGCTTTTCAGCGGCCGCGTGCGCAGGCCGCAGCACAGCATATCCAGTGCCGGCCGGCTGCCCGGCGCGTCGTTTTCGGGATCTTCCTCCAGCGTCAGATCGAGCGGCGCGCGGCAGCGGTTGAACAGGCAGTCGATGAAGCGCATGGCCGCGACATGCGGCGGGCGCCCGACGGCGCCAACCGGGCGCGGCGCCGGCACCTTGAGGGCCTCGGGCCCGTGGATCTCGCGCACGAACTGGCGCTGCGGCAGCCAGACCGGCGGCGCCAGCCTGGCCGGGGTGATATGCCTTGCAGGCCCGTTTTGCTTCGCCAACTTCGCTTGAACGGGCAGCTCTGCTTGCCCAGGCAGCTCTGCTTGCCCAGGCAGCTCTGCTTGCCCAGGCAGCTCTGCTTGCCCAGGCAGCTCTGCTTGCCCCGGCAGCTCTGCTTGCCCCGGCAGCTTTGCTTGCACAGGCAGTTCAGCTTGCACAGGCAGCTTCGCTTGTCCCGGCAACTTTGCTTGCGATCCGTCCGGCCCTGCAGGTTTGCCCGGCCTGGCAAGCTTTGCCGGGTTTTTCCTCGGCCGGCCACCAGTCCTGCCGCCCCTGGGATTGGCAAAGCCGATGGCACGCAAGTCAGCGTTGCGGTGCACGATGATGATGACCGCGTTGCGCGAGGCCGGGCCGCCACGCAGCGCGCTCAGCCGGTCGGCGATCCGGGCGGCGGACAGTCCGTCCTTCAGCCAGCGGGCGATGCTTTGCAATTCCGTGTCGGTATAGCCGGGCATGGTGTTGGTCCGTCTCAAGAGTTGCGTGAAATGCCGAAGAGAAGGGGCTACCTCAGGCGGTCAAGCTTCGCCTCGGCTGCCGCGCGGGTGGCGCCGGAAACCGCCCTGCCCGTTTGCCGGTCGAAGACGATGACCGTGCCGTCCTCGGTGCGGACGCATGAAAGGCCCGCATGACACTGGCGGAAATTCCTGGCCGGAGCCGTGGGGAGAACGGCTCCGGCCGTTCCGGTCGCCGCCGGTGACGGCAGGGGGACCGGATCCGAGGCGCTAGCCTCGGGCTTCGTCCCGGCCGGGGAGGAAGGCAGCCGGGACGGACGGGAAAACGAGATGGGGCAACGCGGCTTGTGCATGGCCGTATATAAGCATAACTCGAAAATATATGCAAGCCATTCTTTCATGGACGAAACCGATTCTTATGTTTCAGATGGCGCCATGGCGAAAACCTCATTGTCGATCAAAGTCGGTGCGGCGATCCGCAAGGCGCGCAAACAGCGCGGCCTGGTGATGCGCCACATTGCCGAGCACAACGAAACCGACGTCGCCGCCGTCGGCAATTGGGAAACCGGCCGCAACCTGCCCAAGACCGAGAACCTTTTGAAGACCGCTGCCTTCCTGCGCGTCGACCCGGTGGCGCTCGGCAGGGGCGAGGTCGTCTTCCTCGACGACGCCGACAATGTCGCCGACGCAGAGATCGTCACCGACGCCGCCCCCCTGCCCGCCGGCCCGATGGACATCGAGCTTCTGGGTGCTGCGGTCGGCGGCGACGACGGCGATTTCACCTTCAACGGCGAGGTCGCCGGCTATGTCCAGCGCCCGCCCGGCATTGCCCATCTGCGCAAGGTGTTTGCGCTGCATGTGCTTTCCGACTCGATGGTGCCGCGCTACGAGCCCGGCGAGATGCTCTATTGCGGCGGCCGCGACGCCGTGCCCGGCGACCACGTGGTGATCGAGATGTTTCCCGAGGAAAACGAGCGCAACGGCAAGGCCTTCATCAAGAAGCTGGTCAAGCGCACCGCCGCCGAGCTGGTCGTCGAGCAGTACAATCCGCCGAAGACGCTGATCTTCAACCGCTACGCGATCAAGCACGTCTGGCGCGTTATCCCGCTTAAGGAGCTGCTGGGGTACTGAGGGCGGCGGCGGAGCGCGCTCCCTTCTCCCCCTGTGGGCTAGCGTGCGCACACATTTGCGTCTTGGGGATGTCAAGCGGGAAGGTCGGCGGCTGCGAAAGGGGCTTGAAGGGT
>NZ_NPKJ01000037.1 GCF_002284575.1 Mesorhizobium temperatum
GGCACGCTGATCAGCCCGGCCCCCATGCCGGAGAGCGCGGCGACCAAGCCGTCAGCTACACCACTCCCTGGGACACGATCGCGGCCTTTCGGTCGGGCTTGCGACATTCTTGTCCAGTTTCGGACATAAAAAGGTTGCCGATAGACACGCTCGGGGGGACCAAATGAACCTCAAGCATGTAAACGTCGCACCCGAGCCGAATTCTATCCTCACCGAATCCGGACCAGAGCGCTTGCTGAAGAGCGCGCTCACGGTTGCTGCTATAGGCGTGTGTTCGCGATAGCCGTGCCTCTGCGCACGCAAGAACACGCTAGCGGCAGACACTGTGCAATCGCTGCAGTGCCGCCCGTGTGCGGTATTGCATCGGCTCGGTCTGTTCGGTCCGTCTTTCGCCAGCCGGTGCGGAAGCGCTGAATATCCGCACCATAAAGCACCTTTGTTGCTGTGGTGACCAAGCGGTTATAGCGCGCGCCCGGTCTGGGCGAAGACACGGTTCTCTCAAGCCAAAAGGGTCGCTGCAAAGGTATCTTCAATTGAAATGGCATGCCGCTTGCTCCTCGTGGTTTAGAGCCCATCAAAGCACGAAGAAAGCAACTACCGAACCATGGCTGACACGCGAACCTCTATACGATCGTCCGAGGCGACGGTGCCCACTCCCGCTGCAGATCGGGATATCGTCCGCTTCGGAGGTCCGTGCTTGATAGCTGCTTTGAGCATGGCTGGTCCGATGCCGACACGCCAACACGTGGCACTCGCGCAATTGCCGTTTACCGGTTCTGATCAGCATGTGAGCGCCCAAGAGCCCTATCAAAGGGTCGCCCAAGCCAAGGTCAGCGCGTCACTGGCAAGTCTCGACGATGCGCTGAACCAGTTCAGTGACGCGGGTCTCTTGTGTGAAAACACATTTGCGGCTTCACACGCTTATTTCGATACTGGCTACTTCCGGGTGCTATCACTTTTTCCAGGGCACGAGCAGCGGGTGATCGATGCCGCTTCCGGCGCCATAGCCGTGGAAAGATTGCCCAAGCGGCTCGGAGGCTTCCAGCTCACTCATATCGATGGCGTTCGGGCAACGAAGACCAGGAGCCAGGACGTTCCCATACATCCGGATGGAAAAAGGAGGTTGAGAGCCGCGAGGGCCTCATCTCCTGCCTGGCACGCGGGCCCTAGCTCGCTATTGCGCCAGCCCCAGCTGAAATCCAGTGCGCCAGTTTTTTCTAGAGGAGCAGTTTGATGACCGTTCAAAAGAAGGTTCCCTTCGTTACCTTTCTCACGCGTGTTCGCGACGAGTCAGTCCAGGGGCCAAATCCATATCGCTGGGAAGAAAGAACATCCGACGACTACTTTGCCGGCAAGCGCGTCATACTGTTCTCGCTGCCTGGCGCCTTCACCCCGACCTGCTCGACCTACCAACTGCCCAATTTCGAAGAGCTCTATGACGAATTTGAGAAGCAGGGAATTGACGCGATCTACTGCGTCTCCGTCAACGATGCCTTCGTCATGAATGCGTGGGGGAAGTCCTTGGCTCTGCAGAAGGTCGAGCTCATCCCGGATGGGTCAGGCGAGTTCACGCGCAAAATGGGCATGCTGGTCGCCAAGGACAATCTCGGCTTCGGTATGCGCTCCTGGCGCTACGCCGCCCTGATCAACAATGGCGTGGTGGAGCAGTGGTTCGAGGAGGAAGGTTTCTCCGACAACTGCGAGACCGACCCCTATGGCGTCTCATCCCCACAGAACGTTCTTGAAAAGCTGAAGGCCGCCGCATGACCTAGTTCCCATTACGCACGGCCAAGAGCCTCCTCGACAGGATTATCGAGCTCACCATGCAATCATCAGCAAGCCTGCTTCAGCGCCAGAAGCTATCTATGGTCGCCTCGCCTCAACTCATTGAGTCGATACGCTTGCTGCAACTGGCGCATGCCGAACTGCATCAGTTCGTGGAGCAGGAACTCGAGAAGAATCCGCTTTTGGAGCCTGCTTCAAACGATGGCGAGGCTTTTGGCGACGTTTTGCCGAATTCGGGGGAGGATCAGTACATCGGTGCACGCGAAAACGACGTTGCAAGGCCGACCATGGCCGGATCCCCCGAACGGCTCGGGGAATGGAAATCACTTCGCAACACGAGCAACAACCCGCCGGGCAATCGCCCTGCCTTCGACGAGTTTGCCGCCCTCACCGAAACATTGCACGACCATGTCGCTCGCCAGATCGCCCTCACTGCGCTCACACCACAGGAGCGGCTGATTGCTGGCCAGCTTGCCGCTCATCTGGAAGACACTGGCTACATTCGGGCAAACCTTTTGGAGCTGGCAGAGAGCTTAAACATCCGGGGGGCTGATGTGGCACGGGTTCTCGGAACCTTGCAGCACTTTGATCCACCAGGAATCTTCGCGCGAACGCTCAGCGAATGCCTTGAGATCCAGTTGCGCCAGCGAGACCGGTTCGACCCGGCGATGGCAGCTTTGGTTGCCAATCTTGAAATGCTTGCGCGACGCGATTTTCAGGCATTGAAGCAGCGTTGCGGTGTCGATGAAGAAGACCTTCTCGACATGTTGCAGGAAATCCGTGCGCTCGATCCCAAGCCTGGAAACCGATTCCAATCCGGAGCGTCGGAATCCATCATACCCGACGTCTGGGTCATGCCCTCGCCCGGCGGTGGATGGCAAATCGAACTTGATCCAGACACGTTGCCCAAGGTGCTGATCAACCAAAGCTATGTCGCGGAAGTCTCACGCCGGGCCGGCCAAAATTCGAAAGATATGGCCTTTCTCAACGAATGCTTGCAAAATGCGAACTGGCTAATCCGCAGCCTCGATCAGCGGGCCAAGACGATCCTTAAGGTTGCGACTGAAATCGTGCGCCAGCAGGATGCCTTTTTGGAACATGGCGTCGCCCACCTGCGGCCTCTCAATCTCAGGACTGTCGCTGACGCGATCAACGTGCACGAGTCGACGGTAAGCCGGGTGACCTCGAACAAGTACATGCTTACCCCGCGCGGGGTGTTCGAACTGAAGTATTTTTTCACTGTCGCGATCGCCTCCTCCGAAGGCGGTGACGCGCACTCCGCCGAAGCTGTCCGCCATCGGATCAAGGCAATAGTCGCCGAAGAATCGCTTGATGACGTGCTTTCCGACGATGACATTGCTGTCCGGCTCAAGGAGACCGGCATCGATGTCGCTCGCCGCACCGTCACAAAATATCGCGAGGCGATGAACATCCCCTCCTCGATACAACGGCGCCGGGAAAAGCGCTTATGGCTCAACGGCGACCAAGGCCTGAAGGCCTCGTAACCCTGACGAAAGCGGCCCTTAATCCAATGCGATCCCGTTCTTGACCCGCATGAGGCGACTTTCGCCTTCCTCCGGGCCGAAGCAGCTTTCGAAATCATTGCATTGCCGGCAATTGGGCGCAGTGCAAAGCGAAAAACCTTCGGCCTCGCAGAGTTTGCGGTAAAAGTACTTCTTCCATCTCATGTTTTGGGTGTTGCCGGCCGCCAGCGTCGGAAAATGCGTGGCAAGCAGGCGGCTGAGCTCGGCCCGGTTGAGAAGGCCAAGGTCCTGCCAGAGATGGTCATTGCGCATGGCACGGCGGGCGACGATCTTGGCGAAGCGGGCGCTCGCCGGGTCGCCCGGCCGGGCATGCGCCAGCAGCAGGCCGCGCAGAAGTTCTTCCTCCATGTCTGGCTCGGGGTCGCTCACCTCTTCCAAGGCGAAGGCGTTGACAGCGGCAGCGGGGAAACCGCGGGGCAAGACGTCGCGCAGCTCGGCGCGCGAAAGGCCGGTCGCCTCTGTCGCCGTCGCCTCGCCGGCCTCGACCTCCTCGAGCGCACGCGAAAGCACGCAGGCAAGCACATGCTGGTCGAACCTCCTCTCCAGCTCGATGCGCGGCCATTGGCAGGCGCTGAACCGGCAATTGTGATTGGCGAATATGGTGGCGTTCTCTTGGTTTGTCCGCCAGCATGCGGCGACCTTGTCGGCCGCAACATGCGTCTGGCAGTTCTTCGGGCAGACGCGGGCGCAGGCTCCGCAGCCAATGCAGCCGGCATGGTCGACGACCATGATCATGCGATTGAGCTCGCCGTCGAAGTCATCGTCCTCGCCGTCGCAGACGCCGAGGATTTCACCCGCGTCATCGATGCCGTAAAGATGCATGACCTCGCGCGAGCAGACCTTGAAGCAGCAGCCGCAGCCGATGCAGGTCGTGCCGTCGATAGCGGTGAGATACTCCGGCATCCATCTGGAGCCGTCGCGGGTGATGAAACCGCTCGTCGGGAATTCTCCAACACAGCGAGCTTTCTTGCAGCTGCTGGGCGCACATCGTGCCGCCGCCATGCTGAAGCTGCGTCGTCACTGTGCGGGCGGCACGGTGAACGCTGCGTTCCGGCCGGAGGCCGTTGCAACGGCGATGGAAGCCGGGGCAAGGCATTCGTTTGACAGACCTTCGACATAGGTCCCCTGAACCTGTCGCTGCGAGCGACCTCGGCTCCGTCCCTGCTGTTGACCGCGCGCTTCTGCCTTTCGAAACGACCAACCAGCCGAGGTGAGAGTTCAGCCGTTGCGGATTTCAACCCCTCGCATGAGCGAGCGACTTGTTGACCGCCGGGATGATCTTGTCTCCCCAGAGCTCGATCTGGCGCAGCATCGTCTTTTGGTCGAAATCCCCCAATTGGGTCTGAATTGCGATCTGGTCCGGTTTCAAGATATCCACCTCTTCCAATAGGCGATCAATCACGCGATTCACGCTGCCAATCGGCAGGTTCTCGCGCATCGTCTCGAATGACAGATCCTGCTGCGTCGGCGTTTCCTGCAGCAGATAGCCGTCCAGGCTCTGCTGGCGGCGCTGATGCAGTGCTTCAGACAGCCGGCGCTGGAAGCGGGCATTGTCGAGA
Organism: Mesorhizobium temperatum; assembly: GCF_002284575.1. Classification (GTDB taxonomy): domain Bacteria; phylum Pseudomonadota; class Alphaproteobacteria; order Rhizobiales; family Rhizobiaceae; genus Mesorhizobium; species Mesorhizobium temperatum. The sequence continues at coordinate 4,889 of NZ_NPKJ01000037.1, forward strand.
TAGCTGTTGATCTCTGCCTCGTCGTCGCTGGCATAGCAGCAGCGCAGCAGCGATATCTTGGCGTCCGTGACATTCTTACCTGCGGAAGCCGCCGCCCTCTTGATGGATTCGCGCAGCGTGCTCAAAGTCTCCAAGCCATTGTGGAATGCTGTGACAAAGAAATTGTGTCCCTCACGATAGGCCCGGCGCATGCGCGCGGACCCGCCGGCGATCCAGATCGGCGGTGTCGGCTTCTGGACGGTGCGCACCGAAATCGCTGTCGGGGGTATGTTCTCATACTGGCCGTCGTGCTCGAAGATGTCTTGGTTGAGGCCCTTCAGAAGGATGTCCAGGTATTCCGAGAAGACGGCCGGCGCCTCATCGATATTTACGCCGAAGCGCTCGAACTCGAATTGCTGGTATCCCAGGCCAACGCCGAGCTCGAGACGGCCGTTTGCAACGATGTCGGCGAAGCCGATCTCGGAAAGCAGGCGCTGCGGTTGATAAAGCGGCAGCACGCAGACGGCGGTGCCAAGGCGAATGGTGCTCGTCACGCCGGCGCAGTGCGCCACCATCATCAAGGGCGAGGGAATCAGGCTGTAATTGTTGAAGTGGTGCTCCGCGAACCACGCGGTGTTGAAGCCAGCCTGCTCCGAAGCGACAGCCTGTTCAATGGAGTTGCGGATGACGCTGTCGGACGATTGATGATAGCCGCGCTGGGCCGCCAGGATGAAGGTCGCGAATTCCATGGTGCTTCCTTGTTTACAGAGGGAGTTTGCCGATCAGGGGATGCGCTCGGCATGCGCACAGAAGGTATTGGCCGCAGCGTCGATCCAGCCCTTGGCGGCGGCGTAGTCTTGCGGCAAACCGCTCGCCATTCGGCGGTTGCAGGCGCGCCCCGAGCGGTTGGAACCGCTTCGACCGCGATGAGGACGTTTTCGTCATGGCCGAGGATGACATGCTCGATCGCAGGAATCGCTTCGGGCGCGGCGCGCAGCCCAAGCCTGAAGCCTTGGACCTCTTCGGCTTCGATGAGCCGCAGCCCGTCGGCTGGCGAATGGTCGATAATCAAGCCGCGGCCTCCGCAAAACAGTCGTCATAGAGTTCGCTGGCGTTTCCCGCATCACCGAACGAGGTCCAGCCGCCGTCCACGTAGAGGATCGAGCCGTTGATGTATGAGGCGTCAGACGAAGCAAGGAAGAACGCTGCATCTGCGACGTCTTCTGGCCGTCCCATCCTCCCCATGGGGATGCGTCGTCCGATTGCTGTCGAGTCGATGCGGCCGGCTTTCGCCAACTGAGCAAGTGCAGGCGTGCGGATGTAGCCAGGAGCGACGGTGGCTGTCCGAATCCCCACCGGCCCGAGTTCGGCCGCCATGCATCGGGTCAGAATGTCCATCCCCGCCTTGGAGGCGCCGTGGGCATGGCGCGGCGCCAATGGCAGAAAGCTGGTGATCGATCCGAGGTTGAGGATCACGCCGCCAGGGCACATCGCCTTGATCGCCTCGCGCGCACAGGTGAAGGCTCCGGTGAGATTGATCTCCAGGACGTGTTCGATCTGTTCCGGTGTTTGTTCGATCCCCGACAACAAAGTGTCGGCGACAGCAGCACCGTTGACGAGGACATCGATGCGCCCGAAGCGTCCCCGCAACTCCTCGAATAGCGCCACCACATCACCCTCGGCTGCCACGTTCACGGATTTGGCCGGGGTCTTGCCGTCGAGCAATCCAGCGAGCTCTGCCGCTGCAGCGCCATCCTTATCAGCAATCACGACGGTATCGCCGTTGGCGGCAAAGCGGCGAACGACGGCCGCGCCTACGCCGTTCGCGCCGCCCGTGATGAGCACGATTCGCGCGTCGGTGCGTTCGGCCGGACAGGAGAGCTCGGCTCGGGGCGTCCCATCCACCGGTGGGTGTGCATCCCCCGGCTGGTTGAATGACATCCAGCCGCCGTCGACCGCGAGCACCGATCCGGTGATGTAGCGCGCCTGCGTGCTGGCCAGAAAACGCACGGCGCGGGCGATCTCGTCGGGCCGCGCCAAGCGCCCCATCGGCACACGGCGGCGCACCGCGGCGAGGTTCATTTTGCCCGCGCGTTCCAGTTCTGCGACCATCGGGGTGCGCACGTAGCCCGGTGCTACCGCCGTCACGCGGATGCCACGAGACGCCCACTCGCATGCAAGCGACTTCGTCAACGAGATCAGGCCTGCTTTCGAGGCTGCGTAGGCATTGCGCTTGGGATTGCCGACCATGCCTGCCATGGAAGCGACGTTGACGATGGCACCGCCTTGCCTCATGCGTCTCGCCGCTTCGCGAGCCATGACGAACGGCCCAATTAGGTTTACTGCCAGGCCGCGTCGGAAGGCGTCGACGCCGGTGTCGACAGTCGCGGCCATGGTGGGTCCCACCGCTGCGTTGTTGATGAGGACGCCGATCTCAGCGAACTGTGCTTCGACCCGGCCGTAAAGCGCGAGAATATCCTCCTCTCGCGAGACATCGCACTCGAGGCCGAGATGCGGGTAGCCGAGACCACGGGCCAATTCAACGACGCCGCTGCCCGGAAGGTCCACCGCAACAACACTGTCTCCATCCCCGGCAAGAAGATCGACCAGTGCTCGGCCGATCCCGCCTGCGGCGCCTGTAATGATGACGATGCGTCCTGCCTGCTTCATGAGAACTTCTCCGCGACGAGCCTCAGCGATCTCAGCCCATCACCCGTTGGGCGGAATGAGGTAAAGCAGCACGCCCGGGTGACAGCCAGTTGCGGCCCCAGATAGACGTCGAGCGTTCCGGCAGCGGTCCAACTCTCGATTTGGCAGTCGAAGCTGGTGAGGGACCCGCCGAGGACAGGCGCTTGCCTCGATGAGCGGCTCTGCCGGGGTCCCGCAAGTCGATGCGCACCAGCGTCGTCGGCGGGCTCGTGGCGACAGAGCAGGTCGCTTTCACGCTCACGCTGTCGCGGAGCAGAAAGGCAGCCCTGTCGGCCGCATCTTCACTGCGCAGGCTATCGCCGAGGTCGCTGTAACATTGCAAAGTTGTCATAGTCTGTTGTCCCCATTGCCGATGCGGATCTCCCGTTCGAAATCTCTGAAGGCATCATGGCGAAAAGGAATGCGACGCGTCCCGAGCGCGTAGACCGGATCGTGCGGATAAGGTGCTCCAATCGGCTGTCGCGGGCCGAACCGTTCTGCCTCAAGGACCGCGGGTGGGATCTGCTCCTCGATCCAATCGTAGACCACCGTCCGTTCGGCAATCCGCCACTCCCCTTCCCTCTTCTGAAACAGATCGCAGTAACGGCCGCAGAGGAGCGTCTGGCGTACTTCTCCGTCTTTGTCCGGTCCGCGCTGCAACGCTGTGAAATAGCTCTCGACCGCGGCCTTTGCCGAGCTGATGAATTCGATCAGGATGTTCGTGATCTGATGGATGTTGCGAGGCCCGGTATTGAAGACACCGAGCGCAAACCGGATGAAGCCCTCTGCCGAGCCGCAATAGGCCCCGTGATGGTCATGCGCATCGGGCCAGTACGCGCCGCGCAACGCCGCCTCATCCGCGCGGTCTATACCGCGGCAGTATCGATAGAGGCAGTCGCGGATCGCCTCACGGTCGAGTAATTCGGTAATTTTTGCCTGGTCCATCGTCTCTGCCGCAAATTGGGTGATAGGAAGAGATGTTTCGCGAGCCCCGCCCGCCGTTTGCGCATCATGGGAGCACCTCGATGCCGGGGATGCCCTTGCGCAGTTGGACGAGGACGGGTGGGGAGAGGCCGCGTGCCGCTCTTCCAGTGTGCGGCCACATGGCCGATCCCCCATTCAAGCCCGCCAGATTCTCGGTTCAATGACGTCGTGCTCAACCCCGCGCAGCGGGTGTACGGTCGAGTTCCAGCGCACGTTCGGGGCAGGATCGCGCACCGCGTGACGCAAGCCGTTGCTCCCCCTCCGCAACCTCAATGTCACCGGGCAGGATGTAGCCCTCGTCATCAAGTTTGAAGACGTCCGGCGCTTGCGCCGAGCATCGCGCGTGACCCTGGCATTTGGCTTTGTGGACAATAATGCGCATGGCGCTACCTCCAATGTCTGTGCCCGGCTCGGGACCGGGCTTGGTCAGGACCAGTCCAGGATCAGATTTTCGAGCCCGAACACATGGCCGCCAGAGGTAATGGGTGCCGTAGCTTTCTTGATCCGGAAAGCCGGGATGCGCGCCAGCCACTCCTCCAGGCCAATGACAATCTCCCGCCGGGCAAGGTGTGAGCCAAGGCAACGATGGGGACCATAGCCAAAGGCGGCGTGGCGGTTTTCCTCTCGCGCCAGATCGACCGTGTTGGGGCATTCGAATTCCGCTGGGTCACGATTGGCAATCATCGTGGCGCAGGAAACATAATCCCCCTTGCGGATCGGCGCGCCTTCGAAGTCGATATCTTTTGTTGCCACGCGGATTATCTGAACGGTCGGATAGGCGCGCAGCAATTCTTCGGCTGCGAGCATGATCCGGTCCGGTTCGCGCCGCAGCAATTCCTGATCTTTGAGGTTGCGCGCGAGATAAGCCAGGCCAAAGCCTATAGCTGCCGCGACCGTGTCGAGCCCCGCGACGAACACGAGCACGCCGATGCCACGGACTTCCTCCTCGGTCAGCCGGCGGCCCCCGACCTGTGCCTGCACGATGAAGGTCATGAAATCGTCGACCGGTTCCTTGCGGCGCTTGGTTGCAAGTTCGTCGATGAAGGCCACAATCGTCCGGGCCGCCGCCGGTCGCTTCACATCGTCGCCGTGGAGCAGATCTTTCGCCCAGCCGACAAATGTATCGAGTCGGTGATCCGGCAGCCCCAGAAGGCGAAGGAAGATGCTGACCGTGAAAGGAAAGGCAAAATCCTTCATGACGTCGCAGCTTGTGCCCGATGCGGCGATCCTATCGATCAGAGTGATCGCTCGCTCGCGGACAGCCGGCTCCAATACCATCACCCGCTTTGGCGAAAGCAGCGGATTGAGCAGTGAGCGAAAGACGCCATGGGCCGGTGGATCGAGTTCAAGCGGGATCATTGGCCAGTTTTCGCCCAGCGCGGATGAGAAGATGCTGCGATGGCTGGAAAAGGTTTCGGTGTCCTGCAGCACACGGCGTTGGTCTCTGGCGCGAGTGATAACCCAGGTACCCCGGCCACCGCGCGTGTTGCAGGGCGAATAAAAGATCGGCGGCCCGGCATGGACGCAAGCGACAGCTGCGTGCGGATCCCCGTTGGGCGTCGGCGCCATGCCAGGCGACGTGAACAGACTGAAGTCCCTCACCATTTCGGACGGCACATGATCTGGAACCGGGTTAATCGCCATTTGGTTTCTCCTGAACGTCAGGCGTTCTTGCGCTCGATTGGATCGCACGGCTGGTCACAAGGTCGACTACCAGCATCGTCCCGGCTCAGGCGCCGTATAGATTGGTCAATGACCGCTGAGCTCCATGAAGCACTGCTGACGCCCACCCTGACAAAATTCTCGGAGCAAGTTGCGTGCCGATTAGCGCACCGTTTGCATTGCACCACTTGCCCGGTACCGGTGGCCCGGCCTTGTCGGCCTTTTGGTCGGGCTTGCGACATTCTTGTTCAGCTTCGGACACAGAAGGTTTGCGGATAGAGACGCACGGAGGAGCAAATGAAAGGGACCTGAAGCATGCAAACGCCGCGACCCGAGCCGAACTCGATCCTCACCGCGTCCGGAGCGGTGTGCGCTTGCTGAGGGGCTGGAAGATATCAAAGACCTTCCTCGACAGGGCGGGAGTGGCAACAGCGCGCGGTCGTACATGCTGCGACAGCGGTGTCTTCGCGGATCGCCGTGCCTGCGCACGCAAGAACGCGGTAGAGACAAAGCCTTACTCGATCGCCGCCGTGCCCGCCGGTGTACGGCAATGCATCGGCCGCCTGTCTGGAACGGTTTTCGTGTTTCCCGAGTCGGCGCGAAAGTGCTGATTACCCCGACCATACAGCACCCTTCTCGGTCCTAGTGACCGATTGTGCGGGGCGCTCGGTCTCGGCGGAGGCACGGTGCTCCTGCTCAAGCCAAACGGGTCTCTGCAAAAAAGTAGTCGATTGGGTGCCCTCAAGTGAAATGGCATGGCGCTTGCTCATCGTTAGAGCCCATCAAAGCGAAGAGAGCTACAAACTATGGCTGAGACGCAAAGCTCCATACGAGCGGCCAAGGAGCCCGTGCCCATTCCCGTCGAACGTCGGGACATTGTCCCCTCCTCGACGACAGCGTCGTCCGGCTCAAGGAAACGGCATCGATATTGCACGCCGCACCCTCACAACATGTCGCGAAGCTATGAACATCCCCTCCCCGTGCAACGCCGCCGGGAAAGGCGGCGCTTCTGGCTTTAAGGCGGGTCGACGCAGCCACCCCATGTTGCAGCGCATTCAAACTGAAGAGCTTATTCATGACCGAATCGGCGACAGGCTTCACGGAGGTTGTTCTGCACGACCCAGAAAAGCCCAATCAACGGTCTTGTCCTGCATGGGGTGCGGTCATTTCGCTTGCCTTGGGCACCTTCGGGCTGGTGACGGCAGAGTTTCTGCCTGCCAGCGTGCTGACGCCACTCGCGCATGATCTTGGTATCACCAAGGGTGCGGCAGGACAGGCGCTGACAGCCACCGCGATCGCTGCGGCGATCTCGGCGCCAACGATGGCCATGATTACAAAGCGCCTGGACCGCAAGATCGTCGTGTGGGCGATGACGCTGCTGCAGATCTTGTCCAACGTTCTGGCGGAGGTCGCCTGGTCGCTGCCTATTTTCCTGATGGCACGCGTCGTGCTCGGCATAGCGCTCGGAGGCTTTTGGTCGATTTCGGCAGCGCTGGCGATGCGGCTCGTTCCAAGTCACCTCCTTCCGCGCGCCATGTCGATCATCCTCACCGGCGTTTCCGTCGCTACCGTTTGCGCGCCTCCAATCGGCGCCTATGTCGGCGAGATCTGCGGATGGCGAGCCGCCTTCATGATCGCCGCAGTCGTTAATGCCGCTACACTGCTGGTCCAATTCATAACCATTCCGACGCTGCCTCCGGTTGAAGTGGCTACATTCCGCAGTCTGCTGGATGTGGCCAAGAATCCGACGATCAGGGTCGCGTATTTGGTCGTCCTGCTGGTCGCTTCTGGGCACTTCGCCAGCTTCATCTACATCCGTGCCTTTCTCGAGAAGGTTCCCGCGCTCGACATCGAAACGATCTCGCTAGTGTTGCTCGCTTCTGGCGTCGGCGGCTTCTTCGGCAATTTTGCCGGCGCATTCCTGGCCAAGCACAGCCTCAAGGCAGTCGCGGCCCTGCCGCCCCTGCTCATAGCGATAGCCGCTGTCTCGCTGCTGACGGTGGGAGCATCGGCATCGGCATCGGCCTCGGCGATTGCGGTTGCCGTATGGGGCTTTGCCTTCGGCGCGGTGCCAGTGGGGTTACAGACGTGGATGGTGCTGCGCGCCGCTCCCGAGCAGGCCGAAAGCGTCGGTGTGCTGATGGCCGCAACGTTCCAAGTGGCCATCGCAGCCGGCGCGATTTTCGGCGGACTACTGGTGGATAATGCCGGGATTGCCAGTGTCTTTGCCTACAGCGCGGTTGCCACGTTCCTCGCCGTCCTGACAGTGCTAGTGCTCGGCCCGCGCGAAACCTAGACCGCCTGACAGACGAAGCCCTCAGTGCGGTGCGGCGAAAGATGCAATCGCATCAGCCGCGCGGTGCGATCCTGCGCACGATTACTTTGGCGGTTGCAGGCTTCTTCTCGCCAATCGTATAGCCGCCTGGATCGCGGCACTGACTCTTCCGCGGCGGCTTCCGATCGGGCATGACCAGGGCCGGCACCTCGCCGGCCTTCAGACCGAGGCCGGCTTTGTATGGAACCCGTCGAAGGAACCGCAGTCTTCAATCAGCTTGCCGCGCCCCCTCCTCGAACACGTTCCAGATATTCGTTCCGGCTGCTCGACGTGACGATGCGCCTTGGCGTAGGCGACGCACTTGTCATGCAGGCAGGCGTTCAGCTTCTCGTAGGTCTTGAAGCGCAGTCGCGGCGTGAAGAAGCGCTCGCGCGCCAGCCCGACCTGGTTCTCGACCTGAATCAGCCCGAGGCCGGCGTGCAGGCGAACCAGATAATGGCTGCACATCTGCAGGAAGCGGCGATGCTTTCCGCAACGCCTCCCGGTCAACCTCGATGAATGAGATCCCATTGGCCGTCAGGTCGCTGGGCAAGCTCTGGCTGAGACGCGCGTCGGCCCGCTGATCGAGCGCGGAACGGTCGAGCTCGCGGCTGACGATCTCCTGGATATCCTTCGGAAGACGTGTGAAGGCGAGCTTGTTGCCGAGCACCCAATAGTCGTTGATTAAGGTTTGGGGGCTGCTTGATCGCGCTCACCCACCGTTGAGCGCGCGATAGGCGCGGATCACCTGGCTGTCATCGACTTGGCCGTCGCCGTGGCCGGAAACGGAAAGGAAGAGCTGGTGGGACAGAGCGGCGAACGGCAGCGCCGCCTTGGTTTCTCGGCCCGCCTCGAGCACGATGCCGAGATCCTTGACGAAGATATCGACTGTGCTGAAGGCCTCCGGGTCGTCCACCATGATCATGCGCGGCCCGCGATCTTTCAGCATCCAGCTCGAGGCTGATGTACCCGAGAGAATGTCGAGCATGCGCGCGGCATCGACACCGGCCTTCTCAGCGAGCGAAAAGGCCTCGGCCGCTACAGCGATGTGAACGCCGCAGAGGAGCTGGTTGACGGTCTTGACGACTGCTCCCTGGCCGGGGTGCTCGCCTATGTGGAAGACCCTGTCGCCCATCGCCTTGAAGATCGGCTGGGCTGCCTCGAAGATGCTCTGCGGCGCAGCCGCCATGATCGTCAGCGTCCCGGCTGTTGCCCCGGCAGTACCGCCCGAGACCGGCGCGTCGATAAATCCTCGCCCGGTCGCGGTAACACGCGCGGCGATAGATTCGACCGATTTCGGCGGACAGGTCGCCATCAGACAGACGGTCGCGTCAGGAGGGGCTGCCGCGAGCGCTCCATCGGTGAAGAGCACCGATTGCGCCTGCGCCGCATCGACCACCATAAGCACGACAAAATTCGCACCCGCGCAGGCTCCGGCAGCCGAGGCGGCCAGCGTGCCTCCCGCCGCTTGTAGATCCGCGAGGCTCTTTGCGGCAATATCGAAGCCCTGAACCTCAAAGCTGTGTTTGAGGAGATTTCGGGCCATGGGCCCGCCCATCGATCCGAGTCCGATGAAGGCGATCTTTGTCATGCTGCCATCCTCCTTGGCGGCTAGTCGCAGCGAAGCCACCTTCTAAGATTGTCGTTTGGACAGGGCGCGTCGGACAAGTGCCCTGAGCGGGTGCGTCTTGGCTTCGAAGCCAGCAATACTCGGAAGACCTTTATGATCACGCGCAAAGGGATGCAGGGATGCTCACCATGGGCGGCTTCGCGGCGGTGGCTGCAGCGGCGCCGCCTCCGCGCCGACAGAGGCAGCAGCCGGGTGATGCCGAATGGTCGACGCTGTCTTCCGGCCGTGCGCCGCCGCCGAGCGTAACGACGGCGAGGCCGATCTCGCGCGTCGAAATCATCGAAGCAAGTTGCGTGCCGACTCGGCGCTCCGTCTGCGTTACACAGCTTGCTCGGCAAGCGGTGGCGGCCCTGGCGACCTTTGGGCGAGCTTGCGACATTCTTGTTCAGCTTTGGACACAAGGTTTGCGGTAGACACCCCACAGAGGCGGCAGCCGAGATCGCGTTCTTGGCGCGGAACCAATAGCGTTCGCGCTTGCCGAGGGTGCCGCCGCAATTGTCGAAATGGACGGGGTGCTAGCACGATCAAGGTGGGGTCTGGACCGCCCCTTTGACCGGCTGGAAGACCGCGGCCGCAACGGCTGCTCGAAACCGATGCCTCGGCTCGCCGCCGTTAATAAGCACCTGTCCAGCATTCCCAGGACAACGTCTAACAACCGACATTTACGGTCGCTCTGTCGGGTCCGCGACGCGGGGCTGTTTGGCCTACTGCACCTTGTTAAACCATTGAATAATATAGGGAACGCTCTTTTTGAGGACTTTCTGCGATGTCGGCACGATTTTTGAGGCTTTCTCGTCGCGAGGCTTCGGGAGTTGCCGAACCGATATTCTCGTCGTGGTGACAATTCCGTCGTTCCCGGCGCACCGACCGCCCAAACGGCCGTGGACGGCTATCTCGCCGAAGTCGCCGCCCGGTCTACCGGATCAGTGACGCCGAGCCGGAGGCGGGGTGGTGGCGGGCTGATTGGAGCGGGTCTTGAGTCACCCTTGCCTGCCGTTTCCCTGGGCGGCTATAGCGGAGCATATGCGTGAAGCTTACGTGCGATATATTGGACACTCGTCTCAGTACTCCGGCCGTTATCAATGCGACTCTGGATAAACTAAGCAATAAATTTGCCGATAGGCGCGAAAAACACCTGGGATACCCGTACAATCTCGACTTTGATGCCTGGCCAATCTCTCAGTTCTGCAAATTTCTGATCAATAACTTGGGCGACCCCTATGTCGGTTCACACTATGCGACTGAGGTTTGTGGCGTAGAGCGCGAGGTGGTCGACTGGTTCGCTCGGGTCTGGGAATGTGCCGATCCAGAAGAATACTGGGGAGCTGTGGGTGCGAGCGGAACTGAGGGCAATCTGTGGGCCCTATATCTTGCGCGAGAGACTCTTGGTAATCCGGTTCTGATACACTCCACAGAGGCGCATTATTCGGTTCCAAAGGCGGCGAAAATCCTCCGGATCGAGGCTTTGACGTGCGAGGCCGACCATACCGGCGCCATCTGTCCGGATGCTCTGCGGGAGGTTGTCCAGGCAAATCGCCATCGCTGCGTCATTCTCGCATTGACCTGTGGAACGACCATGAAAGGGGCGCACGATGATATCGCGTCCTGCATCAGCGTTCTGGACCAAGTCGGGATCGATCCGAGTCGGCGCTTCGTCCACGTCGATGGCGCCCTGAATGCAATGGTCCTTCCCTTCGTCGATGGCTTACCGAGTGGTATCCGTCCCTCCTTCCGGCACGGGATCGATAGTATGTCAACCTCGGGCCACAAGATGATCGGCACGCCGATGCCCTGCGGCGTCCTCGTAGTCCGACGCGAACATGTCCGTCGAGTGGCCTCCACCGTGAGCTACTTGCGCTCTGATGATACTACCTTGATGGGATCGCGAAACGGCCACGCCGTTCTCGCGATATGGAACCGGCTGACGCGCCTCGGTATCGCCGGTTTCCGTCATTTTGCCCGAACCTGCATCGGGCGTGCGGATGGCTTTGCGGGAGCACTACGCTCAGCCAGTGTGCCGGTATTGCTCAATCCGTGCTCCTTGACGGTTGTGTTTCCGAAACCGTCCGAGAGGCTCGTTAACGAATACCAGCTCGCATGTCATGGCAACTACGCCCATGCGATTGTCATGCCAAACGTCAAAGCTGATCTCATTGACCGCTTCGTCGGCGACTATACCGCCGAGTGGCCCTGCAATTCTCGGCAAAAGGTGTTTTCATGAACGCTCATGTACAGCCCCAGTATCACGGCATCGAAGCGCCAAAACGCTACATCCACTACCGCTTCGATCGATCCATCACTCACGAGATCAAGGCACTTGAGACTGACAATTGGCATGGGCCTCTTTACATCATAAAGGACTATGCGGTGATCGCCGCCTTCGCGTGGCTGGTCATCGGAGCAAGCTGGTGGTTCTATCCCCTAGCTGTGATAGTCATCGGAGCGCGTCAGCGAGGCATCTCCACCATTTTGCACGATTGTGCGCACGGTGTGCTGACAAAGAATCGTGGGCTGAACTTCCTGCTTGGCACGCTGCTGACGGCTTGGCCCCTGTTTCAACGCCACTTCGCCTACAAGGAGTCCCACGTCCACAGCCATCACCCCTACCTCGGGAGAGCCGATGCCGATCCTGACCTCGGGTTTTTCATCGCGGAAGGTGTCTTCACACCCCAAACGGATCGCTCTTTCGTTTGGAAGATCATCATCTTCCCCCTGCTTGGATCGAAAACCTACGCATATCTGAAGTATCTGCTCCGCAACAGATACCGGATGATCCTAGACACCCTCTCTCGCAAGGAGAGCTCAACGCGGGTGAAACGCGAAGAGACATGGCGTTACGTGTTCGATTGCTGGGGCTTTTACGCGTTCTGGGCGTGTGTCGTAACGCTAGCTCTGGCCTACGGCTCCTTCCAGGAGCTTGTCCTTCTCTGGGTTGTTCCGTACCTCACCTCGTTTCACATCATCGGCTGGTTCATCGAGATGTCTGAGCATTGCAGCTCCATTGACCGCCGAACCGTGGACCTGGAAATGACCCGGAACCGCCGCAGCCGTCATATCGAGAAGTGGCTGACCGCGATCAACGGCGACAACTATCATCTCGATCATCATCTGGATCCAGCGACCCCGCTCTGGCGCTTGCCCGAAGCACATGCCATCCGCATGAGGGACCCTGTCTATGCGGCGCATTGTTCCGAAGCGGGCGGGATCTTCCAGTCTGGCCCAAATGGCGAGCCTTCGATCCTGAAACTGATCCGCGACCAGAACCGGAAGCGCTTTGCCGCAAGCGCGGGATTGCGGGCCTGAACGCTACGTACCGAGAACAATGTGTCCCCGGAGCACTCGAAGTTGACCAAACTCCAGAAAAATGGCTCTGCAACACGATTGGAGCCAACGCCGGCCCTTCATGCGGAAACGACGGTTCTGCATGGGGGCTATCGCTGTGATCCGGCGACTCTGGCGACGACTGTGCCGATCTATCTCTCGAACGCCTATGCGTTCGAATCCATTGATCACGCATCGGACATCTTCGATCTGCGCCGGCAGGGGCGCACTTATTCGCGGTTAATGAACCCGACGACGGATATATTCGAGCAACGTGTTGCGGCTCTGGAGGGTGGCGCCGCCGCCTTGGCAACCTCCTCGGGGCAGGCCGCGATTATGCTTGCGATCCTGAACATTGCCGTTTCCGGGGACAATATCGTGAGCTCCGAGCATCTGTATGGCGGGACAATCAATCTGCTCGCCACCACGTTTCAGCGGCTCGGGATCGAAACGCGCTTCGTCGATCCGAGCGATCCCGAGCGCTTCCGCGAAGCCTCGGACCACCGCACGCGCTGCTGGTTTGCGGAAGGGCTTCCCAATCCGAAGCTCAGCCCCTTCCCGATCGTCGAAGTGGGGGCGATCGCGCATGAACTCGGAATTCCGCTGATCATCGACAACACGATGACCCCTCTCATTTCACGCCCTCTCAAGCTTGGCGCCCATGTCACCGTGCAGTCCACTTCCAAATATATCTGCGGCCACGGCACCACGATCGGCGGCATTATCGTCGACGGCGGCACCTTCGACTGGGCCGCTTATTCCGAGCGCTTTCCGTTGATGACGCGTCCTGATACCTCCCATGGCAATATTCTCTGGCTCGATGCGGCGCGCGATCTGCCCGGCCCCTATGGGGCCAGCCCGTTTCTGCTCAAGATGCGCAACACGCTCATGCGTGACTTCGGACCCTGCCCGTCGCCGTTCGCATCTTTTCTCTGCATCCAAGGCCTGGAAACGCTGCCTTTGCGAATGCCACGACATTGCTCCAATGCCCGGCAGCTCGCCGACTATCTCAAGGCGCATCCTGGTGTTGTCGACGTGACCTATCCGCCTTTTGGCGGAACAGTTGAGCGGCAGCGCGCCGTGCAGAACATGGGCGATCATGGCGGCCCCATGATCGTGTTCGAGATCGCTGGAGGCATCGAGGCCGGGGGCCGTTTTATCGAGCGCTTGCGACTCGCCTACCACGTCTCAAATATTGGCGACGCGAGAACGCTCGCCACGCATCCAGCCTCGACGACTCATGCTTCGGTTCCCCGCGAGGCGCGCCTTGCTGCCGGGGTTCGCGATGGAACAATCCGCATCTCCGTCGGACTTGAGCATATTGATGATATCATCGCCGATATCGGGCAAGCCCTTGAGGGCGCCTGATTGTGGCCTCGATGGTAGACAGCAGTCCGGCGATCGTTGGTGTTGTTTCCAACCGCCAGACAGTGGACGGCGTCGGCTATGAGACCGTGCGCGTCCGTTATCTCGAAGCCCTGTGTTCGACCGCGAGTGTTTTACCGCTCGTAATCCCAGGCGGACTTGAGGAACAAAGTTTGCAGGCCTGCTTTTCGGTCCTCAACGGGGTGCTGCTGACCGGGGCGGAGTCGAATGTCTCGCCCTCATTCTATGGGGGGCCAGAAGCTTGTCCAGAGACGCTCGATCTCGACCGGGACCGGACAAGCATTGCTGCGATCAAGATTGCTCTATCGTCGGGCGTTCCGCTGTTCGGAATCTGCCGTGGGTTGCAGGAACTCAACGTCGCGCTTGGCGGTACCCTCTCATGTGAACCTTCGGAAGGTGAAGGTCGGATCACCCATGTGGAAGACCTCACACTCCCGCGCGACCTTCAATACGCCCGCTCGCATGCAATTCTAGCCGAAGGCCGCGGTTACATTGCCCGGTGCATCCGTCGCTCGCAACAGAATCCAGTCCTGGTCAACACCTTGCATCGGCAGGGGATCGCGCGTTTGGCTGATGGCCTTGAGGTCGATGCGCGATGCATGGACGGCGTCATCGAAGCTGTCTCCGTAAAGGGCGCGGCAACGTTTGCCGCCGCCGTGCAATGGCATCCTGAATGGTTTCACGCAGAGGATCCACTCAGCGTCGAAATCTTCCGTGCATTCGGCGAAGCCTGCCGCTCGCACATGATAGGAACAAAGTTACAGCCATGAAGAATGCTTATCTGTCGTCGATCCTTGGAGCCGGTTTCGCCCTCCTCGCAGCTCTGTCCAATGGAACCGTCGGGGTGCTTTCCCGGTCCGCCTTTTATGAAGGGCTCGACCCCACTGCGGTCGCATTCTGGCGTTGCGGCATTGCGCTTTCGATACTCTCGATCATCATCCTTTTGAGGTCTGGGGGCTTGGCTCGACTCCTCGCCGCATTCACGTGGAAGATCGCCGTCTGCTCTACGCTTGGCATCTTCACGCTTTATCATTTCGAAACCCAAGCTTTCGCCTACGCGCCGATCCCACTTGTTGCCGTCCTTGTTTTTACTGGCGGCCTTGGTGCAATCGCGCTCGACATCCTCATACTTAAGGAAAGGGTGACCACGCGAAAGGCGTTCGCCATGGCCATGGTTTTCCTTGGAGGCTACTTCCTGATTGCCGGCGACGGCATGATGGCTGGAAGCATTATCGGCATCAGCCTCGCCCTTATCGCAGGGCTAGGCTATGCCAGCTTTATTTTCGCTTGGAAGTTCTTCAAACTTCGCTCGTCCCTAGAAACCTTCTGGTGGTTCCTGGCTTATGGCTTTGTCATGCTCGCTGTTCCCTATGCCTGGAGCGGCGCACCAATCCCGTCAGTGAACACCTTTCCAACTTTGTTAGCGCTCGGGGTTATCCCCTCGTTCTGCGGTTTCTACTGCACAATCCTCGCCCTTCAGCATATCGAGGCTTACAAGACGCAGGTCATCGAATCGAGCGAGCCATTCTTTTCCGCCCTCTTCGCAGCCATGTTCTTCGGCGAATGGCTGACGGGACCAGGAATGCTCGCGGCATTGGCCATCATTGTCGGTGCATTGATCACATCCGTGCCTGAGCGCCGGGTCGTCTCCATGCAAGTACGCTCAATTGGCGAAGGGGAGTAGGGCATCGTTCCCATTATTTCCGAGGATCAATATGCCAATGGACCGCGGGCGAGTTATTGCGTGGACGATGTGGCGATGGTCGGCGGCCGCGCGGTAACCGGGGCGTCCTGCCGTGTAAGACCCAGGACAGGGCCGGCGATTGCCGCGACCGGGGTCGGCCTCATCTCGGTCGGCTGGGTGACACAGCGTGGATGCGGTGCCAAGTTGGGCCTGACACACCTTCCTCGAGTTCGCCCGTGAGCCACGGTCGTTACTCAACCGTTGTCGTTATGTTGCCGGTTTAGGCTTTCCGCGAGTTGGCGTCGCCTGGTGCCGAGAAATTCCAGACGATGGTGGCTCTGGGGCGGGCGAATACCCGGATGAAGGACTTCTACGACATCTGGATTCTCAGCCGGTCCTTCAACTTCGACGACGACAGGTTGCCACGAGCGATCGCCGCCACCTTTGCGCGGCGCGGGACGGCGATACCTCAAGAGCTGCCGGATGCGCCGGCTAAGTTTGCCGGCGTCGGACATTTACAGATCGGGACAGTTTGCCCGCCGCTGGTTGCCCTGTTTCGCGGATTTTCGACCCGGCCCGGCACCACTGATCGAATGTGCCTACACCCCTACCGTTCCACTGCCCGATTTGGAGGGTGCGATCCAAGGCACTACAGAAGTCGGGTCTTCCAGTATGCAGGCCCGCTTGGCGAAGCTGATGAACGCCTTACGCACCACGCTAACCGGCCTGTAGCCATCGTGCGCGTCGTAGCACGCTTTGAGGGCAGTCTCGTGGATCAAATCTCGACGGCTTTCGGGCCATTGTTCGAGAAAATCAATGGCGCCATCGATGCTGACAATTTCTCGCACAATGCAATTCCCGTCCTTCACGAAAACGGGGCTGCTGAATGTGGTGGCGTTCATCAATCCCTCGAATTTTTTGAACGGCTCAATTTCGTGAAAAGGCCGATGTCAGCAACCATCGCAGAACGTGATGTCATGCTGATGACGGTGGAGAGAACGCCTGATGCTCATCCTCAGCCTTGGCACCGCCACCGTCACCGACTTCACCTGGAATGAACCAGGCTCATCGCTCTCGTCCATCAGGACCGGCGCCTCATCAAACCCAAGGCGACAAGGCCGAGGAAAGGCAGCCTCGCTCGCGCAATAACGCCGCTGCGGTTGCCAACGGCGCCGATCTCCGCCGCATTCGCCAGCCTCATTGTCGCGCCGCAGTCAGCGGACCGGTCTTGTCGAAGACGACAGTCTCGGTCTCTGCCACGCGCTCCAGAGCGAAACCGTCCTTGCCATGATGCCGTTCTCGAACAGGCGCCTTGCCGCCATCGCCTACACGATCGGCACCGCAAGTCCCAGCGCGCAGGGACAGGGTGGATGACATCATGGCAGGGCCTTCGAACCATCGAAGCCCCATGGAACCAGATCAACCGAAATCCCAAAAGCGCGTTAACCCGAGTTCGTAGCCCTGATTGTCTGCTCGCCAGCCTTGACACTTATGTTGCAGCGCAGCAAAAGACGATAGAGGGTAACCAGTTGATATCGATCTGCCAGACTCACCCGTATCGCCCGGCTATGGACGGACTGCGAGTCTCGCCGTGACCTGCGAACACAGGACTTCTTGAATGAGATACAGGCGTGATATCGATGGCCTTCGGGCCGTTGCGGTGGTGCCGGTCGTACTCTTCCATTTCGGAATCTCGGCAATTCCAGGCGGTTTTACCGGCGTCGATATCTTCTTCGTCATATCCGGCTATCTGATCACCGGAAGCCTTCTGGACGACCTTGAACGCGGCCAGTTTTCGATCATCAGCTTCTATTGGCGCCGTGCCCGGCGCATCCTGCCGGCTCTGATCTTTGTCACGCTTCTCACCTGCATTGCGGCATTGTTCATTCTTCTGCCGTCGGATCTGCACGAATTCAGTCTCAGCGTCATAGCGGCCTCGACTTTCTGGTCGAACGTCTATTTTTGGAAGACGTCAAATTACTTCTCCATCGATGCCGAGCTCCGACCGCTGTTGCACACCTGGTCGCTTTCGGTCGAGGAGCAGTACTATATCTTTGCCCCAATTCTGATGTTCCTGATCTATCGCTATTTTGCCAAGCGCTGGCTGACGATACTCCTGCCGATCATTCTCGGCAGCTTCGTGCTGGCGGTCATGGCGACATGGCTGGCGCCAAACGCGGGATTCTACCTGCTGCCGACACGAGTCTGGGAACTCATGCTGGGCGCGGTGCTCATGCTGAAACGGCCCCCGCCCTTGAGCAACCGGTTCCTTATGGAACTGGTCGGGCTGGCCGGATTTGGCCTTCTCGCCATCGGGTTCTTTGCGATCTCGGAGAGCGACCCGTTCCCGGGCTACAACGCTTTGTATCCGTGCCTGGGAACGGCCCTCCTTATCTATGTTGGCCAAAATAGCCCCTCGACGACCGCTACCCGCATACTCGAAGTCCGGCCGCTGGTCTGGATCGGTCTCATCTCCTATTCGCTGTATCTTGTTCACTGGCCGATCAATGCGTTCGCGCACTATCTTTCGTTACAAAAACTCGACCCGTTGATGACCGTTGCGATGACGGTTGCAAGCCTCGCATTGGCTGCATTTTCCTGGAAGTATATCGAGCAGCCGTTTCGGCAGAAAAGGAGCTTCACCGCCCCGGTGCCCATCTTCGCCTTTTCAGCGGGCGCGATCGCTCTTCTTTGCGTTGGCGGGGCGGCGGGGGCGCTCGGCAACGGCTTTCCGCAAAGGTTTCCGGACTATGCCCAACAGCGGATTCCTGTCGGGGACTGGGGCAATGGCACCTGTTTCAACGAGGGCTCCAGCCGGATCGAAAGCTGGAATATCGAGGATTGCACGCGCACTCGCGGCTTCCCTACAACCGTTTTGTTGTGGGGCGACTCGTTCGCCGCCCACTATGTTTCAGGCCTGGACGCCAACATAAATCAGCTTCAAGCCAACATCGTGGAATATACTTACGCAGGCTGTCCACCGATCCTCTCCTACTTCTCCTATGCACGCCCGGATTGCATGCGGTTCAATCAGCAAGCCCTGAAGATCGTCCAGGACGCCGGCATCAAGACGGTTGTACTCAGCGGTCGGTGGACCGACTACGAGGCCAGAAGTTTCGACGGTCTCCAGCAAACGATCGATACGCTTCGTGGTCTGGGTGTGCGCGTGTTTGTCATCGGCCAGTCCCCGCAGTTCATAACCGATGTTCGGAAAATCGCGTTCTTCGCAAAGCGCGAAAATCTCGATGATACATCGTGGCCAATGGCCATGGATCCCGACATCAACAAGCGTGTGCGCTCATTTACCAAGGGCGCCACCTTCATCGATCCGCTGAATTTCCTCTGTAGCGCAGGACGCTGCTCCTACGCCGACGCGGGCCAGTTCCTCTATTTCGACTATGGCCATTTCTCTTCAATCGGGGCCACGCGAGCAATTTCGAAATACTGGCCGGCTTTTGCCACAGACAATGCCCTTCCTACGGCGAAGTAACGGCGGGCGGCTGGCAAGGCACGAGTGCGCGCAGGGCGCCGAATCCAGGTTAACGGCGTAGGCCGCCGAGGATTGCGGCGAGGTAGTTCGGATCCCAGCCGGCCTTTTTTTTGCGCCTGAGTTTGATGGAGTGCCTGTCGCTGACAGCTCTGCCAAGGTTGAGAGCGAAATGGCGCACGATGGCCATGTTGAGAGCGCCGAGGTCTTTTCTGAGACGCGACTGGTCGTCGTTGAAGACGACGTCGAGGGTCCAGTGCAGAGCGTTCTCGATCAGCCAATGGCCGCGCATGGCATGAGCGGCCCGTTCAGCCGTCAGCTCGGCGGAGGCGGTGAAGTATCGCGTGTCGAAGCGGCTTTTGTCCTTCAGTCCAGTGCGCGAGATGACGCGCACGATGGTTGTGGCGTCTGGCAGGCGCAGTTCACCGGGAAAGCGGCGCTGGCCTTCGAGCCAGCCAGTCTCGCGCGAGACGGTGACGGTGCGCTCCTCGATGCGGCCATGGCCCTTGTCGAGATCGACGAAGCTGTCGAGGCAATCGGTGAGGGAGCGTCGTCGAAATAGCGCTCGATCTCGGCTCTGAGCGTCGGCTCGTTGGCCTTGACGGCGAGCAGGTAGGGCGGTGATCCTCAACTAGGTTGTCTACGTCAGTGCAGCCATGATGGGGATCAGAACGGCGATAGCGATTGCGATCGCTTGGTGCCAATCTCCCGCGACGACCACCCAGCCAAGAAAGGGCAAGAAGGCCGTAAGGTGGACGACCGGAGAATAAGGGCGGACGCGCTGTCGGCGATCCGCCGATAGCGCGCGCGTCCTTGCGAGGCGTTCAAAAAGCTCGGGCGCTCCATGCTTGTACTCCGGCTATCCGCTCGACAGTCGTGGAGGCAAATCGCAGCTTCGTCGCTCCAGGAAGGGAAGCAAGAACATCGCGAAGCAGCTCTGACGCGGTCCATGCACAAACCTGCAGTCCTAAACGTCTGCGTCATGTATGTTTGGACAGTGTGGCATCGAGCATTTACATGGATCTGATCACGTCAATCAGTGGATCATGCGGAAGAGCGGTCGATTCTATTGTGCGCGAGAGAGTCTTTCCGTGATGTGAGAGGCTCGCTCGCATTTCGCGATCTGTAATTGCCAGCTCTAAGACCGACGCCAACTCGGCCACATTGTTGGGGTCTTCGGCGCGCAGGACGTTTGTCCGATCCGCCAGCTCGGCGGCGAAAGACACCTTCGAACAAATCTCACCGCTCAATATGAGCGGTGTACCACATGCCAGCACCTCACGCGGAATCTGAGGCCCATGAAACGTGATTGGAAAATTGTTTTCCAGGAATGTGATCACTGAGCAGGACCTTATGAAAGCCGGAACTTCCCACGGCGGAAGCGGTGGCAGAATGATCGTTCGACCCCGCAGCCGTTTCTTTGACGCAAGGTGGTTGAATGCATGAGCAAAGCGATCAGGCGCGGCACTCCAGAGCGCGCGATAGGCGACCGGGAGGTTTCGATCCGCGAGGAGGTCCAGCGCATCAATTAGGCTGTAGGTTCCTTTCGCTATCCCGATTTTCCCGTAACTGCCGACAATCGGATCTGAGCACCTCAACCCTTCCCTATTCCAATCGGTCAGCATCTTCAGGAAGTCGCGTTCGAAACCGTAGTTGCTGAAGAAAGCCTCCGCCTCTTCGACAAGTGCCTCAAAGTCAAATCGAGTAGGCTCCCAGAAGGAATCATCGAGCCTCCTGCCGCGAGCTTGGACCAGGCTTTCTCGTCTGACGCCCGCATCCAAGACAATCTGCACCGCATCCTGCTTTTTGCTCGCCACCACACGGCTTGCCGACGCTAAGCAGTGGTCATAGAGTGGCCCTAAATCGGCAACTTTCCTCAATCGACCCAGGTCGCTTCCGGCGTGCCGCAATATGACCGGTGTGTCGGCCAATCGACCAAAGATCGAAGCCGCAACACCATAGGGTTCAAGATACCATCCAATCACCAAGTCGGGCGTACGCGATTTTGCGGCTGCGATGGCGTTTCCCAAAAGTTGGCTAAGGTACGGCGGTGCCCATGGAATGTAAGAGAGCCTTGGCACCGCCTCAAGCTGCCGAATCTCAAGCTTTCCCGCGAAGCCAGCAACCGTCGCTTCTATGCTGGATGCCGATCCCATTTGCCGGAATCCGTAGCCCATACTGTTGGCGTTCGAGATGAAGGTTACCGTATGGCCGGCGGTCACAAGATCGGTTGCCGCTACCCAAGTTGCCTTGGAAACACCCCCCTGGATAGGAGGCATCTTTCCGAACATCAAAATATGCATGGCCCGTGCCCCTCGTTCTCAGCTGAGTATTCGGCCGAATGGCTCGGCCGATCTGGGGCCGAGCAATTCGACGCGCTCCTTCTAAAAAGTGTTGCTTCAGCTAACGCATGCTGCGTCGCAGCCGCTGCAGCCGTCGCAGGAAGCATCTGTGTTGTGGGGTGAGCGCTTCGGGTTGGGCCAATACGCTGGGGGCGGCTCTTCCCCGTAGACCGTTCTGTAGTCCCCCAGGAAAGCGAGGTACCGGTCGATGGTACCCTGCGTAGCTACGCCATCGGGTTCGGGAATATGGTGCAGGAACCTGCCCGCCACCTCTTCGCAAAATCGAGCGTAGTCTCTAGTGAAGATGACGAACATGTGCCACAACTCATCGACTGCGCCCATCATCCCGTATGAGCGGCCATACTGTCGGGCGGTCGCGCAGAGTGCCAAGAAACGGACAAGTTCGCGTCGATGGTCCTCTGCGACGGCTTGTGAGAAGCTGTACTGTCTCCGGTACCTCGCGAGCACAAGAGAAAGATCGAATCGTTCCGCGACTGCGGTTCGACGCAAGGCGTCTTGGATGAACCCGTCCTCTTGGGCGTATCCGTGCGGAGCGCCTGTGGCGGGTTTGTCGTCAATTGATGGCGGTTGGTGGACAGCCGCGATGCTTGACACGTCACCGCTGCCTGTAACGAGTGTTGCTTCAGTCATGAACGTCTCCTTTTCGTCATCCTCTGTTCGCACTTTACCTGTCTGTGAGAACAGCTCTTGATCTGGCGACAACACCATCGCCGGATGGGTGGCCTCTGACTTCTCTGTGGCGCCTCCGGACCCTTGTACAGATCACAAGCAAGGTCAGTACTTTGGGGGCGCTGCTTGAGCGAAGCATAGACCTAGCCTTGCGGCCTTGTATCGGTGGCGAAAGCCATTCTTGATCCAAGCCGATCCCGATCCTGATCCGTGTGAGGCGCTTTTGCCTTCCTCCGACGCGGATTTTTCAAGGATGCCTTTATGGCGGTGGTGCCCCGGCAGCTCGATGAAAGGCCCGTTCGATTTCGCCAACAGATCGGCCGCTTCCTTCGCGCCGCTGCCGTGCAAGGCCAACATGTTGGACGGATTGACCGACAGAACACCCTCCGCCGACAGCTGACGCGTGTAGGCGACATCGGTCACCTTCAGCGCGGCTTTCGGATAGTAGCTCGTCGAATTGCGAGCGATGAGATGACTTTCCTCGCCAAGCGTAGACGATCTCGGTGATGGAGCCGCCGATCCAGCGATCCGTGACGGATCGGAAAAAACAGCTACGCCCTCATTGGCCTCGGCGGGCGAAGCGGCGGACAGCAGAACGCCGAGCATCGGCGCGAGCACTGAGTGGAAATGAAAAGCAATACGCATTGGTCTTACCTCACGCGGCGGACGGGTTGGGAATGCGCGGCAGGTTCTCGACCAGGAACCGCCAGTCGCCGCGCTCGCGTTCGCCTTCCTGGCGCGTGCCGAAGAACTGGATGATCATCTTGCCGTCGGCGCCATAGGCTTCGAGTGACGTGACGTGGCCGTCCCTGGTCGGCTTGCGCACGGCCCAGACCTCGCGGATGTGGTGGGTCCTGAGATGCAGGTGGAAGGTCTCGTCGAGGACATTGATCCTGGTCCCGATCGGCTTGACCGACTTGATCGGGCCGGAATGGATCTGGATGCAGCCACGATTGCCGACAAAGCACATGATCGGCATCTCACCATCGGCCGCGTGTTCGAACATGGCGCCAACGGCATCGTTGTCGAGCAGCCAAGCGTAATCCTGGCCGACCATTCGCATCGCCTGGCGGCGGCTGAGCTCCAGCGTCTTCAACATGCCGAAGAACTGATGCACGTCCGTCAGCCGGCTCCAGTGCTCGCGCAGGTCCTCGACCGTGGCCGCTTGGTCCGGAACCTTCGCGTCATCGTCGGCTCCGCTCGCCTGAGCCGACACGATCGGCTCCTGGTTTGAGGATTCGAGTTCCGCCACCAGCTTCTGGTAGGCATAGAGGTTTGAGGCGGGCCTGAGATGCACCCTGTGCACCGCCTCGCCGGTGGCATCGAAGAACTGCAGGCTGCGCCTGAAGTTGCCGCCATCGCGCTTCTCGACGGCGAAGCCATGAGCCCACGCTTCCGGGAAGATGCGCAGGTCGATGTCGTCGCCGAGCACCATGGCATGCTGGTTGCCGGTGACCACTTTGTCGTAGACGCCGATCTTCTCGTGGACGGCACTTTCATTGCGGGTCAGCGCCATCACCTCGCCGACCGCTTCGAGGCCGGTCAGCAGATCATTGACGCGGGGCTCGATGCGCACCGCGCCAAAACCGCAATGCGCCGCAACCAGTTCCGCTTCCGAAATGCCCAACAGGGCGGCGAGATCGCGCTCGCGTATATTCGGCATGTCTTCCTGCGCCCGCCGGATTTCGGCCGGGGAGGGTTTCACGCGCTGGTCCATGTCGTCCACCTGCCTGCTTCTGTCTGCACACTTGCGTTGCTGATCCGCCCGCTTGTGAGGATCAGCTGCCCTGCCCGGGTGATCTTCAGCCGATAGAGCGCGCCGTAATGCTCGATCCCGAATAGCGTGCTCGCCCAGGAACAGAGTGTTGCTGGAGACGGTGCGCATCGCCGTCGACATCCAGTTGAAGCCGGGCGTGCCGTCTGAACGGCGAAACGCAATGACACTAACCGGCAAATGCCGGTCGAATCCCGTCTCAAGCCGGTCAATGGCCACCAGGCGGTGGTGAGCGATTGTGGGTGTCGACGCCAATCGGCCGATGGGGCATTCGGATTCCGCGGGCGGTGCTGCTTTCCCGTAGAAAGCGGATCTGACCCAGACCTGACATGTTGCTTTCCTTCCTTCGTTCCATCCGTCGCGAGGGGACGCCCACGAGACGATTATCGGCCGGCGGTTCTTGCCGCCTCGCCAACGGGAGCTTCAAAAGTCGTGCCAATTGCGCCAAAGCAAGCTCAGAACAAATCTTCTGCATGCTATTCAATGGTTTACGTCAGAGTGGAGCAGGAACTCAGGCCGAGCAGTCCCATGTCGCAGACTCGACAAACCCGACAGTACGTGTCGGCTACCCGACGTCTTCCCAGCAATGGCGCACAAAGATTCATCGCAGTGTTAGAGAGATCGCGCTGTTTTGAAACGGTTTTTTCCATTGGCACGGTCCATGCAGGGTGATCTGCAAACCGTCACGGACTGAGGAGAAATCGAACCATGATTACGCTCACCGACAACGCCGTTGCCGCCGTCAAGACCGCTCTTTCCCGCGCCAGCGAGCCGGCGGAAGGCTTTCGCATCATGGTCCAGGCCGGCGGCTGCGCCGGCTTCAAATACTCAATGGGCCTGGAGAGCGTCTCGCGCGAGGGCGACGCGATCATCGAGACAGACGGGGTCAAAATGTTCGTGGACGCAGGCTCTCAACCCCATGTCGCCGGAACGACCGTCGATTTCGTAACCGGACTCGAATCCTCCGGCTTTGTCTTCGACAACCCCAACGCGCGGGGGAAGTGCGACTGCGGCAAGTCCTTCAGTTGATCGCCCCAGATATCGAGAAGGCCATGTTGGACTATAGCAACAAGGTCAAGGAATACTCCTTCAGGCCGAAGAATGCCGGCGTTCTGGAAACGGCCAATGCAGCCTGTGCGGTCGGCGCGATCGCCTGCGGCAATGCGCTTAAAATGATCAGCACCGATCCGGTGAAGGAAACGTTCAAAGCCGCAGAATTCCAGACCTTCGGCCGCGGCGACGCTGCAGCAAATTTGACTGATCGAAGACGCTGGCGCGGGCACTGTGAATGTCGGCGGCGACCGGGTCTACGTCAAACCGTCGGCGTCTGCCAGGGCGCCTGCGTCACCAGCAACGGCATGCGCCGGAGGCTCAATGCGAGCGGCCTCGGTCTTCGCATCGTTCCGGCCAACTGAGGATTGCACGCATGAGGACTGTCTATCTTGACAACAACGCGACGACACGGGTCGATCCGGAGGTCGTTCAAGCGATGTTGCCGTTCTTTAGGGATCAATTCGGCAACCCTTCGTCGACGCACGGTTTTGGCGCCTCAGTTGGTGCGGCGGTGAGTAAGGGACGGCGGCAGTTGCAAGCGCTGATCGGCGCAGAATTCGACGATGAGATCACCTTCACCTCGGGCGGGACGGAAAGCGACAATGCAGCGATTCTTTCGGCGCTCGAGGAGATGCCTAACCGAACAGAGATCGTGACTTCCGCCGTCGAGCATCCGGCCGTGCTGACGCTCTGCGCGCATCTTGAGAAGACGCGCGGCGTCAAGGTGCACAGAATTCCAGTGGATCGCCATGGCCGGCTCGACCTCGACGCCTACAGGGCCACCCTCACCCCACAGGTGGCAATCGTCTCGATCATGTGGGCGAACAACGAGACCGGTACGATCTTCCCCGTGGCCCAACTTGCTGAGATGGCCAAGGAAGTTGGCGCCCTTTTCCATACCGATGCCGTGCAGGCGGTCGGCAAGCTTCCGATGGACCTGAAATCGACCGCAATCGACATGCTGTCGCTCTCCGGCCACAAGCTGCATGGCCCGAAAGGGATCGGAGCCCTTTATGTAAAGCGTGGCGTGCGCTTCTGCTCGCTGATCAAGGGGGGGCACCAAGAGTACGACCGGCGTGCGGGCACCGAGAACACGCCCAGCATAGTCGGGCTCGGCATGGCGGCAGAACTCGCCTCGAAATTCATGGACGATGAGACCACACGGGTAAAGTCGCTCCGCGACCGCCTTGAGAACGGGGTTCTCCAGCGCATTCCGAACACCTTCGTCACTGGCGATACGCTGGAGAGGTTGCCGAACACCGCAAACATCGCCTTCGAATATATCCAAGGCGATGCAATCCCAATTCTCCTCAGCCGCGTGGGCATCGCCTGTTCGGCCGGCTCCGCCTGTAGCTCCGGCTGCCTGGAGCCGAGCCATGTCTTGAGGGCGATGAACATGCCACATGGGGTCGTCCGCTTTTCCTTCGCGCGCGACAACGGCGAAGAGGACGTCGACCGGGTGCTTGAGGTCATGCCCGCAATCGTGGAGAGGCTGCGTGGCGTTCGCAATTCTGGGCCGGACAGGCGAAGTGCCGAAGACCTTCAATGCGGTCTAGGCCTCAGCGGCAGCAGAACCGGCAGCCGCTCATGAAGCGTCAGGTCTTTCTCAACGATACAACCCTGCGCGATGGCGAGCAGGCACCCGGCGTCGTTTTCACTACGGTGGAAAAGCTGGAAATCGCCGTGTCGCTTGCGGCATCCGGCGTCCCAGAGATCGAGATCGGCACGCCGGCCATGGGTGCCGATGAGATCGAAGCAATTCGCGCCGCGGTCGCGAAGCGTCTCCCGGTTCGGCTCACCGCCTGGTGCCGCATGACGTCGCAGGATCTCGAGGCAGCAATCGAGAGCGGCGTCCCCGCCGTCAATCTGTCGCTGCCTGCATCGGACATCCAACTCGCCGCCAAGCTCGGCCTCGATCAGACGGCAGCGCTCCAGATAATCGAGCATATGGTCGGGTGCGCAGCCGCCCGCGGCCTTTTCGTTGCCGTGGGCTGCGAGGATGCCTCGCGGGCCGATCGGGATCATCTCGCCCGCGTCATCGAGACGGCCGCGCGCGCCGGCGCAAGCCGCGTCAGGCTGGCCGACACGGTCGGTGTTCTCGACCCCTTTTCGACCTTCGAAATTGTCGCTCGGGTCGCGGCGCAGTCTCCCATCGACGTCGAATTTCATGGCCACAACGATCTCGGCCTCGCTACCGCCAACACGCTGGCCGCCATCCGCGCCGGTGCGCGCCATGCCTCCGTCACCGTCCTCGGGCTCGGCGAGCGCGCCGGCAATGCCGCGCTGGAAGAAGTAGCCACCGCGATGGCCGTCCTCGACGGCGCAGATACCGGCATCGACCTGACCGCATTGCCCGACCTCGCCGCCCATGTGGCGCGGGCCGCCCGCCGGCCGACAGCAGCCATCAAGCCGGTCGTCGGCGGCGATGTTTTCACCCACGAATCCGGCATTCACGTCGCAGGGCTGCTGAAGGACTCGCGTAGCTATCAGGGGCTCGATCCGGCTCTTGTGGGCCGCTGCCGGCGTATCGTCATCGGCAAGCATTCCGGTGCCACGGCAATTGCCCATGTGCTGAGCGAAAGCGGCCGCGATCTCGACCCGGATCTGGCAGCCGCTATGGTGGCCCGCGTCCGCCGCAAGGCGGCCGAGACCAAATCGACCGTCACTGCAACTCAATTGGTCGAGCTCTACGATAAAATGACCAGCGAGGCATGCCTGGCTGGTTCATCCCATTTCATTCCTCCAACCGCGGATTGCGCGCAGGTCAGCCCTGCGACGAACGCACCGACACCACAGTTTTCCGACCAGGGAGAATGCAATGAATTGTTCCGCTGACAGCCGCCCCATCGATGTCACCGACATCCTCGCACGACTGAAGGGCCTGTCGGCTGCGGAGGAGTTCTTCGCAGTCCTTGGCGTCTCCTATGACCCGAAGGTGCTGAATGTCTCACGGCTTCATATCATGAAGCGCGTGGGCCAATACCTTGCCGAAGAAGATTTCTCCGGTCTGCCCGACCAGGTAATCGCCGCGCGGGTGCGCGCCACGCTGGAACGCGCCTACGAGGACTTTGAGATTTCCTCGCCGCTCAAGCACCGGGTCTTCAAGGTGCTCAAAGATCACGATCCGAACAAACCCGCCACGCCGGGCCGCGCCTTCGTCCCGTTCGACTCCGTACTGAAGCGGTTCGGAAAGGAATGAGCGCGACACAGTTGCGACGCGAAAATGTCGAGAAGCCGACAATCCGAACATCACGACGGCGCCCTCAGAAGCAACCAATCGAATTTCTGGAAAAAAGAGCACGCAAAACAGTTGGCACGAATGATGCAGCCAAGAAGATGAACTGCCAAGCCCGCATCCGGATAGGAGCCTAGAGAAACCGCCAATGCACATCGTAATCTGCATCAAGCAGGTGCCGGACTCGGCACAGATACGGGTCCATCCAGTGACGAACACGATCATGCGCCAGGGTGTGCCGACCATCATCAACCCTTACGACCTGTTCGCCCTCGAAGAAGCACTCAGACTGCGCGACGCCTATGGTGGCGAGGTCACCGTGCTCACTATGGGTCCGCCCATGGCAGAGGACGCGCTGCGCAAGGCGCTCGGTTACGGCGCCGACCGCGCGGTGCTCTTGACCGACCGCTATTTTGCCGGCTCCGACACGCTGGCGACTTCCTTCGCTCTTTCTCAGGCAATCGCGAAGGTTGGCGAGACGTTCGGCGCGCCAGACATCGTCTTCACCGGCAAGCAGACGATCGATGGCGACACCGCCCAGGTCGGGCCCGGCATAGCCAAGCGCCTTGATCTCTTGCAACTCACCTATGTCGCGAAGATCGCCTCTATCGATCTCGCTGCGCGCGAGATCAAGGTCGAGCGCCGCTCCGAAGGCGGCACGCAGATGCTGAAGGGCAGGCTCCCTTGCCTCATCACCATGTTGGAAGGCACAAACGAGATCCGCCGGGGCTCGCTCGAGGACGCCCTGTGCGCCGCGCGCAGCGGGGTCTTGAAGTGGAGTGCGGCCGATGCCGGCATTGAGGACCTCACCAGATGCGGCCTGCGCGGCTCGCCGACGGTCGTCAAGCGCGTTTTCGCTCCTGCTACGCGGGCGGAAAAGGCGGTGCAAATCGACACCGCGGAGAAGACGTTGCGCGATACCGCTGACGAACTCATCGCCGCAATCTTCACCCGCCAGCCGGCGCTGGAACATGAGCTTGCCTTCAACAGCGGCGCGTGAGGACCAGGAGCAGACAATGTCGACCGTGAACCGAGAAACCGCTCGCCCTGCCGCCGGCCGTGCCGGCATAAAGAAGGAACTGCCCGACCATTTCAAGGACTACCGGCACGTCTGGGTCTTCATCGAGCTCGAACGCGGCCAGGTCCATCCGGTATCATTCGAGCTGCTCGGCGAAGGCCGCAAGCTGGCCGACAAGCTTGAGGTCCAGCTTGCTGGCGTCGTGCTCGGGCCGCCGGGAGAGGCCATCGGGAACGCCATTGCCGACGCCTTCGCTTATGGCGCAGACCTTGTCTACATCGTCGAGGCGTCACTGCTCGCCGACTATCGGAACGAGCCTTACACCAAGGCGATGACGGATCTGGTCGCCACCCACAAACCCGAGATCCTTCTTCTCGGTGCGACCACACTCGGCAGGGATCTTGCCGGCTCCGTGGCGACGACCTTGCAGACAGGGCTCACGGCCGACTGCACCGAACTCGACGTGGATACCGACGGTTCGCTCGCCGCGACCCGTCCGACTTTCGGCGGTTCCTTGTTATGCACGATCTATACGCTCAACTATCGGCCGCAGATGGCGACGGTGCGACCGAGGGTCATGCCCATGCCGCAGCGGGCGGATAAGCCGGTCGGGCGTGTCATCCAGCACAAGCTGTCGATAACCGAGGACGAGATCGTCACCAAAGTCCTCGGTTTCCTGCCGGATAGCCAGTCGGCAACGGCCAATCTCGCCTATGCCGACGTCGTGGTTGCGGGAGGTCTCGGTCTCGGCGCGGCGGAGAATTTGCAGCTTGTGAAGAATCTCGCGCGAGCGATCGGCGCCGAATATGGCTGTTCGCGCCCGATGGTCCAGAAGGGCTGGGTGTCGGCTGATCGGCAGATCGGCCAAACTGGCAAGACCATCCGGCCGAAGCTTTACATAGCGGCGGGGATTTCCGGCGCAATCCAGCACCGGGTTGGCGTCGAGGGGGCCGATCTCATCGTGGCCATCAACGTCGACCCGAACGCGCCGATTTTCGATTTCGCCCACCTCGGGATCGTCACCGATGCGATCCGCTTCCTGCCCGCACTGACGGAAGCCTTCACCCGGCGGCTGTCGCCGCATAATCGCGATAAGCTTGCGAGCTAAGGGAGATGGACATGATCGAGGAAAAATTCGACGCCATTGTCATCGGTGCCGGCATGTCCGGGAACGCAGCTGCTTACACCATGGCAAGCCATGGGCTGAACGTGCTGCAGTTGGAGCGCGGTGAATATCCGGGCTCCAAGAATGTCCAGGGTGCCATCATGTACGCGAACATGCTGGAGAAGATCATCCCGGATTTCCGGGATGATGCGCCTCTCGAGCGGCATTTGGTTGAACAGCGGCTTTGGGTGATGGACGAAACATCCCACACCGGGATTCACTATCGGTCGGACGACTTCAATGAGGCGAAGCCCAACCGCTATACGATCATCCGTGCCCAGTTCGATAAATGGTTTTCGCGCAAGGTGCGCGAGGCCGGCGCGACGGTTCTGTGCGAGACGACCGTGACGGAACTCGTCCGTGATGCCAAGGACAAGGTGGTCGGTGTCCGCACAGACCGGGCCGGCGGAGCGATCTTCGCCGACGTAGTCGTTCTCGCAGAAGGTGTGTCCGGGCTGCTTGGCACGCGGGCCGGCCTGCGCGAGATGCCGAAGCCGCAAACCGTGGCGCTCGCTGTCAAGGAAATGCATTTCCTGCCCGAAGAGGTCATTGAGCAGCGGTTCGGCCTCAAGGGCGATGAAGGGTGCGTGATCGAGGCGGTGGGCACGACCTCCCGCGGCATGGCCGGGCTCGGCTTCCTCTACACCAACAAGGAGTCGATCTCACTAGGCATCGGCTGCCTCGTCTCGGATTTCGTCGCGATGATGGAGAGCCCTTACGTCCTGCTCGATGCCTTAAAAAACCATCCTTCGATCCGGCCGCTGATCGCTGGCTCGGAGGTGAAAGAATATGCCGCGCATCTCATTCCCGAAGGCGGCTACAAGGCCATTCCGCAGCTCTTTGGCGACGGTTGGGTCGTGGTCGGCGATGCCGCGCAACTGAACAACGCCGTTCACCGCGAGGGTTCGAACCTCGCCATGACCTCCGGCCGCATCGCGGCTGAGGCAATCGTCAAGGTCAAGAGCCGCAACGGTCCAATGACCAAACGCAACCTCGCCCTCTACAACGCCATGCTGGACAAGTCCTTCGTGGTCAAGGACTTGAGGAAATACAAAGACATGCCGGCCTTGCTCCACACCAATTCCTGCAATTTCTTCA
Source organism: Mesorhizobium temperatum (assembly GCF_002284575.1). Classification (GTDB taxonomy): domain Bacteria; phylum Pseudomonadota; class Alphaproteobacteria; order Rhizobiales; family Rhizobiaceae; genus Mesorhizobium; species Mesorhizobium temperatum. The sequence goes on from NZ_NPKJ01000037.1 coordinate 36,399, forward strand.
CGACCTATCCGCGGTTGATGTCGCAAGCCGCGCAGAACTTCATGCGTATCGACGGCACGCCGAAGATCGAGAAGGAAAAGGCGACCACGGCCGCCTTCATCAAGGCGCGCTCGCGCTGGGGGCTGGTCAGCGACGCAGTCCGCCTGGCATTCGCGTGGCGCTGAGGGGGAGACGAGATGACGATCGCAGTGACGAAGTCACGTGTCGAGGACAAGCTTTTCCAGAACCGCTACCTGGTCGATTCTGGCCGCCCGCATATCAAAGTGCGACCGCACGAGAGGCCAAGCGCGAACTTGCTCGCGCTGACCCACGTCTGCCCGGCGAAATGCTATGACCTGAACGACAAGGGTCAAGTGGAGATCACCCCGGACGGCTGCATGGAGTGCGGCACCTGCCGGATATTGTGCGAGACCAGTGGCGAGATCGAGTGGGACTATCCACGCGGCGGCTTCGGTGTCCTCTTCAAGTTCGGATGACCGGCGCACGCATCGTTTCAAAAGCGTGAATCGTACTGGACCTGAAGTTTCGGCACGTCAGCCGCTGCTAGAATGACCTCTCACATTAGAAAGAAGCTAGTGAATAGTGTGGGTTTCGGAATTCGAATACAAAACGGCGCTTGGGAGGAGCACACCCTGGACGACAACCCCTGAGGTGTTTGCATGGTTCACATACTGCGAAATCGGGTCGATGAAGTAGGACCTCGGAACATCCTGCCTGAACCACGGATCAACTCCATTCACGAAGCGGATATCTCGCTCAGGGGAATCTACGAGATATCGAAGATCCTGACCGCCCCCACCCGGCTTGAGATCACGATTGCGAATGTGGTGAATACCCTCTCCTCATTTGTGCAAATGCGTCATGGAGCAATCGTCGTCCTGGATGCCGAAGCGGAGCCGGAGATTACCGCAACCACCGGCAGCTCCCACCCACCTCAAATTGGCCGCATCATACCGCAAGCCGCGATAGACCGGATCGTCGCTACGGGGGCGCCGCTCGTCATACACGATGTTAGCAAGTCCGAACTATTTCAGACTGACTTTCAACCGTCTTCGAGCGGCGACACAATCCCAATTGCCTTTATCGGTATCCCGATAAAGGCTGAGCACGAGATTCTTGCCATATTGTCGATCGACCGCGTCGGTGACGGCGAGACCAGCTCCCCCTGCGACGAGGACGTACGCTTCCTCACCATGGTCGCCAACCTTGTCGGCCGGACCATCCGTCTCCATCATATCCTGAGTATGGATCGTCAGCGGTTCATCGAGGAGCAACGGAGACCGGAGAAATGGCTCGACGAGAAGAGGACCGACCCAGCCGGGCATCGGCATGTCAAAATCGACGGGATCATCGGGGAAAGTCCTGCACTCAAGCAGGTACTCGAAACCGTCTCGGTCGTGGCAAGGACTAATTCCACCGTGCTTCTGCGCGGCGAAAGCGGCACCGGCAAGGAATTCTTTGCCCAGGCCATCCATAAGCTTTCACCTCGGGGCAAGAAGGCTTTCGTCAAATTGAACTGCGCTGCGCTGTCTGAAAGCGTTCTGGAATCGGAGCTGTTTGGACACGAAAAGGGCGCCTTCACCGGGGCTATCTCCCAGCGCGCCGGCCGTTTCGAATTGGCAAATGGCGGAACGCTGCTACTTGATGAAATCGGCGAGATTTCGCCTGCCTTTCAAGCCAAGCTGTTGCGCGTCCTGCAGGAAGGCGAACTGGAGCGAGTCGGCGGCACGAGAACGCTTCAGGTCGATGTCCGGCTCATATGCGCCACCAACAAGGATCTCGAGACGGCTGTCGTAAATGGGGAGTTCAGGGCCGACCTATACTACCGCATCAATGTTGTGCCAATTATCCTGCCCCCGCTCAGAGAGCGAGCCGGCGATATTCCACGCCTTGCGAACGCCTTCCTCGACCGGTTCAACAAGGAGAACCATCGCGAGCTCGCCTTCGCGCCATCGGCGCTTGATCTGATCTCGCAATGCTATTTCCCTGGCAATGTCCGCGAGCTGGAAAACTGCGTGCAAAGGACGGCTACACTTGCGCGTTCAAGGACGATCACTCCATCGGATTTCGCCTGCAAGAACAGCCAATGCCTTTCGTCGCTCCTCTGGAAAGGAGCCGACCGTTCGCATGGCGGCAATGCCATCGACGAACTCTCCCAGCGTGACACGATGCCGGTTCGGCGCATCGGTGCCCCGGAAGGCGACATAACGCCCGTCAAGGTTGTCTACCCGAACGATCCCGCTAGCCCCGCAATGGGCCCGCATCTGACGGAACGCGACCGCCTGACCGACGCGATGGAGAAGGCCGGCTGGGTTCAGGCCAAGGCGGCTCGTATCCTCGGCCTCACGCCGCGGCAGATCGGCTACGCTCTGCGCCGGCATGGTATCGAGGTGAAGAAATTCTAGGCGTCCTAATGACGTCAAACGTCGGGCCGGAGTTCCTCACATTCTGCGTGCCCCAAGACGCGGTGCCCTTCGCGACCGGTTCGCTTGTCCACTGTCGGAAGCCGGACAAAATTGTGCCGGAGCAAACCGACAGAATCCGACACGGAAAGCCAATAGGTGAACTAAAACCGCCCTTTGAGCTGGCATAGCTCTTGCGCCTTGAACTGCGACGTTACCAGCAACGGAGCCGTTCGATGTCCGCACCGATGATTTCGCTTGAGGGCCTGACCAGCACGACATCCTTCGACCAGTTGCTGGCGACCGCGAAATCCGGTGGCTGCGCATCTTCAACCTGCGGCTTGTCGGGAAAGCCGGACGACATGGATCCGGCTGTCTGGGAGAAGATCAAGGATCATCCCTGCTTTTCGGAAGAAGCGCATCACTATTTCGCGCGCATGCACGTCGCGGTAGCCCCGGCTTGCAACGTCCAGTGCAACTACTGCAATCGCAAATATGACTGCGCCAACGAAAGCCGGCCTGGGGTCGTTTCGGAAAAGCTGACACCCGACCAGGCGCTACGCAAGGTGATCGCGGTCGCCAACGAGGTGCCGCAGCTTTCCGTACTCGGCATCGCCGGACCGGGCGATGCCTGTTACGACTGGAAAAAGACAAAGGCAACGTTCGAACGAGTTGTCGGGGAAATTCCCGACATCAAGCTGTGCATCTCCACCAATGGTCTGGCGCTGCCGGATCATGTCGCCGAGCTCGTCGACATGAATGTCGATCACGTGACGATCACCATCAACATGGTCGACCCTGAAGTCGGCGCAAAGATTTATCCTTGGATCTTTTACGACCATCGCCGCTACGTCGGCATCGAAGCCGCCCGGATCCTGCACGAGCGGCAGATGCTGGGCCTGGAGATGCTGACCGCGCGCGGCATCCTCACCAAAATCAATTCGGTGATGATCCCCGGCGTGAACGACGAGCATCTGATCGAGGTGAATAGATGGGTCAAGGAGCGCGGCGCGTTCCTGCATAACGTCATGCCGCTGATTTCCGACCCGGCGCACGGTACCCACTTCGGCCTGACCGGGCAGCGCGGCCCAAATGCAATGGAGATGAAGACTCTTCAGGATCGTCTCGAAGGCGGCGCCAAATTGATGCGCCACTGCCGGCAGTGCCGGGCCGATGCCGTCGGCCTGCTCGGCGAGGATCGTGGCCAGGAATTCGCGCTCGACAGCATTCCCGGCGAGGTCACCTACGATCCCAGCAGGCGCGAAGCCTATCAAGAGGTGGTCGCGCGCGAGCGCCATGATCATGTGGCGGCCAGGAGCGAGGCGATCGGAATGGTCAAGGCAGCGGGTTCCGGCAAGTCCCTTCTCGTCGCAGTGGCCACCAGGGGCGGCGGCCGCGTCAACGAACACTTCGGCCATGCGAAGGAACTCCAGGTTTATGAAGTCTCGCCGAGAGGGATCAGCTTCGTCGGGCATCGCAAGGTCGAGCAGTATTGTCTCGGCGGCCGGGGCGATAACGCCACCCTCGACGGCGTTATCGCTGCGTTGGAAGGCATAGACGTCGTACTGTGCGCCAAGATCGGAAATTGCCCTAAGGATCAGCTCGCGGAAGCTGGAATTCGAGCAACCGACGCTTATGGCCATGACTACATCGAGACCGCAATCAGCGCGCTTTACGCCGCCGAGTTTGGGATCCAGCCGCTGGCGGCGACGGCCTGAGCCGTCTCATTCCAATCGAACCAGGAGTTAAAATGGCTTTCAAGATCATCGCATCCCAATGCACCCAATGCGGCGCCTGCGAGTTCGAATGTCCCTCCGTCGCGATCAAGTTCAAGGGCGAGAGGTACGTGATCGATCCGGACAAGTGCACCGAATGCAAGGAGGCCTTCGACACGCAGCAATGCGCCTCGGTATGTCCGGTGCCGAAGACCTGCGTTCCTGCCTGAATTCGGTACCGACACGGCCGGGCTCGCCTCCGGAGGGCACCTGGAACTCCACAACCTGCAGCCTCGAGAAAAGAAGGAACGGCCATGTGGCTCGGACGCGAACAGGAGGTCGAAATCCGCAGGCCTCCACGATTTATGCCGGGTGAGCGGGTCCGTGCCACACGACACATAAAGAATGACGGCACCTATCCTGGCAGGAAGATCGGCGAAAACCTCGTGCGGAAGGGCGACGAGGGTTATGTGCGCGACATTGGCACCTTTCTCCAGCAGTTCTTCATCTATGCGGTCGAATGGGTCGATCGCGGCACGATCGTCGGCATGCGAGCGCGTGAACTTATGAGCCTCGACAAAGTCGAGGCTCCCTGCGGTGCCGAAAGCAACGCCAATGAAGGAACAGTCAGATGAAAGTAATGATCCGCAGGACCGATGCCGGCTTGTCGGCGTATGTCCCCAAGAAGGATCTCGAAGAGCCGATCATCAAGCTCGAGAACGAAGACTTGTGGGGCGGGGTCGTAACGCTCAGGAACGGCTGGCGGCTCCTCCTACCCGACCTTCCGCGGCATACGCGTCTGCCGATCACCGTCGAGGCAAGGAAGCTTTCTGACGAGGACTGATGCTGCCGGTTGATAAGGGCGTCGAGAGGAAACGAGCATGAACACGATCCTGACCCCGCGCCACCTCGTCGTCCTCCAGGACAGTTTTGCCGAAAAGCTGCTTGACCTGCTGAAGGAAGCGCTCGCGGCCGATGCGGTGATCCCATATCTCGGTCCGGGTCTCCTCAGGCTCAGCTCCGCGGAAACGCCTGTACCGCACAGCCCGGAAGCCGTCGCCGCGGTGCTCAACACGCGGGCGCCAGCCCCTTCCAAGATTCGGACCAATATGTGGTCGGTCGCGCAGTTCATCGAACAGCGCCGGCATCGCCGGACGCTTAAAGCGTGGATGGCGGAGATATTCGCAGCGCCGGCGGCGCCGACCGTCCTCCACGCCTGGCTCGCAAAGCTGCCGCTCTCCCTCATCATCGACAGTTGGTACGACGGCGCCATGCGAGCCGCCCTCGCAGAGGCCGGCCGAACGGACGTTGTCGAGATACAAGGCGTCACGCGCGCGAACGAAATCGGTAACATTTGGACGAAAACCTACGACTTGTCCGGGAACGAACTCGACCCTGGGCCAGCGGCAAAGACGATTCTCTATACGCCTCACGGCAGTGTTAGGCCGGCCGCAAATTTCCTCGTCGCGGATTCCGACTATGTCGAGGTCCTGACCGAAATCGACATCCAGACGCCGATCCCTGACGTGGTGAAGGAACGGCGCCTCAACCGTGGCTTCTTCTTCGTCGGCTGCCGCTTCGACGATCAGATGCTGCGCACCTACGCCAGACAGATCATGAAGCGCTCGGAAGGCTCACATTTTGCGGTAATCGATGCGGCAACGCTCACCAAAAACGAACGTCGTTTCCTTGCAGAAAGCGCAATCACGGTCATTGACATGCCGGCAGGTCAAGCCGCGGCTCGGCTCGTCGGAGCAGGCACTGCTGCAGATGGTGGCCAGGATTAAACATGGCGGGCGCGTTTGATAGTGAGTCGTCCCGGCGTGCACAGAAAGCGCAATTCAGTCTGGAACACACCCGTGAGCAGTGATGCTATTGGCAGCGCGACGAAGCCTCTGAATTCGTTCACGCATGTGGAAGCGGCCGGCTGGGGCCGCGGGTTGAGCACGCTGCTGCGCATTACCCGTATGAATTTGCGGCACCCGTGGCAGGTCGCCTTCGCCATTGGCTCGACACTGGTAGCGGTAATCCTCCAGTTGCTCATTCCCAAGCTTCTCGGCCAGGCCGTCGACCAGACCCAGACAGCCATTCGGGGCGGTGTCACGGGGGCCGCGGCAGAACAAGCGCTCTGGATCTCGGCTCTCCTGCTGCTCGCGGTCAGCGCGCTGCGCGGCCTTGTCACGATGATGCAGAACTATTTTGCCGAAGCGGTCGGGCATCACGTCGCATATGAACTGCGCCTCGCCTGCTACGAGAAGATCCAGCGTCTCAGCTTTTCCTTTCACGACCATGTGCATTCAGGCGATCTGATTACCATCGGCCTGCTCGATCTCGAAGGCGTGCGGATGTATTTTTCCACCGCCCTGGTTCGCGCCCTCCTGCTCACCATGCTGATCGGGATCGGCGCCTACATGCTGATCTCCACCGACCCGGTGCTCGGCCTCGTCGCGCTGAGCTTCGTGCCTTTCGTCGCCTGGCGCTCGTCCGTCACACAGCTTAGACTGCGAGCCACCTGGCTCGACCTGCAGGAGCGGGTTTCGGTCTTAAGCCGCGTGATGGAGGAAAATCTTGGAGGAATCCGCGTCGTCCGCGCTTTTGCGGCCCAAGCTTATGAGATGCTGAAGTTCGACCGCGCCTCGAAGAGCGCGCTCGACCTCGCCCATGACCGCGTTGACATCTACGTGCCCAACACGTCGGCGATGACCTTGTCCTTCTTTTTCGCCATGGGATTGGTCCTCTGGATCGGCGGCAACAAGATCATCGCCGGCGAGATCAGCGTCGGGACGCTCGCCACGTTCCTGACATTCATGACGATCCTGCAAATGCCCGTCCGCCAGATCGGCCTGATGGTCAATGCCTTTGCCCGCGCTTCCACTTGCGGTTCGCGTCTTTTCGGTCTCCTCGACCAGGATATTACAATCAGGGATGCTCCCGACGCCAGACCGCTCGAGATCAGCGAAGGCACTCTGCGCTTCGATAATGTCTCCTTTGCATATCCCAGCACCGAAACCCGCCCGATTGTGAAGAACATCAACTTTGAGGCCCGCAGGGGTGAGACAATCGCGATCGTGGGTCCGCCGGGTTCGGGCAAATCGACGATGGCTCACCTGATCCCCCGCTTTTACGACGTCATCGAGGGCGCCATCACGCTTGACGGGCAGGACATCCGCAAGGTCACCCTAGCAACTCTTCGCAAGGCGGTCGCGGTCGTACAGCAGGATGCCTTCCTGTTCACCACCACGATCGAGAACAACATCGCTTATGGCGATCCCTGGGCGAAGGAACAGCGGATTGAGCGGGCTAGCGAATCCGCCCAGCTGCACAACTACATCCTCGGCCTCCCAGCAGGCTACGAGACGGTCGTGGGCGAACGCGGCGTTTCTCTCTCGGGCGGCCAGCGCCAGCGTCTCACGATTGCACGCACTATGATGCTGCGCCCGTCGGTCGTCGTTTTCGACGACTCGACCGCCGCGATCGATGCCGCCACCGAGCAGCGCATCCGCGCGGCGATGCGGCGCTTCGCTAAGGAGCGGGTGACAATCATCATCGCCCATCGGCTGAGCTCGCTCATGCACGCCGACCAGATCCTCTTTGTTGACAACGGCGAGATCGTCGAGCGCGGCACCCATGAAGAGCTTTTGGCGAAGCGAGGACGCTATAAGGCCCTTTACGATCTGCAGATGCGCTCCGAGTGATGACATGATGATCGAGAATGGGGCCGGGCGCTGATGGCCCAAGAGGACGCCGACGAACTCGAAGGCGAACGCAATAACGTCCGTGACGACGGCAGACGCCCTCCCCGCGCGGTTGTCGGCTCGCACCGTATCGAAGAGGAGATGTTCGGCCGGGCTTTCGACCAGAACGTGATCCGACGCATTTGGGCCTTCGCGCGTCCCTACAAGGCCAAGCTATTCATCTCGGTTTCCGCATTGCTGATCTTCACGGGCACGCAGCTTCTCATCCCATTGATCATCCGCTACGCGATTGACCACGGAATGGCTCCGGGAGGCATCGATCACTCCTACCTGCTTGCGGCCGCCGGAGCATTCCTTCTCGCGATTTTGGTCAATTTCGCCGCCGGCTACACACAGGAAACCGTGGTGGGGAAAACGGCCGAGAATGTCCTCTTCGACATACGCCGCGCCATGTTCGCCCGTCTGCAGAGGGTTTCGCTCTCCTTCATGGACAAGACCGAGGTTGGACGCCTGATGTCCCGTCTGCAAGGCGACGTCAACTCCATGCACGAGTTCCTCGAAAACTCATTATATTCCGTAGGCGATATTGCGCTTCTCTTCGGCATCGTTTTCGTGATGCTGTGGCTCGACTTCCGCCTCGGCCTCGTGACGCTCTCGGTCCTGCCGATCCTGTTCATCGTCCGCATCTTCTGGCTGCCGCGTGCGCGCGACGCCTTCATGGCTGCGCACGAGACCAATTCGGTCGCCAACGGCGCGCTGGCCGAAGCCATTCACGGCGTGCGCACCGTTCAGTCCATGGAGCGGCAGCAGGTCAATTTCATTCTCTATGACGACAAGGCCCATGCCAATCTCAGGACTCACCTGATTGCTGCCAAATATGCACAGGTCATGGTGCCGATCGTCGATGGGCTCACCGGCCTCGCCATGGCCGTCGTCATCGTAGTCGGCGGCTCCATGATCATGAATGGCCGCATCGATGTGGGCGTATTGGTCGCCTATCTTTTCTATATCCAGCGCTTCTTTGATCCGATCCGCTCGCTCACTCTGCAATATTCGATCATGCAGCGCGCCATGGCCTCCGGCAAGCGCCTGACCGATGTGCTCGACGTCAAGATCGATGTCCAGGACAAACCGGATGCCCGGGCGCTTTCGCCCGAAATGGACGGCTCGGTCGAGTTCAGGAACGTCACCTTCGGCTACAATCCCAACCATCCGGTGCTGAAAAATGTCTCCTTCCGGGTCCATCCCGGCGAGACGGTCGCCTTGGTCGGGCCGACCGGCTCCGGTAAATCGAGCGCGATGGCCCTCGTCCACCGCTTCTATGACGTTCAGCAGGGCCAAGTGCTGGTCGGCGGACATGATGTGCGCGATCTCACACAGGAATCGCTCGGCCGCCAGGTCGCCATGGTGCTGCAGGAGCCGTTCCTGTTCACCGGGACAGTCTTCGACAACATTCGCTACCATAAGACGGAAGCCACGCGCGACAAGGTGATCGAGGCTGCCAAGGCGGTCGGCGCCCACGACTTCATCATGAGCCTTGCCGACGGGTATGAAGCCCAACTCGGCGAACGGGGTGGCAACCTTTCTCTCGGCCAGCGCCAGCTTATCAGTTTCGCCCGTGCTCTCGTTGCCGACGCCAAGATCCTCGTGCTCGACGAGGCTACCGCCAACATCGACAGCTACACGGAAATGCTGATCCAGAAGGCCCTGATCAAACTCCTCGAGGGCCGCACCGGGCTTGTCATCGCCCACCGTCTCGCTACCGTCCGAGGCGCTGACCGCATCATCGTTCTTCAAAACGGCCAGGTGATCGAGACCGGCAACCACGACCAGCTAATGGCCGCCGGCGGACTTTACTCCAAGCTCTACAACCTCAACTACGCCTCGTTCGATGATATCCCCGAGGAGGAACTCGATGCCTCCGCACAAGCAGACTCGCAGACCTGACGTGTGGCCGGCATATCTATGGGTGCTGTCCGTGATGATCCGTTTCAGGCGGGCTGACGAACGCTGAGGCCGCCGTCAACGACGAGGCCGGCAGCGTTCAGAAGAGAACTCGTCGGATCATGAAGGATGCTTCGGGACGTGCGGAGGTTCGAACTTCACATGGGCGCGCTCGTGCAGGAGCGGCCATTCCTGAATGCCGACGAACACGCTGTCGCCCGGGGCAAGGAAAACTCTGTAGAGGAGTCCGAGCAGTTCAGACGATCCGCTCCCGGCCGTCACCTGATCCTGGGAGATGCGCCGGGGCCTATGTGCGAGGTGTCGGCAAAGCATAGAAAGAGCGATGCACGCGCTGAGCTCGCACACGCGGGGCGCCCTTAAGGCATGGCTCAAGCAACCGGCGCGCCACGGCGCGAGCGAATTTGTTCCCAACGTGCACGGAAGTCGGCTGAGCGCCGACGGCGTGCAGGCGCTCCTGGCCAAGCAAACGCGTGCCGCCAGCGAGAGATGTCCATCATTCGCGTCCCAGGAAGGTCGCCGCACGTACTGAGGCACAGCGCGGTGATGTAACGGCTGCAAGCGGGAGTCGACTGCTCTATGATGGCGCTGTGTCTCGGCCATGAGTCGATCGAAGCGATGCAGACCTACTTGCATGCCCATCTCGCGCTCAAGGAAACGGGCGCTGGCGAGCTTCAGCCGTACGAGCCGGAAGCCAATCCGCTTCCAGCCAGGCGACCGCCTGCTCGCCTTCCTGAAGGGCTCTGTAAGAGAGGAACTATGCCGAATGAAACCAGCGGCCTCACCAAAACAGCGGCAAGCACGTGCAAACGGCCAATTGCTTCCACAACCATTCGGCATAGTTCGGCGGGCGGCACAAACCGCCAAGCTCAATGACGGTGAAGCGCTTGCCTATCACTCTCCAAGGTCGTCATGGCCACCCGAGCCGGACTTCCCAGGACCTTGACCCCTGCGGGAACATCTCGAGTGACCACGCTGCCAGCGCCTACGACCGCATCATCGCCAATCGTGACGCCCGGGAGAATGATTGCTCCACCGCCGATCCAGACACGGCTGCCAATGTGGACAGGACGCCCGAACTGCAGCCCACTCTGCCGCTGCTCGGGATCATGCGGATGATCTGCGGTGTAGATCTGCACGGCAGGCCCAATTGCCGTTCCTTGGCCAATCGTCACCTCTACCACGTCAAGGATGACGCAATTGAAATTGAGGAAGACGTGGGCTCCGAGGCGGATGTTGAAGCCGTAGTCGCAATAGAAGGGCGGACGGATGACCGCTCCGGGCCCAACCTCTGCTAGCCGCTCGGACAGGAGCGCATGCCACTGCTCGGCGGTTTGGCCCAACGTGTCATTGTACCGCTTCAGCCAAGCCCCGGTGGCCAGCAGGTCAGCTTGGATCTCCGGATCCGCCGCACTGTACGGCTCGCCTGCGAGCATCTTCTCTTTTTGACTGCGTATCATGGTTCCTCGTCAGATCGTGTCCGGTGGTGTGGTGTAGCAGTGCATGGCGGATTGCCCTCGGCAACGTTTATGTCTTGGTCTTGCCGCACTCCGGCTCAAGAACCGGGGCGGTAGTCTCGTCGGCGACCAGCTTCGTTCGAGCATCGCTGATGCAGGGGAAGAAAATGCCAGGCAGGCACTAACGACCCAGTCGGCAAGTGTCCAGCGGTCGAGTTGTTCCTGCCGCTTTCAGATGTGCGCCTGACGATAGAACGGTAAGTGATCGGTGTATGTGGATCCCAGCGCCTGGGCGACGGTTGCCTTCCCGTCCCCTTTACCCACACCACGCTCGAACATCCCAATGACATATCAATCCCGGCATTATACGCAGGGTCGTCTCCCAGACTGCACCGGGAACGTCATGGAGCGCTTCGACAACGATTTTGATCTCCAATCAGACAGCAAATTTCATGGTCACCCGACTTGAGCCATGATTTCGGATTGAATCGTCGTTGCGGTGTATAGGGAAGCATCTAGCGGCAGATCCCCAAATGCCAGTTGACAAAGAAGGTAATTGGCACCTGCCTCTTCCAACTGCCCAAGCAGAGCTTTTCGCACAGAAGCTGCCGATCCTACTACGCACAATTCACTCTCGATTGCTGCATCGAAGGTCAGCGGCAGGTTTGGTGGAGTCGGGATGGCATTGAGGTCGTAAAGGAATTTGAAGCTCTTAAGCCATCGTTCGTAAGCAGGTGCCGCGAGCGAATACGCATCTGCTTCAGAACGCCCAATCACAACCATTCGGAGCAATCCAAGAAATGGTGCTCGCTCGTCCGCCTCAGTTTTGTGCTCTCGACCGGCGCGGAAGGCATCAGTAGTTCTGCGAACAGAAGAGGAAGGTCCCACGCACGCGATATTTGCGCCATTAGCCGCGGCCCAGCTTGCCGGCTCGGGTCGATTGGTGGCGATCCAGGTCGGCGGATGCGGCCGCTGATGAGGTCTTAGCGTCAAAGGAACGCCATTCAGTTCAAAATGGCGGCCTTGATAAGATAGCGTGCCGCCCTTCATCGCATTAATAAGGATCTCGCTGGCTTCCGCATACTGGCCTGGCGCCGCGTCCGCACCAATCCCAAAGTAACCCAATTCGGTGGGAAAAGAGCCGCGTCCTATACCGAGTTCGAGCCTGCCACCGCTCAATTGGTCAAGCATACAGATCTCTTCGAACGCACGCAGCGGATGATAAAGGGCAAGTAGCATTACCAACGGGCCGACACGAAGGCGCTGGGTGCGCTGGGCGACGCTCGATAAGAACAGATTCGGCGATGGACCTCTCCCATGCGGGGTACAGTGATGCTCTGCCAGATGATATGCATAGAAACCGAGGTGATCGCACGCCTCTGCCAACATCAGGCGATCCGCGTATTGTCGGGCGATATCGCGGCCGTCCTCGTCCAGGTGATCGAAGATGCCGAAGGTCAGGGTTGAAGGAAAGGCGTTTCTCACTCGATTTCTCCAAGTTTAACGCAGGAAGTTCTCTTGCTTGCGATGATCAAGCAATTCAAAGATATAGAAGGTGTGTGATCGCTCGGATTATCGCGCGCGTAGCGCGGAAGCAGAGCCTGATGCTGCCCAACGTCTGGACCTTGGCATCTTTAAGCTCCCAGAAATATCTCTCGCGGCTGCAAGGAATGCATCCATCTGTTCTTTTGTGCCGATGCTGACGCGGATGTAATTTTGCAAACCTTTATCAGGAAAAAAGGCCACAAGTATCTTTTGCCTTTCCAAGGCTGCCTGCCACCATGAGCCGTCCTGTCCCGCTGGCACACGGGCTAACACGAAATTCGCGTGGGATGGTGCTACTGAGAATCCAAGTTGCAACAGCGCCAAGGTCACTCGCTGTCGTTCATGCTTGATGTGTTTGTGGTTGTCTGCATATGCGTCGCGATGCGCAAGGACGCTGATACCAACCGCATGCCCGATCACATTCATGTTGAAGACGTTCTGGATGTTGCGCAGCCTGCCAATAATTTCGGGGTGACCGAAACCGAAACCGACGCGAACGCCGGCGGCGGCATAGCTTTTCGAAAATGTTCTTAAGACCAGAAGGTTCGGATAACGATCTATGAGGCGCAGACCATTATCAGGTGCAAAGTCGACATAGGCCTCATCCAGGACGATCAAGCGGTCCGATTGTGCTAGGAGGCGTTCGATATCGGCCACCGGAGCAAACGTTCCGGTCGGATTGTTCGGATTGGCCAACAGAATGAACTTGGCGTCTTTTGCAGGGCCGAAAAGCAATTGCTCTATCGGCAAGGAATGAGCTTCACCACATCCGATTTCGAGAAATTGAGCACCCTGCAGCATGGCTAGTTTGCGGTTGAACGAAAAACCTGGCGACATCATCGCCACGCTGTCGCCCGGGGCAAGGAAAGCTCTGTAGATGAGCCCGAGCAGTTCAGACGATCCGTTACCGGCGATCACCTGATCCTTGGAGACGCCGTAGGCATTGGAGGCTGCTTCCCTCAAGGTGATGTTGTCGTCTTCTGGATATAGATACTGCCGTTCGAGAGCCGCAATCGCACTTTGCTTTATGATTGTCGGCAACGGAAATGGGTTCTCATTCGTGTTTAGTTTGACGAAACTTGCATCCGGCGCTGGTCGGTCGGATGGCAGAGCCTCTAATTGTCTCGCCACTTGCGAAAGTGACGAAAGCACACTTTGCAGTTTTGCATCGGACATATTCTTCTCCGTCTTCAGTCGCAGAGGGCATCCGGCATGAGCTGAGGGTCGAGAGCAACATGGCCGACAAACCGGCGATCACAGCGCTGCTTCACGCCACCTTTGTTGGGGACGCCGACCGCCGTGAGGTCCGGCGGGCTGTCCTCCATCGGATCGAATTGGCGCCGACGCGGGGGGTGCATCCACTCGTCATCGGGCCAAGGCGCGCCAAATCACCAACGCGCTTTATCTGTCTCAGCTCAGTCGTCCTTTCACAGACGCTTGATCTCGATCTCGTATTTCCTCAGCACATAGCCAATCTGGCGCGGCGTCAGTCCAAGCAGGCGCGCCGCCTTTGCCTGCACCCAGCCACATCTTTCCATGGCCGCGATGACACCCTCGCGATCGATGATCTTCGCACCATTAATGAGGGCTGCGCCGACCGGCGCTAGCGGTGCCTGCTCGCCGACGACAGGCGGGACCAGAACGGCGGCCGAAGTAGCGGCCTCAGCCGGCGGCGTGGCCGGCTTCCACAGCACCGCGGAAAAGCACTGGCCGTGGTAGCAGGAAAAGTCGTTTCTCCCGATTGATGGTCCCGCCGCCATGATCGCTGTCCGGTGCACGCAATTTTCGAGCTCGCGAATGTTGCCTGGAAAATCACAGTTCATCAGTACCTCAATCGCGCTCGGATCGAAGGTCAGCGTACGGCCGTTCTCATCGTTGAAATTCTTGAGAAACTCAGCCGCGAGGAGCGGAATATCACCGCGCCTTTCGCGTAACGCCGGCACCAGCAAGGGAACCACGCTGATGCGATAATAGAGGTCAGCGCGGAACTCGTTCCGTGCAACCGCCTCTTCCAGGTTCTTGTTCGTGGCGGCAATCACGCGAACATCGACCTTAATGGTCTGGTTGCCGCCGACGCGCTCGAACTCCTGCTCCTGCAGCACGCGCAGCAACTTTGCCTGGAACGAGGCCGAGATCTCGCCGATCTCGTCCAGGAACAACGTCCCCTTGTCGGCGAGCTCAAAGCGCCCCTTGCGCGAATTGAACGCGCTGGTGAAGGCACCCTTCTCATGACCGAACAATTCGGATTCCAGGACTGTCTCAGGCAGCGCCGCGCAATTGAGCTTGATGAAGGGCCGCTTGGCGCGTGGCGACAACTCGTGAATGGCCTTGGCGATCAGTTCCTTCCCGGTACCGGATTCGCCTCGCAATAGAACCGTAATCTTCGCCTCTGCCACCACCGCGACCTTCTCGAGCAGACCGCGTAGTGCCGGACTGTCGCCAATCATCCCCTTGACGTAAACCTTCTTACGCTCCCGCGCAGGACGCTTGAGCTCGCAGAATTGCTTTTGCAGCCGCTCCTTCTCCGCCATCGGTTGCTCGCGGTCGCACGCGAATGAGCGACGCAACTTCACTGTCTGTCCCACCAGGTTGGCGATCACGGGTAGCAGACGGAGGTTGTAATCGAGCCAAGATCTTGACCCATTGTCCAGCACGCGGTCGATAGTCAGCGTGCCCACGACGTTCGCATCGACGCGAATGGGAACACCGATGAACGACACTCGTATGGCGTCGGAGGCCCCGAGCACGTCCGTGTCGGCGGCACTGAAGGCCGAATGCACCGCTATGTTCTCGGCGACGAGGGGCGTGTCCGTCGTCACAATCTGGTCGATTGCCTTCCGCGGCAGGTACATCCGGCAGCGCTCATCGCAGCTCTCGCTCCAGCCGGCGCCTACGGTGATGTCCAGTTGGCCATCACCGTCGAGGAGAGAGATGATGCCGCACCGCATCTGCACAAACGATCGCAGAAGATCGACGACCTTGGCCAGCGTGACTTCGAGCCGGGAGGGGGCGGTGAGTACTTTCGATATTTCGAAGACCCCGGTAAGCGCGCTCTCGTGCGACGGCACAATGGGGACCGCGTTGTTCGTCTCGGGCTTTGAGTTAGCTCTTTTCGCGTCCTGAAGCGATGTGCAGCATGACGGCGTCTCCCCGGCACTTTGTTCGAATTCGCGAGTATTGTCTGAGTCTAGCATGTCATCCTCGATCTCGCGCCGCGAAATCAATGCTCGCGGCATGTGCGCCTGCGACGTCGTCCGGTGCGTAGACGCTCTCGGCAAATGGCATTGGCGCGCGAGCCGTCGTTGACCAAGTCGGGGCGCCGCCGTGTAGTCGAGTGCAAAGCGAGGCGATGCATGACGCATGGCTTGGCTTTCCTCCCTGAAGTGTGGCCGCCGTTCTAGGCTTCTCCCGGCCGCAACCACACGTTGCTTAAACAGACCGGAACGAGGGTTGATAGTCAATCGAGCTTTCTTTCATTTGTGAAAGGAAACTCGGCGCCACATGATAGAATTCCATCATTTATTTTCGAGCGGATAGATGTCGAACGGCAGAGCAGATAGATGTCGAACGGCAGAGATGTCTCCCCCGGCGTCTCTGCGGTGCCTGGCGCGCGCTGACCGAGCACGTTCGCGTAGGGAATACTCCGCTCTGGTGCCGGCAATGCGGCCCGTCGCAAAGACGACAAAACCGAGTGTCCCACCAAGAAGTGCGAGCAAAACCGCACGCCAGAGAGGTCGACCGGCGGCCGATCTGCCAACGAACATCAAAAGGCGAGCTGCAAGTCGCCCTTGTCAATCCCGTCTTTTGCCAGCGAATTGTTCAGACCCGACCGTTGGCGAACCTTAGTGCGGAATTCCGCCCGGCGTGAAGGCAGCTAGTGTGGAAATCCGCACATGGCCGCTGGGCGAGATGACCGAAACCGGGAAAAGGCATGATTGGCGCAGATCTCCATTTGGCACGGCACTTGCGCCCGAGATGGCAGCAGCGTTCGACCGGAGCGCCGCGATGGGAGAAGCCTGGGAAGGGAGGAAGAGCCCGCCCCCTATCCGGTCAGGGAGAGAAACGGTGTTAGCTCCACAAGTCCGCAGCGCGAGTCCCGCGCCCCGCAAGGCCTTCTACGCCAAGCCCTACGTGCAGGTGCTTGCCGCCATCGCCCTCGGCGTCGCACTCGGCCATTTCTATCCGGGGATTGGCGGGAGCCTGAAGCCGCTCGGTGATGCCTTCATCAAGCTTGTCAAGATGATCATCGCGCCTGTCATCTTCCTGACAATTGCGACCGGCATCGCCGGCATGAACGATCTCCAGAAGGTCGGCCGAGTTGCCGGCAAGGCGATGGTCTATTTCCTCACCTTCTCGACGCTGGCACTAATCGTCGGCCTTGTCGTCGCCAATGTCGTTCAGCCTGGCGCCGGCCTCAACATCGATCCGGCCTCGCTCGATGTCCAGGCCGTGAATACCTATGCCGCAAAGGCTCACGAGCAGTCCGTCACCGGCTTCCTGATGAACATTATCCCGTCAACGATCGTCGGCGCCTTCGCGCAAGGTGACATCCTGCAGGTCCTGTTCTTCTCGGTTCTGTTCGGCATCGCTCTGGCCATGGTCGGAGAGACGGGCAAGCCTGTCGTTTCCTTCCTTCAGGCGCTGACCGCCCCCATTTTCAAGCTCGTCAGCCTCCTGATGAAGGCCGCCCCGATCGGCGCTTTCGGCGCAATGGCCTTCACGACCGGCAAATATGGCATCGGATCGATCGTCAACCTCGCGATGCTGGTCGGGACGTTCTATTTCACCGCCTTCCTGTTCGTGTTCGGCGTTCTCGGCGCGGTCTGCCGTTACAACGGCTTCTCGATCTTTTCTCTCATTCGCTACATCAAGGAAGAGCTGCTGCTTGTCCTGGCAACGTCCTCCTCGGAGGCCGCGCTGCCCTCGCTCATGGAGAAGATGGAGAAGGCCGGCGCCAAGCGTTCGGTCGTGGGTCTCGTCATCCCGACCGGATATTCCTTCAATCTGGACGGCACCAATATCTACATGACGCTGGCGGCCCTCTTCATCGCCCAGGCGACGAACACGGATCTTTCAATTAGCGATCAGGTCCTCCTGCTGCTCGTTGCGATGCTTTCCTCGAAGGGTGCAGCAGGTGTAACAGGTGCGGGATTCATCACGCTGGCCGCTACGCTCGCCGTAGTACCCAGTGTTCCCGTTGCTGGCATGGCTCTGATCCTTGGCGTCGACCGTTTCATGTCCGAATGCCGGGCGCTGACGAATGTCGTCGGTAACGCGGTGGCATCGCTCGTCGTCGCCCGCTGGGAAGGCGAATTGGACCAAGCGCAGATGAAAGCCGCCTTCTGCGGTCATCAGTTTGCCGAGTATTAACCGGCCACGCCCCGCCGAGTAAGGTCGCAGCTTCGCGACCTGTTAAGTCGCCGGGCTGGTCACAAGCACCAATCGACTCGCAGGCTCCAAACAGCGCTTCGCGCGTCGATGAAATCAGAAGCGCAAAATGCGGCGAGTGCAAAATTATGGCTCCCTAAGCAAACGAACTGTACATCGATACGCGCCCGGTTACGCCTGGATTGCTGTTCGTCGAATACGCTGTCGATCATGAATTATGCGGTCACTTTGCCGCCCGGAACCTTTGCCGAGACGTGCTGGATGACAGAGAGTCAGCCGGCAAAACTAAACAGAATTGGACCCATGACCAAGCGCCCCACAATTACCGATCTCGCCCGCGAAGCCGGGGTCAGCGTGGCAACTGTCGATCGGGTTCTGAACGCCCGCCATCCGGTGCGGGAAGAGACCGCGCGGCGGGTCCACGAGGCCGCCTACGCCATCGGCTATCATGCTGCCGGTCTCATCAAGCAGCGCTTGCAGCGGGGCCTGCCGCACTATCGGCTGGGTTTCATCTTAAGAAAACCGGCCCAGCATTTCTACCAAGACTTCGCGCGCGAGGTCGAAGCGTCGGTCAGTTTGGCCCAGTCCTTCCACGGCATTCCGCTCATCGAATTCGCGCCGTCACACGTGCCGTGCGATCTGATCGCACTCCTCAAGGATCTTGGGAGCCGCTGCCACGCGATCGCCATGGTGGCGCCGGACCACCCGAAGATTACGGCAGCGGTCGAGGAGCTCAAGGCCAAAGGCATTCCAGTATTCTCGCTGCTTTCCGACTTCGCCGCCGGCGTGCGCCAGGGCTATATCGGCCTCAACAACCGCCAGGTCGGGCGGACGGCCGCTTGGATGTTTTCCAAGGTCGCAAAACGGCCCGGAAAGGTGGCGGTGTTTGTCGGCAGCCACCGTTTCCAGGGGCACGAGCTCCGGGACATCGGCTTTCGCTCCTATTGCCGTGAGAACGCGCCGACATTCGAGGTGCTCGATCCGCTCGTGAACCTAGAGAAACGGCAGATCACCTACGAGGCAACGCTTGATCTCATGCAGCGGGAACCCGAGCTCGTCGGCTTCTATGTGGCCGGCGGAGGCATGGAGGGCGCCATCTCCGCGCTCCGGGAAGAGGGTAAAGGTCAGGATCTCGTCGCGATCGTGAATGAAATCACGCCGGAGTCACGTGCGGCGCTCGCAGATAACATCATCACGATGGCTGTCGCCACGCCACTGCGCCGACTTTGCCAGGAGCTGATGACGCTGATGGCGCGGGCCATCGAGACCGGCACGGTGGAGACGCCCGGGCAGACATTTCTGCCGTTCGACATCCATCTGCCAGAGAATATATGAAACCTGATGGATTCTATCATAGGCGGTCGAGTTTCCTTTCACAAATGAAAGAAAGCTCGATTGACTATCATTCCGGTCTGTTGAATCAACGAGCGGTTGCCACGCGGCAGAAGCCGAACAGCTGAGAACGGCGGCCGCGCTTCATGAAAGGAAAAAGCCAAGCCATGCGCCAGGTGTCGCCCCGCTTTGCACTCGACCACATGGCGGCGTCCCGACTTGATGTTCCGGCATTTTTCGCGCTTGCACGCGACCAGGGTATGGCCGACGTTCAAATCCGTCTCTTCAGCGATCCTTTTGTACCCGGCATGCCGGCTGCGGACGTCCGGTCTGCCGCCGCTGAAGCGGGCGTCACGATTATCTCTGTCAACGCCTTGCAGCGCTTCAATGAGTGGACTCCTGCGCGCCAAGTCGAGGCGAGCATGCTCGCCGATTATGCGGCGGCCTGCGGGGCGAAGACGCTCGTGCTGGTGCCGGTCAACGACGGCTCGTGGCCCGCGAATGGCGAGCGCCAGGACAATCTGCTCGTCGCCTTGAACGCGCTCAAGCCGATCCTCCAGTCGCACGGTCTAATCGGTCTCATCGAGCCGCTGGGCTTCCAGACCTGCTCGCTTCGATCGAAGAAGGAAGCGGCTAAGGCCATTGCCGCGGTTGATGGGCAGTCCGTCTTCCGTCTCGTGCACGACACGTTTCACCACACACTCGCCGGGGAGACGTTCTTCTCCTGCGAGCTAACCGGTCTCGTGCACATTTCAGGCGTGAACGATCCGACCTTCTGGATTTACCCGGATCGCGTCCTGGGAGGTTCCGACAATGGCAGCCAGATCCGGGCGCTGCTTGATGGCGGCTATGCCGGCCCCTTCTCGTTCGAGCTAGTCGAGGAAGTCCACGCGCTGGATGACCTCGCGGGCGCACTTGCCGCCAGGATCGATCTCATCCGACACGGGGCTATTGACGCGAGAGCCGGTGTGAGGCGCTAAGCAGATTTAGGGGCGCCCGCGACGTCCCGAGGTCGTAGCCGTGCGGGACGCCTCCTGCAACATTATCTCCCGCATCCAGATGCTTGCCGGATCACTATTGTGAAGGGCCGGCCATTGGACGGCCTCGGTAAATGCGGGAAGTGGCAGCGGAAGGTCGACGATCTGCAGGGGGAACGTTTTTTCGAAATGCTTGACCAGCCGGAAGGGCATGGTCGCTATACGAGCTGTGCCTGAGACCATAGGCGGGATCATGCTAAATGCCTGCACGACGACCTCGACACGTCTCTTAAGACCATGCTCAATCAAAAACCATTCCTCGATGGAGGGCTTCTGCGTACGCCCGAACTTGACCGCAACGTGCCTCATAGACATGTATCTCTCGAACGTAAGCTGCCGTGGTAGCTGTTTGTTCATGGCGCAGCCTACGCACACGAGCGTCTCGTCGAACAGCGGCATTCTTGGATGCGCGCTCGACATGAACAATTCCGGAAGAATTAGAAAATCGACGTCACCGCGTCGGAGAAGCTCATCAGGGTCGTCGTCGAGCGGCAGCAATTCGAAGGTGACGGCGGGTGCTTCCCTTGCAACACGCTCGACGATCTTTTCAAAAAACACGAGTGTGACGAAATCGGAAACAATGATCCTGAAGCGGCGGTCAGATTGAGCCGGGTTAAACGGATCCCAAGAAATAATCGAGCACTGGATGTGCAGGAGAGCGTCGCGAACTGCGGGGGCGAGTGTTTCCGCACGCGGTGTCAGAATACGTTCGCGGCCGCTCATGGTAAATAGTTCATCGTGGAAAAAGTCACGCAGCCGGGCGACGGCCGCACTCATGGCCGGCTGACTTAGGTTGATGCGGCGTGCCGCCGCCGTGAGGCCGCGCTCGCTCAGCAGCGCGTCGAGCACGACGAGAAGATTCAGATCGAGCCC
The DNA here is from genome assembly GCF_002284575.1 of Mesorhizobium temperatum. Taxonomy (GTDB): domain Bacteria; phylum Pseudomonadota; class Alphaproteobacteria; order Rhizobiales; family Rhizobiaceae; genus Mesorhizobium; species Mesorhizobium temperatum. The sequence continues at coordinate 57,805 of NZ_NPKJ01000037.1, forward strand.
TTTGAAACGCATGTCTTCAGCTATCTATAGCGTGAATGCGTTTCATCGAAACAAACGATTTTATCAATCTTCCTGAATCCTACATTGACAACAGCATCTGACGCGCACCGATCACCCACTGCCTCTATCGCGTGACGAGTGCGTTAAAAAGAGCCCGAAAGGAGAAATCTTTCCATGCGCTCCGACGTGCGTGGAGGTTGTGCTGGGAAAATGAGTTGCAACTGGCCGACCATGTCGAACTCTCCGACTTCTTCCGAAAGACCTATGGACGGACTGGCGCGTTCAACGCGAAGCCATTCGAAGGCGGCCGTAGTTGGGCCGGTGCGAGGCCGGAAGTCCGCGCAATCGGCTACGACGCGCACGGCGTAGCGGCTCACATTGGCATACTGCGCCGCTCATCATGGTTATCGAGGTCGGACGACGGTCCCAATCCACTTTGCACACCAGAGATCCTCGATGTGCTGGCGCAACATCGGGTGCCGGCGACGTTCTTCGTCATCGGGGCGTACGCCGCAGACCAGCCCGAACTCATCCGGCCTCCACAAGCAGTTGGTCTTTGTGAGTCGCACAAGCTTGGTGAGGGGCAATTTTCGCAACACGGCGCGGCTCAGGCATTGAGTCACGTCGCAAACGCAAGCTGGAAAGGAACAAGATGGCTGATCAACTGACCAACGAAATAATCGCAATGATCAAGAAGCGCGCCGCGGCGGAGGGCGGCAACATAGCCCCTGCCTCGGGCGGCGAGATAACGGCTGCCACGGGACTGACTTCGCTCGGTATCGATTCACTGGGATTGGCGGACGTTCTCTGGGACCTGGAGCAGGCCTACGGCATCAAGATCGAGATGAATACGTCCGAGGCCTGGTCGGATCTCCAGAATGTCGGCGACATGGTGGAAGCCGTGCGCGGCTTGCTCGCCAAGGGGGTGTGAATGGACAGGCGCGTCGTGATTACTGGGATCGGCGGGCTTTGCGGGCTTGGGACCGACGCCGCCGCCATTTGGAGAGAGATGCGCGAAGGCCGCTCCGCCATCGGCCCAATCGTCAACTCCGAGCTCCATGAATTGAGGGTCAGGATCGGTGCCGAGATCAAGGCGCTGCCGGAGCATGACATCGACGGCAAGCAGCTCGCCTCCATGGACCGCTTCAGCCTGCTCGCTGTGCTTGCGGCGCGCGAAGCCATGCGTCAGGCCGGACTTTCCTCCAAAGAAGGAAATACCTATCGCTTCGGTGCGACGGTGGGCGTTGGCGGCTGCGGCTGGGATGCGATCGAGCAAACCTACCGCGCCATGCTTCTGGGTGGTAAGCGTGCCGCCCTCTTGACCGTACCCAAGGCGATGCCGGGCGCCGCTGCCGGCCAGGTCAGCATGAGTCTCGGCCTGCGCGGGCCGGTCTTCGGCGTCACGTCCGCCTGTTCCTCGGCAAACCATGCGATTGCCTCCGCGGTGGACCAGATCAGGCTCGGCCGGGCCGACGTGATGCTTGCCGGCGGCAGCGAAGCGCCGCTCATATGGGGTGTGCTGAAGGCATGGGAATCGATCCGCGTGCTTTCGCCCGATACTTGCCGGCCATTCTCGGCCGACCGCCAGGGCCTGTCGCTTGGTGAAGGCGCCGGCATGGCGGTGCTGGAAAGCTACGAGCATGCCATGGCTCGGGGCGCCACCATCCTTGCCGAAATTGCCGGTGCCGGCCTTTCCGCCGATGCCTCAGACATCGTCTGCCCGACTGTCGAGGGGCCGGAGGCAGCAATGCGCGCCTGCCTTGCCGATGCCGGGCTGAATGCCGAGGATGTCGACTATCTCAACGCGCACGGCACCGGCACCAAGGCCAACGACCAGATCGAGACGGCGGCGATCAAGCGCGTCTTCGGTCAGCACGCCTATTCAATGTCCATCTCTTCTACCAAGTCCATGCACGCGCATTGCCTCGGCGCGTCCGGCGCGCTCGAGTTGATCGCCTGCGTGATGGCTATCCGCGAGAGCGTCGTGCCGCCGACTGCCAATTATCGTGAGCTGGACCCCGATTGCGATCTCGACGTCACGCCCAATGTGCCACGCGAGCGCAAGGTGCGCGTGGCACTGAGCAACTCCTTCGCCTTTGGCGGCACGAACGCGGTCCTGGCGTTCAGGCAGGTGTAGAAGCCATGAGAGATGCCTCCTGTAACATTATCTCCCGCATCCAGATGCTTGCCGGATCACTATTGTGAAGGGCGGGTCATTGGCCGCCTCGGCGAATGCGGGAAGTGGCAGCGGAAGGTCGACGATCCGCGGGGTATCGACTTTGCGAAATTCTTAACTGTTGAAACGGCGTGGACGTACCGCCGCCCCGTAAAAGGTAAGCGAGGCCCTGCGGGCTCGGCTTGAGGGTCTGTCTAAAGCTGTACGCGACAATGTCTGGAAGCCGCAGGGTCGGCTCTGCGCCCGCTATAGTCGCCTGAGTGCTGCCGGCAAGAAGCCACCGGTGGTCATGGCCGAGATCGTGCATGAGATGGCCCCTTCTTGTGGGCCATCGGGCGAGAGGTTTCACCACCATAGCGGTCTCGAGCCAACGTGCGGCACAGCGCCGGGGCGGAGCCACGGTGGGGAACTCCCGTCGGTGGTTATGTGGCCGAGTCAGTTCGCGCGGGGCCCTCTCCGATAGTGTTAGAAGGGTCAGCCAGAAACTGCGACGAGAGAAGAGCGACCGCTCTGAAGGTGAGTTGCGTGCGTCAAGTTCTGCAAAAGCGTCATGGTGGGAGCGGGTATCCCTTTGTTCGACGGCGGCGACCATCCTTCGTCCCGACCTCACGGCATTGCGGCGAGCGGCGCGCGCAGCGCGGTCAAGGTTGGCCGCAGGCCAGCGCCGAAGGCGGCGCAACACGCGGCCTTGACGGCGCGAGCACGACGCTCACGCTGGGCCTGTGAGGAACGAAGCGGTTCAGGCCGCCTGTCGCAGCTCCTCCTTCTTGTGTTCGCGCAAATGCTCCATGTTGAGATAGCGGGTGCCTTCCAGCCGGTTCTCGACGGAGCTGTTCGAGCGCTAGCAGCGCTCGAAGAAAGCGTTGGTATCGGCGTTGGTGGAGAGTGCAATGCGAGGCGAAGGCGATCACCGAGGAGCTGTTCGGCCACTCTTCTAGGCCTCGGCGGTGAACGAGGAGTCTGCGCGGCGAACGCGCGCCGACGTCAATGCCAGGCCATTTTGCTGAACTTGTCGTACAACTCCCGCTCCTAGACCAAGGATAGCCCCGAGCTGAAGGCACGGCGGTACCCAACCCGCGGATGTGAGTCTGATCAACCGTCGTTCTGAGCTCCACTTCTCGCCCCGTGCAGCTTCAGCCGATCCGACCGCTCGCAACACCTGCCGAGCAGCCGATCTCTCGACCTCAGTCTTGATGCGTGCGACGTCCCGGGGTCTTGCGTGGAGTAGCCATGCGGGACGCCTCCTGCAACATTATCTCCCGCATCCAGATGCTTGCCGGATCACTATTGTGAAGGGTCGGCCATTGGAGGGTCTCGGTAAATCCGGGAAGTGGCAGCGGAAGTTCGACGATCTGCAGGGGGAACGTTTTTTCGAAATGCTTGACCAGCCGCAAGGGCATGGTCGCTATACGATCTGTGCCTGACACCATCGGCGGGATCATGCTGAAGCCCTGCACCGCGACCTCGACACGTCTCTTAAGACCATGCTCAAGCAAAAACCATTCCTCGATGGAGGGCTTCAGCATACGCCCGAACTTGACCACGACGTGCTTCATTGACATGTATCTCTCGAACGTAAGCTGCCGTGGCAGCTGCTTGTTCGTGGCGCAGCCCACGCACACGAGCGTCTCGTCGAACAGCGCCACTCTTGAATGCGCGCTCGACTTGAACAAATCCGGAAGAATTAGAAAATCGACGTCACCGCGCCGGAGAAGCTCATCGGGGGTGTCGTCGATAGGCAGCAATTCGAAGCTGACGGCGGGTGCTTCCCGTGCGACACGCTCGACGACCTTTTCAAAAAACACGAGTGTGATGAAATCGGAAACAAGGATCCTGAAGCGGCGGTCGGATTGAGCCGGGTTAAACGGATCCCAAGAAATAATCGAGCTCTGGATGCGCAGCAGTGCTTCGCGAACTGCGGGGGCGAGTGCTTCCGCACGCGGTGTCAGAATACGTTCGCGGCCGCTCATCGAAAATAGTTCATCGTGGAAAAAGTCACGCAGCCGGGCGACGGCCGCACTCATGGCCGGCTGACTTAGGTTGATGCGGCGTGCCGCCGCCGTGAGGCCGCGCTCGCTCAGCAGCGCGTCGAGCACGACGAGAAGGTTCAGATCAAGCCCTTTGAAACGCATGTCTTAGCTATCCATAGCGTGGATGCGTTTCATCGACAGAAACGATTTTATCAATCTCCCGGAATCTTGCATGGACAAAAGCACCTGACGCGCACCGATCACCCACTGCCTCTATCGCGTGACGAGTGCGTTAAAAAGAGCCCGAAAGAGAAATCTTTCCATGCGCTCTGACGTGCGGTGGAGGTTGTGCTGGGAAAATGAGTTGCAACTGGCCGACCATGTCGAACTCTCCGACTTCTTCCGAAAGACAAATGGACGGACTGGCGCGTTCAACGCGAAGCCATTCGAAGGCGGCCGTAGTTGGGCCGGTGCGAGGCCGGAATTCCGCGCAATCGGCTACGACGCGCACGGCGTAGCCGCTCACATTGGCATACTGCGCCGCTCATCATGGTTATCGAGGTCGGACGACGGTCCCAATCCACTTTGCACACCAGAGATCCTCGATGTGCTGGCGCAACATCGGGTGCCGGCGACGTTCTTCGTCATCGGGGCGTACGCCGCAGACCAGCCCGAACTCATCCGGCCTCCACAAGCAGTTGGTCTTTGTGAGTCGCACAAGCTTGGTGAGGGGCAATTTTCGCAACACGGCGCGGCTCAGGCATTGAGTCACGTCGCAAACGCAAGCTGGAAAGGAACAAGATGGCTGATCAACTGACCAACGAAATAATCGCAATGATCAAGAAGCGCGCCGCGGCGGAGGGTGGCAACATAGCGCCTGCCTCGGGCGGCGAGATAACGACTGCCACGGGACTGACTTCTCTCGGCATCGATTCACTGGGATTGGCGGACGTGCTCTGGGACCTGGAGCAGGCCTACGGCATCAAGATCGAGATGAACACGGCCGAGGCCTGGTCGGATCTCCAGAATGTCGGCGACATGGTGGAAGCCGTCCGCGGCTTGCTCACTAAGGAGGCTTGAATGGACAGGCGCGTCGTCATCACCGGAATGGGCGGGCTCTGCGGGCTGGGCACTGACGCCGCCTCCATCTGGACGGGGATGCGCGAAGGCCGCTCCGCCATCGGCCCGATCGTCAATTCAGAGCTTCATGAGCTGAAGGGTACAATCGGCGCTGAGATCAAGGCGCTGCCGGAGCACGACATCGACCGCGGGCGGCTCGTCTCCATGGGCCGCTTCAGCTTGCTCGCCGTGCTTGCAGCGCACGAAGCCATGCGACAGGCCGGACTTTCCTGCGATGAAGGAAATGCCGCTCGCTTCGGCGCGACAGTGGGCGTCGGTGTCTGCGGCTGGGACGCAATCGAGGAAAACTACCGCGCCATCCTTTTGGGCGGCGCGACCCGTGCTGAGATCTTCACTGGACTAAAGGTGATGCCAAGCGCCGCTGCCACCCAGATCAGCTTGAGCTTCGGGCTGCGCGGGCCAGTACTCGGCATCACCTCCGCCTGTGCCTCCGGCAACCATGCGATCGCTTCGGCGGTGGATCAGATAAGGTACGGTCGGGCCGACGTGATGCTTGCCGGCGGAAGCGATGCGCCGCTCGTATGGGGCGTGCTGAAGTCATGGGAGGCAATGCGCGTGCTGGCTCCCGATACCTGCCGGCCCTTCTCCGCCGATAGGAAGGGCGTGGTGCTGGGCGAGGGTGCGGGCATGGCCGTTTTGGAAAGCTATGAGCATGCTGCTGCTCGCGGTGCAGCGATCCTTGCCGAGATCGCCGGCGTCGGATTTTCCGCCGATGCCTTCCACATCGCCGCGCCGGCGGTCCATGGGCCGGAGGCGGCGATGGGCGCCTGCCTTGCCGATGCCGGGCTGAATCCCGAGGACGTGGACTACCTCAACGCGCACGGCACCGGCACCAAGGCCAACGATCAGATCGAATCGGCAGCCATCAAGCGCGTCTTCGGTGACCATGCGTATTCGATGTCCGTCTCTTCCACCAAGTCCACCCATGCGCATTGCCTCGGCGCAGCTAGCGCGATCGAAATGATCGCCTGCGTGATGGCGATCCGCGAGGGCGTCGTGCCGCCGACGGCCAATTATCGTGAGCCAGACCCCGATTGCGATCTCGATATCACCCCCAATGTGCCGCGCGAGCGCAAGGTGCAGGTGGCACTGAGCAACGCCTTCGCCATGGGCGGCCTGAACGCAGTTCTGGCATTCAGGCAGGTGTAGCCATGCGAGATGCCGCTTCTAACATTTCTCTCGGATCCAGATGCTTGCCGGATCACTATTGTGAATGGTGGGCTATTGGACCGCCCCGGTAATGCGGGAAGTGGCAGCGAAAGCTGGACAATCCGCAAGTGCCTCGTCTTTGCGAAATTCTTAACTGTTGAAGCTGCTTGGACGTACTGCTGCCCCTCAAGGTAAGCGAGCCCTGCGGGTTTGGCTCGAGGGTCTAAAGCTTTACGCGACTATGTCGGGAGGGCCCAGGCCCGGCCGTAGGACCGCCGTAGCTGCGCCAAGAAGCCACCGATGGTCCTGGCCCAAGATCGTGCATGAGATGGCCCCTCATTGTGGGCGATCGGGCGAGAGGTTTCACCATCACAGCGGTCTCAAGCCAACGTGCGGCACAGCGCCCGGGGGCGGAGCCACGGTGGGGAACTCCCGTCGGTGGTTATGTGGCCGAGTCAGTCCGCCCGGCGCCCGTTCCGAACAACTCCCGCTCCTAGACCAAGGCCCGAGCTGAAGACACGGAAGGCGGTACCCAACCGCGGATGAGAGTCTGATCAACCGTCGTTCTGAACTCCACTTCTCGCCCCGTGCAGCTTCAGCCGATCCGACTGCTCGCAACACCTGCCGAGCAGCCGATCTCTCGCCTCAGTCTTGATAGGGAACATGAGAGTCGGCGTGAGGCGCTGAGTAAATCTAGGAGCGCGTGCGACGTCCCGGGGTCTTGCTTGGAGTAGCCATGCGGGACGCCTCCTGCAACATTATCTCCCGGATCCAGATGCTTGCCGGATCGCTGTTGTGAAGGGCCGGCCATTGGAGGGTCTCGGTAAATCCGGGAAGTGGCAGCGGAAGTTCGACGATCCGCAGGGGGAACGTTTTTTCGAAATGCTTGACCAGCCGCAAGGGCATGGTCGCTATACGATCTGTGCCTGACACCATCGGCGGGATCATGCTGAAGCCCTGCACCGCGACCTCGACACGTCTCTTAAGACCATGCTCAAGCAAAAACCATTCCTCGATGGAGGGCTTCAGCATACGCCCGAACTTGACCACGACGTGCTTCATCGACATGTATCTCTCGAACGTAAGCTGCCGTGGCAGCTGTTTGTTCGCGGCGCAGCCTACGCACACGAGCGTTTCGTCGAACAGCGCCACTCTTGAATGCGCGCTCGACTTGAACAAATCCGGAAGAATTAGAAAATCGACGTCACCGCGCCGGAGAAGCTCATCGGGGGTGTCGTCGACAGGCAGCAATTCGAAGCTGACGGCGGGTGCTTCCCGTGCAACACGCTCGACGACCTTTTCAAAAAACACGAGTGTGACGAAATCGGAAAGAAGGATCCTGAAGCGGCGATCGGATTGAGCCGGGTTAAACGGATCCCAAGAAATAATCGAGCTCTGGATGCGCAGCAGTGCGTCGCGAACTGCGGGGGCGAGTGCTTCCGCACGCGGTGTCAGAATGCGTTCGCGGCCGCTCATCGAAAATAGTTCATCGTGGAAAAAGTCACGCAGCCGGGCGACGGCCGCACTCATGGCCGGCTGACTTAGGTTGATGCGGCGTGCCGCCGCCGTGAGGCCGCGCTCGCTCAGCAGCGCGTCGAGCACGACGAGAAGGTTCAGATCAAGCCCTTTGAAACGCATGTCTTAGCTATCCATAGCGTGGATGCATTTCATCGAAACAAACGATTTTATCAATTTTTCAGAACGTCGCATAGGGAGAATTCAAGGAAGTCCTAAAGGAAGTTTTTCAATGTTTGCGTTGGCTCCGAGGAGCATTTTCTGGTGTACGCCTTCCGGCGTGCGCCGAACATCAACCGAGATCGCATGTCCATTGCGGCTAGGTTCTTCGGTGACCCGCGCAGCTACATCGCGTCGGCTCGACGCGAGAAGCTCCCCGATGCGTAGGCGCTTACCTCAAAAGATTCCAACAAATACGAGGTCTTTCCATGCACTCTGACGTGCGGTGGAGGTTGTGCTGGGAAAATGAGTTACAACTGGCCGACCATGTCGAACTCTCCGACTTCTTCCGAAAGACCTATGGACGGACTAACGCCTCCAACGCGAAGCCGTTCGAAGGCGGCCGTAGTTGGGCCGGTGCGAGACCGGAAGTCCGCGCAATCGGCTACGACGCTCACGGCATAGCGGCTCACATTGGCATACTGCGCCGCTTCATCAAGGTTGGCGAGGTCGATCTGTTAGTGGCCGAACTGGGGTTGTACGGGGTGCGTCCGGATCTTGAGGGACTCGGAATCAGCTTTTCAATGCGCTTTGTGTATCCAGTGTTGCAGCAGCTTGGGGTTCCATTCGCTTTCGGCACGGTTCGGCACGCGCTGCGGAACCATGTTGAGAGGTTCTGCCGAGGCGGTCTGGCGACCATGTTGTCGGGCATTCCCGTGCGCTCGACCCATCCAGAAGTGTATCCCGACCTGCCGCCCACCCGCCTGGAGGATGTGCTCGTCTTGGTTACGCCGATTGGACGCTCGATGAGCGAGTGGCCGTCCGGCACCCTGATTGATCGGAACGGTCCGGAGCTATGAAACATCTGGACTACATAAGCGAAATGCCGAGTGAATGGGCTAGCACCGGCCGTCGCAGCGTTTATCTGACATTTGACGACGGTCCCAATCCATTTTTCACACCGCAGATCCTCGATGTGCTGGCGCAAAATCGGGTGCCGGCGACGTTCTTCGTCATCGGCACCTACGCCGTAGAGCACCCGGATCTAATCCAACGAATGATCGCAGAAGGGCACGAGGTGGGCAACCACACGATGACTCATCCGGATCTGTGCAAATGCGGCTTCGGCGAAGTGCGCCGTGAAATCTTTGAAGCGAACGGCGCCATCATGATGGCGTGTCCACAGGCCTCGGTACGCTTCATTCGCGCGCCCTACGGCGCCTGGAGCGAAGAAGTATTCACAGCGTCAGAGATCGCCGGGCTGGCGGCGCTTCATTGGTCTGTAGACCCGCGAGACTGGTCTCGCCCCGGCACCGACGCGATTGTCGATGCAGTGGTCGCCTCTGTCCGGCCGGGTGCAATCGTGCTCCTGCACGACGGTTGCCCGCCCGACGAGTTGAGACTGAGCACTCAAGCCAGACTGCGCGACCAGACCGCCAAGGCGCTGTCCCAGCTGATTCCGGCATTAAACGCCTGCGGATATGAAATTCGCGCCCTTCCACAACATCATTGAAAATTGCGAGATCCTATGGACCTGCTTGCTACAGCCAGTACTGTCGCCGTCTCGTGCTATGCACTGCTCTCGGCTGCTTATAAAAGCATGCAGATGACTTATGCTTTGCCGATGGACCGTTCTCCGGTGTCGGATGAATTGGTTGGTTTCGACCTTCTGCCGAGCGTGGATGTCATCGTCCCCTCCTTCAACGAGGATCCGAGCGCGCTCTCAGCGTGCCTGGCGTCCATTGCAAGCCAACAATATGCCGGAAAACTGCGGGTCTATGTGGTTGATGACGGTTCTGCAAATCGCGACGTTGTCGTACCGGTACACGGTGCCTTTGCGGGCGACCCGAGATTCAACTTCATTTTGCTCGACAAGAATGTTGGCAAACGCAAAGCGCAGATCGTCGCGATACGCCGCTCATCTGGAGATTTGGTGCTCAACGTCGACTCGGACACGACACTCGCGTCCGACGTCGTCACAAAGCTTGCACTGAAGATGCAGGATCCAGCCGTCGGCGCGGCCATGGGCCAGTTGGTGGCCAGCAACCGGAGCGACACCTGGCTGACCCAGTTGATCGATATGGAGTACTGGCTGGCCTGCAATGAGGAGCGAGCGGCACAGGCTCGCTTTGGTGCCGTTATGTGCTGCTGCGGCCCATGTGCGATGTACCGTCGTTCCGCACTCCTTTTGCTGCTGGATCAGTACGAGACGCAACTGTTTCGGGGGAAGCCAAGCGACTTCGGTGAGGATCGCCATCTCACGATCCTCATGCTGAAAGCAGGGCTTCGAACCGAATACGTTCCCGACGCCATCGCCGCAACGATCGTTCCGGATCGGCTAGGGCCGTATCTGCGCCAACAACTCCGCTGGGCGCGGAGCACATTTCGGGACACGTTGCTTGCGCTGCGCCTATTGCCAAGCCTCGATCGCTATCTAACGCTGGATGTGGTCGGACAGAATCTCGGCCCGCTGTTGCTCGCCCTGTCGGTACTGGCTGGACTCGCGCAGCTCGCACTGACAGCCACAGTGCCTTGGTCGGCAGTCCTGATGATTGCATCCATGACCATCATTCGGTGCAGCGTGGCAGCGTTTCGTGCCCGCCAACTTCGATTTCTCGGTTTTTCTCTACACACATTCATCAACGTCTTTCTCTTACTCCCCCTGAAAGCCTATGCGTTGTGCACATTGAGCAACAGCGATTGGCTGTCGCGCAAGGCGGCCACCCTACCCAATGGAGGGGAAAAGCAGATCGTCATCAAAAACCCGATCGCCGGGTTGGTGGAGTCTGAGAGCGTTTTCAGTGGCGACTGATAGTGTACTGCGTAGGGCACAAGTCGTGACCTGGACAATATTTCAATTGTTAGAACGGGAAGTGGCCGCAGACGATCCGTGGCGGCTCGACGGCAATCCGTAGAGCGGGACCGTCTCACACAAATGCTCCGGCTGTCGCTTTCCCAAGGGCCGTCACCGCGAAGGCCTGCTGTCCAGAACGCTCGCAAGTGAGCTCCCGCCGGCTGAACGGCTCCTTTCAGCAGAGATGAACGCATGTCCAACGTAGCAATCGACCTTAACGGCGTGACGAAGTCATTTGGCAATAAGGTCATTGTGAACGAGCTGTCGTTCACCGTTGCGTCGGGAGAGTGTTTCGGCCTGCTGGGGCCGAACGGTGCGGGCAAAAGCACGATTGCGCGTATGGTCCTCGGCATGACACGGCCTGACGCCGGTAAGATCACGGTGCTCGGAGTGCCAGTGCCGGCACGGGCTCGCTTGGCACGCCAGGGCATCGGCGTGGTTCCGCAGTTCGACAACCTTGACCTGGAATTCACGGTACGCGAGAACCTGTTGGTGTTCGGCCGCTACTTCGGCATGAGCACACGCAAGATCAAAGCGGTCATCCCATCGCTCCTCGAGTTCGCCCGTCTTGAGAGCAAGGCGGATGCACGTGTCGCCGAACTATCGGGCGGCATGAAGCGGCGCCTGACGCTGGCACGTGCGCTGATCAACGATCCCCTGCTACTCGTAATGGACGAGCCGACTACGGGCCTCGACCCGCACGCGCGACACCTGATCTGGGAGCGCCTGCGGTTCCTGCTGGCGCGCGGCAAGACGATTATTTTGACGACCCACTTTATGGAAGAGGCTGAGCGGTTGTGCGATCGGCTGTGCGTTCTCGAGCATGGACGCAACATTGCCGAAGGCAGCCCTCATGCCCTGATTGACGAACATATCGGGTGTCACGTGATCGAGATCTTCGGCGGCAATCCACAGGAGCTGAGTTCGCTGATCAGGCCATACGTTCAGCGCATCGAGGTGAGCGGCGAGACGCTCTTTTGCTATGCGCCCGATCCGGAGCAGGTGCGCGTGCAACTGCGCGGGCGCGCCGGTCTGCGTCTTCTGGAGCGTCCACCTAATCTTGAGGACGTTTTCTTGCGGCTGACCGGACGCGAGATGGAGAAGTGAACGATGGGTGAAGATTTTGCAGCGGCTCTACCCGCCAACGCGTGGAACTGGGTTGCGGTATGGCGCCGCAACTATCTATCGTGGAAGAAGATCGCACTTGCGTCAATGCTCGGTAACCTCGCCGATCCTTTGATCTATCTTTTCGGACTTGGTACTGGCCTCGGAATGATGGTAGGTCGGGTTGAAGATGCGTCCTACGTTGCTTTTTTGGCAGCCGGAATGGTCGCGACGAGCGCCATGACCGCGTCGACCTTCGAAACAATTTATGCAGCTTACCCTCGCATGCACGAACAGCGCATCTGGGAAGCAATCCTGTACACACAACTTACCCTCGGCGACATCGTTCTCGGTGAATTGGCGTGGGCAGCCACCAAGGCCTTTTTGGCCGGCACGGCAATTGCGATCGTCGCCGCCGTGGTGGGCTATGCGGCGTGGCCGTCCCTGCTATATGTGCTACCAGCCATCGCGCTCACTGGGTTCGCCTTTGCGAGCCTGGCGATGGTCGTCACCGCGCTTGCGCCCAGTTACCAGTATTTTGTATTCTACCAGTCGCTCTTCCTCACACCCATGCTGTTCCTGTCAGGCGCGGTCTTCCCGGTCACCCAATTGTCAGACACCTTTCAGCAGGTAGCGCACTTTTTGCCGCTGGCACATTCGATCGACCTTATTCGTCCGGAAATGCTTGATCGCCCGGCTGGCGGCATCGCCCTGCATATCGGTGCGCTTTGCCTGTACGCGGTGTTGCCGTTCTTCCTCTCGATGGTGCTGCTTCGCCGGCGCCTAATGCGTTGAGATAACTTCCAAGAGAAGGAGATCCGTGATGCAGTGCCACGAAATTCGCGCGAAGGCGCATGATCATCCGGCCAAAGTTGGCCATTCGCCGCAAGCACCTCAAAGACACTATCTCCGTGTTGCAGCTGACGTACGACATTTCCAGCAGGAAAGTCAGCCTGTCACGGGAGGTTCGATGTCTCCCAATCAAGATCTCAGGTTATGGGACGCCGGATTGACCATGGGCTGATCTCATTAGCTGATTCAGACGAACCCTACGAGAATTGGTAGAGGCGGTGATATCTGACTGGCGTTCGCAGGGGCGAGCGGCATTGCAGCCCGGTCAGGTCGAACGGTCTTGAGACAGGCCAATTTGGACTTTCTTGTCACGATAAATGGAGAACGAGATGCTAGGACCGCGATCACTGATGATTGGATCGGGCGAGGATCGGTTCGTTGTTTCGCGACGGCGTACCGGTTTCGGTGATTGCTTGTGGTCTCTGGCAGCAGCTTGGTCCTACGCTAAGCGGACGGGGCGGACGCTAGCCATAGATTGGCGTGGCTCCTGTTATCTCGATCAACCCTTCACCAATGCCTTTCCGGTGTTCTTCGAGCCAATTCAAGACATCGCTGGCGTACCGGTTATTTGCGATGACCAGGTCAACCAGCTCTCATTCCCTGGGCCTTTCTTCCCGCCGTGGTGGAATAAGCCATCGATCGACTGCGTTTGCCGCCCAGATGAACAGATTTTCCGAGAACGTGACGAGCTGAGAGAGCTTTTCGAGGCCCAAGATGATACTGCAGCCAACACAGTAGTGTGTGATGCTTGCTTGATGTGGCGTTGCGATATGGATGCCGAACGACAGATTTTTCGGAGTATCAAACCGAGGCCTGAAATTGAAGCTCGGATTGACGCCATCTACCAGGAGCACTTTAAGGAGCACAGCATAATCGGGGTGCATGTCCGGCACGGCAATGGCGAAGATATAATGGAGCACGCTCCCTACTGGGCTGATCCGGAACTCGCCTTCCGGCAGGTATGCACGGCCATTCGTAAGGCTAAAGCGCTACCGCATCCAAAACCTGTGAGGGTGTTCTTGTGTACTGACAGTGAGCAGGTGCGTCATTACTTGTCGGGCGTGTTTCCCGATCTTTTCACTATTCCAAAACACTTCCAGGCGGATCGGGCCGGGCCATTACACAGCGCAGCACTGGGCGTTGACGGCGGTTTTTCTGCTCTCGTCGAGATGTACCTCCTCGGGCGATGCGATACCGTGGTTCGCTTCCCGCCGACTAGCGCCTTCTCGCGCTATGCCCGCCTCGTCGTGCCACGTATTATTGAATTCGATTTGAACGATCCGGGTGGTTTGAGGTTTATTGACAACTCGTCCGAAGATCTCCCGACTTTGTGAAAGTGCTGGCACTCTCGTGAATCTGGTCCTGACGGGTAGACGCCCCTATCCTGCACCATTCAAATCTGGCATCGCCGCCGCGAGAGGTGCGTGAAGCCCTCATATACCGGCGAACGGCCCGGTTCGCCCCAAATAAGGCCGCTAGCACACGCCAGGGAACGTCATCGTCGGCATATTGCGGACGGCGACCGGCGTGGGACCGCGCGCGACCTGCCACGACGTTGAAGGCGGCCGGACTCCGGGTTCAGGGCGCCGACCGGCGCGGCCGGAACGCACCATGTTCGCATTGGCTCGCCTTATCCAAATTCAGGACGGAGGCGCCACCCGCCAAGTCCACTGCATGACGCAGATGATCTGAAACGCGCTCAGCTGCCTGCCTGTCCGCAGCCCGGCGAAATCCCCCGGGATGGGGTTCCGGGTAATGCCGTGGTCAGGACTGTCGCCGACCCGAGTCGACGCGCCTATGAGATGGGCACATCGATATTGCGCGGAACCAGCATCATGGTTGGCAGCTTGTGCATGGAGCCCTGGGCCATCTCACAGGAAGGCTGCGGCGTAAAAATGCGCAGCGCGACTCGGAATTTCCACGCCCGGCTGACGCGTCGAATCCTCAGATCCGAATTGCCCCGGGCGAACAGCGTCGCCCGCCGTCAGGGAGGCCCGCAACTGCTAAGCAGAGAGGCGAAGTGCACGTGAACGCATCCATTCCGTAAATGTGTTCCATCAAAGCAAACGATTACTCTGATGACCCGATAACGAATATGAAGGCGCGCCAGCTGGCGTGGTGGGCTGCATCATAAGGAGTTTTTGCGATGGTAAAGATTATCGAGGGTGGCCCGCGTTCCGAAACGCTCCTCGGCACCGAGCTTGACGAGTTGATCGGGGGTTACCAGGGCAATGACTGGATTGACGCACGTGGCGGCAACGACGAAATCTCGGCTGGCGAGGGCAGTGACCAAGCCATCGGCGGCGAGGGCAACGACCGCATCTTCGGCGAAGATGGCTGGGACCATCTCTCCGGCGACAACGGCCGCGACAAACCACGCATCGTCGGCGAGGACAATGACAAGCTCAACGGCGGTCCCGGCGAGGACGTGCTCTACGTGGGTGACGGCGAGGACACTCTGATCGGGGGCGCCGACAATGACACGTTCCTGTTCCAGTTCCACAATCCAATGTCTGGGGTCGACCCGAGGTACGCTGGGTCGAAGCCGGACATCAGCACTATCGTCGATTTCGACCGGACGGAGGATAAGTTCGCCTTCGATGCGGTGGGCCTCGACAACGACGGTTTTGGGGCGAACTTCATCAATAACGCCAGCGTACAGTCTGGCTCCCCGGTGAGCAGCTTCTACAGCGGTGCGGCCTCGGGTGCGAACGGCGAGCACGTCGTGGTGATCACTGACGAACCTTTCACCTCTGCCTCTGCCGCCGCGAGTGCGATCTCCGGCGAGGCCCCCGGCGACATCATCGTCTACCACTACAACGACGGCATCAACAGAATGGCGAATTTGGCCTATGTCACCTCCGAGAACCACGCGGAGGAGTTCGTTCACCTGAGCGGTATACACAGCTTGGCCGACCTGGCCGGCATGGGCCTGACCGCGTCGGACTTCAGCTTCGTTTGATCCGGAAAACCCGTACGGAACCCGCGCCCCGCCACCCCCGGCGGGCGCTTTCCTTTTCAGCTACTTGCGGCTGGCCGTGGCGCCCGAGAGCCGGCGCAGCGTGTAAGATTGATGAAGTCATGCGCGTGGCGCTGGTCGTACACCGAATCCTCCTTGAAGGGTCGAGGTGGTAAGGCTGTTCGGGCCCTTTCGGCCGGCGACGATGACATTGCCCTTCCAAAGCTTCAGCCGGACGGTGTTGTTGACCCGCTCCATCAATGCCGGGTTAACATAGTCGGCGGGAGCACTGATCCTGAATCAGCGAGCGGATGCGGTCGGTGTCGTAGGCCCGTTCGGCGAGCACTATCCGGTGCTGGATCGCCAGATCCTCACAATGCTTGTTAACGGAGGCCCTCCCTGAGTAACCATTCCTTTAACGTTTCAGCTTTGAGACCCTTCCCTCTGACTTCCACTATTTGGGGAGTTTTATTGATCAGTGGTGTGGTCAACCTGCTTGCGCTGACCTCGCCGCTGTTCATGCTGCAGGTCTACGACCGCGTTCTTGCAAGTGGCAGCGTACCGACGCTAGTGGGGCTCGTCGTGCTTGCTGCGGGGCTTTTTGCGTTCCAATGCATGCTCGACATTCTGCGCGCCCGCGTGCTGCTCCGGATCGGCGAGCGTTTCGATGGACAGTTTTCCGGACGCGTTCACGATGCTATCGTTTGCCTTCCGCTTTCAACGCGCATGCCGGGCGACGGCTTGCAGCCGCTTCGCGATCTCGACAATGTTCGCGGATTCCTAGGTGGAAACGGTCCGACCGCGTTCTTCGATCTGCCATGGATGCTGCTTTATCTTGGCATTTGCTTCCTCTTTCATTTCTGGATCGGCATGACGGCCCTTGTCGGGGCGATCGTCCTGATATCTCTGACATTTCTTACCAACGGTCTCTCGCAGCGGCCGATACGCGATACCATTGCCCACAATATGGTCCGCAATGGCCTACTGGAAGCAGCACGTCGCAATGCCGAGGTCGTGCAAGCTCTCGGTCTCGGAAAGCGGATCGCTGCCCGATGGCACAAGGCCAATGCCAAGTATCTGGCCGCCAATCGGAAAGCAGGGGACGTCGCAGGTGGGCTCGGTGGCATTTCAAAGTCGCTGCGCGTGATGCTGCAATCGGCCATTCTTGCCGTCGGCGCGTACTTGGTCATCAGGCAGGAGGCTACGGCCGGGGTCATGGTTGCCAGCTCGATCATGATGGGGCGTGCGCTGGCTCCGGTCGATCTGGCCATTTCGAACTGGAAACCCTTCCTCATGGCGCGCCAGAGTTGGGCCCGGCTGGAGGACCTCCTGGCAAAGGTCACTGAACCCGGCCCTGTTATGCCAATGCCTGCACCTGAACGCGAACTGCGCGTCGAAGGCGTGACAATCGTTCCGCCCGGCGAAAGGAAGCCGACCGTGACCGGCCTTGCGTTTGCCGTTCAGGCGGGAAGCGCACTCGGGGTCATCGGTGCATCGGGTTCCGGCAAGTCGACACTCTCGCGCGCCATCGTCGGCGCATGGGCGCCGGCCGCCGGAAAGGTTCGCATCGACAGCGCAAGCCTAGATCAATGGGACCGGGAAGCACTAGGCCGTCATGTCGGCTATCTGCCGCAAGGCGTTGAACTGTTCGACGGCACCATTGCCGAAAACATCGCTCGTTTTGAAGATAATCCTGACCCTGAGGCTATTGTCGCCGCGGCGAAGGCAGCGGGCACGCACGAACTGATCCTCCGATTTGAGCACGGTTACGAAACTCGGATCGGTGAGGCCGGATCGGCACTTTCCGCCGGGCAGCGTCAGCGTATCGGTCTTGCCCGTGCTCTCTATCGCGACCCTTTCCTTGTTGTGCTTGATGAACCCAATGCCAATCTTGATGCGGAAGGCGAGGCCGCCGTCGTTGAGGCGATCGCCTCCGTCCGCCAGCGTAGGGGCGTTGCGGTTGTCGTCGCCCATCGGCCGAGTGCCATCCGCGCCGTGGATTACGTGTTGATGATGGAAGGTGGGCGGCAGAGAGCCTTTGGTCTGCGTGATGAAGTGCTTCCCAAGGTCTTGAAGGCTGCAGCGATGGCACGAGGCGCCGGGGTCAAGGCCAACGGGTCTACACAGGATAACGTGGGAGAGTGCACTGACATGGAGGATCCCGATGTCCGGCATCGATCAGAACAATGACGTTTCCAGCTCCATTCGCCGGCACCTGTCGGCGGGCCTGCTGGCGAGCGTGATCTTTGTCGGAGGAGCCGGAGTCTGGGCGGCCGTCACGAATCTCTCCGGTGCGGTTGTCGCCTCCGGACACTTCGTCGTCGATTCCTATGTGAAGAAGGTGCAGCACCCAACCGGCGGGGTGGTGGGAGAAATCCTGGTGGGCGAAGGCGACAAGGTAAAAGCCGGCGACATCGTCATGCGGCTCGATGCCACCCAGACGCGCGCCAATCTCGCCATCGTCACCAAGCGGCTCGATGAGCTGGCCGCCCGGCTGGCACGGCTTGAAGCTGAGCGTGACGATCTGGCGGAGATCGCCTTCCCGGGCTGGCTGCTTGCCCGCAGAGATGTTCCGGACGTAGCTTCGGCAATACATAGTGAGACGCGGCTGTTCGAATTCCGCAGACAATCCCGCGAAGGAAGGCAGGCCCAGCTAGCGGAGCGCATTACCCAATATGAGCACGAGATGGAGGGACTCAAGGCGCAGGAGATTGCCTATGAGAAAGGCATCGAGATTCTCCAAAAGGAAATTGCTGCCCTGAGTGGGCTGCGCGAACAAGGAATTGTCTCGGACCAACGCTTGAACAGCCTGAAGACGCAGGTTGTCACTTTCGGCGGCGAACGTGGTGAGAAGATTGCCTATCAGGCACAGTCGGCAGGCCGCATAACCGAAACGCGCCTGCAGATCCTGCAGATCGATCAGGATCTCAAGACGGAAGTCGGCCAGGAGCTTAGAGAGGTTCAGGCGCAGGTTGGGGAATATGTCGAGCGCAAGGTGGCGGCTGAAGACGAGCTGCGACGGATCGATATTGTCGCGCCGCAATCCGGCATCGTTCAACAACTCGCATTTCATACGGTCGGCGGAGTGATCACGCCCGCCGATCCGATTATGCTAATTGTGCCAGAAGGCGACGATCTCGCGCTGGAAGTACGGATCCCCCCCAAGGACATCGATCAAATCCAGCTTGGTCACAAGGCCGTGCTGCGGATGTCAGCCTTCAATCTGAGAACCACGCCCGAATTGAACGGATATGTCGGCCGGATCGCAGCCGATCTGGCGACGGACGAAAAAACCGGCATTTCCTATTATCTGGTGCGCATATCGGTCCCGCATGCGGAACTGACAAAGCTTAAGGACCTGACGCTCGTGCCTGGCATGCCGGCCGAAGCAATGGTCCAGACGGGTGAGCGTACGGCGCTTTCCTATCTTGTGAAGCCGCTATCCGACCAAATCAGTCGGGCATTCCGGGAGGAATAGAATATTAGACCTTTTCGCTGGTGAAGTCTTATATTTTGCGAAGAATTGGAATGGCAAGGCTAAGGCAGAGAATTCCGTAATGTCGTCCCCGTACTTCAGCAGCAAAGGGAGGTTTTCTTAATCCGTTTCTTCTCGCAGAGGCTCTAAACTTCCTCGTCGCGCTAGCTCTGCAACTTCGGCGACAGCTATAGAGAGCGTTCTCGCAACGTTGAAATACCACTGATGCTGTGCGTCGAATGGGTGACGCTTTAGCTCAGACGGATCTCGACGCCTGCCGCGCAAGTCGAAACGCTCAGCAACTTTGCCGCAAGCGCGGTCGAATCGCCGCTGATCCCGAAGGCATCGCGCCGCGGGCCTGCAATTCCTGGAGCAATGCAGGAAGCGCCAACCTCATCAATGACACTGCAAAAGTCGGAAAGACGTGAGCACCCCGGCGATCGCTTGAAGGCCCCCGCGATCTCGTCGTTCTGCGTGTTGGCGGTTTATGCGGATGCGCGCGATTTCCGGTTGGACATGGCCCAACGTCTAACTGAGAGATTGGCCGCGAGGCCCCGCCCTCGAGCATTGGCAGTTGCTAACGACAACATTGCTTACTGTGCCGGACCATACAGTGGCCAAAGCCCATGAAGCCGGAGGTCGGTGGTGCCCTTGCTGTCAATCGCCCTTAGGCGCCTTTGGCGAAGCCGTCGGAATGTCACCTCCGCGGAATGGGTCGAAGTCAGCGTTGCGTTTGCTCACTACACTGGGCCCGGAAGAAATTCGCCCTTAGTCCATCCTCGAAGCGTGATCAGGTCCGCGTAAGCGCCACCCGGCGAAGCGTAGTCCTCTCCCGGCCAATCACAGGTGCATGGCTTGCCAAACATCCATCGTGCGGATGCGTTCCATCAATACAATCGATTTTACGAATTATAGAGAATAGCGGATATGAAAACGTCGGCCGGGAGAACAGGTCTACTGAGAATGCGAGCTGCCACTCGCCGACCAGTCAAACTGTCCAACTTCTTCCGAAAGATTCATGGACCGACCGGCGCGGTCGAGGCGGGATCATTCGAAACAAATCGCAGTTGGCTGGCGCTAGCCCCGGGGTTCCGGTTGATATACCTTCCAGGGATGTCGCGTGTGCAATTGAGGCATTGAGGGTAAAGTTCGATGGAAATACATATGCAGGAACCGATCTCTTCATTAAAAGTACATCGGCATATCGTTTCACTACTGCAAAAACCCGATCCCGTCATCTTGGACATCGGCTGCAATGACGGAACCGATACGCGACGTTTTCTCAGGCTTTGCCCGAAGGCTCAGCTCTACTGCTTTGAGCCAGACCCACGCGCGGCTGCTCGCTTTAAGAAAAACATGAATCCGTACCTGGACAAGGTGAAACTGTTTGAAATTGCGCTCAGCAACCGAAATGGCACGATTGATTTCCATCCAAGCAATGGAGAAGGAAGCGCAAAGGAATGGGACCAATCTGGCTCGATACGCCGACCCAAGAATCATCTTGTCGAACATGCTTGGGTTCGGTTCGATCGCCCCATCTCAGTTGAAACTCGAAGGCTTGACGACTGGTGCAGCGAAGCGAACCTGAACAAGATCGATTTCATCTGGATGGATGTGCAGGGAGCCGAGTCAGATGTCATTGCTGGCGGCAGACAGACCTTGAGCAACACGCGCTTTATCTACACGGAATATAGCGACCACGAGCTCTATGAAGGGCAGCTGTCCCTGCAAGCCATTCTTGATCTTTTGCCTTCGTTCGAATTGGTGACCCGCTATCCACGCGGAGTGGAGGGCGATGTTTTGCTTAGGAATACGAGCCTCTAGAACAGGCCCGTTCTGCTTCTGTCCTGCTGCAGCCCTCCATCCTCATTGGAGATCCACAAGCGGCTGGATTTGGGTGCGAGGATCGCACCGTGAGCGGTCGCAGCATGCTTGATTGGACCGAAGCCTGGTTGCCCTTGCAGATCCGCCGGAAACAGGTTCTGCGAGGCAAGGGAATTGGTCCCCGTGAAGGACTCGAATTTTCAGCTTGAGGCCAGCTGAACCGCGGCCTTCGGCGCAGCGGCCTTGACGGCGCCAGCACGACGCTCACGCTGATCCCGTGAGAACCGAAGCGGTTCAGGCCGCATGGATGCGCCAACAGCGGGCGGATCAGCACGCGCACGACGGCGGGATGCGTCGCTATTAACCGCAGTGCAGGACGAGCATCGCAATAGTCCTGCCGCCCAAGCGATCGACGACTTCCTGCTTGATCTGATGACCCTGGTGTTTGTTGTACAAACCGCCCGCGAGAGGTTCCACAATCCGGCGCCGCGGTTGGCGCGCATGAGATTGACCAGGATCAGGCTGTTGTCGGCGTCATAGTCTGAAGCATAGGCGTCCGTCCCGGTTTGAGAGACGTCGCAACCAGTAAGAAGGCGCCGATCTGCTTTTCGGCAAACCGAGCGCAGCAAAGCTGCCTGGAACCTGTGTGTAATCGGCGGCTGCAACTGCTCGTGCCCCGCTCCATCTGGATCAACGAGAAACAAACGAGGGTTGCGGAACAAGCCTGGTCAGCGTCACCTGTCGCGACTTCTCAACCCATAAAAAAGGACGTATCGACCCGACCCACGGATGCGAGGTGACGTTTAACGGTATCGGTGGGGTGCGGTCGTTCGGTTTGTCGCGAAGTTGGTCCGGAACGCCGATTTGCGAGCATTTGCCACAGGTCAGCGGGAGCGCGGGCCGTCGGCGGCAAGCCACTTGAGTCGTGGCTCGGACGGCGGCAACGTCTTCGAAAACCATTGGAAATGCGTGGGGACGGGTGGACGAAGGCGGGCGATCGGCCTAGACGACGTTCGCAACTCCTTGAAGCCCTCCGAGAGCACCACCATGAGGCAGCAGCAGCGACCCTTTGTCGTCGAGATCAAACAGAAGCGTGGGCTCGTGAAGCGGCCACAGTCGATCTGGGGTGGCATCGACCTGGCTGCCATCGCGAACGATGTCGCGGAAACGAAGATGGCAGGTGCGACCGCTGAAGCGACGCCGCAGCCGATTTTTCCTGGTGAAGATGTTCGTTCTCAGCCCATGCTCACGACCGGTGAAGCAGTATCCGACGCCAAGCACGTGATCATGCCCGACGCATCGCTTCCCGAGCTGCCGGCGGTTGAGGATTCAAGGATTCCGGAGGCATCGAACGCACCGGCTGGAGTCAGACGGACCCGCAGTAAGAAGCGGTGGCAGAAAGATGTGCCTTTGCCGCGAGGTGAACGATGGAAGCGGCGCCTGCCATGGCTGCTGCGGCAGAGCCGACGTCAGCGGTAGGGTCGACTGCGTCCAGGATTGAAGCTGCCCTTTGTCGAACCGTCCGATGACGGGCTAGTTATGGAGGATTGCGGCCGATCAACGTTGCAGTTCGGATCGCATTCTTCGTAGTAGCTCGATACGAGGCTGAAGCTTGCGCTCTTAGCGGAACTCCGTCTCGCCAAAACGCAGGACTTTGCCCCTTCTGCGAGACCTTCAAGTCTCGGCAGATCGCGTTGAGCGACTCTCCCTGAACCAGCGACAGCCGCCGTATGCACCCTCAACCCGACCAGGTGCCCCCCGGTGTCGGTGATGATATGGTGCTTGCGGTCCTTGATCTTCCTGCCGGCGTACGTAACCACGCAAGCCGGTGACGTCCGCGGTCTTTGCCGATTGGACCGGCGCTCGGGCACGCCTGGCGATCGAGGGCGAGGTGACCGAGCACGTCTAGCAGGCTGTTGAAGAAGTATGTCGCGCGGCCTTGAGGATGGCCTCATCGCCGTTGTGATAGGCAAACGTGATTTCGATGGAGCCATCGTCGAGCAATTCGGCATGGCCATCGCCTGTGACTTCGTCCATCTCGTCGCAGCCGTTCCAGGTGAAGAAGACCATTGATGGGCCGTAACTGAGATCAAGGCCGGCTTGCAGGGCGCCAAAGGCAATCTCGCCGTTGTTGTCATCGCCGATGGTGATCGTGGCCGGACCGCAGAGGTTGAGATAGCCGCGGTCCCACAGATCGGCCTCGACGATGCGCCAGTGGCCGACCAGCTGGCAGCCCGCGGGCGCGCTCATGCTGGCACCGCCAGCAGCTTCGGCAGTCGCACCAGATTGTAGGCAGCGGCTGCGAAGGTGAAGGCCCATCCGACACGGTCGCGACCGCGGAACCTGGTCTTGTGCTGGCCGGCTACGACCTTGATCCAACCGAATGCCTCTTCGATGCGCTTCCTGATGCGCTGGCTGACGGCATAGCCGCCATGCCGCGTCGTGCGCCCGTCGATCGCGGAACTGCGACCGCTCGTGTTCTGCGCTACATGCGGCGTCACCCTCATCGAGCGCAGCTCATTGACGAAGTCTTCCGCGTCGTAGGCCTTGTCGGCGCCGAGCGTGATCACCTGTGGCCGCTCCGCTCGAGGTTCGATCATGTGCAGTGCGGCCACCCGCTCAGCATGTCCGTCGGCCAGTGTCAGGCAGGCGTCGACCAGCAGGCCGTGGCGGTTCTCCATCAAGCCATGTCCCATAAAGCACAGCTTGGCCTCCTTGCCTTTGCCCTTGCGATAGAGCCGGGCATCCGGATCGGTGGTCGCGGCATGTGTGTCGTTGGAGCGCTTGTGGCCATGGAAGTCCGCTTCCGCGTTTCGCCCGCCCCCTTCAGCCGGCGGCTCGCCATGACCACCGCTTGGGCCGTCCTTCGGTTTGACGCTCTTCATCGATGCCCACGCCTCGATCAGTGTGCCATCGACCGAGAAGTGGTCCGTAGACAGAAGCTTCTTCACCTTGGGCTGCGCCAGCACTGCGCCTAAGAATTTCGCCGCGATATCACCTTCCAGCAACCGGTCGCGGTTCTTTGAGAACACCGAATGGTCCCAGGCCGCGTCATCGACGCCGATGCCGACGAACCAGCGGAACAGAAGGTCGTATTCCAGCCGTTCCATCAAAAGCCGCTCCGAGCGGATCGAGTAGAACGCCTGTAGCAGCATCGCTCGCAGCAGCTTTTCCGGCGGGATCGAAGGCCGCCCCATCGGCGAATACAGCGCCGCCAAGTCCCGCTCCAACGCTGCCAGCGCCTCGTTCACAATCGCCCGAATGCGGCGCAACGGATGATCGCGCCGCACCCGAGCCTCGAGATCAACATAACTGAACAGTTCGCCAGACCGTTCGTCGCCGCCGCGCATGCCTCGTTCTCCGAATCTTTCCGCAGACACTGAATCACGCTCACAGCCTCGCTGCGAGGCACTTTTTCAACAGCCTGCTAGGAGTGTCGAGAGGACTGTTTGCTTGCGCATGCATGTCGATCATCGCGTCAGATAGGGGAAATGCACGCCCCCAGAATAATGCAATGCGCCGATTGGTCCAAAGGCTTGTTCAGTCACGATGATTTCGGAGAAGGCTCCGGCCTTCGCCGCATCGGAGGCGGACATCATTCCTTGGATGCCACCGCCGATGATCAGTAGTCGATGAGTCATATCCCGCTGCCCATTTCTTCGGCCACGGGGTCGGGCCAGCTCTCGATGGAGGTACGGCTGATGAAGCCAGGATGCTCGGGGTTCGCGCATGGCGCGCGCCGTAGAAGGCTGTCGAGGATGCGGCGCGCGCGCCAGGCCAGCAGGCTAAGATTCGGATCGGCGAGCCCGCGCTGCCCAAGGTTCGCGTTCTGTACGAAGATGCGTCTTTCACGCGGTCCGTCCCAGCACACCGAAAAATCCTCGCGAACAGCCAACTCGTTGTCGATCTGTTCCAGCCGGTCCGCGATCGGTTCCAAGAAGCCTGGCACCGCGTTCTCGTAACCGGTGGCCAGGATGACGATGTCGGCCGTGACTTGTTCAACCTCGATGCCGTGCTGCAGGGTCAGCCTGTGACCCGCGCCGGCGTTGATGCAGCGCGAAACGTTGCAACCCGGCCGCAGTGTGATGTCGCATCGGTTTGGCTCGAGAAATGCGTGGCGGTACAGCGCCTGATAGATCGCGCGCAACGTGCTTTCCGAAATGCCGTCCGAGGCAAGCACGAAACGCTGGAGGAACAGCTTGCGCTGCGACTCGCTCATCGCCGCGAAACGATCCGAAAAGCAGGGCATGAACAACTCGTTTGTGAACGGGCTGTTGTCGAGAGGCAGGTAGTTTTCGCGCTGCGAGACCCAGGTAATCGATTGAGGCCGCCGTTCTTTCGGCAGGCCGACAAGGTGCAGCAGCACCTCGGCTCCCGACTGGCCTCCGCCAACCACGCAGGCATGCTTTTTCCGCACCTCAGGATGGATGTCCAGCAAAACGGATGAGTGGAACAGGTTGCGTCCAGTCCAGCCCTGAAACTGAGGCGGAATTTGCGCCTGCTTGCCAATGCCGACCACGACGTTTCTGGCGCCGAGAACCGCGTTATCCGTCCTCACCCGAAACTCGCCGTCAAAGCGGATTTCGCGCACCCTCTCGCCGCCACGGACAAGTGGGTTCCTGTGGAAGGCCCAGTTCAGGTATTGCTCGAACTCAGCTCTGAGCACGGCGTCGAACTGTGCGTTCAGGAAGTGGTACAGACGCCCGTTCTCATACAGGTAGTTTACGAAAGTGTAGGCTGATCGCGGGTTCACCAGCGTGACCAGATCCTTGAAGTGGCTGACCTGGAGCTCCGAGGAATCGAATGCGATGCCTGGATGCCAGCGGAAGTCGACCTGCCGATCCAGGAACAGCGCCCCTTGCCCAATTTCTTCGTGTATCTGACACGCAAGACTCAAATTAGACGGCCCGGCTCCGACCCCAACGCAAGAGAACTCCACTTGTCTTGCTCCTATAGGTGTTTCCCAAACTTAGCGGCATGCTCGCGGCGAATATCGGCCATAGCCATTGGGCTTACTCCCCCTCGCGGGCATTCTCGAGCCGCGGTCCGACCGGATGTGCGAGTAAGCCAAAGGCCTGCGCGCCTCCGAGCCGTCGGTCTCAAGGTCGGCGACATCGACAGCGGGCCGGCGTCATCCGGGTCTGGCACGCACCGCTATGTGATGCTGTCGGGCGCATCTTACGGGGCTACCGGCGGCTGCCCCCACAGTAAGAATGGCTGTTTCCCGGCCGCGACGGAAGCGGCCCTATCCCTGTGCAGGTCCTGTATTCGGCCTTCCGCCGGCCTGGCGGACCCGAGAGCGCGGTCTTCTCTGCGGCGATGGCATTTTCGGTGAGCATGATCATGGGACGGCGTCTCGCTGATGCGTTCGGAGACCCCCACGCATGGACCGTGCCAGAGACGAAATTTTTATTAAAACAATGAGTTAGAGGATTTTCTGTCCAATCGGAAACCCGACACCGTCGGAAATCCGACATTGATCGGATGGCGGACGCCTCACGGCGGCGCCCCTCCCCCGCTGCCGGGCATACGGGTCACGTACCAAGGCGGGTCGACCGAATTAAGCTTGGGCGGAGACATAGAGACGGGAAGACGGAACTCGTCGAATTAGTATGCGCAGGGCTTGTTGGACCGCCGGGTGTCCTGACATGCGCCAGAACCCCGTTGGCGAACCCGCGGCAACCGCTGCACTCACGGCGGCGGACCTCGGCAAGCCGCCGATTGATCGGCGGGCTCCGCAAGATCGGCGATCTCGCCGAAGAAGTTCAGCCTGCCCGCTTCATAGGCGGCCTGCAGTTCTTCCAGGAGGAGGCGTCTAAACAGGCGCGACAGGACGCGCACCGGCAGGAAGAAGCCGGGGCCGGCAAGAGATCCAGCGCTGCGTAGTTTTGGAGGACTTCAGGACTGTAATGCGCGCCCGCACTTGGCTGGCGCGCCTCTCCTGAGGTTTCAACTCCGGGTGCGAGGAGTCAGCCACCCCGGACATGATGGCGCAGCAATAGGACAGCTTGCGGTTTCACTCTCTCGGACTCTCATCCGCGCGGCGGGATGGGAGCTTTCTTACCGCGGCCCCACAGAATGAACGCTGAAAGGGCGAGCAGGATGATGTTGAGCGGCACGACCGAGGCTTCACCTCGCGATAAATGAAAGATTGTTGCTGCGATTTGCAGCAGCACACAACCGAGTGCAGCCAGAACGGTGAGGCGTGGCTGAATCCGAGTTAGCGCAGGCAAAAGCACGCCAAATCCACCCGCAATGTCGATGAGACCCATAAGGTGCAGGAACCATGGGGGCACAGCGCCGGGCCAGACCCACATTGCCGCCAATTGATCGACCGGCATGAACAGCTTCATGCCACCAAACAGGGTAAAGGACGTGAAAACGAGCAGTTGGGCGACCCACAGCCCGGCTCTCAGCGGCTTCCCTGCTGGCTGTGTAGGCGCAAAACTCAAGGTATTTGACATCTGATAACTCCATAGGCTGAAAAGCACCACCTCTCGGGGGAGCAAGCAGGGAGCAGCACATACGTCGGGCTGGCGCATTTTTTCCTGCCTGTTGGAGTGATTTTAGATCGCCACACCACCAAAGAAAGTGATTAAAATTCGGTGTAGTCATTCAAATAAACTGATATAGTAGCTGGTACCGTTCATGGCGTTCCGGGCGGAATCGTCCTTATGTCGACGAACTGCGGGCACCATTCTTTGTGAGGCTCCTGGCCAACAATCAACGGAGGCAAAGGCAAAGACGACTGGCAGAGTTGTGGGCAGGTGGCCTCGAAGCCACTCGCACTCGGCATCAGAATTTTGAACCGTGAGAATCTTGGATCGTCTCTGAAAAACGTTCAGATCTTTGGGCATGACTATGGACGCACTCACCCTCGACCAATTCCTGGTATTCGTCACGGTCGTCCAAGAAGGCAGCTTTGCCGCAGCTGCTCGGCGAATGAACCGGGCGCAATCAGCGATCACCTACACCATTCAGAAATTGGAGGAACAGAGCGGGTTCCCTCTTTTTGATCGCTCCGCCTATCGTCCGGTTCTCACGGATGCGGGCAAAGCCTTGGTACCGCGCGCGCGGCGAATCCTTGACGATGTCGCAGATTGGCGGCACCAGGCGCAAGGAATTTCAAAGGGGCTCGAGGCACAACTCACCCTTGCAATTGTCTCCTACGCACCAGCGACGCTGCTGAGCCATGTGCTTGGGGAATTCACCCGGGCTTTCCCTTTCGTCGAAATTCGCATCTTGACCGAAACCTTCGATGCAGCGGCCAAAGCCTTACGCGATGGAACAGCTGACCTGGGTTTGCTTGCTGAGCGCCAACCTGATGAATTCGAGCGGCGGGTGTGCGGGCGGATCGATCTGGTTCCGGTCGCGGCACCAACGCATCCGCTTGGCAAAATTGACGGGCCATTCAGCGCAACGATCCTGCGGGACTACACCCAATTGGTTATTAGCCCAGCTCCCCAAGTTGACAGTGGGCGAGACTATGGCGTGCATGCAGCCAACCGGTGGCGCGTCAACGACCTTCAGACGAAATACGACCTCATCCTCGCCGGCGTCGGCTGGGGTTCAATGCCACGGTCACGGGTTGAGGGGGATATTGCCGCCGGACGGTTGATCGAGCTGAGACCAGAAAGCTGGGAGGGCTCTGATTTGATGCCAAGCTTCCCATTGGTTATCGCCTACAGGAAGGAAAAGGCCCTAGGTCCCGCTGGAGCATGGCTGATCGAAAAATTTGCTTCCCATAGATAGTTGCGCGAATTGGAGGTCAGTCCGTGAAAAGGTGGCTTTTTCCGGTGCTCGTCTGACCACAAGGGCCGGCGGATCGAGACGGCTTCCTCTGGGCGATGATGTCAAGCAGGTTTTCAACCGAACAGACGGTCACGTGCGCGCCATCGCACGAGCCCCGATGACTGGCGTGGGTGGTGCGGCGATATCGGTTCGCTGCTCGGAGGTGTCAACCGCCGGCAGCCATGGGTCTGCGCCGCTCAGCATTCTGGGCCGTTGTGCTCGCCGTGCGATGTTCCTGCGCTCGCACCGCCGCTCGGGGCAGCGCGCTGGCCGGCTTGCATCATTGGGTCTCCGCGGCCAGCAGGGCTTCACTGACATTCGTCACGATGCGATGGGGCAAACTTCCTCAGCCCTGTTCGGACTTCCGGGCAGCGGCTGCAAGCATCGCCTGACCGACGCTCCGGTCGCCTTGGGCGTTCAGCATTTCGCCGGCATTGCGAATGTCGCGCGGTTCTTTGTTCTGGCTGAGCTTGGCCTTGCCCACTAGACGGGTGATTTCGATCTCGAGCCCGACGATCGCCTTGACCATTGTGTCGATAAAATCCCGAGGCGCGTCACCCATCTTCCATGGGACAGCGTGGGCCGCCTCGTGCCTGCGGGTCAGTCTGGCGACATTGTGACGGACATAGCTCTCGTCGTCACGGACGGTGATCCGTCCGTATGCATGTGCAACGAGGTAGTTCCAGGTCGGCACCTGCCGGTGGAACTCCTGCTTGCTCGGATACCATTGCGGCGAGATATAGGCGTCGGCCGCGCGGAACACGACGAGTACCTCATCGCCGGTCGAGACGTCCTGCCAGACTGGGTTGTTACGAGCGACGTGGCAGTGCAGAGCGCCGTGCCTTCCCTGCGCCCGGTTGAGTTCGAAGGGAACGTGATTGGCATCGAGCCCGCTCATGCCATGGGTGATCAATACGCCGAGGGCGCTCGTCTCGATCAGATCGTGGAGAGCCTCTTGGCTGGGTTCGTCGAAATGTGGGGGTACATACATGACGGTTCCTTCACTGTCGGCCGGTTTCGCGGTTCATCGAGCAGTGCCCGCCGGCAGGCGTTCCAGCGCCTCGACGATCTGACGCTTTGCTACAGCAGAGAGCGGCAGGACCGGGCGCGGAGGTTCGGCGCGGCAAATGTCGAGCAATTCGGCGAGCACATAGACGACGCGAAGGCTGGAGAACTGTTTGAAGAGATCCCAAATTGGCGTCAATGCGGCGTCGAGGCGGCGTGCTTCGGCCGCATCGCCCGCCTGCGACGATCTGACAATCTTTATGCAGACCTCAGGCAGGATGCCGCCAAGGACGCTGTACCAGGTGTCGGCTCCGGCGATCATGGCTTCGGTGGCATTCCAATCGCCGCTGCAGCCGATCGAAAAGCCTTCCGGCACGATGCTCCTCTGCCCGGCCAGATGGCTGTCGATCGCATCGCTCTTGTCGGTTGGATTCTTGATGGCGACGATCCCCGGCACCTTGGCCAAGCGGCCAACAAGCGTCGGAGTGAAATGGAAATGCGTCGTTCCGGGATTGTCGTAGATGACAATCGGAAGGCCGCCTTCGCGCGCCACGACCGAGAAATGTTCGAACACCTCGTCATCGGTGAGCGGAGTGTACGAGACAGCCGCAAGCAACCCCGCGGCAGCGCCGAGGGCCTTGGCGTCCTGCGCAAGCCTTACCGCCTCGTCGGTGCGCAGCGCGCCCACGCCCACCACGATCGGCGTCTGCCCACCGGCTTCGTCCAAAGCTTCGGCAAGGGCCCGTCGCCGCTCCTCGCGCGTGAGGTAAATGTAGGTGCCGGTGCTGCCGAGAAGGCCGATGGAATCGACCTTTGCGGCGCAAAGCCGTGTAACCAGCTTGCGCAGGGCCTTTGTATCGATGCGGCCGTCACGATCACTCGGCGTGATGGGGAATGCGGAAAGCCCGCTCAGGAATGCCATTGCGTTGCTCCAGATTTCTGCATGAGAGCCATTGTTGGAAGCGAGATGGGACCCGCTTATCTGAGCACGTCCAGCGCCTGCCTCAGATCGACGATCAGGTCTTCAGCGTCTTCCAGACCGACCGAGAGACGCATGAGATCCTCGCCGACGCCATCGGCAAGATGAGCATCCTTGCGGATGCTTTTACGGGCACGTGTCAGACTGGCCGGATGGTAGATGAGGCTGTCAGCATCACCGAGGCTGACCGCTCGAGTGATCAGGTTGAGCCGATCCATCATCCGGCGCGCCCCCTCGAACCCTGCGTGGAGGCCAAAAGCCAACATGCCTGATCCTTTGGACATCTGCTTTCGGGCAATCGCCTGATCGGGATGAGAGTCGAGAAACGGGTAACTCGCCCACGCCACAGCCGGGTGAACCTCGAGCGCCTGAGCGACGGTCAGCGCGGTGGCACTGTGGCGTTCCATGCGGATCGTCAGCGTCTTCAGCCCGCGCAGGATCATGAACGCTGACATGGGCGAGAGTGCTGCACCGGTGATATAGCGCAGACCGGTTTCGTGCAGCGTGTGGAGTGTTTTCGCGTCACCCAAGACCGCCCCGCCGAGAGCATCGCCGTGGCCGTTGATATACTTCGTCAGCGAGTGGATCACGATATCTGCCCCGTGTTCCAGCGGCCGCTGGAGCGCGGGCGAGGCGAAGGTGCTGTCTACCGCGATCTTTACGCCGCGCGCGTGGGCGCGTTCGGCGATTTCGGCGATGTCGAGGATGCGGCTCAGCGGGTTGACCGGGGTCTCGAAGAAAACAAGCCGGGTGCGGTCGGTGATCGCGCCATCGAGATTGTTTGGCTCGGACAGATCGACCGCGACGACCTTGATCCCAAAACGCGGGACCGCCTGTTCGACCATGGCGAGCGTGTTCGCGTAAAGGGTCTTGTGGACGATGAGTTCGTCCCCCTGGGACAGCAGCGACAGGATCAGCGTGCCGAAAGCCGCCATCCCCGAGGCGACGACCAGCCCTGCTTCAGCTCCTTCGAGATTGGCGAGCCGTTTTTCAAGGATTTCCGTCGTCGGATTGTATTCGCGAGCATAGAGCTTGCCGCCGAGCGCGGCTGCAGCCTCATTAGCCGCCACGCTCTCGAAGCCGTATGTAGAGGTCAGGAAGACTGGAGGCTGGACTGCGTTCGAAAATCCGACCGGATCATAGCCAAAATGGATTGCGCGGGTGGCGAAGCCGAGGTCAGCGTCGCTCTGCGACCGCTCCGGAGCATACATTTTTGTTTGATCGGTCGTGCGGGTCATCGGTCTGTGGTGTCCTCTTGGATTTTCGGCAGAATGCGCTCAAACTGGTTTATATGAAATGTCCAGTTGGCGATGATTGAAATGGTCCAGTCTCAAGATCCCGGTTCCGCTGGCCGTGTGCACGCGATGGGTGCACGCCAGATTTACATGGCGCTTCGAGACCAGATTCTTGGCGGTGTTTATGAAACCGGCAGTCAGTTGCCGTCGTCGCGGGGCCTCGCAAATGAACTCGGCGTTTCGCGAACGACTGTCACCGTCGCCTACGAGCAGTTGGCCGCAGAAGGTTTCATTGAAGTCCGTCAAGGCGCACGACCTCGCGTTGCATCTTCGCTGATCGGTCACCAGGCGAGCAGCACCGTCTCAAAACGCGCCGGCCCGATTCATCTTTCCGCCTACGGCGAGAGACTGCGGGCCAGTTCGCCTTGGCCGGATTACCTGCCCAACCGGTTGAAAGTGGATTTCCGTTATGGCGACCTCTCGCCGTCCGATTTTCCGGCGCTGATGTGGAAGCGCGCCATGAACACGGCGATGTCGCAACGCCCTGGGCGCCTGGCTTATGACGATCCGCGCGGATCGCCTCGCCTGCGTCAGGCGCTGCAGGGATATTTGTGGCGCGCCCGAACCCTAAGCTGCGAGGTCGAGCAGATCATCATCGCAAGCGGCTCGCAGCAGGGTCTCGACCTTTGCGCGCGCTTGCTGCTCGATCCTTCCGACAGCTTCGTGGTCGAGGACCCGTGCTACAGGATGGCGCGCCAGGTCTTTGCCAGCACAGGCGCGAGGCCTGTTTCTGTCGCCGTCGATGGAGATGGGATGAAGACGGAGCTGCTTGAGGGGATCACGGCGCGGCTGGCCTATGTCACGCCGTCGCATCAGTTTCCGCTCGGCGGCGTCTTGCCGGTCTCGCGCCGGTATCAGCTCCTCGAATGGGCCCGGCGCAACGACGCCTACGTGATCGAGGACGACTACGATGGCGAGTACCGCTACGACATTCGTCCGGTGCCCCCGCTGCACAAGCTGGAGGACCGCAGTTCCGTCATCTATCTAGGCACGATCTCCAAGACGCTGTCGCCGATGCTGCGCATCGGCTACCTCGTGGTTCCGCCGGAATTGCAAGACGTCTTCGCGACGGCCAAGCAGCTTCTGGACAGGCATTCTCCGGTGGCGGAGCAGGAGGCCCTGGCCTCGCTCATCGAGAGCGGCGGCTATGAAAGCCATGTGCGCCGCGTCCGCCGTCTGAACGGCGAGCGCCGAGAGACCCTGCTCGCCGCCCTTCGACGCGCGTTCGCAGACCGCATCGTCATCGAAGGCGCTGATGCCGGGCTGCATGTCGTCGTCTGGTTCAAGGACCTCCGTCGGTCATTGGAGGACGTGCTGGTTGAAGAGGCGCGACGAGAAGGCGTGGGTGTCCATTCAATATCGCCGCTCTACGGCGAAACGGATGAAGGCCGCGCCGACCGGATCGGACTGGTGATGGGCTATTCCGCCTTGACCACACGGCAAATCGAGAACGGCGTTCGATTCCTCACGGACGCTGTCGAACGGGTGAGAAGGAACTCTCCGGACACTTCGGCTGCACGCAAGGTGTCGGCCGGCACGGCGAAACGGGCCTGACTTATGACGTTCGGCGATCTGCGGGATTGCTGACTGGATCAGGCAAAATCGCAAAAACTGGCTCTGTCAGTCAGGCCAGTTCCCGGGCAGAGGTTTTGCCGGATCAGGCTGCGACCCTGCCCCCGGAGCGCGGAAGCAAACATGGCGAACGGACATCTCGAGGATATCCTCAGATCCGGCTGGAAGCTGGACGCCGCGACTGCGGTCAT
The DNA here is from genome assembly GCF_002284575.1 of Mesorhizobium temperatum. Classification (GTDB taxonomy): domain Bacteria; phylum Pseudomonadota; class Alphaproteobacteria; order Rhizobiales; family Rhizobiaceae; genus Mesorhizobium; species Mesorhizobium temperatum. The sequence goes on from NZ_NPKJ01000037.1 coordinate 91,815, forward strand.
GGAGGGCGAAGAAGCATGACGTGGCAAGGAACGCTGCTCCACATCCATGTCGCACCTGCGGCGTCCTACGAGATGGAAGAGTTGATGGAGGCACAACTCGTTGCGGGGCGCGGCATTGTTGGGGACCGATACTATCTTGGCACGGGGACCTACTCTCCGAAACCCGACGTGCGCGAAGTGACGCTGATCGAGGTCGAAGTCCTGGAAGCCATTGCACAGGGCGAGCCCAAGATTCCGGGTTTCGAGGCCAAGCTCGCGCCCGAAGATCATCGGCGGAACCTGACAACGCGCGGCGTACCGTTGGGGCATCTGGTCGGCAAGCGTTTCCGGATCGGGGAAACCGTCCTGCGGGCGGCGCGGATGAATTTTCCCTGCAAGTATATCGAGCAACTGCTCGGCATTCCCGGTCTCTACGAGGGGCTTCTGAACCGCTCTGGCCTGAACTGCGCGATCGAGGTTGGCGGCGTGATCCGCCCCGGTGATCCGATTCTTCCAGTTGACGAGTAAATCGATATGGCCTCGCCCCGCATCATCATGAAACTGACCGTGACCGCCGCCCGCAAGGAGCCAGGCGACGTCCTGGTCATCGACCTGAAACACACGCGCAAGCCTTTGCTGCCGCCGTTCGAACCGGGCTCTCACGTCGATATTCATTTGCCTGATGGGAAAGTTCGCCAGTATTCGCTCTGCGGCGATCCGACAGATCTGAGCCGCTACACGATCGCGGTGAAGCGCGAAGACGTTGGTAGCGGCGGCTCGGCGTGGATCCACGAGGCAGTGGCCGTCGGATGCACGCTCCCGGTTTCTGCTCCTCGCAATCATTTTCCGCTTGCCCCACGCGAAGGGCCAACCGTGCTGTTGGCGGGAGGCATCGGGATCACCCCGATCCTGGCAATGGCGCGCGCCCTGGAGCGGCAAGGCAAGCCGTACGAGCTGCATTACTTCACCCGCAGCCGAGCACTCATGCCTTTGTTGTCGGTCATCGAGCGGGAGCTCGACGACAACACTGTGTGGCTGCATTTCGACGACGAACCGGACACCAGACAGGATCTTGAATCCTTGCTATCGACGCGTTCCTCCGACGCACAGCTCTATTATTGCGGTCCACCGGGCTTCATGGCGGCCGTGGAGCGGGCGAGCGCGCACTGGCCGGAAGGAGCCGTGCATTTCGAGGCTTTTCAGCCGCCGCAGCAGGACGGTGCGCCACCCGAACCTTTCACGATCACCCTCCGCGATGGGACAGTCGTTCCTGTCGCGGCCGATACCTCGGCACTGGCAGCGCTGCGCGCCGCCGGCGTACTGCTCATAGCGTCGTGCGAGAACGGGGTTTGCGGAACCTGCGAATGCGGAATTCTGGAAGGGCAGCCGCTCCATCGGGATGCTGTCCTGTCCAAGGAGGCTCGGACTCATCGTTTTATCCCATGTATATCGCGCGCAACCGGCGTGCTGAGACTCGATCTGTGAAGACAGCCCTATCCGCAAGCACCGGTACGACGCATCAGTTGCGGAGACTTGGATGACATCGAAGTTCGCCTATCTCAGCCAGATCGAGCGCTGCGTCTCGTGGCTTGCCGCATGGACTATCCACCATGCCAACCACGTCCGCGAAGGCGACGAGATCAAGGTTGGTGGCCACCAGGCCTCCTCCGCCTCTCTCGGCACGATCATGACTGCGCTCTATTACTCTGCGCTGCGTCCGCAGGACCGGGTGGCGGTCAAACCTCATGCCGCGCCGATCTTCCATGCGATTCAGTATCTGTCGGGGAATCAGACGCGCGAGAAACTCGAAAACTTCCGCGGCTACAAGGGCGCCCAGAGTTACCCCTCGCGGACCAAGGACGTGGACGATGTCGATTTCTCGACCGGCTCGGTGGGCCTGGGGGTCGCTCAAACGCTCTTTTCCTCCCTCGTGCAGGACTATGTGTCCGCTCACGGTTGGATGAAGGGTCGGCCCGAGGGGCGCATGGTGAGCCTGATCGGCGACGCCGAGATGGACGAGGGCAACATTTACGAGGCCTTGATCGAGGGTTGGAAGCACGGGCTGCGGAACTGCTGGTGGATCGTGGACTACAACCGTCAGTCGCTCGACGCGGTCATCCGCGAAGGTCTCTGGCAGCGGTTCGAGCAGATATTCAAGAACTTCGGCTGGGAAGTGGTGATCCTTCGCCATGGCTCCCTCCAGCAGGCCGCCTTTGCCGAACCGGGAGGGGAGAAGCTGCGCGATTGGATCGAGCGGTGCTCCAACCAGCTTTATTCGGCGCTCACCTTTCAGGGTGGTGCGGCCTGGCGGAAGCGGCTGCTCGACGAGATTGGTGATCAGGGGCCGGTCACCGAGCTAATCGAACGCCGTTCCGACGACGAGTTGCAGGCGCTCATGGTCAACTTGGGCGGCCACGACCTGCCGAGCCTTCTCGAAGCCTTCGAGGCGGCCTCGCAGCATGACCGACCGGTCTGTTTCATCTGCTACACGATCAAGGGTTACGGCTTGCCGCTGGCCGGCCACAAGGACAACCATGCCGGCCAGATGACGCCCGCCCAGATGGAAGGCTTCCGCCAGCGGATGGGAGTCCGGCCCGGCGAGGAATGGGACAAATGGGCCGCGGCGACGTTGCCTCCGGCAGAACTAGAGGCCTTCATCGCCCAAGCGCCGTTCTTCAGCGAGGGCCAGCGCCGGCTCACTGCGCCCGGGGTTCCGGTTCCCGAGGCGCTGCCCGCGCCGGCACAGGGGGGCAAGCAGGTCTCAACGCAAATGGGTTTCGGCCAGATCCTGAACGAGATTGCGCGCAATGAAACGCCGCTCGCCGAGCGCATCGTCACGACCTCCCCGGACGTCACGGTATCGACCAATCTCGGCCCTTGGGTCAATCGACGCGGACTCTTCGCTCGCGAGAGCATGGCCGATACCTTCAAGGCCGAGCGTATCCCTTCAACCTACACCTGGGAGTTCGGGCCCAAGGGGCAGCACATCGAACTCGGCATCGCCGAATCCAATCTCATGATCATGCTCGGGGCGCTGGGGCTGTCGCATTCCGTGAATGGCGTGCGGTTGCTGCCGATCGGGACTGTGTATGATCCGTTCATCTACCGCGGGGCCGATCAGCTCAACTATGCCTGCTACCAGGATGCGCGCTTTCTGCTGGTCGCCACCCCCTCCGGCGTGACCCTCGCCCCCGAAGGAGGAGCGCACCAGTCGATCGGCACGCCGCTGATCGGCATGGCACAGGACGGGCTCTGCGCCTTCGAGCCGGCCTTCGTGGATGAGCTCGCGGTGATCATGCGTTTCGCCTTCGACTACATGCAGCGGAACGGCGAAGGCGATCCCGATGAAACGACGTGGCTGCGTGATCAGACGGGCGGATCGGTCTATCTGCGCCTGTCCACCCGGCCGCTGGAGCAGCCTCATCGCGACATGGGTGCGGAGCTGGCGCGCGACATCGTCAACGGTGCCTATTGGCTGCGCCCGCCCGGACCGAACGCCAGCGTTATCATCGCCTACCAGGGCGTGGTCGCGCCGGAAGCGATTGCCGCGACGGGTCTTCTGGCGGAAGACCGGCGCGATGTCGGGCTGTTGGCGATTACATCCGCTGATCGGCTCAATGCGGGCTGGCAGGCCGCGGAACGTGCCCGGCAGTGCGGAACAGAGGACGCGACGAGCCACATCGAGCGCCTGCTGGCGCCGTTGTCGCGCGATTGCGGGATCGTCAGCGTGATCGATGGTCACCCCGCTACGCTTGCCTGGATCGGCGGTGTGAACGGTCATCGCGTCAAGGCCCTGGGGGTCGAGCATTTCGGCGAGACCGGCACGATTTCAGAACTCTATCGTCACCACGGGCTCGACGCGAACGCCATCGCGCATGCAGCGCAGGCGGTGAGTGCCGGACGCAGCATTCGCTATTTGAAGTCGCTCCCTTCGCCCTGAATGAACCGCAACGCAGAACCTTCCCGCAGGACGGAGCAGCCCATGTCTTTCACGCCCATGATCGCCCCCGAGATTTACGCCCGACACCCGAACTTTCACTTGCTGAGCATCGTCGTGCGAAACGCGGAAGTCGACGTGCCGCAGGCCCCGGCGCTCGCCGACGTGATCGCGGCAGCGGAACATGCCGCGCTTGGCGACGATGCCCAACGGGATGCGCATCTTGCAGCTTGGGCCGAAGCCTACAGGGCCCTCGGTGCAAACGCTAATCGAACACCCTGCTCGGCTGCGGCGCTTCTCAAGCGGATACGCAAGGATGGCTCATTGCCACGGATTTCCCCGTTGGTCGATGCCTACAACGCCGTCAGCGTGCTCTACGGCGTTCCGGTTGGGGGTGAAGACCTCGACCACTATCGGGGTCTTCCGAGACTTCTGATCGCGACGGGGGCCGAGCCGTTCGACACCGTTCAACAAGGCGAACCGGTCACCGAGCATCCTGAGCCGGGCGAAGTCGTCTGGTGCGATGACGCCGGAGTCACCTGCCGCCGCTGGAACTGGCGGCAGGGGCGGCGGACTATGGTGACGACCGCTTCGCGCTCCCTTTGGCTTGTGCTCGAAGCGCTCGAGCCCATGCCTGGGGAGCGGCTGAGGGCCGCAGGGGCGCAACTGACCGGAGTGATTGAGGCGCTGTGCCCTAATGCCCAGATCGAAATCGCTGGGTTGAATACGACCACCCCCTGCCTAAGCCGCGCAGTCGAGAGAAACTAAGATGTACCGGCCCCGTCTATCTGTCGAAGACCGCCCCGATGTGCTTCTGGCCGCGATCCGCGAGATCGGCTTCGCCACGGTCGTGACGCCGACGCCTGCAGGCATCGAGGCCACGCATGTGCCGACCATCGCGCGGCAGGCTCCGGATGGAGGCCTGGTCCTCGCGGCCCACGTCGCGCGTGCCAACGCGCATTGGCGGGTATCAGAGGCCAGCGCCAGTCTCGCGATTTTTCAGGGCCCTCACACCTACATGTCGCCGCAGTGGTATCCGACCAAGCGCGGGACGGGAAAGGTCGTTCCCACATGGCTCTATATCGCCATACACGCGCACGGAACCTTGACCGCGATTGAGGATAGGGCCTGGCTGCGCCGCCAGGTTGAAGACCTGACCGACCGGCACGAGGCCACGCGCACAGCGCCCTGGAGCGTGTCGGATGCGCCGCAAAAATATATCGACAGCATGATGCGGGGCATTGTCGGTCTGGAATTTCGCGTCGAGCGCCTCGAGGGAGCATGGAAACTGAATGAGGAAGAGAACGCCGCCGACTTGGAGGGCACACGCCGGGGGCTTGAGGCCGCCGGTCAGGCCGGCGAGCTCTTGGCACGAGCCCTTGCCGAGCGGTGACGGTCGGTAGCGAAGTGCCGCCGCGGCGGGACCTGTAAAATCCAAGGAGGCGGAAGAGGCGGACAGCGCGTTGATCCGCCTCGAGGGTAGCAAGAGGCGAAGGGGCTGCCGCGACCACGACCCGCCGGAAGCCTAAATCAGCTCTCGGACCTTTGCGGCCATTGACAACCGATACGATGGGACGACGCGATGGACCCACAGCTGCCATTGACCGGCTGGCAGATGAGGGCTCCTCGGAATTAAAAGGTCGGCCGTCTGAAACGAGGATGTCCCCATGCGCATGTATCAGGTAGACGCGTTTACCGACCGGCTTTTTGCGGGGAACCCTGCTGCCGTTCTGGTGCTCGACGACTGGCTGCCAGATGACCTGATGCTTGCGATCACCCAAGAGAACAATCTTGCCGAAACCGCTTTCGCCAAAGCGCGGTCGGATGGCGCGTGGGATTTGCGGTGGTTTGCTCCGGCGCATGAGGTCGATTTCTGCGGCCATGCCACCCTGGCAACCGCGCATGTGTTACTGACCGAGGCCAAGGCCGAAGCTCCGCTTATCTTTCACACGCGCGTCGGCGAGTTGCGAGTTACACAAGGCCCGCATGGCTACCGACTGGACTTTCCCCGTCTGCCCCCGGAGCCATTGGAGACGCTTCCCGCAGAAATCGCACGTGTTTTCGACAATCCACCTGTCCGCATCTTCCGAAACTTCGAGAACATCTTCGCCGATCTCGGCAGCGCGGATGCTGTGCGTAGCTTTGTCCCTGACCTTGCCTCGATTGCTCGCCTCGGACGTGTGGGCCTTGTCGTGACGGGGCAGGAAGCCGACAACGGGCGAGCGCATTTCGTGTCCCGTTACTTTGCCCCCGGAGCCGGCATTCCCGAGGATCCAGTCACCGGGTCAATTCATGCCACGCTGGTTCCTTACTGGGGGGAGCGGCTAGGGCGCAAAAGGCTCATGGCTTTTCAGGCGTCGGCACGAGGCGGATGGCTTGATTGTGAATTGACCGAAGATCGAGTCTTTCTGGTCGGAAATGCCGTGACCTTCATGAAAGCCATGATTTCCCTTCCCAATGGTGCTTTGTAGGGCTCACAGATGCCTGCAAAGTCCTCCGCATGGCAGCCATCAGATCTTTGCTCGTTGAGCTTCCGCTCTGCTTGCCATGCCCGGCGGACTGAGGAACAGAACCGTGTCGCCAGAGGCGATCCAGCGACAGGTAGCCAGCTCCCTGATCTGCCCCTGATCCAGCGATGGATGGGCATCGAAGTCGAAGCCATCCAGTTCGCGCACGCGAGCTTGCTCGACATGGAGATGCGCCGCTCGTTGCGCCGGGCGATCTCCGCGACACAAAGAAGGCCATGGCCTCGCGCAAGGTCATCTTCGAACGCGCAGCCTCGTCCAGCAACGTATCGAGTTGGTCACGGATCGCCGCTGGATGAAAGTTGAGTGGGGCAGGTCGCAATTTGCCATGGTCATATGGTCGGCCACGACGACGCGACGCCCCCGGCAGCCGCGGATAACAAACGAATCCTTCCGATTCAGCTTAGCTGGAATGTGTTGTGTAACAAACTGCGTAACTGACAGAGCAAAAAATTCAATAATTTCAATGGCCGCCTACGTATGAAATCGAACGACGTTAAGTCCGCCAAACCATTTCTGAGCCTGTTCCACCGGCCAGAACCAGAGGACCTAGAGGGTCGAGTATCTAGGGGCTAACAACGCCTATTTCTCCAGCGTGCCATGATTCTCCAAGGCCTACCAGTCGTTGGCTTCCTTCGCGAAAGATCGGGCCAAAACATCAGCGACCGGTCACAGTTTCAGTTGCCGCGGGAAGCGCACGTCAAAACCCGAGTGTCGTGCAGAAGATCGCACATTTGCAGGGCGACTGCGCTGCGAAAAATGGGCGAAGCCATGAACGAGCTCAAAGACACGCCTATTAAAAACCTGGGCCGCCGTTCGCTCTCCAGATTTCGATGGGGATCGCGCCGATTGAGGTTAGTGACGACGTGGCGAATGGCTGGAGTGGGGCCGTTAGCGGAATGGCTGCTTGCGGCGTAGGGAAAGCGACAGCGGACGTTCAACTTGCGAGGCCACACGTCGCAGCCTGACCTGCCGTCCGCCGTTAAGCAAAATAGACCGCGTCGTCGGCGTCGTCGACGTCAGGCCGGGTATCCTTGAGCCCCTGCAGAACTTTCGCGCGAAACCAGGCATCATGGGCATTGCTGTTGCTGACAAGCTCAAGCGGCAAAGGCGCCCTCATTCGCTGTGCGGGTCAAGTGGATGCGCACGGCATCCGAAACGGTGAGTGCGGCTGCCGAAGGCTATGGCACGCAGCCGGTACCCCGGCCGGTCAGGGCTCACTGTAACCACTGGCAAAGAGACGCAGGTCATGAGCCTCGGGATTGCGACGGAAGATCAACGCGCCCTTCCGCTGGGATTTTTGTGGGATATAATCGAGCGTAGCACTGCTCTCCTCGACGACCTCGTCGCCGCTACGGAGTTCACCTTTGATCTCGACAGCAGCAACTGACTGTCCCGCGCGGTTGGCGGCGGCGAACTCGACCACGTAGCCGCCCTCGGTGGCGGCGACCTCGAGCGGCAGCACAACGATCTGGGCGGTCCCGTTGCGCCCGCTCAAGCCATCGAGAACAAGATAGCTGAGCACGGCAAGCAGGGCTACGGAGCTTATACCCGCGACTATCCACTCCGTGACCGAAGTCCCTGGTTTCCGTGTTATTCCTTTGTTGTCGGACTGCTGCTTTTGTTGCTTGTCGCCCTTTGCGGAATTCTTTGTCACAGGATGAGCCTCGCAACCGCCGCCCCGAGTGCGCCTGGAAACGAGAGAACCACGACTGCACTGAGTGTCTCCGAAAACCCGACGCCATCGGTCCTGCCGAACGTCCAAAGGATATAGAGGTTCACAAGCATCACCAGGACATAGCCGACGATCGCATAGCGAAAGAAGATGCTGAGGAACCCAGCGCCTGGCTCGGGGCTGTGCGAGCCGCGGAATTCGAACTCATAGACGAAGGCGTGCATGAGAGCGAGGGTTGCCACCACCAGAGCGATTTCCTGCCAAGGGTGCATCTTGTAAGCGATGAGGACGACCTCTTCCGTCGGTGCGATGTTCACCGATAGAAACAACGCTCCGACCACCATCAGGAACAGTTCTCCGGCGTAGCCGGGCTCCGGAATCTGCTCCTCCTCCAACGAGCCCGGGCCAAGCTGGGCGCGAGCCAAAGATGCTCCGAGACTGCCTGGGACAACCTGCACCGCAATCTTGCCAATCACCTCCCGCAGCGGCATTTCGACGGTCACGATGCCGAAAATAAAGAGCACCGCAGTAGCCGCGACAGTGGCCACAAGAATGGCGACAAAAGCATCGGCGATGCGGTCACCGAGCATCACCGTTTGGCGAAAGCCTCCATACTTGTGCAGCAACACCAGCATTGGCAAAGTGACAGCCAGCAAGAGGGCGAGCCGCAATGGGTGAAGGTGAAAGCCCAGCGCCCAGGCTTCCATGGTCATCAGCACCGGTACGGCGAAGATCAACGCTCCGGCGAAGGCGCGGCCAAGACCAATCCAGAACTCACGCGGAGTTGGTCCGTGCCTGACGATGACCTCAGCTGGCGGCACGCCGCTTCCTTTCAGAGGTAGCCTGATCTTCCAGTAGTATTGGCATTGCGATCAAGCGGGGAACAATGTTTCCTGCGCGTTCTTGTTCCGAACTACTGCGTTGGCTCTCATGCTCAAACCGCGCAGCAATGGCCACACAACTTAGAAGCAGCCGCAACACGCGAGATCACGATGATGTCGCAGATCGCTTCTTGTATTGGTCAGTAGGTTAGGGGATAGGTCTCCGACATACCAATAACCTGACACTCTCGCCATGATGTGGCGGTCTGAATTGTAGGCGCAGAACCCGTGGGGTTGGCGGCGCAAGCTTTGCCGAGGCCAACCCCCTCCGCAGGTTATGCAGCCTGTTGCAATGCGCGTTCGTTCACACCGCGCTCGCCAAGGGCGGAGAGCGCTTCGTCTGTTTTTGTCTCTTCTTGGAGTGTGGCCTTCAGGAGCTTCACCGCTTCGGGCTTTCCAAGCTGTTCCGCCCACGCGATGAGGGTGCCGTAGCGGGCGATTTCGTAATGCTCGACCGCCTGGGCTGCTGCCACCAAGCCAGCGTCCAGGGCCGGAGCACCCTTGTATTCTTCGAGGATATCCGAGCCCTCTTCGAGAATGCCGTCAATGGCTGGGCAGGTCTTGCCACGAGCGGACTTGCCGAAGAGTTCGAACACCTGTTCGAGGCGTTCGACCTGGCCTTCGGTCTCGGCGCGGTGCTTCTCGAAAGCCGCCGTCACCTCTTCGGATTCTGCTCCCTTTGCCATTTTTGGCAGCGCCCTCAAGATCTTCTTCTCTGCGTAATACAGGTCCTTCAAGCCGTCGAGGAATAGGTCTTCCAGGCTCTTCGTTTCCGTTTTTGCGGCCTTCTTCGTGGTTGCCATTGTGTTCGTCTCCGGGTTGGTAGAAGCCTCGCCGTGTCGGAGGCCACTGATAACCCGCCGCTCCAATACTTGTTCCATCATTTCGGGGTACCAAGCGGTCGGCCGTCAATCCAGTCGGGCAGCTTCTGGAGCTGGCAAAGGCGAGGGTCAGATTGGAAGCGCCGAGCAACGCGACAAAAATCTGCGCCAGGAAAAATGAGCCGCTAACAGGGTCGACCACCGGCACCGTCTGCCCGGCATAAGTCGGTCTGCATCACCGCACCCGCCGCGCGGCTCGCGTCGACGGCGAAGCCCTCACCCCCGACGAGGTCCATTGCTGGCGCAATTTGCGAACTACTTCGCTCGCCCGTTCGCATCACTCCGCAATCGTTTGCATCACAAACCGGGAACGAACAGGACTGTTCGTCATTTCACAGGACGCTTTTCTCGAACTGCATTGTGTTGTCATTAGTTGCGCATGACCGGGGATTTCGACCAACGGCAAGCAGGCGCGCTTCACCGCGCTCCGCGGCGGATGCACGTGCAGTTAAAGGGGGATGGGTGAAACGGCTGCTCGACATTCGCCTTCCCATAGGGGTCGTCCTGGGTTTCGTGTTGCTGGTCCTTACGCTCAACCTCATTCCCGAGCAGCATGCAGTACGCCAACGCATTCCACATACCTATGGCATTTCCGACCCGCAGTTCCTTGAGACCATGGAGGCCGTCTACGGCGGCGAAGTACGCCGGGGACATGGCGTTGAAACGCTTGTAAACGGCGATGAGATATTCCCGGCCATGCTCGGCGCAATCAGGGAAGCGCGGTCCTCGGTCAACTTTGAAACCTACATCTATTGGTCCGGAGAGATCGCTTTGCGCTTCGCCAACACTCTCGCCGACAAGGCGCGGGAGGGCGTACCAGTTCGCGTCCTCGTCGATTGGGTGGGGAGCATTCCGTTCGACCAACGCCTCATCGACATCATGCAGCAGGCCGGGGTTTCGTTTCACCGCTTTCGGCCGCTCCACTGGTACACCCTCGACCGGGTGAACAATCGCACGCACCGCAAGCTCCTCATCGTTGATGGATCTGTCGGGTTCACCGGCGGAGTTGGAATTGGCGACGAGTGGCTGGGTGACGCACGCAACGCCGACGAATGGCGTGACACTCACTATCGCGTCACCGGCCCGGCAGTGTCTGCAATGCAGGCGGCGTTTGCCGATAACTGGCTGGAAGCGACGGGCGAGGTCTTGCAGGGCAGCAAGTTCTACCCGGCCCAGGACGAGGGCGGCTCTTTAGGGGCGCAGGTCGTCATTTCGTGGCAGCCCGAAGGTTCGGTATCAATGCATCAGATGATGCTGATGGCGTTGGCGGCGGCGGAACGCCACATCCGGATCGGCATGGCGTATTTCGTGCCCGATGATGTTGCTCTCGCACAGTTGCTTGCGGCTCGGGCACGCGGCGTCGAGATCGACATCATAGTTCCCAGCGAGAACACCGATGTGCCGATCGTGCGGAAAAGTTCGCGCTATTTCTGGGGCGACCTGCTGCGTTCCGGTGTGCGGATACATGAATTCCAGCCGACTATGTATCACCCCAAGCTCGTGATCGTAGACGACGCTTGGGTAACCATGGGATCGGCCAATCTCGACGAGCGTTCGCTACGGCTCAACGACGAGGCTAACCTCAATATTTACGGGGAGGAGTTCGCCGCCGAACAGATTGCGATCTTTCAGGACGATCTTAAACGGTCGCGGCAGATCAGTCTTCAGGAATGGCAAAGTCGACCGCTCAGTGAAAAATTCACTGACTGGATCGCGAGCTGGATGAGAGCTCAACTTTAGGAGCCGCGGGCGTTCCGCCTCCGGTCAGGATCACGGCTCCTGTTCATTTGGCCGATTAGCTTGGGCCGGCCACAGTTTTACGCAACCCCTGCCACCGGTACGCCCCGGCTGGGGAAGTGGCGCCATGGTCGAGGAACCGGCCACGGAACATGTCCTTTTCACGATCCAGCCAACGACGAACCGTACAGGACCCACCAGTTTGCAATAGGCCCGGAACGCGGTGCTTTGACCCAGCAGTGATGGCGGGCACAATGTGGGAGGAGCGGGGGACGCCTGCCTCAATAACGAGGCAGGCTTCACGCTCCGTTTGAGCCTTATCGGGGGAACGGGGTGATGATCGGATCTTCGTCCTGACTACGTCGATATTCGCTGCGAGCATCTTCATCCCATGGATCGGCCGATTCATCAAAGCCAGCCCACCCGTCAGCTTCAAACTCGCGCCTCAGTGCGGCTGCATCCGACGCCTGTCCCAATATGGCCTGCGCGGCATCCGCCTGAGCTTCATCAACGCGGGCAATCACTAAGGTCTTCCCCCGTCTGACACCCTCGGCGTAAACATGCGCGTCGTGCTCATCAATTCCTGCGTCGGTTAAGGAACCGAGCAAGCCGCCCACCGCTCCGCCGGCCGCGGCACCAATCAGGGTAGTCGCCAGCCACCCCACGCCGACAACCGGACCGATGCCCGGAATGGCAAACGCGCCAAGTCCGGCCAGCAGGCCCCCAACACCTCCGACGGCAGCGCCAACACTCGCGCCGGCTACTGTGCCGTCCGCATCCTGCATCTCTGCCGACCCACTTCCGGACGGTGCAACAAGACTGATGTCGCTGCTTGAAACCCCGGCATACTCCAGAGCTTCGACTGCCTGGGTGGCCTGTTCATAGGTATCATAAAGTCCGCTGATCGTTCTCATTCTTCACCTTTTTTGCCACCCGCGGATGCGGGCAGTCCGAGCAGTAAACTCGGGCGTTCGCGAAACGTTCCGACTTTAAGACAAGCGCCCCTCACAGTGACGATTTGACTGACCCAGATTACCTCCCGGTCCACGACCACGGCCACCGAAATGGCGAAAGAGCTCACAACGCGACTAACGTCGCTTGGACGGGCGCACGACCTTGTGCGCCCGCTTCCGGGTCACCAGGGGCGGGCAGCGCTGCTGGGCGACCTGCTGTCCGTTCTGCTCTCGCCATATGAAGACATGGGAGCATTCAGCGGCCGCATTCGCGTAGCGGTTCCCCGCATGGGAGTTGGCGAGGGGGCGGCGACTGCCATTCCACGAGCGCGACGAGGACGTGAATATTGTCTGGACTGAACGAGGCGGACCGGAGGTCGAAGCTAGCAGGTTAGAAGGCTACGGGAGCAAACTGGTCGCGCGAAGCGTATCAGGCCAGCTTGGCGGCTCGATCGCATATGACTGGTCGGAGGATGGATTGATCGTCAACCTCAAGGTCAAGGCCAAAAAGCTGGCCGCATAGGAAGTCCGCCTGAAGATACAGCCACAAGTGTTTCGCTCACCAAGGTCCGAAATCCGGCATTGGTGGCGGTTGCTACCGAATGGCGCGAAATTGAGGAGGGTCGCGTCCCTACAGGTGGTGTAGCTCGGCGGTAGCGAAGCCGCTCGCGAGCGCGCCCTCGATAGCGCTGTAGCGAGCG
>NZ_NPKJ01000050.1 GCF_002284575.1 Mesorhizobium temperatum
CCGCCACTGCCGCCGCTGCCGCCACTGCCACCGCCGCCGCCGTCGCCGCCACTGCCGCCACTGCCGCCGCTGCCGCCGTCGCCGCCGTCGCTGCCGCCGTCGCCGTCGCCATCACCGTCACCGTCGCCGTCGCCATCACCGTCGCCGTCGCCGTCGCCATCACCGTCGCCGTCGCCGTCACCGCCATCGTTCAGGGCGGCGGCAATAAGGGCCGTGGTAACCGGCGGGCACATGTCGATCTGTTCGGCGGAAAGAATGCTGGTGCGGTTGGATGCAATACAGCAAACCGCGAAATTGGCTTCAGTGAGAGGTTGGCACTGTGCAGCCGCAAGCCGCGGACGTTGACTCTGCTGTGCGGTTGCCGGTGTGATCATTGCCACCGTGAAGGCGGCAGATGAAAGGAGCAGTATATTTCGAATCTTGCTCGAGACGTCAGGGTACAGGTGCATTTTCTTCCTCCTTTTGAGGGAAAAAAGGCGCTCCCGTCCCCTTTGGTTGCGCGGGGTCAATGTTACCGACCATCGGTAACACTTTATTAACTATGCCAAACAATTTGTTCCTGTGCAATCGCGATTCTCAGGGTTGATTTACTAGACCCCTTCAAGATTATGGCGGCCCACCAAAGGGGACACTAGGTGATTCGTTCAGCGGCGCTTCTCGCGGCGGCCATTTCGCTGGCCGGCTGCAGCAATCAAACCACCGGAACGGCAACGAAGATGGCCACGCAAGGCTACGCCTTTGCACCGGCCGCCTTCTACAAATTCTGCGCCAGTGATCCGGCGCTCTGCAGCACCCGCGGCAAGGTCAAAGCGGTCGAACTCACGCCGAGGCTGGAAGCGGAACTTGCGAGCGTAAACAAGTCGGTTAATCGCCGCATCAGGGAGAGAGACGACCGATACTCCGCAGGCCGAGCCGACGTTTGGGGCTTGCCGACCGACGAAGGCGATTGCGAGGATTTCGCCATCCTCAAGAAAGCCGAGTTGTTGAAACTCGGGTGGCCGGCATCCGCCCTGTTGCTGACCGTTGCGACGCTTGGCGGCGAAGGTCATACCGTCCTAACGGTGCGGACGAACAAGGGCGACCTGGTGCTGGATAACAGGACGGGCGCGATCAGGGATTGGTCACGGACGTCTTACCGTTATTTTGCTCGGCAGTCCCAGTCCGAAAATGGCAAGTGGACGCGGATAAGATCCTGACACCCGTGCCCTGATAGCCCCGCCGATTTCGACGCGGCGCAAAACCAGATCTATCTTCGATCTCGCGTCCTCAGCCGACGGTGGGCCGCGACCGTCTCCTGCGCTGCGCGATACCGCGTCCAAGCAGACGTCACGGCGGCCCGGACCCGATCGCGGCTCACGTCACCTCGATGCGTGCCTGGGCCGAGCTCTTCCTTGGACTGGCGCAGTTCGGCAGGGGCCCCTGCCCCCTGGCAGATCGGCACAGTCATGCTCCGGCCGACGCCGGCAGCGTTGGAAGGACTCGCTGAAGCTGCGCGACACGCCGGCTTCGGCGACAATCCGGGGAAGCAACGCGCATTGCACCGACTCGACGATGAAACCCGAGGCGTCGACCAGATGCAGCGTCGCGAGAATGGCGGGATGTTCGATCAGAGACTGTTTCGAAAGTCGCTCCGGCGAGTCATATGGTGGTGGTTTCGAGAACCGGAGCGCAGCGGACATTTGGGTCCGTGAGCACCGCAGGACCCCGAAAATCGGAAAGATTTTCGGAAAGGATCATTCGCAAAATCAAAAGTGCTACAGCGTCCTTTGCGCGTCCAAAGGACGCGCGGCGCTGTAGGTAAGCGCAGAAAACGCCATCAGATGGCCGCCGGAGTAGAGTTTCCAAACAGTCTCTCAGGGCCACCGCGGATGGTCCCGTAATGGAGATCGCTGATCTGTGCGTCACAGGACAAGCAGTTCAATGCGGAAAGGAATTGCTTTCGACGACTCTCCAAATATCCTTGTTGATTGCGCTGATCGCTTGGATGGAGGCGCTTATCCGCTTCATCTCGGAATCGTCGAGTTCCTCAACCTTCCCATATTTGATTGCATCCTTGCTATCGAAGATGCGCATTAGTTGCGTGCTCGCGTGCGTTCCCGTTTCGTCGAACGAATAGATGCAGTGGCTGTATTTGTTGCGCAGCTTTCCCTGCCGGGTAAGCTGACTGGCAATCTCCAGAACCTGGCGTCGGCATTCAACCGGTGTTCCCGCCATCTTCGCCAACCGCTCGACCAACTCGATCCGAGCACGCGTGGTGTTCAGCGTCAGGAAAATGACGATCGCTGTCTCCTTGTCTACTTTCGCCAGACCGGCAATCAAGTAAATCAGCAAGCTTTCCGTGTTGGTCCATGTGTAGTTCAATTGACCAACAAGCAGTAAAACCTCCTGGAAGCGTGGCATCGACCTGCTCACGTGAGAGTTGAGATCACCGGGCGATCCGCACTGGGACTGCCAACCCTTCCAGCGGACGCAACCCGTCGGGCATGAAAAAGGGCTGCGGCTTCAGTCCGGTTGTGGGCGCCCAGCTTGTTGATGATGTTGTGCATGTGAATTTTGACGGTGTGTTCGGAAAGGCGAAGCGTCGCGGCTATGGTCTTATTCTGCAGTCCCTGCGACGCCATCTCCAGGATCTGCCGCTCCCGACACGTCAGTTGGCCCGACTCCTCAAGTGCGGCTTGCCGTTTGATAGCGGGCTTCGATTGCTTCGTGTTGGAATGGGGCATGCCGTTGTTCAGGTAGGACTGAAACATGGCTAAGGGGAAATATTCGCCTCCGCGCAGCATGAGCCTGATCACGGAAAGCCACACATCCAGCTTTAGGTTCATGGGAAGCACGCCGCGCACCACTTGCGACGCAAAGACCTCATCGGGAAAAAGCGGCCTCCTGCTGTCGTCTTGCATCACAGCGGTCATAGCTGCCGGGTGGAAGCGAGCCAACTGGGCGGAACAGGAATCGATCTCGCTTAGAAACACCGTATCGATCAGAATGAGGGAGACTGAAGGTTCGAACGCAGTCCAGGTGGCGGACAGGTCCCGGACGCGCTCAGCCCCGATCCATGGAAATTCCCTTTCGACGGCATGCACCAGGCTCTCAGAGATCGTGTCGTCAGGGGCAATGAAGAGCAAGGTTCGTCGGGCCCAGGATTCTCTATCGGCTATATCAGCTCGACCTCGTCCGCTCGCCTCCACCCCATCCACCCCATTCATGACGCACCTGTCTACTAGCACTCGCTAAAGGCCGGGAACCCTCAACCCGGACGACACCACGTTAACTAGTTCCTAACTCAAAAATATGCGAAAAAATATAGTCCTGACGAGCTAGGCAGTAGCTCGGGCACGCTCGGCGTAACCCTGTGCTGGCAGCGCGCGGCGCGCAACTATCGCCACTCACGATTGCTACCGACTTAGGTTTCCGTCCAGGACTTAACCCTTCAGGGCGAGCAGATCGTCCCAAACGGGCTAGCTCCAACTATCAGCTTACAATTTCCGGCTGACGGTCACAGACTTCCAACGTTCCGTATTGGGAGTTTGGGGAACATCCAGAGATGCACGAGAGCAGCGAGCGACCGCACCGTTGGGCGGCGCAGGCGGTAGCTCGTGCGCAATTTGGCTGCCCCGCTCCCCGTCAAAGGGAGGTGACGCCGTACAAACAGACGATGACCGGATCTCCGGCCTTAGTCCCCTAGGCGCAGGCGATCCAAACCAGCCACATGAAAACTTAACGGCCGCGAGCAGCCCAAGACCACGTCAGAATGAATGTGGTTCGGTTGTCGCGGCCCGTAACCGAGGGAACGACAATGACTACTCGCAATAGCAATAACTCCAACACCGGTTGGCAGTTCATCGGCGATGTCTCCGATGACGACACCGAGATCAACATCGGAGATGGCGATTCCAAGAGCGACGCCAGCGCCGACGCCAAGAGCGACGCCAGCGCCGACGCCAAAGCCGATGCCCAATCCGACGCTGACGCCAAGAGCGACGCTGACGCCACCGGTGTCGGCGTCGGTGTCGGTGTCGGAGCTGGCATCGGCATTGGCGACGCTACGGCCAATTCAACCAGCAACAACACCAACAATAACGGCAACAACAATAGCAATACGAGCAGCAACAACAATAACAGCAACAACAGCAACTCGAACACCAACACTAACACTAACAACGTTAACACCAATGTTAACGCCAGTGTTAGCGCCAGCGCGACGTCCGACGGATATTTGGACGACGATTACGCTGACCTCGACGACGTGAATGTCGGGCTCGGCGGCGTCATGATTTTCAGCCGCGACGGCGACATCAGCTTCGATCCGGGCGATGACATCAGCTTCTCGGACGTCCTGAACGGCGCGTTTGCTGGGGCCGGCAATGGCCACAGCGCCACCATCATTAACCAGACCGGCGACATGAAGGATAACGACTATCTCGGCAGCGCGACGGTCAAGAATGATGGCTACTTCGGCAACAAGGGCGACGCCAAGGGTGGTTACGCCAAGTCCGATGACGGCATTGATGCCGGCGGCGACGGCGGCCATGCCGGCGATTCGCTCGCTTTGGGCGGCTTCGGCGCAAAGGGCGGCGATGCCGATAGCGGCAACGCCAAGGCTGGCGACGCCGACGGCGGCGGTGTGGCCGTGAGCGTGCCGATTGTCCTCGGCTCCGCGGACGCCAAGTCCGACGGCGGCGACGCTAATGGCGGCGACGGCGTACCGATCGCGCTTAGTGGCGACGCCAAGGGCGGCGACGCGTCCGGCGTGGCTGTCGGTGCAGGCCTCGGCGGTGACGGCAAGGGCGGCTACGGCGACAGTGGCGAAGCCAATGGCGGCAACAGCGGCGACGCCTTTGGCGGCGACGGCGGCGACGGCGTCGGGCTCGGCCTGGGCTTCGGCCTGGGCGTCGGCGTTGGCGGCGACTCCAAGGCCGATGGCGGCAATTCCGACGCCAAGGGCGGCGACGCTGGCGCGCTTGGCATCGCCGATGCCGATGGCGGACGCGGCGGCGACGGCGGCAGCGGTGGACGCGGCGGCGACTCGACCGCGCTACCTGTCGCCCTGGCGCTGATGGACGATGCTGAGGCTGGCAGCGACAACGATCCCGCTTGGGGTGGGAACACCAGCAGTGACAACATCGCCGTAGGTATCCCGATCGCCTCGAATGGCGACGCCGATGCCGGTAACACCGGTGGTGGCGGCGGCGGCGGTGGCGGTGGCGGTGGCGGCGGCGCGAATGCCGGCAACTCGGCCGATGTCGATGGCGGCGCTGCAAGCTCGATTGGCGGCGGCGCAACCTCGACCAGCGGCGCTGGCACCGGCTCAGGCTCTGGCACTGGCTCTGGCTCTGGCGTCGGCGGCGCCGGCGGCGGCGCCAACAGCGGCGCGGGTGGGGCTGGCACGAGCGGCGACGCAACCGGCGGAGCCGGCAGCGGCGGAGCAGGCAGTGGCTTGGCGGACAACCTCAGCACCGGTGGCGCAGCCACCAGCGGTGGGGCCACGGCCGGCGATGCGACCGGCGGCGATGCGACCGGCGGCGCGTCGACGGCGACCGGTGGAACGGGCGCGGTTGCTCTCAGCGGCGCTTGGGCTGACGGAGCGGACGGCGGCAATGCCTGGACCGGCGATGCCACGGGCGGCGCTGGCGGCTACGGCGGCGCAGCTGTTGCGACCGGCGGCGCGGCTGGCAATGGCGGCGGCGGCGGCAGCTGGGGGTCCAATATCGGCCACGACCAGCACATCGAAGCCATAAGCCAGGCCAACGCCAATGGCACCATCGACATGAACGGCTTCAACCAGCAGATCGTGATGGGCGCCAATCTGCAAGGCCACTCGGTCGACATGACTGTAGTAGGCGGCAATCTCACCAGCTCGCTGGTTGGCGAAGACGACGCGACATAACCGGCATGGCCGGTCTCGCCGCGGCGAGACCTGCAAAAAAGGGACTGCGCGGGGAAAGCCCCGCGCAGTCCCTACGAACCAGAAGAGAAGCGCGACCCGGCAAGGGCGCGGATGATCTCGAAAGCCGGAGGAAACTTCCGTGTATATGGACAAGATCACCGAGGCGATCAGCCACTTTGTGGGACTGTTTGAAATCACGCTGGAGCAAACCCGTCTCAGGAAAGCCTATGACGAATTCAAGGCGCTCCAAGCGGTTGAGGAAGAAAGGCCGGAGCTTTCCAGTGATACGATCGACGTCGAAGCAGGATACAATCTGGAGGATTTCGTTCCCTCCATCCAGTATTCGCCAGTTCCACCCAAATTTGTCCTGACGACGCCCTGGTTGGAATTCCAATTCCCTCCTCCAGACATCCCCGCGATCCCGCAGCCGGACGTCGCCTATCCAGGTTTGCTGCTCCACCCGGAAGCTCCATTGATGGGGAGTGCGCCCTCACGCCTGATCCTGCCCCATATCGAGCCCCCTGGCTCGGTGGCGGTCCTTATCAATCAGGAGCTTCGGCTCTCCGATAACGACTATGTAGGCGCTGGCGGACATGGCCTGAAATTCTCTCCCGAAGCAGCGAACCATGGTGCCGAAATGGCGGCCTTGCTGGGCGCGGCGGCGGATCTGTCTCCCATCGACGATCTGGAAATGCCGGGATCGTCCGAGGAGATAGTGACTATCATCAAGACAGCCGGCGAACGGCTCAGCGGCCATCCGGAGGAATCGGATGGCGAAGCCGATGTTTTCGTCGTCAAGGCTGACGTCATCGAAGGCACTTACGTCAATGGGCAATCCGTCGACGAGGCGCCCAAGCTCGACGATCACCTCCCGGAGAAGCACCGTCGAGCCGAGGAGGAGGAAGAAGAGGACGAGGAAGAAGAGCCCGAGCAACCCTCCTACACGCCTGGGTCCGGAAGCATCGACATCGATGTTTCGGTCGAGCTGGAGGCCGGCGGCAATCTCCTCGTCAACAGCGTGTCGATGGCCAACAACTGGCTGCAGTCGCCGGTTTGCGCGGTGATGGGCGACCATGTCGAGCTCAACGCGATCATTCAGATCAATGTCTCGTGCGACAGCGACCTCGTCAGTTCCTCCATCAACGGTTGGGGCCTGAATGCAACCGATCCGACCCAAGGCTTCAATATAGCGATGTTCAAGCGCGTCGATCCGTCGGCGGAAGTTGCGGCGTCGCAGGCCAAGCAGGGTGACTTTCCCGAGCACTGGGTTGTCACGGAGGTCGAAGGCGACCTGCTCATCATGAACTGGATCCAGCAATACACATTCATGACGGACCATGACGTTTCGATCCTGTCGTCATCGGGAGTCGAGACGCTGGTGACAGCCGGCGCCAACACGGCGGCTAACGACATTTCGCTGGACGAACTGGGCTTCCATTACGACCTGATCGTCGTCGGCGGAAACATTTATGACGCCAACATCATCCACCAGTTGAACGTGCTCCTGGACAACGACCTGATCGGCGCGGTCGATGGTTTCCAGACAACCGGCGAAGGCGCGGCCTCCACGAGCGACAATCTGCTTTGGAACCAGGCCGACATCGTCAATTACGGCGCCGGCGATCGCTTCGAGGCGATGACTGAAGCTTATCGCAAGGCGGGTGAAAGCCTGCAGAACGGCAACGGTGACCTTTACGACATACTGGACGATGGCCCATTCGCGGGCATCGGGGCGCTTCGGGTGCTCTACATCTCCGGTGACATCCTCAATCTGCAATACGTCAAACAGACCACCATTCTTGGTGACAGCGATCAGGTGGCCCTGGCCATGAATGCGCTGGCGCATCCGGAGGCGGACTGGACAATTTCGACGGGAACCAACTCGCTGGTCAATTATGCCTACATTGCTGACGTGGATTCCACCGGCAAGACCTATGTAGGCGGCGGCATCTATTCGGACGAGATCCTCATCCAGGCGGAGTTGATTTCCACCGGCCCCGATCTTGGCGGCCAGGATCCCGACGTGCTGGTGAATGAAGCGGTCGCTTTCCTCGACGACGACATGCTGGCGCCGGAAGGCTCTCAAAACGTGGCGTATCCCTCGCTCGTGCCTGAGTCGACCTATTCCGATCCGATGCAAAGCGTCCTCGCGTGATTCGAACCCGGGTGGCAGCCATGACCGAAGATCACGATCAAACCGGGCGCGCTTTCGCCCAAGAACCAGAATGGGATCGGCCGGATGACGGCGGCGAAGCAGTCGGGCGAAGCGAGGCGTTTATCGAGGCCGCCCAGCCGATCTCGCAGTCTTTGCTCCGTCATACCAAGGCGGTCGATCGTTCGGTGAAAGAACTGGACGATGTCGTTGCCGAATTGCGGCGCATAGCGGACGCGCGGCCAACCGAAACACCAACGTCGCTTCGCAACGGGACGCCCGCCAAGGTCACCGAAGAAGTGCGTCTTTTCACCGCGCCTTTACCTGGTGATAACCGCGCTCAGCCACGCGAGGTGCAACCACCCTCTCCCCAAGGAAAAGCGCCTTTGGCTCCGCCGCGGGGCACGCCCACTGCTCCAGCCGCAGACAGCGTTAGAAAGCCCGACCCAATCCGGCTACTGACCCCTCGGATGTCCGAGCCGGCGCAGCGCGCCGTATCACCAATGGCGCTTCGCAACGGGACGCCCGCCAAGATCACCGAAGAGGCGCGTCCTTTCACCGCGCCTTTACCTGGTGATAACCACGCTCAGCCACGCGAGGTGCAACCACCCTCTCCCCAAGGAAAAGCGCCTTTGGCTCCGCCGCGGGGCACGCCCACTGCTCCAGCCGCAGACAGCGTTAGAAAGCCCGACCCAATCCGGCTACTGACCCCTCGGATGTCCGAGCCGGCGCAGCGCGCCGTATCACCAATGGCGCTTCGCAACGGGACGCCCGCCAAGATCACCGAAGAGGCGCGTCCTTTCACCGCGCCTTTACCTGGTGATAACCACGCTCAGCCACGCGAGGTGCAACCACCCTCTCCCCAAGGAAAAGCGCCTTTGGCTCCGCCGCGGGGCACGCCCACTGCTCCAGCCGCAGACAGCGTTAGAAAGCCCGACCCAATCCGGCTACTGACCCCTCGGATGTCCGAGCCGGCGCAGCGCGCCGTATCACCAATGGCGCTTCGCAACGGGACGCCCGCCAAGATCACCGAAGAGGCGCGTCCTTTCACCGCGCCTTTACCTGGTGATAACCACGCTCAGCCACGCGAGGTGCAACCACCCTCTCCCCAAGGAAAAGCGCCTTTGGCTCCGCCGCGGGGCACGCCCACTGCTCCAGCCGCAGACAGCGTTAGTAAGCCCGACCCAATCCGGCCACTGACCCCTCGGATCTCCGAGCCGGCGCAGCGCGCCGTATCACCAACGGAAGAACCCGCGCGCAAGCCCGAGTCAGAAATATTGGAACGGAAGACGCCGAACGCGCCGAAGGACGCGCCCGGGAAGCAGGACCAGCCGAGCGCGCGAGTAGTTGAGCCGCCCGCGCAGGAGATGAAGAACAAGCCGGTTCTGCCCGGCGTGACAATCGAGGGCGACCGCGGTCCCTTGCTTGCCCGGGAACTGCCTGGCAGCGGCGGTCCGACCGGAACCCGTAAGGGGGGCGGTGGTGGCGGCGGGAATGGCGGCGGTGGCGGCGTGTTCCACAAGCGTCTCGGCCCAGTCGATCTCTCGGCAAGCCTCACAGCCGGCCTTCGCGCGGTCAAGAAGAACCTCATCGCGGTGATGATCTTCACGATCGCGACCAACGTGCTGGTGCTTGCGATACCAGTTTACCTCTTCCAGATTTCGGATCGCGTCCTGACGAGCCGCTCGGTCGACACCCTGGTGATGCTGACGGTCGTGATCGTCGGCGCGGTCATCCTGCAGTCGGTATTTGACGCCATCCGGCGCTTCATCCTGATGCGCACAGCGGTCGAGGTCGCCGCCCAACTAGGCGGACCAATCCTCAGCGCAGCCGCCAGGGCTTCACTGCACAGCAATGGGCGCGAATATCAGACGCTGGGGGATCTTCAGCAACTGCGTACGTTTCTGGTGTCCGGCACGTTGCTGTCTCTTCTCGATGCGCCGATGGCCCCGTTATTCATGCTGGCGATATTCCTGATCCACCCCGACCTCGGCTTCATCGTCGTGGCAACTGCGTTGCTGCTGCTGGCCATCACGCTCGCCAACCAGCGCGCAACCGCAAAGCCGTTCGGCGAGGCCAACACCAGCCAAACCAAAGCCAACCTCCACGTCGATTCGATGTCGCGAAACTCGCAGATCATCAACGCGCTCGCGATGATCCCGGAAGCCGTGTGGATCTGGGGCAAGGATACGGGCAACTCGCTCAAATGGCAGGTCATCGCTCAGGACCGAAACATAGCCTTTGCTTCTCTTTCCAAGGGCGTCCGGCTGCTGACCCAGGTCATGATGCTCGGCTGGGGCGCCTATCTGGCCATCGAAGGCACGGTCACGGGCGGCATGGTCATCGCCGCGTCTATTATTGCCGGCCGCGCGCTTGGCCCAATCGAGGGTGCGATTGAAGGGTGGAACCAGGTTGTGCAGTCACGCGCCGCCTTTGGCCGCATCAGTGCGCTGCTGAAGGAATCCCCGCTGAACTTCGAACGCCTGAAGCTGCCCCGTCCGGAAGGTCGCCTCGATGTCGAGCGGCTGCTGTTCGTGCCGCAAGGAACCAAACGTGTCGTGCTCAATGGCATCGGCTTTGGGCTGGAGGCCGGAGACTCGCTTGCGATCATCGGCAATTCGGGCGCCGGCAAAACGACCCTAGGCAAGATGCTCGTGGGCTCGATCCTTCCAACTTCGGGAAGCGTGCGGCTCGATCTGATGGACCTGCGAAACTGGGATCAGCGGCAATTTGGTGAAAGCATCGGCTACCTTCCTCAGGACGTGCAGCTTTTCCCGGGGTCGATCAAGGCGAACATCGCCAGAATGCGCGAAGACGTCGACGATGGCGCAATTTACGAAGCCGCCAAGCTGGCCGATGTCCACGAACTGATCGCCTCCCTTCCGCATGGCTACGAGACCTTTGTCGCCGCCGATGGCGCGCCGCTTTCTGGCGGGCAGAAACAGCGGATCGCTTTGGCGCGTGCCTTTTTCGGCGGCCCGAGGTTGGTGGTCCTCGATGAGCCGAACTCAAACCTCGACACCGCTGGCGAGTTGGCTTTGTCGCGCGCTCTACAGCAAGCCAAAGAGCAAAGGATCACGATGGTCACGATCACGCAGCGGCCTGCTTTGCTGCAGACCGTGGATAAGATCCTGGTGCTCGTCAACGGCACCGTGGCTCTTTTCGGGATGCGTCAGGACGTCCTTCAGGCTTTGGCGGCGCGCGGAATGAGCCTCGACGGCGGCCATTTTGCCAATATTCAGGTCAAATGAGAGAGATCGGCCGTGAAGGACATAGCTAAGATCGAAGACGCTCAATGGTATGGCGCCGTTCCGCGTTCCATTTGGAAGCAGACGACCGCTGGATTGCTGCTGATGGCCGTCAGCTTCGGAGGATTTGGCACCTGGGCATTCACAGCACCCCTCGCAGCCGCGATTATCGCGCAAGGAAGCTTCGTGGCCACTGGGCAGAACAAGATCATCCAGCACCTGGAAGGGGGTATCATCAAGGAGCTTCTGGTTAGCGAAGGCGACCATGTCGAAACCAATCAGCCTTTGGTGCTGCTCGACGAAACGGCCGCGCGGGCAAAGGAACGGCAGTTGTTCTTCCGACAGGCGCGACTCGAAGCGATCGTGGCGCGCTTGACCGCCGAAGTGCATGGGGCGGAGACGATTCAGTTCCCGGCCATAATAACTGAAAATCGCGACGACCCGGAAATTGCTTCGATCGTACAAAGCCAGCGTCTCAACTTCGAGGGCTCGCGCACCAAATTAAGCAGTGAGATCCGATTGCTCGACCAGAACATCGGAGCTCTGAAGTTCCGGGCGGGCGGTTATGAGCAGTTGCTGAAAGCGGTTGCGATACAGCTCGGTCTTCTACGGGAGGAATACAACGGCAAGAAGATCCTCCTCGACCAAGGGTTGATCCGCGCGACCGAGATCAAGGCGATTCAGCGCGCGATAGCAGATGCCGAAGGGCAGATGGGGCGGCTCTCAGCCGAGATATCCGAGACCGGCGCCCAGGTCGTCAAGCACGAACAGGAGATGCGGCAGACAGAAAACGCCTACCGCCAGGCGGCGCTCGACGAGCTCGAGGGCGTTGAAGCCGAACTGGACAGCATCCGCGAACAGTCCCGCGAGGCGCAGAACGTGCTGCGCCGAGCGACGATCCATGCGCCGGTTTCAGGCACTGTCGTGCGGATATTCTACCACACGTCCGGCGGCGTGATCGAGAGCGGCAAGAGCATCATGGAGATCTTGCCGGCGAATGTGCCGCTTATCATAGAAGCGCAGGTGCCGCGGACCGAGATCGACAATGTGAAGGTCGGACAAAAGGCGACGGTACGGCTGGTCGCGCTCAACGCGCGCACGACGCCGGTTCTGAACGGCGAAGTTTACTACGTCTCTGCCGACTCGCTCCCCGACGCCTCCGGTCCTACCGCAAAGGAGGTTTATCTGGCGCGCGTCAACCTGCCAGTCAGCGAACTGGCTCGCGCGCCTGGATTTGCTCCGACGCCTGGCATGCCCGCCGAAATTCTCATCCAGACTGCGGAGCGGACCTTTTTCAACTACCTGTCCAAGCCGATCAAGGACAGCATGGCCAGGGCATTTATGGAGCGCTGATCGTATAAGCGGGGGGTAAATATGCAGATCGACGTCATAACACGCCCGGAAGAACTGAGGGGGCTTCGCGACAACTGGGACGACCTCTACGCCAGGGATCCCGACGCGCATTTCTTCGTCTCTTGGGACTTTCTTTCCCACTATCTTCGACGCTTCGACGGTGACTGGTTCATTTTGGCGGCGCGCAAGGGGCCGCCGGGCTCTCCCTATGTCGCGCTCCTGCCGCTCCGGCTGCGCACCAGGATGAGGAGGAATACCGGCGAACTCTACCATGAAGTGTATATGGGGGGAAACCACGCAGCCGACTATACCGGCATCCTCTGCGCGCCGGAATACGCCTACCGGGCAATCGCGGTTTTCGCGAAGCATCTGAAGACGATGCATTGGGCCAGCCTGCATTTGGAAAACCTGCGGATGTCGGAACGCAGGATAAGCTGGCTGACGGAGCACCTTTCCGACAATCGGCTGACAATGCGTCGGATGAGGCGCGTCAATCAGGTTGACAATGTTGACAACTGCATATGCCCGGCGATCGACCTCCCGTCCTCATGGGAAGATTATCTTCTGCAGAATCTCAGCACTAACACCCGCCAAAAGATGCGGAGATTTCTCCGGAAGCTGGAGAACTCTGGCGAGTTTCGCATAACGCATGCCGACGCCTCTACCATCGAGCGCGATATCGAAATCTTGCTCGAGTTCTGGCGCATTAAGTGGACGCCGCGGAAGGGGAATCTCGTTCCCGGCCTGGTCAAGAGCAACCGACTGCTGTTCAGGCAAGCTTTCGAAAGCGGCACGCTGTTTCTGCCTGTGCTTTGGCACGGCGACCGGCCCTTGAGCGCTCTCGCGATCTTCCTCGATCCGGTCAAGAAGAGCATGCTGTTCCACATGGTCGGGCGCGACGAGACGGCCGACATGCTGCCGTCGGGACTGGTCCTGCACGGTTATTGCATCCGCCGCGCGATCGAGAAGGGTTTCCGGACATACGATTTCCTGCGCGGCAACGAACCTTACAAATATTCCTTCGGTACCCACGACACCGTCCTCAACTGCACGCTGGTGCGAACCAAAACCGGCCGGAACCTTGGCGACCGGCTGGACAGGCGATCGTTGGGCGGCGCGTTGCAGGAGGCGGCCCGCTTCCACAAGAAAGGTTGGTTCATCCAGGCTGAGAACGTCTATCGCCAGATCCTGAACACCGAGCCGACGCATGATCAGGCTCTGTACGGACTCGGTCACGTTCTGGGTACGAAGGGCGATCACCGTCAGGCTGCGGAATGCTTCGGCACGCTTGCAGCTATGTCGCCGCAATCTGTAAACGCCTGGCTTTGCCTGGGCATTGCGCAGCAGTCGCTAAACGACCACTCCGCGGCCATCGAGTCGTTTGGACGAGCCACGGACCTCGATCCAGGCCTCACCCTAGCGCGTTATGCGCGGGGCCGCAGCCTTCTCGCCCTTCAGCGGACGGATGAGGCGGCCCAGGCTTTCACGCTGGTGCTTGAGAATGGATCGCCCGCGCCCGCGGAAACTGCCCTGCGCGCCAAGGCCCGGCGACAATTGCAGCAGTTGAGGACAGCCAAGCCGCTCTACATTCTAAAGAAACCTGAGCGCGAGACGCCCGTCATCCAGCCGTCGGTGCCGCTGGGGCTGACAAATCTGCTCAAGGTTGCGCGGCCGGCAACCACGAGCCGCTCCATCTCTTCTGTTGCTTGACGAGGGGCTTGCCTTAGGATCACCACGCGATTGGCCCGTCAGAGCGGCCAAACGCAACGGCAATCAAGTCGGGAGAGGTCCCCTGCCGCTGCAAGCCGCTCAAACGACTCGTGCCGCCTAGTCATGGAGCCGGTTGGGGCCAGCGCTGCAAGGCTGCTTGGCCAGCCTCTGTAAGCGCATAGACGCCGCGCTCGGCCCTGGCGAACCAGCCATAGACGTTGTGAAGCAGGATCTTGGCAGCGCGTGGTGAAATGGTTTTCAAGTCGCGCGGGCGCTTCGGGCCGTCGACCATGGCAGCGGCGCAGGCCAGCGCATCCTGGCGGTAAGCGGTCATTATCGGCATACGCGAGCCGCCGCCGACGACAGGGTCGCCGCGACGGCGACGATGCTCGTCCACCAGGCGCGATCTTCGCCTCGGGTCTCGCCGGGGCGGCAAGGCGGCCGGGCTGAGCAGCAATTCGACGTTGCCGGCGGAACCAACCCCCAGAAGCCCGAAACCAAGCCGCCTGCAGAGTGCGCGGAACCGGCGATCATGCTCACGGCCTTTGCCGCGGGCCGACATCCGCGCCGCGAGCCAGACCTCATCGCATGACGCGGCACGATCGACACCTTGAAGTATGAGCTCGAGGTTGAACTGCAATTTCAATTCGCAGATGACGACCACGGGCGGCTCGCCGTCGCGCAACCCCACGACGTCGCAACCACCAACTTCGCCTTTGACGGTGAATTCCAGGCCCTCAAGAAACCGCTTCACCGGGATGTAAAGAGACGTTTCCTGCATGCCGGAGCCATAGCCGATTCGTGACTGGCTGGCACAGCATCACCGAAGGGCATGCCGTTCTGGGGCAGATTTGCCGCTCGTCGAACGCATGGAAGTCTGGGATGCCAGCTCGGCCGCTAAGCCCTCAGCCGCCTCGCCTCGCCAGAACGCTTGCCCGGAACCATCATATCCCTGGCCAGCAGGCGGCTCACCCGGCAGAACACCATGAACGCCCGGCAAGCCTCCTCGGTCTCGACCAGGTCGACCGTGGCGCCGAAGCAGGCATTGAATGCGGCCTGATAGACCGGGCCTTGCCGGCGAACCGGCCAGCTTTGCAGGAAATCCAGCGCCTGTTCGACGCTGTAGATTTCCTCGACCGGCAGGCCAGGCGCGGTCGTGATGCGCACCGGCACCTCGAATTGCAATCTGTCCATTCCTGTCTCTCCAGAACGCGTTCCCGCAGCAGCGCCGCTCGTCGCAAAAAAGTTGCTTTGACCGGCTTTTCGCTCAGGCCTTTCTTCTTGTTCAGAAATATGTCGTCAGTGCGGACGAACACCCCGGCACGGGCCGGATAGGCACAAGATGAAGCCGCAAGACATGAATATCGTCAGCGTTCGTCCATCCTTGGCAGTTCGTCCTTGAACCTGGCGCCGTCCGGTGCCAAATCTGGGAAGATTTTCGCGCGGGCTCATCAGAAGCCCTTTCTTCCGGCAAGACGGACACAATGGTCACCTATCTCGACGCTGCCACGGCACCACTCAGAAACACCGGCCAGATCCGCCTCTATGGCGAAGAAGGCTTTGCCGGCATGCGCAAGGCCTGTGATCTCACTGCGCGCTGCCTCGACGAACTGGTGTCGATCGTCGCGCCGGGCGTCACCACCGAAACCATCGACCGTTTCGTCTTCGAGTTCGGCATGGATCACGGCGCATTGCCGGCGACGCTCAACTATCGCGGCTACACGAAGTCGTCCTGCACCTCGATCAACCACGTTGTCTGCCATGGCATTCCCGACAACAAGCCGCTGAAGGACGGCGACATCGTCAACATCGACGTCACCTACATTCTCGATGGCTGGCATGGCGATTCCTCGCGCATGTATCCGGTTGGCACGATCAAGCGCGCCGCAGAGCGCCTGCTCGAGGTCACGCATGAATGCCTGAGGCGCGGCATCGCGGCGATCAAGCCCGGCGCCCGCACCGGCGCCATCGGCGCCGCCATCCAGACCTATGCCGAAAGCGAGCGCTGCTCGGTGGTGCGCGATTTCTGCGGCCACGGCGTCGGCCAGCTCTTTCACGATGCGCCGAACATCCTGCACTATGGCAGCGCCAGCGAGGGCGTCGAGATGCGGCCGGGCATGATCTTCACCGTCGAACCGATGATCAATCTCGGCCGGCCGCACGTAAAAGTGCTGTCGGACGGCTGGACGGCGGTGACGCGCGACCGCTCGCTGTCGGCGCAGTACGAGCACACGATCGGCGTCACCGAGACCGGATGCGAGATCTTCACGCTGTCGCCGAAAAACCTCGACCGCCCCGGCCTGCCGGGATAGCTGCGCTCCGTCCATTCGACCCCGCAAGGTCGGCCAAGCGGCGCGTTGGTGCCAGCCTATGGGATCAGCAGCAGACTTCCGGTGGTTCGTCCCGCTTCGAGTTCAATGTGGGCTCTAGCTGCGTCGTTGAGCGCGAATTCCTCGCCAATGGCCGCCGTGATTTTCAGATGAAAGGCGTCGATCAAGGCTGCGGCGGCTTCGGTGTAGAAAGCCTGGTCGCCGGTTGCAGCCATGATACTCGGGTGGGCGAGAGTTCGGTTGGGTCGTAGCTGGTCGAGCGAAACCGGTGGGATCGGCCCGGCCGCCTGGCCGAAACTGACGGCAGTACCGAACGGCCGTATGCATTGGATTGTCTTGGCGAGCATGGCACCACCAATGCCATCATAGCCGACATCCACGCCTCGACCATCCGTGAGGTCCAAGACATGTTGGACAAGATCGGCATCGCGCCCGACAATGATATGGTCGGCGCCATGAGAGCGAGCGAGAGTGGCTTTTTCCTCGGAGCTGACCGTGCCGATCACCGTTGCACCCAGATGCTTTGCCCAACGGACCAAAATAGCCCCAAGACCACCTGCCGCGGCATGGATCAGGATGATTCCGCCCGGCTTCACAGGGTAGGTGCGATTGAGCAGCATGTAGGCCGTCATACCCTTCAGCGTCGATGCCGCCGCGGTGTGCGACCCAACCCCGTCTGGCAGCTTGATCGCCCGCTTCGCCGGCAGCAGGCGTGTGGAGCTATAGGCGCCGACCGGAGCGCCTGCATAAGCAACACGGTCACCTGAAACAAGGAGCGTGACCTCGGAGCCAACGGCCTCCACGATTCCAGCTCCCTCGGCACCGAGGACAGCGGGATAGGAGGGCAGCGGGTAGATGCCCTTGCGATGGTAGATATCGAGAAAATTGACGCCGATCGCCTCATGACGGATACGGATTTCCTGCGGGCCGGGAGATTGCGGCGCGCACTCCAATACCCGCAGTTGATCGATGCCCCCCGTAGCGAGTAGCGTGACCGCGATATCCATCCTCATTCTCCAATCTGATGTTCGATGGGTGAATGCCAGATGACAGCCTGATTGAAAATTACCTATAATCTCCCAGCCAATGGGAAAAAATAGTCCGATGCTGGATTGGGAGGATCTCCGCCATTTCCATGCGCTTTCGCGTCTAGGCACGCTCTCGGCAGCTGCTCGGGCACTCGGCGTGGAGCATGCCACAGTGGCGAGACGAGTGGCGCACCTGGAAGAAAGGATCGGCGCGAAGCTCGTTGATCGGCGCGGTCGGCGCCTTTCGCTCACGGCCAAGGGCCAGCAAATAGCCAACATCGCCACGCGAATGAGCGAAGATGCCCAGACGATCGAGCGTGCGGCACTAAATGCCGACAACCGGCATACCGGGACGGTCAGGGTAAGCGCCCCGCCTGCCTTAGCGACAGCGATGCTGGCCGAGCGGTTCGTTCGCCTTCGGCGACGGCATCCCGGCATCAATGTCGTGGTCATCGGCGAGACGCGTTATGCCTCGCTTGGACGGCGGGAGGCAGATATCGCCGTGCGGATGGCGCGACCGGAACAGGGCGACCTAACTGTTACCAAGTTCGGCGAGGTTGGCTTCAGCCTCTATGCCGATCCCGCCTATCTCGCCGCGACATGCGAGACGGACTGGTTCTTCGTTGGTTATGAGGAAACCATGGCGTCGTCGCCGCAGGAAAGGGTGCTTGCGCAGATTGCCGAGAACCGTCCGGTCGCCATCCGCGCCTCGGCGCTGGAGTTTCAACTGGCTGCCGTCAAGGCCGGCGGTGGCGTCGCGTTGCTGCCGGATTTCTTGGCGGCAAATCAGAATTTGACCAGACTGCCTTTGCCGGGCGGTCCTCTTACGCGTGAACTCTGGTTGGTCGTGCACACGGATATCAAGGATGTGCCTCTGATCCGCGCAGTAATGGACGGGCTTGGCGGCAAGGTCGGATGAGTGAGGTCACAAACCGATCGCCCGCGCGATGGTTCACTGCAATCCGAGGCAATCCGAGCGCACATTCGACGGTTGCTACGCTGCCGCGAAAAAAACTCGACCGTCCTGGCTTGTCAGCCTAGTATTTTCCCAAATCGGGCGACAGCTTTGCCCGAGTGATTGGCGGGGGCAGATGGGGAAAGCCGGCGAGGACGACGAACGGAGTTTTTTCTCCGAAGCGCCGATACGGCCAGCGGCGAAGGCCAGGGCGAGCCAGGACAAGCCGCATTATCTTGGTCATCGCGACCGCTTGCGCCAACGGTTCGCGGCCTCGGGCTCCGACGCCCTCCCCGACTACGAACTGCTGGAGCTCTTGCTCTTTCGCCTGATCCCACGCGCCGACACCAAGCCCGTCGCCAAGGCATTGCTGGCGCGCTTCAGCACGCTGGCCGAGGTGCTTGGCGCGCCCGTCGCGCGGCTTGAGGAGGTTAGGGGTATCGGTCCGGCCGTGGCGCTCGATCTGAAGATCGTTGCCGCGACGGCCCAACGCGCGGCACGTAGCGAGATCAAAGGCCGCGAGGTCCTGTCGTCCTGGACGCAGGTTCTCGGATACTGCCGGTCGGTCATGGCCTTCGAAGAGCGCGAGCAGTTCCGTATCCTGTTTCTCGACAAGAAGAACGCATTGATCGCCGACGAGGTGCAGCAGGTCGGCACCGTCGACCACACGCCGGTCTATCCGCGCGAAGTGGTCAAGCGCGCGCTCGAACTCTCCGCCACGGCGATCATTCTGGCCCACAACCATCCGTCAGGGGATCCCACGCCGTCGCGCGCCGACATCGAGATGACCAAGCTGGTCATCGAGACGGCCAAACCGCTTGGCATCGCTGTCCACGATCACATCATCATCGGCAAGAAGGGTCATGCCAGCATGAAGGGCCTGCTGCTGATCTGACGCCCCTGTTTGAACATGCATCGGCCCGAAAGCGTCCCGTCTCGTGTCACGAGACGCCCCCCGGCAGCGACGGGCGTGCCGCGAGAGCGCGGCCCCCAACCGCGATGGCGAGCGCGACGACGATCAGTATCGCCGCGACCGCGAACGTCATCCGCATACCGGCAGCAACGGCCTCGGGGCGCGTCGTTGTGATGTCGATCGCCTCCGAGGCGACCGCGAATACGGCGCCCATGACGGATGCGCCAGTGATGAGCCCGAGATTGCGCGACAAATTGAGCAAGCCGGAAACGACGCCCCGCTGGTCCGGGCGGATATCCGACATGACGGCGGTGTTGTTGGCGGTTTGGAACAGCGCATATCCCGATGTGATGACTGCGATCGGGGCGACGTATGCAGGGAGCGTTGCCGGCATCATGGATAGAATGAAGCAACCGGCGGCTATCGCGATGAGCCCAATAACGGTCATGCGCCCAGCGCCAAAACGGTCGGCTATGCGACCAGCTGGCACACCGGTCAGCGCGGCGACAAGCGGACCGACCGACATGACGATGCCAACAAGAGCCGCGTCGAGCCCGAGCGCACGAGACAGATAGAACGGCCCGACCACCAGCGTCGCCATCATCACCGTCGCAACGAGCGCGCTCATGGCGAGGCTCGCACTCAGCATCGCATTGCGGAACGCGCCCAATCGGATCAAAGGCGACGCCACTCTCGCCTCCACAAGCACAAAGAAGCCGGCTCCGAAGACGGCAGCCACCAACAGAGCCATGTTGAGCGGACCAAAACTGCCACGCCCGATCGTCATCGCGAGCGCATACGCGCCAAGCGTCAAGGCAAGCAGCAGCGTGCCGACAACGTCGAAGCCGGCCCGATCCGTCTTCGGCCCCCGGCGATCAGCCGGCAGATAGCGATAGGCGAGAACTAATGCCAGCAATCCCAGTGGCACGTTGACGAGGAAGATCGCCCGCCAACCGGCTCCGGCAATCAGAAGGCCGCCGAGCGAGGGACCCAGAGCGGTGCCGATCGCCGACATCGTTCCGAGCAGCCCCATGGCGCTGCCGGTCCTTGCCTTGGGAACCGTCTCACCGACAAAAGCCATGGTCAGGGCCATCATGATGGCCGCCCCCAAACCCTGCGCCGTCCGGGCTGCGATCAGCAGCCAGAGCGTCGGCGCGACGCCACATAGGACTGAGGCCGTCGTGAACAGGAAGAGCCCGGTCAGCAGCAGCCGCCGGCGGCCGGTGATGTCACCAAGCCGTCCGACGCTGACGATCAGGGTGGTGATGGCGAGGAGATAAGCCAGCACGATCCACTGGACGTCCTGGAACGAGGCGCTGAACGCCTGCGCCAACGTCGGCAAGGCGACATTGGCGATGCTGATGCCGAGTGAGGACAGCAACATCGACAACGAAAGGCTGGCGAGTGCCCACCGAACCGAAGGTGCCCGTTCTGGATTTCCAGCGACTGCCCGTCCTGCATCGATTGTCTTCAACATGAACTCCGTTTTCTGGCGACTCCCGAAACGGAGCTTGTCAGAGACGTAGTCCTTTGCCTAATATGGCGGAAGATGCATCATTTGCACTTAATCATTGCGTTTGACGCTATGTCAGATCGTGCTGACCGTGCTACGCTCAGCACATGTCGCATCCCGATCTCAATCTCCTTGTCACCCTTGATGTGCTGCTGACGGAAGGCAGCGTTGCGCGCGCCGCCAAGAGGCTGCGGCTGAGCCCGTCGGCAATGAGCCGGGCGCTGGCGCGATTGCGTGAGACGACCGGCGATCCGCTGCTGGTCAGGGCTGGCCGCGGCCTCGTGTCCACACCCCGAGCCATCGAGCTCCGCGAGCGCGTCGGTCAGCTTGTGGAGGACGCCGAATCCGTTCTGCGTCCTGTTGAGACGCTCGACCTGAAACGGCTCGTGCGAACCTTCACGCTTCGAAACAGGGATGGCTTTGTCGAGAATTTCGGACCGGATCTCATTGCGCGCGTCGGCCAACAAGCACCGGGCGTGCGGCTGCGTTTTGTGTTGAAGCCAGACAAGGACAGCACGCCCCTGCGCGACGGCAGCGTAGATCTTGAAACCGGCGTCGTCGGAAAGGCCACGGGACCGGAGGTGCGCGCGCAAGCGCTGTTTCGTGATCGTTTAGTCGGCGTCGTGCGGATGGGGCATCCATTATGCGAGCTGACGATCACCCCTGCCCGTTACGCAGCCTGCCGGCACATCCTCATCTCCCGTCGCGGGCTCGACAGGGGGCCGATCGACGATGCCTTTGAGCCGTTGGGGTTGAAACGAGAAATCGTGACGGTCGTCGGCGGCTTTTCGGAAGCTCTGGCCCTGGCGCGTGCCTTGGACCTGATCGCCAGCGTTCCCGAACGCTATACGGGGAACCTGCGCGACGGGATGTTCTGTTTCCCTCTGCCGGTTCCCTTGCCGGAAATCACGGTGTCGCTTTTGTGGCACCCGCGGCTCGATGCCGATCCGGCGCATCGCTGGCTGCGCGGTTGCGTTCGAGACGTTTGCGCCGGAATAACTCACTGGATTTCTTAGAGTCCGTTTGAGAATGGAGCGTAAGGGTGCTCGGTTAAGCGCGGAGCACCGCGACCAGCTGTTCTTCGCCGTCGCTGAAGGTTCTCAGTTGCGCTGCGACGATGCTGCCGGGAGCGAAGGTCCATTCCTCATCATCCGGCATGGGTCCGAGTATCTGGTAAGTTCCGTCATCGAGGGTTTTGATGGCAACCGGGCGCCACACGTCGGTGCCTTCGTTCAGCAGTGGCATGAGCAGGGAGGTTAATGTCATGGCATTTTCCTGAGCTGCCGTCAGATCGGTACTTCTGGACTGGCGTGATCTGTGATTCAAGCTCGGAATGTGGACCCGAGCAAGCCGTAGCCGGATGGCTGACCTTGAAAAGCGAGCGAAGCGCTACCCGACGGACCTCACGGACGAAGAATGGGCCATTGTGCGCTCGTTTCTGCCACCGCCGCCAAAACGTGGCCGCAAGCCAGCGACCGACCTGCGGGAGGTCCTGAACGCACTGCGCTATCTCGCGCGTTCGGGTGGTGGCTGGCGGATGCTGCCGAAGGATTTCCCGCCCTGGCAGACGGTCTACTGGTGGTTCCGGCGCTTTGTGCGACGGCTGCTGTTCCGCACGATCCATGACGTGGCGCTCATGCTCGACCGTGAACAGGAAGGTCGCGAGCAGGGTCCGAGCGCCGCCGTCATTGACAGCCAGTGCATCAAGGCGCCCGCGGCAGAAGAGCGCGGCTTTGATGCCGCGAAGAAGGTTGTCGGTCGCAAGCGCCACATCGCCGTCGACACCGATGGCCGGCTGCTCATGGTCAATCTCACCACCGCCGACATCTCGGACAGCGCCGGCGCTCAGTCGATCGTCGGAGCCATCCGCAAGCGATGGCCGTGGCTCAAGCACCTGTTCGCCGATGCCGCCTATGACCGCACCAAGCTGATGGACACTGTCGACTACCGCGACTACGTTCTCGAGATCGTCCGTAGGAGCGACGCCGAGCCTGGCTTCAAAGTGCTCCCGAGACGTTGGGTCGTGGAGCGCACCTTCGGCTGGATGACACGATGGCGCCGGCTCGTCGGCGACTATGAACAACGGCTCGACGTCTCCGAAGCCATGATCCACCTCGCCCTGGGCAGCTTGCTCCTACGCCGCATCGCTCACCCCTGACCATTCTCAAACGGACTCTTAGTGGTTGAGGCGAGCGTGGCTGGTCCGATCACGGCAACTCGGTGTTGCAGGTGCCGGCGATCTGGCCGACCGCCTCGCTGAACCGGCAAGATCGAAATCGGCCTCGCCTCGCCCCGACAGCAGCCGGAACCGCCAGGACAACTGGAGCCGGTCTGCGGAACCAATCGCCTGATCCCGTCGACACCATCCCGAACCAGCCTCCTCCCGCGCTTGCCGACCGGCCAGCTTTCGTTGACCTTGCTGGCCTTGTCGACGGTCACCGACACGGTGATGGTCCGGCTGGCGGATACGGCATCGTTCAACTGCAGCCATTCGCTCCAGCGCAAGGAGGAACGCCGTGGCGACCG
Source organism: Mesorhizobium temperatum (assembly GCF_002284575.1). Taxonomy (GTDB): domain Bacteria; phylum Pseudomonadota; class Alphaproteobacteria; order Rhizobiales; family Rhizobiaceae; genus Mesorhizobium; species Mesorhizobium temperatum. The sequence continues at coordinate 23,616 of NZ_NPKJ01000050.1, forward strand.
CGCCTCCAATGCCGACGAATAGCTTCAACGATCCCTCCAACGACCTGCACTTTGCAACTCGCCGCAGATAATGATCAAACCTCGTATCGCCAGCCGCCAACCGCTGCTTGGGCACAAATCTGTCGCCTACCGCATCGGCTCGAATCGGAATCGATTCGCGGACAGCACGATGCGCAGATAGTGAGAGTGCAGAGTGTACTTTGTCCGTCTAAGTGGCCGCACGTCGCTCTAAAGTCAAAACCGCACATGGGGCGGCCTTTCACAATTCGGCGGAAACCCGTGTTGTTCGGCGCTTTTGGCGGGCTTTTTCTTCGCCGCAGCCTTCTTCTTCTTAGGTTTTTCCACATCACCGCCACTGCGGTTTCGGCTGGCCGGAAGACCGCACTAGAATTTCGATCAGAAATCGAGCTATGATGCATTTGGCATTTCCAGGGACGGCTTCGCGCCCTTGGAATGCCGGGAGGAAACGGGATATGGCCATAGCGCTTGTACTCGTTTTGGTAGTTGTGGGCTCAGTGTTGTTCCACTTCCTGAGCCCATGGTGGTGGACGCCGATTGCCTCTAACTGGGATTATATCGACAACACCATCATCATCACCTTCTGGATTACCGGCGTCGTCTTCGCCGCCGTCGTCCTATTCATGGCCTATTGCGTCTTTCGCTTCCGTCACCGGGAAGGCAACCAGGCAGCATACGAACCCGAGAACAAGCGGCTCGAATGGTGGCTGACGATCGTCACCGCAATCGGGGTCACGGCCATGCTGGTTCCCGGCCTGTTTGTCTGGAACCAGTTCGTCAGCGTCCCAAGCGACGCAACAGTGGTCGAAGTCGTCGGCCAGCAATGGCAGTGGAGTTTCCGCTTGCCCGGCAAGGACGGCAAGCTCGGCACATCCGACACCCGCAACGTCAGCCCTGAAAATCCCTTGGGCGTGAACGCCAGTGACGCCAACGGCCAGGACGATGTCGTCGTCGAAGCCGCCGATCTGCATCTGCCGGTCGGCAAGCCGGTCAAGATGCTGCTCCGCTCGATCGACGTGCTGCATGATTTCTACGTCCCTGAATTCCGCGCCAAGATGGACATGATCCCGGGCTCGGTCACCTATTTCTGGTTCACCCCGACCAAGACCGGAACTTTTCAGGTCCTGTGTGCCGAACTTTGTGGCCAAGGGCACCCGTTGATGAATGGCGTGGTCATGGTCGATACGGCGGAAGACTATCTGGCGTGGCTCGGCGAACAGCAGACTTTCGCGCAATTGTCAGCCCCCCAGCAGGTGGGCTCGGCAGAGTAGACGTCGGGAAGACGGCGACGTGGGTTGAAATTGCGGCAGGGCTCGAAACTGTCGAGCCTGGTCGAAAAGGGCACGGAGTGTTCTTATGGTCGATATCACACCTGCAGATACGGTACCGCCGGCCGAAGTCGCGGAGATGGAACTCTACCATCCGCACAGCTGGTGGACGAAATACGTCTTTTCGCAGGACGCCAAGGTCATCGCCATCCAGTATTCGGCGACGGCCACGGCAATCGGCATGGTGGCGCTGGTGCTGTCCTGGATGATGCGGCTGCAGCTCGGCTTCCCCGGCACGTTCGACTTCATCACTCCGGAAGCCTACTACCAGTTCATCACCATGCACGGCATGATCATGGTGATCTACCTGCTCACAGCACTCTTCCTGGGTGGCTTCGGCAACTACCTGATCCCACTGATGGTCGGCGCACGCGACATGGTCTTTCCCTATGTCAACATGCTGAGCTATTGGATTTACCTGCTTGCCGTACTGGTTTTGGTGTCGAGCTTCTTTGCGCCCGGCGGACCGACCGGCGCCGGCTGGACGCTCTACCCGCCGCAGGCGATCATGACCGGCACACCAGGCGGCCAGGACTGGGGCATCATCCTGATGCTCGTCTCGCTGATCCTGTTCATCATCGGCTTCACCATGGGCGGCTTGAACTATGTCGTGACGGTGCTGCAGGCCCGCACACGCGGCATGACGCTGATGCGCCTGCCGCTGACCGTCTGGGGTATCTTCACCGCGACCGTCATGGCGCTGCTCGCCTTCCCGGCGCTGTTTGTCGCCTGCGTGATGATGCTGTTCGACCGGGCGCTCGGTACCAGCTTCTTCATGCCGGCGATCGTCGAGATGGGTGAACAATTGCAGCACGGCGGTGGCAGTCCGATCCTGTTCCAGCATCTGTTCTGGTTCTTCGGCCACCCCGAGGTCTATATCGTGGCGCTCCCGGCCTTCGGCATCGTATCCGACCTGATCAGCACCCATGCGCGCAAGAACATCTTCGGCTACCGGATGATGGTCTGGGCCATCGTCGGCATCGGCGCGCTGAGCTTCGTGGTTTGGGCCCACCACATGTATGTCAGCGGCATGCATCCCTATTTCGGCTTCTTCTTCGCCACCACGACGTTGATCATTGCCGTCCCGACCGCGATCAAGGTCTACAATTGGGTGCTGACGCTGTGGCGCGGCGACATCCACCTCACCATACCGATGCTTTTTGCCCTGGCCTTCATCGTCACCTTCGTCAATGGCGGGCTGACAGGATTGTTTCTCGGCAACGTCGTCGTCGACGTTCCGCTGTCGGACACGATGTTCGTCGTTGCCCATTTCCACATGGTCATGGGCGTCGCGCCGATCCTCGTGATCTTCGGGGCGATCTATCACTGGTACCCGAAGGTCACCGGCCGGATGCTGAACGAGGCAATGGGCCAGTTCCATTTCTGGGTCACCTTCCTCGGCGCCTACCTGATTTTCTTTCCCATGCACTACATCGGCCTGATGGGCGTACCGCGCCGCTACAACGAACTGACCGACATGACGGTGATGACCGAGTCGGCCCACGATCTGAACTCGTTCATCAGCATCATGGCGTTCCTCGTCGGCTTCGCCCAGGTCGTGTTCCTGTTCAATCTGATCTGGAGCATCCGCCATGGCCGGGAGGCCGGCGGCAATCCGTGGCGCGCCACGACGCTCGAATGGCAGACGCCGCAAACACCGCCCGCCCATGGCAATTTCGGCAAGGAACTGCCGATCGTCTATCGCTGGGCCTATGACTACAGCGTGCCGGGCGCCAAGGAGGACTTTATCCCGCAAAACATGCCGGGCTCCTTCGGATCCTCAAGAGAGCCGGCATGAGCGTCATTCTGGTCTTCCTCCTCGTGATCGTCGGCTTTGCCGGATGGTGGCTTTCCCACCAGCGGCTGATGGCCAAGCCATGGCTCGAGCAAGGTGTGATCGGGGATATTATCGGCCCGGAAGGGTCGACGCTGCCGACCGCCAAGATCGGCCTCGGCGTCTTCCTCGCCGTCGTCGGCTGCCTGTTTGCGCTTTTCACCAGCGCCTATTTCATGCGTATGGCGCTGTCGGACTGGCAGGCGCTGCCGCTGCCGCGCGTACTCTGGTTCAACACCAGCGTGCTGGTCCTGAGCAGCATCGCACTGCATTGCGCCTCGGTCGCCGCGCGCCGGGGCCAAATCGACACGGTCAGGCTCGGCCTCGCTACGGCTGGGCTCACCGCGCTTGTCTTCCTGATCGGACAGCTCGTGGCATGGCGGGAACTGACCGCCGACGGCTACTTGCTGACCGCCAATCCGGCCAACAGTTTTTTCTACCTGATAACCGGGATGCATGGCCTGCACATACTCGGAGGGCTGGTCGCCTTGAGCAGAACGACTGCCGGCGCCTGGAACGGAACACCGCCGGAGCGGCTTCGCCTCAGCGTCGAATTATGCGCCATGTACTGGCATTTCCTGCTTTTCGTCTGGCTCGCCATCTTCGCACTTCTGGCCGGCTGGGCCGCTACTTTTATCGAGATTTGCCGACAGTTGCTGACCTAGGAGGGCCTGGCGGATGGCAGACACGACACTGACGCATACTGGCCAAGCACAGCCGCGGCCGGCGGGCTTGCAAGGCGTCGCCGCCGACTGGTCCTCGGATCAGCGCGCGTTCAAGAACGTGTCCTGGGGCAAGGCCATGATGTGGATCTTCCTGCTCAGCGACACCTTCGTCTTCGGCTGCTTCCTGCTCTCCTACATGACCGCGCGCATGTCTACCCGAGTGCCGTGGCCCAATCCGAGCGAGGTCTTTGCCCTTCACATTGGCGGCTCGAATATTCCACTGATCCTTATCGCCATCATGACCTTCGTGCTGATCTCGAGCAGCGGAACGATGGCCATGGCGGTGAATTTCGGCTATCGCCACGACCGCCGCAAGACGGCGATCCTCATGATTTTGACGGCAGCACTCGGCGCGACCTTCGTCGGGATGCAGGCCTTCGAATGGACCAAGCTGATCACCGAAGGGGTACGGCCCTGGGGCAATCCGTGGGGTGCGGCGCAGTTCGGATCATCCTTCTTCATGATCACCGGCTTTCACGGCACCCATGTGACGTTCGGGGTGATCTTCCTGATCATCGTGGCGCGAAAGGTCTGGCGCGGCGATTACGAAACCGGGCGGCCCGGTTTCTTCACCAGCCGCAGGGGCCGCTACGAGCACGTCGAGATCATGGGGCTCTACTGGCATTTCGTCGACCTGGTCTGGGTGTTCATTTTCGCATTCTTCTATCTTTGGTGAGATGCAGACATGGCTTTGGTGAGAGGCAGATATGGCTGAAGCAACCGCAAATGGCCTGGGGCAACATACGCTGCACGGAGCTCAAGCGCATGATCCGGCAGCAACCGGCATCGCCCCTGCGGAGGTTCATCAGGAGCACCCGATCAAGCTCTATCTGGTGGTCTGGGCATGGCTGTTCATCCTCAGCGCCTGCTCCTATCTGGTCGATTATGTCGGCCTCCAGGGCTATCTCAGATGGTCGCTGATCCTCATCTTCATGATGCTCAAGGCCGGGCTGATCGTCGCGGTCTTCATGCACATGGCCTGGGAACGGCTGGCGCTGACATATGCGATCATATTGCCGCCGATACTGGTGCTGGTGTTCGTGGCAATGATGGTCTTCGAATCGGATTACACGCTTCTCACCCGGACGGTGTTTTTTGGGGCCGAGCCCTGACGCGCAATCCGGGTACAGGGTTTGTCGACGGCGTCTCCTGTCAAGAGCAGGAAACGCTATTTGCGGGCCGCTCCTGTGCCTTGAAACAATCGACAGCTGGCCCATTTTTGTTGGTAGCGGAAACGACAGAAGCAAAATGATTGCCCTCGTTTCCACATGCGTCGCGAACTCCAGCGAGGGAGGCTCAAGATGACGATCGCAAACAGACTGAAGGACTTTATCGACGAGAAAGGAATTTCCTACGACACCGTCGAGCACCACCGCACGTCGACAAGCAGGCAGTCCGCCATAGCGGCGCATGTGCCCGGCAGCATAATGGCCAAATCGGTGGTGGTTCATCACGACGGTGGCTATGCGCTGGCCGTGGTCCCCAGCACGCACAGGATCGAGCTCGGCACATTGCAGGACGTCATGGACCAGCGTATCGGACTCGCCTCCGAAGACGAGGTGGTTTCGCTCTTCGAGGATTGCGACACCGGCGCCATCCCGCCGATCGGCGCGGCCTACGATGTGCCGGTGATCCTCGATGAAAGCCTCGGCAATGCCGCCGACATCTATTTCGAGGGCGGTGACCACAGGACGCTCGTGCATGTCAGCGGCAAGGATTTCCGCAACCTGACCAGCGACGCACAGCAAGCCCGCTTTAGCTACCCGGCTTACTGAACGCTCTGGCCAACCTGCCGCACCGTCGCTCTCGCGGTGCGGCAGGGCTTTTTCAGTCCGCCGGTCTGGCGGAGGCCGGCGATTCCACAACTTTGCGATAGACGTGCCAGGTGGCGTGACCGAGGATCGGCAGCACCACCGCCAGTCCGGCGAACACCGGCAGCGAGCCTATGATCAGGGCGACGGCGACAATCAGCCCCCAAACAGCCATCACGATCGGGTTCGCCAGGACCACGCGCACCGAGGTGTGGATGGCTTCATAGGCGCCGACGTCGCGGTCGAGCAACAACGGGAACGCGACGACCGTGGTGCACAACACGACCGCGGCGAAGACGAATCCGATAGCGTGGCCCAGGATGATCAGCGTCCAGCCGCGTCCGGTGGCGAATATTTCACTGATGAAGCTGGACAGCGATTCCGGCGGGGCCGGGCCGAACACCTGCTGGTAAAATATCTGCGCGGTCAAAAGCCAGGCAATGAAGATCGCAAGCAGCATGATCCCGACCGCCGCGATGGCCGGCAGCGCCGGAGAATTCCTGACCCCGAAAGCGTGGCTCCAGGAGGCGTCGAGCCCGGCCTCCCGTCGCCGGCTGATCTCATAGAGGCCGATCGCCGCGAATGGACCAATCAGCGCAAAACCCGACACCAGCGGAAACAACAGCGGCAGCGCATTGTTGCCCGACGTCCAGACAGCGAGCACGACGCCGACAAGCGGATAGATCAGGCAGAGGAAAACGATATGCGACGGTTTGACCATGAAATCATCGACGCCGCGCTTGAGCGCGTCGAAAAGGTCGGAAACGCCGATCTTTCGAATTCTGGTGTGCTCCAGCGTCTCGCTGGCGCCTGCAATCACGTGAAAACTTGCCATGACCATTCCTCCAGAACCAGGTCCGGTAAGGTCGCGATTTCACGGTGCTGTCGTTCAGCGTGACTGGCCACGCAAAACCGCGACCTGCACCACGATCAACATACGCTCTTGCAGGGGATTTGTCGCCGCCCTTTGTCTTGAGAGGACGGCTCCGGTGATCCGGCTAGCTCTAACCGCCTTTCTTCGATATTGTCCAAGCTGGGTTGAAGGGTGAAGGTCATGGATGGAAAGACCGTTCTCATGCTCGGCCTTGGCGTAGTTATTCTGCTGTTGCTGGGGTTCTGCGCAGTGCCAATGTGAGGTTTGAGCAGGTTCGGGGCGCACCTCGTTCAGCAATTCGCCGATTCTCAACCCGGCAAGCAATCCGAGGATTCAATGCAGCCACGAGGCAGGTCATGCCGTCAATTTCCGGCTGACATGACGACACGCATTGCAATGGTATCGGCAAGCAGCACGGCAAAGATCGCGAAAAGATAGAGAATCGAATAGGCAAACAGCGCCTTTGCGAATTTCACCTCCTTGTCGATCAGAAGCTTCCAGGCATGCCAGATGAAACCCGCGCCCAATGCGGCCGAAACAATCCCGTACAATCCGCTTGCGAATCCAAAAGCCCAAGGGAGCACGCCGATTGGTGCCAGGATCAGTGAATAGACGAAGATCTGTTTTCTGGTCGAAGCCTGGCCGGCCACGTTCGGCATCATGGGAATGCCTGCGGCGGCATAGTCGCCGATCTTGAACAGCGCTAGCGCCCAGAAATGCGGCGGCGTCCAGAGGAAGATGATCAGAAACAGGATGAGACTTTCAGCCCCGACGGCGCCGGTGGCCGCGACCCACCCGATCACCGGAGGAAGGGCACCCGCAGCGCCGCCTATGACGATATTCTGCGGCGTCGTGCGTTTCAGCCACATCGTGTAGATGACGACGTAGAAGAAGATGGTGAAGGCCAGCAGCGATGCGGCAAGCCACCCAACCAGCACGCCGAGCGTCATGACCGAAAGTACGGAAAGCACCAGGCCGAAGCCGAGAGCTTCGCCTGGCATGACCCGGCCTGACGGGACCGGCCGCTTTGACGTGCGCGACATCAACGCGTCAATATCGGCATCGTACCACATGTTGAGTGCCCCGGCCGCTCCCGCTCCAACCGCAATTGCACCGATTGCAATCACGGCGATGACCGGATTCATTGCCCCAGGCGCCACCATCAGGCCGACGAAAGCGGTAAAAACAGCAAGCGCCATGACGCGTGGTTTCAGAAGCGCGAAGAAATCACTGACCGTCGCTTCCGAGATCTGGATACCGGTATCCTTGAGGCCGCTTTCCCGAGCCGACATTTCAGGCGACCACCGATGGGGGCAGGCAATCTGGCCGGCCCATCAACCGGCGGAAGAGCCAGGTTACTTCCTGGCGGAAGAACCGGGTTACTTCCTGGCGGAAGAACCGGGTTACTTCCTGGCGGAAGAACCGGGTCATTTGGAAAATTGCTTCAGATAGGCGATGACGTTGGCGAGATCCTCGTCCTTCTTGAGACCGGGAAACGCCATCTTCCCGCCTTTGATCATGGCCTTGGGATCGCGAAGATAATTCGTCAGGGTGGCGTCGTCCCATTTGACGCCGGACTTACCCGCCTCGGTCATGGCCTTAGAATACTTGAACCCCGGATGCGTCCCGGCCGTCCGGCCGATGACGCCGCTCAATGACGGACCGACTTTGTTCTGGTCCTTGTCCACGACGTGACAGACCTTGCACTTGGTGAAGACCTTCTCACCCGCGGCGGCATCCTGTGCCTGGGATGGGCTCGTTACAAAGGTCGCAACGGAGACGACGAAAAACGCGATTGCACGCATGGCATTCCCTCCCCGATCGCCAAATCTGTCTTGGACGATCTGCACCTGCCGACACTTTGGCCGGCATGCGCCCCTTGCACGACAGAGCGGAATATCCGCGTCTCCCGCATGGAATTGCGGCATCTACATACCACAGAATATGGCCGGCAGATAGAAGAAGTCGACCAGCAGGATTGCCGCCGAAGCGACGAGGCCACTCGATCGGCGTCGAGCGCAGTCGGAACGCATAGCGGCTAAAGGCGTTAGACCAGCTACGGTTCAACGTCTGCAAGATCAAAGATCAGAGAAACGTCCATGAACGACAGGAGCGTCCTGGAGGTGCGCCACGGCACCCGCACGATCGACGGTGACACGGTCTTTTACAGAGAAGCAGGTTCTGAAACCGCGCCGGTGCTGTTGCTTCCGCATGGCTATCCCTGCTCATCCTTCCAGTATCGCCGGCTGATGCCGGCGCTCGCCGATCGCTGGCGAACGGTCGCGCCGGATTTCCCCGGCTTTGGCTACAGTGGAACCCCCGATCCGGCACGGTTCGGTTATGATTTTGACGCCTACGCGACTTTTCTGGAGCGGTTCACCGACGCGCTGGGGCTCGGCAGCTACGCGCTATGGCTGCACGACTACGGCTCGCAGATCGGCCTGCGCCACGCTATAGCGCATCCATCGCGGATCAGGGGCCTCGTCATCCAGAATGGCGACATCTACGCGGATGCTCTTGGCCCCAAATACGAAACGATCCAGCGCTTCTGGCGGGATCCGTCACCAGAGAACCGCGCGCCGCTCGAAAAGGCGGTGAGCGAGGACGGCTTTCGCGCCGAGTTCGTCGGCGAAGTCGATGCCCACGTCGCTCGACGTGTCCCGCCCGATATGTGGAAATTGCATTGGCCGCTGATGGATACGCCTGTGCGCCGTGCGCTTTCAGTCGGACTGATGGAGAAGCTCAAGGCTAATCTCGACTGGTTCCCTCGTTACCAGGCATACCTGCGCGAGCAGCGGCCGCCGGCCATGATCCTTTGGGGACCGAAGGACGAATACATGCCTGAGCCGGCAGCGCGCGCCTATCTGCGCGATCTCCCCGAGGCCGAGCTGCATTTGCTGAACGACGCAGGGCACTGGTTGCTGGAGACCCATTTCGAGGTCGCCCTGCCACTGGTACGACGGTTTCTGGGCAAGGTCCTGCATTAATCGCCCGCACAACACCGCAGCGGATCCCGCCATCGCTGCCCCATCCTCATGACAACCCATCGAGAGGAGCACTTCATGAGCGACAACGCCACAATTGCCCGGATCTGGCGGGGAAGGACACGCCGTGATCTGGCAGACGCCTACGAGCCATATCTACGCCGCGAAGGCATTCCGCCGCTTCAGGAGAAGGCACTTGGCGTGCAGTTGTTTCGCGAAGATCGCGAAGAAGAAACAGAGTTCGTGACGATCTCGTACTGGCCTGACGTAGAAGCCATGGCGAGCTTCACCGGCGGCGACCCGCACAAGATCCACCACCTGCCGCGCGACGAAGAGTTTCTCGTTGAACTGCCCAAGCGAGTGACCGTGATGCAAATCCTCGTCAATCAATTGCCTCGCGACTAAGGGCGGCGGCGAGGACTGCAGCGGCCTTGCGACGTCGGCGGCAACGAAAAAGGCCGCCTCGAGGGCGGCCTTTCACATCCAGCACAATGCCGTATTATTCGGCGTCCTTGGCAGCTTTCTTCTTCGGCGCGGCCTTCTTCTTGGGCTCTTCCGCATCGTCTGCCTTCTTGGCGTCGGCCTTCTTCGCTGCGGCTTTCTTCGCCGGCTTCGCCTTGGCCGTCTCGCTGTCCTCGTCGTCGGCCATCAGCTCTTCCTTGCTGACCTTGACGTCGGTGACGGAGATCTGGCCGAGCAGATGGTCGACCACCTTCTCCTCGAACATCGGCGCGCGCAACGTGTTCAGCGCTTCGGGATTGCTGCGGTAGAATTCGAAGGCTTCCTGCTGCTGGTTGGCCGGATAACGGCGCACCTGCTCAAGCAGGCCGCGCTGCAGTTCCTCGTCCGACACGGTGACGCCGGCCTTCTCGCCGATTTCGGCGAGAACCAGGCCGAGACGCACACGGCGCTCGGCAAGCCGCATATATTCGGCGCGCGCCTCTTCTTCCGTCGTCTCCTCGTCTGCGAAGGTGCGGCCGGCGGCTTCCAGATCACGGTTGACCTGGTTCCAGATGTTGTTGAACTCGGCCTCGACGAGCTTCGACGGCGCCTCGAACGAGTAGGCGGCGTCGAGCTGATCGAGCAGCTGGCGCTTGATCTTCTGGCGCGTCATCGAACCGAACTGGTTCTCGATCTGGCCGCGCACCACTTCACGCAGGCGCTCCAGCGACTCCAGGCCGAGATTTTTGGCCGTTTCATCGTTGATCTCCAACGCACCGGGCTTGGACACTTCCTTGACGGTGACGTCGAAGGTTGCTTCCTTGCCGGCCAGATGCGCCGCCTGGTAGTTTTCCGGGAACGTGACCGTGACCTGCGTCTCGTCACCGGCCTTGCTGCCGATGAGCTGATCCTCGAAGCCGGGAATGAATTCCTTGGAGCCGAGCACCAGCGGCTGGTCCGTGCCGGCGCCGCCGCTGAAGGCCTCGCCGTCGATCTTGCCGACATAGTCGATCGTCACGCGGTCGCCTTCGGCGGCCTTGCCGGTCTTCGGCTCGTAGGTACGCGCCGATTCGGCGACACGCCGGACCTGCTCGTCGATTTCGGTGTCAGGCACGTCGAACACCTGACGCGTCACCTTGATGTCGGAGAAATCCTTGATCTCGATCGGCGGGATGATCTCGTAGTTCAGCCGGAACTCGAAGTCGGCGCCGCCGGCCAGGATCTTCTCGGCCTCCTTCTCGTCCTCGGTCATGATTACTTCGGGCTGCATGGCAGCCTTTTCGCCGCGCCCCGTAATGATCGAACGGGTCGAATCGTTGAGGATCTCGTTGACCACTTCGGCCATGAACGACTTGCCATAGACCTTGCGCAGGTGCTGCACCGGCACCTTGCCGGGACGGAAGCCGTTGATGCGGACCTTGCTCCTGGCATCGGAAAGCCGCGCCATCAGCTTGGCTTCCATATCACCGGCCGGCACGGTGATCTTGATCTCGCGCTTGAGACCGGAGTTGAGCGTTTCGGTGACCTGCATCATAGAACCTTTGTTTCCACCAATGAGGCAGCCAAACGGCTCCTGCCGTTTACAGCCTGCCGGTATGATCTTGCCGGGAATGGCTTTTGGTGCGGACTTGGCAATTTGTCCGCCCAACGCGGCTCAAATCCTCCAGAAATACGCTCCAAAATGTGAATAAGTCTTTGTTTTTCCTACTTCTTATCACATTCTGCAGAAGCGGATCGTCGCATCCCGTCACATTCGACACGCCTTTTGTCACAGGCGCGGCTAATTTTCAACCATCTTCGCGTCTACAGCGCCGCGCGTCCTCTTGGACGCGCAAAGGACGCTGTAGCACCTTGATTTTGGCGCATGATCCTTTCCGAAAATCGAAAAATCGATTTTCGGAAAGGATCATGCGCCGGCGAACGGCCCCTATTTTGACCGCGACATTGACAGAATGATGGCTACATGGGATTGCCGGGCGACGCGGATGTGGCGGAATTGGTAGACGCCCTGGATTTAGGTTCCAGTGCCGAAAGGCGTGGGGGTTCGAGTCCCTTCATCCGCACCACTGTGGTGGCCTACCTCTAAGACCTGGCGCGTGAACCATTCGGTCAGATTCGCAAGCTCAGGTCCCAGCACGCGATCGTTGCCGACCGGCGGCACGATGCTTCTGATGTCCGCGACGAACGACTGAAGCGCCGGAGGCGCCACGCGCTCGGTGACATGCAGTGCCTGCGAGGCGATCACCGCCAGCATCGCCATCGCGGCATCGAGGCAGCGGCCGGCGCGTGCTTCCTTCGTCCATGCGAGGAAGACCGTCGTGGCGACGTCGTCCTGGCCGGCGCCGGCCGATTCCGTTCCCGGGATGAAGGTTCGCTGGGCCGCGAGTTTCGCCTGCTCCAGATACCCCGTGATCGCCATCGGCACATAGCCGACATTGCCGTGGCCGTCGCTGTCGCTCCAGTCCCGCCCCGTCAAAAGCAGATCGGGCAGGAGCGAGACCTTGCCGTTCAAAAGCTTCGAGGCGTGGCGGTCGCACAAGAGGCAGATATCGGCCCATGTCGCTGCCAGGTCATCCAGGGCGGGTGTTGCCATGGCATTGTGATAGCCGCCCGTGCTGATGCAGCGCCCGAGCGGATGCTCGTCGTCTGGCGGGATGTAGACCGGGTTGTCCGATACCGAGGCGAGCGACACGGTCGCCGCGCGTTCCGCCGATGCCAGCGCGCGATGCGCGTGCCCCAGGATGCGAGGAATGATGCGATAGCTGACCGGCGCCTGATAATTGCGGCGCCCGGTGCCGGCGCCGGCAAGAAACTCCCTCAATCCGCGCAGCGCCGCTGCTTCGTGTTCATCGCCCCAAAGCGCGTCGAGCGCCGGGTCGTAATGCTCGAGCGGCGCGCGAAACGCCTCGATCGAAAGCGCAAAGACTTTTTCGGCAAGACGAATACGGTGGCGAGCCGCCAAGGCCGCATCGGCCACGAGTGCGGCAGCGCAGGGCGACCCATTGATCAAAGACCCCCGTTCCTTGACTTCCAGGTCGAAGCGCGTCGAAAGCTCTGCAAAGAGCGGATAGAGGGCGAGGATTTCACCGGCACCGCCCTGGCCGGAGGATGGCACCATGGGCATGGGTCCGCCGTCCAGCATCGCGGCGACGGCAATCGCCATGCGTGGTGTGGTCGCGGCATTTCCTTCGAGGAAATTCGCCAGCCGGGCAAGCACGATCGCCCTCACCACGCGATCTGGCAGAGGCTCGCCGAACGATGTGGCGGCTGCGAACGCCTTGATGCGTGCATGGCGATCCCGCTCGCCAGTTTCGAGCCGCCTACTCGCCAGTTCTCCCATGGCGGTGGTGACGCCATAGATGACCGGTACAGGGTCGGTTTCAATGAGACGCAGGAACGACGCGCGACACTCTGCGATGCGTTGCAAGGCCTTGCCGCTGATTTGCACCGTGTCTTTCTTCCAGGCGACGCGGAAAACGGAGCTGAGATTTATGTCTTCTCGTGTCGTCAGGATAATTGTCATGTTTTGATGCTGTCCGAGCCGGCCACGCTCTTCAATTCTAATAAAGCGGTTCCTCGAACAGCGTCTTGTCGCCGTCCATCAGCGCCTTGATCTGCGCCGTGCCATTGGCTGCGATTGCAACGCGGACGCCGAATGGCCGCACCCGCATGTCGTTCTGGATCGCCATCCCCTCGCCTTCGGGCAGATAGAAGCGCTGGATGCCATAGTCCGGCGCGATCGCCGTTGCTTCCGGGCTGAGATCCCAGCCTGCGGATACATGCCCCACGATGTCGGCTTCATCCGATGCTGCCGGCGCCGGTGCCTGCCCGAACCAGGCCGAGGTTGCACCCCAATAGCCGTCGGCGCCCTGCTTCAGCCTGACCACGATCGACGTGTCGTCACTCGTCCGCTTGCCGGCCGGAATGTTGCCGATCAGTTGCGTCGGTATGCGCGAAATCTCGTAGTCGAGCAAAATATAGTCGCCGCGCAGGAGATCGCGTGGATCGATCGGTTCGACCCTCAGCAGCACCGGCTTGCCGTCGCGCAAGATCGCTGCCCGACCGGCGATGATCCAGCTCAGGAAACCGATTTGGACGAGCGCCAGCACCACCGCTGAAATGATCAGTCTTTTACCGGTCATCATGCCGCCGCTCCTTCCACGCTCGAGGCCCTCATGCGCTTTTCCACGCGGAGGATGACAAGGGCAAGCAGGCCAAGAAGCACAGCGGCTGCAAGGAAGAAGCCTGCTGTGTCGAGCATCGACTGCAACATCACCACATAGATGATGGCGAGTGCGAAGGCGAAGCCGGCATAGGCAACCCAGCGCAAGCCCCTGCTCTCGCGCCCTCCCTGCACAATCGCCACGACAATGCCGGCAAGCGCAATGGCCGAGGCAATGCCGAAGCCGCTGTTGTAGTTGCTTAAATCGGCTAATTCGAACTGGATCATCGCCATGCCGGTGAGAAATCCGACCAGCGCGTGCAAGGGCAACCTGCCACCGAGTTGCAAGACCCTGTCGACAGGCTCGGCAGCAAAGATCGCAGCGGCGAAAAGGACCGCCGACGTGACAACGAGCGGGATGGCAACCTGCAGCGTGTCCTGACGCGTCACTAGGAGCACGAGATAGAAGAGGACCGACAGGATGATCAGGTGACGCGCTGCCTGGCTGCGCGTCCAGAATGAAATCGCAAACAGCACCAGCGCCATGACGACGAAGAAATGCGGGAATTCCGTGCGACTGAAATAGTCGAACCCCCTCAGGAACAGCCATGCGTCGGCAATGCCGACAGCAGCGACGGTCAGCGGGTTCGAGCGCAGCGCGACCGCCGCCAAGGCCGTGCCAGCGCCCCAGGTGATCAAGGCCGATGTTTCGTCGCCGGACAAATGATACATCTGGCCGATCAGCGCGATTGATCCGCCGAATGCCGCCGCGGCGATGATCCAGAGTGCCTCTCCGATCGCAGCATGGTCGCGTGTCTTCAGCACCGCGCCGCCGACATAGCCGGCGAGGATGATGGCGAAGAGCGCTGCCACCCGCGCCAGCCGCGGGATGGCTTCCCAATTGGCGGCGACGAAGATAAGGACGGCCGCACCAAAAAGCAGCGCCGCCATCATCGCCAGGATCGAGCCGAAGCTCAGTGATTTGCGCTCATTGGCCTCGACGTCGCGCGTCAGCGCGTCGGCCGTCGAGGCCTCAATCAGCCAGCCTGCAGCCATCGTGCGATATCGGTCCTGACGCGTGACGAATAGCTCGCCATGCCTTTCTCCCCCAGCTTGCTCTTTTTTCAGCCGATCCGGCCAAACCGTTGACGCTACGGCATTTTCCGATTCGGGCCTATCTATGTCGAAGACGTGATTTGGCGGCGATGGTGCATTGCACAATTTGCATTGCTGCCATGCACCAATAGCGCTTTTAAATCGATATGACCCCACCTATCTTCAGGGCGTACACAAAGACGGAATGATCCGGAAGAAAGACGAAACGAGAAATACCATGAACCTGATCCGCAACTACCGCAACTGGCGCCGCTACCGGGACACCGTTTCCGAGCTGAGCCGCCTGAGCACCCGCGAACTGACCGACCTCGGCATCAGCCGCAGCGACATTCACTACGTCGCCCGCAAGGCGGTCTAATCCTCTTCGGACCGCAAATGGTCCGAACCAGTTTGACTTGAAAAGAGAACGACAATGAACCTGATCCGCAACTATCGTAACTGGCGCGTTTATCGCTCGACGGTTACCGAGCTGGGTCGCCTTTCGAACCGCCAGCTGCATGATCTCGGCATCGTCCGCGAAGAGATCAAGAGCATCGCCCGCAAGGCGATCTAGTCAAGGAATTTCGGCAGGGTCGACCTCCTCCCCGACCCTGACGAATACGGTCAGCCTTCACCTCCTCCCGAGGGTTGACCACAAAAACGGCGCCCGCCGCACCTCCTCCCGCGGCGGGCGTTGTTTCCCCAGGGCGAAACAAATTTCGTCCCAGGGGCGAAAGGAATTTCGTCCCAAAAGGGTTTCGCCCCCTTTCACCAGGCGAAAGGAATTTCGTCAAAGCCGACCTCCTCCCCGGCGATGACGAATACGGTCGATCTTCACCTCCTCCCGAGGATCGACCAGCAAAACGACACCCGCCGGACCTCCTCCCCCGGCGGGTGTTGTTGTTTTTCAGGGTCGAAGCAGCCTGAGAGCCGTTTTGGCGGGATGTCCCCGTCGTCAGTCCAGCGCACCGCTTTCCAGAACGCCCCGTTTCTTCCACTGGCTCAACGGAAAAATGTCCGGTGCGCCGCCCATCGGCGCATACCAGGAATCCACCACCCATTCGGTGCCCCCGCGGTCGCTGATCACCGCCGTCCAATGGGGATAGCGTCCGTCGACAAAAAGACCTCGCGAAGCCTTGTCCTCGACCCTGTGAAACCTGAGCAGTTTTCGCTCGGCAAGATAGACCAGCAGCGCATGCGTATTGGTTGATTCGTCGACACAATCCATCTGGCCCCTGATGCGCGATGCACCGAATTCCGATTGCGGCAGATCGCGAATGCCGGTGGCCCGGAAAATGCGCTGCTCGAAATAGCGGACAGCCTTCGAAATAGCGGAGCGCTCGGCTTGGGGCGAACCCGCACCCGCACGCAGGATAGAGCGGAAACGCGCGCCGTCACCGGGGCCAAGCGCCAGCATCGTGCGATAGTTGCAACTGTAGCCGTGGCATATGGGGATCCGCTTGGAAGCCGTCGCGGCCAGTTCGCCGGCGGCCGCTGAT
Source organism: Mesorhizobium temperatum (assembly GCF_002284575.1). Taxonomy (GTDB): domain Bacteria; phylum Pseudomonadota; class Alphaproteobacteria; order Rhizobiales; family Rhizobiaceae; genus Mesorhizobium; species Mesorhizobium temperatum. The sequence continues at coordinate 40,387 of NZ_NPKJ01000050.1, forward strand.
CCGCCCATGGCGATCACGACTGTCAGAAAGGTCGCTCTGGCAAAGTTCCCGAGACTCCCGTCCATTCTCCGACAGTAGACGATTGCAGCACTTGGCGCCAACAGTCCGGCGAACTCCTGCAATTGCAATCGCAGCTACAAGAGATTATTTCGGCGCTCATGAACAAGAATCCCATTCACGTCATCGGCGGCGGTCTCGCCGGCTCCGAAGCCGCTTGGCAGGCGGCCGAAGCCGGCGTTCCCGTTGTCCTGCACGAAATGCGTCCTGTCCGCGGAACCGATGCGCACAAGACGGATGGGCTGGCCGAGCTCGTCTGTTCCAATTCCTTCCGTTCCGACGATGCGCAAACCAACGCCGTCGGGCTGCTGCACGCCGAAATGCGGCTGGCCGGTTCGCTGATCATGAGCGCTGGCGATGCCAACCAGGTGCCGGCCGGCGGTGCGCTTGCCGTCGACCGCGACGGATTTTCCGAAGCGGTGACCAGAAAGCTCGAAGCGCACCCGCTCATCACCATCCGGCGCGAGGAAGTACCCGGCCTGCCGCCGGCGGACTGGGACCAGGCGATCATCGCCACGGGCCCGCTGACCTCACCTGGGCTCGCGCATTCGATCGCGGAAGTGACCGGCGCCGACGCGCTCGCCTTCTTCGATGCTATCGCGCCGATCGTCCATTTCGACACAATCGACATGAACTTTTGCTGGTTCCAGTCACGCTACGACAAGGTCGGGCCCGGCGGCACCGGTAAGGACTACATCAACTGCCCGATGGATAAGGAGCAATATCTCGCCTTCGTAGGGGCGCTTGTGGCGGGCCAAAAGACCGAATTCAAGCAATGGGAAGGCACGCCCTATTTCGACGGCTGCCTGCCGATCGAGATCATGGCCGAGCGCGGCGTCGAGACGCTGCGCCATGGGCCGATGAAGCCGATGGGGCTTACCAATGCGCACAATCCATCGGTGAAGGCCTATGCCGTCGTGCAACTTCGACAGGACAATGCGCTGGGCACGCTCTACAACATGGTCGGCTTTCAGACCAAGCTGAAGCACGCCGAGCAGGTGCGCGTCTTCCGCACCATCCCGGGCCTCGAAAGCGCTGAATTCGCCCGCCTCGGCGGCCTGCACCGCAACACCTATATCAATTCGCCGACGCTGCTTGACCAATCGCTGCAGCTGAAGTCGCGGCCCGGCCTGCGCTTCGCCGGTCAGATCACCGGCTGCGAAGGCTATGTCGAAAGTGCCGCCATCGGCCTGCTTGCCGGGCGCTTTGCCGCCGCCGAGCGGTTGGGCCACGCGCCGGCGCTGCCGCCAATGACCACAGCTTTTGGGGCGCTGCTCAACCATATTACCGGCGGTCACATCGTTTCCGACGACGAGCCGGGAAAGCGCTCCTTCCAGCCGATGAACATCAATTTCGGCCTTTTCCCCCCGGTCGAAGCGCCGAAAGCCGAGGGAAAGCGCCTGCGCGGCAAGGACAAGACCATCGCCAAGCGACGTGCGGTAACATCGCGCGCGCTGGCCGACTGCCGCGAATGGCTGGGACTTGCATCACCGGCGACGGAAGCGGCGGAATAGTCCGCCTGTCTGTTCTTGTCGATCGATCGACAGGAGAGTAGGATATTATCCTACTCTCCACCACAGGAGCAATTCCATGGAGCCCGCCGAGAAACTGTCAGTCACCGTCACGCCCGCCATGGCGCGCATGATCCGCGAAAAAGTCGAGGACGGCTCCTTCGGATCGGCAAGCGAGGTCATCCGCGCAGCCCTTCGCGCCTTCCAGCGCGAAGAGGAGGAACATGCCGAGCGGATGGCATCGATCAGGGCGCGCGTGAAGGCGTCGATTGAGGACACAAGGCCAGGCTATTCGGGAGAAGAGGTTCGCGCTCACCTTCGGGGATTCGTCGCCCGACATTCGAGCCGTGCTGATGATTCAGCGGCTTGAAGTCGAGTATCGAGAAACCGCCAGGAATGATCTGGCCGACATTTTCAGAAACATCGTAGACACCGGCGGAAGTGCGGACGTCGCGCTGAAATTCGTCTTGCGCATCGAAGACCGCTGCCAGAGCATCGGCAACGCGCCTCGCGGTGGCCGCCAGCGCGACGACATTGTTCCGGGATTGCGAACGGTTCCGTTCGAGCACTCCGCCATCATCGCCTACATTGTCAGCGACGATCTCGTCCGCATCGTCAACATCTTCTACGGCGGCCGCGATTATGAGACGCTGATGCGCGATGGCGGATCGAACGAACCATCGTGATGGACAGTTACTCGCCCAGTTCAACGAGCGCGGCGGCAGTCCCGGCTTCCCGTTCCTCCCCGGATTCCTTCATACTTGCATACTTGTCAGCTTTCAGGCGTCTGGCCAGCCTCGCGTAGCGCGGCGCAACAGCAGCCAATGCCGGCGCCAGGCCGAGAGCCGCGCAACGCCGTTCAGAGGCGAACGACGAGAACTTTCCATCTTGCCGAGATAGGCGCGCGACAAGGCCAGCGGCAAAAATGCCGGTCGCAGCGAAACCGGCAACGCCGATGCACCGCTTTCGAAAGCTGCAAGATGTTCTTGCGCCAGCGCGATCATCGCCGCGACAGCGCGTTGCGCTCCGGGCCCGCCATTGCCCGCAACGAACTCCTCCGGCGACGACCCTGCCGCGGCCAGAATGTCGGCCGGGACAAAGCACTGCCCGCGCTTGCGGTGCAATGGCAGCAGCAGCAAAAGGCCGGTCATCGCTTGTGCACAACCTGCCCTGCCCGCAAGTTCGGCAAACCGTGGCGCTTCGACGGGATCAAGCACCATCGCTGCAAGCTGGATGAGCGCCGCTGCGGTCTCGCCGCAATAGCCTTCCAGATCGGTACGCGACGGCATAGGGTCGTCATAGAGATCGAAAACACGGGCTTCGAGCATGTTCTCGAAGGCGGGTTTCGGCAGGCGGTAGGCGGAAATCGTGGCCTTCAACGCGTCCGCGACAGGATGGCCAACCCCGTCCCCATTGCCCTCGGTTGCGATGACATCGCGCCACCATTGCAGCCGCACTTCGCCCGGCAGTGCCTCGCGGATACGGTCGCGAATGCCTGATATCTCGGCATTGAAGGCATAGAGCGAAAAAAGTGCGTCACGCTTGTCCTCGGGCGCATAGAGCGCGGAAACATAGCGGTCATGGTCGGCGGCTCGTACCGTTTCCATGACGATTTTGGCGTTTTCGCTCACGTCACTCGACGACAATCAGTGCGGCGGCCACCGCGCGGTTTTCCGCCAGAAGAACATTGTAGGTCCGCACGGCCGCGCCGGTCGACATCGGATCGGCCGCAATGCCCGCCGCCTTCAGCGCAGCACGCAGCGCCGCCGGCAACGGCCTGAGATCCTTGCCGGCGCCGACCAGCAGGATCTCGACCTTGTCAGCCTCGTTGAGCAGCTTGGCGAAATCCGCCGCCGTCAGTGCCAGGGGATCAGCCGGCTCCCAGCCATAGATGCCCGACGGCAGGCACAGGAGCGAGCCGCGATGCGACATGTCGGCGAAACGAAACCCGCCATTGCCGTAGGCCTCGATCGGCGCGCGGCTGGGGAAATGCGCTTCGCGGATGACGATGCCTTTTGCCACTAGTGATCCGATTCTAACATTCGCATCCCATTCCAACAGCGTCGTTTGCGAATGTTAGAACCATAGGGACCACTAGCAAATAGATGTTTCTAGCGCGGCAATCGTCAGGTTGCCAAGGCTTTGCCGCCGCCCACCGGCTTCTCCTCATCGGCCGTCGCGGCCTGTGGCCGCAGCTTGAACAGGATGAGCAGCGGGGCGGCAATGAAGATTGACGAATAGGTTCCGAAGACGACGCCGAACAGCATCGCCAGCGTGAACGAGCGGATCACCTCGCCGCCGAACAGCACCAGCGCCAGCAGCGCGAGCATCGTCGTCACCGAGGTCAGCGTCGTTCGCGACAGCGTCTCGTTGATGGCATTGTTCAACAATTGCGGCAGCGGCATCCTCTTGTATTTTCTCAAGTCTTCGCGAACACGGTCATAGACGACGATTGTATCGTTGAGCGAATAGCCGATGATGGTGAGTATCGCCGCAAGCGACGACTGGTTGAATTCGAGACCGGTGATGACGAAGAAGCCGATCGTCATGACCACATCGTGGACTGTGGCGATGATGGCGCCGACCGCGAACTGCCATTCGAAGCGGAACCAGACATAGATCAGGATTCCGAGCAGTGCGATGAGCATGGCGATAGTGCCTTGCTTGGCGAGTTCACCGGAAACCGTCGGTCCCACCACCTCGACACGGCGGAAATCGTAATGGTCCTGCAACTCGCCGCGCACCTTGTCGATGACGGTCTGTTCGGCGTTCTCGCCGCCCTCCTGCGTGCCGACGCGAATCAAGACGTCGTTCGGGTCACCGAACTGTTGGACCTGCACTTCGCCGATGTTGAGTTCCGAAAGCCTGCCGCGAATGTCGGCAATGTCGGCGGTGCCATCCTTGGCCTGGACCTCGATCAGCGAACCGCCCTTGAAGTCGATGCCGTAATTGATGTCGACGGTCATGAACAGCACGACCGCCAGGATCGACAGCACGCTGGACAGCGCGAAAGTCCAGCGGCGAATCCCCATGAATGGAATTCTCGTACCCGGCGGGACGAAGGTCACCGGCGCGCGCGGCAACTCCTTCGGGCGGGCGCGGCGAAGCCAGATCGACACCAGCAGCCGGGTGAAGGTGAAGGCGGTGAAGACGGTGGTCAGAATGCCGATGGCGAAGGTTACGGCAAAGCCCTTCACCGGTCCGGTCCCGAGCCAGAACAGCACCACGGTCGCGATCAGCGAGGTGACGTTCGAATCGACGATGGTCGCCAGCGCTTTCGAAAAGCCCGTGTCGATCGCCTGGATGACAGAGCGACCGTTTCGCCGCTCCTCGCGGATGCGCTCGTAGATGAGGACGTTTGAATCGACCGCCATGCCGATGGTCAGCACGATGCCGGCAATGCCCGGCAATGTCAGTGTCGCCCCGAGCAACGACAGCAACGCGATGATCATCGCCACATGCACCGCCAGCGCGATGTTGGCAATGAAGCCGAGAAAGCCGTAGGCCACGAACATGAACACGACGACGAGGATGGAGCCGATCACGCCGGCGACCTTGCCGGCGTGAATGGAATCCTCGCCGAGCCCAGGGCCTACTGTGCGCTCTTCGATCACCGTCAGCGTCGCCGGCAGCGCGCCGGCACGCAAAAGCACGGCAAGGTCGTTGGCGCTCTCGGCGGTGAAATTGCCCGAGATCTGGCCGCTGCCGCCAAGGATCGGTTCGCGGATCTGCGGCGCCGAAATCACCTGATTGTCGAGGATAATGGCAAACAGCTTGCCGACATTCTGCGAGGTGGCTTGGCCGAAACGCGCCGCTCCCTTGGAATCGAAGGTGAACGAAACCACCGGCTCATTGGTCTGGGAATTGTACGTCGCCTGCGCATCAACGAGATTTTCGCCCGAAACGATGACGCGGTTCTCGATCAGATATGGAACCGGCGGATCGTCCTGCGAATACAGAACCGAGGATCCCGCCGGCGGACGACCGTTGAGCGCGTCCTGCACCGGCATCGACTGGTCGACCATCTGGAAGGTCAGCTTGGCGGTCTGGCCAAGAATTTCCTTCAGCCTTTGCGGATCCTGCAGGCCCGGCACCTGGACCAGAATGCGGTCGTCGCCTTGGCGTTGCACGATCGGCTCGGTGGTGCCGAGTTCGTTGACGCGGCGCTCGACGACCTCGAGCGACTGCGCCAGCGCCGTCGACGTGCGGTATTTGATGCCGGCGTCGGTAACGGTGAATTTGAGCAGGCCGGGCTCGGAATCATCCAGCGACATCTCCTGGACGGAGCCGCCGCTGAACAGGCCGGCCGCCACCGGGTCGGTCAGTGTCTTCAGCGCCGTTTTGGCGGCATCGACCTGTCCGGGATCGGTGATGCGGACCTGCACGGTCCGGCCTGATCCGGCAAGGCCGGTGTAACCGATCTTGGCGTCGCGCAGCAGTGTCCTGATTTGGTCGCGCGTCGTCTCCAGCCGATCCTTGGTCAGATCGTTCGGATCCATCCTGAGCAGGATATGCGAGCCGCCCTGCAGATCGAGGCCGAGCGTCATCTGGCGCTTCGGCACCCAATCGGGAAGCTTGGCCAGCGTGCTGGCTGAGAAAAGATTGGGCGCAGCGAAGATCACTGTGGCGGCCACGGCCAGCCAGATCAGGATCATCTTGAAGCGCGAGAAATAGAGCATATGGCGTCGTCCGTCAGGGCGTTCTGGCGGATCGTTCCGCCCGGAATTGGGTTATTTGTTGGCGTTCTGCTTCGCCACTGCCTCGCCTTCGGTCCGCACATGGGTGATTGTCGAACACAGGCAGTTCACTTTGGTGCTGCCATCGGGCTTTCTTCAACTATTGTCAATCTTGCCGGCAAGCGACCAGCGCGCAATGGCATCACAAGATCGTTGGCGCCCTGGGGTGGCCGACAGATCAAAACGGTCTTGAAGCGCGAAAATACAGCAAATGGCGTCGTCCGTCAGAGCCCTGCCGCGGATCGTTCCGCCGACATCAGGCTATTTCTTGGCGTTCTGGTTCGCCACTGGCTCGCCCTTGACGCGCACATCGGCAATCGTCGAGCGCAGCGCCGTTACCTTGGTGCCACCGCCGAGATCGATCTCGAGCTCATTGTCGTCGATCACCTTGGTCACCTTGCCGACAAAACCGCCGCCAGTAACGACCGTGTCGCCGCGGCGAACCGCCGCCAGCATCTCACCGCGCTTCTTCAACTGCGTGCGCTGCGGCCGGATGATCAGAAAATACATGATCACGAAAATCAGGACAAACGGCAAAATGCTGATGAACATATCCGGGGAGGCGCCGACGCCTTGGGCATATGCCGGTGTCACGAACATCGAAGTACTCCTGAATTTTGAAAAACAGCCGCCAAACCGTCCTGGGGAAATTTGGCGGCCCCGTGAAATTTGGCCGGAATATAGTCGGTAAAGTTCCCAATGCAACTGCGCAGCCAGGCATTTCAGCTGCTTTTCCGGCTGGTTGAGCCGTGTTAGAGCATGATCCCGAAAAACGAGGTCCGGTTTTCGGAAAAGATCACGCTCCAACAAAAGGTTGGAACCGGCTCCGAAACCGCCGAAATCAAATAGGTTCCGTTGTCACACCCTCCTGAATGCAAAAACAAAAAGACAAGAAATGACCGACAGCACCATCGAAGCCCTGAACAAGAAGCTCGACCGCCTGATCGAGGCGGTCGCCCACCTCGCCCCGCCGCCGGTGCCGGAAACCGACCTCGGCGAGGCCGATTGCTTTGTCTGGCAAGCTGATCCCGGCTATCTGGAGCCGGTGCTCAAGGTCAACCGCGTCGACATCGGCCTGATCCGCGGCGTCGACCGCGTCCGCGACATATTGGTCGACAACACCGAGCGTTTCGCCTCCGGTTACGCAGCCAACAACGTGCTGTTGTGGGGCGCACGCGGCATGGGAAAATCCTCGCTGGTCAAGGCCGTGCATGCAGCGGTCAACGCATCGGCAAAGCTGGACCTGCCGCTCAAGCTCATCGAAATCCACCGCGAGGACATCGACACGCTGCCGAAGCTGATGAATTTACTGAAGGCGGCACCTTACCGTTTCATCCTGTTTTGCGACGATCTGTCCTTCGACCACGACGACACGTCCTACAAGTCGCTAAAGGCGGCGCTCGAAGGCGGCGTCGAGGGCCGCCCGGCCAATGTGATCTTCTACGCTACCTCAAACCGGCGCCACCTTTTGCCGCGTGACATGATCGACAATGAACGCTCGACCGCCATCAACCCGTCAGAGGCGGTCGAGGAAAAAGTCTCGCTGTCCGACCGCTTCGGCCTCTGGCTCGGCTTCCACAAATGCTCGCAAGACGAGTATCTCGACATGATCGACGGTTATATCAGCCATCACGACCTTGCCATCGATCCCGCGACGTTACGCGCCGAGGCACTGGAATGGGCGACGACGCGCGGCAGCCGTTCGGGCCGCGTCGCCTGGCAATTCACCCAGGATCTGGCAGGCCGGCTCGGCAAGCAGCTCAAGGATTAACTGCTGTCGAGAGTATCTGAAAACTGACGGCGTGTTGCCGGCCAGCTTCTCGTGCCGGCGACCGGACGCTGGAACGTTCCCAACCGCCTAGCCTTTCCCATTGTATTTATCGGGGGGATTGGCAAGCCGCCTCGTGCGGCGCTGTTCTTTATTCGTTCCACGCATTGTGCCATGTTTCCGGGTGCCATGTTTCCGGCCAAGTTCGGTGACGCAGCCGCCGAAGGGGAATGCAGATGGAAAGCAAGAGCATAGCGTTTCGCAGGCTCCATGAGGAACCGGGCGCGTTCATCATCCCTAATCCTTGGGATGCCGGCACGGCACGGATTCTCGCAGCCATGGGTTTTCGTGCCCTCGCCACCACCAGCGCCGGTATGGCGTTCGCTCTTGGCGTCGCTGAGGGGCAGGTCTCGCGGGAGGATACCTTGAGCCACTGTCGGGCCATCGTGGCGGCGACACCACTGCCCGTCTCGGCCGATCTCGAAAAGGGATTCGGCGATAACCCGGAGAGCGCCGCAGAGACGATCCAAGCCGCTGCCGACATCGGTCTGGTCGGATGTTCCCTTGAAGATCATACCGGCCAGCGCGATGATCCGATCTACGACTTTACGCTCGCGGTTGAGCGCATTGAGGCGGCCGCGAAAGCGTCCCGCACACTCCCGCATGATTTCGTGTTGACGGCGCGCTGCGAGAACTTCTTGTGGGGTCGTCCCGATCTGGATGACACCATTGGAAGATTGCAAGCTTTCGAGAAGGCCGGAGCCGATGTGCTCTATGCGCCCGGCCTCCATGATCTCGGCATGATCCGCACTGTTTGCGGCGCCGTGACGAAACCGGTCAATGTCGTGATGGGCATGCCCGGCGCTACGTTTGGGGTAGCCGAGCTAGCGGACGCCGGCGTCAAACGGATCAGTGTCGGCTCGGCACTGGCGCGGCTCGCTTTTGGCACGTTCGTCCGCGCCGCGCGGGAGATGAGGTCAGCAGGGACCTTCCGGTTTTCCGAGGAAGCCATGGGCTTTGCGGAACTAGAGGGCTTCTTTACCGGATCAACGAAGGCCTGAGAGCGTCGCAAGAGCCTGTCGCGAAATTCTGACTTTTCGTGAAAAGATCCTGCGTCTAGGTGCCAGCGCTTTGTCGCGAAACTGGCATTTTTTCTCGAGGCGACTCTAGGCCGAGTGACCGAAAAAGCCCGCCCCTTGCGGAGCGGGCTGAGCCGGCGGGCCGGACTGGAGGTCAGGCGGCGCGCAATTGCTTTTCTTGTTCTATTCGAGATAGGTCGAAGGATCGACTTTCTTTTATTCAAGATAGGTCGAAGGATCGACCGGCGCCGAATTCTTGCGGACTTCGAAATGCAGTTTCGGCGAGTCGGTGGTGCCGCTCATGCCGGACTGCGCGATTTCCTGGCCGCGCTTGACCTTCTGGCCGCGCTGGACCTCGATCGAGCGGGCGTGGCCATAGACTGTAACCAACCCGTTCTCGTGGCGCACCAGAACCGTATTGCCGAATTCCTTAAGACCATCGCCGGCATAGATGACGACACCGTTCTCGGCCGCCTTGACCGGGGTTCCTTCCGGCACGGCGATGTCGACACCGTCCTTGCCGCCGCCAAAGCTGGAGATCACGCGGCCGCGTACCGGCCAGCGCATCTTGCCGATACCGGTGGCGTTTGGCGCCACCGCGTCGTCATCCTCTGCCTGCTGGATGACCTTCGCGGCCTTTTGGGGCGGCGTGTAGGCGGCGAGCGTCTCCGACGGCGTGGTCGTTGCCGCAGGCGGGGTGGTGGCAGTCGTTACCGGATCGACCTTTGCCGGCTTGGCGCTGGCAACTGTCGCGGTTCCGCCAGCTGGCACCTTCAGGGTCTGGCCGATCTTGAGCAGACCGTCCTGCATGCCGTTCGCCTGCTTCAACGCAACCACGCCGACGCCGGTCTTCCTGGCGATGGCCGACAACGTATCACCCTGCTGGACGGTGTAGGAGCCACCGGCACCAGTCGTCTTGGATGCGGCTTTTCTGTCCTTCGGCTGGCTTGCCGCGGCCGATGCATCCACCTGCGCGGCGGACTTGCCCTCCTTGAGCTTCGGCTGCTGCGGCAGCACGGCCACCATCTCCGGCGCCTTGGCCGGCAAATCGTGCTTGGTGTCGTTCGCAGGCTTGGCGTCAGCAAGCTTCGGCGCCGGTTTCTTGCCTGAATAGGCATAGGCGGGGATGACGAGCTTCTGGCCGGTCTTCAGCCCGTTGGTCGCGCTTAGCCCATTGACCTTCATAAGGGCGTCTGCGGGCACGCCGTAGCGCCGCGACAGGCCGGAGATGGTCTCGCCATCCCTAACGACGATCTCGGTGGCACGCGGTTCGCCGCCTGCCGTCGCCATGCGCGGAGCATCAGGTTGTGCGTTCTTGAACGGCTTCGCCGCTGTCCCGGTTGCAGTACGGTCAACCTGTGAGGCGGCGGGCGCCGAAGCGGTGCGGGCCGGACTGGCGGCGGGCGCCGGCTGCGACTGGCTGACCGGCGGCAGTTGCTGCGTCGTAACCGGTTCAAGGCTTGAGCGGCTGACCGACTGGGTATGGCTGCCGTCGAGCGGCGCGGCCGACACCGGCGCATCGCCCGGATAAGGCTGGGCGGCGTCCTGCTTGTCGATGATACTGCGCTGGTTGTTGGTCGAGGAGGTGAAGACATCATCGACGCTGTTGAACCGCGAGACCTGGGAACTGCATCCCGCCGCGGTGCCCGCAACCATAAGGACAGCGAAACCACGCGCCAGGTTGCGTCCGTTTGCCTTCAAAATACTGAATTGCATCGCTTTTACCCGCAGATACCCGGTACAGACTGACCGTGATTAAAGCGCGTTAATGTTACCGGTCGGTTAAACCTTTAGAATCAGACGCAAATTTTCTTAAAATATTTAAGGCTGGACCTGGTCGGGTTGAGGTTCAGGTAGGGCCGAGTCACAGACGGGCGCGAAGCGACCAGACAGGTCGGTTGCGCCATCACCTGAATATCGACAGAACCTAGATGACCGCGGCTACGCTGCGCAGGATCGGCTGCAGGCGGACGAGACCGATGTCCTCGCGTTCGAAGCGGCTGCCGACCTTAGTCAGTTTGGCCAGCACCTGCTCGCCCTCCTCGGGTCCGATCGGAGCGATGACGATGCCGCCGCTCGACAATTGGTCGAGCAGAAAGCGCGGCAGGCTGTCGAAGGCCGCCCATACGACGATGCGGTCGAACGGCGCTTCATTGGCCAGTCCGTTGGAGCCGTCCGCCTGGCGCACGATGACATTGCCGATGCCAAGCGCCTCGAAGCGCTGCTTGGCCTGCTCGGCCAGCGTCTTGTAGCGGTCGACGGTGACGACCCGCGCGGCAAGCCGCGACATCACCGCCGCCGTGTAGCCCGACCCGGTGCCGATCTCAAGCACGCGGTTGCCCGGCTCGATGGCAAGTGCTGCGATTACCGCAGCTTGCAGATCGGCGCCCTCGATCGCCTCGCCGCATTCGATCGGCAGCATGCGGTCCGACCAGGCGATCGGATGGAACTGCGCGGAAAGGAAGCCGCGCCTCGGCGTCGCCTCGAAGGCGGCGATCAGCGCCTTCGGCACGACGCCCTTGCCACGCAGGCGGAGCAGGAAAGCGGCGAAGCCTTCGCGGTCGTCGACCGTCGGACCATGGTTCAGGTTCATGCGAGCGCCTTGGTCAGTTGATCGCGGATTTCATGAGCGGTGAGATCGAGCTGCAGCGGCGTCACCGATACCAGCCGGTTGCGCATGGCGTGGAGGTCGGTGCCTTGCTTGCCCTCGACCGGCTCGCGGCCGAAGCGCAGCCAATAATAAGGAAGTCCGCGGCCATCGCGGCGCTCGTCGACCCACAGGCTGTGGACGAGCTTGCCTTGCGAGGTGACCACCGTGCCGGCGACCACTTCTGGCGCGCAATTCGGAAAATTGACGTTGAGCAGCACGCCGTCCGGCAGCGGCATGGCGACAAGCTTCTTGAGCAGCGCCGGCGCCAGCGCCTCGGTGGTCTTATAGGGAACGACGCGATCCTCGCCGAGATAGGAATAGGCCTGGCTGAGCGCGATCGAACGCACGCCGAGCAGCGCGCCTTCCATGGCGCCGGCAACGGTGCCCGAATAGGTGACGTCGTCTGCGATGTTGGCGCCGGAATTGACACCGGACAAGATCAGGTCGGGTGTTGCGGGCAGGATCTTCTTCACGCCCATGATGACGCAGTCGGTCGGCGTGCCGCGCACGGCGAAGTGTTTTTCGCCAATCTTGCGCAGGCGCAGTGGCTCCGAGATCGACAGCGAATGCGCGTAGCCGGACTGGTCCTGCTCCGGCGCCACCACCCAGACGTCGTCCGACAGCGTGCGGGCGATGCGTTCGAGCGATGCAAGGCCCTCGGCATGGATGCCGTCATCGTTGGTCAGGAGGATGCGCATTATCTTGATTCGATCTTTTCCAGACCGCCCATGTAAGGCCGAAGCGCTTCAGGAATGGTTACGCTGCCATCCTCATTCTGGTAGTTTTCGATGACAGCAATCAGAGCGCGGCCGACGGCGGTGCCGGAGCCGTTCAGCGTGTGGACGAAGCGGTTGCCCCTGCCGTCTTTGTCCTTGTAGCGGGCGTCCATGCGCCGCGCCTGGAAATCGCCGCAGACCGAGCATGACGAAATCTCGCGATAGGCGTTCTGGCCCGGCAGCCAGACCTCGATGTCGTAGGTCTTGCGCGCACCAAAGCCCATGTCGCCGGTGCACAGCGTCATGGTGCGGAACGGCAGGCCAAGACGCTTCAGCACTTCCTCGGCGCATTCGGTCATCCGCTCGTGTTCGGCGAGCGAGGAGTCCTGGTCGGTGATCGACACCAGCTCGACCTTGTAGAACTGGTGCTGGCGTAGCATGCCGCGCGTGTCGCGCCCGGCCGAGCCCGCTTCCGAGCGGAAGCACGGCGTCAGCGCCGTATATCGCAGCGGCAGTTTTTCATGCGATGTGATGTCCTCGCGCACAAGGTTTGTGAGTGGGACTTCTGCGGTCGGGATGAGCCACAGCCGAGAGGCCAGCGCTTTTGCCTCGTCATATTGTCGCCGGTAATCGACCATACCCTGTTCCATAGCGGCATTAAACGAGGAGAATGCCTCCTCGGTGGTCATCTCTTTTCCGGTTCGCTCCTTGTATTCTCTTTGAACTTCTGGCAGCGCCGCCCAAGTCTTGGCTTTTACGTTGTCAAAAAACCGTTCAAAAGATGGAAGCTCTTCAACGCGCTTTTGCGTCTGAAATAAATCTTCTTCAAATTTCGGCAATTGTCCGGTACCGAACATTGCCTCATCGCGCACCATCAGAGGCGGCTGGATCTCCTCATAACCATGCTCGGTCGTGTGCAGGTCCAGCATGAACTGGCCGAGTGCGCGCTCCATCCGCGCCAGTCCGCTTTTCAACACCGTGAACCGCGAGCCGGACAGTTTCACCGCCCGCTCGAAATCCATCATGCCGAGCGCTTCGCCGATCTCGAAGTGCTCCTTCACCCAGTTCGGGCGGGTCGGCACCTTGCCGACGATGCGCTTGACGACATTGTCGTGCTCGTCCTTGCCGACCGGTACGTCGTCGAGCGGCACATTGGGCAGCACCGCCAGCGCGTCGTTCAGCGCCTTGTCGAGTTCGCGTTCGCGCGCCTCGCCGTTCTGGATGAAAGCCTTGATCTCGCCGACCTCGGTCTTCAGCCTTTCGGCAAGGGCGGCGTCACCCGAACGCATGGCGTTGCCGATCTCCTTCGAAGCAGCGTTGCGGCGCTCCTGCCTGGTCTGCAGCTCGGTCAGATGTTCGCGCCGCGCCTCGTCCCTGGCGATCAGATCATCGACCGTGGACTGCGCGTCCTCGGCGGACCACGAGCGCTTCCTGAGCGCCTCGACAAGGGCCTTCGGGTTGTCGCGAATCCATTTGATGTCAAGCATGGTCCTGAACGCTCCTGAGCTAGGTCAGAGGGCGTAAACCGCATCCTTGACCGATGCAAGATGTGAAGATCGAGTTCGTTCGGGGAGATGTCCGGCAGGACAGAGGGGGCGCTGTCCCGCAGATTTTGAAGATAGTGCTACCCGCCTGATACAGCCTACGTCGACGACGCGTCCGCTGCCTTTTCGGCCGCCGCTTCCGCAGCTTCCCGCTTCTCGCGTGCGAGACGTTCCCGTTCTTTGCTGCGCTCGATCAGCCGGGCCGACCAGATCGAGACCTCGTAGAGAAGGATCGTGGGAACGGCCAGGCCGATCTGGCTTATCGGGTCGGGCGGTGTCAGAATGGCCGCCACGACGAAGGCGATGACGATCGCCCATTTGCGCTTTTCAACCAGCGCCTCGGACGACAGCATGCCCACCCGTGTCATCAGGCTGGTCACCACCGGCAACTGGAACACCAGGCCGAAGGAAAAGATCAGCGTCATGATCAGGCTGAGATATTCCGACACTTTCGGCAGCAGCGAAATCTGCACCTGGTCGTCGGTGCCGGCCTGCTGCATGGCGAGGAAGAACCACATCACCATCGGCGTGAAGAAGAAATAGACCAGCGACGCGCCCATCAGGAACAGGATCGGCGAAGCGATCAAGAACGGCAGGAAAGCGTTGCGTTCGTTCTTGTAGAGGCCGGGCGCGATGAATTTGTAGATCTGCGTGGCGATCAGCGGAAAGGCAATCACCATGCCGCCGAACATCGCCAGCTTGACCTGGGTGAAGAAGAATTCCTGCGGTGCCGTGTAGATCAGCTCGACCTTGTGCGGGTCGAGCCCTGCCCATTGAGTCGCCCATTTGAACGGGATCACCAACAGGTTGAACAGTTGCTTGGCGAAGAAGAAGCAGAACAGGAAGGCAACGAAGAACCCGCCGATCGACCACATCAGCCGCCGACGCAACTCGATCAGATGCTCCATCAGCGGAGCCGCCGATTTATCAATCTCGTCCTTTTCCGAAATGCTCACTTGGCGGCTCCCGCCGTCTTTTTGGCGGCTGCAGCCTGCTTCTTCGCCGCTGCCGGTGCAGGCTTCGGCTCGGCCTTTTTAGCCGCGGTCTTCGTCGCAGCAGGTTTTGCCGCTGCTGCCGCTGGCTTCGCTGCGGCCTTGGAGGCCGGCATCGCTTTCGCTGGCGCACCCTTCGCCTTCGCTGCCGAGGCCTTTTGCGGTGCAGCCGGCGTCGCCGCCGCGACAGGCGGTGTCACCGACTCATCGGTCATCGCCGGAAAGGTCGGCGCCGCCGGCGCCGCTTCCGGGGCTTTGACGCCCGGCAGCACCGTCGCGCCATTCTTCAGCTCGGTATCCTGCGGGCTCGAAGCAGCCGGCGCGGCAGGGTCGACGGCCGGCTTCGGCTTCATCACCGCGTCGACGCCTGAACGGACGTCGGCTGCTGCCTGCTCGAACGGATTGAGCTGTTTCCTGATCTCGGCGGCCGGGTTGAGGCTTCTGAGTGAATCGACCGACTTCTTGACGTCGTCAAGCTCGGCCTCCTTCAGCGCGTCGTTGAACTGTTTCTGGAAGTCGGCTGCCATGCCGCGCATCTTCGCCGTCGTGCGGCCGAAAGTGCGCAGCATCTTGGGCAAATCCTTAGGCCCGACGACCACGATCATGACGATCGCGATCACCAGCATCTCGGTCCAGCCGATGTCGAACATGGCGATACGTTCCGACTAAAGTTTTGGGCTCAGCTCTTGCTGGCCTTTTCCTTCACTGCCGAAACGGTTTCGTCGGCACGGTGTTCAACGGTGCGCTTGTCCTCGGCAACCTCGTCGTCGGCGATGCCCTTCTTGAAGCTCTTGATACCCTTGGCCATGTCACCCATCAGCTCGGGAATCTTGCCGCGGCCGAACACCAGCAACACGATCACCAGAACGATCAGCCAGTGCCAAATCGAAAATGAACCCATAACAATCTCTCTCGAAAGTTTTCTCTGACGATGATCTATGCGCTTTCGCGTCGGGATTCAAACACAACCGCGACAGAGTTTATAAATGAGTGGCCGAAGTCACGCACTTTCGGCGCCATAGCCCGCTACCAATCGGCGCAGCCGCGAAATACCAACGGCTTTCGGCACGTCGTTTGGGTCAATCTTCCTCGACGCGCGGCGTCAACAGGCCGAGTTCCTCGAGGTCGATGTCGGTCAGCGGATCCTCGTCGTCGGTCAGCGCATCCGGATCCACCGGCGGCAGCGGAATGGAGAAATTCGACGGCATGCGGCCCGAAAGCAGCCCAGCGCCCTTCAATTCGTCCATGCCGGGAAGATCGCGGATCTCCTCCAGCGCGAAATGGTCGAGGAAGATGTCGGTGGTGCCGTAGGTGACCGGACGGCCGGGCGTGCGGCGCCGGCCGCGCATCTTCACCCATTCGGTCTCCATCAGCGTGTCCAGCGTGCCCTTCGAGGTCTCGACGCCGCGGATATCCTCGATCTCGGCGCGCGTCACCGGCTGGTGGTAAGCGATGATCGCCAGCACTTCGAGCGCCGCGCGGGAAAGCTTCCTCTGCTGCACCGTGTCGCGGCTCATCAGGAAAGCGAGATCGCCGGCGGTGCGGAACGCCCAGGCGTCGCCGACGCGCACCAGATTGACGCCGCGCCGCGCATAAATCTGCTGCAGTTCGGCCATCGCCGCGGCGATGCTGATGCCGTCAGGCAGGCGTGCGGCAAGCTGCTTTTCGCTAACCGGCTCGGCGCTGGCAAAGACGATCGCCTCGGCCATGCGCACGGCTTCCGCCATATGCAGCCGCTCGCCAGGATTCTGGGACAAGTTCTGGGCCTGGCTTTCTGCCGGTGCCCAGGCGAGCACGCCCTCTTCGGTCTCGTCGTCGACGTTGAACGGAATGACCGAAGCGTTGGCGCGTTCACTCATGATGCCACCTCGACTGCCCTGATGCCTTGCGCACGGCCGCGCAGATAGAGCGGCGCGAACACCTCGTCCTGCCGCATTTCCATTTTGCCTTCGCGCACCAGTTCCAGCGTCGCCGCGAACGAACTGGCAATCGCGGTACGCCGCTCGTCCGGGCCAGTCAGATATTCGACCAGGAAGCTGTCCAGCGCCGTCCAGTCGGCAAGCGAGCCGATCAGCCTGTTGAGGATATCGCGCGCATCCTTGAGCGACCACACACCGCGCCTGGCGATCGTCACATTAGTGATCGCCTGCTTCTGGCGTTGCGCTGCATAGGCGGTCAACAGATCGTAGAGCGAGGCCGAATAGGCGTTGCGTTTCTCGACGATGACCATTTCCGGCATGCCGCGGGCGAACACGTCGCGTCCGAGCCGGTTGCGGTTGACCAGGCGTGCCGCCGCGTCGCGCATCGCTTCCAGCCGCTTTAACCGGAATTGCAGCACGGCCGCCAACTCCTCGCCGCTTTCGCCGTCGTCGCCGGGTTGCTTGGGGATCAAAAGCTTCGACTTGAGAAACGCCAGCCACGCCGCCATCACCAGATAGTCGGCGGCAAGCTCCAGCCTGAGCGCCCTCACCTTCTCGACGAAGGCCAGATATTGCTCGGCCAGCGCCAGGATCGAGATGCGCGACAGATCGACCTTCTGGTTGCGGGCAAGATGCAGCAGAAGGTCGAGCGGGCCTTCGAAACCGTCGACGTCGACGACCAGCGCGGGATCGCCGGTCAGCCGCGAATCGTCGTTCTCGGCCCACAGACGGTCCATCGGTGCTGCCTTGCCGGCCTTGTTGTCCAATGTTTCCGCCACTTCCTGTCGCTTTCCTTTGCTTCTATCTTATTGTTTGACCATGATCTGTTCCGAACAACCGGCTCCCACTTTTCGGGATCATGGTCTAGGCTACCGCATCGAAATAGGTGGCGAATTCGGCGCGTATCTCGGCTTCATCAGCCCGATCGCGGTTCTTGATATAGGTCAGCGCCCGTTGCGCGCGTTGCAGCGACGTGCCTTCAAGCCCCGTTGTGCGCGACGCAATGCCGGCCATCTCCTCGAAAACGCCGTTGCAGTGAAGGACCAGATCGCAGCCCGCCGCAAGGATCGCGGCCGCCTTTGTCGGGAAATCCCCAGAAAGTGCCTTCATCGAGGTGTCGTCGCTCATCAACAGCCCGTCGAAGCCGATTTCGCCGCGGATGATCTCGTCGATGACCTTGCCGGACGTCGTGGCCGGATTCTTCGGGTCGATCGCGCTGTAGACGACATGCGCCGTCATCGCCATCGGCAAATGACTGAGCTCCCTGAACGGGGCGAAATCATGCCGCTGCAAGTCGCTCATCGAGGCATCGACGGTCGGCAGTTCGAAATGCGTGTCGGCAAAGGCCCGTCCATGCCCGGGAATATGCTTCATCACCGGCAGCACGCCGCCCGACATCAGGCCCTCCGCCGCGGCGCGACCCAGTTCGATAACGGCACGAGGCTCCTTGCCATAGGCGCGCGCGCCGATGACGTCGCTGGCGCCCTCGATCGGCACGTCGAGCACCGGCAGGCAATCCGCCGTGATGCCGTAGCGCAGCAGGTCGAAGGCATGCAGCCGCGCCATCAGCCAGGCGGCTCGGTTGCCGGCGTCGTGATCGTTGCGCCACAAGGCGCCGAGTGCGCCACCGGCCGGATAATTCGGCGCCAACGGCGGGCGCAGGCGCTGCACCCGACCGCCTTCCTGGTCGATGAACACCGGGGCGTCCGGACGCTCGACACAGTCGCGCATCGCAGCGACCAGATCGCGGATCTGCTCGGTCTCGCCGATGTTGCGCGCAAACAGGATGAAGCCCCACGGACATTCATTGCGATAGAAATTGATTTCGTCGCGTGTGAGCGATTTCCCGGCGCAGCCGAGGATCATGGATTTTGATTCGGTCATGAGCAGGAGTTTAGAGCTTCACGCGGACAAAGGGAATCGCATCGAACCACATGCGGTTGAGCCACAACCCCTTCCACACAAAGAACTCTCTTCCACAAAAAACCGGCGCGGTTCATGACCGCGCCGGTTTTTTTCCGCCCAAGAGCGGGAGACTTGGAATGGCTAGCGCGACACGAAGCAGTTGCCGCCGGCAGCCTTGTAGTTGGTGCACAGGTTGATCGCATCGTTGCGCGACTTCGCCGGGACGCGGACGCGATAGAACGTTCCCTTGCCGGTGATCTCGGCCTTGACGATGTTGGCGGTGTGGCCGGAAAGCACGCTGCCGTAGCGGCGCTGCAGATCCTGATAGGTCGACTGGGCGCTTTCGACAGTCGGTTGCGAAGCGATCTGCATCGACCACGAGCCACCGCCGGTCGAGGCGGCCGTCGGACTGATGGACGCAACTTGGTCGGGCTTGACCTCGCCGACGACGTCGACCGGCTGGTCGGACGGACGCTGCGGCGCCACCGGAACCGTAGCCGGCGTATTGGCAGGCTGGGCGGTTTGGGCCTCAGCCTCAGGCGCGGCTGCCGGCGCAGTTGTCGGATTGACTGTTTCCGGCTTGGCTGTTTCCGGCTTGGCGGTTTCGGTCTGGTCGCCGCCCACCGGGTCGCCACCCAACAGATCGTCACTTGCCTGGTCGGCAACAGGCGGTACCGTACCGGTCTGTTCTGCTGCGTCGCCGGCCTGCCCCGCTGGGGCCACATGCCGCGGCGCCGGATCGACAGGTTCGACGGCAGCCATCTGCGGTACAGACTCGACGCCAGCCATCTGCGGTGTCGCAGACGCCGGATCCTCGCGCGCAACCAGCGAGCCATCTGATTTGACGACCATGGTTCTCACCTTGCGCGGTGCAACGGCGACGACGTCGGGGTCGATGCCTTGGTCGGCCTCTTGCAGAACCTGGGCGATACGATCCTCGGACTTGGGTCCCGGCGCGGCGGCGACGTCAGCATTTCCGGCCGCTTGCGTGCCGCGGATCGCATTGGCGCCTTCAACGGCGGCGGATTCGGCATTGCGGACCGCATCGGCGGCTTCAGCCGTGTCGATATCGTCGGGTGAAAGATCGACCACACGGCTCTGCGGCGGCTCCTTGGCCGCCACGTCCACCGGCTCTTCGGTGTTGGTGACCAGTTTTTCCTGGACCGGTTCGGCAGGCTTTGCGCCACCCTTGGCCACTGCGTCATAGACCTTATTGTCCTGGTTCGGCACGACGGTGCCGCCCGGATTTTCAGGCCTGACCTTGATCGGTGCGTTGTCCGCCTTGACGATGACCGGCGCATCGGTGCCGCCGGCGCCGCCGAAAGACAGCGCGAAGGCGCCGAGACCGCCGGCGAGCGCCACGGCGCCGACGACAGCGGCGACCATCAGGCCGCGTCTCCGCGGCCTCGCGGCATCGTGCTCAGCCAAGCCGGGAACCGACATGGCCTCATCCAGTTCGGGGTCGTAGTCGAGTTCGTCCAATCCAAAGTCGTCGGCCTGCGAGGCCGGCCAGCCGTTGGGCAGGTCGCCCCAATCGAAGCCGCTGGCGGCATCGGCATAAGACGCACTGACAGACGCTTGTGCGGGTCTCGCCGCATAGGTCCGCGTTTCGACGCGGTCGGGCTCATAGCCTGACTGGAACCCGGCCGCTGACTGGAATCCGGCGCCTGACTGGAAACCTGCATTGTAGGATTCGTCGTCATACGCCGCACTGCGCGCCGGGGCGGCAGCGACGTCTACGGTATTCATTTCCGTGAGAAGGCTGGCGAACTCGGTGTCGAGATCGTCATAGGCAGGCGCCGCCGGTTCGTCGTCATTGAAGTCGAGTTCCGGAATATCGAGGTCGTCCGCCAGCGCCACGACGCGCTCGGGCACATCGACCGTCTCGACATCGGGCATCTCGTCATACGCCGAAGACTGTTCGCTTTGCGCCGGCGCAGATGCAGCATTGGCGGCATCGTCTTGCGCCGGCTCATCCTGATAGGACGGTGCCGCAGCCATAGGCGGCGGCGCTTCCGTGGCCTTCGCCGAAGCCGTCGGCTGGGCTGCTGCAAAGGCAGGTTGCGACTGCGCGACCGGCGTTACGCGGCTCCACGAACGGGCCGGCGCCGGCGGGGCGGAGCGTGCGGCCATCCAGTTGAGCGCATCCTCCTGGGAAGCGGAGGCCGCAACGTTATCGCCGTCGCCATGATCCAGACCGATGTCCTTGGCGAAGGCGGTGTGCAATGCATCATCGTCGAAATCGACATCGGCCGGCCCGGCGGCATCTTCAGCGCCGAAATCCTGCCCCTCGAGCTCATCGAGGAGAACAGAGTCGAGATCGACCTCGGCCGCCTGAACCACGCCATCCGATGGCTCCGAAAGGTCTTGCTCGTCGAGGCTCCAGTCCAGTTCGTCGATGGTATCCACTGGTTTGTCGGCCGCTTTTCCAGCCGCGGCCACAGGCTGCTGAACCAAGGCGGGTTCATTGGCCGCGGACGCAGCCACCGGGGCGGCCCGTGTGCGCATGATGCCCAACAGCGCGTTCAACTCGTCTTCGAGGCTCCGCTCGTCAGCGACGGGGGCAGGCGCCGCCGGCTGGACTACGGCGGCCGGCGCCGTCGGTTGGACTACAACGCCGGAGGCCTGCGCAACCGGCTCTTCGGCTTTCTCGGCAAGCGCGTCGTCGAAGCTCAAGTCAAAATCGGCGTCGAACGCATCTTCCGGGGTCTCGACGGAAGACCCATCCGTGGCAGCGATAGCCTCCGGTTCGTCAATTTCTGGCTCGTCAATTTCGACCGGTTCAGCCGTGCGAACCTCGAAATCCATGTCGACATCGGCCATGGCGTCGTAATGGCCGGCAAAGCCCTCATCGGACTCTTCCGAAACGGCCCGACCAGGCGCAGCAGGAGCTTCAACAGCGGCCTGCTCCATCGGCACATGTTCGTCGAGCATTAACTCGTCTTCGAGCGAGCTTGCGACGGCATTGTCGAATTTGTCGTCGAAGACGGGTTCGGCGGCCGGCGCGGAGATTTCGGCTTCGGCAGCCTGCGCCATCGGCACGTGCTCGTCGAGCATCAGCTCGTCTTCGAGCGAGCTTGCGACTGCGTTGTCGAATTCATCGTCGAAGGCGGTTTCGGCGGCCGGCGCGGAGACGTCGGCGGCTTCGGCAGCCTGCGCCATCGGCACGTGTTCGTCGAGCATCTGCTCGTCTTCGAGCGAGCTTGCGACTGCGTTGTCGAATTCATCGTCGAAGGAGGGTTCGGCGGCCAGGGCGGAAACGGCGGTGGCGGTATTCTGTTCGGCCTCGTCCGTCGCCTCGTCATCGAGCAGGAAATCCTGTTCGAGCGACGCGGCAAGCTCATCGTCCACTGGTAAATCGTCTTCGAATGGCGACACATCTTCGAGCGAACTGGCGGGTCCATCGTTGAAATCGTCATCGAAAGCAGCTTCCGATGCTTCGGCAACGTCAGAACGAACGTCATCGGCAGCAGCGGCATAGGCGGTTTCGTCCGTCGCATCGTCGTCCAGCAGGAAATCCTGTTCGAGCGACGCGGCAAGCTCGTCGTTCCCAAGCTTGTCGTTCACTGGCAAATCGTCTTCGAAAGGCGACACGTCTTCGAGCGAACTGGCAAGCGCATCGTCGAAATCGTCATCGAACGCAGCTGCAACAGCCGGCGCGGATGCTTCGGCAACACCAGCACGCGCGTCGTCGGCAGCAACGGCATGGACGGCTTCGTCCGCCGCATCGGCGTCGAGCAGGAAATCCTGTTCGAGCGACGCGGCAAGCTCGTCGTCCCCAAGCCCGTCGTCCATTGGGTCAGTGGCAGCCGCTTCGAAAGCCGGCTCGCGAATCTCGGTTGCGCCGTCATTGTCGTCGGCGCCGAATTCGCCCATCAACTCCTTTTCGAGGTCGATGTCGAAATCGCCGTCGTCCGCCGGCTGGCTGGCTGGAGCCGCCTTCGGCTGGGCCTGCGGCTTGACCGGCTGGCGCGGGTCGAACCCCATGATCCTGGTCAGTTCCGCGAACGGATCATCGTCGGCGATATCGTTTTGGGCGGCTGCTCTCAGCTGGGTTGTGTCTGCCATTATTGTTCCCGAACTCGCACTCATTCGGACGCCATGGACGTCGCGTAGGGTTGGCCCTTACCAGCGCAATGTGGGCAAAAGGTGACAGGTTTTTTAGTCAAACCTAACGCATTTCGGTGGGCGCATCGGCTCCGATCAGCGTCAGGCCGGACGTCAAAACGTCCGAAACAGCCTGCACCAGCCCTAGTCTGGCATGCGTCAATTGTCGGTCGTTAACCTTAACAAAACGTAAGTCCGGATTCTCGGTGCCGCGGTTCCAATGTCCGTGGAAGCTGGAGGCGAGATCGTAGAGGTAGAATGCCAGCCGGTGCGGCTCGAGCGCAAGAGCCGCGGATTCAATCAGCCGCGGATATTCGGCAAGCTTCCTGATCAGGCCGATCTCGCCTTCGTCGGTCAGCGAAGCGGTGGCGGCGGCCAGCCGACTGCGATCAAAATTGGCCTCGCCCAACTGTTCGCTCGCTTGCCGGAACACCGAATGGCAGCGCGCCGAGGCGTACTGCACGTAGAACACCGGATTGTCCTTCGACTGCTCGGTCACCTTGGCGAAGTCGAAATCGAGCGGCGCATCATTCTTGCGGTAAAGCATCATGAAGCGGATCGGGTCGCGCCCGACCTCCTCCACCACTTCGCGCAGCGTCACGAAATCGCCCGACCGCTTCGACATGCGCACCGGTTCGCCCTCGCGAAAAAGCTTCACCAGCTGGCAAAGCAGCACGGTAAGCTTCACCTCGTCGCCGCCAATCGCCCTGGCGAGCGCCTCCAGGCGCTTCACATAGCCGCCATGATCGGCGCCAAGCACATAGATCAGTTCGACGAAGCCGCGATCGACCTTGTCCTTCAAATAGGCGACGTCCGCAGCGAAATAGGTGAAGGTGCCGTCCGACTTGACCAGCGCCCGGTCCATGTCGTCGCCGACCGCCGTCGAGCGGAACAGCGTCTGCTCGCGATCCTCCCAGTCGTCCGGCTTCTCGCCCTTGGGCGGCGGCAGCTTGCCCTTGTAAATGTGGCCCTTGAGCGTCAGGTCGTTGATCGCCGAGCGGATTTTCCGGGCGTTGTCAGCGTGCAGCGTGCGCTCCGAGAAAAAGACGTCGTGATGCACATTGAGCAGCGCCAGATCCTCACGGATCATCGCCATCATCGCATCGATCGTCCTGTCCTTGACGATGGCAAGCGCTTCCTCGTCGGGCATCTGCAGCAAGGAGCGGCCGAATTCGCTGGCCAACCCCCGGCCGACCGGGATCAGATAGTCGCCCGGATAAAGCCCGGCAGGAATCTCGCCGATATCATCGCCGAGCGCCTCGCGGTAACGCAGCATGGCAGAGCGGCCGAGCACGTCGATCTGCGAACCAGCGTCGTTGATGACATATTCCTTGGTCACGTCATAACCTGCGAAGGCCATCAGATTGGCGAGCGCATCACCCACCACGGCGCCACGGCAATGGCCGACATGCATCGGTCCGGTCGGGTTGGCCGAGACATATTCGACGTTTGCCTTCTTGCCGCCGCCGACGGTCGAGCGGCCGTAATTGCGGCCTTCGCCGAGCAGCGCAGTCAGATGCACCTGCCAGAACGCGTCCCTGAGCCTGAGATTGACGAAGCCCGGACCGGCAACGTCTGCAGCGGCGATGTCGATGTCGGCGCGCAGCGCCTGCGCCAGCCTTTCAGCCAGTACGCGTGGCGACTGGCCAGTCGGCTTGGCCAGCACCATCGCCGCATTGGTCGCCAGGTCGCCATGGCTGGCGTCGCGAGGCGGCTCGACGGCGATGCGCGACAGGTCCAGCGAACCGCCGTCCTTATCTTTCAAATCAAGCGCTTCGACAGCTCTGGTGATTCGCGCGTTGAAATCGGCGAAGATGTTCATTGGTGTGGCTCTGGGGTGTGGCTCTGGCGGCTTTGCAGGAATCCGGCTTATTGGCCGGCAAATCGAGCTCGGCCTAGCTTAATTCAGGCGTATGGTCAAACAAACGGCGGTGTTCTTTCAATGCGTAGGTATCCGTCATGCCCGCCAGGAAATCGGCGACGCTGCGCGCCTTGATGCGATCGTCGGCCCGGTCGAGCCCTTCGCGCCAGCCATCGGGCATGGCGCGCGGATTGGCGAAATAGACCTCGAACAGGTCGTTGACGATCTGCTCGGCCTCGTTGCGCACGCGCATGACCTCGCTGTGCCGGTAGAGATGCTTGTAGAGAAAGGCCTTCAATTCCTTTTCGAACGCGGCCATTTCGGCTGAAAAGGTCACCATCGTCTCGCCTGCCGCCCTTACCGCGTCGGCGCTGTCCGGCTTGATGCGGGCCAGATTGGCGGTGGTGGAAACGATGACATCCTCGACCATCATCGTGATCTGCCGGCGCATCAGTTCGTGCCCTGTCCTCACATCGTCGAGCGCCGGATAGCGCCGGCGCACGCCTTCAAGGATCGAGCCGGGCAGCGAGATCTTTTCCAGCATGTCCAGCGTCAGGATGCCTGACCTCAGGCCGTCGTCGATGTCATGGGTGTTGTAGGCGATGTCGTCGGCGATTGCCGCGCACTGCGCCTCGATGCCGGCGAAGCGGTCGAGCTCGAGATCGTGCAGCTCCGAATAGTCTCGGATCGCTTGCGGCACCGGCCCCTTCAGGCCTTTTCCCCTGGCGTCGGTCAGCGGGCCGTTGTGCTTGACCAGCCCGTCCAGCGTTTCCCAGGTGAGGTTCAGCCCGTCGAATTCGGCATAGCGGCTCTCCAGCCGCGTCACCACGCGCAGCGATTGCGCGTTGTGGTCGAAACCACCCCAGACAGCCATCTTGTCGTTCAGCGCATCCTCGCCAGTATGGCCGAAGGGCGTGTGGCCGAAATCGTGCACCAGCGCCACCGCCTCGGCCAGGTCCTCGTCGCCGCGCAGCGCCCGTGCCAGGGCACGCGCAATCTGCGCCACCTCGATCGAATGCGTCAGCCGGGTGCGGTAATGGTCGCCCTCATGCGCGACGAACACCTGCGTCTTGTGCTTCAGCCGGCGGAATGCCGTCGAATGGATGATGCGGTCGCGGTCGCGCTGGAATGGCGTGCGGGTCGGGCTCTCCACCTCGTCGAACAGGCGCCCGCGCGACTTTGCCGGATCGCAGGCATAGGCTGCGCGCGGCCGATAGCCGAATCCGATGTCGCCCAACTCATTTGTCATCGCCGCTGCCGCAGTTGACTTGCCCTCTCGCGCTTCATACCTATCATGTGAAACCGAAAGCAAGGTGACGCCCATGGGCGCTGATGCCAAGACTGCCATGAAAGTCGAGATGACTGACGCTGCCGCCAGGCGGATCGCCAAGATTATATCTGGCGAAGCCGGCAAGAAGGCGCTGCGCGTTTCGGTCGAGGGCGGCGGCTGCTCCGGTTTTTCCTACAAGTTCGATCTTGTCGACACGCGCAACGATGACGACGTCGCCATCGAGAAGGACGGCGCCACCGTGCTGATAGACGACCTCTCGCTGGTCTATATGGGTGGCTCGGTGATCGATTTCGTCGACGACTTGATGGGCCAGTCGTTCCAGATCAGGAACCCGAATGCGGTCGCCTCGTGCGGCTGCGGCACCAGCTTCAGTATTTAGAAAATGCCTGCCATTAGCGCGGTCCGTCAGGTCGCGCTTTCAGCCGGGCGCGATCTCGATGCAACGCTGACGTTTTGGCATGACGTGCTCGGCATGACGGTGCACGCACGCTTTGATCCGCCCGGCATCGCCTTCATCATGGCCGGCGACGTGCGGCTACTGTTCACCGATGGCCTGCCGGCCGGCACCGTCTATCTCGACATTTCGGGCCTCGACGATTTTCACGCCTCGGCAAAAGCCGCCGGAGTCCCCTTCACCGCGCCGCCGATGCTCGTCCATCGCGATACCGAGGGCCTGTTCGGGCCGGCGGGGGAAAGCGAATGGATGGCCTTCCTAAAGGACCCGGCAGGCAATACGATCGGCCTGGTCGAACGTCATCCGCCGGAACAGCAATGAGGCCGTCATGAAAATCGTCACCTGGAACATCAACGGGATTCGGGCCCGCATCGGCAATTTGACCCACTGGCTGACGGAAAGCGCGCCCGATATCGCCTGCCTGCAGGAGATCAAGACGGTCGACGAGCAGTTTCCGCGCGCCGAGATCGAGGCGCTAGGCTACAACGTCGAAATCTATGGCCAAAAGGGTTTTAACGGCGTCGCCATCCTGTCGAAGCTGCGCTTCGACGAGGTTATCAGAGGCCTGCCGGGCGACGATGCCGACGATCAGGCGCGTTTCATCGAGGGCGTGTTCTCGACCGACAAGGGCGCGTTGCGCGTTGCCTCGCTCTACTTGCCGAACGGCAACCCGATCGATGACGAGAAGAAGTTCTCCTACAAACTGTCCTGGATGGCGCGGCTGGAGCGCTGGGCCGAGGAAAGGCTCTCGCTCGAAGAGGCCCTGGTGTTGGCCGGCGACTACAATGTCATCCCCGAATACATTGATGCGAAATTCCCGGAGAACTGGCTCGGCGATGCGCTGTTCCAGCCGCAGACCAGGCAGGCGTTTCGCCGGCTGAAGAATCTCGGCTTCACCGAAGCCGTGCGCGCGGTCACCGACTCGCCGGACATTTTTACTTTCTGGGATTATCAGGCCGGCGCCTGGCAGAAGAACAACGGCATCCGCATCGATCACTTGCTGCTCTCGCCCGAAGCCGCCAACCGCTTTTCCTCGGCCTCGATCGAAAAGCACGTGCGCGCCTGGGAAAAACCCTCCGACCATGTGCCGGTGGCCGTCGAACTGGCTTTTGCGCCGATCTGATCATTTCGAGGTCCGGATCGCAGGATTCCCGGTTGATGGACCGTCATATCGCCACAATCGGGGGTTCCGCTGCAGTCCGGGTTCGGCCGGGGTTCAGGATGACGATCAGGTTTGCGATTTGCCTATGTGCCGCCGCGCTCGCCCTCGCGGCGACGCCGGCCTTTGCCGATCCTGAATGCCTGGCCAACGGAAAATCATTCCAGATCGGCCAGGTCGCCTGCCTGACGCTTTCCGGCCGGAGCCACCTCGCCCGCTGCGACATGGTGCTCAACAACACGTCATGGACAAAGATCCGGGACGATTGTCCGGGAACCACGCTGACGCCGCCGGCCACGCCGATTTCAACGCCGGAGTCCGGCCTCGTTCCGACGAAACCGACCGAGAATTGATCTCGGCTGTCCGACTTCGAGATACCCAGTCTTCCTGACTATTGGCTTTGTGACTGGCTTCGCGACTACTGGTCGCCGCCGCCCTTGGTGAGAATGTCGTCGGCCAGCGAAATCGCGGTGCGGCGGTCGGCCTCGCCCGCGGCCGCAAACGCCTCTTCCTGCATGCCACGTATCCATGGCTGGTCGGAAGGCGAGGCCCGTTCGAGTGCCGCGGTCATCATCGCCAGCCCCCGAACGATCTTGCCGCTCTGGAAAAGCAGGTGGCCGAGCGTCGCCTGTGCGCCGGCATGCCCTTTTTCCGCAGCGAGTTGGAACCAGCGCCCGGCCTGCTTGAGGCTAGCCTTGACGCCGCCCTTGCCATTCAGAAAGATCTGGCCCATCTCGAACTGGGCATTCGGGTTGCGGTAATTGGCGGCGGCGCGCATGTAATATTCCTGGGCCGCCACCTCGTTCTCTGTGATGGGGCTGCCGGGGATGCCCTTCCTCAGATAATCGCCGAGCGCCACGAGCGCGTCCGACACATAGCTCTCTTCCGGCGAACCGGGCTCGACGTCCTGGTCGGCGATCTCGCTGAAGAACTTGAACGCCGCGTAATCGTCGCGCTCCACGCCGTCACCCTCGGCATACATACGCGCAAGCTTCCAGGTGGCGCCGATCTGGCCGTTTTCGGCCGCGTACTTATAAGCCTCCGCGGCCTGCTCCTTGCGGCCGTTCTTATAGGCGGAGAAGCCGAACTGAAACACCGCCCACGGGCTGGACTGCGGCTTCACGCCGGTCTTGTCGTCGAACACCTTGTCGTCGAAGGCCATGGCCTGGCCCGCGGCGCCCAAGGTCGCGCCAAAAGTGGCGATCGCGACCAATGCCGAAAAGACAGACGACCTCAGCAACTCAGATATCCGCATAACAATGTGTTTCTTTCGCACCACCGGGATGGGTGACCGCGCCGTCGCGGGCAGGCCCTACCGTTTGCGCATATTTCCAGATCGCGCCCGACTGATAGTCGGTCGCGCGCGCCTTCCATGCCTTCGCCCTGGCCGCCAGTTCGGCGTCGGACAGCGCCACCTCGATCGTGCCGCTCACCGCGTCGATCGAGATCAAATCGCCATCCCTGAGCAGCCCGATCGGGCCACCCACGGCGGCTTCCGGCCCGACATGGCCGATGCAGAAGCCGCGTGTCGCGCCCGAAAAACGTCCGTCGGTGATGAGAGCCACCTTGCCGCCCATGCCCTGGCCGTAGAGAGCAGCCGTCGTCGATAGCATTTCGCGCATGCCCGGACCGCCGCGCGGTCCCTCGTAGCGGATGACGAGGACCTCGCCTTCGCTGTAGCTGCGATCCGTAACCGCCTGGAAACATTCCTCTTCCGAATCGAAGCAGCGTGCCGGACCAGAGAATTTCAGCTCCGACATGCCCGCGACCTTCACGATCGCGCCTTCGGGGGCAAGGTTTCCCTTCAAGCCCACGACGCCACCCGTTTGGGTGATTGGTCGGTTGGCGGGACGGACCACATCCTGGCTATCATTCCACGCAACGTGCTCCATATTTTCGGCTAAAGTGCGGCCGGTCACCGTCAGGCAGTCGCCATGCAGATAGCCGTGGTCGAGCAACGTCTTCATCAAAAGCGGAATGCCGCCGGCTTCGAACATGTCCTTGGCGACATATTTGCCACCCGGCTTCAGGTCGGCGATGTAGGGCGTCTTCTCAAAGATCCTGGCAACGTCGAAGAGGTCGAACTTTATCCCCGCCTCATGCGCGATCGCCGGCAAATGCAGCGCTGCGTTGGTCGAGCCGCCGGTGGCCGAGACGACGGTCGCCGCATTCTCCAGCGCCTTCAGCGTGACGATGTCGCGCGGGCGGATGTTGTTTGCGATCAGCTCCATGATCTTTTCGCCGGCGGCGAAATTGAAGCGGTCGCGCATCTCGTAGGGCGCCGGCGCCCCGCAGGAATAAGGCAGCGCCAGACCGATGGCCTCGGCGACGGTGGCCATGGTGTTGGCGGTGAACTGGGCGCCGCAGGAGCCGGCCGACGGACAAGCGGCTTGTTCGATTTCGAGGAGTTCGGCGTCACCGATCGTGCCGACCGAATGCTGGCCGACGGCCTCGAACACATCCTGCACGGTGATCTGCCGGCCCTTGTAGGAACCGGGCAGGATCGAGCCGCCATAGATGAAGATCGACGGCACGTTGAGCCGCACCATGGCCATCATCATGCCGGGCAGCGACTTGTCGCAACCGGCAAGGCCGACCAGCGCATCGTAGCAATGGCCGCGCATGGTGAGTTCGACCGAATCGGCGATGACCTCGCGCGACACCAGTGACGATTTCATGCCCTGGTGGCCCATGGCGATGCCGTCCGTGACGGTGATGGTGCAGAATTCGCGTGGCGTGCCGTTAGCCGCGACGACGCCCTTCTTGACCACCTGCGCCTGGCGCATCAGCGAGATGTTGCACGGTGCCGCCTCGTTCCAGCAGCTCGCGACACCGACCAGCGGCTGCGCGATCTCGGCCGCCGACAATCCCATTGCATAGAGATAGGAGCGGTGCGGCGCGCGCGCCGGACCGACGGTCACATACCGGCTGGGCAGCTTGGCCTTGGAGATGACTCTGGCGTTCATACTCTTCCCTTGCCGCGAGCGGTGCGACCTGCCCCATTGCCGAGCCTTTTGGCACATGCCCTGAGACGAATTCGAGGTGCGCCGGGTTTATGGCGGGAAGTAGGCAATGTCGGCGGGCGCCCTTGTGGCGCGAGGGTTGTTCAGAAACTGTTGCCAAAACATCACGATCGCGAGAGGCAGAGGGAAGCGGCGTCGTTGCAACGCCGCTTGGTTGCCGGGAAGCCGCCCTCAAGTAAAAAGCCGGGCATGACCCGGCTTTTTACTATTGAAAACATGTATTTAGAACTTGACCTTCACCGAAGCTGAGCCGGCAAGGAGCAGATCGTCGTCGTACGTGTAGGTGATGGCATTTGCCGTATCGCCAACACCGGTGAAGGTTGACGACCCACTGGTCAGAACACCGATCGAACCACCAAGTCTGACCTCGATCTTGTTGTTCGGCGAATAAGAAATGCCGCTGGCCACGGACCAGGTGTCCGACTGATAGCCGGAGGTCGTCGAGGTTCCACGGTCCCAGGTCAGCGAAACCGCGCCAGACAATTGGTCGGTGAACTTGTGAGCTATGCCGCCCGAAACCGTCCAGCCATCGCGATAAAGCAGATCGAAAGAAACGGGCGAGGGTGTACCGAAAACCGGGTTAATCACGCCGTTAATTGGAATAATTCCAAGCTTGCTCCACTCCTGCCAGCGAACCGAGCCAAAGGCCAACCAGCCAGGCGCTATACCGCTCTGCAGCTTGAATTCCACGGCCTGGGGTATCTCGGCCGAGGCGGAGACAGGGAACACTCCGGTAACATTTCCTAGCGGCCCACCTGCAAATCCGGTCGTGTCGACGGTTCCCGACAGTCCGTCATATTTGTAGCTCGAAGAGTACATCAAGCTTGCGCGCAAGGCGATTTCGGGAATTTCATAAGCGGCGCCCACGCGCCAACCCCATGCCTCGTCGGAAAGCTTGAATTTTCCGAGGCCGGTATTGCCGAAGGCCAGCAAGGTCTGGCGCGACAGAAACGCATCGACCTCCTGGTAGGAGACGCCGCCGATGAACCGCAGGGAGCCCTTGCCGACGTTTATCTTGTAGGAGCAGGTAAGGCCGAAATCATTTGTTTTGACGTAGTATTCGACCGCGGTTGGCGAATAGGCGTTGTTCATTCCGAAGTCTGCCTCCGCACCATACGGTTCCGTATAGCTCGCAAGGCAATCCACTGGTTCAAAAATGTTGGCCTTGATACCGATGCGCGGCACCGCATAGTCGCCGCCGACATCCACTGACGAAGACGACATTCCCGAGCCATCCAGGCGCTGCACATTCTTCAGTGTGCGCTGTGGCGAAACATAGGTGACGCCGGCGTCGAACGAATATGGCGCGGCATCAAACAACTGGTCGATGTTGACACCGCCCCGGTCGAAGCCGCCCGCGTTCGCAACGCCCGAAATCAACAGCGAAAAGCACCCCGCCCCCAGCAGCGCTTTCAGACGCAAATTGTTCATGACTCTCCTCCCCGAATACGAATGGACGAAGCTAGAACCAATTCAGGTTAACGGCGCAACAACGAATTCTCGACGCGTACATGTACGCCTTCGCCGACCGCATTTTAGACAAAGTGACAGCTTCACCGCAGAGCGGGAAAACGGCTCATTTGGCTGCAAATCGAGAAAAAAACTCGGAAAACTCGCATGGAACGGCGCAAAAACGGCCCGTTTTGCGAGAACCAACCCCATTGTTACATTATGGCAACAATAGGGCTAAAACATTCCGTTTACGTCAAGATTTACGCTGCGGAATGCCTATTTTCGTGGCAGGAACCCCGTCCGAAAAGCAGGTTCGGAGACTCGCGAACCTAGAGCATCGGCCCCAAAGCGGCGCCCGGTTTTGGGACAATGCGATGCTCAGAAAATCCGATTCTCAAACACCAGAGATAGGTCAACCGGCTTCACGCACCCGTGTCAGCGCCACCGAAAGCTTTTCTTGCGCCTCGCGATATTCGGCGAGTTTTTCGCGCTCGGCTTCCACGACATCTTCCGGCGCGTTGGCGACGAATTTCTCGTTGGACAGCTTCTTGTGCAGGCGGGCGATCTCTTCGGTCACCTTGACCAATTCCTTCTGCAGCCGCGCCGCCTCGGCAGTAAGGTCGATCAGGCTGCCCAGCGGCAGGCAGATGGTCGCCTCGTTGAGCACGATCTGGGCGGAGCCTTTGGGCGCCGCATCGACCAGCGAGATGTCGCCGACCCGTGCCAGCCGCTTGATGGCCGACGCCTGGCGCTCAAGCCTTTCGTGGGTTGCGGTATTTGCGCCGATCACCATCAGCGGCGCTATCGCCGCCGGCGGCACGTTCATTTCCGAGCGCACGGAGCGGATGCCCGAGACGAGATCGACCAGCCAGTTGATGTCGGCGGCCGCTGCCTCATCCTCAAAGTCTGGCGACGGCCACGCGGCATGGCAAAGCAGCGACGGCCGTTCCTTGCCCTCGCCTGATGTCTCAGCCCACAGCTCTTCGGTCATGAATGGCATCATCGGATGCAGCAGCTTATAGATCTCGTCGAGCACGAAGGCGACACAAGCCCGGCTTTCGGCCTTGGCAGCCTCGTCCGGACCTGTGAACACCGGCTTCAGCAGTTCCAGGTACCAGTCGCAGAACAGGTTCCAGACGAAGCGGTAGGCCGCACCTGCAGCCTCATTGAACCGGTATGAGGTGATGCCGTCGGTGATTTCGCGCGCGGCGCGCGTCAGTTCGGTCAGGATCCAGCGGTTGACCGCCAGCTTGGCGTCGTTCAGCCAGAACTCATCGTTCCTCGCGACGTCGTTCATCTCGGCAAAACGCGTCGCGTTCCACAGCTTGGTGCCGAAGTTGCGGTAGCCGGCGATGCGGGCCGGATCGAGCTTCACGTCGCGCCCTTGCGCGGCCATGACCGTCAGCGTGAAGCGCAGCGCGTCGGCGCCGTATTCGTCGATGAGTTCGAGCGGGTCGATGACGTTGCCTTTCGACTTCGACATCTTCTGCCCGTTCTTGTCGCGCACCAGCGCATGGACATAGACGGTGTGGAACGGCTCCTCGTCCATGAAATGCAGGCCCATCATCATCATGCGGGCGACCCAGAAGAAGATGATGTCGAAACCGGTCACCAGCACGTCGGTCTGGTAGTAGGTCTTCAGCTCCGGCGTCTGGTCCGGCCAGCCAAGCGTCGAGAACGGCCACAGCGCCGACGAGAACCATGTGTCGAGCACATCCTCGTCGCGGGTCAGGATCTCGCCCGGCTTGAAGTTTTCGAGCTTGTCCTCGACCCAGGCCTTCCATGGCCCTTCCAGCGCCAGATAATATTCGACGGCGGCTGCGAGCGCCTCCTCCTCGGTCTTCTCGACGAAGACGCGTCCGTCCGGCCCGTACCAGGCCGGGATCTGGTGACCCCACCAGAGCTGGCGCGAAATGCACCAGGGCTGGATGTTCTCCATCCAGTCGAAATAGGTCTTTTCCCAGTTTTTCGGCACGAAATTGGTACGGCCCTCGCGCACCGAGGCAATCGCCGGCTTGGCGAGCTCCGCCGCGTTCGCATACCATTGTTCGGTCAGGAACGGTTCGATCGGCACGCCGCCGCGATCGCCATGCGGCACGGCATGGCGATGCGGCTCGACCTTTTCGAGGAAACCGCCCGCTTCCATCAGCTCGACGATCTTTTTGCGCGCGACGAAACGATCGAGGCCGTCGAGCTCATCCCAGACGGCCTGGCGCTCGGGCGTCACCTCCAGCCCGGCGAGAAAGTCGTCATTGTCCGTGAGGGCGACCGCCGCCTCGACGGTGAGAATATTGATCGCCGGCAGCTTGTGGCGCCTGCCGACCTCGAAGTCGTTGAAGTCATGCGCCGGCGTGATCTTGACCGCGCCGCTGCCCTTTTCCGGATCGGAATATTGGTCCGCCACCACCGGGATCTTGCGGCCGACGATCGGCAGGACGAGGTTCTTGCCGACCAGATGCCGGAAACGCTCGTCGTCGGGATGCACCGCCACCGCCGTATCGCCCAGCATCGTTTCGGGACGCGTCGTCGCTACGGTGATGAAGGTTTTTGGATTTTCCGGATCGAAAACCTCGCCCTCGACGGGATAGCGGAAATGCCAGAGATTGCCGTTGACCTCCTGCTGTTCGACCTCGAGGTCGGAAATCGCAGTCAAGAGCTTCGGGTCCCAGTTCACAAGGCGCTTGTCCTTGTAGATCAGGCCTTCCTTGTAGAGCGTGACGAACACTTCGAGCACCGCCTTGGACAGGCCCTCGTCCATGGTGAAACGCTCCCGGCTCCAGTCGGCGGAGGCTCCCAGCCGCTTCAACTGGTTGAGGATCGCGCCGCCGGATTCGGCTTTCCACTCCCAGACTTTCTCGATGAACTCATCGCGCGTCAGGTCGCGGCGGTGGATCTGCTTCTCCATGAGCTGGCGCTCGACCACCATCTGCGTGGCTATGCCGGCATGGTCCATGCCGGGCTGCCACAGCACGTTCTTGCCGCGCATGCGCTCGAAGCGCACTAGAATGTCCTGCAGCGTGTTGTTGAGCGCATGGCCCATATGCAGCGAACCGGTGACGTTCGGCGGCGGGATGACGATGGTGAAGGCTTCCGCGCCCTCCTCGGCGCCTGCGCCGGCACGAAACGCGTCGGCCTCCTCCCAGATTTTGGCGATCTTCGGCTCGACGATTTTAGCGTCGTAGGTTTTTTCGAGCATAGGGAAATGGTCCGAGCTGTCGGGTTTTTGCTGGTCCGGTGTAAATCGGAAGGTTTTGGCCAAGTCAACCGCGAGGCGGCAGGCGAGCGGGCTCGCCTGCCATACAGATAGATCGGACAAGATCACAGGCAATGCCACTGCCGAGCCCGTAGGCATTGCATCGCGCATCAACGAAGACGCCGCCCGCAGCGGCGGGGTTCATCCGTCGACCGTCGGAATTATTACTGCGCGCCGCGCGCCACGCGTTCGATTTCCTCGCGCACCAGCCGCTCGACCAGCGTCGGCAGATTGTTGTCCAGCCAGTCCTGCAGCATGGGCCTCAGCATCTCCTCGGCCATCTCGTCGAAGGTTTTCTTGCTGCGGCTGGCGAACGCATCGGAAAGCTCGCCGAAGGCGGCGGCAACTTGCCGGCCCGTATGTTCGGAAAGGATCGCCGGACGAGCCGATGGCGCCTCGCTTGCCGGGCGCGCCAACCCGCTTCGCGACGGGGCCGGCTCGAAAGCGGGTTCGGCCGCGTCGAAAACCTCGGGCTTCGGTTCGGCGTCCGGCGTCCGTCGCCCCTCGGCCGCGTCCGGGGCCGTGTCCGGCTTGGCCGCGGTCATCGCTTCGCCGACGGCGGCGATCTCACGCCGCCAATCGGCAACGATGCTGTCGGTCGTCTCCGCAACCCTTGCCATCGCAGGCGCATCTAGCTCTGGCTTGGCGGCCGGGACCGGTTCGGCCGCGACCCTGGCACCAGCAAGCGTCACGGGCGCTTTGACCGGAGCCGGATCGGAATGCACCCGCGGCTCCATGCGTGCGATGACGGGCTCGACGGCCGACGGTTGCGCCTGCACCTCGGTCAGCGTGACCGGCCCCCTGGCGTCCAATCCTGAACGCAATTCGGAGCGAAACGCGCTCACCTCCGGCGGCGCTCCGCCTCCCTCCGGCGGCGCCCCGCCTGCCGCCGCTGGCGCCCCGCCTACCGCCGGTGCCGGCACGGCAACCGACACCAAATCCTGCAAGAGGTCGTTCGCCTCATCCGGCTGCTTGCGGCCGGTATCGTTGTCCTCGATGATCCTCCGGATGGAAGCCAGTATCTCCTCCATGGAAGGTTCGCGCTGTACGCTGCTTGCCGTCGCCATCGTCACATCCGCCGCCCTTGTGACTCGTTGCAGATTTCCTGTCCGGCCAAAGCCGGATTCGAATCATGGCGACAGGGTAACCGACGGATCGCGTTACGAGAATCCCCAATCTGAGGGCATGTTGGATTTCAACAGATTAGAGCCCGCGCATTCCTTCGAACGCGCGGGCTCTAATGCCTTGAAACTGGACGGGATTTGAAACTGCTGGCGCGATCAGCGGCCGTCCGGGGTGCGCAGGCCGAACCACTTGTCCTTGACCGCATTGTAATGCTCTTCGGGTCTGTATTTCGTCACCTGAAGGGCGAGACGATCGACCGAAAGACGACCGACCGCCGAAAGGATGGCATAGCTCGCCACCACCAAATCGCGTTCCGAACTGGCCTGATTGATCTTGGCGGTGATGAGGGTGGCCTGGGCGTTGAGAACGTCGAGCGTGGTGCGCTGGCCGACATTGCGCTCCTCGATGACGCCGCTCAAGGCAAGCTGCGCGGCGGCGATCACCTGCCTGTTGGCCACCACGGTTTGCTGGGCGGCGATATATTGCGTCCACGCCGAGGTCACGGCTTGTCGCACGGTGTCGCGGCTGACATCGACCTCGATCCGGGCTTGGCTGAGCGATTCCTTATTCTGACGCACTATCGCCGACGTCCGCCCGCCCGAATAGATCGGTATAGTCAAGGTGGCACCGATGTTGGCCGAATTGGTTGTGCCATCCTGCCCCGTATCGGCAGAGCCCGGAATCGTTCTGCGATAGGCGCTGGAAACGCCGGCGGAAGCCGAAAGCTGCGGCAGCAGCGCGCCTTCGGCCGATTTCACCGAAAACGCCGCCGCGTCGACCAGATGCTGGGTGGCGAGGATGGCCGGGTGCTCAATGGATGCGATCGCGATCGCCGCATCGAGGTTCGACGGCAACAGCTTCGCCAGCGGCGAAGCGGCCCTGAGCCTGCCTGGCTCGTCGCCGACGATCTGGCGATAGGTCGCAGCGCTTGCCAGCGCCTGCGCGCGGGCGGCGGCCAGTTCCGCCACAGCGGAGGAGCGCTCGGCATCGGCCTGTGCCACGTCGGTGCGGGTGCCTTCGCCGACGTCGAAGCGCGAACGCGCCGCGCGCGCCTGCTCGGTCAGGAACTGCAGGTTTTGCTCCGTCAGCACCGCCACTTGGCGATCGCGAATCACGTCCATGTAGGCGCTTGCCGCGTTGAACAGAATGTTCTCTTCGGTGTTGCGCAGGCTCTCGACCGAGGCGCGGACCTGCGCTTCGGCGGCGGCGACGTTGTTCCTGGTCTGAAAGCCGTCGAACAGGGTCTGGTCGATCTGGACGCCGAAGTTGCCGGTGGTCAACGAGATGTTTCGGTTCGGCCCGCTGCGGGGATTGAAATGGCTTCTGGAGAAGTCGATGTCCGCGGATCCGGTGATGACCGGACGCCAGCCGGACTTGGCGATGGCGACGCCCTCGTCGGTGACGCGGACGCCGGCACGAGCCGAATTGAGCTGGGAATTGTTCTGGTAGGCTTTTGAAAGTGCACCGAGAATGGTTTCCGCCGAGGCGGCCAGCGGAGAAAGCGCGGTCGCCGAGAAGAGGACGGCGGCAAAAAGGCTCTTGCGTAAAGACGGCACGTTATTCCCTCATTCGTTTTGCATGGGAACCACACCGCGCCGGCTTCTCCCATTTGAGCAGCCGGCGCGATGTGTTTCAGGTCCCCTGCTGTCAGCCCCCAAAAGAACACCCCGGTTATGCGGATCAGCAACGATTGTTCAAGCGCAAGCGAACATGACAACGCCTTTGCCGCAAGCCAAAATCACTCAGAATTCAAACGCACGAGCACGTTCAAATCCCGGTAGTGGCTTAATTGCCGCATTAAATGCGCCTCTTCCGGTTACAACCCCCCTTGTTTTCAAAAACAATCGGGCCACACCCGAATTCCCCTGCCCTTCGACGGCGACGAGCCGGCCGCCTTCCGCAATCTGGTCGAGCAGCGATTCCGGCACTTTCTCCACGCTGCCGCCGATGAAAATGACGTCGTAGGGTGCTCCCGCGGCATGGCCTTCCGGCAGTGGTCCCTTGACCACGCTGACATTGTCGCAGCCCAGCGCCGAAAGCGTCGACATGGCGGTCTCGGCCAATGCCGGATCGCTTTCCAGCGCAACGACCGACTTTGCCAGCCGCGACAGGATCGCCGTCGCATAGCCGGTGCCGCAGCCGACATCGAGCGCCGAATCGCGAGGGCCGATCTCGGCCAGTTGCATCAGCTTGGCCAGTGGCGAAGGCTCCATGAGATAGCGTGGGCCGTCCGCTGCATTGGCAATGCGGATGTCCTCGTCGATATAGGCCAGATCGCGCTGGCCGGGGGCGACAAACGCCTCGCGCGGCACGACAAGCATCGCCTCGAGCAGCGGCGCGCTGGTCACGTCGGTGGTGCGGATCTGGCCATCGACCATTTTCACCCGACGTTCGGCAAAATCAGCGCTCATCTTCCAACCAATCCGCCCAAAACCAATCTGCTTGCCGCGCCAAGACCGCGGCGCATTTCGACCGGAACTCAAGCCCCCTGGCGCTGGTGCGCGGAAGCTTGGGCATTTGGAGGCCTCGCCCGGAATCGAACCGGGGTGCAAGGATTTGCAGTCCTCTGCGTAACCACTCCGCCACGAGGCCTCATTGCTCCCGGCGTTCCACCCGGTTCCAATAGGTTGCGGCGAAAATGCCGTCAAGCGGCCATGGTGCATTCCGGACGGTTTCCCCTCGGCCATGATGCCACGCATCGAATCGTCGATACGCATCCTGCAATTAAGATATTAGTTAATTGTTAAGTACGGAGTGGGGCAAAGGGAGGATCTGGACCTTACATAGGGTAGCAGAAGATCCGCCATTCTGAAAGGAGAGCTGCGAGGGCCGGAAAAAGCGCTCCGGGCATTGGCCAGATTTAGCCGAGCCGGAAAGACGCCCCTTCACGGAAGCTTGCCCCTGCAGTGCAAACCCGTCAGTTCGGCCGCCGCCGCCGCTCCCACCACACGACAAGCCGGCGCCGGTGGCGGCGCACCAAGGCAAACTCGTAGGAGAGCACCAGCAATCCGATCGGAATCATCCAGAATCCCAGGATCGGCAGGAAGCCGAGAATGCCGCCGAAGATCAGCACGACGCCGATCGCAATCCTGAGGCCGCGCGAACGCGGCATGGTGAACTGACGGCCGAAGACCGATATTTTCCGTGCCGGTGGATGGTTGTGGCTCGCTGCGCTCATGTCTGGTCGGTGATCCGTTCGGGCAAAGTAAAAGCACCAGGTGACGAAAGCCGCAACCGCGTTTTCGGTTCCGCGCACCCCGTCAGACGGCTCATATGAGGACGCGCGCACATGATTGCCAGAAATCGTGGCGCGAAAAAGCGTCGAAAAATACGAAATGCTTCTTTGCAAAGCCGAAACGGGTTTGCTATAGGCTGCGCCACTCACATGAGAGCCTCTGTTCCCCGGTAGCTCAGTGGTAGAGCAACCGGCTGTTAACCGGTTGGTCGCTGGTTCGAATCCGGCCCGGGGAGCCAACATTTCCAAACACTTAGCTGAACGATCACTGCGCTCAACAATTGACAAGCCCTCTCAGGGCAACAATTGGGGCAACACCGAAGATTCGTTGAACCAGTCGTCGCTTCCATTCAGGTTCCGTGCGATTGTCCCCGCCTGTGGGTGGGGGAGACTGGCTTGGACACTTTGATAGCGTCGGCAGCGCTGGCTTTATCTCTCGTTGCTCTTGTCATGTCCGTCTACTTTTGGAGGCGGCAATTTAGGCCCATCGTCACGGCGATGGTGAAAACCCACGCCGGTGGCAATAACGGGATTGCCTATATTCTCGTCGTACTCAATTCCGGTTCCATTCCAGCCCGTGATATCAAGTTCGAGGTCGTCAGCCAGGTCGCCTTGGCTGATTCTTTCGGCTCCGGTGCCGACGGGGACAACAAGAAGAGGTGGCTGGCTTGCTTTGATGCGACCACAGTAATCCCCCTACTCCACAATGGAGCGCACCTTTCATGCTCATTCGGTGCGACGGAGGAAGGCGACCGAGGTTTTTGGAAGAACCGTCGCGCCGAGATCCCTATCATAATTCGCTACAAGGGCTGGTTCGGCAAGGCCTACGATGAGCGCCAAACCCTGCGGATTGTCGACTCTGACAGTTTCACGGGATTCATGTGGGCGTGAAGATGCGGCGGTCGATATCGGCAAGTGCGCTCTTGGCAACCTTTGTGTGGGTTGCACCTAGTACCGCCGGACAATCGTTCTCGTGCTCGTTCGGTGAGCCGGCCTGCCTGGATTACGGCGCCGTCGTCTGCAAGAGCAGCGCCACATGCGTTGCCAAGGATGCGGTCTGCTTCGATTCCTACACCTGCGACTATCAGGGCTTTGTCTGCAAATCGAAGTTCGATGTCGCGGTTGACGCTTACGATACGCAACTCAGGAAACACAATGAGCTTGTCGACAAGTTTAATGTGCTGAACTCGGCCTACGAAGAGGTTCAGGCCGAAAAGGCCGCGGCCTTTTTAGAGTTGGAGGCCGCTCAGGCAAAGGCGCGGCGAATGTCGGACTGTATCGATCGCGTCGACACCATCGAGGGAGCCAAAGCCTGTTACTGATTTGTCATTCCGCTCCCGAACATGAAAAGCCCGCCACGGGTGAAGCAGCGGGCTCTGGCCCTTATTTGGGGCGTGTTAGATCCAGCGGTCCCGGCGCTGGTCGCCGGCCACAAGAACGAGGCCCAACAGCAAGCCTACAGCCGCGCCCAGTATGAAGGCGGACGACACCGTGCCAGGATTTTCTTGAACGACACCGGAAGCCGTAGACGCCCTTTTGCGAAGTGCTTGCGTTGTCCGAGACACGCTATCGGCCGCGCCCTCATACCAACCAGTGGCTTCCTCGACCACCTCTTCAGCGCGCTCCGCGAGCGTCCGATTGATCTTGTTGATCTCGCGCTTCAGCTGCGCAACTTGCTTCTCCAAGGCTTCCTGAGCTTCGCGCTGCGTCTCCGTCCGTGTTGCGGCTTCGTTTGGGTCGTCGACCATTGTGATCTCCCTTTGGGTGGGGCTCAACGGCCGCCGCAGCGTAAGGTTCCTCAGCGACAAAAAAAGCCCGCCGCCGTGAGGCAGCGGGCCATGTCGCCTGATCAGTGCCGCCCCGTAGGCCCTTCAAGAAACTCCATGTGACCTCTTCCAGTCCATCTGGTTTTGCTGCAACCGGGTTCTGACAAAATCCCTGATCGATTGGAAATCTTCGCCTCGGGCGCACATCTCTTTCACGGCGGAGATGATCGCTATAAATTCTATCCTCAACTGCCTCGCCTCGGCCGGCGGCAGCTCCAGCAGCATTGCATCGATACTTGTTTTCTTCCTCGTAGCTGAGATCGCGTCAGCGTCTACCTCGGCTCGAAAGTGCTCATGGTTGATCATGTTCATGTGAGAATCCTTTCCGATTGAGGAACTCCCCGCTTCGCCCAGTCCAGATGATTCGGCTTTAGGGGAGGTAACCGCCGCAATGGCGACGGCGCCGATCCCGGTGAGGATGGCGCGGCGAGAGATCTTTTCGATGGGCATGCCTTCGGCGGCAGCCCGAACAGGGATGTTCGGCATTTGGCTTTCTCCCGGGACTGTGCTATTTGCACATTGTGTAATTTACACATGTGGAAATAACACACAGGAGACTATGTGACAAGCGCACAGATGAGAGCCGCCCGCGCCTTAGTGAATTGGAGCGTTCGCGATCTCTCGGAAAGATCCGGGGTTCACCGCAATACGATCACCAATTTCGAGACCGGCAAGTCTGGAGGCGATCCAGACACGCTTGCAAAACTCCTTCGCGCGCTCGAAGCGGCCGGTATCGAGTTCATCCCCGAGAACGGCGGCGGCGCCGGAGTGAGGCTTAGGAAGAGTGGTATGAGATGATGGTGCCAGATCTGGGCAGCCGGTCGATCACAGCTGAGGCCATCGCAGAGATTGAACGTCCGGTGGGGCAGCTTCTCTTAGGGTATGCCCTTCTCGACCATCAGTTGGATTTTTGGCTGATGGCGATATTCGAGGTTGCGAGAAAGCAAAAACTCGCCAGCAAAATGCCCCATCAGATTGGCGACAAAATAGGCCTGCTGGGAAAGTGCTTCACCCGTTTAGCTGAGTTTTCGAAGCATCGACATCAGGCCCTGAGGTTGTTGAAAGAGGCTGACGAACTAAACAGCATCCGAAACACCATCCCACGGCGCGTTATCTCATTTCGGCGTTGATCCGGGACCAATGCTAGTCTTCGCTCGACTTCGCTATAGCAAGGGCCACGGCATTCACCTTCTCAAGGATGAAGTCTTGACTTTCGCTCAAATCATTGACGCGGCTAGCAGAGTGAGCGACGTAGTCGCCGAGATGCAGGGAATTTCTCAGGTTTTGCATGGACGATAAACATGCGCCTCAAACACGCTCTCCATGTAGGTTGTCTGCGGCTTGTCGGTCATAAGGTCGAACAGATCGTCCCTCACAGGGTCGAGCAGATCGGGCCGGTTGTTGTCATTGAAGTGCCCCACCAGGAAAGCCGATGGAATCTGTGTTATCCGATCCTCGTTCAACGGCATGTGCGATTTGTTTCAGCATCGCATGAGCCGCGCCAGCCGACATGACGAGGCGGCACACAATCACGTGTTCGAACTTTCCACGCTCGTAGATCGCTCGCTGCCGGCTGTAAAATATGCACCGGAAATTCCCGTCTCCCAAATTTTCCATGTCGGCCATCCCTGAAATGAAGACATCGGGGATGATGGCCGTTTCGACTAAGTCCATGATGGGATCGGTCATGATGCGTCTCCCCAATTGCCCCCAATTGCCGGGTTCCAACACCCGGCGTTGCTGACACCTGCAATTTTGCAGGCTAACGGAGCAACTGTCGTTTGATCAACTTGGAGATTGGGGGTAGCCGGCACCTGCAATGGGAGAAGGATCTGCATGCCGCATCCGCCTTACTATATTAGCAGTAGCGCATGAATGGAGTAGAATGCCACCCCAGCCGGCGCCGCTCTCAATCCCCTCACGCCGGTTGCCCGGCGCTGCTGGCCACCCCGCCGTGGCTGCTGGGCCGCTCGAACTTTTGCCCGTCAAAAGTTTGGGGCCGGAACGCTTGCTTTTCTCGAGGGTTGGGATGCAGGAGATGCAGGCGTGGCCAAGAAGCCGTCCATCGCCGAAATGTTGCGACGAACCTCTGACCAACTGAAGAGGATCCGGAAACGCGTCGCCAATGGCGGTCACGTGGACCAGATGCAA
Source organism: Mesorhizobium temperatum (assembly GCF_002284575.1). GTDB lineage: Bacteria > Pseudomonadota > Alphaproteobacteria > Rhizobiales > Rhizobiaceae > Mesorhizobium > Mesorhizobium temperatum. The sequence continues at coordinate 84,201 of NZ_NPKJ01000050.1, forward strand.
GAGGTCGATGCCCTAGTCGGCCTCGCCAAAGAAATGGCCGACCGGCAACTAGCCGGGTTAGAAAGCCCGGCAGATGAAAACGATGGCTCTGTGCAAGACGGTGACGATGCAAAGGACTGAGCGCTATTCAACAAGAAGCCGGCCCATGCACGGAGGGACCGGCTTTTGTCGCCTGCGTTCATGCAACCCGCTCTCGCGGGCAAAGGCGACGAAGCATGTTAACGCACAGCACGAACGGTGGTTCCGTTTCGAAAAACGTTCGAGCAACCGACCACGTTTTAGCACCAGATGCTGTCTGAGCGGGCCGCTCCACCTCATCACATCAGGTCTTCAGCAACCCCGTCAAATTTCTTAAGGCCTGCGCTTGGACGCTTTCACTTAAGAAGTCCCTGTTCAGATGCGGCCGCCTTGAAAGCAGCGAACGCAGCTTGGAGACTGCAATGTCCGGCCAGGCATTCCTCGATCATTCGGATTGCTTCAAGCCTGGACGGCTTTTCCATGAGTGGCCATGGTTGCTGAAGCGCCGTCCCGGCGTCGGCTATCGAAGCGACCACCGTCGGCTTGTGATTCAGGTAGACTGTAATCGGAATGAACGCCGCCATTTTTATCGCTCGCCAAGATTGAAGGTGGCTAAACGCGAAGGCCATGGCGGTGGTTGCATCATCGCGACTAACGCCTCACTGAGAACGCTCGACGAGGAAAGCGAGACCGACGGCAACGCGTAGGACTTCCGCGATCACGGAAGTTACATGAATCGCCAACCCCGGTAGTTTTCAACGGCGGACCCCAATCCGCCCAGGCCGGCGCCCTTACAGGCAATCTACCCCAACGCCCCCCCAAGCGGCGCCGGCCACTTTCAGCCCCTTCGTTCGAAAGTTGGCTTCCAGTCGCGATTGCGCGCCCGCTGCTGGCCTTCGTAGTCAGGAATGCATGTGAAGAACACCTGCCGGCGGTCACGACCGGCAGCCTTGCAATTTGAGCACACAAAGAGCCCGACCAGGTCGTCATGCATCGAGCCGTGGTGACGGCCGAGCCTGTCAATCAGCGCCTGGATGTCGAGCTCGATTTGCAGCACATCGGGTGCGCACAATTGACATAGATGGTTTCGCGGGCGGCCAGAGTGTCGGCGAGGGTCTTTCGAGGCATGGCGATCTCCATTGAAGGGGCTCGCCGCAACGGGAGGATTATATTCCTGAATGCTGATCCCTGCCACTGGTGTCGAAGCGCAGAGACAGCAAGTACCGAAGTGGAAACTCGACGGCCTGGCTAAAGACGAAATGCTACACTGTCGGGGAATTTGAACTGCTCGGCGTCGAGCGTGAGGCTGGAAAGCCCGCATTCGCCCTGATGGCCGAGCCTGGGACCCGCAAATATGTTGGCAGCGCTTTCGTCAGTGTCAATCGCGAGATGCGGGAACGGCTATGGAAGCGGGTCCAGGAACATGCCGGGCCACCGCCAAAGGAAATGCCAAAGCGGCCGGCAACGCAGTGGGTCAAACCAGGAATCAAAGCCCGCATCAAGCACCTCCGGGGCGAGGAAGACCTTCGCCATGCCTCGCTGCAGGATTTTTGGGATGAGAGTTAGCGACCTCGAGGCCGGCCTTGTCGACAAGATGAAAGACCGCGGCGCCAGTGCCCGGGAGCGCCTGGCTGAACTGGATGCGGATGTCAGGCGGGATGATGCCGGCAAGGATGTCGCGGCGCTCTTGGAGCGCCATGTCGCCCAGGTCGTGGCCGTTGAGGTGCAGCAGATCGAAGGCAACAAAGTAGAGATCGTGCTGGCGCCGCGTGAAGGCCTTACGCAA
>NZ_NPKJ01000044.1 GCF_002284575.1 Mesorhizobium temperatum
GTGTGGAAGAGCGGCAACGCTTGAAGCTTACCGGTACTAATAGTTCGATCGGCTTGATCGTTCTCATTCCCTATGCCCATCGCCAGCGCAATCCAAAGGATTGTCGCCCGACACGATGGTCTTTACCAGCGCTCACGCATGAGCGGCCCTACGGGCCAAAGCTTAAGCGAGGGCGCCGGAAAACCGGCGACGTGCAGTCGCGCTTGCGGGCTTATGCCCGAAGCAACCTGCAGAAAACGTCGCTTTGGCACAAAAACAGCTTCTCGAGCAACGTGCGCTTTGCCGACCTGGTGGTTATGGCGGAGCGGCTGCACCCGATCCCATTCCGAACTCGGCCGTGAAACGCTCCAGCGCTGATGGTACTTCGTCTCAAGACGCGGGAGAGTAGGTCGCTGCCAGGTCTGCAAAACGCATGTCGAAAAATCCAAATCTTCTCCTTACCAACAGGCCCGCCAATCGGGAGCTCGGGCCGCGCAAGCGGCCCTTTCATTTGGCGGNTGTCGAAAAATCCAAATCTTCTCCTTACCAACAGGCCCGCCAATCGGGAGCTCGGGCCGCGCAAGCGGCCCTTTCATTTGGCGGAACTTGTACCTAAGTAAAGCGCTGACTTGCTTGAAAAGTTGACGCGGGGTGGAGCAGCCCGGTAGCTCGTCAGGCTCATAACCTGAAGGTCACAGGTTCAAATCCTGTCCCCGCAACCAAATACACAAAACGGCCCGCCTCGCGCGGGCCGTTTTTGCGTTTGGGCCTGGCGACCGGTTTTGATCCTCGTCAGGGCCTGCAGAGGCAAAGCCGACACAGCGGGACAGAGAAAGTCAAATCCTCTCCCGGCAGCCAGTTTCGACATAAAACTCAAGCAATTTCTGGCGTCGGCGTCACACTGCACGCAGAGAAAGTATCCGTCCGGTGTGGGCCTCTGCAGACGCCGTTTTCCCGTGTTAGACTGCGTGGCATGGAGATGGACACCGACAAGATCGACAATGCCGTTCTGGGCCTGCTTTGGCTGACGCTGCATGAAGAGAGGCGCGCCTGGAAGGGGTTGGATTGGGATGCCCTGGATCGCTTGCACCAGAAGGGGCTGATCGCCAATCCAGCAAACAAGGCGAAGTCGGTGATTCTGACAGATGAAGGCCTGCGACGTGCCGAGGAGCAGTTTCGCACCCTGTTCACGCGGCCGGCGCCATGAGCGCTGGGCTGACCTTCCAATCCGCGGCAAGAGCCGCGCAGATGAAAGCGATAACTTAACCCGCAGGCTCATCCCGCAACAATTGCGGTTGGCAAGCCGTCCGCCCGACCACCGTCTGGCGGCGGTCTCCAGAGCGGCGTACCTTCAGTCGAAACCTGCCGCCGGCGCCGCCCATGGGGGCCCGGTTCAGTTGATACGGTTTTCCGACCCCGCCGTCAGCGGTATCTCAAGCCCCCGCCGCAATCCCGTCGCAACGACCGACACCCTGAATTTTCCTGCGAGCGCCTTGTCGAAAATGGCGCCGACAATGATATCGGCATCGGCGTCGACTTCCTCGCGTATGCGGGTGGCGGCTTCGTCGACCTCGAACAGCGTCATATCAGTGCCGCCCGATATCGAGACAAGGACGCCCTTGGCGCCCATCATCGACGCTTCGTCGAGAAGCGGGTTTGCGATCGCCGCTTCGGCCGCCTTCCTGGCGCGATCCTCCCCGGTGGCTTCACCGGTTCCCATCATCGCACGACCCATGTCGCGCATCACCGACTTCACATCGGCAAAGTCGAGATTGATCAGCCCTTCCTTGACGATGAGATCGGTGATGCAGCCGACGCCGGCGTAGAGGACGCGGTCCGCCATGGCGAAAGCGTCCGCGAACGTCGTCCTGGCATCGGCGATCCTGAAGAGGTTCTGGTTCGGGATGACGATGACGGTATCGGCGCTTTCGCGGAGCCGCTCGATGCCCTCATTGGCCGCATGCATTCGGCGGTTCCCTTCGAAGACGAACGGCTTGGTTACGACGGCCACGGTCAGTATTCCCGCATTCCGCGCGGCCTGCGCTATGACCGGTGCCGCACCAGTTCCGGTTCCGCCCCCCATACCCGCGGTCACGAAACACATATGCGTTCCCGCGAGATGATCCATGATTTCGTCGATCGATTCGACGGCCGCGGCATGGCCGACGTCGGGCAGGGAGCCTGCACCCAGGCCTTCCGTGACGTGCGCTCCCAATTGGATCAGCCGCGTTGCCTTCGACATGGTGAGCGCCTGAGCATCGGTGTTGGCAACGATAAATTCGGTGCCTTGCAAGCCTTCGGCGATCATATTGTTGATGGCGTTGCCGCCACCGCCGCCAACTCCGATGACGGATATCTTGGGCCTCATCTCCGAGATTGCCGGCCTCGTTGCGGTGTTCATTTGCCGTCTCTCCCCTTGAATGCGCTAGCGCAGCGGTCGGTGGAAGGCTTGTTATCCGCACACTGCAAGATTTTGGACAGTGAGCGAATCAGGACAGCCCAGCGTAACCAAGGGAATCAGACCGTTGAACCGGCTGCAAGTGCAGTATGCAAACTCGCGCATGTTACGCGCCATTGGTTTGCCGTCGGTGCTTCAGTTAGCGCCCTAGCCGAAATTGTCTGATGTCAGCGCCTCCCGGTAAGGCCGAGACCGATCTTCCTGTTCTACTTCACGCCGATGCCGGCCGTCAGGCCGCCATCGATCCTGTAGTCCGCGCCGGTGCAGAACCCAGCCTTCGACGAACACAGAAAGGCGATGAGTTCCGCCACTTCCTCCGGCTCGCCGATGCGTCCGATGGGGTGGGCTTCGCCGAAGCGCCTGTAGGCGGCCTCGACATCGGCATCGGTGCCATTCTCGCCGCGCGCCGCCTTTTCCAGGATCGGGGTGCGGATCGAGCCCGGGCTTACGGAATTGACGCGAATGCCGGAGCGCGCGTAGTCAAGCGCCAGCGAGCGCGTCAGCGTGTGGATGGCGCCCTTGGTCGTAGCATAAGCGGCGACGTTCTGCTGGCAGGCGAAGCCCTGCACCGAAGCCACGTTGACGATGGCGCCGCTGCCCCGCCTGATCATTTCCGGGATGCCGAAATGCGCGGTCAGGTAGATCGAGCCGACATTGACGGACATTGCCCGGTTCCAGGTGTCGAAATCGGTGCTAACAGCGGTTCCATATGGATGGACCGCCGCGGAATTGACGACGATATCGAGGCCGCCGAACCGCTCGACACCGGCCGCGACCGCGTCGCGAACCTGATCCGGCATGGAGACGTCGACGGCCATGACCAGCGCCCCGGCGCCGGAGCTGTCCAGTTCCGCTGTCATCGCCGCGTTGGCCGCGCGATCGATGCCGCAGGCGATGATCGCCGCGCCGCCCGCCGCAAGACGTCTGGCGGTCGCCAGGCCGATCCCGGTCGTCCCCGTCACCAGAGCGATCTTGCCGTCGAAATCCTTCATTGCGCAAACTCCTTTAATTTGACTTCCATTGTGGCCCAACAATACGGTTCTATTTTATCGCAAAGGGAAAGCCTCGATGGAACAGTGTTGGCGCTGGTATGGCCCGAACGACCCGGTGACGCTCGATCATGTCAAGCAGGCCGGAGCCACGGGCGTCGTATCCGCCCTGCATAATATCTACGACGGCCGCGCCTGGCCTTTGACGGACATCCTGGAGCGCAAGCGGATCATCGAGGCCGAAGGGCTGACCTGGTCTGTTGTGGAGAGCATTCCCGTCCACAATTCGATCAAGATCGGCTCGGCGGAAAGGCAGCGTTACGTGGGTTGGTACCAAGATACCATCCGCGCGCTGGCGAAGGCCGGCATAAAAACCATCTGCTACAATTTCATGCCGGTGGTCGACTGGACCCGCACCGACCTTGCCTATCGGCTTCCGACGACGGGCTACGCCCTGCGTTTCGATGCGATCGATTTTGCCGCATACGACATTTTCGTCCTGAAGCGCAGGAATGCCGAATTCAGCTATAGCGCGTCACGTATCGCCGAAGCGGAATCGCGACTGAAGGTACTGAGCGACGAGCAGATCGACAGGATTGAGCGCAATCTCATTGCCGGCCTGCCGGCGACCGAGCGCAGCTACGTCAGGGATAGTTTTCGCGAGGCATTGGCGGAATATGACTCGATCGGGCCGAAGGAGTTGCGCGACAATCTTGCCTGGTTTTTGCGCGAGATCATTCCGGTGGCCGAGCAGGAGGGAGTGCGCATGTGCATCCATCCCGACGACCCGCCATTCTCGCTCTATGGCTTGCCGCGGATCGTTTCGACCGCCGAGGACGCGCGTTTCATCCTCAACGCCGTCGACAGCCCGGCGAACGGCCTGACATTCTGCACCGGCTCCTACGGTACGCGCGCCGACAACGACATTGTCGGCATGGTCAAGGAATTCGCCGACCGGATCCATTTCGTCCATCTGCGCAATGTAACCATCGAGGATGACGGCTCCTTCTATGAAGCCGAGCATCTGGAGGGCGGCACCGACATGGCGCATGTCATCCTCGCTTTGATGCGGGAAGAGACGCGCCGTCGCAAGCAAGGCCGTGCCGACTGGCGGATTCCCATGCGTCCCGACCATGGCCATCTGCTCGCCGACGACATCGGCAAGACCAGGATCAACCCCGGCTACTCGTTGATCGGCCGCCTGAAAGGCCTCGCCGAACTGCGTGGCATCATGCGCGCTGTGGAACGTTTTGACCTGGCCTGAGGATCGCAAACAGGTGCTAAAGCTGATGGCTTGATGAAACAAGCTCGGCCTTGCGCCGTGCCGTCTCCAACCCGATGGCGATGAAGCGGCGCGCATGCCGGGCCAGTTCCATATTGTCGGTCCACAGATTGCGCCAGATGGCGGTTTTCTTCGACAGGTTCTCGTCAACGATCTCCGACGAGAAGGATTCGAAACTGAGGTCGTCGCTATAGCCGATTGCGGTCAGCGCATCGAAGGTCGCGGCGAAGTCGATGTTGCCGGTGCCGAGGAAGCCGCGATGGCTCTCGCCGATATGGACATAGCCGATCTTGTCAGCGGCGTGGCGGATGGCCAGCCCGATATCGGCCTCCTCGATGTTCATGTGGAAAGTGTCGAGATGCAGGAAGATGTTGTCGGAACCGATGTCCTCGATGAAGGCCAGCCCTTGCGCGGCGGTGTTGAGCAGATTGCTCTCGAAGCGGTTGACGATCTCGAGGTTGAGCGTAACGCCGGCGGCCTTGGCGGTCTCCGCGACCTTGGCAAGCGTTCCGGCGCTGCGGTTCCATTGATCGCGCGTCGGCGCCTGCGCCTGCAATCCATGGCTGGTGCTGAGGATGCCGGCGACCTTCTGGCCGCCGAGATCGCGGGTGAGCGCGATCGTGCGTTTCAGGATTTCGACGCCATGCGCGGCAATCGCCTTGTCGGCGCTTGAAATGTCGCCGTCGGCCGGTAGTCCGATGCTGATCGCCACGCCGAGATCGAGCTCGGCGATGCGCTTGGCCAGTCTGCCAATGTCGACATTGGCAGGGTCGAGATAGGAGAATTCGATCAGGTCGAAGCCGGCCTCTTTGGTGTTGGCCAGCGTCCGCTCGAGGTCGCCTTGCGCCGAGCTCGCCGACCAGACGAAAGAATGGATTCCAATGCGCGACATGATCGTCTCCTGCTGCTCGAGAGCATCGGACCCAAAGTGGGAACCGGTTCTGGGAAAAATCCGATGCTCAAACAAAAAATTCGTGCGGCCGGTCGTCCCGGCCGCACCAGCCCTGGGAGGCTCTAAGCTAGCGGGCCGCGGTCCAGCCCTTGTAGTCCTTCAGGTTCTCGGCCGTGATCAGCTGCGGGTCGAGCAGCACCGTCGCCTCGGCCGGCTTTTTGCCGGCAAGCACTTCAGCCGCCATCTGCAGCGACTGGCCAGCCATGACGTAAGGATCCTGCGAGGCCGAGGCCTTGATCATCGACGTGCCGGAAGAGAGTTCCTTCTCGATATCGGGCGCGCCGTCGACCGCGGTGAAGATGAACTCAGAGCGGTTGAGCTGCTTGGCCGCAAGCTGGGCGCCGATCGCCGTCGGATCGTTGATCGCGAACACCGCATCGATCTTGTCGAAACGGGTCAGCAGCGACTGGAACACCTTCAGCCCGCCGTCGCGCGAGCCTTCGGCATTCTGGTCGTCGGAGAGGATCTTGATATCCGGGTGTTTCGCGAGCACGTCCTTGCAGCCCTTCACCCGCTCCAGGATCGACGACGATGCCGGACCGTTCAGGATGACATAGTCACCCTTGCCGCCGGTATGGTCGACGAGGTACTGGCAGGCCGCTTCACCGGCCTTGACATTGTTGGTCATCACGGTGACGTCGGCGCCCGGCGCCGAGACGTCGAACGCGGCAACAACGATGCCCGCCGCTTGCGCCTTCTTAACCGCTGGTGCGATGGCCTTAGCATCGACGGCGTTGAGCATGATCACGTCGACGCCGGCCGCGATGAACGAGTCGACCTGCGAGACCTGCTTGTTGAGGTCGTAGTCGGCCGACACCGACGTCACCTCGACATTCGGGTTGATTTTCCTGGCCGCGTCCTCGATGCCCTTGATGGTGGCGACGAAGAACGGGTTGCCGAGCAAGCCGACCGATATGCCGACCTTGTTCAGATCCTTGGCCGAAGCCGGTGCGATGGCGACGGCCGCGAGGGCAACGCCGCAGAGCAGTTTAGCGATGGTCTTCATTGTTTTCCTCCTGATGCCCCGCGCCTCTCACGGTGCGTTACATGAAACCGGGTCGTTGACGCCGGCGACAAAGGTCAATCACGTTCTTGCTCCTGCCTGGAGCCTGTAGCGGTCGAGGGCGACCGCCACGATGATGACCAATCCCTTGATGATGTACTGCCAGATGTCCGAAACACCGGCCAGGATGAGCCCGTTGGAGAGCACTGCTATGATCAGGCCACCGATCAGCGTGCCCCAGATCGAGCCGACGCCGCCGACGAAGCTGGTGCCGCCGAGAATGACCGCGGCGATGGCGTCGAGTTCGTAGGACTGCCCAAGCTGCAACCCATTGGCAGCGTAGAGCCGGGCCGCCGACATGGCGCCGCCAAGGCCCGCCAGAAGGCCGGAAACGCCATAGACGAAGAGCAGCACCAGCGGCACCTTGATGCCGGTGAGGCGGGCGGCCTCGGCATTGCCGCCGACGGCATAGATCCAGGTGCCGAGCACGGTGCGCTTGAGCACCAGCCAGGACAGCACCACGACCGACAGAGCGATGATGACCAGCCAGGGGATGCCGAATAGCGAACCGTTGCCGATGAAGTCGAACGGCAGGTCCGAGTTGAACACTGTGGTGTCCTGGCCGAGCAGGCGGGCGACGCCGCGCACGGCGGTCAGCGAACCCAGCGTAACGATAAAGGGCGGCAGCTTGATATAGGCGACGAGCAGCCCGTTGATGACGCCGAAGCCGAGGCCGACCAGAATGGCCGCCGGCACGCCGAGCATACCCCACTCCGGCACCAGCGACACCATCACCGCCACCATCGCCGATGCGGCAAGAATGGAGCCGACGGACAGGTCGATGCCGCCGGTCAGGATGACGAAGGTCATGCCGGCCGCAAGCACGATGTTGATCGACGACTGCTGCGTGACGATCAACAGGTTGGTCTCGGTGAGGAAGCGCGGGTTCATGATCTGGAAGCCGGCCGCCAAAAGGATCAGGACCGGCAGCATGCCAAGGGCGGCGAAGGCGGTGCGCAGCCGCCGGCTCCTGCCGACAGCCTGGTCGCCCGCGCTCATCTCGGTTGCCTTGTCGGTCATCCCTTGGCCGCTCCCGTTGCAAGTTCCATGATTGCCTCCTGACTGAGCGGCTGGCCTGCGGATGCCGTCACCTCGCCAGCGATAGTGCCGTCGCGCATCACCAGCACGCGGTCGGCGACGCCGATCACCTCCGGCAGTTCGCTGGAGATCATCAGGATGGCGATGCCCTTCTTGGCGAGATCGTCGATCAGCCGGTAGATTTCCGACTTCGCCCCGACATCGACGCCGCGTGTCGGCTCGTCGAGGATGAGAACCCTCGGCTCGGTTTCGAGCAGGCGGGCGAGCAGCACCTTCTGCTGGTTGCCGCCCGACAGCGAGCCGGCGTTGGCCTGCACCGACCTGGTGCGGATGGAGAGGTCGGAAACGGCCTTGGCGGCGCGCCTTTCGGCCGTGGCGAAGTCGCGCAAGCCGCCGGCCCGCGCGTCCCTTGCGAGCACGCCCATGCTGATATTGTCGGAAATCGACATGTCGAGGAACAGGCCGAGTTCCTTGCGATCCTCGGTGAGATAGGCGATGCCGGCGTCCAGCGCCTCGCGCGGCGAGCCGATGGCTATTGGCTTGCCGTCGAGTTCCAGCGTGCCTGATGTGTGCCTGTCGGCGCCGAAGATCAGCCGTGCGAGCTCGGTGCGGCCCGAGCCGACCAGGCCCGCCAGCGCCAGCACTTCGCCCTTGTGCAGGTCGAAGGAACAGTCCTTCAATAGATTGCCGTCCGACATGCCCTGCACCGACAGCGCGATCGCGCGCGTGCTGTCCGGCGGGCGGTGATCCTTCTTGTAGAAGGCGGACAGGTCACGGCCGACCATCATCGAAACGAGGCGCGAGGCATTCAGGTCGGCGCATTCGAGCGTGCCGACATAGCCGCTGTCACGCAGCACGCTCACGCGATCGGCAAGCTGGTAGACCTCTTCCATGCGGTGGCTGATATAGATGATGGCGATGCCTTGCGACTTCAGCGTCGCAATGACCTCGAACAGCCTGTCCGTCTCGCGCGAGGTCAGCGAGGTGGTCGGCTCATCCATGACGATGATGCGCGCGCTGGTCGACAGCGCGCGGGCGATTTCGACCATCTGGCGTTCGCCAAGCGACAGGCTGGAGACCGTGGCGCGCGCCGAGAAGGAAACGCCGAGCCGCGCGATGATTTCCTTGGCGCGCCGATTGCACTGTTCGCGGTCGACGATGCCGAACTGTCTCGGCTCGTTGCCCAGGAAGATGTTCTGCGCGACCGTCAGATTGGGCGCCAGCGACAGCTCCTGATAAATGACGGCAATGCCGTTGGCGCGCGCCTTGATCGGGTCGCCGGTCGCGACGGGTGCGCCGTCGATCAGGATATCGCCGCCTGGATCCGGCCGATAGGCGCCGGACAGCACCTTCATCAGCGTGGACTTGCCGGCGCCGTTTTCGCCCATCAGCGCGTGCAGTTCGCCGGCGTGGACGGTCAGCGACACATCCTGCAAAGCGCGGATCGGGCCGAACGTCTTCGAGATGTGCCGCATCTCCAGCACCGGCTGGCGCACTGTTTCGATTTGGGCAGCGGCGGTCATCGGGCGTCTCCCGCTGCTGCAGCAACGATGCCGCGGTCGGCGGCGAGGCCGCGCCAGCTGTCGCGATAGAAGGCAAGCCCGGCGAAGCTTGAAGCGCGAACAGGCTCCGGCGCCTCGGCGGCAAATTCGCGTCCAACACTCTCGAAGGCAAGAGCCGCCGCTCCGGTGGCGCTGCCCTCCAGAGTGGCGCCCTGCATAAAGGCCTGGCCGGGACGCAGTTGCGCCAGCAGGGCGGCGAGCAGGCCGCCACTGTTCAGCCCGCCATCGACGATTACGGTGTTGTTCGAATGGATCAGGTCGAGACACAGATCGACCATCAGCGCGACATAGAGCAGCGCCACGGCCGCGCGCTCCTCCGCGTTGGGTGTGCGCCCGACCAGTTCGCCAGGATGGCCAGGCATCGGCCCGCCCGGCGCGAAGCTGGGCAGCGCCATGATGCCGGCGTTGATTACCTGCTGTAGCGTGGAGCGGGCGATGATGCCCTGCCAGCCGGCGCTGATCGTCGCGAATTCACGGCCGCCCATGAAGCGGATGGTCGGCACCGGACCGCCGTCGACATCGACATTGACGAGCATGTCGCGGTCGCGATCGAGCGCGTCGAGCGGGCAGTCCGGATTGAGCACGACGACCCAGGTGCCGGTCGAGACGACAGTGACCGGCCCAAGCTCCTGGCGGCGATAGGCATGGAGCGCCGCATTGCTGTCATGGACACCGTTGTGGATGGCGATCGGCCGCGCCGCCTCGCCGAAGCGCTGCTCGCCGATGACCGCGCCGGCACGCTCGAAGGCGGGCATCTGGCCGCGCCAGCCCTCGGCGTCAACCAGCGAGGAGAAATCGCGCTTGCGCGGCGCCCACAGATGCGAGTGGCAGCCGAGATAGGACACCTCCGACACCGCCCGGCCACCAAAGCGCCAGCTCCAGTACTGGGGATAACCGAGGATCGATTTGGCGGCGGCGAACGCGCTTGGTTGCACCGTCTTCAGCCACAGCATGTGGCGACCATAGTTGAAGCCGAGCGGCAGATGCGGCGAGAAGGTCTCGGCAAAATCCGGAATGCGGCGATCGATCTGCGCGGCAATCTCGGCCGGCGGCTCCTGCTCGTAATCGAGGATCGGATGCGTCAGCGCTGCATCGTCAATCAAGGCAAAGGTGCAGCCATGGCCCGAAACCATCAGCCCCTCTATGCCATTGATATCGACCGCCTCGCCGACGGCGCGAGCCGCCCAATCATGAAGCGCTGCCTCATCGAGCACGCTGAAGCCGCCTTTGCGCGTCCATTTCGGCTGGGTCCGGCGCTCGTCGAGGATCTGCCCGTCCTGATCGAAGACGAACAGCTTCGAGTTGGTCTTGCCGAAGTCGAGGACGGCCACTTTCACGGGACGGCTCCCGAGGAAGAGGCGATCCGCACCATGACGCCGGCGTCCTCCAGCATGCGCGCGTCGGCATCGTAGAGGCCGTCGTCGGTCACCAGCGTGCCGATGCGCGACAAGGGCAGCGCGACGTTGCGCGCATGGATCGACAGTTTGCGGCTGTCGGCCAGCACCACGATCTGGTCGGCGCAGAGGCTGAGTTCGACAATGGAGCGGACCAGCAGCGGATGCGATTCCAGCACGCCCTCCGGGCCGATGCCTTGCGCGCCAAGAAAGAACTTCGATGCGTAGAAAGGCACCGTCTGGGTGAGCGAATGAATGATGCCAGGCTCGCGATGAAGTTCACCCCCGGCAACAGTCAGGCTGCAATGGCCGTGGTCGCTCAAATAGGCGATGAGCGGCATGGAGTTGGTGTAGAGCCGGATGTTGCGGTCGGCGAGCTTGGCGCCGAGATGGAAACAGGTCGAACCGCCATGCACGATGACGGCGTCGCCATCGCGCACCATGGTGGCAGCGAGAGCGGCGATCTGCCGCTTGGCTTCGACCGCTAGATCGCGGTTCTCGTCGTAGGGCCTGGCATAGACGACGCCCGCCTGCGAAGCGCCATCGAGCGCCGAGATGCCGCCATAGACCTTTCGCGCTTCGCCGGCCTCATCGATCTTGTCGATATCGCGCCGCACCGTCGCAGCCGACACGCCGAGCCGCTCCTGCAGCTCGCGCACCGAGGCGAAAGGGCGGTCCCGCAACAATTCGACAATCTGACGCTGGCGGCCGGAGTCGCTCAACGGATACCCTCCCGAAATGCCATTTTGCCACGGCAATTGGTGCAACTTACTCAACGCGGATCAGATTGCAAGCTCGATTTGATGGGATAAGATCACTATTGACGTAACTTACTCGCATCTGCGATACCAGCGTCACTCGTTATTCCGGCTACGGGATATCCAAAGCCGTGGCCACGCGGCCGGTTTGTGAAGGAGTTTCGATGGTAATCAATGCGGATGCGCAGGAATTGGCTGCTTTGCGGTCGCTTTCGGCCAATATCGGGCGCGACCCGCATTTGACCCAGGCCGCGGGCGGCAACACTTCGCTGAAGGCCGGCGACACGCTCTGGATCAAGGCTTCCGGTACCTGGTTGAAGAATGCGCTCACCGAAGACATCATGGTTCCAGTGGCGATCCCGCCGCTGCTGAGGGCCGTCGAACAGCGCGACCCGGCCGCCGATCAGCCACAGGGGTTCGCCATCGAGGACCTCAACACACGCAGGCTGCGCCCCTCGATCGAGACCACGGTTCATGCGCTGATGCCGCAGCGCGTCGTTCTGCATGTCCACTGCGTCGACACCATTTCGCTCGCCGTGCAGGCCGACTGCGAGGCTCAAATCGCCAAGCGCCTCGATGGCCTCGAATGGGCGTATGTCCCTTATCGCCGGCCGGGCCTGCCGCTTGCCCAGGGCATTGCCGAGCGCCTTCGGCCTGGGGTCGATGTGCTGATCCTCGCCAATCACGGCCTGGTCGTCGCAGCCGAGACCGTCGCCGGCGCCGAGGCGCTACTGCGTCGCGTCACGCGACTTCTGGCGCGGCCGCCGCGCGAGGTGGCGGAGCCGGACATTGCCGCATTGACGGCGTTCATCGGAAAAACCGGCTATAGGTTGCCGGCGGATCGCGAAGCGCATGCGGTCGCGATCGATCCTGAAAGCTGCCGCATGGCGTCGGGGGGCAGCCTCTATCCCGATCACGTCATCTTTCTCGGCAAGGGTTCGGTCGTGGCGCGGCCTGGCGAGGACGTTCTGCGCGTCACCGAGCGGTGCGGCACGGCACCGGTGGCAATCCTGTTTCCCGGGCTTGGCGTGTTGATACGCGGCGACGCCAGTGCCGGCGCCGATGCCATGCAACGCTGCCTCGCCGACGTGACGGCGCGGGTCGACGTCGCGGCGAAGCTGAACTATCTGACCGCCGCAGAGAACGACGAACTGATCAATTGGGACGCCGAGCAGTATCGCCAGAAACTCAATGCAGCCGGCGGCTGACATGGCGCGTCCAATTGGCCCGCTTTCCATCGGTATCGACATCGGCACCTCAGGTGCGCGCGCCGTCGCTATGCGGTCGGACTTTTCGATTGCCGCGCGTTCCGCCGTCCCACTCGACAGATTTGGCCAGAACGCCCGCGAGCCCTCGGTGTGGTGGTCAGCGGTCGGCGCGGCGCTAACGGAACTGCTTGCAGGCGTCGATCTCGCGGCGGTCCGGTCGATCGCCGTCGACGGCACTTCGGGCACGTTGCTGCCGGTCGACGGCGCCGGCCGGCCGCTGGCCGAGCCGTTGATGTACAACGACAAGGTCGACGACGACGCCATTCTGGCCGTGATCGCGCGCGAGGCGCCGGCAGCGAGCGCAGCACGTGGGGCGACGTCCGGTCTCGCCAAGGCGCTGTGGTTTCAGCGCCAGTCCGGGGTCGCCGTTGTGCTGCATCAGGCCGACTGGATCGCGGGAAGGTTCTCCGGCCGCTTCGATATCAGCGACGAGAACAATGCCCTGAAAACCGGCTACGACATCGAGGCGCGGCGTTGGCCGGACTGGATCGCGGCGACCGGCATGCGCATGGAATTTCTTCCTCGTGTCGTCAAGCCGGGCGACGTCACGGGAACGCTAACCGCGAGCGCAGCGGACCTGTTCGGCCTGGCGCGTGACGTCGCCGTGGTCGCTGGGACGACCGATGGCTGCGCGTCGTTCCTGGCGACGGGTGCTGCGGCAGTTGGCGACGGCGTCACCGCGCTTGGGTCCTCGCTGACCCTCAAGATCCTCTCCGACCGGCCGATCTCGGCGCCGCAGTTCGGCATCTACAGTCACCGGCTGGGAGGTGCCTATCTGGCAGGTGGTGCGTCGAATTCGGGCGGCAAGGTGCTGGCGCAGCATTTTTCGCTCGCGCGCATTATCGAGCTGAGTGCAGCGATCGATCCCATGACGGAGACCGGCCTCGACTATTATCCGCTTCCCGCCGTCGGCGAACGCTTCCCCGTAGCCGATCCTGCTTTGCCGCCACGCTTGACGCCGCGGCCGGCGGACGACGCCGACTATCTGAAAGCGATGTTGGAGGGCATTGCCGAGATCGAGGCGCTCGGCTATCGCCGGCTTGCCGAGCTCGGCGCGCCTCGGCTGCTCTCGGTGAGAAGTGTCGGCGGCGGTGCGGCAAATCCCGCCTGGACCGCGATCCGGCAGCGCAAGCTGGGAGTCGGTTTTCTGCCGGCGCTTTCGGACGAGGCGGCCGCCGGCACGGCGCGGCTGGCGCTGATGGGCGCAATCGAAGCGGGGCTTTTGTGAGCACGAAAACGGTTGAACATCTCGACGGCATCGGAGCGCTGGTTGAGCGCTATCAGGTGTTCCTGCTCGATCAGTTCGGCGTGCTGCACGATGGTACGAACCCCTATCCGGGCGCTGTGGCGGCATTGTCGGCGCTGAAGCGGGCAGGCAGGACGATCGTGCTGGTCTCGAACTCCGGCAGGCGGGCGCGGCCCAATGAGGCCCGGTTGCTGAAGCTCGGCTTCGAACAAGGAAGCTGGGATCAATTTGTCTCTTCCGGCGAGATCGCGTGGCGGTCCTTTCACGAAATGGCGGTATCCGGAACGCTGCGCCCAAACACAAAGTGCCTGCTGATCAGCCGCGAAGGCGACCGCTCGGCGATTGAAGGCCTGCCGTTCGCGTTGACCGGGGACGGCGACGATGCCGAGCTGGTGCTGATCGCCGCCAGCGAGGGCGATCGCTACGACATCGAGCACTATCGCAGACTATTTGCACCGGCAGCGATGCGGCAGGTGCCGTGCTTCTGCACCAATCCCGACAAGATCATGCTGACGGCAGTGGGGCCTCGCTTTGGCGCCGGTCAGCTTGCGGATCTCTACGAGAGCCTCGGCGGCAGCGTCACCCGCATCGGCAAGCCTTACACCCCGATCTTCGACGCCGCGCTGGCGCTGGCGGGCAACCCGGACCGCAGCACCGTGGTCTGTGTCGGCGACAGCGTCGAACACGATATCGCTGGTGGAATTGGTGCCGGCGTGGCGACTGCGCTGGTCTTGTCCGGAATATTGGCGGATACCCCTGACCTGCCCGACCTTTTCGACAGTCTGGACGCCTACCCCGATTACACCACGGATAGTTTCAAATTCGCTGATTGACGCCGGGAATTTCCCAGGGTGATCACTGCCTCCTGGTCGTGCTACTTTCGAGGGCACAACTCTTGGCACCATCGCTAGTTCGGAGGCTATTGAACTGCATGCGTGATTTTCAACTCCCCGGGCGCTCGCCGGTTCGTGCGACGGAAGCGATGGCAGCGACATCACACCCGCTGGCGACGCTGGCGGCGGTCGAGATGCTGCGCTCCGGCGGCAATGCGATGGACGCGGCCGTGTGCGCGGCTGCGGTGCAGGCAGTCGTCGAGCCGCAATCAACCGGTATCGGCGGCGACTGTTTCGTCCTCTACTGTCCTAACGGCCAAGGCGAGGTTCTGGCCTTCAACGGCTCCGGCCGCGCACCGGCCGCGGCAGAGGCGCAATGGTATCTGGACAGGGGGCATGATGAACTGCCTGAGTCCGGTCCGCATGCGGTCACCGTACCGGGCGCCATCGACGCCTGGTGCCGGCTGCTCGAGGATCACGGCAAAAAGGGCATCGACGCCGCGCTCGCGCCCGCCATTCGCTACGCCGAGCAGGGCTACGTCGTCCAAGACCGCGTGGCCTTCGACTGGGCTGAAAGTGCTGCCTTGCTGGCCGCGGACGAACATGCGGCGCGGATTTTTCTGCCGGATGGAAAGGTGCCGCTGGCCGGCGAGCTGCACCGGCAGCTGCAACTGGCCGATACCTTGCGCATCGTCTCGCGTCGTGGCCGCGCCGGATTCTATGAAGGCGAGGTCGCCGACGACATGGTGTCGCGTCTGCGCGCCCTTGGTGGGCTGCATTCGCTCGAGGATTTTGCAGCCACGAAGGGGGACTATGTCAGGCCGGTCGGCACATCCTATCGGGGCTACGACATCCATCAGATGCCGCCGAACAACCAGGGGCTGACGGCACTGATCATGCTGAATGTGCTGTCAGGCTTTTCGCTCGACTCCCTGGAGCCGAACGGCGCCGAGCGCTTTCACCTCGAGATCGAGGCGGGGCGGCTTGGCTATCAGGACCGCGACAATTTCATCGGCGACCAGAACCATGTCCATGTTCCCGTGGAGCAGTTGTTGTCCAGATCCCATGCGGACCAGCTTCGCGCCGAGATCGATCCGGCGCGCGCGATGACGCATCTGCCTCGGCTTGAGCTTCAGCCGAGCGATACCGTCTACATCTCAGTGGTCGACCGCGACCGTAATGCGGTCAGCTTCATCAACTCGACCTTTGGTTCGTTCGGCAGCGGGGTGGTCGGCCCGAGGACTGGGGTCGTCCTGCAGAACCGCGGCAGCAGCTTCCGCCTGGCGGCGGACCACCCAAACCGCATCGCCCCGGGAAAACGCCCGATGCACACCATCATGCCGGGCATGGTGACAGCCAAGGGCCGGGCGATCATGCCGTTCGGCGTGATGGGCGGCGGCTACCAGCCGTTCGGCCATGTCCACCTGCTCACCAACATGATCGATTTCGGCATGGACCCGCAGGAGGCGCTGGATGCGCCACGAGTGTTCTACAGACAGAATACTGTGGAGGCGGAACGTGGCGTTCCGGCCGATGCGATCGCCGGCCTGCGCGAGCGGGGCCATCAGCTGTCGATCGCGACCGAGCCGCATGGCGGCGGCCAGCTGGTGCTGATCGACTGGGACAAGGGCACGCTTACCGGCGCATCCGATCCACGCAAGGACGGTTGCGCGCTGGGTTACTGACGATCGGCCGCGCCCTGCGAGGTCCTGTTCAGTTTTGGCGCCGCCGCCACCAGCGCCTTGCCGATCGCCGACTGCGGGGCACCGATGACCGCACGGGCGTTGCCGCTCTCGGCGACGCGGCCGGCATCGAGAATGACGACACGATGAGCGATGGCGCTAATGACGCCAAGATCATGCGAAATGAATAGATAGGCGATGCGTTCCTGGCGCTGCAGATCGAGCAGCAATTGCAGGATCTGTCGGCGCACGGATACGTCGAGCGCGGACACCGCTTCGTCGAGCACGATCAGCGACGGCTTTGTCGCGATGGCGCGGGCGATTGCGATGCGCTGGCGCTGGCCGCCCGAGACCTCGTGGATGGCGCGAGCGGCCAGATCAGCGCTCAGGCCGACGCGCTCCAGCAAAGCAGCGATGCGGCGCGTGCGCTCCGGTCGAGAGGCGACGCCATGGGTGCGCAAAGGATCGTCAAGCACGCGCGCTACCATGGCGCGCGGGTTGAAGGCGGCGAGCGGGTCCTGGAACACCATTTGCAAACGCGCGCGCCGGGCGCGCAAGGCAGCGCCGTTCAGGGACAGGAAATCGCCGCCCTCGAACTCGATATGGCCGGCGTCCGGTTCGATCAGCCGCAGCACCAGCCTGGCGATGGTCGACTTGCCGCTGCCGGACGGCCCGGCCAGCGCCAGCGTCTCGCCGGGCTCGATGTGGAAGGAAATGTCATCGACGGCGGCGATCGTCTTGCCGCCACGACGATATCGTTTGGTCAGGCCGGAAACGGCCAGCAATGGACTGCTCACCTCGTCGCTCCTGCCTGCCGCAGCAGCGGTTCGGCATCGAGGCCGAGATGGGCGTCGAGCAGCGCTCTTGTGTAGGCGTGGCGCGGGCTAGCGATGATCTGCGCCGTCGCACCGAGCTCGACCAGCTCGCCGTGCCGGAACACGGCGATGCGCTCGGCCAGCTCGGCGGCCAGCGCGATGTCGTGGCTGACGAACAGCAGCGTCATGCCGTCCTCCGCCACCAATTGCCGGATCAGCGCGACGATTTCGGCCTGCACGATTGTGTCGAGCGCGCTGGTCGCCTCGTCGGCGATCAGCAGTTTCGGACCGGCCGCGATCGCTGCGGCGATCGCCACGCGCTGCTTCTGGCCGCCGGAAAGCTGGTGCGGATAGGCGCGCAGAGCGGCGTCCGGGTCGGGCAGGCGGACACGTTCGAGCAGGGATTTTGCCTTGGCATAGGATTGCGACCAAGTAAGGCCGAGATGCGTGCGCGCGACTTCCGCGATCTGCTCGCCGATCGCCATTACCGGATCGAGGCTGGCCGACGGATCCTGGAAGACGAAGCCGATGTCGCGGCCACCGAGGGGCATGTGGCTTGTCGCAATGGCGGATGGCCGGCGCTCTGTCGCGCCCCCCTCTGTCCTGCCGGACATGTCCGGCAGGACAGAGGGGGGCGCGAAGGAATGAGGCAATCGAAGGTTGGGTAACTTCCACTCGATCGAGCCTCCAACTTTGGAAGATCCCGGCAGCAGCCCGGCAATGGCCAGCGCCAGCGTGCTCTTGCCCGAACCGCTCTCGCCGATGATGGCGAAGCGTTCGCCGGCGGCGACATCGAGGCTGACATGTTTCAGCGCCGCCACCTCGCTGCCGTCACGGCGATAGGTCACCGTCAGATCGCGGATCGAAAGCAGCGCCGTCACGACAGGCTCCTTCTCACCGCCGTTGTCTCGACGACGCCTTCACCGGCGAGATAGACGCCGAGCACGGTCAGCACGAGTGCTACGCCCGGAATGATTGACAAAAAGGGCGCGGTGCGCAGCACGGCGCGACCTTCGGCGATCATGCCGCCCCAGGTCACGCGGTTGGGGTCGCCGAGGCCGAGAAACGAGAGGGCCGCTTCGGTGAGGATCGCCGCTGCGACGATCACCGACGACAATGCCAGCACCGCCGGCAATGCGTTGGGCAGCACTTCGCGAAAGGCGATCTCCAGCGGATGCATGCCGATGACGCGGGCGCCGGCGACAAAATCGCGCTCGCGGATCGATAGCACTTCGGCACGGGCAACACGCGCCGGCCCCGTCCAGGCGCCGAGCGCGATCGCCGTGACGACGACGCCGAGCGATGGCCCGACGACGCTAACGAAGGCCAGCGCCAACAGGAAGCTCGGCACGGTCTGGAAGGCGTCGGTGATGCGCATCAGCACCTCGTCGACGAGGCCGCCGGCAAAGCCCGCCAGCGTGCCGACTATTGCGCCGACGGCAAGGGCTGCGGCTGCCGCCGCCAGCCCAACCACCAGCGAGGTACGGGCGCCGTGGAAAAGCTCGGCCAGCACGTCACGGCCGAGCCGGTCGGTGCCGAGCGGCAGCGACCAGTCCTGAAATGGCGGCAGCAATGCCGGCCCGGCAATGGCTTGCGGGTCGCCGGGAAAGAACAGCGATGCTGTCAGCGCCATGGCGAACAGCGCTACCAGGATGATCGCGCCGGCGATTGCTTCCGGCGCCAGAAGAAAGCGGCGAAGCGGGCTCACGCGCTCGCCTCGCTGGCGCCGACGCGCGGATCGAGGAAGGCGTAGGCGATGTCTACGAGAAGGTTGATGGCGATGACCAGAACGGCGCTGACGAGGATGATGCCGAGCAGCAGCGGCGTGTCTCGCGCCGCCACCGCTTCCTGCGCAAGCCGGCCAAGGCCGGGCACGGAAAAGACGCTTTCGATGACGACGCTGCCGCCGAGCATCTGCGCCGATTGCAGGCCGAGCATGGTGACCAGCGGCAACAGCGCGTTGCGGGCGACGTGGGCGAGCACGATGCGGCGGCGGGAAAGCCCTTTGGCGCGGGCGGCGAGGACAAAATCCTGCCGCCAGACCTCGGCCATGCCGGCGCGCATCATGCGCAGATAGAGTGCCAGATAGATGAAGCCGAGTGCGGACACCGGCAGGATGAGATGGCGGGCGATATCGGCCGCGCGGTCGAGGCCGGTCTTGCCCGACGCGATGCTCTCGATGCCGCCGATCGGAAACCAGCGCAGGTCGACGGCAAAGATGATGATCAGCACCAACGCGAGCCAGAAGCCCGGTACCGCATAGAGCGCCAGCGAACCGATCGACAGGAAGCGGTCGCGAAAACTGCCGGGCCTGGCGCCGGCATAGATGCCGAGTGCCGAGCCGAGCCCGAAGGAGAGCGCGGTGGCGCTGCCCATCAACAGCAACGTGTTGGGCAGGCGTTCGAGGATGACGTCGCGGATCGGCCCCGAGAAGGTGACCGACTGGCCGAGGTCGAGATGCAGTAGCGCCCAGAGGTAGTTCGCCAGCCGCGTCAACGCCGACTGGTCGAGGCCCCAACGATGGCGCAGCAATTCGATCATGCCGGCGTCGCCGCCGGTCGAGACGATATAGGCATCGACCGCGTCACCGGGCGCTGCTTCCAGCAAAAGGAAAGTGCCGATGACGACAATCAGCAGCACGAAGACGCTGCCGATGAGGCGACGGCGAAGGAGAATGAGGGCACGGGTCATGGCGCCCGGACATTGGCGGCAGAGCCAAGCCTTCGGTGCCGCGCTCTATGGCGCCCCCCTCTGTCCTGCCGGACATCTCCCCCACTTGGGGGGAGATCGGCGGTCATTGTCGTTTTCGCCAATCTCCAGCGTTGCAAAGCTGCCTTTAACGCCGAAGCTGCCAATCTCCCCCTTCGTGGGGGAGATGTCCGGCGGGACAGAGGGGGGCGCGACGGAGCTCTCATCATCCAAGCTGAGCACCCACACAAGCGACGCGCAAGTCTGGAGAGGCCTCCTTAGGTCTCCAGCCAGGTATCCGCCCAGTTAGATACCGCCCAGCGCGGGTTGTTGGCGACATTCGCAACCGTGTCTTTGATAACGCTGATGAAGCTCCATTCGGCGACATTGATCAGCGGCAGGTCGGTTGCAACTTGTCTCTGGAACTCCCTGTAGAGCTCGGTGCGCGCGGCGGGATCGAGCGTCTCGGACGCCTTGGCGATTAGGGCGTCGAGTTCGTCGTTCTTGTAGCCGCCCTGGTTGGAGAAAGGCACGCCGTCCGGAATGCCGCTCTGCACCAGGATGGTGGTCGAGATCGCAGGGTCGCCGCGGAACACCGGCGGCCCGACCGCAAGGTCGAAGGCGTGGTCGGTGTAGACGGCCTTGATATGCGCGGCCGAGTCGTTGTTGACCAGCTGGGCGTCGATGCCGATGGCGGCGAGCGCCTGGCGCAGATAGTCGCCGAATTGCTTGGTCTCGTTGAAGTAGGGCGCCGGCAGCAGCTTCAGCGAAAAGCGCTTGCCGTCGTCACCCTTGTTGTAGCCGGCTTCGTCGAGCAGGGCGTTGGCCTTGGCCACGTCGAAGGCATAGGTCGGCACGTCGGCGGTATAGAATTGCGGGTCGTTTTTCGGCACCGGGCCGGTGGCTGTGGCAGCGTAGCCGAGGAACACCGTCTTGACGACGAAATCCTTGTCGATGGCGTGGACGATCGCCTGGCGCACCTTCAGGTCGGCCAGTTCCCTGCGGCGATGGTTGATCTCGACGACGAGCTGATAGGTCAGCCCCTCATAACCCTTGGTGACCACCTTGAGGCCAGGCACCTTGGAGATGCGATCGAGATCGGCCAGCGGCACGGCGGAAAACGCGGCGAGCTGGATCTCTTCGGCCTCGAGCGCGCTTGCCGCCGAAGTGCGGTCGGGCAGCACCTGATAGATGATCTCGTCGAGGTAAGGTTGGTTCTTGACCCAATAGTCGGCATTCTTCTCCAGGCGGTAATATTCGCCTGACTTGTGTTCGACGAATTTGAACGGGCCGGTGCCGACAGGCGCATTGTTGGCCGGGTTCTCATCGATCTTTCCTGTCTCGTAGATGTGCTTCGGCACCACGCTGCTCAGCGCCGGCAACGCGTTGCGGATCAGCTGGAACGGTGTCGGCTTGGCGAATTTGAACACCGCGGTCAGTTCGTCCGGCGTGTCGACCGCCTCCAGATCCTTGAACACGGTGCGGCCGAGATTCTGCAGCGGCTTCCAGATTTGCAGCGCCGAGAACGCGACGTCGGCGGAGGTGAATGGTTTGCCGTCATGCCATTTGACGCCCTCGCGCAATTTGAACGTCACCGACAGGCCGTCGGCGGCGCCCTCCCAGCTTGTCGCCAGGCGCGGGTCGAGCCCGTCCTTGCCGTCAAAGGACGCCTCGGCCAGCGTCTCCACGATTTTGCTCGAGATAAAGAACACACCGTTGGAAGCGACGATCGCCGGGTTGAGGTTGCGCGGCTCGGAATCGGCGGCGACGACCAGCCGCCCGCCTTTCTTCGGTGTCTGTGCCCAGCCGATCGTCGGCAGCGCCGTCGATGCCAGAAGCAAAGCCGAACCGGCAAGCACGGTGCGTCGGGAAATCGTGACATTTGACATGATCGAACTCCGTCCCTCTCAGCCACCCGGGCCAATACCCTCGGACGCCGGACGGCATCCTTGCAAGGGTGATTATGAGCCTCGCCGAGGGTTTCGCCAGAGACGGATTTGGCGCATCCTCATGTGGCTTTGAAAATTTCGTCCGCTGGACCAGTTACAGGGAAGCGGTTCAATCCGACCTTATCTGGTAGGACCAGACTTATCTAGTAGGACCAGACTGGGCACCGCCGGCGATCCGAGCGGCCGGCCAGGGAATTCAGGGAGAGAAAGATGAACGTCGCCCCGGGTAAGAATGCCGTCAGCACCATCCCGTTCGACCACGCCAGAGTCGATCGGCTGATGGAGGAGGCCGGCATCGATGTGCTGCTCGCCACCTCCAAGCACAACACGCAATATCTGCTCGGCGGCTACAAGTTCATCTTCTTCGCCGCCATGGATGCGATCGGCCACAGCCGCTATCTGCCTATCGTCGTCTACGAGAAGGGTGGGCCGGACCACGCCGCCTATATCGGAAACCGCATGGAGGGCGCCGAGCACCAGAACAACCCGTTCTGGACGCCGACCTTGCACGCCGCCTGCTGGGGCACGCTCGACGCCGCCAATCTCGCGGTTGAGCACCTGACGAAAATCGGTAAGGGCGACGCCCGCATCGGCATCGAGCCGGCTTTCCTGCCGTCGGATGCCTACACGCTGATCCGCAAGGCGCTGCCGGACGCCAAGCTGATCGACGCGACTGATATGCTGGAGCGGATGCGGGCGATCAAGACGAAAGCTGAGCTGGAGAAGCTGCGCACCGCCTCCGAACTGATCACCGATTCCATGCTGGCAACCATTGCCTGGGCGCGTGAAGGCACGACCAAGACCGAGATCATCGAGCAACTCAGGCGCGAGGAGACCAACCGTGGCGCGCATTTCGAATATTGCCTGCTGACGCTGGGCGCCAGCCATAACCGCGCCGGCTCGCCGCAGGCATGGAAGAAGGGCGAGGTGATGTCGATCGATTCCGGCGGCAATTATCACGGCTATATCGGCGACCTCTGCCGCATGGGCATTCTGGGCGAGCCGGATGCCGAACTCGAGGATCTGTTGGCCGAAGTCGAGGCGGTGCAGCAGGCGGCCTTTTCCAAGGTGCGCGCCGGCACGCTGGGTGGTGAGATGATTTCCTACGCGGAAGGCGTGCTGAAGAAATCCAAGGTCGCCCCCTATACCGATTTCTTTGCCCACGGCATGGGGCTGATCACGCATGAAGCGCCGTTCCTGATGACTAACCATCCGGTGACCTATGAAGGCACCTATGCCGAAAAGCCGCTGGAGAAAAACATGGTGCTCTCGGTCGAGACGACGATGCTTCACCGGACGCGCGGCTTCATCAAGCTGGAGGACACCGTGGCGGTCACCGAGACCGGTTACGCTATGTTCGGCGATCGGGGCAGGGGCTGGAACAGGGGCGGGGTGGCTTAAAGCGCGTCGCGTTTGAATGGATTCAATGCGACGCGCTTTAAATTCTTGTTTTTGTGCATGTCGTTATCGCAAAACCGCTGCGCAGTTTTGCGCGACATGCATTAGCTGCCACCCGGCGGCAGCAGCCTGAAATCCGGCAGGTCGCGCAGCGCCAGTTCCGGCCCGGCCGGCGAATAGACGACGAAGAGCTGCATGGGCGCATCGCCGGTGTTCAGCGTCGAATGGAAGCGGCTTTCCGGCACATAAATGGTGCAACCCGGGCCGACCTTCTCAACGACCGGATTGCCGTTCTCGTCTTCGACCATCTGCTCGCCATTGCCTGATATGACGAAGATGATCTCTTCAGCACCCGGATGGTTGTGGCGCGTGTGACCCTTGCCGGACGGTAGGTCGACAACGCCGCCGGAAAAGCGCGTGGCGCCGTTCACCTCGGGAGCGACGGTCAGCGACAGTCTGCCCCAGTCGAAGCCGAAGGCGCTGACATCCTTCGGATACACGAACACCTTGCTCTTGTCGGTCATCGTCTCATCCCTTCTTTTTCTTGGCGATTGTCTTTTGCGCACCGCCAAGAGCAACAGCCTTGAAATCCGCGGTCTGCTTGGCGATCGCCGCTTCTGCCGGCAGCCGCTCCATGGAGCTGGCGCCGTAGAAGCCGTGCAGACCCTTGCACTGTTCGAGAATGTAGCGGGCGTCATCCGGCATCGAGATCGGCCCGCCATGGCAAAGCAGGATGACATCCTTGCGCACGACACGCGCCGCTTCAGCGATCGCGTCGATCTCCGTCACGCAGTCGTCGAGCGATTTGGCCGACGTCGCGCCAATCGAACCGCCGGTGGTCACCCCCATATGGGCGACGACGATGTCGGCGCCGGCCTTGGTCATGGCGCGCGCTTCATCGGGGTTGAACACATAGGGCGTGGTCAGGAGATCGAGCTCGTGTGCTGCGGCGATCATGTCGACCTCGAGCCCAAAGCCCATACCGGTTTCCTCGAAACTTTGCCGCATCTGGCCGTCGAACAGGCCGATGGTCGGAAAGTTCTGCACGCCGGAAAAACCTATCGTCTTCAGCTCGGCTAGCAGCAGCGGCATGATGACGAAAGGATCGGTGCCGTTGACGCCGGCCAGCACCGGCGTCTTCTTCACCACCGGCAGCACCTCATAGGCCATTTCCTTGACGATCTCGTTGGCGTTGCCATAGGCGAGCAGGCCGGCGGCCGAGCCGCGCCCGGCCATGCGGTAGCGGCCGGAATTGTAGATGATGATCAGGTCGATCCCGCCGGCCTCCTCGGCCTTGGCCGAAAGGCCGGTGCCGGCACCGCCGCCAACGATCGGCACGCCGCCGGCAATCATCTTGCGGAACTTTTCCAGAATCTTCTTGCGTGGTATCGCGGCCATGGCTTCGTCTCTCACTGTCTGGCGATGTCGAGGAAAGCCGTAACCGCAGCCTTAGCGAATTCGGGGTCGTTGATGTGCAGTGGCAGGCGCGTCACTCGGCGCGTGTTATCCGGCATGATCGTACGTTCGATAGCCTCGAAGAGTGCTGCATCGGCTTCAGGGTCGAAGAAGGCGCCGCCTTCGATGTCGAGCGCCGAGACGCCCTTTTCGGGAATGAGGAACCGGACCGGTCCCTCGCAAAGGCTCAGTCTTGCACCGATCCATTCGCCGATCTTGCGGCTTTCGTCAGGGGTCGTGCGCATCAGCGTCACATTGGGATTGTGCTCGTAAAACAGCCGCCCGCTATAGCGTTGTGGAACGGTCG
The DNA here is from genome assembly GCF_002284575.1 of Mesorhizobium temperatum. GTDB lineage: Bacteria > Pseudomonadota > Alphaproteobacteria > Rhizobiales > Rhizobiaceae > Mesorhizobium > Mesorhizobium temperatum. Next base: position 25,117 of record NZ_NPKJ01000044.1, read on the forward strand.
GTGGCGCCCAGAAATTCACCATATCGAGCGCGCCGACCGAGCCGACATAGGGCAGTTTCGTGCGGGCGATCGCGCCGAAGCGGTCTTCCGTCGCCGGCAGAACGCCGCCAAACAGGAGGTCGCAGACTTCTGTCGTCGTGATGTCGATGACGCCGGACAGCAAGCCGCTGTCGGCCAGCTTCTCCATGCTGCGGCCTCCGGTCCCGGTGGCGTGGAAGACCATGCAGTCATAGGTCGAACGAAGCTGCTCGGCGATGGAAGTCACGCACGGCGTTGTGACGCCGAACATGGTGAGGCCGATCGACGGTCTGCCGTCGGGTGGCGGCGGCGGTTTTGCAGCCATGCCTGCTATCGCCTGGGCGGCATTGTGCAGCACGACACGAGACAGCCGGTTCAGGCCGGCCATATCGGTCACCGACGGCATCATGACGATGTCGGAGACATCGACGTAAGGTGCGGTGTCGCCCGAGGCGAGCGTCGAGATCATGATCTTGGGCAGGCCGAGCGGCAGCGCGCGCATGCCTGATGTGATGATCGAAGTGCCGCCACCACCGCCGATACCGATCACACCTGCTATATCGGTGCGCGATTGAACAAACCGGGTGAAAGCGATGGCCATTGCCGCCACCGCGGTGCCGCGGTCGTCGCTGCTCAGTACGGCACTGCTGCCACCGGGATGGTGGCCGGCGACCTCTTCGGCCGAGACATCGACCGGCACGGTTGCGTTGCGCGTTCCAACATCGATGCGGGCGACAGCAGCACCGGTGGCAGCGACCGCATCGGACAGAAAGGCGAGTTCCTCACCCTTGGTGTCGGCGGTGCCTACCACATAGACGCGCTTCATTGCGTTTCTCCGGTTCTAGGCGCGCTCGGCGTTGCCGCCTGCCGCTCTTTGCCCGGCCGTTCGGCATCGCGAAGGCCATTGCAATTTTTTGAGACGCGCGTATCGTATTGACATGAATGTCTCACGTCAACAAGCGGTGGTTTCCGACGATGCCGGTTCTGGAGCCGCGCGCGGACCGCGCGCGCGCACAAGGCGGTTGATGCTGGAGACGGCGACAAGGCTGATGCAGGCGGGCGCCACGCCCTCGGTCAGCGAGGTCGCCGAAGCGGCGGAAGTCTCCCGCGCGACCGCCTATCGGTATTTTCCAAGCCAGGCGGCGCTGGTCCAGGCGGTGGTCGACGAAGGCCTCGGGCCGATCCTCACCTGGAAATCAGCCTCGACCGATCCCGAGCGGCGGGTCGCCGAACTGTTCGATACGGCCATGCCGCGGATCGAAGCCTTCGAGGCGACCTTCAAGGCGGCGCTGAAGCTGTCGCTCGACCAGTGGGCGCGGCAGCAGGCAGGCACGCTAGGCGGCGAGCCGGCCTTCACGCGCGGCCATCGCGTCGATCTGCTCAAGGACGCGATCGCACCGCTCAAGAACCGGCTGCCGCCACGCGAATTCAAGCGCCTGGCGCAGGCCCTGTCGTTGATCTTCGGCGTCGAAGTGCTCATCATACTGAAGGATATATGGGGGCTGGACAGCCGCAAGATGATGTCGGTAGCGCAATGGGCAGCCGGCGCCCTGGTACGGGCTGCAGTGATGGAATCGATAACCGAAGGAGGCAGAAGCGCGCCGGCGACAGCTGCGGAATAGTATCGATCTGGTTCGACCAGATGGGGATGCCGATTACTGACAATAGTCGACGTGCCGTAGCGCGAACAAGGCCCCTGCGTATCAAGGAGTAGGAAAATTTAAGAAAAACAGACAGATGTTGCTGGAATCCGCTTGTCTGAGGCCCTGCCATCGTCCAAGAAAGAGCTTGACGTGCGTCCGAAATTGGTAATACCAGATCAGGACAATATAGCGGATTAAACGTGAGGGCTGCGATCCATTCCGGCTGGGCGAGGAGGCTCAAAAACCGGAACGGTGCCATCATGGGAGGAACTACCAGGGCCGGCCTCGCCGCCGGCTCGCATGATACGGTAGAATGCGCACAAGGGAGGAAATCATTATGCGCAAGACAATGACCAGTATGCTTGCTGGTATCGGCTTAGTGCTCGCCTGCGGAACGTCCGTCTACGCGCAGGATAAGGAACTCACCATATTCTGGGCTGAATGGGATCCGGCGAACTATTTGCAGGAACTCGTCAATCTTTACGAGGCCGAGAGCGGCGTGAAGGTCACGGTCGAAACCACGCCTTGGTCCGACTTCCAGACCAAGGCATTCACCGAGTTCAACGCCAAGGGCAGCGCCTACGACATGGTCGTCGGCGATTCCCAGTGGATCGGCGCGGCCTCCGAGGCCGGTCACTACGTCGACCTCACCGACTTCTTCAACAAGCACAATCTGAAGGAAGTGATGGCGCCGGCGACGGTGAAATACTACGCCGAATATCCGTCGAACTCCGGCAAATACTGGTCGATCCCGGCCGAGGGTGACGCGGTCGGCTGGTCCTATCGCAAGGACTGGTTCGAAGACCCGAAGGAGATGGAAGCATTCAAGGCCAAGTATGGCTACGATCTCGGCGTGCCGAAGGACTGGAAGCAGCTGCGCGACATCGCCGAATTCTTCCACCGTCCCGACGAGAAGCGCTACGGCGTCGCCATCTACACCGACAATTCGTATGACGCTCTGGTGATGGGCGTCGAGAACGCCATCTTCTCCTTCGGCGGCGAACTCGGCGACTATGCCACCTACAAGGTCGACGGGATCATCAACTCTGAGCAGAACGTCAAGGCGCTCGAGGCCTACAAGGAGCTCTATTCCTTCACCCCTCCTGGTTGGGCCAAGAGCTTCTTCATCGAGGACAACCAGGCGATCACCGAGAACCTGGCGGCGATGAGCATGAACTACTTCGCCTTTTTCCCAGCGCTCATCAACGAAGCCTCGAACCCGAATGCCAAGGCCACCGGCTTCTTCGCCAACCCTCCAGGACCGAACGGCGATCAGTTCGCCGCGCTCGGCGGCCAGGGCATCTCCGTCATCTCCTATTCCCAGAATCAGGAAGAGGCGATGAAGTTCCTGGAATGGTTCATCAAGGACGAGACGCAGAAGAAATGGGCGGAACTCGGCGGTTACACGGCAAGTGCCAAGGTGCTCGAGTCGCCTGAATTCCAGAACGCCACGCCTTACAACAAGGCCTTCTACGAAACTATGTTCAAGGTGAAGGACTTCTGGGCGACGCCGGAATATGCCGAGCTGCTCATCCAGATGAACCAACGCGTCTATCCGTACATCACCGGCAATCAGGGCACGGCCAAGGAAGTGCTCGATTCGCTCGCCGCGGACTGGAACGCGACATTCAAGAAATACAACCGCGTGAAGTAAACGGCACTAACGCTCGGAGGGGGCGGGAGCCCGCCCCTTCCGTTTTCTTTTCCGGACAAGGAAGGAACGGGCCTTGGCCACTGCAGTCTTGACCACCCTGGATCCCAACTCGCGCTCCGCCGCCCGCGGCATGAGCGACCTCACGATCCGCAATCTCTTCATCATTCCGACGATCGTTTTCCTGATCGTCTTCAACATCTTTCCACTGATCTATTCGCTCGGCTATTCGTTCACCGACTTTCGCGCGTCGAGCCCCGCGGCGGCCAATTTCGTCGGACTGCAGAATTACCGCGAGCTGCTCAACGACCCGTTCATCTGGTCGAATTTCGCCATCACCGCCAAGTATGTCATCGTCTCCGTAGTCGGCCAGGTCATCGTCGGCTTCGGCGTGGCGCTGCTGCTCAACCGCGATATCCCGTTGAAGGGCCTGCTGACGACATTGCTGCTGTTGCCGATGATGCTGTCGATGGCCGTCGTCGGCCTGTTCTGGAAACTGCTCTACGATCCGTCTTTCGGCATCATCAACTATACGCTCGGCCTCGGCTCCTTCGAGTGGCTGTCCAACCCCGACATGGCGCTCTACGCGGTTGCCATCACCGACATCTGGATGTGGTCGCCCTTCGTGATGCTGCTGTCGCTCGCCGGCCTGTCGGCAGTGCCGAAGCACCTCTACGAGGCGGCCGCGATCGACCGCGCCGGCTCGTTCTATACCTTTTTTCGCATTACGCTGCCCTTGGTCGCGCCGATCCTGATGATCGCGATCATCTTTCGCACCATGGAGGCGTTCAAGACTTTCGATCTTGCCTACATCCTGACCAGCCAGCCGACCACCGAGGTGATCTCGATTCGGCTCTACAAGATGGCGTTCCAGGAATGGCAGACCGGGCGTTCCTGCGCGCTCGCCTACATCGTGCTGATCATGATCCTGGCGATCACCAACATCTACGTCAAATACCTGAACAAGGTGAAGGAGCGCTAGCATGGCCGCTGTCACCACCTCTGCCGAGCGTTCGCTCAACAAGCTCGCCATCGTCGGCGTGCTGATCGTCACGATGATCTTCCTGGCGCCGATCTACTGGATAGCCTCGACGGCGTTCAAGCCGCGCAATCTCGCCACCACCATCCCGCCGACGGTGGTCTTCCAGCCGGAGATATCGCCCTTCGTCAAGCTGTTCACCAAGCGGTCGCAGTTGCGCACTGCGCCGACGCCGGAACAATACGCCGCCGCCCCGTGGTGGGAGCGGCTGGTGTTTGACGGCGGCGAGAAGGTGGTGCGCTCGGGCAGGGGCGAGGTGCAGTGGTCCGGCTATCCGAGCCGCTTCATGAATTCGCTGATCGTGGCCATCACCTCGACGATCCTCGCCGTCGGCATGGGCACCTTCACGGCTTACGGGTTCTCGCGCTTCAAGATAAAGGGGGAACAGGACCTGCTCTTCTTCATCCTGTCGACGCGCATGCTGCCGCCAGTGGTGGTGGCGATCCCGATGTTTCTGATGTACCGGGTCGTCGGCCTCAACGACACGCATTGGGGCCTGATCATCCTCTACACCGCCTTCAATCTCAGCTTCTCCGTATGGCTGATGAAGGGGTTCATGGACGAAATTCCGAAGGAGTACGAGGAGGCGGCCCTCGTCGACGGTTATACGCGCATGGAGGCCTTCTTCAAGATCGTGCTGCCGGAGGCGGCCACCGGCATCGCCGCCACCGCCGTGTTCTGCTTCATCACCGCGTGGAATGAATATGCGTTCGCGCTGATCATGACCAACCGACGCGCCCAAACGGCGCCGCCGTTCATTCCAAGCCAGGTCGGTTCCGGGTTGCCCGACTGGACGGTCATCGCGGCCGGCACCTTCCTGTTCCTGCTGCCTGTCGCCATCTTCACCTTCCTGTTGCGCAACCACCTCCTGCGCGGCATGTCCTTCGGAGCGATTCGCAAATGATCCGCCATGCTACAATCCAGCGCACGGCCGAGATCGTGATGGTGTGCGGCATCATCGCGCTCTGCCAGCCGTGGAATCTCTTCCTGCACCGCTACGGGCTGACGATCATCATCGTCGGGCTGCTGACGTTCATGATCACCGGCTGGGTCGGTCCAAGGCAGAAGCCGCAGGCGACCGGCGCGCCGGAAAAAGAAGGTCACGCATGACCCAGATCGAGCTTCGTGGCGTCCAGAAATTCTTTGGCGCCGTTCAGGTCATCAAGGACCTCAACCTCAAGATCGACGACAACGAGTTCATCGTGCTGCTCGGACAGTCGGGCTGCGGCAAGACGACGACGCTTCGCGCCATCGCCGGGCTGGAGACGATCGACGGCGGCGACGTCCTCATCGACGGCAAGCCGGTCCAGCATCTCAAGGCTGCCGACCGCGACATCGCCATGGTGTTCCAATCGTTCTCGCTCTATCCGCACATGAGCGTCTACGAGAACATCGCTTTTCCGTTGCGCGCCATGCGCAAGAGCAAGGCGGAGATCGACGGCGAGGTGCGCTCGGTCGCCAAAGTGCTGCAGATCACCGACCTGCTCGGCAAGAAGCCGTCGGCGCTGTCGGGTGGCGACATGCAGCGCGTGGCGATCGGCCGGGCGCTGGTGCGGCGGCCGAAGGCGATGCTGATGGACGAGCCGATCGGCGCGCTCGACGCCAAGCTGCGCGAGGAGATGCGCGCCGAGATCAAGCGGCTGCACATCAAGCAGGGCTCGACCACCATCTACGTCACCCACGACCAGATCGAGGCGATGAGCCTTGCCGACCGCATCGTCATTATGCATGAGGGCGTTCTGCAACAGGTAGGCAGCCCAACGGAAGTGTATACGCACCCGGCCAATTTGTTCGTCGCGCAATTCGTTGGCTCGCCTGTGATGAACGTCGCCAACGCGGCGGTGACGATGAACGGCTCCGGCGCCAGGGTCACCGTCGACGGGGCCGCGGAAGGGTTCCTTTTCCCGGCCGAACTGGTCGGCCAGCTCGACGCCGCGAACGTCGAACAGGACCGCCTTGCGCTCGGCATCCGCCCCGAAGGAGTGATGGTCTCGCGCGAGCCGGCGGACGGTTATCTGCCGGTCGAGGCGCACATCATCGAACCGCTTGGCTCCTACGATATCGTCGACCTCAAGGTCGGGGCACAGATGTTGCGCGCCCGCACCCGTTCCGGTTTCGTCGGCAAGCCGGGGGTTCAGGTCTTCGCCAAGCTCGACCCGGCGCAGGCGCACTTCTTCGACACGACAAGCGGCGCTTCGCTGGGGGTGAGACTCTGATGGCCCATATCCAGCTCAAGAATATCTCGAAGACATTCGGCAATCACACCGCATTGACCGGGCTCAATCTCGACATTGCCGACGGCGAGTTCTTCGTGCTGCTCGGCGAGACCGGCGCCGGCAAGACGACGACGCTGCGCATGATCGCCGGCCTGGAAAAGCCGGACGAGGGGCAGATATTCATCGACGGCGCTGATGTCGCTGACTGGGGTGCGGCCGAGCGCGACGTGGCGCTAGTTCTGCAGCAATACTCGCTTTATCCGCGCTACACGGTGCGCGAGAATCTCGAATTCCCGTTGAAGCCAAAAATCCGCCGCATCGAGCCCGACGAGATCAAGACGCGCGTCGACCGCGTTGCCAGGACCTTGCGCATCGAGCATCTGCTCGACCGCAAGACGGATCGCCTCTCTGGCGGCGAGATGCAGCGCGTCTCGATTGGTCGCGCCATCGTCAGGAAGCCCCGCGTATTCCTGATGGATGAGCCCCTTTCGGCGCTCGATGCCAAGCTGCGCGAGGCGCTGCGCACCGAGCTGAAGAACATCCAAATGAACCTTGGTCAGACCTTCCTGTTCGTGACGCACGACCAGATCGAGGCGATGTCGATGGGCGACAAGGTTGGCGTGCTCAACCATGGCCGCATCGTCCAGACCGGCACGCCGTATGAGATCTACAACAATCCGCGCGACACTTACGTGGCGAGCTTCGTCGGCTCGCCGCCGATGAACCTCATCGACGGCAAGCTCGTCAACGGCCGCGCGGTGATGGCACCGCTGAATTTCGAACTGCCTTTTGCGGGGGGTGCCAAGACGAGCGGTGCGACCGACGGTCGCCCGCTCGTCTTCGGTATTCGCCCCGAGGATGTCTATCTCGAGAGCGGTGCGCCAGTGGAAGCGCGCGTCCACGATGTCGAGAACCATGGCGTCGAAAAGATCCTTACGCTGCGGATCGGCGACGCCATGCTGCGGGCCACGGTGCCGGCCAGAACCGATGTCGAGATCGAGCAACCGGTGCGCTTTGCCTGGGATCCGGACAAGGTGGTGCTGTTCGACAAGGGTAGCGGAATAAGCCTTCGTCACGCGGGCTAGCCGCGCCTGTTGGGCGGGAGGATGCCAAGCGCTTGAAGCCTCTGGCCAGGCTTAGCCGGCTTGACGGGTTTCAGCCTGTTCCTCGGCTCGGAAATGGCTGGGAGCCGATCCGATGACGCGCTTGAACGCCCGACTGAAGGACGCGTCGGATTCATAACCCAGGCGCGCGGCGACGACGGAAATCTTCAGCCGGTCGCGGACCAGCCATTGCCGTGCCTGGTGCATTCTCACCTGGGTGACATATTTCGCCGGCGTTTCGCCGACTATCGTCGCGAAGCGTTCCGCGAAACCCGATCGCGAGGCGCCCATCATCCTGGCGAGCGTTTCCACCGTCCAGTCGCGGTTCGGTTCGAGGTGGATCGCGGCCAGCACGCGGCCGATCTCACGGTCTCTCACCGCCGCGATCCATCCGGACGAGTCGCCGCAGCCGCGCTCGACCCATGAGCGGATGACGGTGGCGGCCAGCACATCGGCAAGCCGTGCGAGGATGCCGCCGGATCCGACGCGCTCCATCGTCACTTCGCGCGCCATGGCCTCCAGCAGATGCGGGATGCCGGGTTCATAGGCTTCCAACTCGTGCGCGCGCATGACGTCCGGCATCATGCCGAGCAATGGGTGCAAACCGTCGAGATTGAAATACATGCTGCCGAAAAACAGCAGCGTCCCCGGCCGGCGACCTTCATTGGACATGCAGTAAACGTCCTTGCAGACCTCGGCGACCTTGTAGCCCTGGATCGGTGAAGCCTCAGTGCCCGGCTCGCTAGCCAGGACGTGTGCCGCACCGCGCGGCAGCAGCACCGCGTCGCCCGCCTTGAGCTCCACCCATTCGCCGGAGGGCTGCAGCAGCCAGCATCCTTTGCGGCCGATGAAATGAAACCGCGCCGCCGTCTGGGCCGGAAACTGGAGGCCCCAGGGCTCCTGCATTTCACAGCGTCCGTATTCGACACCGTCGAGCCGTAACCCGCGCAATATGTCTGTCAGCGGATCGCCGGTGATCGGAACTTTGGACGAATAGTCAAGCATGATGGGGTTTCTAGCATGGAAACTCCAGGCGGTCACTCCCTATGTTGCACTGCAGCCAAATGTTGCGCTGCAACCAGATCGGAGATCCCATCATGACCGAACCCGCGACAGGCGTCATGGACGCCGTTCTCGATCCCGCGGAAACCGACGAACGAGCCGAGCCGGCGTGGGGGGCGGTCATATCCCTCGCGCTCGGTGTGTTTGGGCTGGTGACCGCAGAATTCCTGCCTGCCAGCCTGCTGACGCCGCTGGCGCAGGACCTCGGTGTGACGGAAGGCACTGCCGGCCAAGCGGTGACAGCGACGGCCGTTGTCGGCGCGATAGCCGCTCCGACCATGGCTATCATCACCAAACGGCTGGACCGCAGGGTGGTCATGTGGGGGCTGACGGTGCTCCTGATCCTGTCGAACCTGGTGGCGGCGTTTGCGTCCTCGCTTCCCGTTCTTCTGATCGCCCGCATCATGCTCGGGATCAGCCTCGGCGGCTTCTGGTCGATGTCGGCAGCCATGGCGATGCGGCTTGTTCCGATGCGGCTGATGCCGCGCGCCATGTCGATCATTCTCACCGGCGTTTCGGTGGCGACCGTCTGCGCCGCCCCGGTCGGCGCCTATGTCGGCGACATCTGGGGATGGCGAACGGCCTTCATGATCGCGGCTGTTGTCGGCGCCCTAGCGCTGCTGGTGCAGATCGCCACCCTTCCGAAGCTGCCGCCGGCGGGCGTGGCAAGTGTTCGGACCTTGCTGGAGGTGATGAAGCGCCCAATGATCAGGGTTGCGCTTCTGGTGGTCCTGCTGGTCGCTTCGGGACACTTTGCCGGCTTCACCTATGTCCGCCCGTTTCTTGAGAAGGTGCCCGCGCTGGATATCGAGACGATCTCTCTGGTGCTGCTCGCCTTTGGCATCGGTGGCTTCTTCGGCAATTTTGCCGGTGGCTTCATCGCCGAACGCAGCCTCAAAACCGCCGTCGGCCTGGCGCCTCTGCTGATTGCTGTGGCGGCCGCCTTGCTGCTTACTCTCGGAGCCTCGCCAATCGTTGCGGCGATAGCGGTTGCCGCCTGGGGCTTTGCCTTCGGCGCGGTGCCCGTCGGGCTGCAAACCTGGCTGGTGCGAGCCGCTCCCGACCAGGCTGAAAGCGCCGGCGGGCTGATGGTCGCGACATTCCAGGTGGCCATTGCACTGGGCGCTGTTTTCGGCGGCCTGCTGGTCGATAATGCCGGCGTTGCCAGTGCTTTCGCCTATTGTGGGATCGCGACGTTGCTGGCGGCCTTGGCGGCGTTCTTGCTAGGCCCAAAGGCAGCCGAAAGGTGAGGGACAGTCAAACCGCGCGGCCGTCGAAGTCGAAAATCGGCACAGCGGCCAGATCGAGATCGTCTATGCAATGAATGTTGACGTAGGCGCTTCGTTCGCTCCCTTCGCTGACGACAGGGGTGCAAAAGTGCTTATGCCGGGTTATGTCTCTGCAGGCCACGCACCAGTCGTTGCCTGTAAGACGTTGCAGGCGTCCGGAGTCCGACACCGAAAATGCAATCTGTCCGCGACCGCCTCGAAGTCGTCCTTTCGCGTCTCGCCGTCCGCGCGGACAATGAAAGCGTATTCGTAAAACTCTATCCGGAAGCTGCACGGGCAGCAGCCGATGCCGCCGATACCAGGCGTAAGGCAGGCGTGAGGCTCGGGCCGCTCGACGGAGCGATCGTGTCGATCAAGGATCTGTTCGATGTCGCCGGCGAGCCGACCACAGCCGGTTCGTTGTTGCTCAGCACCGCGGCGCTGGCGCTGCAGGACGCCGTCATCGTGCGGCGGCTGCGGCAGGCGGGCGCGGTGATCTTCGGTAAGACCAACATGACTGAATTCGCCTTCACCGCGATCGGCGTCAATCCGCACTACGGCACGCCCGGCAATGCGACCGACGCCAGCCGGATTGCGGGCGGCTCATCCTCCGGCGCGGGTGTTTCCGTTGCCGAAGGCACGAGCGAGGCCTCGATCGGTTCCGACACCGGCGGTTCGGTGCGCATTCCGGCATCGCTGAACGGTGTCGTCGGCTTTAAGCCGACGGCGCGGCGCGTGCCGCGCGTTGGCGTTTTCCCGCTGTCCGACACACTCGACTCCATCGGCCCGCTTGCCCGCACCGTCGTCGAATGTGCCGCAGCCGACGCGGTGATGGCGGGCGAAGAACCGATGGCATTGTTGCCGCTTCCGCTGGACGGCCTGCGCATCGGCATTCCGCGCGGCGTGCTGTTCGACGATACGGAGGAAGAGGTCGCGGCGGCGTTCGACCGATTTGTTCGCAAGGTAGAGCTTGCGGGTGCACGCCTCGCCGATCTGCCCATCGATGATCTCCTTGCCGATTTGCGCGCGGTAACCAAGCGGGCGTCGATCGCGGCAATGGAGGGTGCCGAGGTCCATGCAGATTGGCTGGCAACAGGTGCGACGACGCCGGTCGATCCGCGGGTGAGCGAGCCGTTGTCGCGCGCCGCGGCCGTTCCCGCCACGGCCTACATAAGGGCGATCCGCCGCCGCACGGCGCTTGTCGCCGCCATGGACGAGCGGCTGGCGTCTGTCGATGTGCTGGCCCTGCCGACCACACCGGTCACCGCGCCGACCATCGTGTCGATGACCAGCGACGAAGCTCTATGTGAGCGTACGGAAGGCCTTCTGCTGCGCAACACGCAGGTCGCCAACCAGTTCGACCTCTGCGCGATCTCGCTGCCGATGCCGGAAATGGCGCGCCCGGCCGGGCTGATGCTGGTGGCGCGCAACGGCCATGACCACCGTCTCCTGCGCATCGCCGCGGAAGTCGAGGCACTGCTTGGCCGTTGAGGTGCCGTCAGGCGTCGGCCGGAAACCGCCGCCGGTAGTGCTCGACCACTTCGGGATTGCGCAGATTGACCGGCAATTTGTTAGCCAGCACCCGCAAGGTTTCATCAGCCGAACCGACGCCCATGCGCATCATCGACTGCTCGGTGATGCCTGCCATGTGCGGCGTGACGATGACATTGTCGAAGCCGAAATAGAGGTGATTGGGCGGCAGCGGCTGCGTCGCAAAGACATCGAGCGCGGCACCGCCGATACGGTCCTTTTGCAGCGCTTCGATCAGCGCGTCGTCGTCGATCACCGGCCCGCGCGAAATATTGATCAGCAGCGCATGCGGCTTCATTCGGCCGATGCGCTCGCGGTTGATCAGGCCGCGCGTCTCCGGTGTCAGCGGACAGCACAGAACGATGATGTCGCTCTGCTCGACCAGTGCGTCGATCGACAGGAAGCCGACCCTGTCCGGCGCCGGCCTCATGCTGCGCGTCGTCGCCATCACGTTCAGGTCGAAACCATGCGCCGCGATATGGCCGACTGCCTGTCCAATGGCGCCGAAGCCGACAATGCCGATCGTCTTGCCGGCGAGCTCGCTGGCGAGAATGGTGTGGTCGCGGCCGGCCAGCCAGCCCTTCGCCCGCAAGTCACGGTCTACCATGCGGAAACGCCGAAGCAGCGCCAAGGCCGCGAACATCACGTATTCGGCCACCGACCGTGCATTGACCGCCGGCACGTTTGCGACCAGGACGCCGGCTGCAGTGGCCGCTTCCATGGGGACCATGTCGAGCCCGGCGCCGTGGCGGATTGCGGCCCGGAGCTTCGTAGCGCCTTCGAAAAGCGCTGATGGCAGCGGGGCGCGAACGATGATGATATCGGCGTTCCTCGCCTCAGTCGCCAACGTGTCCGCATCGAGGGCGGAGGCGACGACGAGTTCACCGGCACCGGTCAGCATGGCGGAGGCGCGCGGGTGAAGCGTGTGTGTCGTCAGGATTTTAGGCATGTCAGACCTGTTCGAGCGCTGGACTGTGAGGTTCTGCCCCACCACCCTCGATCAGGCCTTTCCAGTAGCTTTCCGCACCTTGCAGATGGGCGCTCATCAGCGCCTGGGCGAGGTTGCCGTCGCGGCGCAGCAGCGCCTCGTAGATCTGGATGTGCTCGGCATGCGAGCGCACGCTGCGTTCGGGATCGTTGAAATAAATCGGCAGGCGTTGCTCGCCCATCATGTAATAGACGCTGCATATGTTGTGAAAGACGCTGTTCTTGGTCGCCCGCACGATCTCAAGGTGAAATTCGCGGTCCTCCTTGGCGAGACCCTCGCCCGCCGCAATGCGCTCTTCCGAAGCCTTCAGGATTTCGCGCAGCCGCTCGAAATTTTCCTCGGTGGCGCGCGAGCAGGCAAGCTCGGCGGCCTTGATCTCGTGGATCTTACGCAATTCGACCGTCTCGTAGATCTGGACCGGATCGAGCGGCAGGCCGGCCCTGGCAAAAAGCGCCATCGCCTCGACGCTGGCCTGCTTGGTGTCGATGTAGATGCCGGACTTGGCCCGGCGCTCGACGATGCGCATGGCTTCGAGGATAGCCAGCGCCTCGCGGATCTGGCCGCGGCTTACGCCGAAATGCTCCGCCAGTTCACGCTCCGACGGTGTTCGGCCCGTCGCCTTGTCGGAGTGGGAGAACAGATAGGCGGCGAGTTCCGCGAGAAGGTTCTTTTCTTTCATGATCAGCCGCGTAGCGCGTGCGCCTCCAGGAACCGTTCCGAAAGGGTGAATCCCAGTCCGGGCTTCTCGGGGATCGCTATCATACCGTCCTTTGCTTCGACAGTCTCCTCGATCAGATCGTGGATCATCGGGTTGGCGCCTAGCGAATATTCGACGGTAAAGCTAGCCGGCGAAGCAGCACAGACATGCAGCCCGGCAAAGAAGCAAGGCGCGCCGGCCCACAGATGCGGCGCAAAGCGCAGATTGAAGGCGCTGGCGATGGTGCCGATCTTCATCGCCTCGCTGATGCCGCCGCAGAAGGCCGGATCCGGCTGAAAGATGTCGGCCGCTTTGAGCGTGGCGAGGTCGCGGAAGGCATAGCGCGTCGCCTCGCTCTCACCGGTGGCGATCGGGATTGAGCCGGACGCCCGCACTTCGGCCATGCCGGGCTTGTCGTCGGCGATGACCGGCTCCTCGAACCAGGCCAGATCGAGATCGCCGGCGAGATAGATGAAGCGCTTGGCTTCCGCCACCGTATAGGTGCCGTGTGCATCGACCATCAGGTCGACTTCAGGGCCGAGCGCCTGTCTTGCGGCGCGGACGCGGGCGGCGGAATTGTGTGGGGTGCCGTCCATCGCGCCGATCCGCATCTTCAGCGCCTTGAAGCCGCCCTTGGCGATATAGGATTTCAGCTGGTCGCCGATCGCCTCGGTGGAGGCCCAGCCGCCGGAAGCGTAGGCCGGCATGCGGTCAAGCTTGCGGCCGCCGAGCAGCCGCCAGACCGGAACCTCAAGCGACTTGCCCAGAATATCCCACAACGCGATATCGACAGCACTAATCGCGGCGACGCTGATGCCGCGCCGCGCCAGCTGCGGCATGGCGTGGCCGTTTTGCGCGGCACTGTCGTGGCGCACGCCATTGTAGAGCATCTCCCAGATCACCCCGATGTCGGCCGGATCGCGGCCGATCAGCTGCGGGCCGACCTCATGGTTCAGCATGTGGACGAGGGCGCCATAGCTGCCGGTGCTGCCGGCGGCATTCTTGCCTTCGCCCCAGCCGACCAGCCCGTCGTCGGTCTCGAGGCGCAGGATGGCGGCGTCGAACGACGTCACCTGACCGAAGTCGCTGCGGTGCTGCTTCGCGGCTTCGATCGGTATGCGGACCCACCAGGCTTGGACCGTCTTGATGCGCATGTTCATCCTCTGCCTTGCCGCCGTTAGGGGCCGCCATCAGGGCGGAAGGGCTCGTTTCCAGAGATCGACTACTTGATCAGCGGCAGCAGCGTTTCGGCGGTGATGCGCATCTGGTCGGTGTAGAACTTTTCCGTGAGTACGCTGGAACCGTGGTCCTGGATGAATTTGAGCTGCTCCGGCGAGATGTCGACCGGGTTGCGTTCGACCATGTCGGGATAAGGAGCAGCTGGCGTGCGGTCGACAGGGGCGACGAACTCGTTGGTCAGCGCGCCGTCGTAACCGACTTCCTTCAGGGTGCCGACGATCTTCGGCCAGTCGATCTGTCCGAGACCGGCCGCGAAGCGGTTGTTGTCAGCGACGTGGAAATCGAACAGGCGCTTTCCGACCTGCCGGATGGCATCGTAGACGTTAAACTCCTCCATATGGAGGTGATAGGCGTCGAGGCAGACACCGCATTCGGGGCTGACCGCATCGGCCAGCGCCAGTGCCTGGGCGCCGCGGTTGAACAGATAGGTCTCGAAGCGGTTGAGCGGCTCGACCGCGATCTTGACGCCGACCTTCTTGGCATGGGTGAAGCATTCCCTGGTGGCGTCGACCACCCATTTCCATTCTTCTTCCTCGGTGCCGTCCGGCACCACCTTGCCGACGGTGGCGGGAACGAGCGTGATGATCTCACCGTCGAGTTCGCTCACCATCGTCAGCACGTCCTTGACATACTGCACCGAGCGCTCGCGCTGGCCCTGATCCTTGGCGGCGAGATTGCGCTCGCCCAGCATCAGCGTCACCGCCCCCCAGCAGCGGATGCCGTGCTCCTTCAGGAGTGCGCGCGTCTCGTCGGTCTTGTACTGCTCGGGCTCGCCGGAAATCTCGATCGACTCATAGCCGAACTTCTTGATGCGTTTGAGCGTCGTCTCCAACGGTTCCGCCCGCATCCAGTTGTGCGTCGAAAGATGCATGGTCTGTCCTTCCCAGAATTCGCCTGTAACAATTCGCCTGCGATGCACTCCACCAGAGTGCGCTGCATGATTTCCTCCCCAAGGCGCTCCCAGCATTTGTCGTAACTGGTTCGACCAATTGGGCCTGAAAAGAGGGTCTACAGCAATTTCATCTGGACGGCAAGAAATCCCACAAGTCAGCCTCGATCTCTGATTATTTCGTTGATTAAAATGGCGTATTTGCCTGCTGTCCGGCAACTTTCGCCGCTCTGGTTGCGAGTGGCGCCGCTTGACCAAGTGACCATATTTGGTAATACCAGAATGGCGGTGCATACAAGCGCCTGTCGAGAAAAGACCAAAGAGGCTGGCCCTGCTTTCAATCGGCGCTATGCTTGGTCGTGGATAATTAGGGAGGATGCCGATGCCGTCGACAATGAAGGGTCCCGGGCTGTTTCTGGCGCAGTTCGCGGGCGATGCCGCACCGTTCAATTCGCTGCCGTCGATCACCAGATGGGCGGCCGGACTGGGCTACAAGGGCGTGCAGATACCGACCTGGGACAGCCGGCTGTTCGACCTCGAGAAAGCGGCGTCTTCCCAAGCCTATTGCGACGAAGTGAAGGGCATCTGCACCGAGGCTGGCGTTGAGATCACCGAGCTGTCGACGCATTTGCAGGGGCAATTGGTGGCGGTGCATCCAGCCTATGACGCACAGTTCGACGGCTTCGCGCCGCCTGCGGTGCACAACAACCCGAAGGCCAGGCAGCAATGGGCGGTCGAACAGATGAAGTTCGGCGCCAAGGCTTCGAAGAATCTTGGGCTCACGGCGTCGGTGTCGTTTTGCGGAGCGTTGGCTTTTCCCTACCTTTATCCTTGGCCGCAACGGCCGGCGGGATTGATCGAGGAGGCGTTTTCCGAACTGGGAAAGCGCTGGAAGCCGATCCTCGACGTCTATGAGGACAATGGCGTCGATGTTGGCTACGAGATCCATCCGGGCGAGGACGTGTTCGATGGCGCGACCTTCGAGATGTTCCTCGAGGCGGTGGGCGGCCACAAGCGCTGCAACATCAATTACGACCCGTCGCATTTCCTGCTGCAGCAGCTCGACTATCTCGAATTCATCGACATCTATCACGAGCGGATCAAGGCCTTCCACGCCAAGGACGCCGAGTTCAATCCGACCGGCCGGCAAGGCGTCTATTCCGGCTATCAGAGCTGGACGAACCGGGCCGGGCGTTTCCGCTCGCTCGGCGACGGCCAGGTGGATTTCGGCGGCATCTTCTCCAAGCTCGCCCAATATGACTACGATTCATGGGCGGTGCTGGAGTGGGAATGCTGCCTGAAGCATCCGGAGGACGGTGCGGCCGAAGGCGCGCCCTTCATCCAGCATCACATCATCAGGGTGACGGAGAAAGCATTCGACGATTTCGCCGGCGGCGCGACCGATAAAAAGGTGCTGCGCGCCATGATGGGAATCTAGCGCTCTTTTTTCCCCTCCCTCTCGAGGGGAGGGTGGCCCGAAGGGCCGGGTGGGGTCGGTTCATGCCGAGCTCCACGCCCGGCGACCCCACCCCGACGCTACGCGTCGACCCTCCCGCAAGGGGGAGGGTAAGGAACAACGAGGGAGAAAATCATGGTCGGCGCATCGAAGTCGGAAACGGGAGGCGGCCCGATCCGCTACGGCATGGTCGGCGGCGGGCAAGGCGCCTTCATCGGTGCGGTGCACCGGATCGCGGCGCGCATGGACAATGAGTTCGTGCTGGTCGCCGGTGCCCTGTCATCCGACCCGGCGCGTGCAAAAGCGTCGGCCGCAGAACTCGGGCTCGATCCCACGCGCAGCTACGGCTCCTTCGCCGAGATGGCCAAGGCCGAGGCCAAGCGGCCGGACGGCATCGAGGCGGTGGCCATCGTCACGCCCAACAATGTGCATGTGCCGGCGGCGAAGGCGTTTCTCGAAGCCGGCATCCACGTCATTTGCGACAAGCCGCTGGCGACGACATTGGCGGAAGCGAAGAAGCTGGCGGCATTGGTCGAAAAGACTGGCAAGGTCTTTGTCCTCACCCACAACTACACCGCCTATCCGATGGTGCGGCAGGCGCGCGAGATGGTGGCCAAGGGGCAACTCGGCGACATCCGCATCGTGCAGTCGGAATATCCGCAGGACTGGCTGACCGAGGACCTCGCCGCTACCGGCCAGAAGCAGGCGGCCTGGCGCTCCGACCCCAAGCAGGCTGGTGCCGGCGGTGCGCTGGGCGACATCGGCACGCATGCCTACAATCTCGCACGCTTCGTCTGCGGGCTGGAGCTCGATTCGCTTTCCGCAGATCTCGACGCCTTCGTGCCGGGGCGGCAACTCGATGACAATGTCAACGTCATGCTGCGCTTCAAGCCGGTCGGCAAGTCGCATCCGGCCAAGGGGATGTTGTGGGCAAGCCAGGTGGCGCCGGGCCACGAGAACGGGCTGAAGCTGCGTATCTATGGCTCGAAGGGCGGGCTCGAATGGGTGCAGGCCGACCCGAACTATCTATGGTACACGCCGTTCGGCCAGCCGAAGCAGTTGATCACCCGAAATGGCGCCGGCGCGCTGCCAGTCGCCGGGCGCGTCAGCCGCGTTCCGTCAGGCCATCCGGAAGGCTATCTCGAAGGCTTCGCCAACATCTATCAGGAGGCGGCCCGCGCCATCCGCGCAGCGCGCCGCAAAGGCGGCAAGCCGGCTAAGGGTGTCATCTTCCCGACCATCCAGGACGGTGTCGAAGGCATGGCCTTCATTGAAGCCTGCGTGAAGTCCTCGAAGAAGAATGGAGCCTGGACGAAGCTCTGATCGGGGTGCTGATCTTCAGGTGATGCCGGCCTGCAAACGGCAGTTTCCCGCGCTTCCGGTGCTCACGCTCCGCTCCGGTTCTCGGAAACTACCATTTTTGGCTCGGCCTGACCTGAATCTCAACACCCCTTGTGCGATGGCCAATGATGGGGAGGGGCGTCGATGAAAATCGGCATGTGCATGTTCTTGTGGACGACGGCCGTGTCGAAGAGACACGAGCCACTGCTTAGGGATATCAAGGCGACCGGCTTCGATGGCGTCGAGATACCGATCTTCTCCGGCACGCCGGACGACTACAAGAAGCTCGGTGAACTGCTCGACGGCATCGGGCTGGAACGCACCGCCGTCTCGGCGATGGGCGATCCGGCGATGAATTTGATCGCGGCCGATGGTTCAACGCGCAAGGCCGGCGTTGACCATATGAAATGGGCGATCGACTGCACACAAGCGCTTGGCGCCAAAACCCTGAGCGGCCCGCTGCATTCGACGCTCGGCGCGTTTTCCGGCAGTGGGCCGACTGCGGCCGAGAAAAAGCGCTCCGTCGCCTCGCAACGCGCCATCGGTGACCATGCCGGAAAGAAGAATGTCACCATCGGGCTGGAGGCGCTCAACCGCTTCGAATGCTACCTGCTCAACACGATGGACGATCTGTCGGAGCATGTCGACGCAATCGACCGGCCGCACATCAAGGCGATGTACGACACCTTCCATGCCAATATCGAGGAGGCCGACGCGATCGGCGCCTATACGCGCAACCGCAAAAATGTCGTCCATATCCATATTTCGGAGAATGATCGCGGCGTGCCTGGGCGCGGCCACATTCCGTGGCATGAGACGTTTTCGGCGATCCGCAAGAGCGGCTATGACGACTGGCTGACGATCGAGGCCTTCGGCCGCTCGCTCAAAGATTTGGCGGCGGCCACCAAGGTGTGGCGCGATTTTTCGGAAAGCCCGGAAGCCGTCTATCGCGACGGCTACAAGCACATCAAGAGCGGCTGGAAAAAGGCTGCTGCGCTAGATGCAGCCGGGCCTTCTTCTCAGGCGATCTGAGCTGCCGGCGGACGGACGGAAACGCGCCGTTCATCGTTGCCGTTTGCGACGGTCCCCATCAGCTTGCGGCGGAGATAGCTGGAGATGTTGTCGAAGATGAAAACGACAAGCAGGATCAGCAGAACCATGTAGAAAACATTGGCCCAGTTGGTGTTGGTGCGCATGGCCTCCCACAATTTCAGACCGATGCCGCCGGCGCCGACAGCACCTATGATCGTCGCTGACCGGGTGTTCGATTCCCAGAAATAGAGGGATTGGCTGAGGAATACCGGCAGAACCTGGGGCAGCACCCCGTAGCGCTGCACCATTGCCGGCGTGGCGCCAACCGAGCGGATGCCCTCGCGCTGCTTGTCATCGATGTTTTCCAGCGCCTCGGAATAGAGTTTGCCCAAGGTTCCGGTGTCGGTGAAGAAGATCGCCGACATGCCGGCCAGCGGCCCCGGACCGAAGCCGCGCGTGAAGAACAGCGCCCAGATCAGCATGTCGACCGAGCGCTGGAAATCGAAAAAGCGCTTTGTTAGCTGGTTGGCTATCCGGCTCGGCGTGACGTTGCGCGCAGCCAGGAAGGCGAGCGGAAAGGCGACGATCGAGGCCAGCACCGTGCCGACAAAAGCCATGACGATGGTTTGCAAAAGTTTCAGCCAGACGTCGCCGTGCTGCCACTCGGCGTTGTTGAGGACGTTATCCCAGGCGAGCGCTGCGTTTGACCGCGACGGGTCGATGCGTGCCCCGGAAACGATCAGTGAAGCGACCTCGCCGAACGGTTTACCCCAGAACGGCGAATTCGTGTCGAACACGAAATTGGCCCAGCCGAAGAAACGTCTCCAGGCGACCACTTCATCATTTTGCACTTCAGCGCGGCCGAGAAATCCGAACGAGACATAGGCTGTCGAGCCTGGCCTGCGTTGCTCGATCCAGTCAGGCAGCGGCGTGCGCGGTGTCACAGAACTGTCCTTGGCAATGTCGAAAATGACGCTTTCGGCGCCGCGCGTCACGGTGACGAGGTTTGGCGTGATGGCGATCCGGCCATTGCCAAGGGTGACGGTCGCCGCCACAACGGCGTTTTCGCGCACCGTTTCAGGTGCAGCCGGAGCGGATTGGCCCGACGGGGCGGCCGGATTCTCTGCGGTCGGCGCGCCGGGCGCCATGAACGAATCCTGCGACGACTTGTTGGTGGCGATTGCCGGTGCTGGCGCTGCGTCGACCCGCCGCTCGATCACAGCCATCTGCTTGGCCATCCAGTCGGGATTTGGGTTGGATCCCAGTTTGGAAAAGCGGGAGTAGTCGATTGTCAGATAGTTGTCCTTGAACTCGATGTCGGGCCGGATTTCGTAAGACACCCAGTCGGCGAGATAAGCGCCGGCAAGGTTCCAGTTCGCCTTTTCGAGAACGGTGGCGATCGAGAAGAACCACGAACAATAGAAGGTGTAGAGAATGCAAAGAAGGATGCCGATCGGGGCGGCGTAGCGCTTCCATAGGGATCGCCGGAACGCGTCCGGATGGCGAGTAGCGATGTCGTTGATGGCATCGGCATTCATTGCATTACTCTCCGCGCCCGTATGCGAACGCCTGCCGGCCGACAAGACGGTGTCTCAGCCATGCCGAAAACTGGTCGACGGCGACAATCGTGCAGAACAGCAGAAAGACGATGGCGATGGTCTTGGCCTCATGGCCTCGGCCGATCGAAAGACGCAGCGATTCGCCGATGCCGCCGGCGCCGACGGCGCCGAGAATGGTCGAAGCGCGCACATTGATCTCGAAGCGGAGGAGGAAATAGCTCATGAAATTGGGCAGGACCTGAGGCACGATGCCGAACCACACCCGTTCGACCCAATTGGCGCCAACGGCGCGCAAGCCTTCTTCAGGCTTCATGTCGGCATTCTCGACCACTTCGAAGAACATTTTTCCGAGCGCGCCAACGGTGTGGATGCTGACCGCGATGATCGCCGGAATGGGTCCAAGCGAGAAGATCGCCAGAAAAAAGCCGGCAATGACAATCTCCGGAAAGGCGCGAACAATTTCAAGGAAGCGGCGCGTGACGAAACGGAGCCAGCGGCTGGCCGTGATATTGCCTGCAGCGAGGAAGCAGAGCAGGAAACCGAATGTGGCGCCCACAAGCGTCGAGAACAGGGCGATGTTCAGCGTCTCGATCATTCGGTGGAAATACTCCGGAATGTAGATGCTTTGGGTCAGGTAGACCCGGCCTTCGGGGTAGTCGAATTTGAGGCTGCCATCGTCATAGGGGGACGGCAGGTCGAACAGCGCGCGCACCGGCTCGAACCAGTCGCGCGGCTGCAATTCGGTGAAAAAGTCGGCGACGTAGGGAAGGCGGTCGAAAAACTTTCCGGCATTGGTCTCGTTGGCGAACCAGAGCGAGCCAGAGAGTGCAAGGAGCAGGAAAACCAGGCCGCCGATCGTGTAAAGGCGCCGGCGGGCGGCGAGGTCGCGCCAGTGCCGCTCGACAGTGGCTCCCTCCGGTGAAAGCGCAGGCGCGCGGTAAACGTCGGTCGCACTCATCGATAGATCCCCGGCCCCTGATGCGGCAACGCCGCCGCCGGCACATGGCCCCGGCGGCGTTGTAGCAGTTTGTTTTACGAGCCGATCTTCGCTTTACGGGCGTCGATGATCGGCTGATAGAATTCCG
The DNA here is from genome assembly GCF_002284575.1 of Mesorhizobium temperatum. Lineage (GTDB taxonomy): Bacteria > Pseudomonadota > Alphaproteobacteria > Rhizobiales > Rhizobiaceae > Mesorhizobium > Mesorhizobium temperatum. The sequence goes on from NZ_NPKJ01000044.1 coordinate 46,933, forward strand.
GGGTAACCGGCGAATAGCCCTTATAATCGCCGCCTTGTACCGCCGAGAAACAGGCCGGATCGGTTTCCGGAAGCTTGGTCAGGAAATCGGTGATCTTCTGCTTGGTGTCGGCGTCGATCGACGTACGCACGACCAGCGGGCCGTTGGGGATCAGCGGCGACTGCCACAATTCGACGAGGTCATCCATCTTGAGGACGCCCTTGTCGACCATCTTGCGCAGATTGCCCGAGCTGTAGCCGTCGTTGAAGTCGCCGACCCCGGAAGCCCAGGTCGTGCCGGCATCGAACGTACCCTTCAGGACTTCAAGGACAAGCTGTTCGTGGCCGCCGCCGAAACCGGTCGACGCGAAGTAGCTCTTCACATCCATGCCGATGTCCTTGGGCAGTGAAGTCACCGGGATCAGGTAACCGGAGGTCGAATCGGGATCGGCGAAACCGAGTTTCTTGCCCTTCATGTCGGCGAGCGTCTTGATGCCGGAATCGGCACGGGCGACCATGACCGCACGGTAGCCGGTCGAACCATCGGTCTGGATCGTCGTCAGGATCGGTTGAACCGCGTCCTTGTTTTCGAGATAGACTTTGGCGTAGGCGGAAGCGCCGAGCTCGGCAAAATCGAGCGTGCCGCCGAGCAGGCCCTGGATGACGCCGTCATAGTCGGCGGCCGGGAACAAGGAAACTTTCTCGACGCCAAGGACTTCCTTGATGTGGTCGGCGAAGCACTGGTAATTGCGCAGACGGTCGGCCTCGTTCTCGCCGCCCAGAATGCCGACGCGGAATTCCTTCAGGTCCTGTGCCTGGACCGCGCCCATCGCCATGGCGAGGATGGAAACGGCCCCGAAAAGTATCTTTTTAAACATTTCGCGTGTCTCCTGTTGGTTCCGGCATCGCGCCGGCAGCGTTCGAATTTTGACAGCGCCCTTGACGCGGGCTGGCGATCCAGGCGCTCTTTCGGTTGTCCATGGTCTTTTCCGGATACCGGTATCCACTTGTCGGGATCATGGAACTAGTAGCCAGGAAATGCGGGCTCGAGCGGTCCGGCGGATGCGACGATTTTTTGCTTGATGGTGACGCTGGTCGAGGTGATGGCCTCGGAGATTTCGCCGCCATTGCTGTCGGCGCCATAGACCATGCGCACGGCCTCCCGGTTGAGCTCTTCGGGCGGGCCGTCGAACACCACCTTGCCGGCGGCCATGCCGATGATGCGGTTGCAATAGGTGCGCGCGGTATCCAGCGTGTGCAGATTGGTGACGACGGTGAGGCCCTCGCGCAGATTGATGTCCTGCAGCGAATCCATCACCACCTTGGCGTTGAGCGGGTCGAGCGAGGCGATCGGCTCGTCGGCAAGGATGACTTTCGGCTGCTGCATCATGGCGCGGGCAATTGCAACCCGCTGCTGCTGGCCGCCGGACAACGTGCCGGCCGGCTGCAGCGCCGTGCGGGCGATGTCGAGACGCTCGAGCGCCGCGATCGCCTCGGCCCGTTCCTCACGGGAGAAGACACCGAGCAGATTGACAATGGTCGAGCGGTGATTGAGCCGGCCGAGCAGCACATTGGTCAGCACGTCGAGACGCGGCACCAGGTTGAATTGCTGAAAGATCATGGCGCAGTCGCGCTGCCAGCGCCTGAGCAGCGAACCGCGCAGGCTGGAGACTTCGGCGCCGTCAAAGAAAATCGACCCTTGGCTCGGATCGATGAGGCGGTTGATCATGCGCAAAAGCGTCGACTTGCCGGCGCCCGAGCGGCCGATGATGCCGACCATCTGACCGTGCGGGATCAAGATGTCGACATTGCTGACGGCGGTATTCTTGCCAAACCGGCGGGAGACGCCGCGGATTTCGAGCGTGGCTGAGGTTGCTGACATAGGCAAGTTCCAGTCCAGTCGCGTTTCGAAGGTCTGTTAACCTTCGCTAGCGCAGCCGCATGAACCTGCGGTGTCGGATTGATGTCAGTTTTGTTACCGCCCACAGGCCAGAGGCGACGCGCCGTCAACCCAGGACCAGAGCTCCTCGAAATGCTTCATGTCCTTGAAACGGCAGAATGCCGGAGCCCGCAACTCGATCACTGGAGCCTGACGGGCGAGCAGCGAAAGGCAATCATCGAACAGGTCTTGCCACTCGGATGCCCTTTCGTCATCGAGACGCCGGATCTGGTAGGCGAAAGTGATGTGGAACGCATAAGCGTCGTGATCGGGATGTTGGTATCCGAACGGCGCTGACAGCGCATCGCGCCAGGCGCGCATGACGCGCTCGTCCTCGTCCGACGCGCCGGCAACGGTCAGGCCGGTCGGCACGATATCGACAACCCTGACTTTGAACGCGCCAGGGCCCTCGACGCCCTTCAGCCGCTCTAGGTAGAGGCGGGTCATGTCGTCGATGCTGGTATCGAGAGGCGCATCGTCAGGCCAGTAGGGAAGCCGGCGGCGATATTCGATGATGCCCTGAAACAGCGTCATGTGCAGGCTGGAGATCGGCGTGAAGGCGAGCCGGTCGGCATCGGGCATCGCGCGCATTGCCGGGCTCGACGAGAAAATTGCCTGCGCTGTCGTAGCGCCTGCCGAGATGCACGGGAGGAGTCGGATTGGAGCAGGCAAAAAAATCCGGCGATCGACGGTTTGAGGGAGTGAAACATGACGATCTCCAGCAAAGACCGCGTCCTGTCCGAGTCATGTGTCAGGCATATGAAAACTGCCCGCAGGGCGAGAAAGGAACCTTCAAAGACAGGGGTTTAACAAGGGCTCGCGATCGACTTCGAGCAACTTGTCCATGTTGGCGGTGCTCTGGCTGAGGTCGACAGACTTGAGCGAATTGTAGAGTGCCATGCTCTCGCCCTCCAGCTCACAAGAGGCGGTGCCGCGTTGCGCTTGGCGCGTACGGATCTGGTTCTGCCGTTCGTCCAGCGCAGCTCGCGTGGTGTCCGAGTTCCTGATGATGAAGGCGTTCATGCGGTCGATCCCTGACTGAAGGAAGTCGAGAAAATCACGATCTTGCTTCGGAGCGCAGTTTTCACCGATCGCGTGGATTGATGCATAGATCATCCAGATGCAAAGGACCGCGCCGCGAGGATCCATCTTCGGCACCTGGTTGGCAGGCGCTTGTTGAGGCAAGAGAGCCACCAGCGCAACCAGGCAAAATCCTACCCATCGTCTGAGCATGCCAACCCTTACGTTTTTTCTTACGACTTTTTGCCCGGCAATCGTCAATTATAAGGCGACAGCGTTGAGCAAGGGACGTTAGCCGCCATATTTTTCCAAAAACGCTTCCGCCGCAAGCGCGCGAAAATCGCCGAGCGCGGCGCGTAGTCGGGCGTGGTCCCAGTCCCACCAGGCAAGTGCCTGATAGCGTTCCGCCGTGCGGCGGTCGAAGCGTTCGCGGATCGGCTTCGCCGGCACGCCGCCGACGATGGTGTAGGGCGCGACGTCCTTCGATACCACGGCGCCGGCGCCGACCGCCGCGCCGTCGCCAACGGTGACGCCGGGCAGGATGGTCGAGCCATGGCCCAGCCAGGTGTCGTGGCCGATGGTGACGCGCCTGGCGCGGCGCTGGGCGAAGAATTCGCTCTCGTGCTCGGCGTCGTCCCAATAGTCCGAGGCGCGATAGGTGAAATGGTGCAGCGTCGGCCGCCAGGTCGGGTGGTTGGTGGCGTTGATGCGCACATTGGCGGCGATGTTGGCGAACTTGCCGATCGTCGCGCACCAGACGCCGCAGTCCTGCATCATGTAGGAATAGTCGCCCAGCGTGCTTTCCGAAACCCGGCAGCGTTCGGCGATCTCGGTCCAGCGGCCGAGCGTCGAGTTCTCGACTTCCGCCGTCTCGTGGACAAGCGGCGTTTCCGACAGTTTTCGGGTCATGCGGCGATTTTCCCGGCGGCAAAAGCGGTCACGTCGATGACGCGGTCGGCCACCGCCTCGCGCACGTCGTGGTTGTGGCAGATGCCAAGCAGGGCGACGCCGGCCGCCTTCTTGGCCGCAATCAGCCCAATCACCACGTCGCGGTTCCTGGCATCGAGCGAGGCGGTCGGTTCGTCGAGCAGCAGGATCGGGTGCTCGGTGATAAAACCGCGCGCGATGTTGACGCGCTGCTGCTCGCCGCCGGAAAAGGTCGCCGGCGGCAGCATCCAGAGCTTTTCCGGCAGGTTGAGCTGCGCCAGCAAGGCGCGGGCCTTGTTGCGCGCAGCCTCACGGTCCGCGCCGCGCTGGACCAGTGGTTCGGCGACGACATCGAGGGCCGACACGCGCGGCACGGTGCGCAGGAACTGGCTGACATAGCCGATGGTGAGCCGGCGCACGGCAAGCACGGTGCGCGGGCTGGCCGTCGCGAGATCGATGAGCCCGTCCTCGTGCTGGACGATGATCTGGCCTTCATCGACGGCATAGTTGCCGTAGAGCATCTTCAGGATCGAGCTCTTGCCGGCGCCGGAGGGGCCGCCGAGCACTGCACATTCGCCGCTTCTGATCGAGAACGACACGCCGGTGACGACAGGCAATTTGATGCCGTCGCGCAGATGCATGATGAAGCTCTTGGCAACATCGGAGACGACGAGAGGGGTTGCCATAGTTACACCTGAAGTATCGAGGAAACGAGAAGCTGGGTATAGGGCGCGCGCGGGTCGTCGAGCACGCGATCCGTGAGGCCGCTTTCGACGACGCGGCCGTCCTTCATCACCATCATGCGTTGCGACAGCAGACGCGCCACCGCAAGGTCGTGGGTGACGACGATGGCAGCCAGGCCGAGATCGGTGACCAGGCCGCGCAACAGGTCGAGCAGGCGCGCCTGCACGGAAACGTCGAGGCCGCCGGTCGGCTCGTCCATGAACACCAGCCGCGGCCCGGTGACGAGGTTGCGGGCGATCTGCAGGCGCTGGCGCATGCCGCCGGAGAAGGCGCGTGGTTCGTCGTCGATGCGGTCCTCGTCGATCTCGACGCGCGACAGCCAGTCGACGGCGGTAGCGCGGATTTTTCCATAGTGGCGGTCGCCGACCGCCATCAGTCGCTCGCCGACATTGGCGCCGGCCGACACTGTCATGCGGAGCCCGTCGGCGGGGTTCTGATGGACAAAGCCCCAGTCGGTGCGCATCAGGAAGCGGCGCTCGGCCTCGCTCATGCGGTAGAGCTCACGGAACTGGCCGTCGCGCATGCGGTAGCTGGCGGTGCCGGAACTCGGCAGCAGCCGGGTCGACAGGCAGTTGAGCAGCGTCGTCTTGCCGGAACCGGATTCGCCGACGACGGCCAGCACCTCGCCCGGCCACAGGTCGAAAGTGACGTTCTCGCAGCCGACGCGCGAGCCGTAGAACTTGGACAGCGCCGAAACGCGCAGCAGCGGTTCGTCGGTCATTGCGCCGGCTCCATTGTTTCAGGCGCAAGGTGGCCGCGATGGCCCTCCGCCCGCCGTTTCTCGCAATGATCGGTGTCGGAGCAGACGAACATGTGTCCGCCATGGTCATCAAGGATGACCTCGTCGAGATAGACGTTCTCGGCCGCGCACAGCGCGCAGGGCTGGTCGAAGGTCTGCACCTCAAACGGATGGTCCTCGAAGTCGAGGCTGACCACATCGGTGAAAGGCGGCAGTGCGTAGATGCGCTTTTCCCGACCGGCGCCGAACAGTTGCAGAGCCGGCGAACGGTGCATCTTCGGATTGTCGAATTTCGGCGTCGGCGACGGGTCCATCACATAGCGGCCCTCGACCTTGACCGGGTAGGCGTAGGTGGTGGCGATGCGGCCGTGCCTGGCGATGTCTTCATAGAGCTTCACATGCATGAGGCCATATTCCTCCAGCGCATGCATTTTCCGCGTTTCCGTCTCGCGCGGCTCGAGGAAGCGCAGCGGCTCGGGGATCGGCACCTGGTAGACCAGCACCTGGCCTGTTGTCAGCGGATATTCGGGAATGCGGTGGCGGGTCTGGATGATGGTCGCCTTAGCCGTTTCGGTGGTTACAGCGACATTGGCGACCTTTTTGAAGAAGGCGCGGATCGAAACGGCGTTGGTGGTGTCGTCGGCGCCCTGGTCGATGACCTTCAGCACATCGTCCGGGCCGATTATCGAAGCCGTTACCTGGACGCCGCCGGTGCCCCAGCCGTAGGGCATCGGCATCTCGCGTGAGGCAAACGGCACCTGGTAGCCGGGGATGGCGATGCCCTTGAGGATCGCGCGGCGGATCATCCGCTTGGTCTGCTCGTCGAGATAGGCGAAGTTGTAGGTGGCGATGTCGGTTGCTTGTGCGGTCATTCCGCGGCCTCCCTTTTCTCCTCGGCCTTGCCGGCATTCTCGCGGGCGTCGTGCTCGGCGCGCATGCGGCGCACCAGGTCGAGCTCGGCCTGGAAGTCGACATAGTGCGGCAGCTTCAGATGCTCGACGAAGCCGGTCGCTTGGACGTTGTCGGAATGCGAGATGACGAACTCTTCGTCCTGGGCAGCGGCGACAACGTCTTCGCCGAATTCCGAAGCGCGCAACGCCCGATCGCACAGCGCCATTGCCATCGCCTTGCGCTCGCTCTGACCGAAGACGAGGCCGTAGCCGCGGGTGAATTGCGGCGGCGCCTTGGCCGAGCCCTTGAACTGGTTGACCATCTGGCACTCGGTGACACGCACGGAGCCAAGCGGCACGGCGAAGGGCAGCTCCGGCACGTCGAGTTCCAGTTCGACCTCACCGATGCGAACCTCGCCGACGAAGGGATGGTTGCGGGCATAGCCGCGCTGGGTGGAGTAGCCGAGCGCCAGCAAAAAGCCCTCGTCGCCGCGTGACAGCGCCTGCAGGCGGATGTCGCGCGCCATCGGGAACTCCAGCGGCTCGCGGGTGATGTCGCCGGGGACATGATCCTGCGGCATGTCGCCATCAGGCTCGATCAGACCTTCGCGGGCGAGGATCGCGGAGACGCGCTGCATGGCTTCCGCCTCGCTGGCGCGCTGCAGCGGCTCGGCGACGTCGCCGCCCGCGGCGAGTTCGGGATCGAGCAGCCGGTGAGTGTAGTCGAAAGTCGGGCCGAGCAGCTGGCCGCCGGGCAGGTCCTTGTAGGTCGCCGACACGCGCCGCTCGACCAGCATCGCGCCGGTGTCGATCGCCTTGGTGTAGCCGAAGCGCGGCAGCGTGGTGCGATAGGCGCGAACCAGGAAGATCGCCTCGATCATGTCGCCGCGCGCCTGAACGATGGCCAGCGCCGCCAATTCACGGTCGTAGAGCGAACCTTCGCTCATCACTCGGTCAACGCCGAGCGCCAGCTGCTCGACGATCTGGTCGAGGCGAAGCGCCGGCACGGAACGGTCTCCGCGGCGGCGGTCGGCGAGCAGGGCGTGGGCGTTGGCAATGGCCGCTTCGCCGCCTTTTACCGCGACATACATATCATGCCTCCATCGTCTTGATGCGCGTCGTGCGCGGCAGGCAGGCAACGCCGTCAGGGGTGGCGAGGACGATGTCGATACCACGGGGAAAACGCTGGTTGTTCTGCTTCCACTGCTCGACGAAGTGGCGCGGCATCTGCGCCGGCGCGATTGTCGCGGTTCTTTCGATGCCAGGACCTTCGAGCAACAGAGGGGCGCCTGAAACGAGATCGCCGACCTGCAGGATCAGCGTCGTGGAGCGGTCGGGATAGTCCTGGGTGCCTTGTGAAAAGCCGTCGAGCGCCATCATCTCGGCCGGCGTGGCGATCAGCGCGAAATGCGCGTCGGCCGGCGTATTGGCCAGCGGCGCGCCGGTGTGGAAGCCGAGCCAGGATTTCACCGCTGCTGGGGCCTGCAAAACGGGGTCGAGCCAGAGCGGCGTGTCGTTGTCGCACAGCGCCAGCGCGATGGCGCCCGCGGTGGCCGACAGCGGCGCCGGCGGGCGGGCAAAGATCGGTAGGGGCTGCAGGGTGCCTGGCCGCGCCATCGCATCCATCACGGCGCGGAACACTGTCTGGGCGTCGAACACCGGATCGGCAAAGCTGCCCTCGATCGCTTGCGTTGCGATATCCATCAGTCTTCTCCGCGTACCATGGTGAAGAAATCGACCTTCGTTGCCTCGGTCTCGGCGCGCCGCCGTTCACGTTCGCTGGCCAGTGCGGCCTGAAGCGGCGCAATGAGTTTGGTCTCGACCTCGTTACGGCGGGTGGGATCCTGCCAGAGAGCGTCCGCTATCGCTGCCAGTTTTGCTTTCTGCTTGTCACGGCCCATCGTATAGCAGTGGCCGACCTGCCCGGATGTGAGTCGGACAGTGGCGCGGGTGACCGTCGCCTCGCCGACGTTGAATGGCGCGCCGCCGCCGCCGATGCGGCCACGCACGGTGACCAGGCCGGTTTCGGGGCCGCGCAGGAGTTCTGCTTCCGAAGGCAGGCCGGCTGCGTTCCAAAGGCGGACGATATCGTCGCCGGTCGATTGCGCCAGCGTCGCCATGACGGCCTTGCGCTCAAGCTGCTGATCGCGCGCTTCCTGTTCTCGCATGGCCGTCGTCCCTTCTCGTTGTAAATTTGTATAATGATGTAGACAATTATACAAATTATACCTATTCTCTAAAGCGTGTCCATGACGGATGGATGACAGGGCGAAAAAGATCGGGGCAAGAGATGATCGGTCAGCAGATCGCCAACAGCTTGGAGCGGCGCACCGGCGTCTCGCTGTGGCGGCAGATAGCCGATCAGATCCTGCATTCGATCGCCATCGGCGACTTTGCCGAGAATGCCGCACTGCCGCCGGAAGTCGCACTGGCCGAGCGCTATGGCGTCAACCGCCATACGGTGCGCAGTGCCATCGCAGCACTAGTGCAGGATGGCGTGCTCAGGGCCGAACAGGGGCGCGGCACCTTCGTGCTGTCGCGCAAGCGCCTGTCCTATCCGATCGGCGCGCGCACCCGTTTTTCGGAGGGCTTGCAAGGGCAGGCGTCGGAGCGTCGCAGCGTGCTGCTCGAATCGGCGGTCGAACCGGCCAGCCGGCGGGTCGCCGAAGGCTTAGGTCTTGCCAAGGGTTCCAGCGTCATCCGCCTCGAGACACGCGGCGAAGCCGATGGGCAACCGGTCTCGCGTGCCACCGGCTGGTTCGACGCGGGACGCTTCGCCGGCATCGATGCCGCCATGGCCGAAACCGGATCGGTGACCGCCTCATTCCAGCGTTTCGGCATCGGTGACTATCTCAGGCAATCGACGGTACTGTCGGCCCGCCATGCGGACGCCGCCGACCTTGCCGATCTCGATCTGCAGCCCGGCGCCATCGTGCTGGTCACGGTCGCCGTCAATGTCACGCCGGACGGCCAGCCGATCCAGTTCGCCGAAACGCGGTTCCCGGCGGAGCGGGTCGAGCTCAAATTATCGGCGCTTTAAGGTGTGTTGATATTCAGGTGAGGCCGACCTGCAAATGGCGGGTTCCTGCGCTTCCGGTACTCACGTACCCAAAAGTACGCTGCGTTGGAACCCACCATTTTCGACCGGCCTGACCTGAATCTCAACACATCTTGGTGCATCTTTGCAGCCAAGTGGAATTAAAACAAACCGGATGTCCTGTTTTGATGCATCTCGCGTTAGGGCGTCCGGTTTCATCCGACCTGGATGACGGCCTTGATCAGGCCGGATTTCTCATGCGCCCAGCGGGCGAGATCGCGCTGTGTGTCGCCAAGCGTGGTGCGATGGGTGACGAGCTTTGCCAGCGGCACCGCGCCGTCGCGGATCGAGGCGGCGACATGGTCGAAGTCGGCGCGCAGAGCGTTGCGGCTGCCGATCAGCGTCATCTCGCGCTTGTGGAATTCGGGGTCGGAAAAGACGATGTCGTCCTTGACGACGCTGACCAGGACGAGCGTCCCGCCGTGCGCGACATGGGCGAAAGCCGACTGGACTGACTGGGTGTTGCCAGTGGCGTCGAAAACCACGTCAAAACCTTCGCCGCCGGTCGCCTCCCGCACCAGATCGGTTGCCGATCCCTTCGAACTGTCGAGGGTGGCGAAGCCGAGTTCGCTTGCGGCGAAACCCAGCCTCTCGGCACTCATGTCGAGCAGCGTCACGTCCAGACCGGCGATGCGGGCAAACAGCGCCGTGCCGAGCCCGATCGGCCCGGCGCCGATGACCAGCGTGCGCGCGCCGGGCTGCGCCAGCGAGCGCCGCACGGCATGCGCCCCGATCGCCAGGAATTCGACGGCGGCGGCATCGGCCAGCGACAGGCCGTTTGCCGGATAAAGATTTTGTGCCGGCACCAGGATCCGTTCGCACATGGCGCCGTCGCGGTGGACGCCGAGCACTTCGATCCTGACGCAGCAATTCGGCTTGCCTTGGCGGCAGGCGATGCATTTGCCGCAAGCGAGATACGGGTTGATGATCACCGGGTCGCCGACGGCCAGATCGACGCCTTCGCCAGCCTCGATCACAGTGCCGGAGACCTCGTGGCCCATAATGCGGGGATAGGCGAGGAACGGATGCTTGCCCTCGAAGATGTGATAATCGGTGCCGCAGATGCCGACATGACTGACCGCGACCAGCGCCCAGCCCGGCGGTGGTGTGCTCGGCGCCGGGCGGTCTTCCACAACAAGATCGCCGGGCGAACGGCAGACGACGGCTTTCATGCTTTTATCCAGTCGGTTCATGGCACCGCCGGCCCCGTTAGCGCCGGCCAGCGGTTTGTTAATATGGGTCTACTTGCCGCGGCGGCGCAGGCCGTCGAAATAGACGATGACGATGATCAGCACGCCGGTAATGATGCGCTGCCAGAAGGCATTGACGTTCAAGAGATTGGCGCCGTTGTTGATGGTGGCGAGGATGAAGGCGCCGAGCAGCGGTCCGTGCACCGAGCCGACGGCGCCGAACAACGAAGTGCCGCCGATCACTGACGAGGCGATCGCCTGCAACTCCCAGCCCTCGGCCTGCGTCGGATTGCCGATGCCGATGCGCGACGCGAGCAGCACGCCGACAAAAGCCGCGCACAGGCCAGACAGCGTATAGGCCATGTAGATGGTGCGCTGAACGTTGACGCCGGAAAGCCGCGAGGCCTCGGCGTTGGAGCCGACCGAGAACAGATACCGGCCCCAGCGGCTGTGATGCAGGAAGATGTAGGCGGGGATGCCGACCAGGATCACCATCCAGAATAGGTTGGGGATGCCGAGGAAGGAACTGCGCGAAAACAGCTGGAAGGCATCGTTGTTGATCGAGATCGAGTTGCCGTTGGTCATCAACAGGCCGATGCCGCGCAGCGAGGTCAGCGTCGCCAGCGTGATGATGAAGGGCGGCAGGCCCATTCTGACGATGCCGAAGCCATGGAACGTGCCGATGGCGACGCCGACCAGCAAGGTGATCAGGATGGCGAGGAAAATCGGCACGCCGGCATTGATCAGCATCGCTACGATGACGGTTGCGAAGCCCACGACGGCGCCGACGGAAAGGTCGATGCCTCCGGTGATGATGACGAAGGTCTGACCGACCGCCAGGATGGCGATCATCGAACCTTGCCGCAGCAGGTTCGAGATGTTGTTGGCGGAGGCGAAGCTCGGCGTCGCCACCGACAGGATGACCCACAACAGTACCAGCAGCGCCAGCAGTGTCAGCCCGAACAGGGCGTTGTAGTTGCGTTTCGGCCTTTCGGCCGGTATCGCCTCGGTGCTCATATCTGTCCTCCCGGTTTTTCTTGTTTCTCGGCCAGCGCTTGGGTGAGGATCTCCTCATGGTCGGCAGTGTGGAAACCATGAGTGGCCACCAGTTTGCCGCGCCGGAACACATGCAGTGTGTCGGCCAGTTCATAGACCTCGGGCAGATAGGACGAGATGAGGATGATGCCGGCGCCATTGGACAAAAGCGCACTGAACAGGCGGTAGATCTCTGCCTTGGTGCCGACATCGACGCCAACTGTCGGCTCGTCGAAGATGAACAGCTTGGCGCCGTGAGCCAGCCATTTGCCGATGACGATCTTCTGCTGGTTGCCGCCGGACAGGCTGGAGGCGAGCGCGTTGCGCGTCGGCGTCTTGATCCTGAGATTGGCGATCTGGCGATCCGCCTCGGTCTTCTCCTGTGCGCTGGAGATCAGCAGATTGCTGGAGATGCGCTTGTAGATCGGCAGATTGAGATTGAGGCCGACCGGCAGGTTAAGGCAGAGGCCCTGGTCGCGGCGGCTTTCCGGCGCCAGCGCCATGCCGAGCCTGATAGCGTCATGCTCGGAGTTGACCTGAACCGCCTTGCCCTCCCAGAGGATCTGGCCGGCCGACTTGCGATGACGGCCGTAGAGCGTGGTGACGAACTCGCTGCGCCCGGCACCGATCAGGCCGTAGAGCCCGACGATTTCTCCGGCACGGACCGTCATCGAGACATTTTCGAAGCCCTTGCCGGAAAGATTTCGGGCTTCGAGGAGCGTCGCGCCCGGGGTAAAATGCTCCTTGTGATAGACTTGCTCGATCGACCGGTTGATCATCATCTTGACCAGCTCGGCGTCGTTGGTCTCGGCGATGTTCCTGGTGCCGACAAGCGTGCCGTCGCGCAGCACCGAGACGCGGTCGGCGAGCTCGAACACCTCTTCCATACGGTGGCTGATGTAGATGATGGTGACGCCTTCGCCCTTCAGCCGGCGGATCAGCGTGAACAGCTGGTCGGCTTCCTTCCGGGTGAGGTAGGCAGTCGGCTCGTCGAAGATGAGGAACTTGGTGCCGCGCACTGTGGCGCGGGCGGCGGCGATCAGCTGCTGCTGGCCTATGGTCAGGTCACCCAGCACGACATGGGCCGGCAGATCGAAGCCGAGATCGTCGATGATCTTCTGCGCTTCCCTGACCATGGCCCGCTGCTGCAGGATGCCGAAGCGGGAATCCTCCTCGCCGAGGAACATGTTGGCCGCGACAGTGAGATGGCGGCACAGAACGACCTCCTGATGCACAGCATTGATGCCCAGCGCCATCGCCTCATGCGGCGTCGCAAGCGCTGCCGGCTTGCCCTCCCAGATAACGTCGCCGGAGGTGCGCGGCATGACGCCGGTCAGCAGCTTGATCAGGGTGGATTTGCCGGCACCGTTCTCGCCGACAATGGCGTGGATTTCGCTGGCCTTGAAGGCGAGGTTAACCGGCTTCAGCGCGTGCGTGCCGGGATATCGCTTTTCCAGTCCCTTGAGTTCGAGGATCGTCCTGCCCGGTTCCAGCGTTGGGGCCGGATGCAGTTCCTGCGCCGTCGACGTCATGACAATCCTCCCAGATTGGCCTCACGATTGGCACGTAGCGATGCTGGCCCGGTCCATCGTCAAGGTAATTGAGGCCGGCTGATTTCGAAGCACTTTCAGGGTGTTTCCGGGGCAACGAGGCCCCGGAAAGGGTGCGCCAATACCGATGCTCAGTCGAGCTTCGGGTTGAGCAGCGCGTCGATCTTCGGATCTTTCATGTTGGCCTTGGTCACCAGGTTGGCGCCGGTGTCGACATTGGCCTCGACCTTCTCGCCCTTCGAGGCAGCTAGCGCCGTCTTGATGCCGTCATAACCCATCCGGTACGGATCCTGGACGACGAGGCCGGAAATGACGCCGTCATTGAGGAACTTGACCAGCTTCTCGTCGCTGTCGAAGCCGATCAGCCCGACCTTGCCGGCAAGGCTGTTCTCGGCGATCGCCTGGCCGACGCCCTGCGCCATGATCAGGTTGGAGGCGAAGATGCCCTTGAGGTTCGGGTTGGCGGTGATCAGGTCGGTCGCGATGTTGAGGCCGGTGGTGGCCTGGCCGTCGGCGTATTTGTCGGCAATGAGCTTGAGGCCGGGATATTTGGCGGCAAGCTGTTCCTTGAAGCCCTGGGCGCGCTGTTCGAGCGAGCCAGCGCCCGGAAGCGCGGTGATCAGGGCGACGTCGCCCTCGATTTTGCCGCCATTGGCTTCGCCGATCGCGGCCGCCAGCCCGTCAGCGGCAACGCGGCCGCCTTGGATATTGTCTGTGGTCAGGAACGAAGTGAAGGCCTTGGAGTCGGCGCCGGAGTCGATGCCAATGATCTTGACCTTGGTGGCTGCCTCATCGATCGGCTTGCCGAGCGCCTTGGCTTCGGTCGGTGCGATGACGACGGCAGCCGGGGTGCCGGCGACGGCGTTTTCAAGGATCGAGATCTGACCGTTGACGTCGGTCTCCGCCTGGGCGCCGAGTTCCGGCACATTGACGCCGAGGTCCTTGCCGGCCTTGCGGGCGCCGGCCAGGACGATCTGCCAGTAGAAAGAGGTGGTGTCCTTGACGATGATCGGAATGGTTACGTCCGCCGCCGAAGCCGGCGCCGAATGCATCACGCCGGCAAGCATCGAGGCGGCGGCGAGCGCCACGAATGCGCGGCGGTTGAGAATGCTGGTCACGAATTTCATTAGGCTTCCTCCCTAAGTCGCCCGGTGAATGTTGCAAGAAGTCGGTTTGGATAGGCGTTGCCCAAACAGAACTTTATCAATAAAAAACATTTACCGCATTTTGATAGTGCATAGGTTGGGTCGACGCAAGCGGTGTTTCGTATCGGACTCCTCTGGCTAGACCGGAAGGGGAGCCTCCTTGCCGATCCTCATTGCCAACCCTCTACAGATCCTCTCCGAAAGCTATGGAATATTAATTCCAACAACCAGTCAAGATGGAATATTCATTCTTTTTTTGGAGCGTACGATTGTGACGCCTCCTGATCGCACCCTCCGCCGTTTAACCGGCGAACGGCGAAGGCCGCAGCGCATCAGCCGAGTTCCTGTACGACCGTGTAGGGATCATATTTGGCGAATTCTGTTTCGGGCACCTGGATGTCGAGCAGTTGGAGATTTCGCGCCAAATTGGTCGGTTTGGCGGTGCCCGTCAGCACAGAAGCCACCACAGGCTCGTGCAGCGGGAACTGGAACGCCGCCGCGGCAAGCGGGTAGCCGCCCTCGGCGGCGATTTTTTCCATGGCGCCGACGCGGTCGAGAATGTCCTGGGTGGCCGGCAGGTAGTCGAAATGCGCACCCGGCACCGGGCCGGTCGCCAAGATGCCGGAATTGAAGACGCCACCGATGATCAGCGAGGTCTGCCGTTTCCGGCAAAGCGGCAGCAATTCGGCTTCGGCGGTGCGGTCGAGCAGCGAATAGCGGCTGGCGAGCAGGATGCAGTCGAGCGGCGCCTGGCGCAGCACATCGAGACAGATCTGCACCTCGTTGACGCCAAGGCCGTAGGCGGAAATGACCCTGGACGACTTCAGCTCTTCCAGCGCCTTCAGCCCGCCATCCATCAGCTGGCGGAAATGCAGCTTCGTTTTCTCGACGCCATGCGTATAGACGCCGATGTCGTGGACGAACAGGATGTCGATTCGATTGAGGCCAAGCCGCGCATAGCTGAACTCGACCGAGCGCATGATGCCGTCGTAGGAATAGTCGTAGTCGAGCGCAAAGGGCAGCGGATCGACATAGGAATGGTCCGGAATCTGGTCTTCCGGCACCGGCCGGAACAGGCGCCCAACCTTGGTCGACAGCACGTAGGAATCCCGCGGCTTGTCACGCAGGAAATCGCCGAAGCGGCGTTCCGAGAGGCCGAAGCCGTAGAAGGGCGCCGTATCGAAATAGCGCAAGTCGGCATCCCAGGCGACCTGCAGCGTCTGCATCGCCGCCTCGCGCGGGCAAGCTCGGTAGAGGCCGCCGACCGCCGCGCCGCCGAAGCTGACCTCGGTGACGTCGAGCGCAGTTGCACCGATACGGCGTTTTTTCATACGAAGCCTCCCACCGGCCGTTGTCCGGCCCGTCTATCATCGTTGTCGGTTAGCGGTCGGGCTAGAGGGTCGCCCCGAGATGCCACGGCACGAACTCGTTGTCGCCGTAGCCAAACTCCTCACTCTTGGTCTTGCGGCCGGAAGCCGTCTCGACGATCAGCTCGAAGATCTCGCGGCCCATGCCGGCAATGGTCTTTTCGCCCGAGGCGATGACGCCGCAATTCACGTCCATGTCCTCTTCCATGGTGTGGTACATGGTCGAGTTGCTGGCGACCTTGATCGACGGTGTCGGCCGGCAGCCGAAGCAGGAGCCGCGGCCGGTGGTGAAGACGATGACATTGGCGCCGCCCGCGACCTGGCCGGTGGCTGAGACCGGGTCGTAGCCGGGCGTGTCCATGAACACCAAGCCGTGGCCGCTGACCTTTTCGGCATAGCCGAAGACGCCGTTGAGCGGTGTCTGGCCGCCCTTGGCGACCGCGCCAAGCGACTTTTCCAGGATGGTGGTCAGCCCGCCGCGCTTATTGCCGGGTGAAGGATTGTTGTCGATGGAGGCGCCATGCTTGGCGACATGGTCTTCCCACCACTTCACATAGCCGTCGAGCTTGGCTGCGATCTCCGGGGTTGCCGCACGGTAGGCGAGCAGATGTTCGGCGCCGTAGATTTCCGTCGTCTCGGAGAGGATGCCGATGCCGCCGACGCCAGCCAGGATGTCGACGGCGGCGCCCAGCGCCGGATTGGCGGTGATGCCGGACATGCCGTCCGAGCCGCCGCATTGCAGGCCGACGACGATCTCGCTGACCGGGATCGGCTCACGCTTAAGCTTGCCGACCTCCTCGGCGATCTCGGCCAGCACCAGCATCGCCTTCTCGACCGATCTGCGCGAGCCGCCGGCTTCCTGGATGTTGAAATGGCGTTTTCCCGCGGCGACGCCCTTCTGGCCATAGAGGGTGAGCTGGTTGACCTCGCAGCCGAGACCGACCATCAGCACGCCGCCGAAATTCGGATGACGGGCATAGCCGGCAAGCGTGCGATGCAGCACCATCATGCCGTCACCGGTGGCGCTCATGCCGCAGCCCTGGCCGTGAACGATGGGAACGAAGCCGTCAATACCGGGATATCTGGGCAGGAGCGTGCGGTTCGCCTCGTCGGCGATGGCGTGGCAAACCGTGGCCGAGCAATTGACGCTGGCGAGAATGCCAATGAAGTTGCGCGTACCGGCACGGCCGTCGGCACGACGGTAGCCCATGAAGGTGCGGGCGCGGTCGGCCTCGGTCGCGTGCACGGCTTCGCTCGGCGGCACCACCGGCAAACGCCCGGACTCGAATACCAGATTGTGCGAATGAACATGCTCGCCGGGCGCAATGTCCTGCGTGGCGCGGCCGATCGCCTGGGCGTATTTGACCACAGCCTCGCCGGCGGCGATTGGCTTGAGCGCCACCTTGTGGCCGGGTTCGATCAGCGCCGTGGCGACGGCGCCGCCCGGCAGCACCGCGCCGATCTCGATGCGGCCATTGGCGACCGCGACATTGTCGGCGGGAGACAGAAGAATGCTGTTTGCGGCGTTCACGGGCAGTTTCCTGGGCGTTCCTGGATGCGCTAGCGGATTGACACGCGCCTGTTAAAAGATAATGTCTTTTATCGTGAAAAAACAGTTTTGCGTCAATTGTTTTTTCGTGACGACGCCGCGCGTTCTTGTGATGTGCAGAGGACCGGGCACCCGAATCAGGGCTGACTTCTGAAGAGCAATTCCGCTTTTTGGGGGCCTGCGCTAGGAACGTTTGTCAATATCGCGCTTCAAGCCGGCCGCCGCAAGCGCCGGCGCGCAATGGGGCAGGGATGTCGAAGAGCAATAACGTCTATAAGGACGCCTACAATCGCGGTCTGCGGCTGCTCGATGAAACGAAAAGCCTGCCGTCTGAGCCCGAGCTGGGCGCGCTGCTCGGCGTCAGCCGCACGACGATCCGCACCATCCTTGCGCGCATGGAAGAGACGGGGCTGATCACCTGGAACAAGCGCAGCAAGACGGTTTTGCGCGTGCCGCGGCCGGACGACTTTTTCCCCGAGGAAGAGACCGACACGCTGTCGCAGATCATCGAGCGCTCCTTCATGCGGCGGTTGCTTGCCGGCGGCGCCGAGCCTGGCATGCAGATCAACGAGCTCGAACTGGCGCGCGAGATCGGCGTCGGTACCACCAGCGTGCGCGAGTTCCTGATCCGCTTTTCCCGCTTCGGGCTGATCGAGAAGCGCCGCAACAGCCATTGGGTGCTGAAAGGTTTTACCCGCGCTTTTGCGCTGGAATTGACCGAAATCCGCGAGATGTTCGAATTGCGCTCGGCTGCCGCCTTTGCCGCGCTGCCGGAAGACAGCCCGGTGTGGGCCGACCTCGACCTGCTGGAAGACGAGCACCGCCTGCTGGCGCGCGAGATCGCCACGCGCTTCAATGAATTCTCGGAGCTCGACGAGCGCTTTCACCGGCTGATCCACCGCGCGTCGCACAATCGCTTCATCGTCGATTTCTACGACGTCATCGCCATGATCTTTCACTACCACTACCAGTGGAACAAGGCGCAGGAGCGCGAGCGCAACGAAGTGGCGGTCGCGGAGCATCTGGCCTATATCGCGGCGCTCAAATCGCGCGATCCCGGCAAGGTCGACGCCGCCTGCCGCAAGCATTTGAAGTCGGCGCGGCACACGCTGCTGACGTCGATTCCGGAAGGCCAGCAGCCGCAACGGGCTTAAAGCGCCGCGTTGCCGCAGTAGTGATTTGGCGATTTTCCACCTGCTGAGCCCGTGCTAGATATCTGGCCGTTGCTGCGTGAAGAGGCAGGTCTTTGAATATCCGGCGGAGACGATGGAGCATGCCGGCCGCGTTCGCTGCGGCCTATTTGCTCGTGCTCCAGTCGGCGCTTGGCGCATTCGCCTTCGGCATCGGGCCGAATGCTTCGCAACTTGACGCCTTCGGCAATGTCATCTGCACCCAGGAGGGCGCGGCCCAGCTTCCAGGCGGCGATCCGCACCAGCAGCACATGCCGGCCTGCTGTGTGCTCGGCTGCGGCATGGCCTCGGCTGCCTTTGTGCCACCGCCCGCTACCGCCACGGTGCCCGGCAGTTTTTCCGTCGAAACCGTCGCCTTTGTGCTGCCGGCGTTCCGGCACCTCGATTTCACCCGCGACCGCTCTCCGTCGAATCCGCGTGCGCCTCCGGCGACGGCCTGATCCGTTCCAGATCGCCTTGCGGAAGCCTTCGCGAGCGCATTCATTCAAACATCGAAACTGTTCGCGACCGGGCACCGGCGCGATCTCTCAGTTCCTGGAGCTATCATGTCTCACGCTTTCCGCGCGCGGTTCGGCCGCAACAGGTCCTTCCTGCGCAGCTTCGAGGAGCGACTCGGCATCACCGTGTTCCTCCTCTCTCTCCTGTTCGTCGGCGCCCAGGCTGTTTTCGCGCATGAGTTCAGGGTTGGCGACCTCGAGATCGGGCATCCCTGGTCGCGCGCCACGCCGCCCGGCGCCAAAGTGGCCGGCGGCTATTTCACCGTCACCAATACCGGCAGTTCGCCGGATCGGCTGCTGTCGATTTCCTCGGAAATTTCGACCAAGGCCGAACTGCATGAGATGGGCGTGAGCGATGGCGTCATGACCATGCGGCCGGTCACCGGCGGCCTTGAAATTCCGGCCGGCGGCAAGGTCGCACTGGCACCCGGCGGCTATCATCTGATGTTCGTCGGACTGAAACGGCAACCGAAGCAAGGCGAGACGTTTCCAGCCACGCTGACCTTCGAGAAGGCCGGCACCGTCACTGTCGATTTCGCAGTGGAAGGCATCGGCGAAACCGGCGGCAAGCACGAACACGCCAACTGACCGGGCCAGATCCGCACAATTCGAAATTTGAGGGACCGTCATGAACAGTTATCTTTTATCCGCCGGCGCGTTTTTTGCCTTGGGGACAAGCGCGGCCTTTGCCCATGTCACGCTCGAAACGCAGGAGGCGGCGGTCGGTTCGACCTACAAGGCTGTCCTGCGCGTGCCGCATGGCTGTGAGGGCAAGGCGACGACCGCCGTGCGCGTACAAATCCCGGAAGGGGTGATTTCGGTGAAGCCGATGCCGAAGCCGGGCTGGACACTGCAGGTCAAGAAAGGCAGGTACGAGAAATCCTACCAGCTCCACGGCCAGGCTGTGACATCAGGCGCTAGGGAAGTCGACTGGAGCGGCGGCAGCCTGCCGGACGAATTCTACGACGAATTTGTCTTCCGTGGGACACTGGCGGCGGACCTGCCGGCCGGCCAAACCCTCTACTTCCCGGTGGTGCAGGAATGCGACGGTGCTGCCGAACGCTGGATCGAGATTCCGGCGGCTGGCCAGGATCAGGATGCGCTGGAATATCCGGCGCCCGGCCTCAAGCTGCTGCCGAAGAAATGACCTCTTGGCGGCGCGCTTTGTTCGAAAGTGCGCGTCGCTGTTGCATGGCGGTGACGTGAGCGCTGCATTCCTACAGTGGACGGTCTGCGCGGCCGGCCAGCGCATCGGCCGATTTGCCGTCGGCCTGCTGGCGGCGATCGTGCTGCTCGCCATAATTGCAGCGCCAAGTCAGGCCTTCGCCCACGCGGCGCTGGTCACAACCGAGCCCGCGGACGGCGCCGTGCTGGCGCAGAGCCCCGCGCAGTTATCGCTGACCTTCAGCGAGCCGGTGTCGCCGCTGGTGCTGACCTTGGTGCGGCCTGATGGGACGGCGATTCCGCTGACGTCCTTTCGGCTCAACGGCCAGACGATCGAGATCGACAATCCGCAAACGCTCGGATCCGGCACGCATGTGCTGAGCTGGCGGGTGATTTCCGCCGATGGCCATCCGGTCGGCGGCTCGGTGCTGTTTTCCATCGGCGCGCCGAGTGCTGCGCCGGCCGTCTCCGAAGCTGTCGACCGGGGCCTGAGGTCGGCGATCTGGATCGGCAAGGTCTTTCTCTATGTCGGCCTCTTTCTCGGCGTCGGCGGTGCCTTTGCTATCGCCTGGCTGGCGAAGGGCGGTCGTTCCGGCCAGCGCTTCGTCATCGCCGCAATCCTGTGCGGCCTTGTCGCGGCGCCCTTGTCGCTCGGCTTCCAGGGACTGGACGCGCTCGGTGCACCGCTCGTCCGGCTGGCGCAGCCGGGCGTCTGGCGGGCTGGGCTCGGCACCAGCTTCGGCTGGACGGTGCTGGTCGCCCTGGTGGCGCTCGGGCTTGGCCTGCTGTCGCTGGTCGGGCCGCGCGGCGGTGCAAAACTGTCTGCCCTTGCCGGCTTGGCCGGTGTCGGTGCCGCCCTCGCCGCCAGCGGGCATGCAAGTGCCGCCGAACCGCAATGGCTGACAAGGCCGATGGTGTTTCTGCACGGCGCCGGCATTGCCTTCTGGGCCGGGGCGCTGAGGCCGCTCGGTCTCGCCATGAGGTGGAAGCCGGTCGAGGCCGCGCCTTTCCTGCGCCGGTTTTCCCAAGCGATCCTGCTCGTCGTGGCCATGCTTGCTGCCACCGGCATCGTGCTGGCTATCATCCAGGTGCAGGCGCCCGCAGCTTTGCTCGAGACCGCCTATGGCCGGCTGCTGCTGGTCAAGCTGGCGCTGCTGTTCTTTCTGTTCACGCTGGCCGCGACTAACCGCTGGAAGCTGACCGGTCCGGCCGAAGCGGGAGAGACGGAAGTACAGAGGAGGCTGGTCCGCTCGATCGCCATTGAAATGCTGATCGTTCTGGCGATCTTCGGCGTTGCCGCCGGCTGGCGCTTCACACCGCCGCCACGCGCCCTGGCGATCGCAGCAGCGCAGCCGGCATTGGTGCATATCCACACGCCGAAGGCGATGGCCGACCTCAGCATCACGCCCGGCCATGTTGGACCGGTTGCCGCCTCGATCGTCATCATGACCGGCGATTTCGGCCCGCTCGACGCTGAGCAAGTGACGTTGGTGCTGTCAAAACCCGATTCCGGCATCGAGCCGATCAAGCGCGCGGCGACAAAGCCAGGCGACGGCATCTGGCGCGTCGACGGTCTCGTCGTCCCGGTTCCCGGCCGGTGGACGGCGCGGCTCGATATCCTCATCTCGGATTTCGAGATGGTGAAGATAGAGGCGCCGATCGACATCAGGCCGTGAGGACAAGCTGCAACACAATTCGGCGAGGCGGTTGACGCGGCCCTGAAGGCCCGTCAAACATCGCGGCAAGAATGGCATCGCGGCAAGAATGGCATCGCGGCAAGAATGGCATCCCGGGAAGAATGGCATCCCGGGAAGAATGGGCGTCTCGGGAAGAATGGGCGTCTCGGTAAAATTGGTCGTCGCCGCAAAATCGCGGCCTCAACAAAAGATCCGAAAGTAGGGAAGAAACGATGGAAAAAGCCGAAATCGGCCTGATCGGCCTTGGCACGATGGGCTCCAACTTGGCGCTCAACATCGCCGAGAAGGGGCACCGCATAGCCGTCTTCAACCGCACCGCCGCACGCATCGACGCCTTTGTCGAGCATGCCGGCGCACTGAAGGACATGGTCGTGCCCTGCTACAGCCTGGAGGAACTCGCCGCCGCCATCCGGCCGCCGCGGCCGATCATCATCATGGTGCTGGCCGGCAAGCCGGTCGATGAGCAGATCGCGGCGTTGCGCGGCGTGCTGTCGGCCAACGACATCGTCATCGATGCCGGAAACGCCAATTTCCGCGACACGATGCGACGCTTTTCCGAGCTTACCGATTCGGGTCTCACCTTCATCGGCATGGGCGTGTCCGGCGGCGAGGAGGGCGCGCGCCATGGACCGTCGATCATGGTCGGCGGCACGGAAGAGTCCTGGAAACGCGTTGAAAAGGTACTGACCGCCATTTCGGCCAAGTTCAGGGATGAGCCCTGCGCGGCGTGGCTTGGCACCGATGGCGCCGGGCATTTCGTCAAGACCATCCATAACGGCATCGAATATGCCGACATGCAGATGATCGCCGAGATCTACGGCATTTTGCGCGACGGCTTAAGCATGGAGCCGAAGGAGATCGCACAAGTGTTTGCCGGCTGGAACAAGGGTCGGCTCAACTCCTATCTGATCGAGATCACCGCAAGGGTGCTGGCCGCCGACGATCCGAAGACGGGCAAGCCGATGGTCGACATCATCCTCGACCGCGCCGGCCAGAAGGGCACCGGCAAGTGGTCGGTCATCGAGGCGCAGCAGCTCGGCATTCCGGCCACCGCGATCGAGGCCGCGGTGGCGGCGCGCGTGCTGTCGTCGATCAAGGACGAGCGCCTGGCCGCCGAAAAGGCCTATGGCGATGGCGGCGTGACCAAGATTTCTGGAGACAAGGACGCGCTTCTC
The DNA here is from genome assembly GCF_002284575.1 of Mesorhizobium temperatum. Classification (GTDB taxonomy): domain Bacteria; phylum Pseudomonadota; class Alphaproteobacteria; order Rhizobiales; family Rhizobiaceae; genus Mesorhizobium; species Mesorhizobium temperatum. The sequence goes on from NZ_NPKJ01000044.1 coordinate 69,826, forward strand.
AACGATCTCGAACTGGCGCTGTTCGCCGGCAAGATATCAGCCTATGCGCAAGGCTTCGCGGTGATGAGCGGCGCATCGAAGGAATTCAACTGGAACCTGCCGATGCCGACCATCGCCAAGATATGGCGGGCAGGCTGCATCATCCGCTCACAATTGCTGGACACGATGGCGGAAGCCTTCGGCACCGGCGGGGCGGCCACCAATCTTTTGATGGCACCGGCTTTCATCGCGATGATGCAGGAGGCGCACCCGTCGCTCCGGCGCATCGTGGCAAGGGCGTCGGAAGTCGGCTCACCGGTACCAGCACTGTCTTCGGCACTCGCCTATTTCGATAGCTACCGCCAAGGCCGCGGCACCTCGAACCTGATCCAGGCGCAACGCGATTTCTTCGGCGCGCACGGCTTCGAACGCATCGACGGGCCGGGCGCTTTCCATGGCCCTTGGGGGAGCGGAGCGGCAGGTTAGCGCCGCATAGTAGACGTTGAGATCTGCTCGTCTTTTCCTTCAGAGCAGACATCGTTGGTCAAGACGCTGAGGTCGCCATTTGCCTCTTTTCAGCCCTTCGCTGCGTCGTCGGCCGTGAACAATGGGAGGGATCAGGCTTTGAGTTCTTTCGGCTGACTTTGAGAGGCGGCGAGGAGAAGCCACAAAAG